>NC_008260.1:407500-1607500 GCF_000009365.1 Alcanivorax borkumensis SK2 | reverse complement strand
AGTGCGAGTAACACCGTTGCCAGAAACGGAAAGTTTTCAGGTTGCGTTTGCCCCTGATTGGGAGACTGGCAAAGAGCTGGTGCGCAAGATGATTCAGGCGAAAATTCCTCTGTCGATGTTGCGCCTGTCCAATGCTGAGGAAACGCGCACCCACCTGATGCTCGCTGGCCACGAAAAACTGGTCGGTATTTTGCATAGGTATCTTGGCGTACGCGGTTGTGGCGACAGTAAATGCATGATCACCTTCGGGGTGACGGGCGATAAATCCCAGGCACGTTATGTGCTGAGCCAAACACGCAAACACATTCGCCAAGCCGGTGGCGTGATGGTGGGTAGGTTGCTGGGTAAAAAGTGGGAAGAGTCCCGTTTCCGTTCCCCGTATTTGCGTCACGGCTTGTGGGAGCACGGGTACGTGGTGGATACGTTTGAAACGGCGGTGGACTGGAATCGGGTCACCTCTGCGGTGGAGACCATGGAGAAGGCGGTGCGTGATAACGCCGGTGATGGCGAGCAGGTGCACGTGTTTACCCACCTGTCACATCTGTACTCGCAGGGTTCAAGTATCTACACCACCTATGTTTTCCGCTGTTCCGACAGTTATGAAAAAACCTTGGCTCGCTGGCGTGTGCTCAAAGAAGCTGCCAGTAATGCCATTGTGGCGAGCGGCGGCACCATCAGCCATCAGCATGGCGTGGGGCGGGATCATGCTCGCTGGCTACACCACGAGAAAGGCGAGCTGGGCATGGCGGTATTGGATCGGCTGGTGAATCACTTCGACCCTCAGCACCGTCTTAATCCAGGTTGCCTGATCGAGAACGCTCCGCGCACGATTCGATAACGGCTACACAGGGGTAATCTTATGCTCGGCCAGCGCCGCACGCTGACAGAATTAGCCACACCGACAGCGCCACAAGCCCCACACTGGGACCTGATCGTCATTGGAGGCGGCATTACTGGCGCGGGCGTCATGCTGGAAGCGGCCCGACGCGGCCACCGCGTGCTGTTATTGGAGCAGACTGATTTTTCTTGGGGCACCTCCAGCCGTTCTTCGAAGATGGTGCACGGTGGTCTGCGCTACATTGCCCAGGGTGACATCACCCTGACGCGGCATTCACTGCTTGAGCGCGAACGGCTGCTGAATGAGCTGCCGGGCCTGGTAGAGCGGGCCATCTACCTGTTCCCGTTACGCAAAGGGGTCTTCCCCGGGCGTTGGCCCATGAAGATGGTGCTGTGGCTATATGATTTTCTGGCAGGTATTCGCGATCATCGTTACCTGAACCGCAAGCAGCTACTGGAACGAGTACCCGCTTTGCGGAATCAAGATCTCACCGGTGCCATGTGTTACACCGATGCCCTGACCGATGATTGTCGTTTAGTGATGCGTACTTTGTTGGAAGGCGCCCGGCATGGCGGATTGGCACACAATTACGCTCGCGTTGTTCAAGCCGAGCGGAAAGAGCAAGGCTTTGCCGTTGCCGTGGAAGACCGTGTTAGTGGCGAACGGGTAACCCTAAATGCATCGGCAGTGGTGAGCGCTACGGGGGCCTGGGCCGATCGTTTTTCTGGTGCTGAGGCTCGGGTGCGGCCATTACGCGGCAGCCACCTGTTTATCGACCCCGCCGTATTGTCGGTGAACGACTGCCTTACAGTGATGCATCCCGATGACGGCCGGCCGGTGTTCGTATTCCCTTGGGAAGGCGTCACTTGTGTGGGCACGACGGATCTGGATCATCCTGAGGACATGGATATTGAGGCGGCAGCCAGTGACCGCGAGGTGGTATATCTTCTCAAACTCATTAATACCCAGTTTCCAGGCTGCAATGTGACCCGCGAGAATATCTATTCCACCATTGCCGGGGTACGCCCGGTGATTGCCTCTGGTAAAGGTGTAGATCCGTCCAAAGAGCGCAGGGACCATGCGGTTTGGGGCGACAACGGCATTGTCACGGTGAGTGGCGGCAAGCTGACGACGTTCCGTTTGATTGCACTGGATGCCTTGTTGGCTACCGGATTAATCGATGATAGCGAACATCGCCGCAGCCAGAAAAGCAAAGTCTCAAGCTTTGATCCACTGGAAAATGCGCCCCACGCGGTGGAGGCCTTCTTGCATGCAGATCAGTCGGACCCGGCATTTATCCAGTGGGTTTTGGACCATGAATCCGTTGTGCACCTAGACGACCTAATGCTGCGCCGCACGAGATTAGGGCTGATAAAGCCTACAGCAGGTATAGCCGCGCTGAACGGGTTACGCCCGCAAATCCAGCAAACCCTGGGCTGGGATGATGCGCAGTGGGATAAGGAGCTTGTTCGCTATAAGGGTATCCATCAACGATTCTATAGCGTACCCGCCCCAGCCAGTAAGGGCGATGCCACAGAGGCCGTTGAGGCTGATGGCGCTCCTGGGCAGCAGGCAAGGTAATGGACGACCCGCTGGTATTGGCACTGGATCAGGGTACACAGAGTGCCCGGGCCATGTTGTTTAACCGTAAAGGTGAACTGGTTGCCCGCTATCAGCAGCATATTGAACCCTACTTTTCTGATAAACCTGGCCAAGCAGAACAGCACGCCGATTATTTTTGGGAGCAGCTTGGGCTGGCGTGTCAGGGTTTATGGCAACAGCACGAGCCACTGAAACACCGTGTTATAGCGGTGGCGTTGACCACCCAGCGGGCCTCGGTGGTGTGCCTTGATGATAATAAGCAGCCGCTGCGCCCGGCGATTATATGGCTGGATCAACGCCGAACAGATTCCATTCCTCGGCTACCCTGGTGGCTGGCTGCGCCAGTAACGATGATGGGCCAGAGTGAAACACTCCGGCAGTTCCAGGCCAAAGCCGAATTCAATTGGCTGGCCGTGGATGAGCCGGCAATTTGGCAGCAAACCCGACACTTTTTACTGCTTTCCGGCTATTTGAATTACCGGCTTACCGGGCAATTGCGCGATTGCACCGCGTCCCAAGTCGGCTACATTCCCTTTGATTACAAAGGGCGCTGTTGGGCGCCGCCCCATGACCTTAAGTGGAAGGCGTTGCGGGTACACCGCGAACAGCTCCCCGAACTGGTCGAGCCTGGCAAAACGCTGGGAACCATCACAGAGCAAGCCTGCCAAGCCACCGGCATCCCCGAAGGCTTGCCATTGATTGCTTGCGGCGCAGACAAGGCCTGCGAAGTGCTTGGTGCCGGGGCGTTTACACCGGAAATCGGCAACCTCAGCTACGGCACCACAGCGACCTTCAATACGTGTAATGAGCGCTATGTGGAGCCTATTACTTTTGTCCCGGCCTACGGGGCGGCTGTGCCTGATCGCTATAATTCCGAGATCATTGTTCAGCGCGGCTACTGGATGGTGAACTGGTTCAAGCGAGAGTTTGGGCAACAGGAAGTACAACAGGCTGAAACGCTTGGCGTGGCTGCTGAAACGCTTTTTGAAGCCTTGTTGGAACAAACGTCACCGGGTGCCATGGGCTTGATGCTGCAACCATTTTGGAACCCTGGTGTGCGGATTCCTGGCCCGGAAGCGAAAGGAGCGATTATAGGGTTTGGCGATGTGCATACCCGTGCCCACTTGTACCGCGCAATTATTGAAGGTATTGCCTATGCGCTGCGCGAGGGCAAAGATCGACTGGAGAAGCGCAACCGCATTGCGGTGACCTCCCTGCGTGTTTCTGGGGGAGGTTCGCAAAGCGATGCAATCATGCAGATCACTGCAAACATCTTTAATTTACCGGCGATTCGACCTCACACCACGGAAACCTCCGGGCTGGGGGCGGCCATCAGTGCGGCGGTGGCTCTGGGCCTGCATCCGGATTATCCCTCGGCGGTGGCCGCGATGACCCGTCCCGGTGATACCTTTTTGCCTGATGCAGCAATCGCGCACCATTACGACGACCTTTACCGTGGCGTGTACCTGAAGCTTTATCCCCGGCTGGCGCCGTTATATCGCTCTATTCGGCGTATTACCGGTTACCCAGCACGGCTTTAGTGCCGATCGAGCTGCGCCCTGTGGTAGGGTCGTCCTATTATTATTTCCGGGTCTATTTTGATGTCTCGCTGGTCACAAATCGCGTGCCTTTTCCTTTTCTTATTGGTTTATTTTCCTGTGCAGGCGAGCGAGGTATTACGGCAATTGCGTGCCGATCTGGCGCAGGGGCAACTGAACGTATTATTGCTGCGCCAGGATATCGTGCGGTTGCCTACAGTGGCCATTAAGCCGTGGGTTAAGGCGCAGTCCATCGACCGGTTTGCCATTACCGGCTTCAATGAAAACGACCGCCGTTTTGCCGCCCGAGTGCGGTTGCATTTTCCTGACGGCGATATCAGTTTTTTACGCCTTGAAGGCATGGCCGCAAATCCCTACACCTTGACTGACTGGTATGACTACAGTTCCGGTTTGCAACTAACGGCATTGTTGGAAAAGCGCCGCTGGTTGCAGAGCGAACGTGGCAAGGCATTTCTTGCTCAATTGGGGGCAGCACCGGGCTTACCCGACCTAGCTAATTTGGCCGAAGGGCGCCCAGCAGCGCTGAAACTGTGGCTGACCCAATGCCTGGGTAAACCTTGTGAGCGTGTTGCTGCTGCCCACCAGCTTGAATCGGAACAACCGATGATTTGGTTACTTCGCAGGGGGATTGCCAGCGGCGATATGGGGCAATACCAGCAACAGCATAACGTTCTGATTAATGCCTTGGGTGATGATGCCTATTTATGGTGGCTTGAAGGTCAGTATGCATTGAGCTACCAGCAATGTGGCTGGCTCGCCGGCCCGTTGCGGACGGCCTGGCAGCGCCATCAGGAGGTGGTGCCGCTGGCTGATGTGGCATTGCAGTGCACCTTGACTGAAACCCCAAAAGCGACAAATTTCGGGACCGCATTAACTCAGCAGTTGAGCATCGAAACGATTATGGGTTCAGTGAATGCATTTTTTGCGGCGCACAACCGCCCGTTACCAAAAGCCTGGAGGCAGTGGGCTCAGTCACATTCTGAAGCTTCCCTGTCTTCTCATCAGGAGTAGCATTTATGCGCGTATCGGAACTGGCGAAACAGGCTAAAACCACGGCTGAAACGGTTCGCCACTATACGAATATTGGTTTGTTATCGCCCAGTCGTGACAGCCATAACGGCTATCGTTATTACCGCGCTGAGGACTTGCGGTTGTTACGCTTTGCACTAAAAGCTCGTTCTCTAGGTTTTACCCTCAGCGATATTCAGTCCCTGATCCACGCATCCCGTGAAGGGGAGACCCCTTGCGGTCAGGTTCGCACTTTAATTGAAGACCGGCTAAATCAGGTAGAAACCCGAATCACTGAGCTGCAGGCGCTTAGTGACCGCATGCGTGATGCTATGGAGCAATGGCAGGGGGCACCGGATTGTCGGCTGGATGATGGTCGAGTGTGCGGGTTGATTGACTCATTTGTGGGGGATGAGGATTCAGAGCCGAGCCCTGATAGCAACTAAAAAGCCTGCCCCGTAGTAAAGTTGGGCAGGCTCTTTAGTTAGCAGTGAGGCAACAGGTCAATTTTGCTGTGTTTTGCCTGCCGTTTGTTTTGAACCCTTATTGGTGTCCGTCTTTTCGTCACGTTTATGGGTTTTTGACTCGTTTTTGTCCTCTGATTTATTTGCAGTGGCTACCTTTTCGGCGGCCGCCTCTGCACGAGCTTCAGCCTTTTTTTCTTCCTTGGCAGCATCTTCTTTTACTAACCCGAGAATGTACCAGCCGGCTTTGGGCTCGGGGCTTTCTTCCGCAGAGAACACAACAATATGTTCGCGGGGATCAATGGCAAATAATGGCCAAACTTGGCGTCCTGGTGTTTCGTTGTAAGCCTGAAAACTAAATTCTTCAGTCAGCCGCGTTTTACGAATTTCTGCGCCTTGGCTGAGCAGGCTGGCTAGGCGGGCATAGGTCATGTCGGGAGCGAAGAGGGTGGCACCACGGTGCTCCGGGGCGACCTCATGCTTCACTTCCTTTTCCGTTTTTTGCGTGGGCAGGCTAAAGATGTTTTGCTCTCCGAATTCCAGCCGGTAGCGCATGGTCGCCATAGTGTTGAGCTCTCGCCGAGGGCTTAACCCCAGCAGTTTTCCGTAACCAACGAGATCCAAATATTGGTCAGCGTGCTGTGAGACCGGGTTTCCATAAAAGGTTCCTAGTCCTTCCATACGGGCAGAACGGATGGATTCCCAACTGGAATCCGTGACCACGACCGGGTATTGGTTCTTCTGCAAGGCAGCGCCAATGGCACGGGCCACCGGGTTAGCACCGATAATCAGGAAACCGCGTGGCGCCGGCTCTGCTACTTTCAGCAGGCGAGCCAGTGGACGGGCGGTGAGACTCTGTAATGCCACCGTGCCGATAATCACCATGAAGGTAAGTGGCACCAGTTTCTCGGCACCGGGAACACCGTTTTGCTGTAACCGTTCGGCGAACAGGGCCGAGATCGCCGCGGCGACAATGCCCCGTGGTGCAATCCAGGCGAGCAGTGATTTTTCACGCCAATTCAGTGAGGAGCCAAGAGTAGATAACCATACTGACAATGGCCGAGCAACGAACTGAATAATCACTAAAACCGCCAGAGCGGTAGCACCGAGTTGACTGAGTTCGCTCATTTCCAATCGTGCGGCAAGCACGATAAAGAGACCGGAAATCAGCATCACTGATAGGTTTTCTTTGAAGTGGAGAATGTCGTCGGTGCGCACGCCTTTGCGGTTAGCCAACACGATCCCGGTTACGGTAACCGCAACCAGTCCGGATTCCTCACTCAGGCCATTGGCTAAAACAAACTCACCAATGATGGACGACAGCACCAGAAAGCTGCGCAAGTATTCAGGGATTAGATGCCGACGCAACAACTCGGCCAAGCCGAAAGCCACAGCACAACCGATGGCTGCTCCCACGCCGATTGTCTGGAAGAACAGCCACAGCGTGTGCAGTATGGCCCCATCTTGGCCGCTGGCCACCACCAACTCGTAGGCCAATACAGCAAAAATAGCGCCCAAGGGATCGATAACGATGCCTTCCCAACGCAGCAATCGAGATACGCTGCTTACTGGGCGGACACTGCGTAGCAGAGGAACAATAACGGTTGGGCCTGTCACCACGACCAGCGCACCAAAAAGTAAAGCTAGACCCAAGGGGAGTTTTAGCACCCACCAAGCAGAGACGGTAACAATGCTCCAGGTGACTAAGGCACCCCAAGTAACAAGCCGGCGAACGGTTTTTTCCAAGCCGCGAATTTCATCGAAGCGCAGTGTCATGGCGCCTTCGAACAGAATGATAGAGACCGCCAGGGATACACCGGGAAGTAGCAAATCACCGAACAGTTCTTTGGGTTGTAGTACACCCCAAAGCGGGCCAAGCGCCAAACCGGTAAGCAGCAATGGCAAAATGGCAGGGAGTTTGATTCTCCAAGACAGCCATTGGCAGAGAAAAGCGACCACAGTGATAATGGCTAGCTGGAAAGGGACACTTAAATCCATGAAGTTCCTAGGTGATTAGACGGTTCCGCAACCCTCGTGCACGCCACTAAGCATCGGGCAGGCATGCTAACGTAGCTCATGGCAAAGTGGGGTTGGAGATGATTTCCTTGCCGAGCGTTGGCGCATTATGCCTGATTGTTCGGGCCGGTAAATGCGTATTCTGGCTGAAGCAGCGGCTTAGTGTACCGTGGCTTGCCCTATTGAGTGCAATGATAGCTACTGATGCATAATAGGTTATTAATAATAAAACTGAATTAGATTCATTGAGTAACTGAAAGCCCACAGCGATTACGTTACCATCCTGCCGGATTATGTGTTCACTCAGGCTTTGAGAATAGGCCTTCCATCAGTCTTGATGCATGACGCATCGCCGGACCTCGAAACTGTATCAGGATGTACCCATGCAAACTCTTTCTCCCGGCCGCTTGGCATTTCTGCTTGCCTCGTTGGTGGCGCTGGGGCCATTGGCCATTGATACCTATTTACCTGCATTACTGGCCATGTCCGGGCATTTTGCGGTGGAAATCCACGCTGTCGAAGTCTCGGTGAGTGTCTATGTGTTGGGTGTGGCGGCAGGCCAGTGGTTGGGTGGGCCGCTTTCTGATCAGTTTGGCCGCAAGCCGGTAGCCTATGTGGGGCTGTGTCTGTTCATTCTCGGCTGCTTAAGTATCCCGCTGTCATCCAGTATCGACATGCTTTATGTGCTGCGTTTTTTACAAGCCCTGGGCGGCGGCGCCACCGTGGTGATCGCCGCCGCCTCGGTGCGAGACCACTTCACAGGTAAGGAGGCAGCTAAGGTCATGACCACTATTGGCCTGGTTATGCTGATGGCGCCGCTACTTGCTCCAGCACTGGGGGCGCTGCTGCTTAAGCTTTTTGGCTGGCAGAGCATTTTCTACATGCTGGCCCTCTACGGGTTGATGCTGTTCGGTATTGTGCGATTTATGCTGCCCAGTGTGGCGGTGAAGCCCAGTGGTGAGCCCCTGCGCCAACGCATGTTCCTGGCTTATGGCCGGGTATTGCGCAATCGCCCGGCCATGGGTTTTATTTTGGCCAATGGCCTAGCGTTTGCAGCCTTATTTACCTTCATTACCGATGCGGCGTTTCTTTACATGGAGTATTTCCGCATTAGCCCGGAAGCGTTTCCACTGTATTTCGGAGCCAACGTAGTAACCATGCTGGGCATGAACCGGTTGAATGTCTTGTTGCTGCGCCGCTATACCAGCGCCTCAATTATGCGCGTGGCGCTGGCGCTACAAATGACCGCGTGTGTGACGCTGCTGGTGTTAACGTTAGCAGGCTTGCTGACCTTGTGGTTGGTGGTGCCGTTAATTATGGTGGCGGCCGGCATGGTGGCACTGATCATGCCCAACGGCATCGCCAGCTTCCTAGACTTGTTTGACCACGATAGTGGAGCTGCCACTGGCTTGAACGGCGCTTTGCAATTTTTGCTCGCGGGCCTTATTGGCATCGTGCTCGGCATACTCCACGACGGCAGTACGCTGCCCATGACCGCTTTGATGGCCACCAGTAGCGTGGCCGCTTGGGCTGCCTTTTCGTTAGTGGCTCGTCGCTGATGCTTTGGGCATCAGCGGTGGTGCTAGCAAAGCGGCCAGTGTGACTAGAGCGGCGATACTCCAGGGCAGTAGCAGCCAGGGGCTTAGCGGTAGCTGGCTGTCGAACAGGCGCATGCCCAATGGAATCAATGCGGCCAGATGAATCAAATTGGCTAATAGCGCCGCACCACCGAACAGATAGAACGCCTGTAGTGCGGCGGTCTTACGCAGTAAGGCACGGCGCCCGCCAATAACCACCAGCAAGTGATTATCGCGCCGCAAGGTATCGGTCATCGCCAACAGCGCGGCCATAAGCACCAGCAATGCGGCCAGTAACAGCAACACACCCACCACAAAAGCGGCGCGGCTAGCTTGGCCAATGATGTCTTGGAGCGTGGCGAGGATGGCATTCACGTCCAGCAGGCTGATCTGTGGAAATTTCTGCACCAGCCCTCCCAGCTCCGCTTGCTGCACTTGGGGCAGAAAAAAACTGGTAATCCAGGTGCGGCTCTGGGCTTTCAACGTGTCCGGCGAGAAGATGAAATAGAAATTGGGCGCAAAGCTTTCCCAATCCACCTCTCGCAGGCCTACCACCGTGGCGTTAATGGCTGGCCCGGGGCCAGTGAAGGTGAGTGAATCGCCCAACTCAAGGCCCAGCGATTCAGCCAATTTGGTTTCCACCGTAACTTCGTCTTGCCCGGTTGCCCAGCGGCCGTCGGTAAGCTTGTTGCTCTCGGGCAGACGTGCAGCTTGGGTAAGCGACAGATCCCGGTTTAGGGCCCGCTCGGCACGGTCTTGTTCTTTGGTAACGGCGTCGCGCACCGGCTGATCGTTTATCTCGGTAAGGCGTGCCCGAACGACTGGATAGAGTGGCTGGGCTTCACTGTTATGGTCCGTAAGCCAGTTCTTGAAATCGTCAATATCCTGATCAAACAAGTTGATGACGAAATAATTGGGGGCTTGCTCAGGCAATGTTGCCCGCCAGTCACCGAGCAGCTCGCGCCCAGTCTGAACCGACAGGGATAACACGGAGAGGGAAATAATCAGCGCGGCCAACAAGGGTAGGGTAGCCGCTTTGCGACGGCTGAGCCTGCGCAAAGCCAGCCGGCCAGCGAGACCAAGCCGGGCACTGAAGCGGTCCATCAGCATTACCAGCGGCCACAGAATTATCGGCAAGCCGAGTGATACCGCAAGGGTAAGTAGCAGCAGTGGCCAGAGTGCGGCCAGGGAGCCGGTCATGATGGCGGCCAGTGGAATCGGGGTGAGGATAGCGATAAGCAGCACACGTCGCCCCAGCCTGGCGGGCGCCTCGCGGCCGCTGAGCAAAGCCGTAGCGGGCAACGACAGGCTGACCCACAGGGTCGGGGCGGCGAAGCCAAGCCAGAGCAGCACAGGCCCCACCAGCCCCCAGACTACGGGGGTGACAAACAGGCCATCTGCTCCTAGTAAGGCTGCGAGTTGCCAGCCTACCAGCACCGCCAACCCGACCCCGGCAAGAATCGGCAGTAGCAGAGCCAGCACATCGCCACCCAGTAATCGCCGGACGATTTGCTGTTGTCGGGCGCCCACTGTTTTCATGACGGCACACAGTGTCTGTTGTTGCCGTGCGCGGTGGCTGGCGGTGAGATAAATGGCCGCAGCGCACAACAGCACCACTAACATCACCGCCAATTGTGACCAGAGGAACATCTGCTCAACCGGGCCTTGGCTGCGCAGTTCTGTGGTGCCCACGGTTTCAATGGATTGGTCCGAACGTAGGGTGTCGCTGAGTTGTTTATCTAGCACGGTTCGCTGGGCATCATCCGCTGCCACCAATAGGTGGTGACGATAGCGGCTGCCCGGGCCAAGCACTGCGGTGCTTTCAAGGTCCGCCAGGTGAATCAGCGCGCGTGGGTTCATGCTATAAAAGCCCGCCTGCTGGTCCGGCTCCTGCACTAGCACTTTGGTGATGAGAAAACTGCGTTCACCAAGGGTAATAAACTCGCCGGTTTTTAAACCCAGCCGGTCCAGCGCCTGACCTGCCAGCCAGACGGTACCGGACTTTGGGCCATGTCCTATTGGGTAAGGTTCGCTGAATCGACTATCGCTGACGGATAGTTCGCCATAGAGCGGGAAATCCTCGGATAAAGCCCGAATGCTGGCGAGCAGGAATTGATCGTTGTTGATCAGTACGCTGGAAAAACTTACTGCCTGAGCATGGCGAAGGTCAGCTACTGCCTGTTGTTGGGAGGGCTCTGGAAAGCGGGTCCCTTCCAGTATCCAGTCAGCGCCTAATGCAACCGCCGTGCGCTGGTTAAAACGCTGGTCCACGCTGTCGCGTAGAATCAGCATGGCGGTCATGGCGAAAGCGGCTACCAGTAAGGCAATCGCTTGCACTCGAAAAGCAGGAGAACGCCAGGGTTTAAACACTGAGCCGGCCCTCCGCCAGGCAAACCGAGCGCTCACAGCGTGCCGCCAGTTGAGGGTCGTGGGTGACCAGCACTAACGCGGTTTTCTGTTCTGCATTCAGCGAAAACAATAAATCGGCCACATGCTCGCCGTTGGCGAAATCCAGGCTGCCGGTGGGTTCGTCGGCAAACAGTAGCGCCGGGGAGACCACAAAAGCCCGGGCCAGGGCGACGCGCTGTTGTTCGCCGCCAGAAAGTTGTGCCGGGAAGTGGTGCTGACGACGCCCCAGCCCCACCTGTTCCAACCAGTGCATAGCCTGTTCCCGGCGATGGTCACGGTTGAGTATTTCCAACGGTAACATCACATTCTCTAGCGCAGTTAAATCATTGATTAGCTGAAAATGCTGGAAGACAAAACCGCATTGCTCGCCGCGCAATCGTGCCCGCTCATCTTCATTGGCCTGGCTGAATGAGACACCGCCCAGTTGCACGTCACCGCTGGTGGGTACATCGAGACCAGCGAGTAATGACAGTAGAGTGGACTTGCCGGAACCGGAAGGGCCGGTAATTGCAAGGCTGTCACCGGCATTGACTTCAAGCGTGATACCCTGCAACAAATCGAGCCCGCCCTCTGGGCCTTGAACACGCTTACAAAGATTGTGGGCAAGCAAAACGGGAGACGTTGTATTCATGGCAAGATATCTTCTGCTGGTTCAGTTGTTGTGCCTGGCGGCATCCGTTCATGCCAATGGCGTGCTGATACTGGGCGATAGTATCAGTGCTGCCTACGGGATTGAAAAATCATCTGGCTGGGTTGCCCTTATGGACCGACAGCTGAAGGAAAGGTGCCCGGATTTTCCAGTGATTAATGCATCGGTAAGCGGGGAAACTACTGCTGGCGGTAAAGCACGGTTGCCGACGCTTCTGGCTCGCCACAAGCCGGATCTGGTGGTGGTGGAACTAGGAGGTAACGATGGTCTGCGTGGCCTGTCTCCCATGGTCATGGCCAGCAACCTTAAGCAGATGATCTCACTCTCGCGGCAGGCAGAGGCCGACGTGGTGTTGTTGGGCATGCGCATCCCCCCCAACTATGGGCAGCAATATACGGCCTTGTTTGAACGGCAATACCGTGACGTTGCGCAGTCCACCTCGGTACCTTGGGTACCTTTTTTTCTGGAGGGTGTGATCGAGCAGGGATGGATGCAGGGCGATGGCATTCACCCAACGATTGAAGCACAGCCATTACTATTGGAAACCGCGCTGTCGGTTATTGAGCCGCAATTACCGTCACGGTGCCGTAGCCATATCAGTACCGAAACCGAGTGAAAAACATGTTGAATCTGGGGACCTCATGGCAGGGAATACTGGACTACTGGTTTCAGGATGGCATGGAGCTAGGCTGGCCATCAGGCAAGGTGACAAGGCAGTGGTTCGCGGCGACCGCAGGCGATGACGCAGAAATTGAGTATCACTTTGGGGCTTTGGTGGAAGCTGCGCTACGCCAAGAGCTGGTTGACTGGGAGCGCAATCCTGCTGGTCGGTTGGCGCTAATCATTTTGCTGGATCAGTTTACGCGCAATATTTATCGAGGGCAGGCTGAGGCTTTTAGTGGCGATCATCGGGCGGCCACCTTGGCCATCGAAGGGCTGTCGCGCCAGATGCACAGCAAGCTACCCCTGTGTGGGCAGGTGTTTTTTGTTATGCCGCTGATGCATGCCGAAGATGAAGGTTTGCAAGAGCAATGCCTCACATCATTGGAAGTGATCCAAGCACATGCCCCCCAGCCATTGGCACATCATGTGGACGGCTCATTGAAGTCAGCCCGACAGCACTTGCAGATAATACAGACGTTTGGGCGTTTCCCGCACCGAAACCGGGCGCTTGGCCGGGACAGTACAGTACAAGAGCTGCGTTTCTTGGAAACTAGCTCAGGTTTTGGGCAGTAGGGGCGACCGGGTTTCGCAGAATTGTATCGACTCTATCGCCTCTTCAAGACGGCTCTTGCTGTATCAACCATCTCCACCGGCTAGGTGGGCAGGTGCTTACCCTTGTCAGGTTGCGCACGAATATCGTCGATGATGGTATCTGTAAGCGCAGCCCTGTCTTTTTTTGAACGCGCAAACTCGATTTCTGCCACCTTGTCTGCCCCACACCTCATCGTTTCGACTCAGCGTGGTCACGACCATTGGCATCTACAATGGCCAACAGGGCTGGTGGCTGCTACTGAAATGATGGCCTATGAATAATGGCGATCATAACAATGTAGCCCCATGGACCTTTCAGCTTACGAACATCATTCGCGAAACAACCCATGGGAACGCCTGCGAGTTAGGGGCGGAACCATTGCTGTCTTTTCAGTCCTTAAAAGGGCGGTTAGGTCGAGGTAACCGATTACGCATTGCCCGGCTCCAGCACTGCGATGGCATGATGTAGCCGTGCCTTGATCGCAGTAGACACCGGCAACGCGTGGTCTGCTAGCAATCGCTGCATCTCTTCTCGGGCGTCAAACTGCTGTCGTTTCATCGCTCCGGGTAGCTGCTCTAGTTGCCATTGCAAGCGACGCTGGCGCTCTAGTTCTGGGCTAGGCACGCCGGCCAAGGCTTCAAAGGCCACCGCTAAGGTGAGGGCATCGTCACTTTCCTCGTTTCCGGCAGTTTCCGGCAAGCCCGCGACGGCATTGCGCAATTGCTGCCACTGTTGCCAGCGGCTGAGTTGCTGGAGGCGTTCACTGGCGCGGCGTTTGAGCTGTTGAGCTTTGCGAACCAAGGGTTGCGGGAGCTCGCCACCAAGATGTTCATCCACTGCGGCCGATGCGCGGCTCAAATTGTCTGCGCTGTCGTCCGTGAAAGGTTGAGCCAGGCAGTCTTCAAGCGCGCTGATATGTGTGGCCAGTGTTTGTCCCGCTTGTTCCTGCCGTTTTCGGTGGGCGGCCATATCCCGATTGCGAGCATCGAAAAGCGCGTCCATGGTTTTACGAAACTGCTTTTGCAAAGCCCTGTGCTGTGCGGGAGGTAGCCAGGCTGATTGTCGCCAGCGTTTCTGGATGGCTTGTGCTTCGCGGGTTGCCTGTTGGGGATCATCAAGCTCCATTAGAGCACGAGCCTGATCAAGCAACTGTTTACGTTCGTTCTCCGCTTTCTCAATATAGCCATTTAACTGTTCGTCGAGCTGGGCCAGCAGAGCGGAAAAGCGTTTCTGAATATCCCGTGCATCGGTAAAGCGAATGGGGTGCAGGGCCTTCCAGTCTTTGGGAGCCTGCTGACGAATTTGCCAGACGCCGTGCCAATCCGCTTTTTCCCAGTTCTGCACGGTAATAAAGTTATCCAGTTGTTGGCAAAGTGTCTGACGCTTTTCCAGATTGCTGGCCTTGATAGCATCCAGCTCAGCAAAATGTGCACGACAAGGCTGGTAGGCCTTATCGGATGCTTCTTTGAATCGGGCCCAGAGAGACTGGTCCTCATCTTGGTCCGAACTCATCAGCGAGCGCCACTCGTCGTGGAGAGCCTGAGTGGCAGTGGCAAGCTCGGGGGCATCCATGGTGGTGCCATCAAGGGCTTCCATTTGCTCACACAGCGCCACTTTTTTCGGTTCGGCGGCAAAGCGGTGCCAGTCTTGCAATTCCGCCCGGCGCGCGGCTAATTTGCTTAATTCGGCACTAAGAGCATCGTCATTGTGGGTGTCGATAATCGTCTGAGCCCTATGCCAAAGGCGGTTCGCATGGCGCAGGTTACCCTGGCGAAGCTCTCGTTTGAGAGCTACTAATAGACCTCTGTGTGGCTGTGCAGGCTTGGCCCGCTCGGGCTCGGCTGTTTCAGCAGTATCGTCTTTTTTACGGGTGCGCAGTGCGAGTAATGCGGATGGCGGCTGGTACTCTTTCGGCCAGCGTGTTGCTAATTCTGTCAATGTTTCTTGTGAGTCTGCGGCATTGATGTCGGTGGCCAGTGTGAGCAGTTGCTCGAACGCGGTCACCAAATCGTTGAACGCCATGCGGTCTTGATCGAGCGCCTGAGCGTGTTCGTCCGCACTATTCCAGCGGCGACGCTGAGTCGCCAATGCTGAGCGCATTTCGCCTAAGTGATGATCCCAGGTTTCCGGCGTAGCTTGGCTCAATAATTGAAATAGAGTATGGGCGGCAGCTTCACGCTCTGCTTTAGCGGTTTCAGCAAGAGCCTGTTGGCGTGTCTGCTCTTGCGATTCGGTCAGCTGGTTACGACATTGATGCAGCGCTTGTTGGATCCGTGAGGCAATATCCGCTGAGGCTTGGGGTGAAAGCTGTCGCCATTGCTGTTCTAGCTGCTCCAGCTGGGGTCCGTAAAGGGCATCCACGCGCCGTCGGGCATGCTGCTCCAGGCGGTCTGCAAGGTGGTAGACCTTAACGGTTTCCCTCTCAGTTTGTTGCTGTTGTTGTTGGAGCTCACGGGCTTGATCTCGAGCCAAACGAGTAACCCGCTTGTCGCGACCGTGTTTAGCTAGGCGTTTGAGCAGGGAGAGAGAGCTGATGTTCTGCACGCAAGCAACACGCAGGGCTTGCGTGGGGGCATCCAGGGCCAACTGGTAGAGTACGGCTTCGTCGCTGAGCCGTTCAAGGGCCGCCATGCGGCTGTGCATGTCCGGGCTATGAGCCGCAACATGGGCAAGCACGTCCTGATTATCGGTAAGGCGAATCAGGCGAAGGCGAGTGTCGCTGTTGGGTGAGTCATCCGTGGTGCCTGCTAGCAACGACATAATGCGCATGGAGGCCGCTTCACGAACGGATGGTGTTTCATCACGCTGATGGACTTCGTCTAGCGCGGCAAAATCAGTGAGCTTAGCGGTGGCTGCAGCGCGTACTAACGCACTGGCATCGCCTCGTGCCAGTTGATGAAGCAGGTCGGCATCGTTGCTGTGGTCAAGCTGCTCAATGGCTTTGAGTCGAATCTCGGGCTTGGCGTGTTGCCAGCGGGGTTTTAGGAATCGGCCAAACATATAAAGTCTCAAAATGCGCCAGATGCCCGACGCTAGATTTCTCAAGCGTGCGGCGTTTTGCTTTCCAATAATGCGTCTTTTTCGGCCCAGAGTTCGCCAATCCATTGTTGAAAACGTGCGCGGAATGCCGCGTCGTCTTCATAGTTGCCCTCTGAGGCCCAGGCGGGAATAACGCGTTGCTGCACAACGATTTCAACCTCGTCCATTGCGCCGCCAAGGAAGGCTAGCAACGAGCGAGGTGTGCCCGGGGGGTAGATAATGGTCACATCAAGCAGATTTCGCAAATGCCCGGACATGGCATTGAGAGTAAAGGCAGCACCGCCGGCCTTGGGTTTCAGTAGGTGGCGATATGGTGAGCCTTGCTTTACCTGCTTTTCTGTATCAAAGCGGGTGCCTTCAAAGAAATTCATCACTGATGTAGGGAAATACGCAAATTTTTCGCAGGCCTTGCGTGTGGTTTCAAGGTCTTTGCCTTTTAGTGATGGGTTCTTTTCCAGCTCAGCTTTGCTGTAGCGTTTCATAAAAGGGAAGTCTAGCGCCCACCAGGCTAAACCAAGTAGGGGGACCTTGATTAATTCCTGTTTCAAAAAGAATTTTAGAAAGGGTATCTGGCGATTGGATATGCGTTGCAGCACGAGAATGTCCGCCCAGGACTGATGGTTACAGGTCACCAGGTACCACTGATCTTTGCTTGGCGCATCCATGCCGCTGATCCGCCACTTTATCTGGCTGGTCAATGCAATAATGGCGTTATTGTTGGCAATCCAGGTTTCTGCAATGACCACGAGGATTCGGGACAAGAGAATCTGTGCCTTTTCGAAGCGAAGCACTAACCTCAATAAAGCGAAAGCATACAATGGTAGACAGAGTAAAAAGGTGTTGATCAGGATGCCGATAAGGGCAAGGATACCCCGGATTTTGTGCCAAATGGTCATAGCGCGTTTCGTTCAGTCAACGTGAATGGGCATGCTACCCAATGGTAAACGCCTTGTCTCGTGTCTGTTTCGCTCAAATGCCCATTTGTCACTGTAGGATTTCGCATATGACTTCACGCAGCTATGCTGCGCTCATGGGGATAATGGCACGACGTTTATTGGCTTTTTTGCTTCTGCTTTGGGTATCCGCAGCCTCGTTGCCGAGCTACGCCCAGAAAACAGAGCACGGCAATCCTGAGCAAACTGTTGCCGTGCAGGGCGCTGGGGGCTTGCCCGAAGAAAGTCTGACCGAACCCGTTTCCGAGTCGCCCCCGAGGCCGTTGGAGTCAAACCCGTGCGGCCATCTTTCCGGTGAAACCGGTTGGGTGGATAGAACCCATGACTGGATGTCGCGCACGGTGTGTGGGCCGACTCGCTGGGTGGATGGTTTCTTTATCGGGTCCAATGAAATTGATGAGGAGCAGCCCGGCACCCAGCTCAGAATCATTGGTGCCAGCCGTTGGCAGGACAACGATGATGATGGGCGCGAAATAAAAATTCGCGCCAGAGTGGAACTGCCCAATGCTCAAGAGCGGTTAAGTCTGCTCTTCCAGAATGACGATGATGCCGGTAACGACCTAAGCAATGATCTAGACAGCCGACCAGAAGATGTAGGCAATGACTCCGGTGGCTTCCGCGCGGCGTTGCGTTGGGTCACCAAGATGCCCGATCGCATGAATCTAGATTTGGATGCAGGGTTGCGTTCTGAAATCACCGCTTTCGTGCGGGCCCGGTATCGCTGGCGCACCCCTTTGCCTGGCAGCAACATGTATTTCCATTTTACCCAGAAAGGTTACTGGGAAGACCCAGAAGGCTTTGGGATTAATTCTCTGTTTGAGCTGGATCGGCCACTGACGCAACTGTCTACCATTCGCTTCAGTAGTGAATATGAGCTGACAGAAGAAAATAACGCACTGAATCGTGACTGGTATTTCAATCAGGCCGTGAGCCTTTATACGCGCCTGGGTAAGCAATCGGGAATTGGTTATTCCGTGGGCTTTGACGGGTTTACCGACCCCATTGCGGCCATTGAAACTTGGCGAACCAGCGTACGTTTCCGAACGAGCATCTGGCGCCCTTGGTTTTTCTATGAAATAGAGCCGTATGTATTTTGGCCGCGTTCACTAGGCTATGAAGGCATTGCGGGTATTGTTCTGAGAGTAGAGATTCAGGCCGGACTGCCGGTTTGGGAAAATCCGAAATAAGCGGTCTTGCTGGTGGAAGAAGGGATATGCGGCCCGGATTGCCCGGGCCGCATTGGTTTAATTTGCCCAGCCGCTTCGCTGGCGACGGCCAGAACGTGAGCGCATTAGTACACCGGCGATTAAACCGGCAATCAGAATGCCCACACCGGTGATCCACTGTTGCGAAGTGTTATTATTTCGCAGCATTACGTTCTCACCCTTAACTTGGTCAAGCTCGGAGCGAAGTAGGCTGAGTTCTTCGTTCAGGCGGCGGTTGGCTTGATCTAGGCGAATTGGATCAGAGGCTACTTCCTGTAGCTGTTCCAGCTCATTACTGCGTGAGCTCAGAGCATTCTTCAGCTCGCTGGATTGCTCAGACAGGGCATCTCGCTCGCCCTTGATTTGGGCCAGCTGGGTGCGCAATTTCGCCACTTCGGCCTTGGCTTGCTCGCTGGCCTGGGTGGCGCGCTCGAGACGAATCGCGGCAGTGGGGCTCTGGCTCAGATACTGTTTACCGATATATCCCTCGGTGTCGCCATAGCGAATTTTTGCCCAGTCACCTTCGAATCCGAGAAATTCAATACGGGTACCACTTTTGATGCCGCGGTGGAGGATACGGCCACTGGGGTTTGCAGCGGCTCGAATGGGCACATAAATACTGTCATCTACCCAAGCCGCAGAGGCGAGGGCAGAGCTGGATGCGCCCAGCAGAGCCAGTACACAGAATAATCTAGCGAGCATCGGTCACTCCTTGAAGTCAGGCCGCGCAGTCTAAAGAAGTCATTGGGGTAGCGGCGCTACCATAATCACATTTCGCCGCGCTGACCGTGGTGTCTTTGTAAAAAAAGGCAAATTGCCAGGATCTGTCAGCCTGCTGTGTGCCGTCGATTCAGGGCAGAACGCGCTTGAAGGGCTTCACAACAACGTTGGCATAGACGCCAGCATCGATATATGGATCTGCATCCGCCCAGGCTTGGGCATCGGCCAGCGACTCAAATTCTGCAACAACCAGTGATCCGCAAAAGCCTGCTTCTCCGGGCTCGTTGCTATCGATGGCTGGGTGAGGCCCAGCCAGTTCCAGTCGACCTTGATCACGTAAGGATTCCAATCTTGCTAGGTGAGCAGGGCGGGCCTGTTGCCGTAACGGCAAGGAGTTCGGGCTATCTTCACTGATGATCGCGTACAGCATGGTCTTCCTTTTTGTCGTTGTCGGAGGAGGGCGGCTGATTGTTCCGGCCAGCTGGTTTTTCCTGTTTCATTATCCGTTTGCGATCTTCTTCAGGCATTTTCTTAAATACATAGGCGAACATGCTGATATAGAAGATTATTTGCAAGGCAGTAAAGCCAAATAATTTGAAGTTAACCCAGAAGTCGGTGCTGAAGTTGAAGGCGATGTACAGATTAAGTGCACCGATAAAAACAAAGTAAAGTACGAACGCGATATTGAGAAAAGACCAGTCTTTGCGCGATAGCGCCACCACAAAGCCAAGGCCAGACACCATTAACGACTCACATAAACGCTGGAGTAGATTGCGCTCACGCAGGAAATGGCCCAGCAGCAGCACGCCACCCAGTGTGAAACTGATGATGGAAGGACGCCATTTGATAAAGACATCATTATTAAAAAACAGGGTCATTGAGCCGAAGATCAAGGTGATGACGAAGACGATCAAATGCATTTTTTGCACTTTGCGCCAGATCAGCCAACCTAAAGTGACCTGAAGTGTCGTGGCAATCAGGATGCCCCAAGTGGCGAGCATGATATCCCGGCCGCTGAGAAAGTAGAGCCCGAAAAAGACAATTACCGGAAGGTAATCAAGTAGTTGCTTCATTAACAGCGCCTTATCCTGTGCCGTGCGGTAGCAGAATGCGAATGATATGGTGGCACGACCAGCCATTCACAGGGCAACGATGGTAACGGCATCAGGCAGGCAATTCACCCTGCCGCCCTGCATTATTTTTCGTCTTACTGTGGTAGCGTAATCGACCCGATTTTTCCACGGCGGTTCCGGTATCCGCCACACAATCCGCAAAACAACCTGATAAACAGTCCTTATGACCGCGTGTTTTGATCTGCACTGCCACAGCCTAGCCTCCGATGGGACCTTGTCGCCCACTGACCTAGTGGCGAGGGCCGCAGACTATGGGGTGACGCACCTGGCCCTGACCGATCACGATACGCTTCGCGGCTTGGAAGAAGCCCACCAGGCAGCGCAGGCGCGGGGGCTAACCTTGATTAATGGTATCGAATTGTCCGTTCGCCATGACAACCGGGAATTCCATATTCTAGGTTTGTGGGTCGATGTGGCTAGTGCTGCTTTACAGGCGCGGGTCAGCGCCCAAAATGAAGCCCGCATCAATCGAGCCCGTGAAATTGGTCGCCGGCTGGATAAGGCTGCCGGATTGGCTAACAGCTATGAGCGCGCCTGCGAATTGGCAAGTAGTGATGCCCCTGGTCGCCCTTGGTTTGCCAAATTACTTGAGCAGACCGGACGGGTTCGAAACCACCGTCATGCTTTTAATCGCTTCCTCAAACAGGGGCAGTCGGCCTTTGTGGCCACGCCTTGGTGCACTCTGGAAGAGGGTATTGACGCGATTCATGCTGCAGGCGGAACGGCAGTGCTCGCCCACCCCCATGCCTACAATATGACCCGCAAGCGGTTAAGGCACTTTCTCGGCCAGTTCAAAGCTGGCGGCGGTGATGGCTTGGAAGTGGCCATGCCAGGATTGACGCCCCACCAGCAGGCATTGCTCGATGAGTGTTGGCAGCATTTCGACCTAAAGGTGTCTGCAGGCTCTGATTTTCATTCGCCAGAGCAGCGCTGGTTGGCTCTGGGCAGGCTGCCGCCGGTCCCTGCGGGTGCCACTCCGGTCTGGGAGGGCCGTTACTGAGCCGTATTCACTGGAGTACGCCGCCCCTTTGGATGGATGAGATAAGATTCAGCTCAGCAGATTTATCTCCAATGCGGCTTGCGCCTCTCTGCTGTGGCCCTCAGAATTGTCACCATGACTGAAACGCTATATATCCATCCTGAAACACCTCAACCACGCCTGATTCGCCAAGCTGTTGAGGTTATCCGCGGTGGCGGGCTAATTGCCTACCCCACCGATACAACCTATGCGCTAGGTTGTGGCATTGGCGAAAAAAACGCTCTTGATCGCCTGATTCGGCTTCGTCAGCTGGACAAAAAGCACGAATTTACCTTGTTGTGCCATGACCTTTCAGCCCTGGCAATCTATGCCAAGGTAGATAACCCTGATTATCGTCTGCTCAAAGCGCACACCCCAGGACCTTATACTTTCATCTTGCAGGGAACGACGGAAGTTCCTCGACGTCTGATGCATCCCAAGAAACGCACCATTGGCATCCGTGTCCCTGATCATGCTATTTGCCAAGCTTTGCTGGCTGAGCATGGTGAGCCGATCATGACTTCAACATGCCACCTGCCAAACGATGAGTTCCCGCTCACCGACCCCCAGGATGTCCGTGATTTCCTAGACCACCATGTGGATCTGGTTATCGATGGTGGTTTTTGTGGCACGGTGGAGACCACGGTGATTTCCTTGTCCCAAGGTGAGGGACCAGAGGTCGTGCGTGAAGGGGCGGGGCCAATCGACGCCATCTATTAGCGAAAATAGTTGTGATTTGCTCATGGTTTGAGCAGTCATTGACAAGTCGCTGTCCCTCACGGCGAGGTTCACCGTATAATCGTGGGCTTTCCCCGCAGCATTCCCAATGGAATGCCACCTATTGGGTATAAGGAGTTGGCTTTGAGTTCCGTGGTTCCCTCCCAGCGAGTTGTTTCGGGCATGCGCGCTACAGGCCGCTTGCATCTGGGGCACTACCATGGCGTGTTGAAAAACTGGGCACGTCTGCAGCATGAGTTTGAGTGTTTCTTCTTTGTAGCAGACTGGCACGGACTCACCACCGAGTATGAAAACCCGCACCAGATCGAACAGCATGTCTGGGACCTAGTGATTGACTGGCTCGCCGCCGGTGTTAACCCGGGGTCAGCCACGCTGTTTATTCAGAGCCAAGTGCCTGAGCATGCCGAACTGCATTTGTTGCTGTCGATGATGACACCGTTGTCCTGGCTAGAACGGGTACCGACTTATAAAGACCAGCAAGAAAAGTTACGAGAGAAAGATCTCAGCACGTATGGTTTTCTTGGCTATCCTTTACTGCAATCTGCGGACATCTTAGCGTACCGCGCTGGCCAAGTGCCGGTGGGCGCGGATCAGGTGGCGCACGTGGAGTTAACCCGGGAGGTGGCTCGACGATTTAACCATCTTTATGGTCGGGAGCCGGGCTTCGAAGAAGCTGTGGATGCCGCCATCAAGAAAATGGGCAAGAAACAGTCGAAGATTTACTTGAATCATCGCCGCCAGTATCAGGAGAAGGGCGACGAAGCCGCGTTGGAAACCGCTCGAGCTCTGGTGGACAGTCAACAGAATATTACTCTCGGTGATAAAGAACGTTTGTTTGGCGACCTTGAAGGTGGCGGCAAGGTGATCCTGCCAGAACCCCAGGCATTGTTAACGCAGGCATCTAAAATGCCCGGCCTGGATGGGCAAAAAATGTCCAAATCCTACGGTAATTTCATCAGCATGCGAGAAGAGCCTGCTGATGTAGACAGCAAGATTCGACGCATGCCAACGGACCCCGCGAGAGTGCGGCGTACCGACCCTGGCAACCCAGATAATTGTCCGGTATGGCAGTTCCACATGGTGTACTCAGACGACACCACACGCCAGTGGGTGCGTGAGGGTTGCACCAGTGCAGGCATTGGCTGCCTAGATTGCAAAAAACCAATTATTGAAGCGGTTCAGGAAGAATTGGAGCCTATTCGTAAGCGCGCGGAAGAGCATCTACGTAATCCAGACTTGGTGCGCACCATCGTGGCAGAAGGCTGCGAGGAAGCCCGCGAAGCCGCTCGAGCAACCCTCGAAGAAGTGCGATCAGTCATGGGGCTGAATTACCGCTAGGCGGAGCTAAGCATGACGGAAGCGGTCGAACAAACGGCAGAAGACAATCAGGTATCAGATCAGCCTGCGGGTTTGCTTGGCCCTTTACACCCCAGTCAGGCGGAAATGCCCTTTGGCCTAGTATACGGCAAGGCCATTACCAAACTGCCTGATGACCTCTACATTCCGCCCGATGCTCTGGAGGTATTTCTTGAGGCCTTTGAAGGCCCCTTGGATTTATTGCTCTATCTTATCAAACGTCAGAATCTCGATATTCTTGATATTCCCGTGGCCACCATTACCGCCCAGTACATGGAGTACGTGGAGCTCATGAAGGCCATGAACTTCGAGCTGGCCGCAGAGTATCTGGTCATGGCCGCCATGCTCAGCGAAATCAAATCGCGAATGCTGCTGCCGCGCCCTAAGGCCGAAGAAGAAGAGGAAGGTGAAGACCCGCGCGCAGAGCTGATTCGCCGCTTGCAGGAATACGAGCGTTTCAAGAAAGCCGCAGAAGACATTGATCAATTACCGCGCCTAGAGCGGGATGTGTTTCCTGCCGAGGCCAAACGCCCGGAATACACTCGCGAAAAAGCGCAGCCGGATGTGGACATGCGCGAGTTACTGCTGGCGCTGAAGGAAGTGATGCACCGGGCTGACATGTTTGAGAGCCACCAGATTTCCCGGGAGAAGCTATCCACCCGCGAGCGCATGGCCAATGTACTGGACAAGCTAAAAGGGCGGGAATTTGTGCCCTTTATTGAGCTTTTTAACCCGGAAGAGGGCAAGCTTGGTGTTGTGGTCACTTTTCTTGCCACCTTGGAACTGGTTAAAGGGGCGTTGATAGAGCTTGTTCAGACGGAGTCGTTTGCGCCGATTCATGTAAAGGCGAAAACCCTCGTATTGGAAGAATCCGACTTGCTGGCCGGCCTTGAACTTGAGGATGAACCCGATGCCCACGAACGTCATATAGGGTCCCTTGATGACGCGAATGACGATACGCATGATGGAACCAAGGGGTAAGCGTGGACGCTGAGCAAATAAAAAGAATTGTTGAAGCTGCTATCCTTGTGGCCGAAGGGCCGCTGGACCGTGATGGTATGCTGGCATTGTTCGATGAAGACGATCGGCCAAGCAAAGCTGAATTGTCTAAGTACCTTGAGCAGCTAGGCGAAGAATATGAAGGGCGGGGCATTTTCCTCAAGGAAGTGGCCTCTGGTTTCCGTTTCCAGGCCCGTTCTGAGCTGGGCTCTTGGGTAAGCCGCCTGTGGCAGGAAAAACCTCCACGCTACAGTCGGGCGATTCTAGAAACTCTGGCCCTGATTGCCTATCGCCAGCCGATTACCCGTGGCGAAATTGAAGAAATTCGAGGCGTTTCGGTAAGCTCCCATATCGTTAAGAGTCTGCTGGAGCGAAATTGGGTGCGTGTGGTCGGTCATCGTGATGTACCCGGGCGTCCGGCCATGTTTGCCACCACCAAACAATTTTTAGACTATTTCGATCTCAAGAGCCTTGAGGATTTGCCGTCCCTCGCGGAAATCCGTGATTTGGATAAGCTTAATGAAGAGCTACCCCTGACTGATGTGCCCCCCAGCAAGGCGGGCGAAGGCGATGCTGACGAAGCCTCGGAAGGCGACATTGATGACGATGATTTCCTCGAGTGCGAAGCACCGATCCCTGGTGATCAGAGGAATATTCCCGGCTTCGAGCCTGAACCGGAAATCGATGATTCCACACAGATGAGCATGGACAAAGTTGACTCGGTACTCGCTAGTTTCGAGCAAGAGTTCCGTCGTAAGCAAGGCGAGCAGAATGACCCAGCTTCTGCCGATAATGATAACCGTGCTGCCGTGAATACTGATCCCAAAGAATCGGCCAACGCTGCACACAATAATGATGATGTCTCGCTAGAGGGCGAGGGCGCTTCAGATCAGCAGCAAACATCGAACGACAGCGCAGAGGGAAGCCGAACGCCGCATGAGTGAAAAATTACAGAAAGTCCTGGCTCGCGCCGGGCTGGGTTCTCGCCGGGAGCTAGAAACCTGGATAAGTGACGGTCGCGTCTCGGTCAATGGGACTGTTGCGACCTTGGGTGACCGGGTTGGCAGTGAAGATACCCTACGTGTAGATGGCAGGATTATTAAAGTGAAGACCGAAGAAGACACCGTTCAGCGCGTAATCATGTATCACAAGCCACCGGGAGAGGTATGTTCGCGCAATGATCCTGAAGGGCGCCCAACGGTGTTCGATAACCTACCGCGACTTCAAGGTATGCGCTGGGTGCAGGTGGGGCGGCTGGACATCAATACTACCGGTATGATGCTGTTCACTACCGATGGCGAACTTGCCCACCGTCTGATGCACCCCTCCAACGGTTTCGTACGCGAATACGCAGTGCGGGTCCGCGGTGTTATGACTCCGGAAAAACGTCAAGCCATGCTTGATGGCGTTTTACTGGAGGATGGCGTTTCTAAATTTGATAGTATCGAGGACGCTGGTGGCGCTGAGGAAGGTGCTAACCACTGGTACAAAGCCACTCTTACTGGGGGTAAATACCGGGAAGTCCGTCGGCTTTTCCAGTCTCAAGACTTGGAAGTGGCTCGCTTGATGCGAATTCGTTTTGGCGATCTGACATTGCCGCCGCAATTGCGCCAGGGCCGCTGGATGGAGCTGGAACCAGAACAAATGAAAGCCCTGATCGAGAAGGTGGACCTCAAGGGCAAGAAATATACCGGCCTTTATGGCCGTGCGCGGCTACGACACCAGCGTGGTGGTAACAAGCCGCCTCGCAAGGCTCGCCGTGGGCCATATCGTCGCTAGGGGTTTTCGCACTGTTTGATTTGGTTTGGTTTGGTAGGAGACTGCCTGCAGCCTAACCCGAATTGTTGCCGATAAACACCGAGGTTCGTTTGCGAGTAAGTTGCTAGGGCAGCCTCATCAGCCGGCCGACCAGGGCCGGCAACGCTGTCTCTACTCTGAGAATTCGCGCCCCAAAGCTGCGGCAAGCGAATCCCTGCTGCTGCAGCATCTCTACCTCGTAGTCGGTCCAGCCCCCTTCTGGGCCTATCGCCAACGTCACTGGCTCAGCAAGATTGCAGGGGAGGGCGGGGTGATCGCCTGGATGAGCGAGAATACGCTGGCCTGTCCCTGCCCAATCGTTCAGTGAATCTTCCACAAAAGGCTTAAAACGGGGGGCCAGTGTTAATTCAGGTAAGTGGGTGTCGCGCGCCTGCTCTAACCCCAGAATCATTTTCTCGCGAAGCAAGTCGGCTTTCAGATTGGGGGTCTGCCAGTAACTTTTGTCTACCTTCCAGCTGTTGATCAGCACGATGCGCTTGATGCCCAGGCTGGTCGCGTCGATAAGGATGCGTTTGAGCATCTTGGGCCGCGGTAGTGCCATCAGCAAGGAAAGAGGTAGCGCCTGAATCGAATTAGATTCTGGTTTAAACTCAACCTCTATCTCATTGTTTTTAATAACGTGTATAGTGGCTATTCCTGTGCTGCCGGCCAGCACACCAGCGCGGCACTGCTGCCCTTCGGCCAGCTTAAGCACGCTGCATACATGGTTACGTTGTCGCGTATTGAGACGCCAGCGATTGCCGTGTAAGTATTGGTCGGGGTGCAGCAGCAGCAAGTTCATGGCGCGGATTATGGCATACGGGATAAAGCGGCTGAACAAAGGTTTTACTGGGCTCGCTATTATCCTGGCATGAAGAATCGTGGCATGACGCAAATCACTGTCTGCTTGGCTATTATGGCCCTTTGCTCGGCGCAATCGGATTGCTAGAGTGTGCCGCCTGATCACCCGTTCGATTAACTGTTCAGTTGGAGAATTTCATGCAGTTTCAGGGTACTGACCAATATGTGGCCACCGATGACCTGAAAATGGCCGTGAACGCAGCCATTGCCCTCAAGCGCCCACTGCTCATTAAGGGTGAACCTGGTACCGGCAAAACACTGCTGGCCGAACAGGTTGCAGAATCTCTGGGGTTGCCACTGCTGTCGTGGAACGTAAAGTCCACCACCAAAGCACAGCAAGGCCTGTATGAATACGATGCGGTATCACGTCTACGTGATTCCCAGCTCGGTGCCGAAGGTGTCGAGGATGTGGCAAATTACCTGAAGAAGGGCAAGCTCTGGGAAGCCTTTACCCACGAAGGCCAAGTGGTGCTGTTGATCGACGAGGTCGACAAGGCGGATATCGAGTTCCCCAACGATCTGCTCCAGGAGCTGGATCGCATGGAGTTTTTTGTCTATGAAACCGGCGAACTGATCAAGGCTAAACAGCGGCCAATTGTGATTATTACCTCCAACAATGAGAAAGAGCTGCCAGACGCTTTTCTACGCCGTTGCTTTTTCCATTACATCAATTTCCCTGATGCGGCCACCATGCAGGCCATCGTGGATGTGCATTTCCCTGAGATCAAAAAGAACTTGGTTAGCGAAGCGCTAGAAATCTTCTTTGATCTTCGCAAAGTGCCGGGCTTGAAGAAGAAGCCATCCACCAGCGAGCTGATTGACTGGCTGAAGCTGTTGATGGCTGATGATATTCCGGATGACATTCTACATAGCCGTGATACCCGAAGCGCGGTGCCGCCTCTGTACGGTGCATTGCTGAAGAACGAAGCGGATGTGCAGCTCTTAGAGCGTCTGGCGTTCATGAATCGCCGCGAAAGCTAACCGATCCACGGGCAGACTATGCTTATTGGTTTTTTCGAAAATCTGCGTCGCTACCGGGTGCCCGTCACCCTGCGCGAACTGTTGGATTTATTTGATGCGTTGCATGCGCATGTTGCGTTTGGCTCCATTGAGGATTTTTACCTATTGAGCCGGGCGGTCATGGTGAAAGACGAAAAATATTATGACCGCTTCGACCAAGCGTTTGCCAATTACTTTGAAGGTTTAGAAAACCTGGAGCCGGACTGGCTCAGCAAGGTGATCCCGGACGAGTGGCTGCGCAAGGAGCTGGAAAAAAACCTGAGCCCGGAGGAATTCGAAAAACTCAAAGGGCTTGGGAGTTTAGAAAAAATCATGGACGAGCTGCGCAAGCGGCTGGAAGAACAAGAGAAACGTCACCAAGGCGGTAACAAATGGGTTGGGACCGGAGGCACCAGCCCGTTTGGTGGTTACGGCGAAAACCCGGAAGGGGTCCGCATGACTGGCCCTTCGCGGAACAAGAAAGCCGTGAAAGTCTGGGAGAAACGGGAATTCCGTAACTTGGATGACTCGGTGGAGCTGGGCACCCGTAACATCAAGCTGGCCATGCGCCGGCTGCGAAAATTTGCCCGCACCGGCCGCGATGAAGAGCTAGACATGGACGATACCATTTCGTCCACTGCCCGTAATGCGGGATTGCTTGATATCAAAATGCGACCGGAGAAAGAAAATCGCGTTAAAGTGCTGATTTTCTTTGATGTAGGCGGCTCCATGGACCCTTACGTGAAGCTGTGTGAAGAGCTATTTTCTGCTGCTCGGGCAGAGTTTAAGCACATGGAATATTTCTATTTCCATAACTTTCTCTATGAGTACGTATGGAAAGACAATCGCCGTCGTTGGGATGAGAAAATCTCCACTTGGGATGTGCTGCATAAGTACGGCAGCGACTACAAAGTGATTTTCGTAGGTGACGCGGCCATGAGTCCCTATGAAGTGAATTCTGTAGGCGGCAGCGTGGAGCACTGGAACGAAGAGGCCGGCGCAGTCTGGTTTCAACGAGTAATGGAGACCTACGAAAAAGTGGTGTGGCTAAACCCGGAGCCCGAGCGTGCTTGGCAGATGACCACCTCTACTCAGTGGATCAAGCAACTCTGTGAGCACAACATGTTCCCCCTCACCATAGAAGGGCTTGAGAGAGCCATGCGGCAGCTGAGCAAATAACCCTTTGCCCTCGCCTGGAGAAGCCTTTGGCGCTACGGCGAAGGCATGTCACATTCCAATGTTCTATCCGGTTGTAGGAATAGAAGGGGTTGGATGGTTATGTTGATGTGGAGTGGATTTCGCTCAGCCTCTCATCGGTAAACTGGGGCTCAATGCGCTTGAGTTGAGCCCCACCGCGTTACTGTCACTGCTCAATCTTTATCTGTTTGCTATGCACCCAATGATAGAGCACCGGGAGCAGCAGCAGGGTCAGCAGCGTTGAAGAAATAATCCCTCCGATAACCACCGTTGCCAGTGGCCGCTGCACTTCTGCGCCGGTGCCGGTATTGAGCGCCATGGGCACAAAGCCGAGGCCGGCCACCAGGGCGGTCATTAACACCGGGCGCAAGCGGATCAGCGCACCTTCGATCACCGCATGGCGCAGGTCATTGCCTTGCTGCCAGAGATCACGAATAAAAGCCACCATCACCAAGCCATTAAGTACGGCCACACCCGACAGGGCAATAAAGCCCACTCCGGCTGAGATCGATAGCGGCATCCCTCGCAGCCATAGCGCAAGGACGCCCCCGGTCAGGGCCAACGGCACCCCTGTGAAAATAATCAGTGAATCGCGAACAGAGCCAAACGCCATAATCAACAAGCCGATAATGGTCGCTAGCGTCACCGGCACCACCAGCGACAGACGTTGGCTGGCAGATTCCAGTTGCTCAAAGGTGCCGCCAAAGTCCAGCCAGTAGCCGCTGGGAAGATCTACCCGCTCACTAATGCGTTGCTGGACCGCTTGCACAAAACTGCCCAGATCCCGGTCGCGAACATTGGCGGTGACCACCACTCGGCGTTTACCGTTTTCCCGGCTGATTTGTGCCGGAGCCGGTTTTATTTCCAGCCGTGCGACTTCGTTTAGCGGAATGTAGCCGCCATCTGGCAGCGACACAGGGAGCCGCTGTAGACGGTTCACGTCCTGGCGCAGTGATTCTGGCAGCCGCACCATCAGTTTGAAGCGCCGATCTCCTTCGTAAATCAGTCCTATCTGTTCGCCACCAATACCGGCGGCGACCAGATGTTGCACCTCATCCACGGTAATACCATAGCGGCCAAGGGCTTCTCGATCGGGAACAACGGTGAGCATGGGTTGACCGGTCACCTGTTCAACCCGTACATCGGCGGCACCAGGTATCGACTGTACCTGCTGCATGATGGCATTGGCGGTTTCGCGCAAGGTATCCAGATCATCACCAAAAACCTTGATGCCAAGATCGGCTCGCACACCGGAAATAAGCTCGTTAAAGCGCATTTCAATGGGTTGGGTAAACTCGAAGTTATTGCCGGGTACGTCCAGGACTGCGCTGGACAGTTCCTGAATCAACGCCTCTTTGCTTTTTCCTGGATCCGGCCATTGGTCTTTGGGTTTCAGGATCAGGAAGTTATCCGACACATTGGGCGGCATCGGGTCGTTGGCCACTTCCGGTGTGCCGATCCGTGAAACCAGTTTGTCGATTTCTTCAATATGCTTTAAGCGCTCATCGAGCATGATCTGCATATCTACAGATTGCTCGATACCGGTGCCGGGTATGCGAAGGGCGTGCATGGCAATGTCGCCTTCGTCCAGTTGCGGAATGAATTCTGAGCCAAGAGTGGTCATCAACCAGCCACAGAACAGCACCAGCAACAGCGCAAAAGCGACTAATAGCTTGCGCAACACCAGGGCTTTTTCCAGCAGTGGCCGGTACACGGACTTGGCGGAACGTATAATCGGGCTTTCTTTCTCGCTGATCTTGCCGCCCATGAAAACCGCCACCGCAGCGGGTACGACGGTAAGCGAAAACAACATGGCGGCAAGCAGCGCCATCATCACCGTGGCTGCCATGGGGTGAAACATTTTCCCTTCCACGCCAGTGAGGCTGAAGATAGGGATATACACGATGGTAATGATGGCCACGCCGAATAGACTGGGACGAATAACCTCAGTGGTGGCCTCATAGACCAATTGAATCCGTTCCCTTAATGGCAATACACCGTTGTTTTTACCCTGAGCTTCGGCCAGCCGGCGAATACAGTTTTCGACGATGATCACCGCGCCATCTACAATCAAACCAAAATCCAACGCGCCTAGACTCATCAAGTTGGCAGACACCCCGGTTTTCACCATGCCACTGATCGTCGCGAGCATGGAGAGGGGGATTACCGCCGCGGTAATCAGGGCGGCTCGGAAATTGCCCAACAGCAAAAACAGCACGGCAATAACCAGCAAAGCCCCTTCAATCAAGTTAGTGCGAACGGTGGCAATGGTTTTTTCCACCAGGGTGGTGCGGTCATAAACCGCTTCTAGCTTGATGCCGTCGGGCAGGGAGGGTTTAACCGCCTCCAGCCGTTTGGCCACGTCTCGGGCCACCTGATTGGAGTTTTCCCCCATCAGCATCATCACGGTGCCCAGTACGGTTTCACGGCCATCACGGGTCGATGCCCCAGTGCGCAGTTCTTTCCCGATGGCCACGGAGGCCACGTCCTTCACTTTTACTGGGGTGCCGTCATGAACAGTGACGACCACATTTTCTATCTCGTGGAGGGTTTTCAGCTGCCCCGGCGTCCTCACCAGTAATTGCTGGCCATTGCGTTCAATGTAACCCGCTCCGCGATTACTGTTATTGCGTTTTAAGGCGGTTGAGAGCTGGTCGAGAGTAATGCCGAATTGCAACAGCAGCTTGGGGGAGGGCAGCACATGGTATTGCTTGTCGTAACCGCCAATGCCGTTTACTTCCGCCACCCCAGGCACCTGGGCCAGTTGCGGCTTGATAATCCAGTCCTGGATTTCCCGCAGAGCAATGGCATCGTACTCACTGCCATCGGCCTGGCGAGCGCCGGCTTCGGCTTCCACGGTGTACAGGTATATTTCGCCGAGCCCGGTAGCCATTGGCCCCATTCTCGGTTCCAGCTGCACAGGAAGCGCCCCCTTGATCGCGCTTAGCCTTTCATTGACAAGGTTGCGGGCGAAGTAGATATCCGTGCCTTCCTTGAACACCACCGTGACCTGCGACAAGCCATAACGGGAAATGGAGCGGGTGTAATCCAGTTTCGGCAAACCGTACAGCGCGGTTTCCACCGGAAAGGTGACCCGTTGCTCGGCCTCAAGGGGGGAATATCCCGGTGCTTCGGTATTGATCTGCACCTGTACATTGGTGATGTCTGGGACCGCATCAATGGGCAGTCGCTGATAACTCCAGGCGCCCAAGCCCACTAATCCGAGGATCAGTGTGAGCACCAGAATGCGCCTCTCGATGGAGAAGCGAACGATGGCATCTATCATTCGGATTCTCCTTAGTGGTGGTGAGCCGCGCCGGCTTTAAGAATGTCAGCTTTAATCAGGTAACTGTTTTCCACCACGTACTGATCCCCGGGGTTAAGGCCATCGAGCACTTCGCTGTAGCGGTTATCACGCCGGCCTAAAGTGAGTGCACGGCTTTCATACGCCTCTGCGCCATTGAGGAACACAACAGTTTTACCCTCCATTTCCTGCAGGGCACGGTTATCCACTCGCAGAGGAACTGAGTGGTTGCCGGTGGTGATGACAGCCTCAACGAAGTCCCCCGGGGCTAAACGGCCATCGCTATTGTCCAGCGACACTCGGGCAATCATGGCCGGCACGGATCCGGTATCGGGTGCCGGCACCAGGCTTTTGATCTGGCTTTGCCACTGACGTTCGCCAAGGTGCAGGGTGACGGCTTGTCCTTTTTTTACCGCAGCCCGCTGCTGAGGAAACAGCGTCAGTTCCGCCCATAGCGATTCACTGTTGATAAGTGTCAGTAGGGGCTGTTGGCCTGCGACTTCACCAGCATTAGCATGACGCTGATGAATAACACCGCTGAACGGGGCCCGCAGGCGGTAGCCTCGCAGGCTGTCATTGGATTCGATCACGGCGAGTATCTCCCCCTTGCTGACGGCATCACCAACAGAAGCGGTTATCGACTTTATTAGCCCGGGAAAACGGGCACGCAAATCAGCCTGATGCTCAGGGGCGATCACCAAGCGCCCGTATGCATGGGTTTGCGTGGCAATAACGCCGCCACTGGCTTTCTTGGTGGTGATACCTGCTTTTTCTGCGGCTTCCGCCGAAATGGCCACGCGGCCCTCGTAGGAGGGCCATTGCCATTGATGGTGCTCGCCATCCAGCTTCAGATCAAAGCTGACATCGAAGGAATGGGGCGGTTGTATCTTTTGCTTTCCCTTCCAGTGATGGTCGTCTTGCTGGAAGGTAACTCTTTTCTGTACTCCGTCCAGGCGGGTGAGGGTGGCAGAAAGGATTAAGTCATCCACTGGCTTATTGTCACGGGTGACCCAGGCCTGCAACGAGGCCAGGCCGCCACTTTCGGTTTTGAGAACTTCTAAAGTAATGTCCCGCTCTTTCAGTAAATGCCCGCCGTTGGGGCCTGTGGTTTCTTGTTTGTGTGCGTCATGATCGTCTTCACCGTGCCCATGGCCACCACTGGCGGTTACCAGAGAGGAAAGTGTCAGGAGATAAAGCGTGGAAAGCGTTACTAGCATTTTCATTGGGAAATCTCCTGTTCGTCAGCCTGGGAAAAAGGCAAGCCAGTGAGGCGTTCCAGTTCGTTTCGTTGCAGGTGAAACTGCGCGGCGAGGTTAATGGCCCGGTATTCCAGATTAAGTTGCTCTTGCTGGGCATCGATCAGCTCAAGCAGGCTGTAGCGACCGGAGCGATAGCCCTTTTGGATGTCTGCATACAGTTGTCTGGCCAAGGGCAACGCGCTCTCATCAATGAGCGCGAGCTCTTCACGTAACAGATTCAGTGAGCGATAGAGGGTGTCCAGCGTTGCCACCAGTTCAATCCTGCGGGCCTGTAGCTGTGCTTCACTGGCAGCCAGTTGTGATTCGGCTCGGGCTATATTGCCGCGGTTAGGATTCTTCAGACCAAGCGGAACAGAGAACCCCAGCACCAGGGTATTGTTGTTGTCCACTCGATCATGGCGCGCGCCAACAGAGACGGTGACATCGCGGCTGCCACGGGCATTGGCCAGGCGGCTCTGGGCCGCATGCAGGCGCGTTTCGCTCGCCAGCTGCAGCAATTGCGGAGCCTGCTCCAGCTGGTCCAGAATTTGCTCGCGCGGTGGAAGCTTGGGAAGCGGCCGCAACGAGGTTGCGGGGTGCAGTTGATCTGCGCCTTGCTGGCCCCAAAGCGCAGCCAGTTGCTGGCTGGCTCGGCCACGCTCCATATCAGCGCGCCGGCGGGCAATATCCGCATGCCGGCTGGCGAGGGTCATTCGGGTTAAATCCGCCTTCGAGGCCGCACCGGCATTAACACGACGGCGTGCCGCCTGTTTTGCTTTTTCCGCTAAAGCCAATGTGCGTTCAGCCAGTGCCAATTCTTCTTCAAAACGCGCCAATGCAATGTAACGAGTCACGGCTTCACCCAGCACATCGAGCCGTGCGATAGCGTAGCCCTGTTGTTCCGTATTGAGAGCGCGAGTCGCCACCTCATTACGTGAATTTCGCTTGTTGCCAAGCTCGATCAGCTGGCTCAAGGCAACAGTGATTTGTGCACCTTCAACGCCATTCAATGGTGCGTCTCCGGCAATATTTTCCACCTCAACGGACAGTTCTGGCTGCGGCCCAAGGCTGGACTGGAGCACCGCCGCATCCGCTGCCCTGAGCCGATAGGGGTAAACGCCAAGCGCTGGGTTCTGCTCTACGGTGCGGCTGAGCACGTCTTGCAGGGTAATCTCGGTGCCCATTGGCACCGATGTATTACCCGCGATGAGATGGCCTGGCGCGAACAGGCACAGCAAGGACGACGCAACAAGGCGCCAGCCGGAGGTTCGGCATTTCATGAAAATCTCCCGATAACGGATTGCGGCGAAGATCGCCGGCGAAAATCAGATCAATCCGTTGCGATTGGGAGGTGGCACAGGAGGCTGCGTGACAAGAGAGCGCGCGTGAGCAGGGGAGGGCTTGTGCCATTCATTGGCGGGCACAGGCCTGAGCGTTATGGGCTGATGGGCGAGGGTAGCGCATGAACTGTGCGGAAGGCAGCACTGGTGTTGCTCACATTCACTACTGTGGCGTTCTTCGGGTGCGCCATCGGATTTGCCCTCAGAGACATGAACTTGGCAAGACGCCTCCACATTCACCGAGTGCGGGATTGACTCGGTTGCACCCGCTACGGCGCTGCACAGCATCAGCAAGCCGAGCAACAAAGCGGTGAAGGAATGTCTGGACTTGCTGAAATTCATGTTATGCCAGTCGGGAGTGCGAAAAGAATCAAGATGCATACTCTAGCAAGCCGCCTTGGTGCGTCAATCTGATTCTCATCGACAACCCTTCTATGCACAGGTTTTGCGCAGCAAGATGGAATCCACGTTTGCTTGGATTCACCTTCTGTGGCGAGCAGCGTGACTAAGCAAATAAAGAGAGCCTAAATAGACTAAGGATTTGCCTATTTGGTGATGGTTGAAACTTCAGGTATTTCGTGAATACTGCGCCAGTCATTTCAGCGTTATGGCCTCAAGAGGCTATTTAGTTAGGGAAAAATAATGATTGATAACCAGATTGCCACCTCCGTAGGGCCATTGAATGTGAAGATATGGCCAGTGGAGGGTGACAGGGCGCCTGTCGTATTGCTACACGACTCTTTAGGCTGTGTTGCTTTATGGCGGGAGTTCCCTGCGGCGCTGGCGCAGGCCTGTGGCCGCACGGTGATAGCCTATGACAGAGTAGGTTTTGGCGCATCGCCAAAGCGTGAGGGGTCTCTACCCCTCAGTTTTGTGGAAGACGAAGCCGTGGTGATTGACTCCCTTATGTCAGCACTGGCATTGCCACAGGTGGTGTTACTCGGTCACAGCGTTGGCGGCGGTATGGCCGTGGCGGCGGCAGCTTCGCTGGGGCAGCGGTGTGTGGCTGTCATTACCGAGTCAGCCCAGGCCATGGTGGAGGCGCAAACCCTAGCGGGGATCCGCGATGCACAAGTGGCATTTGAGGATGCCACTCAGCGGGCGCGGTTGCAGAAGTACCATGGCGAAAAAGCTGACTGGGTTCTGCATGCCTGGATTGATACCTGGTTGTCACCGGCCTTCGCCGAGTGGAATCTGGATGCGGAGCTGGAGCGTGTTACCTGCCCACTGCTTTGCCTGCACGGAGATAACGATGAGTTCGGCTCCATGGCACATCCTGCTCGGTTGGAACGCATGTCAGCAGGACCAGCGGAGGTCGTGATGCTTGAGCGATGCGGGCATGTGCCGCATCGCGAGCAGGAGCAGGGAGTGTTGGAAGCAGTGTCCGCGTTCCTTTCTGCGTTGCCGTAACATGCCTTGGAGCATCCAGTTTGTCGCCTAACGGAATGAGCGGGAGTGGCGCTCCGCGCCAGTATCCTTGCTTACCTCGAACTACCGCTGTGTGCGGTAGTTCATCAACGGTCAATACTGATCCATCTTTCTCCGTTTGAATTCAGATCGCAGGTGCAGAGTTGTGTAGAAAATGCAGGAGAACGACCACTGTGAATAGTTTGGATCTTAGTTACTCAGCCAGCGGCAACCGAGCGTGCGTACGTAGTTCTAATAATTATCCTATTTAACATGTATGCACACCAATCAATGTATTTTATGATAATGATCAATGGAGTAGCATTATTGTGTCAACTGTGTGCGGCGCAGCCCCTCCATCAATGCTAAGCCACTGGGGGTCTTCACTAATTAGTGCCATATTCTCTGGCGTGCAAGTTTCCAGCATCTGCTCCAGCGTTGGCATTGGCCGAATGATCTGTTGCCGATCGATCAGTCAGTTCCATGTGAGGTCTGGTCGTTAAAAGTGTTGAATTTAGCAACTTCACCAATAACTAATGGTTATAAAAAATCTTTTTTATTCGCTATTTCCATGACTTCAAGTGACATCCCCCTGTTCTAGCCAACTGTTTGCCCCTTGATTACAGCGAGCCCTGGAGTTCTTAAGCTGCTCCTGAATAAGGCCTGCTAGTTCGACTTTTCGCCGGAGCGGAGCAGCCACAAGTGGCAGCACGGAAACGGATAAATTTTAATCAGGAAAGCTGGCAGAGTGACACCAAGGTAGGGAAATACCTTGAAGAAGGTCAGCAATTATCCAACACCGAGACGGTGAAATTGATGGAAAAGATAGTATCTCTCCCCATCTTATCCCCCTAACGGATCCTCCATAGGCTTGTAATCGCAATTTAAATTTGAATGGGATAATGTGCTTTTGATTCTCGCGCTTTATTGTTAGTATCCAGCACTCGTTCTATGAGTCGGTCTGTTTTGATAATCAATCGTTGGTTAACAGTCTTGTTAGCATTGGTGATTGCTCTGCAGTCACTGGCAGCTATTGGGGATACCAGTCGACCTCATTATCCTGCTACGCTTGATCACGCTCATGAAGACCTCGTCCTTAACTCGGTCACTCTGGGAATGGAGGAGTCTTCCTCATCCGACCCTTCGCGGGATCACGTGTCCGATCATTGCCATCAAAACCATTCCCACTGTCATATGGTGCTGGTGAGCGCCGCATCAAATATTTCCATTTTGTCCGCAGGTCAGGGGTTGTCCGACTATCAAGCCAGTCATACTTCAGTCATTCCACCCTCCTTGTTCCGCCCTCCCATAGCCTAATCCTACGATTCATTCCGTTCAGGAAACATCTTTTATTTATTAGACCTTCGTAGGAGAGGTTGCATGCTTATTTGCAAGCCCATGAGCATTGGGCGGCGTATAACGCCGCGCCAGATTTATATCCATTCTTTGTATCTACTCGTGCTGGCGCTCAACGTTTCCGTTGCCCACGCCGAAGAGACACCACTCACCCTTACCGACGCCCTGTCCCGGACGGTGGCGCAAAACCCCAGTCTGCGGGTATTCGACTTTCGCCTGCAGGGGCTTGAGGGAAAAAGCCTTACGGCCGATCAGGCACCGGCCTATGAAGCGGGCCTGGAGGTGGAGAATATACTCGGTAGCGGTGCTCTGCAGGGAGTCGACAGAGCTGATTACACCCTGTCGCTATCCTCAGTCATTGAGCTGGGAGGCAAACGCCGGGCTCGCACAGGCGCCGTGAGCTCCCGCTATGATCTGATGGAGGCCGAACGTGAAGCTGAGACTCTGGATTTGTTGGGTCAGGTGACGCAGCGCTATGTCGCCACCTTGGCTCTGCAGGAAAAGCTTGATTTATCCGCTCGGGCAGTGGAATTGAGCGAAGCCACCTTTAACACCGTTACCCGCCGTGCAAAGCAGGGCGCCGCACCAGAGGCCGAAGTTCTGCGTGCCAAGGCCGCTCTTACCCAGAGCCGGATTGCCCACAACGCGCTGCAAACGGAGTACGAGAAGCGAAAGATGGCGCTGGCCTCACTATGGAGCGAAACGCGGGTGGATTTTCAGCGGTTGCAGGGAGACCTGTTCCGATTCGAGCTTGGCGAGCGTTTCGAGGTGCTGTACCAGCTGGCCAGTGACAGTCCGATGCTCCGGGTTTACGCAAGCGAGCGACGGATGCGCGATGCCGAGATCCAGTTAGCTAAAAGTCAATCCGAAAGTGATATTCGCTGGCAGGTCGGCGCCCGCCGTTTTGAGGAAACGGGCGATACCGCGCTGGTGGCCGGGGTGTCAATGCCACTGTTTGCCGGTCGCCGGAATCGTGGAGAAGTGCAAGCCGCCACCGCGGCGCGTGACGAGGTGGAATACCGCCAACAGAGCGCGCTACTGCAACTGCACTCCCTGTTGTTCGAAGCCTACCACACCCGCCAACAAAGCATTGCCGCCGTTGAGCAGCTGCGTGATGCAGTGCTGCCCGATTTAACCCAGGCGCTCAATCTTACCCAACAAGCCTATGAACGCGGCCGCTACAGCTACGTGGAGTGGACCGCCGCACAGCGCGAACTGCTCTCGGCCCGCGAGGCACTCGTCGAAGCAGCCGCCACGGCGCTGCTCAACCAGGCGCTTATCGAACAGCTTACGGCGCAGCCCATGACCCAAGGCCAGGCCACGCCCGCTAACTAAACACAGGATTAGTGAACCATGCAATTGATGAAACCACTCTACTGGATACTGGTGGCCACCTGTCTGGCCGCCACGCCTCTCCACGCGGTCGAAGATACGCACGATGACGACAATGACGCGCAATCAAGCGCGCCCGAGACCAAGGGTCCTCATGGCGGTTTATTATTGACACAGGACGACACTACCGTTGAGCTGCAGATTTTCGAGCAAGGTGTTCCCCCTGAATATCGTGCCTGGGTAACAAAGGGCGGGAAGCCCATTACCGATGATGTTGACCTCAACGTCCAACTCACCCGCTTGGGTGGGCAAGTGGATACCTTCGATTTTGTCTTCCAGGGAGACTATTGGCTGGGTGACGGGGTGGTGACCGAACCCCATTCTTTTGATGTGGACGTCACGCTTGCATTGAACGGTAAACAATACCAGTGGCAGTGGGAGTCCCACGAAGGTCGTACTCGCATTGCGGCCGACATTGCTGAAAAGGCCGGAATTCAAGCTACTGAGGCCGGTCCGGGCTCAATTGAGCGAACGCTGACCACCTACGGGCAACTGACCATCGCACCGGAACAGATCGCGCGGGTGCGCGCTCGCTTTCCCGGCGTCATCACCAAAGTCAACGTTCGTTTGGGGGACCGTGTCGCCAAAGGTGATCGGCTGGCAAAAGTGGAGTCCAACGAAAGTCTCAAAACCTATGACCTGCGCTCACCCATAGATGGCGTGGTGACCGAGCGCCAAATTAGTGTGGGCGAAGTCGCCGGTGAGCAACCATTGTTTGCGATTGCCGATTTAACGACCTTGTGGGCAGAGCTTCGGGTGTTTCCGGGTCAGCGCACCGAGGTGGCGGTCGGTCAGAAAGTTCGCCTGCAAGCCGAGGGCTTTGATCAACGGGCTAGCATCAGTCACTTACTGCCTTCGCCGGGCAATGCTCCCTATACCCTGGCCCGTGTGGAAGTGGATAACCCCGCTGGCACGCTGAGCCCCGGTTTGCTGGTGGCGGGGGACATAGTGGTAGAGACCTCTGAGGTGCCACTGGCCGTGGAAAACCGTGCACTGCAGTCCTTTCGTGACTGGAGCGTGGTGTTTATTCAGGTGGACGCCACCTATGAGATTCGCCCTCTGGAACTTGGCCGCAGTGACGGCACCTTGACCGAAGTGTTGGATGGACTGCAGGTGGGTGATCGTTATGTGGTGGATAACAGCTATTTAATCAAGGCCGATATCGAAAAATCTGGCGCATCCCACGACCACTAACCCAGGAGGGTATGATGATTAATGCTATCTTACGCTTCTCGGTAGAGCGGCGATTTTTAACCTTATCTCTTATTCTAGTGCTGGTCGGTGTGGGCTTATGGAGCTTTCAGCGCCTGCCTATCGATGCGGTACCGGACATCACCAACGTCCAAGTGCAGATCAACACCGAAGCGCCGGGGTATTCGCCCTTGGAGGCGGAACAGCGCATCACCTTCCCGGTGGAAACTGCCCTATATGGCTTGCCCAATTTATCGTATACCCGATCAATATCTCGCTATGGCTTGTCCCAAGTGACGGTGGTGTTCAAGGAAAGCACAGACATCTATTTCGCTCGCAACCTGATCGATGAGCGCCTCGGCTCCATCAAGAATGCCCTGCCACCTGGGTTGGAACCTGAAATGGGCCCCATCGCGACCGGTCTGGGCGAGATCTTGATGTACACCGTGGAAGCTTTGCCCGGCGCCACCCAAGCTGACGGTAATCCTTTAGATGCCACAGCATTGCGAGAAATTCAGGACTGGATCATTAAGCCGCAACTGGCGCAGGTGCCGGGAGTGATCGAGATAAACACCATCGGTGGCTACGACAAGCAGTACCACGTCACGCCCTCACCACAAAAGTTACTGCAATTTGGCGTCACCATGGATGAATTGTTGGAAGCCCTCGAGGCCAACAATGTCAATCGTGGCGCCGGCTATATCGAGCGAAACGGACAACAGCTATTGGTGCGCTCACCTGGGCAACTAGCGTCCATTGCCGAGATTGAGCATGTGGTCATTACCAACCGCCACAAAGCACCGGTGAAAGTCAGTGATGTGGCCGAAGTGGCCATTGGCAAGCAGCTGCGCACGGGAGCCGCCACCCGCGACGGCAAGGAAACAGTGATGGGCACGGCCATGATGCTGGTGGGAGAAAATTCCCGCTCCGTCGCGAAGGCCGTGGCCGAAAAACTAGAAGCCGTTCAGCCCTCGCTCCCCGCAGGGGTCAAGGTGGAGGCGGTTTACGATCGCACAACCCTTGTGGACAAAGCCATCGCCACGGTGGAGAAGAACCTGCTCGAAGGGGCGCTGCTGGTGATCGTGGTACTGTTTCTGTTATTGGGCAACCTGCGCGCGGCCTTGATTACCGCGGCAGTCATTCCCTTGTCCATGCTCGCCACCATAACTGGCATGGTGAAATCGGGCGTGTCGGCCAATCTGATGAGCCTCGGCGCCTTGGATTTTGGCCTGATCGTCGACGGCGCCGTGATCATTGTCGAGAACTGTATTCGGCGGTTATCCCAGGCCCAACACTCACAATCTCAGGACAATGGTCAGCTGCCATTGCGGGAACGGCTTCAGTTAGTATATGAGGCTACCAACGAAGTCATTCGTCCAAGCTTGTTCGGCGTCGCCATCATTACCGTAGTGTACTTGCCGATTTTTTCACTCACTGGCGTTGAAGGTAAGATGTTCCACCCGATGGCGGCTACCGTGGTAATGGCGCTGCTGTCCGCAATGGCGTTGTCGTTGACCGTGGTGCCGGCCGCTGTAGCGGTGTTCCTTCGGGGAAAAATCAGTGAAAAGGAAAGCCCTGTGATCAGAGGCTCCAAGTCACTCTACAGGCCAGCCTTGTTGGTCGCTATGAAGTTTCGTTGGGTGGTATTGGGCGGTGCAACAGCGCTGGTGGCCGTCTGTATCTGGCTAGCAACCACCCTCGGGTCGGAGTTTATTCCGCAACTCGACGAAGGGGATATTGCGTTGCATGCTCTGCGCATTCCGGGAACGGGCCTGGAGCAATCCATTGAGATGCAGGCGCAGCTGGAAGAGGCGCTGAAAGCGTTCCCAGAGGTTGACAAGGTGTTCGCCAAAATCGGCACACCGGAAGTGGCCACGGACCCCATGCCCCCCAGCGTGGCTGATAACTTTGTCGTCCTGAAGCCTCGCGGCCAGTGGCCGGATTCTGGCAAAACCAAAGATGAGCTGGTGGCGGAAATAGCAGAGGCGGTGGAACGGCTTCCCGGGAACAAGTACGAGTTCACTCAGCCCATTGAGATGCGTTTCAATGAGCTGATCTCCGGCGTCCGAGCCGACCTCGGTATCAAAGTGTTCGGCGATGATCTGGATCAGTTGCTGGCGTCGGCCAACGAAGTTCTTGACGTTGTGGAGTCCATGGAGGGTGCGGCGGATGCCCGGGTCGAACAGGTCACGGGGCTACCCATGCTATCAGTGCATCCTAAACGCATGGCGCTGTCGCGTTACGGGTTGAATGTCGAAGACTTACAAGCACTGGTGGCGACCGGGATCGGTGGTGGAAACGCCGGGTTGATCTACGAGGGCGACCGTCGCTTTGAGTTGGTGGTACGCCTGCCGGAAAAAGTCAGGCGCGACATCGATAGCTTGGCCTTTCTGCCCATTCCTTTGCCAGACGGCGGTTATCTACCGCTATCGGAAGTCGCCGAGTTGAAGCTGGCACCGGCGCCTAACCAGATCAGCCGGGAAAACGGCAAGCGCCGGGTGGTAGTCACCGCCAATGTCCGGGACCGCGATCTCGGAGGATTTGTCGAGGAGGCGCAGGCGCGCATTGCGGACAATGTGGAACTCCCCGCCGGTTACTGGCTGGATTTCGGCGGCACCTTCGAGCAACTGGAGTCCGCCAGTCAGCGGCTTGCCATTGTGGTGCCGGTGACCCTCGCCATCATTCTCGCGCTGCTGGTGATGGCCTTTGGCTCCCTCAAGGATGCTCTCATCATTTTTACCGGCGTTCCGTTGGCTCTGACCGGCGGGGTGTTGTCGCTGTGGTTGCGGGACATGCCGCTGTCGATCTCGGCAGGCGTGGGCTTTATCGCGCTCTCTGGCGTGGCGGTGCTCAATGGTTTAGTGATGGTCGCCTTCATTCGCGACTTGTGGCGGGAACAAGGGGATCTCATCACGGCGATTGTGGAAGGAGCGCTGGTTCGCCTGCGGCCAGTTTTGATGACGGCCCTGGTGGCGAGCCTCGGCTTTGTGCCCATGGCGCTCAACACCGGTACTGGCGCGGAAGTACAGCGACCGTTGGCGACCGTGGTGATCGGGGGAATCATCTCCTCGACTTTGTTGACGCTGTTTGTGCTCCCGGTGCTGTACGCGCTGTTGCATCGCAAGAAAGCGAAAACATAGCAGGCTTGAACAGGCTTCGGGCACGCCCGGAGCCTGTTTCCGCAGCGAAACCCTGGCGGGCGAAGTGCAACTGTGGGTGCGACCGTCACTCAATTCCATAATCAGGTGTGATCGACTCGATCATCACCAAGGTTGAATACATTATGATTAAATTCTTATTTGTCGCCATTGCGTCTTTTGCTAGTGCCTCGGCCTGGGCACATGGCATGTCGGCGGAAGACCAGGCCCGGATACTCAATGCGGGCTATCTGGAGTACATCCGGTTGGGCGCCACCCATATGCTGAGTGGCTATGATCATTTGCTGTTTCTGTTCGGCGTTATGTTTTTTTTGACGCGCTTTGGCGAAATCATCAAGTTTATTACCGCCTTCACCGTCGGCCATTCCATTACCCTGGTGTTCGCCACACTGTTTGGCATTACCGCCAATTACTACCTGATCGATGCGGTGATTGCGCTAACGGTCTGTTACAAAGCCTTCGACAACCTCGGCGGCTTTCAGAAGCACTTGCAAATGAAATCCCCGAACCTAACCTGGATGGTGTTTGCCTTTGGTTTGATTCACGGGTTTGGCCTGTCCACTCGGCTTCAGCAGTTGCCGCTGGGGCACGATGGCCTGGTACTCAAGATATTGTCGTTCAATGTCGGCGTCGAGTTAGGCCAGATTGTGGCCTTGAGCATTATGCTGGCCCTGCTCATGGTGTGGCGAAAAAACCCGTCATTTGGGCGCTTCAGCAAAGCCTCGAACGTGGCGATAATGCTTACCGGTGGCCTGTTGCTGCTGATGCAGTTACATGGATTCCAGCACACGCAGTATCCGGATGATTTCCCCCTCAACCGGGACGACCACCAGCATGTCCACGAGGACATGGAAGATAACAAAGCACCTCTGTCGAACTACCCGAGAAACCTTGAGCTCGGAGCCCCGTCCGCTGACCCGCAGCCCGAAGAACCCGAAGTCCATCGCCACGAGGGTGGCGAGCCACACGCGCATTAATCTTGTTAACTTTTGTGGGAATACCATTATGAAATTTTTCGCTGCCATTTTTACGCTTATTCTATTGGCCGGTTTTCAGCAGGCTTTTGCACACAGTGATCACGCTCACGAGCCGATTTCGGAAGCGTCGGCGCTTCAGCTCGCCAAAGACACGACCTTCCAGTTGGCAGACAAGGATGTCGGACTGGGCTTTGGAAAACTGCCTGAAAACTGGAAGACAACGTCAGCTACCGCTATGAAGATCCATAAGAAAGGCAGTGGTTATTTCATCATCTCGGTGGCCAATGCGACTGAGGCAAAAACACTTTACGTGCTCATATCCAGCGACGGGAAAGTTTACGATGTGAATTTTACGGGTGAGTTTGACGGTTTGGAGTAGCGACATTTATGACATGGCAATGGCTTATCACCAAATACCTGATTACCGCAACCATCGTGGTGGTGGTGTCGGAGGTTGCAAGGCGCAGTGACAAGTTAGGCGCCCTGGTGGCGGCACTGCCTTTGGTGACCATTCTGGTGCTGATTTGGCTGCACGTGGAAAATCAGCCTCACGAGAAAATCGCCCGGCATGCCTGGTATACCCTCTGGTATGTGCTGCCGACATTGCCCATGTTTTTAAGTTTCCCATTACTATTGGGCCGATTGGGCTTCTGGCCAACGCTACTTGTCAGCTGCGCGGTTACCGCTATTTGCTTCGGCATCTTCGCGCTACTGCTGCGCCAATTTGGCATTAATTTGTGGCCTTGATATGACAGACCACCCAGATACGTCTATGCACGTTTAACCGTTGAACCATTATAACGAGGTAAGATGAATGCGGCACCATGATCACGCGCACAATCATTCAGACGACACCAGTTCCAGACGTCTTGGCCTGGTATTCTTTCTCAATGTGGGGTTTACCCTCATCGAGTTTGTTGGGGGGTTGTTGACTAACAGCACGGCCATCCTGGCCGATGCAGTGCATGACCTGGGCGATAGCCTGGCCATAGGCAGTGCCTGGTTCCTGAACCGGCAGGGACGTAAAGCGGCTACCCGGGAATTTACCTATGGCTATCGCAGGCTATCGTTGTTCGGTGCCTTGATCAACGGATTGGTCTTGGTGGGCGGGTCGCTGTGGGTGCTCAGTGAAGCGATCCCTCGTCTGGCCGACCCGGTCATGCCAGTTACCGAAGGAATGCTCGCGTTGGCCCTGTTAGGGGTTACAGTCAATGGGTTCGCCGCCTACCGTCTGAGCAAAGGGAAGTCACTGAACGAAAAAGTGCTCAATTGGCACTTACTAGAAGATGTCCTGGGCTGGGTCGCGGTGCTGATCGTCTCGATCATTTTGCAATTCGTGGACTGGCCCATCCTTGATCCATTGCTGTCCATCGGTTTTACCCTGTTTATTCTGGTAAATGTAATCCGCAACCTCTGGGCCACCGGCAAACTTTTTATCCAGGCGGTACCAGACCCGGCGCTGCATGATGAGATTCGGCGAACGCTGCTCGGCATTGAACATATAAGCGAGGTTCACCATCAACACCTCTGGTCCCTAGATGGAGAGCACCATGTTTTAACGGTGCATTTGGTGATGAGGGATTCTTTCCCGTTGGAGCAATACCTCGCCACCAAGATAGCGGTGGCCGATGCACTTGAGCCATACCAACTGGCTCACACGACCATCGAAATTGAACTGCCGGCAGAATTCTGTCGAGATTCCTCTGACCAGCGTTTATCTGCTGGCGATCATCACTAGAAGAGCGAAATCATGTTGGCTCTCTACACCCTGGGATTATTCATCCTCACAGCTGTGACCGAAATCGTCGGTTGTTACCTGCCGTATTTGTGGCTAAAAAAATCCGCTCCCGGATGGGTGTTGCTACCAGCCGCCGCAAGCCTCGCCATGTTCGCCTGGTTACTATCTTTGCATCCGACCGATGCCGGACGAGTCTATGCGGCCTACGGCGGGGTCTATGTGTTCGTTGCCTTGCTGTGGCTCTGGGGTGTGGAGGGGGTTCGTCCTCATCCATGGGATTTTGTGGGCGTGGCGGTAGCACTCGCGGGTATGGGTATTATCATGTTTGCCCCGCGAGGATGACAGGGAAACTTTAGCTGCGGCATCTCGAACATGAAATAATGAGTGGTTTAAATCTCAAGCTTGGTACGAAGAAATAGCATATGGAATGGTAGGGCCAATATTTCCAGCGCAGATAAAGAATTCCAAGAAAAAGTTACAGAGCTGCAAAAATGGATGCATGGCTCCTGAGTTAAAGCTTTTAGATGTTAGAAGAGGAGGCTCCTTCAGCGCTCCAGCTAATAGCGACAACCTTGGCCTCACATCATGGCGGCGACAAACCAGTTCTCATTCTAACGCACCCAAAATGCAGGATTAGCAGCATTGCGGCAGTGACTACCCTGAAATAAGAAACCGTGCTACTACGTTTTTTTATGCAAATTAGTTGGTCAATGAGTACCAAGATTGTAATATTGCCCAACATCAAATTGTGGTTCCCATTTCCCAAGTCATTCCTGTGAGCGTGCTAGGGGACCTAATGCGGCCATATTTAATTTTCGTGGAAATACCTTGGTCGAAAAGCAAATAAAGCAGTCGATTTGCGAACAGCCCCTTCCCAAGTTGAATGGATCAAAATCAACGCTAGTGCTGCCGTAAAGTAGCAGTTGTTTGCCGCGAGAACTCAACCACCAGAGCGGGGTGGGGCGGTTTTAATAATTGGTGACCCTATATAAATGCGAATAGTCGTTACAAGCTAACAAGCGAGACGCAACAGCGGTAGAAAAAGTGGACTTGGAAGGTCTTGTGGATAAGGCAGTTGGCCGCACGCTTCTTTTAAAAGGGCTAGAAGCAGATGTGGTGGTGATCTTATACCCCGCGCAAATCTTCCCCTAAAGCTTTCTTGCTTTGATTGACCCAAGCTACAGCAGCCCTATCAAATACGTCAGTAGGGACAGAAATTGAGGTTTCTTGATCTACTGCAAGAAACACACGCTCTGGTCTTTCGTCCATTACAGGGCCTTTACGACCACATGCACTAGATCTTTCCAAGCTGCGTTCTAATAATTACCATATTTACCATGTATGCACACCAAGTGGTGTATTTTATTATGATAATCAATCGGGTAGCACGAATGCCGTGTCAACTGTGCGCGACGCAACCGCTGCATCCCTGTTACATTATTGGTGGCGCCGGGCAGGGGATCACAAAATCTCTTTACCGACCGGACCATCGCTAAGCCACTCGCGGTCTTCCTCGCTCAGTGCGGTATTCTCTGGTGTACAAGCTGCCAACATCTCTTCCAAGGTCGGCATGGGCTTTGGGCGAATGATCAACTGCTCATCAGTCAGTTCCATATCAACGATACTTCCCACATCAAGACCAAGATGCTGCAAGACAGTTTTAGGGACTCGAAGTCCTGCGCCATTACTAATTTTCTGCACTTTCAATTTCATAAGCACCTCACACATTGGGTGTAACCTCAATTTAAATAGATAAATCACCCGTAACAACCATGTGGTAGTGATGGTCAAGAATTTAGCCATGCAATATATAGAGGTTCGGCCACGGACAAATAACTATGGATCTTCTGTTGTTTGGCGATTGCAATGATTTCACTGTGTGTGCACAAATGATCGGACAGAGGCTCAAATAGAGGGTGCCGGCGATCAATCCCTGATAAATAGCGATTAGCCCACTCCTCAAGTCGCTGGAACTCCTTGCTGTTTTCGTCGGGCGAGCCAATTGTGTCTGGAATAATCTGGTTCAATAACGCATATACCTGCCCTTGGTTCGTGGCGTGCAGCTCTGCTTCCTGCCTTGGCAAGCAGCACTTCTTGTATTTAACCCCGCTACCACATGGGCATGGCGCATTTCTTTGCAGGTGAGACATTCTCCACCCAAACGGAAAATGGGTATTATAGTCCGTGGATGCTCAGGCATCAAAAAATGATAGTTCTCACTTTTAGGTGAGACTTCCATGAGCAATGCTCGTCTTCAGGCATTTGGCGCAAAGGTTAGAGCAATGCGAAAGCAGAAAGGCCTATCCCAAGAGGAGCTTGCAAGTTTAGCAGGCTTGGACCGCAGCTATATGGGTCACATTGAGCGTGGCGAAAAGAACATTACTCTGCTCAAAATCTACCAGATTAGCGACGCTCTCTCGCTTCCTGCTGCTATTTTTCTAACCGATGAATGATATTCCTATCATGTAGAACCGGTATCAGGCTTTAATTCACTATTTTCGTTCAAGCGGTTTTGTGTCGTCAGGAAGTTGTAGGGGGGAGGGGAGGTTGAATTCATTCTCCAAGAACTCATCTAGCCGCTGCGCGATACGGAAGGCCTCCGCATTCTCCGATCGCTTGCCTTCAAGGTTTTAGACCTGGCAAATGAACTTGCGATGGACTATCTACAGGATGACCCGCTTGCCGGGTCTGAGCAAAACACGATAAGAAGCCCACGCTTAGCGAACCGCACATTCTTCCCAATGGCGTTCATAGCTGTAACGTCAGCCTTGCCTATCTGGGTTTGTATTGGTGTTTGTTTTTTCGCCCAACAAACTGCCGGAAACGAAAAGCAAGGCACCGGTGACAATAGCAATATCAGCCAGATTAAAGGCCGGCCAGTGCCAGTCCCGCCAATAGAAATCAAAGGAATCCACAACGTAGCCGCGAAATATTCGGTCAATCAGGTTGCCCATGGCGCCACCGAGGATAAGACTGTAAGCGAAGGCTTCTCCTTTATGACGATTTTCAAGAATCAGCTTGATCAGGAAAATCGAGACCACCACCGCGATTCCGATTAAAAAATAGCGCTGCCAGCCTCCGCCATTCGCAAAAAGACTGAATGCGGCACCGGTGTTCCATACGTGCACCCAGTTAAAGAACGGGGTCACTGAAATAGACTCGCCATAGGCCATTGATTGCTGCACCAGCCACTTTGCAGCCTGATCTGACGCTGCCAGCAGGCTCGATATGGAAAACAGGGCATACGACGAGTGCTTGTTGCCAATAATGAGCAATTATTTAACCCTTCAACGCCAGAATACGCCTGGCCCCGTTAAGTACAATGACTCCCGATATGGTGCCGATAATCAGATCCGGATAATTGGACCCGGTCCACGCGACCAGGGCGCCGGCGGTGATGACCCCCAGGTTGATCACCACGTCGTTGGCCGAGAATATCCAGCTTGCCTTCATGTGCGCCCCGCCTTCCCGATGTTTGGATATGAGCAGCAGACAACTGGTATTGGCAATCAATGCGACGAATGCGATAGCCATCATCACCAGCGATTCAGGCTCACTACCGAATACAAAGCGTCTCACCACCTCTACGAGCACGCCCACAGCCAAGATCAGTTGCAGTACACCAGCAAGATGCGCGGCACGTACCTGCATTTTCACGCTATGTCCAACCGCATAAAGGGCAAGCCCGTACACCGCCGCATCGGCAAAATTGTCCAGGGATTCTCCAATCAGGCCGGTGGACTGGGCGATCAGACCGGCAGTCATTTCCACCACGAACAGAAGTGCATTGATGCCGAGCAACCAGCGCAGGGTCCCGGATTCTTGCTTAGCAGAAGCTGCCGAAAACTCGGCGGCCTTGATGGTCTCCGGATTTGCAGCGACGGTTTCCTGAAGCGAGGCGCCTAGCCCCAAGGTCTTCAGTTTCGAGGTGACGGGCTCGACCTCGCCGTCATGCACGACCTTCAGCCGGCGGTTCGACAAGTCGAAGGACAGCGCCCGAATCTCCTCAAAGCCGTTCAGGGCTAGGCGAATCATTCGTTCTTCTGATGGACAGTCCATCTTCGGCACGGCATAAACACTGACCCATCTCCCTGGCGCCTCGGAGGAGGCCTGTATATCGGTATCCGCTGCGGACGTTGCATCACCGCCACAGGCGCCACCACAGGATTTGCTCATGATACGACTCCACTTGAACAATGTTGTGGTACCATTTAAAACTATAAAGCTACTATAAGGTCAATAGAGTAAAGAATCCGTTGGGGAGGAGGCTGATGCGCATTGGTCAGTTGGCGCAGTTGGTAGGGGTCGAAACACAGACGATCCGCTTCTATGAACAGCAGGGCTTGTTGCCGCCGCCTGATCGGCAGGACAACGGTTACCGTGTCTATACCGAGAAGCATGGTGAGGGGCTGGCCTTCATCCGTCGCTGCAGAATCCTGGGCCTGTCACTGGCTGAGATTCACGAACTACAGAGCTATCAGGACGACCCTCATCAGCCTTGTACCGCCGTCAACGCCTTGCTCGATGATCACATCTCTCATGTGCGGTCGCAGATAACCGCTCTGCAAGCGCTTGAGAAACAACTCGTTTCACTGAGAGCGAGTTGCAACGATGACCGGGAAGTTGAGGCGTGTGGGGTTCTTGCTGGAATTAGCGAAGGAAACATGCACCAGCAGTAGGTGAAGCATCAACCAGATAATCCGATGAGATGCCGGTCTGTCTCACTCTCATGCAAAGGTAAGATCAACTGAATCGCCACCGGTTTGCTAGACACCTTTCAGCCATACAAAATGGTGGCCGCCGTACTGATAATCTCCTCAGGATTAACGTAGCCCTGTACGTGGTACAGGCCCAGCTCGCTCGAATATCCATAGAAACTCCAAAACGGCATGAAAAAGCCCGCACAAGGCGGGCTCTGGCATGCAGTGAAAGGGGGGGGGTATAAAATTCATGATCAAAAGCATCGGTTTGCTGTTTTGGGTTGCAAGTAGAGCAAGTAGTGTTAGTGGGTGTAGATTCAGTATCCTTCAGGGAAAGCTCATTATAGAGCGGTCGAGATTGAACAGGCTGGACGAGACTCCAAATCATCATCCCAACTATTGATGAATTTGACTTGAAGCATAGAGAATGGAGGGTGAAGGTGTCAGTTGTCTGACCGGTCGCCGAATCGATCAGAACCAGGGATTACAACAACTGCAGTAAGGCCTCCTACCTTACTGGACGTGTAATGAACCTGTCCCTGATAACGCTCAACTATTGCGTGGACAATAGCCAGCCCCAATCCATGACCGGGTGTTTGCTCGTCCAGCCTCAATCCTCGCTTGCCCAATTGTGAGTGGGCTGTTTCTGATACGCCCGCTCCGTCGTCGCTGATGATAATTTTTAACTGCTCTTGATCTTCACTCAGCGTGAGCTCCACCCAGCGGGATGACCATTTGCCTGCGTTATCCAGCAAGTTGCCAAGGATTTCGTTCAGATCATGCTCCTCGACAGGCCAGCGATGGTTTTCAGGCAGATCCGTTGACAATTCAAAAGATTTATCGGGGTAGAGGCGGCCAAGCATCCACAGCAGATCCCGGGCCTGTTTGATCGGACATACACTTTGGCCGACCTGTGGACCCGCAAACCGGCTTCGCCGCATTTCGGCCTCAAGCTGAGCATCTATGTCGTCGAGGCGCGCCGCCATTTCCCATCTCAGCTTCTCATCGAGCGGGCGACTGGTGTCTTCCAGGATCTGTCTGACAGCCGCTATGGGGGTTTTCACGCTGTGGGAAAGGTTGGCAAGTGCGTCACGGGAGCGTTCCAGCCGGTCATCCAGTGAATCCAGCAGTCGATTGAGTTGCCGGACGAGGGGCTGGAACTCCTCCGGGCCGTCTGCGTTAATACGGGAGAGCTCGCCTGACTGAAGTTTTTTCAGGTTCATCTGAAGGCCCGCTATTGACCGCAGGGCCAGAGTGATTCCCAGCCATATGCTCCCGATCATCAGAATGACCAGTAAAACCGAGACGACGGCAGTCCAGATATGGAGTTTGGCCTGGCTCCGATGAAGCGCCTCCATATCCTCGGCAACAATGATCACGAAGGGGTTTCCGTCGACCGTGAAGGCACGGCGATACCCAAGCATTTGGGAAGGCGCAGCTGGTACCTCAGCATCCCTGGCTCTCACGGCTCCCTCCTGCCCGGAGGTGAGCAACGGCCTCAGAATCGGAGTCCAGGTCTCCGGTGAGATGGACTGCCCAGACGGAGAAGCGATGGCGATGGCGAAGGCGTGGAGGAGCACTTCCTGAAAATAGTCGCCGGTCTGGAGTGTATCAATCTGGCCACCGGATTGGCGGATCTGGTGTTCCAGAAAAGCTACCTCATCTTTCAAGCGGCGTTCTACTAAGTCCATGGTCATCCTCTCCAGCAAGGCCCCATGGATGATCCAAGCCAGTGCCATCAGACCAATGCCGGCCGGAAGCAGCAGAATCAGGAGCATCCCCCTGACTGAGCGAGGTCTAGCGGCTATCGGCATCGAACAGGTACCCCTGACCACGTCGGGTCTTGATGGTGTCCGGTCCCACCAGCTTCCTGAGCCGCCGCACATACGCTTCGATCACGTTCTCGCTGGGTATGTCGTCGATGCTGTATAGCTGGTCGAGAAGCTGTTCTTTCGAGAAAACCTGCCCGGGACGACTCATCAGACATCGGAGCAAACGGAACTCCGTACCGGTCAGGCTATGTTCGGTCTCGTCACCGGCCCTTAACGTCTGGCGATTTTCGTCCAGCTCGAACCGGCCCGCTGTCAGGGTATCCATTATTCTGCCTTCGCTTCGCCGGACGATGGCGTGAAGTCGGGCAATCAGCTCTTCGGTCTGGAAAGGCTTCGCGAGGTAATCATCGGCGCCGGCCTTCAAGCCATTGACCTTGTCCTGCCAGTCTCCCCTGGCGGTCAGGATCAACACCGGGAAACTGACCTTATGCGTCCGCCACTGTTTCAGTACGTCCAGGCCGTTGCCGTCGGGCAGGCCCAGGTCAAGAATACCGGCGCGGTAACTTTCCTGCTGCCCGAGGTGCCGGGCTTCCCGCGCTGTACGGGCGGTATCCACGCTGAAACCGGCCTTTTCCAGTTGGGCGCTTAGCCCATTTGTCAGCAGGTAGTCATCTTCCACCAGAAGTAATCTCATTCCTGAACTGCCTTTCTAAATTGAGCATCAGAGTCCGTCAGTGTCGCTGCCCAAGCTGAATTGTGCCAGAACAAAAAATAATTCCGATTTTCAGCCTGGATTCAGGTTGCTGAGCGATGGTAGCAACCGCTTCTGGATATTGCTCAAGTTTTGAGTGAGACAACCCGGCCCTCAGGGCCAAAGCTGTTCAAAGGAGAAGATATATGACCGTATCAAAATTCCTCGTTGCTGCCGCAACTATCTTATTGTCGGCGACCACCTTTGCCGCTGGAACCCATGGTGGAGGACATGATCACGGCGCTGCGAGTGGTGAGCCCGGCAAAGCCTCAGAGGCCAGCCGAACCATAACAGTCGAAATGTACGACAATTACTATGAACCGGAATCAATCATCGTAAGCCCCGGGGAAACGGTGCGGTTCGTGGTGGAGAACAAGGGGAACCTCGTTCACGAGTTCAACATCGGCACACCTGAGATGCATGAGGGGCATCAGGAGGAAATGATGATGATGGTCGAACATGGCGTCATCCAGGGCGGAAAGCTCAACCACGACATGATGGAAATGGACATGGGGAACGGCCAGTCCATGAAACACGACGACCCTAACAGCGTCCTGCTGGAACCGGGCCAGAGGCAGGAAGTTATTTGGAAGTTTTCCGATAACAGCAATATCGAGTTCGCCTGCAACGTGCCGGGTCATTACCAGGCAGGGATGTACGGTGACGTCAAGGTCCAGTAACTGAGTTCACTAATGGGGCGTTGATCCAGTGGGCTTGTAGGTATTTATTTTGAGGGTTCTTAGTGAAGAGCGATTTGGAGCAAAAAGTATGAACAGCCGTTTAGGTTCAGTGTTGTTAAGCCTGCTGATGTCTGCATCGGTCATGGCTGGCGAATATAATCTCACGGTTGATCGGGTCGAAATTGACACCGGCGATTTCGTGAAAGACGGCATCGGTTATAACGGTGCATCTCCCGGGCCGGTGATGCGCTTCAAGGAAGGCGAAAACGTCAAGATCAACGTGACCAACAACCTGGATGAGATGACTTCCATTCACTGGCACGGCCTGATCCTTCCTTTTGATCAGGACGGTGTGCCTGGTATCAGCTTTCCAGGCATCAAGCCGGGTGAAACCTTCACCTACGAATTTCCCATCCAGCAGGCTGGTACTTATTGGTTTCACAGCCACTCTGGTTTTCAGGAGCCGGATGGCGCCTACGGTTCCATCGTTATCGAACCCGAGGGGCGTGAACCGTTCCGTTACGACCGCGAATACGTCGTCCAATTGACCGACAAACACCCGCATTCCGGTGATCGCATCATGCGCAACTTGAAAATGATGACTGATTATTACAACCGCGATCAGCAGACCGTGGGCGAGTTTTTCTCGGATGTGTCCGAGAACGGTTTTATGAACACAGTTCGGGATCGCATGGCCTGGGGTGGCATGCGCATGATGAAAGCAGACGTCGAAGACGTGCATGGCTTTACGGGCCTGATCAATGGTAAAGGGCCGGACCAGAACTGGACCGGACTCTTTGAGCCGGGCGAGCGCATCCGGCTGCGTTTTATCAACTCTTCGGCGATGACCTACTTCGACATCCGGATTCCCGGTCTGGATATGACGGTTGTCCAGGCTGATGGCAACAACGTTCAGCCGGTCAGTGTGGACGAGTTCCGGATCGGTGTAGCGGAAACCTACGATGTGATCGTGCGCCCGAAAGATGAGCAGGCTTATACCATTTTTGCCGAATCCATGGGACGTTCAGGCTATGCAAGAGCGACGCTGGCCCCCGAAAAGGGTATGGAAGGGTCTGTGCCACCAATGCGTGAACCAGCGCGTCTGACCATGGCTGATATGAGCGGTATGCCCGGTATGGACCATGGCAGCATGTCTGGCATGGATCATGGGAACATGGATATGAGCAGCTCGGGAGATATGTCCGGGATGGACCACTCCAACATGGGCAGCATGGATCATTCCAATATGGAAGGTATGGATCATTCCAACATGAAAGATATGGATCATTCGGGCATGTCCGGCATGGACCATGGTTCCATGGCGATGGGGACAGAAGAAAAAAGCGATCCTTTTTACGCCAAGGGCAGTGGCCTCATGCCCAAAGCTGCCAATGGCGGAAAGTTCCTCTCTTACGCTGACCTGAAGGCTCAGGATCCGTTGTATGAAGTTCGCGAGCCGACCCGGGAAATTGAGCTTCGTTTGACCGGCAATATGGAGCGGTATACCTGGAGCATTAATGGCGTCAAGTATGAAGACGCCGATCCGATTCGTCTCAAATACGGTGAGCGGGTCCGTTTCAAGTTTGTCAACGAAACCATGATGACTCACCCCATGCACCTGCACGGTATGTGGTCCATCCTTGATGTTGGCGCAGGCCAGTGGAACCCGATCAAACACACGGTCAGTGTGCAGCCCGGCACCACCGTTTACATGGAAACCGAGGTCGACGCGCCCGGTCAGTGGGCGTTCCACTGTCACCTGTCCTATCACGCGGCCGCTGGTATGTTCCGCAAGGTCATTGTTGAAGGTGGGCCAGAGTCGACGCAGGCCAAAACAGACGTGATTGCCAAAGATGGAGGTGAGGTATGAGCTGTATTCGATCAATTGTCGCAGTCAGCTTCCTTGCCTCTATTGGTGTCTCAACGGCGGTGACAGCTCAGGAAATGATCTCCGACACCACCGCTCGTAAACAGCCGCTCACAACCTGGGGTGTTCAATTCGAGGAGTTTGAATACCGCTACAGCGACGATGACGAGGAACTGGGCGTCTGGAATGCGGATGCTTTCTATGGCACCGACGAGTTCAAAGTCCGGTTGCTCACAACCGGGGAGTACGAGATAGAGGAGCAGGCCTACGAAACACTGGAAAACCAGCTGGTCGGCCAGATCCCCATCTCCAAGTTCTTCGACGCCAAAGCGGGCGTACGTTTCGATACGCCCGAGGGGCCGGACCGTACATATGCCGTTCTCGGTGTAGCCGGGCTGGCTCCCCAATGGTTTGAGATCGATGCAAACCTGTATGTCAGTAAGGATGGCGATACGTCAGCCGAACTGGATGCAGAGTACGAGCTGCTTCTCACCAACTACTGGATTCTGGCGGCAACGCTGGATGCCACGGTTGCGTTTAGCGAGGACCGGGAAATTGGCGTTGGTAAAGGACTGGTTTCTACCGAAACCGGACTCAGGTTGAGCTATGATCTGATCGACCGTGCGTTCTCGCCTTATGTGGGCGTGGTGCATGAGCGCAAATACGGCGATAGTGCCGACTTTGCCGAAGCGGACGGCGGCAGTACAGCAGATTGGTTTGCTGTGATTGGAGCGCGCATCGCACTCTGATCAGGTACTTAGGGGCTAAAGATATTTCTTTGGCCCGTTTTTCTCGACATTGATGCAAGTGAGATCTACCCAAGCCAGCATTGGCTATTTATTGAGTATCAAACGCCGTTCAAAACAACAGGAGGTTGTATGAGCAGCACGCACGACAGAAGCACGCGCTATCAGAAAGGCAGTCTTACACTTCCGGGAACTGTTATGCTGGGCACCGGTGTCATGATTGGCGCCGGTATCTTCGCCCTTACCGGGCAGATGGCGCAGATGACTGGCGTTCTTTTCCCGTTGGCGTTTCTGGCCGCGGCGGTAATCGTAAGCTTCAGTGCCTATTCCTACATCAAAATTTCCAATGCCTACCCGTCAGCCGGGGGCATAGGCATGTACCTGCACAAAGCCTATGGCAATCGGTTACCGACGGCTTTCAATGCTTTGCTGATGTATTTCTCGATGGTGATTGCCCAGAGCTTTCTTGCGCGAACCTTCGGTTCTTACACCATGCAACTGTTCGATGGCGATGAAAGTGGCCGCATGGTGCCCATTCTTGGCGTCTCACTAATTCTGGCCGCGTTTATGATCAATCTGTTGGGCAACCGAATGATTCAGGGCGTGGCTTCCTTTATAGGTATCCTGAAGATCGGAGGCATTCTGGTTTTCGGGCTGGTGGGTATCTGGATTGCCGACAGTGTTTCTGTTGATTTCTCTAGCCCCGGTGAGGCTGGAACCTTTGGCAATTTCCTGGGGGCAACGGCCCTTGGCATTCTGGCCTTCAAAGGTTTTACCACCATCACCAACAGCGGCTCGGAAGTCATAGACCCCAAGAGAAACGTGGGGCGAGCGATTATTATTTCCATCGCAGCCTGCGTGGTGATCTACACCCTGGTCGGTTTCGCCGTTGCCAGTAACCTGTCCCTGGCGGAAATCATCAAAACGCAGGACTACTCTCTGGCGGCCGCTGCGCGTCCCGCATTGGGCGACTACGGCGTCTGGTTTACCGTCGCCATTGCGATGATGGCCACCGCCGGTGGCATTCTGGCCAGTATTTTCGCCGTCTCACGCATGTTGGCCATGCTGACTGAAATGAAGCTGGTCCCCCACAGTCATTTCGGCATGCCCGGTAGCATCCAGAAGCACACGCTGGTTTATACCGTGGTGCTTGGGCTTATCCTCACGGCCTTCTTCGACCTGTCCCGAATTGCAGCGCTGGGCATCATTTTTTACCTGATCATGGACATTGCTATCCATTGGGGCGTTCTGCGCTATTTACGGGAGGATGTGAAGGCCAATGTGTGGGTGCCCACGGTGGCAATTGTTCTGGATTTGCTCGCTCTTGGTGGCTTCGTTTGGGTCAAACTGAATACTGACCTGTTTGTTATTGGCGTGGCGGTTGTCACCATGATTGTTATCGCAGTGGCCGAGCAACTGTTCCTGAAAAAGGCCACAGAAGCCGAAGAAGCGGGACACAAAGAATCTCATGCTCATCATCACTAATCACCAGAACTCGATAGGGAGGGATCGGCCATGACGGCTGAGCACACGGTCAAAGATCCTGTTTGCGGCATGTCGGTGAATCCACACTCGGCGGAACATCGCAGCGAGCATGGCGGGAAAACCTGGTATTTCTGTTCTTCGGGGTGCAAATCGAAGTTTGACGGCGACCCGGGACACTACCTCAGTGGAGAACAGAAACAGGACGAACCCGTGGCTCCGGGCACCATGTACACCTGCCCGATGCATCCGGAAATTCGCCAGCAGGGCCCCGGAGATTGCCCTATCTGTGGTATGGCCCTGGAGCCCGAGCAGGTAAGTCTGGATGACGGGCCCTCGGCAGAGCTCAAAGACATGACCCGTCGATTTTGGATTGGCCTGGTGCTGGCCCTGCCGGTATTGGTGCTGGAAATGGGCGGACATCTCACCGGCCTTGACCAGATCGTTGCCCCACAAATGTCCAACTGGATTCAACTGGTGTTGGCGACGCCAGTAGTGGCCTGGTGTGGCTGGCCTTTCTTTGTCAGAGGCTGGAAGTCCGTCGTCAGCCGCAATCTGAACATGTTCACGCTCATTGCCATTGGTACTGGCGTGGCGCTGATCTACAGCCTGGTGGCGACACTGGCGCCCCAGATTTTCCCCGACGCCTTTCGGCAGGAAGACGGTTCTGTCGCCGTCTACTTCGAGGCGGCTGCGGTCATCGTGGTGCTGGTTCTGTTAGGCCAGGTGCTTGAACTGCGGGCCCGGGAGAAAACCTCGGGCGCGATCAAGGCGCTGCTGGATCTGGCACCGGCGACGGCCCGAAAGCTGGATGACCAGGGCGACGAGTCCGATGTGTCGCTGGATCAGGTCAAGGTGGGTGATCGCCTGCGAGTGCGCCCGGGGGACAAGGTGCCGCTGGACGGTGAGTTACTTGAAGGCAGCTCCAACGTGGATGAGTCCATGGTGACCGGTGAGCCTCTTGCAGTCAGCAAAAAGTCTGGCGACCAAGTGATTGGCGGCAGTATTAACCAACAGGGCAGCTTTATCATGCGGGCCGACAAGGTTGGCCGGGACACCATGCTTTCCCAAATCGTGCAGATGGTGGCCAGCGCCCAACGCAGCCGCGCACCGATCCAGGGGCTTGCCGATAAGGTGGCGAGCTGGTTTGTGCCCACCGTGATCCTAATTGCCATTGTTGCCTTTATAGCCTGGTCATTCCTTGGGCCGACACCGCCCATGGCGTTCGGGCTGATTGCGGCGGTCAGTGTTCTGATCATTGCCTGCCCTTGCGCACTGGGTCTGGCAACGCCCATGTCGATCATGGTAGGTGTTGGCCGCGGCGCCCAAAGTGGTGTGCTGATCCGCGATGCGGAAGCCCTTGAACGCATGGAAAAGGTAGATACGGTGGTAGTGGATAAGACCGGCACGTTGACAGAGGGGCAGCCACAAATCACCCGAATTGTTACAGCGAATGGGTACGATGACGATGCTTTGATGCGTTTTGCGGGCGGACTCGAGAAAGGCAGTGAGCATCCACTGGCCCACGCCATTCTGGACAAAGCCAAGGGCATGGAGCTGAAGCTGCCGGATGCGGAAGACTTCGATTCTCCCAACGGTAAAGGGGTAACAGGAAAAATCGACGGCAAGCGGGTGCTGCTTGGTAATCGTCTTCTCATGGAGTCGGAGAATGTCGACACCACTAGATTTGACAGCGATGCCGACGAGCATCGCAAAGATGGTGCTACCGTGATTTTTGCCGCCGTTGATGGAAAAATCGCTGGGCTGTTGGCCATCTCCGATCCCATCAAGAGAACGACCCACGCTGCTATTGTCGCGCTGCAAAAAGACGGCATTCGAGTGGTCATGCTGACTGGCGATAACTACACCTCGGCCGAGGCGGTTGCTCGCAAATTGCATATCGATGAAGTGGAAGCGGAGGTGCTGCCGGAAGATAAGGGCAAGATCGTCCAGCGTCTGAAAGATGAAGGGGGTGTTGTCGTGATGGCGGGTGATGGCGTTAACGACGCGCCTGCATTGGCAACGGCGGACGTGGGGGTGGCCATGGGCACCGGCACAGATGTGGCCATCGAAAGCGCGGGCATTACGCTGCTGCGCGGCGACTTGATGGGTATTGTAGAAGCGCGTCGTCTGTCGCTGGCGACCATGCGCAATATCCGACAGAACCTGTTCTTTGCTTTTGTGTACAACTCCGCGGGCGTTCCGATTGCGGCGGGGGTTTTGTACCCGTTCTTCGGGATACTGCTTTCACCGATCTTCGCGGCTGCTGCAATGTCGCTGTCGTCTTTCAGCGTGATTGTGAATGCATTGCGCCTGCGAGTTATCAAGCTTGGCCCCAAGTAATAATCGCTGGTGCCGTACACTATTGATCGAACCATAGAAGATGCTGATTTTGAGGCGGTTGACAAACGAGCGCGTCAGTCTCTCACGGATAACTGCTTCGGGGTGCTGATCGAAATCGACGTCAAAACCACGATGAAGGAGAAGCTGGGCACGGAAATACCTGCCTACCGGATCTTTGGGCATGCAATCCTAGGCCATCGGCGTGGAGCCTCGAGTAGGGGCTATTTTGCCATAGCTGGCGCCTTAAGCGACTTCATCCGTGATCTGTTGACCGTGATCAAGTTCCACGGGGTTTGCTCAGCCCGTTCAACTTTAATCCAACTCATTGTGATTAACTCTCTAGGTGTGTAAAGCCAACAGGTTGCTTATAACAGGAAGTCTGCTGATGCGCGGTCGCAGATAACGGCTTTGCAATCGCTTGAGAAGCAACTCGTTTCCCTGAGAGCGAGGTGCAACGATGGCCGTGAAGTTGATGCTTGCGGGGTTCTTGCTGGCATCAGCGAGGGCATCTTACAACCGCAATAGATCAAAGTGTCGATTTTATAGTTCTTAACCACGCCGCCACCTGTCGACATAAGCCTCGGTACCCAGCATGCCAACAGGCGCCTGGAATGGCATCGAGAGACACTTTCACGCTTCATCAAGTAATGCTATTGAAGGCTGTGGCGTAGAGAAGAGCATGCCAGAGGGAGCAGAGCTGGCGATCAATAGTTACATAGCTCAATATTAAACGTTGACATGGGGGCTACCCCAAGGTTTATGTTGTTAATAGCACATTGCTTCGGACTATGCTGACACCATATGTTTATTGCTCGGTTTTTCATTAGTTGCCTATTTCTGCTTAGCATCTCCTTGCAGGGGATGGCAGCGGTGCAATTGGCGCAGCCTTGCCCCATGGAACAAACCATGATGCAGGCAGACATGGATGACCGTTGCAGCATGATGTCCGCCATGCCACAAAACGATTGTTGTCTGGATGGTCAATCCAACACGCACAGCGGCCCGGTTTGCAAGCCTGGCCAGGAGTGCCATGCTGGGCAGCTCTCGATCATGAATACGGCTCCGGCGGTTTCTTTTCAGGCAGCAAATCCGGCTACCCCTCATTTTTCTAACCCTCTCTATCTCCCCCTTGCCTTATCTACCATCTGGCGACCGCCTCTAGCACTTTCTCACTGATCTTTTCGGGGTCCGGCCTGGTCTGGGCCCACTGAGGGCGCGTTGCGCGCCATGATCCGTGTTGGAGTGACACATGTATTGGATATTTCTGAGCGCCGGCCGGTATCGGCGCGCACTCGGCTGGCTAGCGCCCTCCCTGCTGCTAGCTAGTGTCCAGGCGTTTGGGGCAGAAGGCCTGACTTTTAATCAGGCGCTACAGCTCGCCTTACGTCAATCACCGGAATTGCGGGCGGAATCGGCCCGCGTCGAGGCCGCTCAGCAGGCAGAAGGGCCTGCCGATGCTTTGCCCGATCCCACCCTGATTCTTGGCCTCGACAATGTACCTGTGGATGGCGCCGATCGTTACAGCCTGTCGAGTGATTTCATGACCATGCAGCGTATTGGTGTAACCCAGCGTTTCCCCAATCGCAGCAAACGCACAGCAAGGGCAGAAGGTGCCAGACAGCAAATCGGCTTAACGGAGGCCACGAAAGAGGCCACTCGTCTGGCCGTGCTGCGTCAGACCGCTCAAGCCTGGATTGAGCTCCACACTCTGGATCGTCAACTAGTCCTGCTGGAAGAACTCATTGCTGAAAATCGTTTGTTCGACAAGGCAGTGCGTGCCCGGCTTTCATCGGGTCAAGGAAAGGCTATTGATAGCGTGGCACCCAGGCAGGAAGCCGTGACATTACTGGATCGGCGAGATGCTCTTCTGGCCAGGCAACGCCAGGCTAAGGCTCGTTTAATACGCTGGCTGGGGGAAGCCGGCCGGCAATCACCGGCTGGCCAAGCACCTGATTTCGCCATCAATGCTGAACAGTTACTGAATAGCCTGCATAAGCACCCTGAACTTGAGATAGCGTCGCGTCAGGCTTCTGTCGCCCAGGCTAACGCGGACGAGGCTCGTGCCGCCAAGAAGCCGGACTGGGCTTTAACTCTGGCTTATATGAATCGTGAAGAATTCAGTGACATGGCGATGCTACAGGTCAATGTGGACCTGCCATTGTTCAGCCGGTCGCGCCAGGGGCCTCGCATTGCCTCGGCGGAAGCTGAGTGGCAAGCACTGGAATCTCGTGCAGAGGCGGTACGTCGCGAACTTGAAGCGATGCTGCAGAGCGATCTGGCCGAATATGAACGCCAGGAACGCACGCTTGCCCGGCAACGGGAGCGACTGGTGCCTCTGGCAAAAGAGAAAGTGGGATTGGCTAGGGCCGCTTGGCGCGGCGGTGATGGCAGTTTGGCCGATCTTGTACGGGCACGTAGCGAATGGCTGGACGCCAAACTGAAGGAGATTGATCTCAGCGGGCAGTATGACCAGCAGGCAGCCGCCCTCCATTTTACCTACGACCACCACGGCATGGTGGGCGAGGAGCAAGATAATGAACATTAAACGCAATGCCTTGATCGGTTTGGCTGCCTCGCTGTTGTTGCTAGCCGGAATATATTTGGGCCGTTACGTCACCCCTTCGCAGAGCAGTATATCGATGGCGATGGACAGCGGTGAAACCAACAGCAAAGCGGATGAAAAGGAAGTGCTGTACTGGTATGACCCTATGTATCCCCAGCAGCACTTTGACGAGCCCGGGCCCTCACCTTTCATGGATATGGAGTTGGTGCCCCGTTATGCCAATGGTGGTGATGATAGCGATCAGCCAACGGTCCGTATTGATGCAGCCATGGTACAAAATCTGGGAATTCGCAGTGCCTCGGTGGTCGTGGCTCAGTCACAATCTCAGCTTGATGTCACGGGGTTGATTGCTTACAACGACCGCGCCCTGACACGCCTGCAAAGCCCCGCGCCTTCCTTCGTAGACAAGGTCTGGCCTCTGGCTGAGGGCGACACTATCTCCAGTGGTCAGCCGCTGATGCAATTGAGAGTTCCGGCCTGGACTGGAGCTCAGCATGAATGGCTGGCCGTGCTCGGCAGCGGCAACAACGAACTGATCGTCGCCGGGCGGGAGCGCCTGTTGTCATTGGGCATGCCTGCATCCCTGATCCGAAGTATTGAACGCCAACGTAAACCGCTGGAAACCTGGACGGTGACAGCTCCGCATGATGGCGTGATACGCAGTCTCAATGCTCGTGCTGGCATGACGCTGTCGGCCGGTGCTCCCGTGGCGGAGATTCAGTCACTCAACCCCGTGTGGGTGGAGATAGCAGTCCCGGAACGCCAATTGGGGCAAGTCAGTAGTGGTAACGCTGTTGACGTGACCGTTCAAGGAGTGAAGCCAGCACTGCGTGAGGGGCAAGTTGCCGACATTCTGCCTCTGGTGGATCAGTCCAGCCGAACTGTGCCGGTGCGAGTGACCTTGTCCAATGACGAGGGTGATCTGCGTCCGGGCATGAGCGCTCAGGTACGCATTCATGGCGAAGCCACACAGAAAGCATTGGCCGTACCAACCGCAGCCTTATTGCATACAGGAAAGCGCAGCCTGGTGATGCTTGATGAGGGGGAGGGTCGATATCGTCCGCAGGCAGTGTTGCCGGGGGGCGAGCTGGGAGACCAAACGCTGATCCTGGCAGGGCTGAAGGAAGAGCAGAAGGTGGTTGTCAGTGGTCAGTTCCTGCTCGATTCCGAAGCCAGCCTGCAAGGCATTGCCGTTCAGGAGCTGGCTATGTCAGATGAGACGGAAATGATGAACGCACTGCACTATGCCGAAGGTGTTGTCGAGCAACTGAATGGCAGCAAAATAATGCTGGACCATGGCCCTTTCAAGAGCTTGTCCATGCCTGCCATGACCATGCGTTTTAACCTGGCGAATGAACAAGTAGGCAAAGGGATATCGGTAGGTGATCGCGTGCGCATTGGCATTCGTGATACAGACAAAGGGTTGATTGTGGAGCGCCTAGAAAAGCAGGTGGCGGAACAAAAAGACACCCAAGTGAATTCGTTGCATTACGCCGAGGGGGTTATCGAGGGGCTATCCGACGGCAAGGTCAAGCTTAAACACGGTCCTTTTAAGACGCTCGGTATGCCTGGCATGACCATGCGCTTTCGTCTTGCCAGCGAACAGGTGGCCAGCGATATAGCAGTGGGCGATCGTGTGCGCGTCGGCGTCAAAGATACCGATAATGGCTTGACTGTGGTGTCTCTCGACAAACAGGAGGTTGCACCATGATCGCTACCCTGATTCGCTGGTCGTTGGCTAACCGATTTTTGGTGCTGCTGGCGACGCTGTTCATGAGTGCGTGGGGAATCTGGTCTATCAACAATACCCCCGTAGATGCTTTACCGGATCTGTCCGATGTACAGGTGATTATCCGCACCAGTTACCCAGGTCAGGCACCGCAGCTGGTGGAAAAACAGGTTACCTATCCACTTGCCACCACCATGCTGGCCGTGCCAGGTGCGCGCACAGTACGTGGTTACTCGTTCTTCGGTGATAGTTATGTTTACGTGTTGTTTGAAGATGGTACCGACTTGTATTGGGCACGCTCACGGGTGTTGGAATACCTTAGTCAGGTCCAGTCTGAATTGCCGCGTACAGCACGACCATCACTTGGGCCAGACGCTACCGGTGTCGGCTGGATTTATCAGTACGCATTGATCGATCGCACCGGCCAGCATGATCTATCGCAGCTAACCTCGATACAGGACTGGTTTCTAAAATACGAGCTGCAGACTCTGCCTGACGTTGCAGAAGTGGCAACCATAGGCGGCATGGTACGTGAGTATCAGGTAGTCCCTGACCCGGTCAAACTCGCCAGCCATGGGATCAGTCATCAACAAGTACGCAAGGCGATAGAACAAGCTAACCAGGAAACCGGGGGAGCAGTGCTGACGCTGGGCGAAGCGGAGTTCATGGTGCGCTCCAGTGGCTACCTTCAGTCACTCGAGGATTTCCGAAAAATCCCACTAAAACTGGTTGATGGAGTGCCAGTACAGCTTGGAGATGTGGCGCAGATTCGCCTTGGTCCGGAGATGCGGCGTGGTATTGCCGAGCTGGACGGTGAAGGGGAAGTCGTCGGCGGGGTCGTCATTCTGCGTTCAGGCAAGAACGCCCGCGCCGTGCTATCTGCCGTGCATGAGCGACTTGAGACACTGCGGGAAAGCTTGCCGGAAGGGGTTGAGATCGTCACCACCTATGATCGAAGTGAGCTGATTGATCGAGCGGTAACAAACCTCAGTTACAAATTGATTGAAGAGTTCATTGTAGTTGCACTGGTGTGCGTATTGTTTCTTGGCCATTTGCGTTCGTCACTGGTGGCCATCATTTCCCTACCGCTGGGAATCCTTGCTGCCTTTATTGTGATGCGTTACCAGGGCATCAATGCCAATATCATGTCGCTTGGCGGCATTGCTATCGCTATCGGCGCTATGGTGGATGCAGCAGTGGTGTTAATCGAGAACGCTCACAAGAAAATTGAGATTTGGCATCGGGATAACCCAGGGCAATCTCTGACTGGTAATGCGCATTGGCGAGTCATAGAGCAAGCAGCTGTCGAAGTGGGGCCAGCGCTGTTCTTCTCGTTGCTAATTATTACCTTGTCGTTTATTCCTGTCTTTACCTTGGAAGCACAGGAAGGGCGGCTATTTGGCCCACTGGCATTTACCAAAACCTGGGCTATGGCGGCGGCAGCCGGCCTATCGGTGACATTGGTTCCACTGTTAATGGGGTACTGGATTCGGGGAAAGATACCTTCCGAGGAAAGTAATCCAATCAGTCGCTTTTTGATTAGTTGTTATCAACCCGTACTAGAGCGAGTCTTGGCGTGGCCGAAAACCACCTTGCTGGTTGCCGGTTTAGTTTTTGTTACCGCCTTTTGGCCGCTAAGTCAGCTTGGTGGTGAATTTTTGCCACCGCTGGATGAGGGCGATTTGCTGTATATGCCAAGTGCCTTACCAGGCTTGTCAGCACAAAAAGCTACCGAGCTTCTACAGCAGACCGATCGGTTGATCAAAACGGTGCCTGAGGTGGAGCAGGTGTTCGGCAAGGCGGGGCGTGCGCGGACAGCGACTGACCCTGCACCATTGACGATGTTTGAAACCACCATCCGTTTCAAACCCAAGGACCAATGGCGTGAAGGCATGACAACGGAGAAGCTTGTCGAAGAGCTGGACCGTATTGTACGCGTGCCTGGACTGGCAAATATCTGGATTCCTCCGATACGCAATCGTATCGACATGCTTGCCACTGGCATCAAGAGCCCAATTGGCATCAAAGTAGCGGGTAATGACCTAGAGATCATTGACCAGGTGAGCCGTCAAATCGAACAGGTAGCCAAACAAGTACCCGGTGTCTCCTCAGCATTGGCTGAACGGTTGACTGGTGGTCGTTATGTGGATATCGATATTCGGCGTGGCATTGCGGCTCAGTATGGCCTCAACATCGCGGATATTCAGTCGGTTGTCAGTGGTTTGATTGGTGGTGAAAACATCGGTGAGACAGTGGAAGGGCTGGAGCGTTACCCGATCAGCCTTCGATATCCTCGCGAGTGGCGCGACACGGTGCATCGCTTACGCGATTTGCCCATAGTCACTCCCGAAGGAAAACAAATTACCCTCGGAACCGTGGCGGATATCAAGATTACCGATGGGCCACCGATGTTGAAAAGTCAGAATGGCCGACTGTCTGGGTGGGTGTATATCGATGTTCGGGGGCGTGACCTAGCCTCGGTAGTGGATGATCTACGTGCCTCAGTGAATGATGGAGTCAGGCTGCCAGAGGGCGTCAGCTTGTCCTTTGCCGGTCAGTTTGAGTTCCTGGAGCGGGCCAATGCGAGACTGAAAGTGGTGGTGCCGGCGACCTTACTGATTATTTTCGTACTGTTATTCCTGACCTTTCGCCGTGTCGGTGAAGCCTTGCTGATTATGGCGACGTTACCGTTCGCGGTGACCGGTGGTATCTGGTTCTTGTATCTGTTGGACTACAACCTGTCAGTGGCTACTGGTGTCGGCTTCATCGCCCTGGCGGGTGTCGCTGCCGAGTTTGGCGTAATCATGTTGCTGTACCTAAAGCAGGCGTGGCAGGAGAGACAGGAGCAGGGCCAAAAGGATGAAGCTGCCTTGATGGGTGCTATCCGTGATGGCGCGGTATTACGTGTTCGACCTAAGGCGATGACTGTAGCTGTTATTATTGCCGGCCTTCTTCCGATTTTCTGGGGGGGAGGTACAGGTAGCGAGATCATGAGCCGCATTGCTGCGCCCATGGTAGGAGGGATGGTAACAGCACCTTTGTTATCACTTTTCGTACTGCCCGCAGCCTATCTGCTGATGCAACGACGTGATAGGAATCCGGATTGACCAAGCTTAAAGCTTGGGTGGTAATCTCCTAGTCTTGGCGCCGGATCAGCTGCTGATCCGGCACTGATAATTGAGGGGGGGGGGGCTGCGATACCCCCCCGAAACGAATAGTCATGTCCAGATGCCCTATGGATGGCTGGTTGTGGTAGAGAGTCACAGGGGTAATAACTTATTTCTCTATAGAACAATAGGTTACGATGTTTTTGGGGGATTTTGCACGTTTGTCTGCCAACCCTCAAGATGGCACCATTTACCTCCGGGCTGAACGAAGTGGCGGCGGAGATGGACGAGTTTACACAATCACTTATCGTGCAACGGACGAAAACGGTAATGTAGGCTTCGGTTCTGCCGAGGTTCTCGTTCCGCATTCCAAGGGCAAGTAGGGCAAGCAAAGCCTTATTCGTGATTAACCTGCCGGCCAAGATAAACTGGCCGGCAGGCTTTCTACGCTCAAAACCAGCAAGGAACAAATTTTGGGCGGCTTCAAAAATTGGCACTTATCAATTTATTGCTTACCTCTTGAATTTATCCAATTTTTCCGAAAATGCTCAGACTTCCCTCGCTCTTTTTCAAGCGCTTGTTTAAGCCTGGAATTCTCATGCCGAACAGAGCCAAGTTCTTTTTTTAGTCGATCTATCTTGTTTCTCAGCAGGGCTTCAACATGCCGAGACTCCTCGGGTGTTCTAGCTGGAACGGTGACATTATCAATTTTTACGCTCGAAGCCCGGTCTCCCTCCCTCATACTAGAAATCTGGTCTTTAAAGTTGTTGTAAAGATACTGTCGGCTTACACCAGCCAGCTTGGCAACAGCTTTAAATGTGATCGTTTCATTGCTCTGCTTCAATTGATCAACCGCTTGCTCGACGGCTCTACGCTTTTGAAGGCTGCGCTCATCCCTGGCCTGACGCAAACCATCAAGGTTGTCTTCACTCATTTATCCTCCAGTGAGGTTTTGCGCGCTTGTTGCTCACGACCTTGATACTGGCCATCAGCTTCAATCGAAGAAACTATGTCATTAAGCCGCTTGTATATTTCCTTGTTTTTAGCAAGTCTGCGGCCTGTAATTTCAGACATACGACTTTGCTGATTCTCCTGCAAAGCCACAAGCTCTTCTTGCTGCTCTTCAATCAGATTAATTACTGCGCCTTTCTCATTCTTAAAGAAATCTACATCTTTGGCGTCAGCGCGGTAATGTTTGCATGTATAGCAAGCATTCGCATGCTCACACCAATCACCAATTTGAGCAGGCATAGTGCAAGCCCCGCCACACACCCGTGTAGCTCTTATCTGACCTTTTCTTACGAGGAGGTTGGCTACGCTTTCATCTACCTCCCCTTCAATTGTGTAAAAGCGGCCGCCGCCATTTTGCAGAAGAGCTTTTTTCTTGAGCTCAAGCCGGTTGTTTATATATACGGTGGCCATGTCAGGACTGGCATGGCCAAGCTCCATCATAATCGATAATATGTCATGGCCATCTTTGGCCATTGAGGTGCCTTTGGTATGCCTCAGAGGATGCCAGGAAAATGAAAGAGGGGACCCGTCATCAGACAATACACCAGCGCTTACGCATTGTTTTTTTATTTCGCCCATAGTGTAGGTGGGCGATGTAAAGCTTTCATGAGTGCCATTGAATACAGGGAAAAGGTATTTGGTCTTCTTTCCGTGTCGTTTAATAACTGCAGACCGTTGCTCTTCAATAGCGTTAATTATCTGAGCATGGTCTTTATTATTCTTGTGCAAAGGCTTTACATTCCACTTGCTAACTTTGCTCTGCCAGAATGTAAGCAGCATGAAATCTGCGTCGTTCGGGTCTTCATCTAGACAGTCAAACAAAATGGCATGGCCATCCTCAGATCTCATGCCAGCCCCCATTATCAAAGTAAAAACACATGGGGTAGGTGAGGGCGCATGCTTTACTGCGGAATAGAGCTCATCAACAATTCTCTGAGAGTAAGCACGGCCACCGCCTTCCTGCGCATAACCCAACCTTCCAAGACCTTCTTTATAATGCACATTCTTAATTTTCTTCGAAGATCGAGCTGAAACAGTTAAGCCAGGCCAAATGTCAGGCCACTTCCTGGCTGCTGTAGCCAGCATAGCCAGTGTGTCAGTATACCAGTTTCTGCCATACAAGCCTTTTGCGTTCCCCCAATCAACAAACATATCACCAATAAGAACATCCGTTATTGAACTGGGAGATGGCCGCTCGAATGTCTCATGCATGAAATTGCTAAAATGCTTAAACCGCCCAACATAGCCCGGCAGCGTTTTGGGTCCGAGTTCATCGTGACTGATTTTGTCGAGAATATGCTCTCTGACAGCATCCCTTAACCACTCCGGAAACTGGAATAGATTGACGTAGCTGCTTTTTTGCTTTTGGAGGTCCTTATATCTCACGTGATACTCGGAATACAAATCATCGAGGAGCAACACATTCCGTTTTCTTAGGCTTTGAAACTGCTCGCGCTGTATTATTATTTTCTTATGGAAGTCCCCGACAACAGTAATATTAGGGGAGGTGTATTCCTTTTCCTGCAGCTCACCTGACTTGGTGTAGTTTATTTTTACCTTTGACCTGTTTGGGTTCTGTTTTTTATCGAACAATATAAAACTCGCAATCAGGTCTTTGTTATGGCCTTTCTTGCTAGGGCCAATTGAGCCTTTTAGTGGAAATTCTGGATGCGGGATGTCGGCTATGCATGTCACCTCGAATTTTTGTAGCGTATTTTCGCAGCATTCCATCAGCCAGCTCATTGGGAGCCTTCTTCTTTGAACTATAGACTGTGAATTCATTCTTGGATCAGACAAAAGGTTGGCCCAGTAGAGCTTGAGCTCCAGTGAAGGAGTCTCAGGAATCCCAACAAATGATATAGGACTTCGGGCGGCTATATATTCATTCACAAAACAGGGAATTTCTTCTAGAAGGGTTTTGCTCCATATGTTTTCTTGGACCAGTGCTGGTGATATAGCATTCAAACGCGCTTCCATTTGCGTCAGATATAAATCAGCGCCTTCTTTATTATTTGAAATCAGCTCTAAATCCATTTAATGCCTCGCTCAGTCAATTGCGCGCCAGATTCCATAAATTCATCAAGCCGCTCCTTCAGCTTGCTTGGGCCGGTCAGATGTAATTTTCGGACTTCACTACTAAAGAGGTGTTTGTAAAAATCGAGTGTTGTTTGAGGGCTGGCATGCCCAAGTCGATCAGCGACGGCTAGCAACCCGTGTCCATCAGCGATAGCCTCACTGGCATGTGTGTGGCGAAAGTGGTGCCAAGTAAATGTATAGCCCGTACGTTTGATTAAATACGTTTTTAGATTCTCGGCATAGCTTCTAGATAGAGCTTTTCCAATCCTGCCTTTCTTAACATTACAGAACACATATTCCGTCCCTGATTCAAACGCTGCTAGGTATTCTGTGCTTGTAATATAATCTTCGTACATTTCAAGCAGGTAAGGCATTACAGGGATTGCTCTAGCACGCTTGGATTTAGCCCTGGCTCCATTTTCGTTGTCAGATCGTGGAATTACCCAAATAACGCCGTCTGCTAGGTCAACATCAGCATGGCGAAGCCCCAAAGCTTCGCCGATCCGCATTCCGGTGTTGTAGAGGAGGGTGACAAGAAAAGCGTCACGGACCAGGCTGCATGCCTTTATGAGCTCCAGAACCGCCTCAGGCGACATCCTTTTTTCAGTTACTTTCTTCCTTACGGCCCCCAGATCTCCTTTAAGGTAAGGATCTTTCTTCCTGACACTTCTACGTTGATTGATGTGTTCAAGGAAAGGCTTGTAGCTGCCTACAGGCTGATGTCGATTGCTGACAGCGACTGATGCAAAAGCAGGCTCTCTGCCAGTCAAATAGCGATAAAAGGACTTAACAGCCAGGTGCACCTGATTGTTCACCGTTGGGCTCAGCCTAGCTACAGGCTCCAATGAAGGAGAAAGAAAGGCAAGATTTGAGGAAACATCGGCCGTACCGTTCAGATAGTAAGGTAGCCACTCAAGGAAACGATCATAGTCGGAAACAGTTATCCCGATGATTTCCTTGTTATTTGAGTGGAGGTAAGTCCCAAGGCGAGCAACATGACGTGCATATGCCTGGATTGTATTGGGAGAGAGATTGATCTGTTCAAGATGCACAATCCAATCACGGATGTCGTCTACAGGGTTTCCGTGCTCATCAACAACGGTCCATGAATAGTTAGAATCATCAAATCGGATCTTTACGAGTTCCAGCACAAGCTGCTTCCATGCAGAGTGGACAAGGTGCTCATATACTGACTGGCCGTTTCCAGAACCTCAACCACACCCCCATATTGTACATAGTGGACATAGACATGCATGGTGTCCATATTAACATAATATACATTATGCGTAGTTGTTTATGCGCTTACTTTAATTCAGCCACGGCGGATTCAGGCCAATGCGTTCTATCAAGAAATCGATAAACACCCTCACCTTAGCCGTTAGCACGTTGGATTTGGGATATACCAACCACAATGCGGGTTCTGCATCCATTCGATATTCTGGTAGCACCTGCACCAGGCTGCCGTCGGCCAGCTCCTTATGAACACTCCACAACGAATGTATCGCAATACCGGCACCGCAGTGCGTGGCGATTTTATAGCTGAGACCATCATCTATAGTTAGTCGGTGTCCAGGGCCGCGTGTATTAAACTCACCACTCTTCCCACCGGCTTCGATCAATTTGATGGTGGATGCAGATTTGAACGCTATCAATTGGTGATTCAGCAGATCATCTGGCCTAACGGGTATGCCATGGCTATCGAGGTAATCTGATGAAGCGCAAAGTATTCTTTGATCTTCTGCGAGCTTACGTGCGTGTAGATTACTTTCTGGCAAAACCGCATTGCGTAATGCCAAATCAAAGCTGCCCTGTATCAGGTCCAGCTCCATGTCGGACAGCCGCAAATCCAGGCTAATTCCCGGGTACAGTGCCAGAAAATCAGGGATTAGCGGCACAATGAACTGCTGTGCGAAGGTGCTGGGTGCGGTGAATCGCAGGTTGCCGGAAACCGTTTCGTTACCGTATCCCAGCGCCGCCAGTGCTGCGTTCTCTTGAGCCAGAATTTCGCGGGCATAGGGCAGGAAGTCTGCGCCCTCTACGGACAGTGCCACTTTGCGTGTGGTGCGCTTTAATAAATCGGCACCAACGGTCTTTTCGAGCTTTGCCAGCTTGGCGCTGGCCACCGCCGCAGGCATGCCCAGCTCGCGGCCTGCGGCACTGATATTGAGCTTTTCTGCGGCGAGAACAAAGAGCTTAATGCCTTCTGTGTCCATTGTTTATATCCATAATCCGAATACTGAAACCTAATATCGCCCATTTTTTGCCAGAAAATGAAATAATAAAGTGGCTCCAACGTAACAGCAAACATCCCCAGACAGTTGGAGCAAGACATGAAAGCGATGGTTCTCAATCAATATGGCGCAACAGCCAAGTTTGAACAGGCGCAAATCGATACCCCGCAAGCCCTGCCCGGGCAAGTAATCGTCCGCGTGGCGGCTACCAGTGTTAATACCGTGGACACCATGATTCGGCAGATGGGCGCTGATTTGTTTCCCCTCTCGCCCGAGCTTCCCGCTGTTTTGGGTATGGATTTTGCCGGAACCATTGAGTCTGTCGGTGCCGGAGTCACCAGCTTTACCTCAGGTGATGAAGTCTACGGCTGCGCTGGAGGTCTAGCGGATTTACAAGGCGCTTTGGCTGAATACATTCCGGCGGATGCTCGCCTGGTTGCCCACAAGCCAAAACGCTTGTCCATGCGCGAAGCCGCCGCCCTGCCCTTGGTTGGTATAACCGCCTACGAAGGGCTGCAGCGTGCCGGCGCCAGTGCCGGGCAGACTCTGCTGGTTCATGGGGGTACCGGTGGTGTGGGTCATGTGGCTGTGCAGCTGGGTAAGCACTTCGGTGCCAAAGTGTTCACTACCGTGTCCGGCGACAAGGCGTTTGACATTGTCCGTGGCTACGGTGCAACGCCGGTGGATTACAAGAAAGCCGCCGTGGCTGATTATGTGGCTACACACACCGACGGAGCGGGTTTTGATGTGGTATTCGATTCCGTGGGTGGCGCCAATATGGCAAACAGTTTTGACGCTGCCGCGTTGAATGGCCAGGTTGTAACCACTGTTGCCATGCTGGAGCTGGATCTTAATCCGGCTCATTTCAAAGGGTTATCCATCCACGTGGTCTTTATGCTAATACCGATGCTGCATGACCACCATCGTGAAGCCCATGGGCAGATTTTGACAAAGCTAGCCACCATTGTTGATGAAGGCGCGCTCTTCCCGCTTCTTGACGAGCAACGATTCAACCTCAATGAGGTAGGCCTTGCCTACGACCGTTTGACCAGTGGCCAGGCCACCGGGAAGGTCGTAGTGGAGTGCTGATTGTCCAGGGTCGTTTGCCGGAGAGGTAAATGTGGGCGGTATGGAGCGGGTGCTCACCATGGATCGTCATCAACTAATTTTCGGGGGGATTACAATGAGGCATGAGGGGGTGAGGCAAAATGTCCTCCCTAAAAATGCCAACTCGCTATCGCTATTGTGCTTAGTACAAAATAGCATGGTGTTATTCCCATATCAAAAGTGCGGCAATAGACCGCATTGATATGGTAGGGCCAGGGGTGTAGGCCAAAACATGGGGCGTTGCCGCGTGGTTTGACTTGCATCAAAAAGCACCGCGTTTGTGCCTGTTACAGTCAGTTCGCACAAAAACCGGAAGGAAACACACATGGAAAATGCTGTCGCATCGCCGAATTACAACTACAAAGTTATTCGGCAATTCACAGTTATGTCGGTGGTTTGGGGGATTGTTGGCATGGCAGTGGGTGTGTTCATCGCTGCTCAACTGGCGTGGCCGGCCCTGAACTTCAATATCCCCTGGCTAAGCTTTGGCCGCCTTCGGCCTCTGCATACCAATGCGGTAATTTTTGCCTTTGGCGGCTCGGCGCTAATGGGCACATCTTATTATGTCGTTCAGCGCACCTGTAATGCGGTATTAGCGTTCCCGAAGCTGGCAGCCTTCAGTTTTTGGGGCTGGCAGGTGGTAATCGTTGCTGCTGCCATAACGCTGCCCATGGGCTTCACTTCCACCAAGGAGTATGCCGAGCTTGAATGGCCCATCGACATATTGATCACCTTGGTATGGCTCGCTTACGCAACCGTCTTCTTTACCACTATTGCCAAGCGCCGCACCTCGCATATTTATGTGGCTAATTGGTTCTACGGTGCCTTTATTATTGCCATCGCGTTACTGCATGTGGTCAATAATCTTGCGGTGCCGGTTTCTCTAATGAAGTCCTACTCAGCCTACAGTGGTTCTATCGATGCTATGGTGCAGTGGTGGTACGGTCATAACGCCGTAGGGTTTTTCTTGACCGCCGGCTTCCTTGGCATGATGTACTACTACATCCCAGTTCAGGCTCAACGTCCGGTTTACTCCTATCGCCTTTCTATTGTGCATTTCTGGGCTCTTATCGCGGTCTACATGTGGGCAGGGCCGCACCACTTACACTATTCCTCCCTGCCCGACTGGGCGCAGTCTCTTGGTATGGTTTTCTCTATCGTCCTTCTTGCTCCTAGCTGGGGAGGCATGATTAACGGGATGATGACGCTCTCTGGGGCTTGGCATAAGCTGCGCACCGATCCAATCATTCGCTTCATGATTGTAGCCCTGTCTTTCTACGGTATGAGTACCTTCGAAGGCCCGATGATGGCCATCAAGACCGTGAATGCACTCAGCCATAACACTGACTGGACCATTGGCCATGTGCACGCCGGGGCTTTGGGCTGGGTTGCCATGATCACCATTGGTGCCACCTACGTGATGGTGCCCCGCCTTTTTGAACGAAAGCAGATGTATTCCATATCCTGGATCAATACACACTTCTGGCTTAGCACCATCGGCACGGTTCTCTATATTGCCTCCATGTGGGTGTCCGGCATTATGCAGGGGCTAATGTGGCGAGCGGTGAATACCGACGGCACCCTCACCTACAATTTCGTTCAGGAAATGGTTGAGCGGCATCCTTTCTACATTATTCGTTTGCTGGGCGGAATTATCTTCCTCAGCGGCATGATCTTGATGGCCCTCAATGTCTATAAAACCATCCGTGCAGAGAATGATTGCCACGGTGATGACAACGTGCAACAGGCGGCCTAAGGAGAACGACATGTCTAACGCTCATGAAGTAGTAGAAAAAAATGTCGGCCTCATGATTGTGCTGATATTGATCGCGGTCAGTTTTGGCGGTCTGGCCGAAATCGTGCCGCTGTTCTGGCAAAAAGCGACCACTGAACCGCTGGAAACGCTGGAGCCGTACACCGCCCTAGAAATGGAAGGCCGGGATATTTACATCCGTGAAGGTTGCCATGTGTGCCACACCCAGATGGTGCGGCCATTGCGCGCAGAAACCGAACGCTTTGGTGTCTATTCTGTTGCCGGTGAAGACGTGTGGGAGCATCCCTTCCTATGGGGTTCTAAACGTACCGGGCCCGATCTGGCCCGTGTGGGGCTGCGGCCAATCACTGAGCAGTGGCACCGTGAGCACCTACGCGACCCGCGCCAGGTAGTGCCGGAATCGAATATGCCAGCCTACCCCTGGCTGCAACAGACTCCGTTAGATTGGAGCCTGACTGAACGTAAGTTAAAAGTATTCAAAAACGCTTTTGGGGTTCCCTATACCGACGAAGGTATTGCTGAGCAGATGAATAAGATTAATGGCGAATGGGGCAATGCCACAGAAGAAGATGCACTGGTGGCCTACCTGCTGTCATTGGGCCAGGAACGCAAGGAGGCAGCGCAATGAGTTATCACGCTTTGTTTACTCTGGTGTTCTTCTTAGCTTTTATCGCCATGACTTTATGGGTGTATCGGCCCAGTCGCAAAAAAGACTACGAAAAACTCAGTTATATCGCGCTGGATGCGGATGAAAGAGCAACAAAAAGTGTGCACAAGGGGGATGACCAATGAGTGATTTCTGGAGCTGGTTCATTATCGCCATTGTCGTGACCAACTTGTTGGGTTGTGCCGCACTGCTACTGTGGAATAATCAGATTTCCGCAGAAGAAGCGGCCAAGGAAACCACTGGGCACAGTTTTGACGGCATTCAGGAACGCAATGCTCCCCTGCCGCGTTGGTGGTTATTTCTGTTTATTGGCACACTGATTTTCTCGGCTGTGTATCTGGTGCTGTATCCTGGCTTTGGTAAATTCGACGGCATTCTGGGCTGGACTAGTGACAATCAGTATCAGAAAGAAGTGGCTGTCATGGAAAAAAGTACTGGGCCGCTGTTCCAGCAATATGCCCAAATGCCTATTGAAGAGCTGGTGCAATACCCGGAGGCTCTTGGTGTTGGGGGGCGTTTATTCGCTAACAACTGCGCCATTTGTCATGGTTCAGATGCCCGTGGCGCCAAAGGCTATCCGAACTTAACCGATAACGACTGGCTGTATGGTGGCCAGCCCGATCAAATCGTAACGAGCATCACTAAAGGACGAAAGGCCGCGATGCCCCCTATGGCGGCAGCGATAGGCAATACCGATGAAGCTGTTCGGGACATGGCACTGTATGTACAGAGCCTTAGTCGCCCGGATCTTGCCAAGGATAGTCAGAAAGCCGCCGCGATTGAGCGCGCTAAGCCCAAGTTTGCTATGTGTGCGGCCTGCCACAGCCAAGATGGCACAGGCAACATCATGATGGGCGCACCAAACCTGACTGACACGACCTGGTTATACGGCCCACGCCTGGAGGATATCGAATACACCATCCGTCACGGTCGCTCGGGGAATATGCCAGCCCATGAAAACCAGCTCAGCGAAGAGCGGATTCATGTGATTGCTGCCTATGTGTATAGCCTCTCTCAGAACACTGAGAGCGTGCAGTAACCACTCCTCGGTTTCGACCGGAGCAGAAAACAGAACGCCGCCAGCGGATTGCCGTTGGCGCCCTCCCCCTGGCGGCCACTCATTATCAGCGAATGGACAATGGCAGGGTGGGAGCAAATGGGTGTTAGCGGAGAGTCGTGATGTCGGACCCTAAGAGAATCAAGGTCACTGATGCCACTGATGGCGGCAGCGTAAGTCTGTACAGCAAACGTGAGCGTATTCAGGTCAAGTCCGTATCTGGGCGATTTCAATTTATCCGTGATGTCACCATTTTGGCGACCATGGGCCTATATCTGATTTTGCCCTGGGTCCGCTGGAATGGGCAGCAGGCCGTGCTATTTGATCTGCCTGGCCGTCAGTTCCGTATCTTTGGTGCTAGCTTCTGGCCGCAAGACTTCCTGTTGCTTTCCTGGATTTTGATTCTGGCTGCATTTGCACTGTTTTTTGTGACAGTCTTGGCCGGCCGCGTCTACTGTGGCTATGTCTGTCCACAGACAACTTGGACCCGCTTTTTCCAGTGGATCGAATTTTGGTGCGAGGGTGATCGCCATAGTCGTATCAAGATGGACAATGCCCCTTGGACGACGAGTAAGATTATTCGCCGGGGCAGCAAACACGTTCTCTGGTTGATACTTGCCCTGCTTACAGGCATCACCTTTGTAGGCTACTTCTCCCCTATCACGGACCTGATTACCCGACTCTTTAGTTTCAGTTGGGGCGGCTGGGAATTGTTCTGGGTTGGTTTCTTTACCGTGGCGACCTACGGTAATGCAGGCTTTATGCGCGAGCAGGTTTGCCTTTACATGTGCCCTTATGCCCGCTTCCAAAGCGTCATGTTTGACCGCGACACCCTTATTGTCTCCTATGATGAAAAACGGGGCGAGCCTCGTGGCCGAGGTGCGAAGAAACGTGAACAGAGTGTGGTTGATGAAAAAGGCGACTGCATTGATTGTGGCATGTGCGTACAGGTCTGCCCCACCGGCATCGACATTCGAGATGGCCTGCAATATGAATGCATTACCTGTGCTGCCTGCGTGGATGCCTGCGACGATGTTATGGAGCACATCGGCAAACCGCCCGGGCTGATTCGTTATACCACTGAAAATGCGCTTGAAGGGTTGAAAACACACATCCTGAGGCCCCGCTTAATAGGTTACGGTCTTATCCTGGTGATCATGGGTAGCCTCTTCATGGCTACTTTATATGGCCGTGTACCGCTGCAAGTGGATGTAATTCGTGATCGCAATCAGTTGTACAGAACCGCCAGCAGCGGCGAGGTAGAGAATATTTATCGGCTGGAAATACAAAACAAAAGTCAAAGCACCCACCGGTATCGCTTGACGATGAAAGGCCCAGAAGGCCTGAAAATGAACAACCGCACTGAATTTACCCTTGAAGGTAGCAAGACATTGTCTTTGCCGGTGACCGTGAGCTATGACCCTTATATCGTTGAAATGGAGTCATCGCCCATCTGGTTTATCGTCACCGCCCTTGACGATCCCGATCTGGAGAAACGCCATGAATCCCGATTCATTGCCCCGGGGCGATGAACTCCCCTGGTACCGTTACCCTTACTTATGGTTGGCTATTTTGCTGCCAGCAGCCTCCGTGGTGGGTGGCCTAACCCTGCTGTATATCGCCATTGTGAATGCGGATACGCCAGTGGTCGACGAGTGGTATAAGGAAGGACGAGGTATAAACCGTTCTGTGGAGCAAGAACGCCTTGCTGCACGCCTTGGGGTTCGTCTTGAGCTGGCGCAAGTAGGTGCCAGCGTCCAGGCGAGGCTTACCAGCGAAACCGCGATGCCCATGCCAGAAATGTTGCATGTTTCGCTGCGTCACCCCACCCTTCCCGAGCTGGATGTTGCACTGCAACTTGATCACCAGCAGGGAGCTCTTTATCGCGGTGACGGCGCTTTGCCCCATCAGGGACGCCGCGCAGCTACTGTCACGGCGCCTGGCGATCACTGGCGTTTATACCAGACAGTCATAATACAGGATGGCAACCTCACGCTCGGGAAAACTGCAGCGCCATGACATCGGCTTGCTGGCACTGCGGCAATCCAGCGCCTGCGGGCGCCTTTCCTGCAAGAACCCCGGATGGCGATCACGACGCTTGTTGCCCTGGCTGTGCTGCTGCCATTGAGACCATTTATGGGCTGGGCCTGGATGATTATTACCAGATGCGCCAGGATGCTGCGCCGCAACCAGATGATCAGCGCCAAGCATTAGATGAAGCCTTATTCGATGTGCCAGAGCTGGTCGCACCACACCTTACCAACACCGCTGAAGGTCAGCGCCTGAAATTGCAGCTTGGCGGACTTACCTGTGCCGCCTGTAGCTGGTTAATTGAAAAAACAGTCAGCCAGCAACCGGGGGTTCTCGGCGCGAGTGTCAATCTCGCTAACATGACACTCAGTGTTGATTATCAAGGAGAAGCGGACCCCAGCCAAACCGCCAGGCGAGTTCAGGCACTGGGCTACCGGGTCACTCTGCCCGGCGATCCGCGCACCAAGGCCGATGAACAACGGGCGCACAAGCAATTACTGGGTCGGCTCGCCTTGGCCGGCCTGGGAGCCATGCAGGCAATGATGTATTCCACTGCGCTTTATATTGGTGTTTTCGACGGTAAGGACGCGCTATACGAATGGGTCTTTAGGCTCGCCAGCCTTGTAGTCGCGACGCCGGTTGTATTTTATTCTGGTTGGCCTTTTTTCCAGGGTGCTCTGCGCGGCATTAGGCAAGCACGATTAACTATGGATGCCCCCATTGCGTTGGCACTACTGCTGGCCTGGACAGGAAGCCTGGTGATGATGGCCACGGGGGGCGAGCATGTTTATTTCGACTCTGCAGCCATGTTTGTATTCTTTTTGCTGTCCAGCCGCTGGCTTGAGCAGCGCCAGCGAATGACAATCCAGCAAGCCTATCAACGCCTTAGCGACACCCTGCCCCAAGCCGTTCGGCGCCTTGATGAATATCATAACCCTCATTGGGTTAGCGCTCGGCAGGTTGCTCAAGGCGACCGTCTGCAGCTTATTCAGGGCGATATCATCCCCGTTGACGGCACGCTGATAGACGGACACGGAGCGTTCGATGAATCTGCCCTTAATGGTGAACCGTTACCAGTAAATCACAGCATTAATGATTCCGTACACGCGGGCAGCCGGCTGGTAGAAGGCAATATTGTGCTCGAGGCCTCGGGGAATGTGGCAGAAAGTCTTGTGGCTAAAATCACCGAGCAGGTTGAGCATGCCCAGCACGAGCGAGTCGAGGTGGTACGTGATTGGCAGCGGATTGCGCCCTTATTTACAGGCGGGATTCTTTTGCTGGCCGCATCGACTTTATTATGGCACTGGTCTTCCGGCGTTGCTCAAGCCTTTGAGCATACCCTCGCGGTACTGGTAGTAACCTGCCCTTGTGCGCTGGCGCTGGCTGTCCCACTTACACTGTCGTCCACATTGGCGACAGCACTGCGCGAGGGCATTTTGGTAGCGTCACCACGGCAACTACTAAAAGTCGCAAGTATAAAAGGCGTATTGTTTGATAAAACCGGCACGCTCACAGCTGGACAGTTCCGTATTGTCGATAGCCAAGTCCTCGACAAGAGCCGCGGGCTTGATGACTTACTGTCGATAGTGGCTGCACTGGAGTGGAATAATCCGCATCCGCTAGCCAAGCCATTTCAACAATATGCTCGCATCGCTGGTATGACGGATATCCACGCGGACCATACCGGTGTTACCGGGATGTTGAACCAGCAGCAATGGAGATTTACCGGCGCTCCGGACATGGCAAAGCCGGGAACAACCTGCCTGCAGCTGCTTTGCGATAACGAAGTACAACTTTACGTATGGATGCAAGATCCAGTTCGCCAAGAAGCACCGATGGTAATTAAGGCTCTTGCCGATGCCGGCATTACTGCTCGGCTCGCCAGTGGCGACAATAACAAGGCGGTAACTTCTGTAGCAGACCAGCTGGGTATAAAAGAAAGGCGCGGGCAGCAGCGGCCAGAGGAGAAAGCTGAATGGCTGGAAAGTTTACAAAGCATTTCTCCACAGATGATGGTCGGTGATGGCATCAACGATGCCCAAGCGATGATGGTGGCCTCGGTGTCTGTGGCCACCGGAAATGCTACCAGCTTGGCTCAGCGAGCAGCGGGCATGTTCCTGCTCCATGATTCACTTAAGGGGATTCCTGCCTTACCGCACCTTTCGCGGCTGTGCCAACGCACCATCCGCCAGAATTTGGCTTGGGCGCTGCTCTACAACATTCTTGCTATTCCGTTTGCGGTCAGTGGATTGCTCCCCCCATGGATGGCCGCACTGGGCATGTCTGCCAGTTCGCTCCTGGTTACTTTTAACGCCACGCGGGTGTCTCGATGGAAATTGTCCTCTTATTGATTCCCCTGGCCTTGCTGTTTCTTGGCGGAGCCATTGCCGCGCTTTTTTGGGCTCTACGTAAAGACCAGTTTGATGACTTGGACAATGCCGCCTGGAGGGTCGTATTCGACGATAGGGAGCAGCGCAACCCACATTCAACAGCGAAACCAACACCAGAACAGGAACAGGAAACGAAAATGAACAGCAACACTGTCACCACGTTGAATGCAGAGTCTAGCGATGATCATTGATACGCTCATTCCCCTTATTGCCAGCGCGTCCCTTATTGCCAGTGCCGGATCTGTGCATTGTATCGGTATGTGTGGTGGCATCAGTAGTGCGCTAACCTTCTCCATACCTGAGTCCCGTCGTCAAGGCGTAGCTCTCTGGGGCTGGCAGTTGCTGTTTGGATTGGGCCGCGTGACAACTTACTGTGTGCTGGGTGCATTGGCAGGGGCCCTGGGAGGGCTGTTCCTGGGCCAACTTCCCGGTCCATCTATGTCAGTGGGGCTTATCTTGTCTGGTGTACTAATGCTTCTTTTAAGCGCCTATTTGCTTGGAAAAGGGGCGTTCCTGCAGCGTATTGAGAAAATAGGCCAGCGCCTTTGGCGCAGCTTGCAGCCCATTACTCGCAAGCTCATGCCCATAGATCATCCAGTAAAAGCACTCATGTTGGGGTCCTTATGGGGTTTTTTACCTTGCGGTCTTATCTACACGGCCTTGGCACTTGCAGCCACGGGGGGAACGGCTGTTGCGGGTGCTTTAGTGATGCTCTGTTTTGGTGTTATTACCGTCGTACCTGTTGCTATTACTGGTGTTCTTGCCTCCCAGCTACAGCGATTTCGTAAAGGCGCTTGGCCAATGATTGCCAGTGCTCTGACTTTCTGTCTCGCGTTAGTGTTTTTCTGGCAGGCCTGGCTCATGGCCCAACATGGACATAGCGGTCATTCTGGTCATTCTATGCCCGGCCCAAGCACAGAGGCCGGCGCTTCAGAGCATCATCACGATCATCATTTACACCCTTGATCTGAATCAAACTCTGCGCCCGCAACAAGAGGATAATCACCGCCAAGACAAGGTTATGTGAGCACAGGAGCCGCCCATGGTTAGCTGGAACAAAGCACTGATTCGTGAGCATGGCGGGCCCGGTCCACGCTACACCTCTTACCCGCCCGCTCCGAGCTTTCATTCAGGCATTGCTGAGGAGGACTTCTGGCAAGCTATGGATGAGGGCAATGCGGCGCGGCGGCCACTGTCGTTGTACATCCACATCCCTTTTTGTGGCAGTGTTTGCTACTACTGCGCGTGTAACCGCATCATTACTGCCAACAAGGCGCGCTCGGCAGACTACCTACGTTTACTGAAGCAGGAAATTCAACGCAAGGCCGTGCACGTGGACTCCCGTCGCCCCGTTACCCAGATGCACTGGGGCGGTGGCACCCCCACCTTTTTGGATGATGGCCAGCTAACTGAGCTGGTGTATGACCTGGCCCGCCACTTTAACCTTCGTGATGATGAACGCAGTGACTACGCTATCGAAATTGATCCGCGCACGGTGGATCAATCCCGCTTGGGCTTGCTACGAGGCCTAGGCTTCAACCGTGTTAGTTTGGGTGTACAGGATCTAGACCCTCGCGTGCAAAAGGCGGTCAATCGTGTGCAGCCCTATGAGCTGATCCGTGACACCATGGAATGGAGCCGCGATTTCGGTTTTCGCTCTATTAACACCGACTTGATTTACGGACTTCCTTGGCAATCGGAGTCCAGCTTAGCGCGTACTCTGGAGCAACTGCTAACTCTTCGTCCGGACCGCATCTCCCTTTATAATTACGCCCACCTGCCGGAGCGTTTCAAAATTCAGCGTCAGATTCAAGAGCACGCGCTACCGGATCCGGAAGAGAAGCTGAATATGTTGACCCGAGCGGGAAAAATGCTTAATGAGCAAGGCTATCGGTATATTGGCATGGACCATTTCGCACTGGAAAACGATAGCTTATCCATCGCGCAAGAAAATGGTCTGTTGCACCGTAATTTTCAGGGGTACACCCTCCATGGGGATGCAGATTTACTGGGCTTGGGCGTCAGCGCCATCAGCCAGATCGGTAACCTCTACGCTCAGAATCACAAGGCCTTGGACGATTGGCAAACGAGCCTTGAAGACCGCATTTTGCCAATCGAAAAAGGCTTTATGCTCAATCGCGACGACCAGATTCGTCGCGCGTTAATTATTCAATTACTCTGTGATTTATCCGTTGACATGCTTCAGTTTGGTGACACATGGGGCATCAATTTTGCGGATTATTTCGTCGATGCACTTACAGAGTGGTTAACGTTTGAGGCGCAAGGACTGGTAACGGTTGAGAATGACCGATTGTTCATTACCGAAACTGGGCGCTTGGTGAGCCGTGCATTGGTAATGCCTTTTGACCGTTACACCCAAAGGGAGCAAAGAACCCGATTTAGCCGGATTATTTAACCTTTATTCTACTATTTGCACCCTATACTCTAAGGGTGATGCTTTGCGCAGCGATCAACCGGAGTCAAACCGTGTCCCATCAAGTTTCCTGCAACGACTGCAGCCTCAGCCCAATTTGCCTGCCCTTAGCGGTAGCGCCAGCCCAGCTCGACCAGTTGGATCGAATTATTCACCGCGGACGGCCCTTAAAGCGGGGCGAACATCTTTTTCGCGCCACTGATGGGTTTTCCTCCGTTTACGCCGTGCGTTCTGGCGCCCTGAAGACCTATGTGGTCAGCGATGAGGGCGAGGAGCAAGTCACAGGCTTTTATCTGCCCGGCGAAGTGTTGGGTATGGATGGCATTAGCACAGCCCATCATGTCTCCAATGCAAAGGCCTTAGAAACGGCCACTGTTTGTGAAATTCCTTTCGCACAACTGGAGACCCTATCCCAGCAAATTCCGTCATTGCAGCACCATTTTTTCCGTCTGATGAGCAATGAAATTCGCTCGGACCGGGAACTGCACATGCTGCTCGGCAAAAAAAATGCCGACGATCGCGTAGCCTCCTTACTGCTATCGCTTTCTGCAAGGCATCAACGCCGTGGGCTAAGTGACAATATTTTTCGGCTTCCGATGTCTCGATATGATATCGCTAATTATCTTGGCATGGCCGTGGAAACCGTGAGCCGTATCTTTACTCGCTTCCAGCAACAACAGTGGCTGCGCGTCGATGGCCGGGAAATTGAAATTCTTGATCGTGGCAGCCTGTGTGGCCAGAACCATGACCCTGCGATGGAGTTACTACTATGACCGCCCCTATTGTTGCCATCCTTGATCGTGATCTGAAAGCAGACCAGCCTGCGCTGAGCAAAGCTCAGGTAATTGCGGCAGCCTCCCAGGCGCCCCTCCATGTCATCGTGAATGCCTATTCTTCTGCCATGGTTAGGGCTGTGGGTCTGGATACGGAGCGCCGAAAGGCCGCGAAGCAGCAAATTCATGATGCTTGGCACAAACGGATCACCCAGCTGCTAGGACAAGAGCGTGCTGAGATCAGCGTGCTGTGGGAAAAAGACAGCATGGACGGTTTACGCAAGGCCATTGTGGCCCAAAAGCCATCGTTGGCTGTCGTCCACACCAGTGACGACAGCGCCCTACGCCGCCACCTATTCACGCCCCGCGATTGGCAATTAATTCGTAAGGCGCCTTGCTCTGTGTTGTGTGTACACAGCCGCCAATGGAACAAACCACCGCGAATCTTGGCCGCTCTAGATCCAGGCACCGGGGAGGCCTTAGACGACAAGCTGTCTATTCATGTTCTTGACTGCGCTCGTCGATACTCCACCCTGCTCGGTGCGGACCTCACTGCCTGCCATGTGCTCGACGAAATGGATGAGGGCTTAATCATGGTGGCCGGTGAAGCCATTCCTGATTACACCGCCAGTATGGAAAAAGTGCGCAGCTTCCATCGGGATAACTTTTTCCAGTTTGGCGCTACCCAGGGCCTGGATAAGCAGCAGATGTGTACGCTCAGTGGTCCGATCGCACAAACCTTGGCCAGCCACTGTGAGCAAAATGATGTGGATCTAATGGTGCTGGGTACAGTACACCGTAATTTGCCCGAAAGGTTGTTGCTTGGTTCAACGGCAGAGTCGGTGATTACCAAGGCGAATGCGGATGTTTTGGTGGTAAAACCAGATGGATTTCAGTCCCCCTGGATTGATTAACAGTAGCAAATCAAGAGAGGCTAACGTTATGTCTGACAAGAAGGATTTTACTGCGCGTGCTCGTCAGCAACTTGAAGACTGGGATTATCAGCTCGATCGCCTAACGGCACGACTGAATGATTTGCGTGATGAGTGGCGTGAAGATGCCAAGGAAAAGATTGCTGAAATGAAGCATCGCCGTAAAGAATTTGAAAACAAGCTAGAGCGGTTGGAGTCCCATAGCGATGATGCTTGGGATGATATCAAGACAGGACTAGAGCTTGCTTGGGATGGACTTAAAACAGGCTTTCTTGCCGCCAAAAATGAATTTGACGAGAATAAGAAAGATTGACGTTGATCGGTGCCGCAAGCCTCGCTTGTGGCACCATCTGAAGCCCTACCCCTACCCTTGCTCTGGCCGTCGGAATACGGGCCTTAATGCAGTGGATTGCGCCTCACAGTAACAATAACCGGCCACATCAAACTGGGTTAACTTTGCCGGATCCTTAAGGCCTTTCTTGATAATCCAGGCGGCCATTAAGCCCCGCGCTTTCTTGGCGTAAAAACTGATAATCTTATAGTTACCATTTTTTTCATCTTGGAATACTGGCTCAATGATTGTGCCAGCAACCGCTTTCTTTTTTACTGCCTTAAAGTACTCGTTGGATGCCAAATTCACTAACACATCAGTTTTGGCGTCTTTCATATCTTTGTTGAGCAATTCGGTAATGGTGTTGCCCCAAAAGGCATAGAGGTCCTTGCCACGCTCATTATCAAGCTTTGTGCCCATTTCTAGACGGTAGGCTTGCATTAGATCTAGCGGTCGAAGCACACCGTAAAGTCCAGATAACATTCGAAAACGCTGCTGCGCCTCGCTAAGCTGATGATCATTGAATGATTCAATGTCTAGACCTGTGTAAACGTCACCCTTGAACGCAAACGCCGCTGGCCGGGCATTTTTTTTGTTGAAGGGCCTCTCCCACAAGGAAAAGCGTTCTGCGTTAAGATGGGCAATTTTGTCACTAACCCCCATCAGGCTGCTGATATCTGCTGGAGAAAGCTGCCGCGCGCGCGCTATCAACGCCTCGCTATCATCAAGTAAGCGGGGTTGCGTGGTTTTTAATGCCGGTAATTCGCTTTCGTAATCAAGCGTTTTGGCCGGTGAGACAACAATCAACATGCCCTTCTCCTTTACATATGCCTTTGGGGATTATATGAATCAGGGATGGTCAGGTCTGCATCTACGGAGGATTAATGCGCCTATTGCTTATATTAACGGTGGTTATCGCGGTCTCTGCCCTGTTGTGGGGAAGCTGGCAATGGGGGCGCCGGCCGTTTTTGCTGACGGTCAGCCTGGTGTTGGCCGGCTTGATCACTCTCGGCGTTGGCGTTTGGCAAGACAGCATGCATGACCAGGTTCGTATGGCACCGGAAGGCATCGCACTGGCGCTCACGGAAATTCGCAATTCTGAATCCGGTGTTCGGCTCAGTGGCACCGTTCGCAATGAAGGTGCGCAGGATGTGGCAGCCCTGACCTTACGGGCTCAGGCACTGCATTGTTCGACCCAATCTAGCTGTGCGGTGATTTATCAGCAACCGATAACGCTGCAAATGTATTTACCTAAAGGAAGCGAATATCAATTTGCTGTCGTCAGCCGTCACCCCAAGGAAAACACCCCGGTGGATCGCTGGCAGCTGCGAGTAGTGGATAAGTTAGCCTATCCGAACCCCTGAAATTCGGTGCTGGCAAGATATGCGCTGAGTCGTCACAATGCGGCTTCCAAAATTCCAGGAGTCACTATGGCATCCTTGATTCCCGGCCAGCTCACCCCCATTGGCGACAATGCCTGGCGGATGCTGGCGCGCAACCCAGGCATGATGACTGGGCCAGGCACCAACAGCTACCTGTTTGGCAAGGACAGCCTTACCGTTATTGACCCTGGCCCCGAGGACCGGGAGCATTTGCAGTCATTATTGCAGGCTGCCCGTTCTCTGAACAAACCGATTACCCAGGTAATTGTGACGCATACACACCGTGATCATTCTCCCGGCGCACTAGCTCTAGTCGCCGCTACAGGTGCTCGCTGCCTTGGCCCTTGGGTGCCCGATGATGGGCTCCAGGACGAAAGCTGGGATGCAGATACCTTGTTGGCTGAAGGTGACACGGTAGACTGCGGCGGCGACATGCTTACAGCCATTGAGACCCCTGGGCATGTGGGCAACCACCTCTGTTACCTGAGTGAGCAAGGCTTGCTGTTCACCGGGGACCATCTGATCCAGGGCTCTACCGTGGTGATCGCCCCCCCGTCCGGGTGCATGCAAGCCTATTTTGCTTCGCTGAGAAAATTGCAAAACCGTGGTATTAAGCTTATGGCGCCGGGCCATGGCGATGTCATCACTAACCCAGAAAAGATACTCATTCACACCCTCGCCCATCGCCAGAAACGCGAAGACAAGGTGCTCGACAGCTTGAGCAAAGACGCTCAGCCATTGGCAACATTGGTAACCGCGGTTTATGACGATGTGCCCGCCTTTTTACACGGGGTGGCCCAACTTTCGTTGAGCGCCCATCTGATCAAGCTGGCCGAGGATGGCAAGGCGGCTGAGACAACGAGCGGATGGGTATTGGCCGGTTGATGTGCGGGGGGTGAGCCTCTGCTACCCACCACCGATGCCTTCTACAACCAGCCCTTGCGTTTGAAGTACCAATACGGCGCCATGCCGGACAACACCATCAAACCAATTGCCATGGGGTAGCCAAAGCGGAAGTCCAGTTCTGGCATAATGTCGAAGTTCATCCCGTAGATGCTGGCGATCATGGTGGGGGGCAGAAACACCACGGCGGCAATAGAGAATATCTTGATGATCTGATTTTGCTGAATGTTGATAAAGCCCTGGGCTGCATCCATCAGAAAGTTGATTTTGTCGAACAGGAAGGTGGTGTGTGACATCAACGTATCTAGGTCATGCTGAATTTCCGCACAGGTTCTCCGCCGAATTTTATCAGGGCGCACATAGCGCTGAATAAACGAGATAGAGCGCTGGGTATCCATCAAACACAAACGGATTTTCCCGTTAGTGTCTTCTAGCTGGGCCAGACGCTCAATGTCTTCTTCCAGTTTTCCGTTTTCTTCCTCCAGCACGCTGTAGCCGACTTTTTCCAAGTCTCGGTGTACGTCCTCAAGCGCATCCGCAAGATTTTCCACTTTTTGATCAAGTATACTTAGCAAAATATCCAAAGGCTGGGATACCTTGACCCAACCCCGGCGGACTCGCAGGCGCAATAAGCGGAAATCCGGTAACCGGGAATCTCGGAATGAGAGCAATCGCCCTTCTTGGACGATAAAAGCAACTGTGGAGGTCCGTGCCCGGCCCTCGGATTGGAACATAAACAAAGAGTGGACATGAAGCCCCTGCTCATCACTGAAAAAACGGGCGGAAGCTTCAATTTCTTCCATATCGTCGGAATCAGGTAGTTCGGTCTGGAGAAATTGCTGAACCAGGTTGCGTTCTGCGTCCTCGGCATCTACTAGGTCGATCCAGCTGCCTTCCTCAGATAAGGTAGGCATAGTGGCATTCACCTCTTTTTCTCGTAGAACACCATCTTCAATACGAAAAATATGCAGCATGATGTTTTCCTGATCATTCTTGCCGGCAATACGCCGTTTACATTTTGATAGAGCGGCTATGTACCCACCATCGACAGAACCAGAGCATCACCTACTCCGTAATCCCGCCAATGAGACTACTCCGGCTGGCGATGCCACATTGCATTACTGGTCAGGACTGATGGGACAATCACACGCTGACCATGCATTAATCACATTAAGCCAGGCGCTGGACTGGCGACAACCCAACATTACGGTGTACGGGCGGCAACACCCCGTCCCTCGCCTCACTGCTTGGCACGGTGATGCGGGCTTGCACTACCGTTACTCTGGGCACACACATATCGCCACAGGCTGGCTCGCCGCACTATTGCCAATTAAAGCAGAGATCGAACACATCACCGGTAAAACCTTCAATAGCGTGCTGGCTAATCGCTATCGCAATGGCGATGACTGTATGGGCTATCACAGTGACAATGAGCCGGAACTGGGCTGCACTCCTTGGATAGCCTCCTACAATCTTGGTGCCACTCGGGAGCTGACCTTTCGCCCCAAGAGCCCTGGTGGGCGACGACAATGTTTCAGTCTGCCACTACATCATGACAGTCTGTTGTTGATGTCGCCGCAGGTTCAGGCCGGATTTGAGCACGCGCTACCCCGCCGTCGAAACTGTCCTGATCCGCGCATTAACCTGACTTTCCGGTTTATTGTTGATTAAACACAGACAAACACCTGGTTAGGTAAAAAACAGGTAGCTCAAGAAAATTGCGCTAATCAAGCCGGCAGCATCCGCTGCCAGCCCACACCATAACGCATAGCGAAAATCCCTAATGCCCACGCTACCGAAGTAAACGGTAAGCACATAAAAGGTGGTTTCTGTGGAGCCTTGCATGACCGCGGCCATTCGCCCTGCTAGCGAATCCACACCATGGGTTTGCATCACGTCCACCATGGCAGCCCTTGCGCCGGAACCACTTAAGGGCTTGAGCAAGGCCACGGGCAATGCATCTACAAACCGGGTATCAAGACCAAGGGCAGCAACGCCCACTCGAATGCCTTCCAGAAGCAATCCGAGTACACCCCCCGCTCTAAGCATGGCAATTGCGGTCAGCATAGCTACTAGGTAAGGGATGATTTTTACTGCTAGGGTAAAGCCCTCCTTGGCGCCCTCCACAAACGCATCATAGCTATCTACCCCAGAGCGCCAGGCGGCAATAAAGAACACAGCTAGCACCAGTAGCAGGATGCCGTTGCCTAGCAAGCTGGCAAAGGTATTGGCCGTTTCAGCAGGTGCGACCAAAACGATGGCACCCAGCAGGGCCAAAACGGCTAGCCAGATGCCCGCCACCGCCAATAACAACGGGCTCGCTAGCGGTAATTTCTGTACCCTCGCGGTAACAATTACGCCGATCAGCGTAGAGATCGTCGTTGCCATTAATAAGGGCAAATACACTAATGCGGGATCGGCGGCGCCTTGTTGCGCACGGAATAACAGCACCGTAACCGGCACCAGGGTCACCGATGAGGTATTCAGCACCAGAAACATGATCTGGCTGTTGGTGGCTTGGCGCGGGTTGGGATTGCCTTCTTGTAGAGACGCCATGGCTTTGAGCCCCAGCGGCGTGGCGGCGTTATCAAGCCCTAACATATTCGCCGCCAAGTTCATGGAGACCGGTGCCGCAGATCCGGGAGAGCGTGCAATCCCGGGCATCAACCGAACCATCACAGGGGTCACCCAGGTGGAAACGCGATGAGCAAGCTGGCTGGCTTCTGCTAACCGGAAGAGGCCGCTCCATAATGCTAGAACGCCAATTAGCCCCAAGCTAACATCAACCGCCAAATTGGCTGATTCCCACAGGGCGTTGATAAGACGCCCTGGCGCCTCTATATCACCGGTAAGGAGCTGAACCACAGCCCCAGCAATGCCTACAAGGAAAAACAAGCTGAACAGTCTGTGCAAAGTATCTCCCGTGCGCTAGGGTCATAGAATTGCGCCGACAAACGGCGTTAGCAGCACTGCAATTTCGTGCTATCACGATAGTCTACATCGATTACCCGCATTCAACCCTGAATGACCGCTTAGCGGTGGTCGGCTATACTGAAAAAAACTGTTTGAGAGCCAGTATGTCATTACTCCGTAAGCTATTCCCTCTTGCGCTAGCCCTGTTACTGTTGGGTGGAGCAATCAAGGGTGGTAGCGCATTACATTCCAACTCGCCTGAGGTCCAGGGCGACCTGAAGCCGACGGAACAGCAGCTGGAAGCCGCTGAAGAGATCGCCGACAAACTCAAGAATCACTACCGTCAGCTTGATTTTGATGATCAGCTCTCGGAGCAGGTTCTGCAGCGTTACCTAGAAGACCTGGACCCTAATCGGTTGTATTTCCTGGCATCAGACATTGAAGACTTCGAGCGTTATAGCCATATTTTGGACGATCAACTGCGCAAAGGTCAGCTTGAGGGCGGATATACGATCTTTAATCGCTTCCAGAAACGACTGGAAGATCGGCTTACCTGGTCTCTGGAGACGATCGCCAATGACCTGGAGTCACTGACATTTGATGCTGAAGAATCGGTGCGTGTTGATCGCGAAAACGCGCCTTGGGCTAAAGATGAGGCCGCTCTTGATGAAATATGGAAACGCCAGTTAAAGAATGCGGTACTGTCCATGCGTCTTAACGATTCCAGCGCCGAAGACATCGAAACCCGTTTAACGCGTCGTTACGAGAGCCAACTCAAACGCATCAAGCAAAATACTCCGGAAGATGTCTTCCAAGTGTATATCAATGCACTTACGCAGACGTTTGATCCACATACCACCTATTTCACCCCACATAATTCGAAGAATTTCGACATCAGTATGAGCCGTTCCCTGGAAGGCATTGGGGCCGTGCTGCAGTACGAAGATGGCTACACTAAAGTGGTTCGTCTGGTGCCCGGTGGCCCTGCCGCTAAAGGCGGGCAGCTAAAGCCTGCGGACCGTATTGTTGGTGTATCCCAAGAAGAGGGAGATCCGGTACCGGTGATCGGTTTGCGTTTGGATGAAGTGGTCGATCAGATTCGTGGCCCTAAGGGCACCAAGGTTAATTTGGAAATTATTCCGGCGGGTAGCGCAAGTGAACACGACACGCGCACCATCAGTATTGTCCGTAACAAGGTGGTACTGGAAGAACAAGCAGCCAAGAAAGACATTATCCAGATTACGCGAAACGGCCAGGATCTAAAGTTAGGGATCATCGAAATTCCCGCTTTTTATCTCGATTTCGATGCGTACCATCGCGGTGATCCGAAATACACCAGCACCACCAGTGACGTGGCAAAACTATTGGTAGAGCTGCGTAAAGAAAACATTGATGGTTTAGTTATTGATCTACGTAACAACGGTGGCGGCTCTTTGTTAGAAGTGAACAAGCTGGTTAGCTTATTCATTAACAGGGGCCCTACCGTTCAGGTGCGAGAATCCAGCGGTCGGGTCAGTATTGAGGGTGATAAATTTCCAGGGGTTCTTTTTGCTGGCCCCATGGCGGTAATTGTGAATCGGTATAGCGCGTCCGCATCGGAAATTTTTGCTGGCGCCATGCAGGACTATGGCCGCGCCATCATTGTTGGCGATCAAACTTATGGTAAAGGTACGGTGCAAACCTTGTTGGACCTTAATCATGGCAAACTGAAAATGACCAATGCAAAGTTCTATCGTGTTTCCGGCTCCAGCAACCAGAACCTTGGGATTGTGCCAGATGTGGAGTTACCATCATTAGTAGATATGGACGATGTGGGGGAAAGTTCTTTGCCCAACGCTCTGCCTTGGGATGAAATTAAATCAGCAAAATATCAGCGTGTTACGGACCTTGTACCTTTTCTGCCACAGCTTCGCGCGCAGCACGAGAAACGTACGGATAACGATCCAGAGTTCGTCTATGTGCACTCCCTGCGTAAGCTCCTTGACGTTAACCGTAACCGCACGGAGCTATCATTGAACGAAGAAGTACGGACGCGAATGCAGGCTGAGTTTGACAAAGAGCGCCTAGCGATCGAAAACAGTCGCCGCCAGGCCCGCGGTGAAGAGCCGCTAGAAAGTATTCAGGCGTTACGCACCCTAGAAGAGCAGCGAGCACTGGATCCGGAAAGTCATGATGAGGCCATGAATGAAGACCCTTATATACGCGAGACCGGGGAGATTTTGGTCGATTACATGGGCTTGCTGAAAGAAAATCAGGTCGCTCGTAAGGAGTGAAGTGATAGCCTTTGTTAAATACAAACCGGCCTTCGTGCCGGTTTTTTTATGGCTCTAGCAGATTTTAAAAGACTGCTCACTCACATAAATCTGCCTAGAGCCTAGAACCTTAAACTGACCCCGGTAAGCTTTGCGCTGCATCTGCCACACTTTCCAGCAAGGTATTGATCAGCCACTGAGGGGCATCCAGTGGCAAATCATGGCCGGCTTCTGTATGAACTTTAAGCGGCAACTGCCAGGCTACGGCTAGGCTGCGTGAGCAGCTGGGGCCGACCAAACGATCTCCTCCGCCATTAATAATGACCACGGGTACACTACTGGGTAGTGCCGCGGGGGCGCGAAAACGTATGGCTGCCAGCAATTGGCGCAGGCTATTCCCCAGAGAAACCGGCTGAGACACGGCATAATCGCGCCACTTATCCGCAAGGGCACGGAGGTAGTCTTGGCTGCGCATATTAGAGGTAATTTCCAGAATCGCGCTTTCTTTTTGCAATGCGTTTCGACTAAACACCGCGTCCTTGAGAAGTCTGCGGTAGTTGGCCGGACGAAGACGTTGCCAGAACGGGCTATATCGGCTTGCACTGGTATTGATTAGGGCTGCAAACGCCACCTCATGGGGCGCTTGACATAGCCACTGCACAGCCACCATTGCACCCAATGACAGTGCCACAACGTGGTAAGGCCCTTGATGGCCCTGCTTCTGAAGTTGCCCTCGGGCATGGGCAACCATGTCTGCAATGCGTGTAGGGCTGTTTTCCTGGCAAAATTCACCGTTGCCCGGCAAATCCAACGTTATCACGCTATCTTGCGGTACTGCCGCCTGAAAATGAGCGGGAAAACCCTCCCAATGCCGCTTTTCACGAACCAAGCCACGTAGTAACACCCACGTCCTCGCCATTTGATCTCTCCTTAGGACAATGACCCGCTTTATAATAAAGGCTAGAATGCCACCGGAGTTCTGGATGGCAAATGGAGTTTCCTCGCGACTATGGCACGTAAAACGGTAAAACGGGTTAAAACAGGCTCAGTGGAGCGACGATTCTCAATGGCCAAGGCCGGCTTTATGGCTGGCGCCAAATACGCTACAGCTAGCGCAGGAACACTGTTCACTGCAAAAGATAAGCGTGGCGAGCGGCGCAAGGAAATCCTTTCTGCTCGCGCTCAGGAGCTAGTGGAAGAGCTGGGTAGCCTGAAAGGTTCTGTGGTTAAGATTGGGCAGATGATGGCGTTGTTTGGTGAACACTTCCTGCCGGAAGAGGTGACAACCGCCCTGCATACCTTGGAAAACCAGACAACCGCACTGGAATGGCCTGCCATTGAACGTCACCTCAAGCGGCAGCTGGGCGAGGTTAAGCTTGCTGAGCTTGAGGTTGAGCAACAACCGCTGGGGGCGGCGTCTTTGGCGCAAGTGCATAAGGCTGTGCGCAAATCAGATGGCAAAGAGCTATGCCTGAAAATCCAATATCCGGGCGTGGCAGATGCCATTGATTCGGACATGCGTGCTCTGGTTCGCTTGCTGAAATTAAGCCGCCTGGTGCCTATCACTGAGCAGTTCAACATGTGGTTGGATGAGGTACGCGAGATGCTCAAGCGGGAAGTCGATTACGATCTCGAGGCCCATACCACCCGCCATTTTCGCCATGCTCTGGCCGAGGACACGCGTTTTGTGGTTCCAGAAATTGTTCCAGAGTTCTCTACCCACAACATCATGTGCATGACGTTTGAACATGGGATAAGCGTGAATGACCCGGCTGTGCTTGAGCTATCCCAAGCTCGGCGAAACTTTATCGGCCGCGCGATTATGGAGCTGTGCTGTCGTGAAGTGTTCGAATGGAACAAGATGCAGACGGACCCGAACTTCGGTAATTATTTGTTGCGCATAGGAGAAACCCCGGAGCAAGACCAGGTTGTCCTGCTCGACTTCGGCGCTATCCGAGATTTTGATAATGAAGTGCTAGGGCCAGGCCGAGAGATGATTCGCGCCTCCTTCTATCATGACACCGATCGGCTAATCCGAGCACTCAACGCTCTCGACTTCCTTGCGGGTAATACTCCGCGCAAGCTGCTTGAGGAGTTCTCCGGGCTCTGTTTTGAGGCAATCGAAGTCCTGCAAGACCCTGATCGCTACCCTCCCCCTGCATTCGTTCTAAACGAGAATGGCGAGTACTGCTGGGGCAAAAGCGACCTGCCAAACCGGATTATGAACCGCGCGGGACGCAATGCGTTGTCCGTGCATTTTGATGTGCCGCCTAAAGAATTCATCTTTTTAGCTCGCAAGCTATTGGGGGCATACACTTTTTTGCACGTTATTGAATCTGAAGTCCGAGGCAACACTATTCTGGAGCCTTTCATTCACATGCAGGAAGAGGATGACATTGCCTTGGTCAAACAGAAAACAGTCACTCCGGGTGACTAATTTGCGCCATGGTCTAGCTAGCCCTCCCTAGGGCTGGCAAAACGCGCATTTATCAGCCGCTTATCGGTGCGATAACCATTTGTCATTTGCCAAGCTGGCACGTGCACAATAAGGTTAGCACCCTGCTCATCGGCCGGTTCACCTGAACCGGCCGTTTTTCGAGGCTTTCAGAGGTTTTGGGTTGCCAATACCATCCTTTGAACAGCCAATTATTTGCGAACCACAGACGGGGGTAACGCAGGTGATTATCGGTGTTCCCAAAGAAATCTGCCCTGGCGAGCAGCGCGTTGCTTTAACGCCTGCCAATGTCAGCGCACTGCTTAAAAAACAAGGTGTCGAGATCATCATCGAGCGCGGAGCTGGCGATATTGCTGGCTATCCGGACAGTGCTTATGAAGCTGCCGGTTCCAAGCTGGTTGATCGCGATGAGGTGTTCTCTTCCGCTCAAGTTGTTCTGCAGGTACAAACGCCCGGCAGTAACATCAAGAACGGTGACGAGGATCTGACTAAATTGAAGGAAGGCCAGATATTGATCGGCATGACCGATCCACTGGCTAACCCACAATTTGCCCAATCCCTGGCTGAGAAAAAAGTCTCCGGTTTGGCGCTTGAACTGGTGCCGCGTATTACCCGTGCTCAAGCCATGGATGTACTGTCTTCCATGGCCATGATCGCCGGTTATAAGTGTGTACTGCTAGCCGCTACAGAGTCTGCACGCATGTTCCCCATGAACATGACCGCTGCCGGGACCATGAAGCCGGCACGCGTACTCATTATGGGTGTGGGCGTTGCCGGCCTGCAGGCCTGTGCCACGGCCAAGCGCTTGGGTGCCGTCGTTGAAGCCTACGACGTACGCCCGGCTGCCCGCGAACAGATTTTGTCGGTCGGCGCCAAGCCGGTCGAGTTGGATCTGGACACTGGTGAAGCCGAAGGCACTGGCGGTTATGCCAAGGCCCAAGGTGAAGATTTCCTTAAGCGTCAGCGAGAGCTAATGACCGAAGTGGTTAAGGAAATGGACGTCATTATCACTACCGCCGCTATCCCTGGCGCCAAGAGCCCGATTCTGGTTACCGAAGACATGGTGAAAGCCATGAAGCCCGGTTCCATTATTGTGGACATGGCCGCAGAACGTGGTGGCAACTGTGATCTGACCGAATCCGGTAAGACCGTCGTGAAACATGGCGTAACTATCATCGGTCCAGAAAACGTGCCCTCCACGGTCGCTTTCCATGCCAGCCAGATGTTCGGCAAAAACATGGAAAACTTGCTTAACTTGCTCATCGATGATGAAGGCAAGCTGCAGCTAGACTTCGAAGATGAAATCGTTGCTGAAACCGTGATCAGTCACGAAGGCGACGTTCCCCAGCCTCGTTTGCGCGATCTTCTCGGCCTCCCCGCTCTGGCCAAACCTGAGCCGGAAGCCACTGAAGCCACGCCCGACGCGGCTAGCAAGGAGGAAAAGTAATGGATCCTGTAGCCAATCTTACCTTGTTTGTGCTGGCGATCTTTCTCGGCGTGGAATTGATCACCAAAGTGCCGCCCACCCTGCACACTCCGTTGATGTCCGGCTCCAATGCGATCTCCGGTATCACCATTGTGGGTGCGCTGGTTGCCGCTGGCTCCGAGGGCAGCACGCTGGTTAGCGTACTCGGTTTCATCGCGGTGGTGCTGGCCACGATTAACGTGATTGGAGGCTTCATGGTCACCAATCGAATGCTGGCGATGTTCAAGAGGAAGTAAATCATGCACGTTTCTCAGAACTGGATTGATATCGCCTACTTGATTGCTGCCTGCCTGTTTGTGCTAGGCATCAAGGGGCTGACCAAGCCAAAGACTGCAGTACGCGGTAACATGCTGGCGGCAGCCGGTATGGGCGTGGCTGCCGTGGTAACACTGCTCAATGAGCGCATCGTTACCTATGAAGTGATCATCGCTGGCGTCGTTGTCGGTGGCCTGATTGGTGCCATTATGGCCAAGAAGGTACAGATGACGTCCATGCCGCAAATGATCGCCCTACTTAACGGTTTTGGTGGCGGTGCCTCCTTTGCTGTTGCCTCAGCTGAATTCTTCAGCACAAGTAGCTCCCACGATGCTGTGTCCATGATCGCCATAGGCGCAGCTGTATTGATCGGTGCGGTCACCCTGACAGGCTCCTTGGTGGCTTTTGCCAAGCTACAAGAGCTCATCAGCGGGCAGCCTATGGGCTTCCCCGGCATGAAGCTGCTCAATGCCATCTTGTTTATCGGGTCGATCGTTGGCATCGGTTACTTGGTGGCCAACCCGGGCAGCGAAATGGTTCTCTGGGCTCTGGTGGCTGCGGCCATGTTGCTGGGACTGTTCCTAGTGCTGCCAATTGGTGGTGCGGACATGCCCGTTGTGATTGCCCTGTTGAACTCCTATTCCGGTGTGGCCGCAGCAGCGGCGGGCTTCATCATGGGCAACAGCGCCTTGATCATCACCGGTTCTCTGGTGGGCGCATCAGGTCTAATCCTGACCAGTATCATGTGTAAAGCCATGAACCGCTCCCTCACCAATGTTCTCTTTGGTGTAATGGCAGAAGCTGGCGAAGCCATGGACGCAGACGAAGTCTACGCCGGCAAGGTGAAGTCTACTTCTGCAGAGGAAGTCGCGATGATGCTCGAAACTGCACGTCGCGTGGTCATTGTTCCAGGCTTTGGCTTGGCGATGGCGCAGGCGCAACACGCCGTGCGTGAAATGGCAGACACTCTGGAAGCCGCTGGTATTGAGGTTGAGTACGCCATTCACCCGGTAGCCGGGCGTATGCCTGGGCACATGAATGTTCTGCTAGCAGAAGCTGAAGTGCCATACGATCAGCTCAAGGATATGGACCAGATTAACCCGACCTTTGAGCAGACGGATGTGGCAATCGTGCTGGGCGCCAATGACGTGACCAACCCCATGGCCCGCGAAGATAAAGGCAGCCCGATTTACGGCATGCCTATCCTCAACGTGGATAAAGCCAAGACTGTGGTTGTGGTAAAACGTTCTCTGAGCGCCGGTTTTGCCGGCCTGCCCAATCCATTGTTTGCCAAAGACAATACTCTGATGTTGTTTGGTGATGGTAAAGGTGCCGTGCTCGATATTACCACGGCCTTGAAAGAAGGCTGATTAATCGCCTTTGCAGAAAAAGGAGCCTTCGGGCTCCTTTTTTTGTTCATCGCGGAATTGCGATAAGCGCGACTTTGATTTTCATGGTGAAGTCGTCGTTAGTGTCTTAAGCAGTCAGTCATTCCCCTGGCATGCTGAAATATTACCGCACCTGCCTGCTAGTGAACTCACAGTGCCTGAGGCGGGAATAGAGGAAAAAATCTTCAGCGTCTCGGTGCACACCGCCGCCGTCTCAATAGCACCTCAGTCAAGAGCGCAACTTAGAATAAAACTCAGGTTCGAATACCCAAGGGTAGATGCATGACAGCGTGCATCACGGGGTTGGTGGCGGTTACACCGATATTCGTAACTTGGCTTGGGGTTAGCTGAGGCTAATTCAGGTGCTGAGAAACGGCATGGCTGGGGATAAATATTCCCCGCCATATCAAACGTAGCATTTGATATGGCGGCAGTACGGTTGCTGCGTTACTTGATCGCAATCAACATTGTACCGCCGCCCTACTCATTTCTTTTTAATCCGTGGCGAGCAAAAAACAACCGGAGTTGGCGTTTTTCTAACGCTTAGAACGGTGCTACAGAAGTGAGTAAACCACGCCTACAGAAAAGGTATGGTCCGTTTCATTGGTTCCCGCAGGTGCCGAAGAGTCGCTCTCAAGCAGATGGCGTAGACGTAACGCGAAACGGGAGTTGATTGCCGTGGTCAGAGAGGTTTCCGCCCGGGTATCCGCTCCATCACCACCAACCTCTGTGGAAAGATCTTCCTTGAAGGTGGTGTTGTCGCTTACCTTAAGCTCATACTTGATACCGACGCGTGCGATGGCATTCTCTTCGGAGTCGTGGCAGCTCATATAGCTGTCCTGAGGCTCCAAACACTTTATTCGATAACCTGGACCGATTTCCGCATCCAGAGTCTGCCGATCCGAATCGACCCACCGACGCCCCACACCGATGGCATAACTGGCTTCGTAGTGATAACCCGAAAAATTATCTTTTTGGTAGGTCAGCACATTGAACAGGTAGTTCTTGGCATCTTCACCGAGTTTGCGGTCCAACTTGTAGGAAGCGAAGTAGTTCTCATCCGTACGGTTATATTCTTCCGTATCAGGATCTTCTTCCTTCTCGTTATTGGCATCAGCCTTGAATGTATGCCGCCATTTCTCGCTGTCCCGGGCCATGTTGACATTGGCATTGGTAGAGTCGGAATTGGTGTTACCGCGCTTGAATAGCAGCCCGACACCAATGTCGCCAGACCATTTGCTAACTTCACTACCCTTATCGGCAGCTGCGTCTTGCGCAGCTACAGAAACCGCCGGAAGTCCGGCGGTTAGCAGCATGGCAGCGATTGTCTTACTGCGCATGAATAACTCCTTAGTCATTTTTGTCTAGATGTACGTCCATCTGTGGGAACGGAATGCCAATCCCTGCTTCGTCAAAGCGAAGTTTCGCCGCTTCTGTGGTGTCCCACAGAACTGGCCAGTAATCCGCGCTATTTACCCAGGGGCGGCATAGGAAATTAACTGAGCTATCCGCCAGCTCACCTACCACAATAGTTGGGGCTGGATCCTTCAGAACACGCTCATCCGCAGCAAGAATCTCTTCAAGCACCTTTTTCACCACAGAAAGATCAGCATCGTAGGCAACACCGAAGACCATATCCACACGGCGGGTCGGTTTTTCGGAGTAATTGACGATATTACCGGACATGATTGCGCCGTTAGGGACAGTAAGTACTTTATTGTCCGGGCTGTTCATGATGGTTGCGAAAATGCGGATTTCTTTAACGGTACCAGAAGTTCCCCCTGCTTCAACGTAATGGCCCACGCGGAACGGCTTGAACAGGATAAGCATCACGCCGGCAGCAAAGTTACCCAGAGAGTCTTTCAATGCCAAGCCAACAGCCAAGCCGGCAGCACCCAAAATGGCAACTAGCGAGGTCGTTTCAATGCCAAGCTGATCTAAAGACGCAATAACAACGAAAACAAATAACAAGATATGAACAATGCGCCCTAAGAAGGTGGCGACCGTTTCATCCATTCGTTTGTTTAGTAGTTTTTGCACCCAGTGACTTAGCCGAGCAACCACCCAGCTACCAACAATGAAAATTACCAGTGCGGCGGCAATGCTCCAGGCATAGGGCACCAAGTTTTCATTGGCAAAGGTTTCTAGTTGCGACAGATATTGATCCATTAAGCGTACTCCTCATCCAGTGATGCGCAATTATGCCCATTCCTACAGCAACCCCAAGTGCGAAAGCTGCTGGCATACAGGTTTTTACAAAGATTTCATCTGCCAGATTCAAAGGCCAACCTGCCAACCCTGGACCCAGCCTGCTCAATAATGAAAGTAAATAGTCCGCATGGCCAGTCTCGAAGGGGGTTGAGCCGGCTTTATCATGGTCTTTTCCAGGATAAGGCACCACAGATTGGGTATCTGGCCCTTGCCCCGGTATAATGCACGCCCCAATTTCCCGCCTTTGCTGGAGCCATCAATGTCACAGAACTCGCGTGCTCAACTCACTGCCCAACTTAAAGAACGGATTCTGATTCTTGATGGCGGCATGGGCACAATGATTCAGCGTTGCAAATTCACTGAAGAAGAGTTTCGTGGTGCCCGATTTGCTGATTGGCCTAGCGATCTGAAGGGGAATAATGACCTGCTCAGCATGACCCAGCCTGAGCGGATCAAAGCGTTGCACAAAGGCTACCTTGATGCTGGCGCGGATATCATCGAGACCAACTCGTTCAACTCCACGTCTATCGCCATGGCCGATTACGACATGCAAGATCTGGCCCGTGAGATTAATGTGGCCTCCGCTCGCGTTGCCCGCGAAGCGGCAGACGAAGCATCCACCCCGGATAAGCCTCGCTATGTGGCCGGAGTGCTTGGCCCCACTAACCGTACGGCCAGTATTAGTCCCGATGTGAATGATCCCGGCTACCGCAATACCCATTTTGATGCCTTGGTAGAGGCATACCTAGAAGCTTTGGATGGGTTGGTAGAAGGCGGTATCGATATGGTGCTAATCGAAACCATTTTCGACACGTTGAATGCTAAGGCCGCAGTCTTTGCGGTGGATCAGTATTGCTACGAAAACAACTTGGACTTGCCGGTGATGGTGTCCGGGACGATCACCGATGCGTCTGGCCGTACCCTCACGGGGCAAACTACTGAAGCGTTCTACAACTCCCTACGCCATGCTCGCCCAATCAGCTTCGGCCTCAATTGTGCACTGGGCCCCATGGAGCTGCGCCCCTATATAGAAGAGCTCTCGCGTATCTGCGAGACCTACGTGTCTGCTCACCCTAATGCGGGCTTGCCTAACGAAATGGGCGAATACGACCTGGACCCTGCCACCATGGCTAAAGAGGTCCGCGCTTGGGCTGAGAAAGGTTTCCTGAACATAATTGGTGGCTGCTGCGGTACTACACCAGAGCACATCGACGCCATGGCCAAAGCAGTTGAAGGGCTGGCGCCACGCCCGTTACCTGAGATTGAAGTGGCTTGTCGCCTTTCCGGTCTAGAACCCTGCACAATCGCCAAGGACTCCCTGTTTGTAAATGTAGGCGAACGAACCAATGTGACCGGCTCCAAGCGTTTTCTGCGCCTGATTAAAGAAGAGGATTACGATGCAGCCTTGGACGTGGCTCGCGATCAGGTAGAAAACGGCGCCCAGATCATCGATATCAACATGGACGAAGGGATGCTGGAGTCCGCTGAGTGCATGGTGAAATTCCTCAACCTTGTGGCCTCAGAGCCGGAAATTTCCAAAGTGCCGATCATGATCGATTCCTCCAAATGGGAGGTGATCGAAGCGGGCCTGAAGTGCATACAAGGCAAGGGAGTGGTGAATTCCATTTCAATGAAGGAAGGCGAGGCTGCCTTTCTTCATCAAGCTCGATTACTGCGCCGCTATGGTGCGGCGGTTATTGTCATGGCTTTCGATGAGGAGGGCCAGGCAGATACCCGTGAGCGTAAGGTGGAGATCTGCACCCGTGCATACAAGCTGCTCACTGAGGAAGTGAACTTTCCGGCTGAAGACATCATCTTCGACCCCAACATCTTTGCTATCGCGACGGGCATTGAAGAGCACAATAACTATGCCGTGGATTTCATCGAAGCGGTGGCTGACATCAAACGCACCCTACCCCACGCGATGATTTCCGGCGGGGTGTCCAATGTGAGCTTTTCGTTCCGAGGGAACGATACCGTCCGCGAGGCGATTCACGCGGTGTTCCTCTACTATGCCATCAAGAATGGCATGGACATGGGTATCGTTAACCCTACCATGCTTGCTATTTATGCCGATATCCCAGAAGAATTGCGCAACGCGGTTGAAGATGTCGTCCTTAATCGCAATGAAGACGCCACCGAAGTGTTGCTGGACTTGGCAGAAAAATACCGAGGTAGCGGTGCCGAAAAAGTTAAGAAAGAAGATCTTGCCTGGCGTGAGTGGGAAGTAGAAAAGCGCCTTGAGCACGCCTTAGTCAAAGGCGTTGCTGATTATGTGGAAGAAGATACCGAGCTGGCCCGTCAGAACGCTACGCGTCCACTCCATGTGATTGAAGGCCCTCTCATGGACGGCATGAACGTGGTTGGTGACCTGTTCGGCGAAGGCAAGATGTTTCTCCCCCAGGTGGTGAAATCCGCCCGGGTCATGAAGAAGGCTGTGGCTTACCTGTTGCCTTTTATGGAAAAAGAAAAAGAAGAAATGGGCACCCAAGATGAAGCGAACGGCAAAATCTTGATGGCCACCGTGAAAGGTGACGTACATGACATTGGCAAGAATATTGTTGGTGTGGTGCTACAGTGCAACGGCTACGACGTAGTGGATATGGGCGTGATGGTGCCCTGCGAGAAGATCCTTGAGACTGCGAAAGAAGAGAAGGTCGATATCATTGGCCTGTCCGGGCTAATCACGCCGTCACTGGAAGAAATGGTCCATGTGGCCAGCGAAATGCAGCGCTTGGGCATGGACCTACCGCTGATGATCGGTGGGGCGACTACCAGCCGCATTCATACTGCAGTAAAAATAGACCCAGCCTACGACCAGGCCGTAGTGCACGTGGCGGATGCATCCCGTGCGGTAGGCGTGGCGTCCAAGTTGCTATCCAAGACCGCTAAGCCGGAATATGTTGCCGAAATCAAAGAAACCTACGAGACGCTCCGTGTTCGACGTCAGCAACAGCAAGTGGACCGCAGTTTAATCTCCATTGACCAGGCAAGGGAGCACCGTTTTCAACCCGACTGGAGCGATTACACACCTCACGAACCGAAAGTTAAAGGTTTGAAGGTTTTAGATGATTACCCACTGGAGGATCTGGTTCAGCGGATCGACTGGACTCCTTTTTTCCGCGCCTGGGAATTGGCTGGCAAGTTTCCACGCATTCTGGAAGATGAAGTGGTTGGTGTTGAAGCGACAAAGCTCTACCGTGATGCCCGGGAAATGCTTGATAAAATAGTTGAAGAAAAGTGGCTAACTGCCCGCGGGGTAATAGGTTTTTGGCCTGCCAACTCTAAAATGGATGATATCGAACTATACCGTAATCCCGGTGATAGTGAGGCCTTCATGACCCTCCACCATCTTCGCCAACAGTTGGATCGGAGCAAGAACAACAAGCCTGATTACTGCTTGAGTGACTTTATCGCCCCCAAGGAAACCGGGCTCACCGACTGGCTAGGCGGTTTTGCAGTAACCGCAGGCATTGGCATCGACGAGCATGTGGCCCGATTCGAAGCGGACCACGATGACTATTCCGCCATCATGCTTAAAGCCTTAGCGGATCGACTAGCCGAAGCGTTTGCCGAGCGTCTACATGAAAAAGTGCGTAAAGATTACTGGGGTTACGCCAGTGATGAAGCACTGAGCAATCAGGACATGATCAGCGAGAAATACCAAGGCATCCGCCCTGCTCCAGGCTACCCCGCCTGCCCTGATCACACAGAGAAAGCCCTGTTGTGGGAGTTGCTTGATCCTGAAACCCACGCCGGGATGACACTCACGGAAAGCTACGCCATGCTCCCAACTGCGGCGGTATCTGGGTGGTACTTTTCACACCCAGAGGCTAAATATTTCGGCACGGGTAAGCTGGCGAAAGATCAAATGGATGATTACGCGGCACGTAAAGGCATGTCTCGCAAAGAAATCGAGCGAATGGTGCCCCATCTGCTCGGGTACATGGACGAAAATTAAGTCTACTGACCGCACACCACCGCATCGGTCCGCCACATGGCGGACCCTGTAGTGGTGTTATCAGTCAAATTTCAATCTTCTTTGGGCAACTCAAATCGCGGTTCCCATTCCTCTGCGTCGATCACCTCTCGGTAAGCATGCCAGGTAGCAAAGCCAAGTACCGGTAGTAGCACCAATAAACCTAGATATGCTGTTAACAGCCCGACCAATAGGCAACCCCCAATCAAGCTGGCCCAGATAAATAGAGGTAGCTTATTCCGTAATACCGCATTTGTACTCGTGATAACCCCCGTGACCATATCGGTCTTGCGATCCATAATCATGGGCAACGAAAAGGCACTAACCGTGAAAACGATGGCGCAAAATAACGCTCCTACGCTACTGCCGACTCCAAAAAAAAGCAGCACATTTTCCAAATGCCACTCGTTCACCGGGTAAAAGATATAGATCAAATTAGCGGCCCTGGCCCACACCAAAAATACCACCACCAGAATGACCGTAAAGGTCAGGGCATCCCCCAAGCATGAACGTGCCTGCTTCAGACTTTCTGACAGGCTTGGTTGGCGGCCTTGTTGCAACTGGATACTAATGGCGTAAAGATTGAGTGCGAGTAGCGGCCCCAAGAACACAAAGCCTGAAAGTAGGCCAAGATACAGGCCCATATTGCCGAACCACCAGGTCGCGGCACTAATTAGGTAGCTGATAAAGACCATTATCGCGCCATAGAGCAGGCTTGGCCCCGGTGCATTAAGAAAGTCGCGCCACCCTTTGCGCAACCAACGCAGCGGTGCGGTGTTATCAATGCTGTGGCATGGAGCCACAAATGGCCGGGTATCTTCTTCTTGGGTCGGGGGTTGGGGCACGGCTCTCACCTCTCACCTTTAAAAGGAAAACAACCACTTACCTAGGCGAGCTTCTCGGCCTACCCAGGTTACTGCACAGTAACGTCATCGTTATTCATATCCGACGCCATGGCAAGCTTGCCATGGGTCGCGTCTAGAGTGCCCTGCAGCGCATCCTGAACACTATGCATCACGTCGCTGGCGCCCCAAATAGCGGGAATCCCATATGTCACAGCTAAGCTAGCCGCGCCGTTAGCAGGGTCCTGTTGGGCAATCACCAGCCCTGCTGCTTGTACCAGCCAGGGCAACCAAGCGGGATCGACCTCATCTACCACAACAATGTCGCCAGGCTGTACCTTGTTAAGGCACCAGGCACTGCATACACGGCGAATGGCACCTTCAGCAGAACCAGGCACCAGCGTCAGCCCACGTAATAGAGGGCTAAGACGCTGTCCGCCGCCAAAACCGTACCCTACTTGGTCCATCTTCCAGTCCGGCGCTCCCTGTAGGCCATCATCAAGGTAACGCAGTTTACGATCACCGATCACAGCTTTATTGGCGCTGGCAGGCAATGCTGATCCCATCCACAGCTGCCAAAGCTCATCAAAGTACAGAAAATGAATATCATCAAGGTGTTGTAGCGTCCCTTGCTCAACCGCAATAGCCGCCATGGAACGAAGTAGTTGCCGTAGACGATTACCAATAGCAAAACGCAGCCCGCGAGCGGTTCGTGCCATTTTAAATGCCTGCTCGTCCGCATCTGAGAGTTGCGCCAACGGGGCGTCGCTAACGATTCCCGGTTGTTGCAATCTATTAAGTGTAGACGCTTGAGCCGGCCCCTCATTCAAGGGGGCATGGACAGGATCAACACCCGGTCGTAATGCTGTATCACGTACCGAATCCACCTCGCCAGCCACCAGGGATTGCAGGGCCCGAAGTTCAGTAGGCGTAACCAGCAACGTCAAAGGCAGAGGCGCACGATAATCGACCAATGCATCTGCCAGCCTTAGGTAGGCAAGCTCACCTTCTACGCGGCTAAGGGACTCTCCCATGGCATCAAGGCGCATAAAAGCGCGCCATAGGCCCTCACGGGTTACCTCTGGTTGCTTCCACTTCTGCACATTCAGTGACAGCTCCAACAAGATCCAGCTCTGCCGCCATTGGTTAATGCTCTTAGAAAATGAGGAGCCTACCGTTTGTGGAGCAGATGCAGGGTCACATTCCAGAGATTGCCATGCTGGTGGCACAAATCGTGCGGCCCCTGGGTGTTCGCGCTGAAGCTCACGAAAGAACGCACAATTGGTGTAAATATGGCTATGTTGACGCCGGTAAGGTTCAACCTTGGCGAGCCCTTTCCACCCGGCACTTTCTACTAGCGGTTCCCAGAAGCCGGCTTTTAACCATCGCCCGGCCAGGGTATACCACAGAGGAGTTTCCACCTGATTGAAAAGCCCTACCCCAGCCCGGCGGGCCCAGGCTTCTTTGGGTACAGAGAGCGAACCTACAGGAAGGGTTTGCAACAGCCATAGTTGCTCACCATCAAAAACCCACTCTCCAGCCTGTGGATGTTTAAAATTATCTTTAAGCTGACGGTGAAGCCGACAAAAAAGGGCTTCACCGACCTGTTGGTTTAAAGGCAATTGAGCCTCAGGGGCATACACCAACCGGTCATTTTCATCGAAAATAAGCCGCTGACGTTCACTGTTACCACCTACGACTCCTTCAACCACCATATGCGGTAGATCTTGGCGCAAAGGGTGTCGGGTAAATAGCACGCCGGCAGCGTGTTGTTTTGGTAACGCTTGAATCACCACATGATCTGGCCCTGGAGCACGCTGGAAAATGCGTTGAAGTGCCGCAGCGAGCGCTTCATCTGAATCCAGATTTAACAGGCTTTCTCGACGTGACTCCGGATTCATTGGCCCTTGTTGCAACACCCAGTAACGGTCGCCTGAAAACATGTGTGCCAAGGTAGCAAGCTGTTGCGTCAACCACTGAACAGAATTGCCTGTTATAACTTGACGACTAATGCGCCAACTTGGCGGAATAGGTAAGCCCATGGCAGCCCAACGCTGCAAGTTTTCGCCGCCCTCAATATCCGCAGTCAGTACTTCAATGCTCATTAGCCGTTTCTTATTTGTTTTGCCGATCGTTTGTCAGTTATCTGCTGGGTGCTGAAGCACTATGCGCGCTCCCCACAAACCGAACCAGTAAAGAACTGGCGTGAGCAGTAATGCTCCCAAAGCGATTACCATTGCAATGCCACCGAATAAAACCGGCGCTTTCATCAATGTACTCATCAGCGAATCTTGCCAATAGAAAAACCACTGATGGTCAGCGGGAAAGATCCAGAGGTGAAACTGATAGAAAACCTGGGTCGGGCCGGCAATCAACAACCACGCTAACATAGCCCCTAGAGTGAAAACAGTAATGCCAAGGCGCCACCGTATCGGTGGTGATTTCAGCCTGATATTTAGACAGGCTAAAGGTAACCAGAGCGCCAGCAATACCAAGAAAAGTATGCGGCCTCTATCAATAAAATCAGCCACATCCTGCAAGTGCTGAACTTCCGCATGGTGTAACAAAGGGCGTGGCTCTTTGCCTGGTGGTTGGTAGTCGATATCAGCCAGCCCCATGCCACCGTTATGGACCGCATCACGGATTTGTTCAAAAGCTTCCACGTGTTTCTCGGCGGACAGCTGTTCAAAGCCAGCGTTAAAACGATTCTGAGGACCATAGACTTGTATATGGCTACCAATACCCAGAGTTTGGTACCAGAACCGATAACCATAATTTACCTGACTATAAAGCGCCCAACACAGTATTACGGCCAGCATAACGATCGTGACCGCATAGACAAACCACATAGCCGTGGCTGCGATCAGATTTGATCGACCGGTTTGGTTCATAACACCCTCATAACAATAACAGCATAATAAACAGAGTACCCAGCCACATGCGATCGCTGTTATAGCCTTAATTTTCTTTCGAGGGTATTTGCTCCCTGACGGGTTGCCAATCAATCTATAGTGACGACTCTATAGGGGTACAGTGCAGCACAGAGCAACACTGATTCGTTAGTGAAAAGACGGTAACGCCAGCGTCTCACAATGAGCTGCAAACGCTAAGCTTGCACCTGAATCGTTATTATGGGAACAGGGCTAACGCTACTGTTGACCACTGAGTCATGTCCCACATCCCGTTGATCCCAAGATGCCCATGTCACTATATTTACTCTAAAACTAGGCTAACCCGGCCGCGATTCAGCCGACGGCAGTGGCATTGCGCTCATGAGCAGGCCGGCTGCTTAGTACAGCTAAACGACAGAGATAGGCGTAGGGCCGTATAGCGATTACGGCCATCAACTCATTTTTTTGTGGCGCCTTACCGCTTACTTCTGCAGGGTCGCACGCACCGTAGCGGTACCCGATTTCTCACCAGGCGTCATTTCAAGGTTGCTTATCTGTATGCCGCTCTGCTGAAGCGATTGCAGCCAAAGTACCGTTTGAGAGGTTGCCTGATTTTCCATCTGGATACGCACGGCGCGATTACCATCCGGTGAAAAGCCTTTCAAAGTAAGGCCAAACTGATCAGCACTACGGCTCACGTTACCGGTCCAATTGCCGTTGGGTTGTGCTGACGATACATCGCTCCGCCGAGCCGCGATTACCGCTTCGCGATTGTCCTGGATCCACTGTAACGTCTGCTGATTGACCATAAATTGCTTCTTTGCCTGATCCCTGGCCGCGACCGACGGAGCCCAGAGCAACCAATACAGCAGCACCACAAACGCTACCACGGCCAATATTTTCAGGATGTGTTGTTCTCGGGGTTCTCTACTTTCGTACCACTGTACTGCCTGTTCTCGACGTTGAGCCGCCAGTTTCTTCAGTTCTGCTGCACTGCTCATCCCGGCTGCTCCACCTTGATTCGCGCGCTCACGCCCTGAGCACTATTGCGATAATTTGCTATTGAGGCGCGTGCTCCCTGTTTTTTGAGCGCATTCTGAAGTTGTTCCAGTTGGGCATAATCCTTAGCGCCAACATCCAATAGCAGCGTATTTTCACGTTGATCGTATTGCAGCCGCTTGGGGTCAACGTTTATCTCTTTCAACACTTGCGCCACTGGTCTCAGAAGTGGGAAGAAATCAGCCTGCCCCGACTTGCTACCGCCACCAAGGCGAGCAAGCCGGCCCTCAAACTGGCGACTCAGGGCCGCAGAGGCCTTATCACCGGGGAACAGGTTCTCGAATAGCGTCTGGGCATCGGCGAAAGTCGCTTCGGCCGCCTGATTATAACGCCACTGTTGCACCCAGATGGCCACCAGAGCCAGTACAAATACGGATGCAGCAAGAATGCCAAGTGGCTTCCAAGGAGCAAACGTTGTATTACTGCCTTTCTTTTGTTTTGGGGCATAGGGGCCTGTGAGTAATTCCTGCCCTGAACCGTTACGCAAGGCGTCAACAAACGCCGTTGGGCCGGATAACACCATAGGCTCATTGAGGCTGTCGCCAAACAGGGCCTGCACACCATCACGCTGCTGAGCATCAACCACTAGGCAACGATCTCGGTCTGCCATTAATAGCGTCTGATTTTCGTCCAACTCAGCAATCAGAGGTGCTTGACCCTGCAACCGCTCAGCGTCCACCTGCAGGGAGGTGATCAGTACGTCTTGTTCTGCGGCCCACCGTTTGAGTTGCTCGATAAATTGTCGAGCAATGGCGGTCACTTCATAGTCATCACCGCTGCCTTTGCGGGAAACAAACCACAGTGATTCAGGGTTGTCCAGCATCTGTTCTTCCAGCAAATACGGAAGAATGCGCTGCATATGACGTGCCTGTTTTCGGCTCAGGCTAACATGGGTTAGCCGGGCAAATGCTACGCTGACAATGACATGGAGGGTCTGGCCGGCAGACTGTTCCAGCGCTTCGCGCAGGCTCATGACCTGGACGTGTTCCGCAGGGTTTCGCTGCAACAGCACCGGATGTTCAAGATCCAGTTCCGTTCCCCCTGCACCGCTTAAATAAATCAGTGGAGCCTCTGCCACGCTGTTGTGTCCTTTGGTCGTTATATCCGCGTTATTATCTTTGCATGTGTCCGTCTGGCATGGCCGACGCTTAATGCACTTTCTAACAGCCTGCTCCGTTAGTCCAGTGTATCAAGACGAGCCTTGGGTCACATTGTAGAAGGGATTGCATGCCGGTTCGAGTGGGGTTAGCAATGGGCTGACCTGCCGACTAAATACTTCAGTGCTCTGCCCGTCACCATTGCGGCGGCGCAGCCGGCTTACTAGGCGACTTAGTTGTCCGTCGACCTCTACATCCACCATAACCTGAAAATACTCACTGCTGACACCGAGCAAGCTGCTTATCTGCTGCTTGATGTCGGGATCCATTTCACTAAAAGGAGCAACCTGCATCAGGTCGCTAATGGCGTCAATCGGCTCCTGCTCCCGCTCTTTAACAATAGCTTGTGCCGCGGTATCACCCGCCGTGGCACCTAACACCGCATCCAGTACCTGAAGCGGTGCAGTATTAACGTTCAATGTTGTGCCCAATGGCAAAGCTGTAAACAAGCCCCAAATCATGCCGTCCTGGGGCTGGTTAGCTACCTGGAAGCTGAGCAAGGCACGCAGTTCAGATTCATGCGCGGCGGGCATATTTGGAGTCCGCCGGGTGCGGTAATCCGCATCTTCCGCCCCTTCAACTCCGTCCACTATATTGTTGGAATCTAGCCAGTCGGCCATTTCGTTGGCGAGCCGCGATGCGTCTGTTTCTTGGGGAAAGGTGAGCTCGATCAGGCGGGTGAGCCTGTCGATACCATCCTGGTCTCGAACAAAATTGTCACCTTCTGCGGTAATGAGCCAGTTCAAATTGAAACGGCCTTGCAGGTCCTGCACGCTGGCGCTGAGTATGGCATCTTCATAGGGCGTTGGCGGCAATTGCACGGCCCACTGCTCGTCAACGCAATCATCCACTAGGGCGTTATTCTTTTGGTCATCCTGCAAGTCATCAATTAGACCCTGCTGGGCAACCACCTCAGCTGCCATGGCGTACTGGTAGCGCTTGTCCCATTGCAATAGATTATCGGCGCGGGTAAGGAAACGATCTTGCCGGAAAAGCACTTCAACGGTAATGGTCGTCAGTAAGGCTAGCAGTAGCAGCACGATCACCAACGCCATGCCCCCTTGCCTTCGAGTCATTCGACCTGACAGGTTTACCGTCATCCCCATGGATTCACCACTGTTCGGTAATACCTGTGCACAATGTTGCCATTTTCTAGTTCGATCTCTACCTCAATACTTTTTGGCAGGCGTTGCTGCCAAACGGGTACTGCCGTCATGCTCACATCTGGCCACAACTCCAGCCATTGCCATTCGCCTTGGGGGGTGAGATCAAGATAGCGTACAGTGAAGCGCTCCACACGGTCGATTAGCACGTCCTGCTGGTACTCGGTGGCCACGTTAGTGTCTAGCACCGGCCAATAACGGCGATACAGGGTGTCATCTTCTAAAGCGTATACCACACGCTGCATTTCGCTACGCTTACGCAGTCCAAATGGGTTGGACCATCCTAAACGGGTAAATTCAACATAATTGTCACGGCCGAGAATGGCGGGCTGCGGGTCACCATAAGGATCCCTGACCGGACGGTTGATTAGCTGCTCGAAGTCGAGGGTTAGGAACGTCACCGCCCGCTGGTTACGCTCCATCTCATCTGCACCTTCTTTGAGCTGCTCACGGCCTTGCAGTGCGCTACTAAGAAAGCTTGCCACCCAGACATAGATAAACGCAAAAATCGCGATGGTGATAACCATTTCCAGCAGAGTAAAACCGTGCTGGAAGGAACGCTGGCGGCTAGTGGCGTGCTGGATGTTGATCATCCGGAGGCCGGTTTCCCGATCAGACTGGCTAGGTGATACGCCATTTGACCTTGATCATCGTCCTGCATCATGCCGACTTCAATATCTACCCGGCGGGTATCGGGATATGGGCCTTCACTGACCCGGGTATTGACCCACCAATCACGACCATTTCGAGTGACGGTAGAATCGGACTCACCGGTGGACGGCCACTGTTGGTACACCTGCATTTCCACTAATTTATCCGAGGCAACTAAGAAGCCGAGATGGGTCTCATTAATATTGGTATAGGCGCGAGCTGTGGAACCCATGGTTTGACCAAGCACCACCATAACCAGAGCAAGAATGGAGACAGCGACCAACACTTCTACAAGCGTAAAACCGCGCTGCTGTTTCATTCCGGTTCTTCCTCAATCATCCGTGCGCGCCGCTCTAACCATTCTTCTTTTCTCTGTTCCTTATCTTCGTCCTGCTGTAGGTCCGGGTCGGAAATTTGCCCTAAGGCCGACACTTGCCAGCGCTGCACTGTTTCCATATCAGCAAGGCTTCGTATCGATAGCGTTACCGGAGAGACTTCGCCACTGGGGAAAAAGAATACCTGGGGGAATACCTTTTCCTTCTCATCTTCGCCTCCCCGATTTTCTTTGCGCTGTAATGCCGCTCTCTCATCATCCTCGTCGCCGAGCACACCTTCACCCAGATCCAAAGAGGTGTCTTGCTTGACTAGGCTTTCAGCAACCTGGCTAAGGCTGGCTTGTTCTTCATCCGCCAGTTCATCTAGCTGCCAAACCAGTTCTAGCGACGGAGGGGTTTGACGTGGCTTGAGGGCGGTATCTTCGATGGGGACAAAGTCTGCGGTTACAATATCGTAGGCTAGAGGCTCCCAGCCATCATGGTACAAGCGTAGCGCCAATAACTGCCCGGAAAACAGGCTGCGTTCGTTGAGCAACGCCAGGGTATCCTTGAGACGAGCAGATTCCTGTTCTAGCTGCCGGTCGTCCGATGTCCAGTTACCCTGGCTGACCACTACCGCGCTCAGCAGTGCAATCAGCCCCACCACCACCATAATTTCCAGCAAGGTGAAGCCAGACTGCTGGGAGCGGAGCAAACGCATATTACTGAACTTCGCGCCAGTTGATGTCCGCGTCGGCGCCTTCGCCCCCCTCAACGCCATCGGCTCCCATTGACAACAAATCGAAGGGACCTTCTACACCGGGGCTAATGTAAACGTAGTCATTGTTCCAGGCATCGAGCGGGACCTTGGGCAGGTAGCCACCATCAGGCCACTTACGAGCGGATGAGGGACGCTCAACTAAGCCATTCAGCCCCTCTTCAGTGCTTGGATAACTGCCATTGTTGAACTTGTATAGGTCTAGTTGCTGCACGATTTTGCCCATGTTGGCCTTGGTCAGGTCCACCTTGGCGGCTTCCCCCTGACCAATGACGTTAGGCACAATCACCGCAGCCAGCAGGCCGATAATCGCAACCACAACCATAATTTCCAGCAGGGTAAACCCCGACATGGCCTTTTTTGCTTTCATTTCTTCACCTTAACCGGCTAGTAAGTTATTCATTTGCATGATCGGCAGCATGACCGAGAGGACGATCATGACCACCACTCCGGCCATGACCAACAACATGATTGGACCGAGCAGCCCTACCATGGTCCCGATCGTACTGCTGAGTTCTCGTTCCTGATAATCCGCAGCCCGGGTCAGCATGTTGTCCAGTTCGCCGCTGGCCTCGCCACTGGCAATCATCTGCACCAGCATGGGAGGAAAATAACCACTGGCATCCAGGGCTCGGCTGAGGCTGCCGCCTTCGCGGACCTTAGCGGCCGCGTTTTTTACCGCATTGCGGACCGCCAGATTGCCCACCACCTGCGCGGCGATAAACAGGGCATCCACCAACGGCACACCGGAGCGACCGAGGATACCCAGCGTGCTGGCCAGCCGGGCACTGTCACCCGCCCGCAGCATAGTACCTACCAGAGGCATATTCACCAAACGCTGGTGCACCCGTAATCGAAAGCGCTGATCACGCATGGCCCGCATAAATACCACCACGGCCACAACGATCAATAACACAACCAACCAGCCCCAGCCCCGAGCAAAGTCGCTCATGGCCATGACAATACGGGTGAGTAACGGTAATGCTTGATCTCGTCCCTCAAACACTGCCACCAGCTTTGGGACCACGAAGGTCATCATCAGCATAATGACGATGGAGGCAAACACCATGATAAACGCAGGATAAATCATCGCCTGGGCTACGGAACGCCCAGTGTCGTGGCGGGTTTCCAGGTAATCCGCCAGTTGCTCCAGCACTTGTTCCAAATGCCCGCTCTGCTCACCGGCCGCTACCGTGGCGCGGTACATTTCCGGGAAAGCACGGGGAAATGATTCGAAACTGTGCGCTAGGCTATAACCTTCACGCACTTTGGCGCGCACCGCCAGCATAATCCGTTCGATACGGTCGTTGGCGGCCTGCTTGGAGACCGCAGATAAGGCCTGTTCTACCGGCAGGCCGGATTTCAGCAGGGTGGCCAGTTGACGCGTTATCAGCGCCTGCTCAGCACCATTGATTTTGCCGGACCCGGCAAACCGGCCCATGCCCTGGCTGCTGGAGTCGTTGGCTTCATTGACCTCCAGCGGCACCCAGCCCTTGTCGCGCAATTGCTGGCGCACCTGGCGGGCACTGTCTGCTTCCAGCGTGCCTTTGTTGATCTTGCCCCTGTGATCCAGAGAGCGGTATTCAAATGCTGGCATGGAGAATACTGTCCCGTTAGTCCTCGCGGGTTACCCGCAGGACCTCTTCTACACTGGTGTGTCCGCCGAGCACTTTTCGCCAACCATCTTCGCGGATACCGCTAGTTAGTGTCCGAGCATGGCGGTTAAGTTCTAGCTCGCCGGCGCGATCGTGGATCAACTGGCGTAGCGTGTCATCCACCAGTACCAGTTCATAGATCCCGGTACGGCCCCGGTAACCCTGATGGTTACAGGATTCACAACCATTGGGGTGATACAGCGTACGGCTCTCCGTAGCCGCCAACCCCATCATTTCCAGCTCACTAGCGCTAGCCTGGTACGGGGTTTTACAGTCATCGCATAGCACACGCACCAGCCGCTGAGCCAAGGAACCCAGCAGGGAGCTAGAGAGCAAGAAAGGTTCAATGCCCATGTCCTGCAAGCGGGTCACCGCCCCCACTGCTGTATTGGTATGCAAAGTAGACAGTACAAGGTGGCCGGTCAGGGAGGCTTGCACTGCAATTTCAGCGGTTTCCAGATCCCGGATCTCCCCCACCATCACCACATCTGGATCTTGGCGAAGGATGGCACGCAGTCCGCGGGCAAATGTCATGTCGACTTTAGTGTTGACTTGAGTCTGGCCGATCCCTTCTAGCTGGTATTCGATGGGATCTTCTACCGTAAGAATATTGCGGGTACTGTCATTCAATTCGGTTAGGGAAGCATAAAGCGTTGTGGTTTTACCGGACCCTGTCGGGCCGGTCACCAGAATAATGCCATGGGGTTTATGGATTAGCTCGCGCATATGAGCGTCACAGGTTTCGCCCATGCCCAAATGCGATACCTGTAAACGCCCCGCTTGCTTGTCCAACAAGCGTAGCACCACCCGCTCACCATTACTGGAGGGCATAGTCGATACCCGCACATCCACATCGCGCCCACCAATGCGCAAGGAGATTCGACCATCCTGAGGTATCCGCTTTTCAGCGATATCCATTCGCGCCATTACCTTGATTCGCGAGACTAACAACGGCGCCAGTTCCCTTTTCGGGGTAAGCACTTCACGAAGGACACCATCGACTCGCATACGAACTACTAGCCGTCGTTCGAAGGTTTCGATGTGGATATCGGAGGCATCTTCACGGATGGCTTCCTGTAACAAGGCATTGATCAGCCGAATGATCGGAGCATCGTCTTCCTGCTCAAGCAAATCCGACGTTTCCGGCAGTGAGTCTGCTAGGCTTGCCAGATCAAGTCCTTCCAGATCATCGGCGGCTTCTGCTGCCGCGCCGCGCTGCTGTTCATAGGTGATTGCCATGGCGGCGCTAAAAGCCGTGTCGTCCATGGGTACTAGGCGCGGCAGGCGGCCGATATGACGTTGCACCTCACCTAGCGCGGCCAGTGAAACATCCTGCCGGTGACACAACTCTTTCTGCCCATCGCGCTCACGCAACAGAACACCGAAACGCCGCGCGAAACCATAGGGCAACAACGATGAAGAAAGCTCTATGTTCTCAGGCGACTCCATGTGCTCAGCCATAATTTAATAGTTTTCCATTAGGTTTTCGATCACATCACGGGTGACCGAATTCAACGTCTGAAACTGAAAACCTACCTGAAACTCACCAGGGGCATCTAACGTTTCCGCCCAAACAACCCGGGCATCAAAGCTGACGGTGTTTACCCCTGAAATCTGGTCGGGCAGCACCATGCCAAGTTGCAAATCCTCACCATGGGCTAATGCTCGGCGGGAAAAAAGCTTGAAGCCGTTCACACTCAAGTTTACTAAGCGCCCCACATTACCACCGGTGCTACGGTCAAACACTACCATTTCGCGGAACAACCTCTTGCGAGGGTTACGGCGATGGTTACGAGCGCAGTCTCCGCCATTATTTTCATCATCTGAGAGGCCAAGTACCACGACCACCCCTGTGAAGATGCCTGCATCATTAGTAATCGCATTGGCTCTCACTGATAAGGCTAGCAAGCCATCATCATCGGGAGTATACAGGTTATGCTCATTTTCCCAGCTTTCCCCTTGTCTGCAAGCTTCCTGTAATGGAGAGCTATCCCAGCTCCAACACGACTTGCCAGCATCATCATTGAATATCAGGTCGGCGATATCATTGCCTACTAAGTCATCACGACTCTGTCGCAATAGGGCACAAGCTGCTTCATTACAAAAAGTGATTTTACCCTCGGCATTGGTGCCGATCAGAGCTTCGCCAAGTGCATGCAGCAGTCGCTCGTTTTCGTCTTTTAGCCGTTTCATTTGCACCACGGCCTGTTGTAACTTGCGCCGTTGGCGATCCAGTTCCAGGAAAACGCTAACCTTGGCTTCCAGAATTTTTTGGTCGATGGGTTTGAGTAGGTAATCCACCGCCCCACACTCGTAGCCCTTGAAAACGTATTTCTGTTCTTTTGATATAGCGGTAACAAAAATGATCGGAATGTGGCGGGTTTTCTTATTTTTACGCATAAGTTCGGCCACTTCGAACCCATCCATTTCCGGCATCTGCACATCCAACAGCACCAGAGCTAAATCGTGCTTGAGGGCGAGGGACAAGGCCTCGTTACCGGACTGTGCCATGATCAGATTACGGTCGTCAGAATCCAGGATCGCCTCCAGGGCGATCAAGTTTTCGCGGTGATCATCCACAACCAAAATGTTTTGTTTCATACGCGTCCTACCCCATAGCCTGTTTAGCCAAAAAGGGCCCGATTGCCTCAAGATCGAGTACCCTGGAAATCGCACCTGTTGTTATTGCCGCTTCAGGCATTGTGGGTGCTTCCGAGCTCACCGGTGACTGGGCGATGGTGAATCCGCCTCTACTGTGTATATACTTCATGCCTGCTGCGCCGTCTTCATTGGCCCCTGTGAGAATCACGCCTATCAGATGACGGCCATAAACAACGCCAGCAGAAAAAAACAATTCGTCTATTGCCGGCCGGGAAAAGAGTACAGGCCTTCCATTAGAGAAAGCCAGTGTCTGATCGTCTTCCACCAACATATGGTAACCCGGCGGGGCCACATAAACATGCCCCCCTATAATCGGCTCTTTATCTTCCGGTGTAACCACCGGTAAAGCACAGTAACGAGCCAGTAACCACGGCATACGGTTATCCGCGCTAGCCTGCTGGTGCTGTACCATCAGGATTGGCAAAGGAAAATCCGCGGGCAACACAGACAGAATGTGAATATAGGCATTAAGCCCGCCCCAAGACGCGCCCATAACAATTGCCTTTACTCCCCCTATGCAAGTATTCACGACTATTGGTCGCTGCCCTCCCCGCCCCGTGTCTTGCCAGCTTCATAGGCCGCACGGTGCGCTTGGGCTTCTTTCAATTTTGCTTGCAGCTGGCGTCTCTGTTTATCCAAACCAAGAAAAAAATCTACTTTGCTTTTGAGGATCAGTGGGTCCAATGGTTTGAATAAGTAGTCTACAGCGCCAGCCTGGTAGCCCCTGAAAACGTATTTTTTTTCTTTACTGATCGCCGTCACAAAGATAATCGGGATAGTCTGGGTGTCTTTGCGTTGACGCATCAATTCAGCCACTTCAAAGCCATCCATGCCTGGCATCTGCACATCCAGCAGCACTAAAGAAATATCTTCCTTAAGCAGAATCTTCAACGCCTCCTGCCCCGAGTGCGCTTTCATAAGGATGCGGCCTTCACTTTCCAGAATCGCCTCTAGCGATACTAAGTTAGCTGGCTGATCATCCACTAATAGCAACTTCTGCTCAATCATCAGTTGTCTCTAATCATGCGTGGTGTTGAAACTGCCGTTTGCGAAAAACTCGCAACGACTTGTTGATAACATCGAACGACTCTTCCTGCCCACTGAAACGTAAACTTTCCTTGGTTCCCAAGCACAAGTAACCGCCCATATCTAGACTGTCACTAAACAGCTTGATCACACGCTCCTGTAATGCTCGATTGAAGTAGATGAGTACATTCCGGCACAGGATGACATGCATTTCACCAAAAACCTGGTCTGTTGCCAGATCATGATCGGCAAAGACGATATTGCGTTTCAGTCGCTGCTCCATAATCACGCTGTCATAGCGGGCGGTAAAATAGTCAGATAAAGAATGCTTACCACCGGCCCGCCGATAGTTGTCACCATACTGTTTGACCGCTTCGATGGAGTAAATGCCCTTCTTGGCCGAGGCTAGCACTTTCTTGTCGATATCGGTTGCGTAGATCATGGCCCGGTCGTAAAGCCCTTCTTCCTCTAGCAAAATGGCCATGGAGTAAATCTCTTCCCCGGTGGAGCAGCCTGCGTGCCAGATCTTAATAAACGGGAACGTCTTCAGCACCGGGATAACCTCTTCACGGAAGCTTTGGTAGAAATCCGGATCCCGATACATCTCGGTTACGTTCACCGTCAGCTCATTAAATAAGGTGGTAAAGAAGGACCGGTCGCGCAGCACCTTATCGGTCATCTCCATGATTGAGTCAAAGCCAGACATGGTTAGATGATGCATGATCCTGCGACGTATGGAGGCGCGGCTATAGAAACGAAAATCGTAGCCGTACATCTGATATATCGCCTCAAGCAGCAGGCGAATTTCGATGTCTTCGATGCTAACGTCAGCATCCTCAATCGGACATGTTTGTGCCATAACGTTATCCGCCACGGTGCTTGTTCTTATAAAGTGACTGCAGGCGTATTTTCCAGTCACTACGTATGTAACCAAACTCGCAGCAAAGACGTCAGCTTCGCCATATCTATGGGCTTGGAACAATAATCGTTCGCTCCAGCTTCAATACACTTGGCACGATCATTCTTCATCGCCTTTGCTGTAAGTGCAAGGATTGGCAACTTGCTGAATTGGCTCTGTTCACGAATCCTTGCCATGGCCTCGTAACCATCCATCTCTGGCATCATGATATCCATCAGTACAATATCAATGGATGGATTATCATCTAGGACTTGCAGCGCCTCTCGGCCGTTGTTGGCAATATGGATGGAGAACCCCAATTCTTCCAACTGTGCAGACAGGGCATAGATATTACGCATGTCGTCATCCACGAGCAGTAACTGCTTGCCCTCGAAAATATCACCACGGTGTTCAATGGATTTCACTTTAGGGCGACGATTCGCCGGCAAGGTGGACTCCAGCCAGTGCAGGAAGAGCGACGCTTCATTCAACAATCGCTCATGGGAGCGCTCGGTCTTGAGAATGATGCGATCGGCATATTTACGGAGTTTAGCCTCTTCTTCCCGGCTCATATCCTTGCCCGTGTAGACCACTACTGGAACACGGCCGTAATCGTCATTGGCATGTAAAGTCTCCAGCAACTCAAAACCACTCATGTCCGGCAACGTTAGGTCCAGAATCATGCAATCGAATACGGTGCTCTTCAGAGCATCCAGCGCTTGCTGACCATTGGTGGCTGCGGTGATTTCTACCCCTTTCTGGTTGAATAGCTCACGAATACTTTCATGCTGGATTTGACTATCTTCAACCACCAGAAGGCGGCGAACATTGGTCTCAATGGCTCCTTCAATTTTGGCAAATGCGCAAAGAATATCGTCCTCATTCGCCGGTTTGGACATGAAATCCAGGGCGCCCATTTCCAGCGCCTTATTGCGTTCATCGCGACCCGACAAAAAATGCACAGGGATATCCTTGGTGCGCGGATCGGCCTTAAGCTTTTCCATCACTTCCCAGCCATCAATGCCAGGCAGGCCAATATCGAGGATAATAGCGCTGGGCCGGTAATGGCTTGCGTATTCCAGGCCATCTTCGCCGTCATGACAGACATGCCCCTCAAGCCCATAATCCGAAGCCAACTCGACCAGCACTCGAGCAAACTCGTCATCATCTTCAACAATGAGCACCGTTTTTTCACGCACGACGAAATCGTCTGAATCCGGATTCAGTGGCATCATCGGAGCGGTATGCGCTTGTCCATTATTATTGATGTCCTCGCCTGCGCCGTCGCCAATATTAGTTTCAACCTCGTCAGCTCTGCCCACGGGTAAATACAGGGCAAACGTCGATCCTTGTCCTTCGCCGTCGCTGTAAAGGCCGATTTCCCCTCCCAGGAGACGAGCTAACTCACGAGAGATGGTCAATCCTAGGCCAGTGCCGCCGTATTTACGGCTCGTAGTGCCGTCAGCTTGCTGGAATGCTTCGAAAATCAGTTTCTGTTTTTCACGTGCAATCCCTGTCCCCGTGTCAGTCACCGCAAATTTTAGTGTCTGTCCTGGCACCAGGTGTCGTGAGGGCAAGGTTTCCGAGACATCTGGCTGAGTTAGGCTCAGCATCACCGAGCCATGCTCAGTAAACTTGAGAGCATTAGAGAGTAGGTTCTTGATGATTTGTTCAAGGCGCTGGCGGTCCGTATAGAAGTGGTCAGGCAGGGTGTCGCCGAGCTCAACCTTGAAATCCAAATTGCGGCTCTCCGCCACGTGAGCAAAGTTGCGACGGAAATGTTCAACAATTTCTGTTGGGGATAAATCATCAATGATGACATCCATTTTCCCTTCCTCGATTTTGGAAATATCGAGGATGTCGTTGATCAGGCTAAGCAGATCAGTACCGGCAGAGTGGATGACCTGGGCGTGTTCGACCTGTTTTTCTTCTAAGTTTCCTTTCTTATTCTGCGCTAGAGCATTGGACAGAATAAGAATTGAATTGAGCGGTGTACGCAACTCATGGCTCATGGTTGATAGGAATTCAGACTTGTAACGTGAGGACATTTCCAGCTCGCGAATCTTATCCTCCAGCTCATGGCGCAGCAGTTCAAGCTCATCGTTCTTCTGAGCCATTTCCGACTTCTGTTCGGTGAGCATACGAGCCTGGGCTTCAAGCTCTTCATTCGTAACGCGTAACTCTTCCTGTTGGTTCTGCAAACTTTCTTCCGACGCGCGAAGTGCTTGGGTTTGAGATTCTAGCTCTTCGTTAATGGCCTTCAACTCTTCCTGTTGTTGCTGTAGTCGAGATTCGGATGCAGATAACTCCATGGCCTGCTCTTCCAAGTCTGCATTTACCTGGGCCATTTCTGTTTTTTGTTGTTCCAGCGCTTCCGCCTGTGACTGGGTTTGTTCCAGCATGTTTGCCAGCCGAAAACGGCTCTGTGCGCTATGCAGTGATACAGAAATCATGGAGGCACATTGCTCCATAAAAGCCAGGTCTCCATCATTGAAGTCACGGAATGCACCGATCTCAAGCACCCCTTTTACCTCATCCTCATGGATAACGGGCATAACTACCACGTTACGTGGCTGCCCAGCGCCAGTACCCGAGGCGATACTAATGTAGCTATCAGGCACCTTCTCGAGCAGGATACTCTTGCGTTCCAGTGCGCATTGTCCGACCAGTGATTCGCCCAGCCGGAATTTATTGGCGAGATGCTTGCGCCGCTCCATTGCATAGGAGCTACTCAGGCTGAGAGTCTCAGTATCCGCATCGTAGCTATAAAACGCGCCGACCTGCGCATCCAGAACAGGCACCAAAAAACTCAATATATTATTACCAAGCTGCTCGAATCCCATCTCACCACGCATGCGATTATTTAATTCGGCCAGATGGTTTTTCACTGTTTCCTGTTGTCGATCCTCGGTATGACGCGCAATCAAGGCATCACGCATTTTTCGGATAGCCTGCAGCAGGTAACCCGTTTCATCTTGCCCCCCATTTTCAATATGGGTATCCCATTTACCATTGGCGATATTGTCAGCTGCATCCACTGCCCCTTTCAGTGGCAGCGTAATTGCTCGAGTGACCCACAGGGCAGTTAACGCCAATAACGTGAAAGCGACAAAACCTAGAAACAAGCCAATTTTCTGCGTTCCCAGATTATCCGAACGGCTTCTGTTCAGCGTCTCGCGAAACGCTTTATAGCGCTCTTGCTCAAAGGCTTTCTGGCTGCTTTCGTAGGCATCCTGAAGTGCGCGAACGTGAGATATCCGCTGGGACAGGTGGTCTGGAGTGTCATTAGTGGTAATCAGATTACGGGCCAGCGCAGCGGCTCCGTTGATGTAAGTGGTGAAATGACGACGCAGCTCTTCCACGTCATTGGAAAGAGTTGGATCTGCTTGGCGAATATCCACCAGCCGTTGTTCGAAGGCCGCCGCTCGGGATTGCGCTTGCTCCAGTAAATCCGGATCTGCCTCAGTGATTGATTCAATATAGGATTCACTGATGGTTATGAAATCTACATTGTTAGCGTTAATCAGCTCAAGAATAGGAAAGTCTTGGCTTTCTATCCGCTTCAAATGGTCGATATTGGTTTCAGCAATGTAAAAACTGTAGGCCGCGTAGACTATAAACAACACAACCCCTAGCCCGGCTACAGACAAAATCTTCAGCCGCACAGATAGGTTCTGGAACCAGTTCATTTAAATAGCCCTCATGCCTTTTCCAGCTTGTTATTATTCAGCCCCGATTGAAGCTAAGAATATAGTCTGAGACTAGCAGAAACGGACGGAAAGCGGCAATAAATCATCCGAGCACAATAGGTAGACTGCTTGAAACGGGCTTAAGCGATGAGATCACATGGAGTGTAGTCAGTTAGGCCAAACTGATTAGCGACGAGATTTAAGAAGGATCTACTTTCAGGATGCTGTCGGTGTTAGGGCAGAAATGGGAAAAGGAAAGTGGTGCGGGTAGCCGGACTTGAACCGGCATGACCTAACGGTCGACAGATTTTAAGTCTGTTGTGTCTACCAATTTCACCATACCCGCAGGAAGAGCATCGTACCCAGAAAACGCTGAATAAAAACAGAGGCGGGAATAAACAGCTGTTTTTATTTGTCTTCTATTGTGCCGGCGACACTAACCATTTTCCAGGCTAGGTAGTTTGTCACCACATCACCCCAAAAGGGTGGTAATTGGAGGCGCGGGTCGGAATCGAACCGGCGTACACGGAGTTGCAGTCCGCTGCATAACCACTCTGCCACCGCGCCTTAACTGCTTTAACAAGAAAAAACCTCGGTGTAACCGAGGTTTTCTGAAACTTGGAGCGGGAAACGAGATTCGAACTCGCGACCCCAACCTTGGCAAGGTTGTGCTCTACCAACTGAGCTATTCCCGCTTTTTCTACACCGGAGTCGCGCTCCGTTGCGGGGGTGAATTCTACTCACCCCCCTTCAGGTGTCAACCCGGCATCAGGTGTTTTTTCTGACTTTTCAGGACTTTGACTGACTTTTGAGCAATTGTGGGGCTGCAGCACGCAGATATGACACCATGGACCACAGGGTGAAGGCCGTTGCTAGGTACAGCAGCCCATAGCTCAACCAAAGCCACGGGTTCATAATGATGTCACCGTCTAAAGTAAATTTCGGCTTTTGCGCCAGCAGCAACGTAATCGCCGTCATTTGGGTTACCGTTTTAATTTTGCCCAGCTGACTCACCGCCACCTTTGCGCGCTGACCAAGCTCTGCCATCCACTCGCGCAATGCCGAGACAGTGATTTCTCGAGACACAATCACCATGGCAGGAACGGCCAACCAGGCAGTAGCATGAACTTGCACCAACATCACCAAGGCCACAGCAACAATTAACTTGTCAGCTACTGGATCCAGAAAAGCCCCAAAAGGACTGGTTTGGTTCAGCTTGCGCGCTAGATAGCCATCTAGCCAGTCAGTAATGCCCGCAGCCAGAAACAATAACGCCGCGCAAACATCACTCCAGTGGAACGGCAGATAGAACACCAGCACCAATACGGGAATCGCCAATACCCGAATCAGAGTGAGGATATTCGGCAAATTCAGGATGGGGTGCACTTTCTGCATAGGGAGGGACTACCGACTAGAAGAAATAGGCTATCAGTATAGCGCAAAGGCAGCCGTGACTCATTTCCGATTTTTAGATCAATAAACGCCCCCTCCTAGCGGTGGAACCAATCATAAAGCGTTTGCGCCATTTGCGAATTGATGCCAGGCACCCGAGCAAACTCGCTGGCGGATGCATTTCGCATCTGCTTGAGCCCGCCAAAATGAGTAAGTAAAGCCTTTCGACGCTTAGGGCCAATACCGGGAATTTCATCGAGCGTCGATTGCTTGCGGGCTTTGCCGCGCCTTGCACGGTGTCCTGTCAGGGCAAACCGGTGAGCCTCATCGCGCACCTGCTGCAAAAGATGCAGCGCGGAGTCTGCCGGGCCAGGAATCATTTCTTTCCCGCAAGGCAAGTATAATGCTTCGAACCCCGGCCGCCGGCTAGGCCCCTTACCGATCCCCATCACTCGTATGCTGGCGTGCAGATCCAATTCTTGAACAACTTTCCAGCCACGCTGCATTTGACCCTTGCCGCCATCGATCAGCAGTAAGTCGGGCATGCGCCCTTGCTCTTTCAAAACACGCTGATAGCGCCGCCGAATTGCTTCTTCCAAGGCTTCATAATCATCCCCACCCGCTGCAGGATTTACATTAAAATACCGGTAATCCTGTTTGCGTGCCCCCTGCTGATCGAACACCACACAGGAGGCCACCGCTTTTTCACCTTGCGTATGGCTAATATCGAAACACTCGATGCGGCGAATCGGCTCACTGCTTTCAAGCAGCGTTTCCAGGGCCAGAAAGCGAGCCTCCATGTGTTCCCTTGCCGCCATTTCCGTGGCCATGGATTGCTGGGCATTGGTCTGCGCCATGCTAATCCAGGCGGCCCGGTCGCTGCGCACGCGCCAAGCCAACCGAACTTTCTTAGCCCACTGCTCCTCCAGCGCTTGCTGCAAAGCCTCAGCGCCGGGAATCTCCATACACAGCAATATTTCCTGCGGCTTGACCGGGTCTTCTCTGTCACCAAGGTAATACTGAGAGAGGAACGCCTCGAGGATTTCGCTGCGATCGTCCTCTCCTCGGGTATCAGGTCGGAAGGTGCGATGGCCAAGAATTCGGCCATCGCGGATCATCAGCACCTCGATTATGGCAAGGCCATGACGGGTTTCGATGGCCACCACATCCAGATCGCCTTGCCCGGTTTCTGCGTACTGCTTCTGCTGAACTGCCTGAATCGCCGCCAGCTGATCGCGTAGCAGGGCGGCTTTCTCAAATTCCAGCGCCGCAGCGGCGGCTTCCATATCAGTGCTGAGCTGGTCGGCCACCTCTCGACTCCGCCCATCCAGAAAGTCTGCCGCCATTGTTACCTGACGGGCATAATCCTCTTCGCTCACTAAGCCCACACATGGCGCTGTGCAGCGATTAATCTGATGCTGCAAGCACGGACGAGTGCGATTTCGAAAGTAGCTGTCACTGCAATTGCGAACCTGGAAAATCTTCTCGATTAACGATAGCGCTTCTCGCACCGCACTGCCGCTGGGGTAAGGGCCAAAATACTGGCTCCCCGCCCGGCGGGTTCCCCGGTGAAAGGTGACGCGGGGAAAACGATCAGAACGGGTGATGCGTATATAAGGATAGGATTTGTCGTCGCGAAGCAAAATGTTGTACGGCGGCTTAAGCTCCTTGATGAGTGACTGCTCAAGCAGCAGCGCTTCGACCTCACTGCCTGTCACTGTGGTCTGGATATCGCGAATCCGCCCTACTAGAGCGCGGGTTTTCACGCTCGCCACATTCTTCTGAAAGTAACTGTTTAGGCGTGCCTGCAGATTACGTGCTTTACCCACATACAAAACGCCACCCTCTGCGTCCAGCATGCGATAAACACCGGGTTTGCGGGCACAGTGGAGAAGGAAGTGTTTGGGGTCGAAATTAGACAAGGGGGCATCTCAACACAGTGTGGCGAGGTAATTGTATCAGCACTGCCCTAGCGATTTCCCCCTGTGTAAGGCGCAGCGGTCAGAATACCGAGTTTTCCACTGCATCCAACATGCCATGGCGCACCGCTAGAAGCGCCATTTCCACATCACTAGTCACGCCCAGCTTATCGAATATTCGGTACCGATAGGTATTGACGGTTTTGGGTGAGAGGCAGAGCTTATCTGCCACGTCCTGCACTTTATGACAACTGACGATCATCATCATGATTTGCAATTCACGTTCGGATAGCATGTCCAGCTGTGACCCTTCATCTCCAGAATAGGGCTTGAGCGCCATAACCTGGGCAATCTCCGGGCTAATATAGCGCTGTCCGGTAGCCACAATCTTGATGGCGCGGACCATTTCTTCCAAATCTGCGCCTTTGGTCATATAACCCGCGGCGCCCGCCTTCATCAAGCGCGAAGGAAACGGCTCATCTTCACACATGGTCACGGCAATAACTCGGATTCCCTCATCCACTCGCAGCAACTTACGTGTGGCTTCTAGCCCACCGATGCCAGGCATTTTCAGGTCCATGAGCACCACTTCTGGCGCCAACTCCCGAACCATCTGTATGGCCCGCTCGCCTGAATTCGCTTCCCCGACAACCTGCAAACCATCAACTTCGTCCAGCATTCGAGCAATGCCGGTGCGGACCAGATCATGGTCATCCACTACCAATACTTTGATCATTACTATGCCCCCGGGCAGTTCCCTTGCCCGCCAGTGTGCTATTTTTCTTTCGATTTTATAGGCATAAGACTACCCCTTGTACATCGACGTGCATAGAACGCCGTTAACAAACGGGATACCTCTGGTCAGTTTTTCTCGACCATGCACACTGGCGCCATTAGCCTTTAGTCACGTTGACCAAACAGTCAAAAAAGCGAACCATATAGCAACATGGTCAGTTTCATCTGGCCATTTTTTCAACACGGGTAATGGCCGTCACTAACAACGACAAAAGGCAACTCATGAGCGCAATCATTTTGCTCCTGCTGGGGCTCGGAGGCATGGCCGCTGGCTATTTCGTTTATTCGCGTTTTATTGCATCGCGCATCTATAAACTGGATCCGAATTTTCGCACTCCTGCCCACGCATTTGAAGACGGCATCGATTTTGTTCCCACCAATCGGTACGTGCTTTGGGGCCATCATTTCACCTCAGTAGCAGGTGCAGCGCCTATCGTCGGCCCTGCCATTGCTGTTATTTGGGGTTGGCTGCCTGCCTTTCTCTGGGTAGTGCTGGGCACCATTTTCTTTGCCGGTGTCCACGATAGCGGTGCCCTGTGGGCCAGTGTCCGTAACCGAGCGAAATCGGTTGGGGCACTTACCGGCGAAGTGGTTGGCCGCCGTGCGCGCACTGTGTTCATGATCGTTATCTTCCTAGTACTGCTGATGGTCAACGCGGTATTCGGCGTGGTGATCGCCAAGCTGTTGATCAACAACCCCGGCGCCGTTGTCCCTGTCTGGGGGGCCATCGCAGTAGCCTTAGTCATCGGCCAACTTATCTACCGCCGGGTGATTGGATTAGGACTGGTATCGGTGCTCGGTGTTGCCGCCCTGTATAGCTTGATTTATGTGGGACCGAGCGTACCCATAGCGCTGCCTGATCAAGTCATGGGGCTGTCGGCTAACGCCAGTTGGATTCTGTTGTTATTCGCCTATGCCGCAGTGGCCTCTCTACTGCCGGTCTGGATGCTTTTACAACCTCGCGATTACATCAATGGCCTGCAATTGTTTGTTGGCCTAATTCTACTTTACGGCGCGGTTCTGCTGGGCAATCCACACGTGGTCGCGCCCATGATCAACAGCGACATTCCTGCTGGTACGCCCTCACTGATACCGCTGCTGTTTGTCACTATCGCCTGTGGCGCAATCTCGGGCTTTCATGGGCTGGTGGCCTCAGGGACTAGCTCCAAGCAGCTGGACAAGGAAACCGATGCCCGCTTTGTTGGCTACTTTGGCGCCGTGGGTGAAGGTGCCCTGGCACTGGCGGCCATTATTGCCGCCACCGCCGGCTTTGCTTCTTTGGCGGACTGGCAAGCGGTTTATACTGCTTTTGGGCAAGGTAGCCTAACTGCCTTCGTAGACGGCGGTGCGAATATTCTTGCCAACGGTATGGGCATGGATGCAGGCGTAGCCGCCACCCTGCTCACTGTAATGGCGGCGCTTTTTGCCGGCACCACAATGGATACCGGTTTGCGCCTACAACGCTATATTTTTCAGGAATGGGGCGAAATCTATCAACAGAAATGGATGACTCGCCCCCTGCCTGCCACACTACTCGCCGTAGCCAGCTGTTTATTACTAGCGTTTGGCGCCGGCGGTGCAGACGGCTCCGGCGGCCTGCTTATTTGGCCATTATTTGGCACCACTAACCAATTGCTTGCCGGGCTGACCTTGCTGGTCATTACTATCATGCTGGTAAAACGCGGTCGCCCCGCCATCTACACTCTTGCACCGCTGGTGTTCCTGCTGGTGATGACACTTTTTGCCCTGTTGATGCAGCTGAAAAGCTTCTATGAAAAACAAGACTGGTTCCTGTTGGGGCTAGACCTTGTGGTGCTGGTCGCCGCACTCTTGGTGACGCTTGAATGCACCGCTTCTCTCAAACGCGCCTTTAAGGCTCCGCCGGAGACCGTTTAATGGCCACGCCTAGGCAATGGTTTAAGCGTATTAGTGAGCTCAGCGCACAATATTATAATGCGCCCTATCGTGCTGCCATTGCCCGAGCTAAGCGGGATGAGGAAGACCTGTTTATGCTTTTGGTATTCTCGGAAATGATGGGTGTGCCTAATCCCGCCGCTTGGAGCACGCTGGAATTACAGCCCCTGCTAATGGAACGTTTCCATGATTGGCACACCCGCATGGGTATGGAACGCTCGCCCCTTGACCACTTCCGTTGCTGCTGATGACCAACGCCCGAACATTCAACACACTTGATCTAGATGCCCTGCTGGCCTCCCGCGCTTTGCTTATGGTGGGCGGCAAGGGTGGCGTAGGCAAAACCACCACCGCCTCAGCCCTAGCGGTCCGTGCAGCAGACCAGGGGAGCAAGGTGTTGCTGGTCTCCACGGACCCAGCCCACAGTCTGGCAGACGCCTTTAATCGCCCTATCGGCAATCAACCGACCGTTCTTTCTCCCGGTTTAACCGCGCTAGAGCTTGACCCGGATGACGAAGTAGAGGCGTACCTAGAACGAGTAAGTGCGCAAATGCGCCGATTCGCCACGCCGGATCAATTTCGTGAGCTGGATAAACAGCTACGCCTCAGTCGACAGTCGCCTGGAGCCCAGGAGGCAGCCTTGCTGGAACGTATCTCCCGGTTGATTGATGAGGACAGTCACGACTACGATCTGCTGATCTTTGACACTGCTCCCACCGGCCACACCCTGAGATTATTAAGCCTTCCAGAAGTGATGGCCGCCTGGACCCAAGGCCTGCTTCGGCACAGCGAAAAAGCGCGTAAGCTGGGTCAAGTGCTGGGCCATCTTACCCCAGAGAAAAGCATAGACAGCCCCCTACAGGACCCCACCGAGCACGCCACCAGCGGCTTGGATCCACGCAGCCAGGAAGTGGCCGACACCCTCATGGCGCGACAGCGCCTGTTTAATCGCGCCCGCCGTCAGCTCACCAACCCGAGCCATACTGCTTTTATTTTCGTGTTGACCCCTGAACGGCTGCCCATTCTCGAAACCCGGCGCGCGGTAGCCTCGCTCCAGGAGCATGCCATCCCAGTGGTCGGCGCCGTGGTCAACCGGGTGCTGCCTGATGCCGCAGAAGGCCCCTTTTTCGCTGCACGCCACGCACGCCAAAAAGCGCACATGGAAGAGCTAGCCAACGCGTTGGGCTCACTGCCTCGCAAGGATGTGGCGTTACAGAAAGATGATATTCAGGGCTTGGAGGCAATCCGACAATTTGCCGGATTACTGGGGAACGTTGATCGCTAGGCATTAGCCCGATCCTGCTGCGTGGGCCCAGTTGCGCCGCAGAACAGCATAAAAAAAGCCCGCACTCATTTGAGTGCGGGCTTTTTATTTGGCGGAGGGGGTGGGATTTGAACCCACGGACGGTCTCCCGTCGCCGGTTTTCAAGACCGGTGCATTCGGCCACTCTGCCACCCCTCCAAGGTGGCAGCAATAATACATGAGCAATAAGGCCAGTCAACGGCGCAGCGGCAATACTGTGCATGACTGGTTAGGTTTTAATCAGTACGGCTTAATTATTCAGTCATCAGCTGAAATAACAGCGGAGGATTGGTTGTTTAGCGTGCCCGTATTGGGCTTGGCTGACTCCCATCTACGAACACACCTGCGAGCACCATGAAAACCTTGTTTAGCGCTTGATTTTGGGCTCCCCGCCCTTATGATCACAGGTACAATTAGCAAAGATGAGTGAAATCATGAATAACCCGACTAACCCCTACTCTGCCCCCCACCAGCACGGCATTGCCGTTTCCGGGGAGCGAGCGGCCCAGGTACTGAAAAACACCTATATGCTGCTGGGGCTGTCACTCGTCGTGGCAACCAGCGCGTCTTGGTTTGCCATGGCCAGCAACATCGGTTTCGTCAACGTGTGGCTGACCATCGGCGTCTACTTTGGTTTGCTGCTCGCCACCAACGCACTGCGTAACAGTGCCTGGGGCATTCTGGCTGTCTTTGGCCTGACTGGCTGGCTGGGCTTTACCACCGGCCCGATCATCAATATGTATACCCAGATTCCTGGCGGCATGGAAATTGTGACCACGGCTCTGGCAGGTACAGCCGGTATTTTCGTGGCGATGTCTGCCATTGCTCTGGTAACCCGCAAGGATTTCAGCTTCCTCACCAACTTCATCATGATCGGTGTTTTAGTGGCGTTCGGGGCAAGCATCGCCAACATCTTCTTCGCGATTCCGGCTCTAAGCCTGGCGGTATCCGCTGCCTTTGTGCTGCTCTCTTCCCTGCTCATCATGTGGCAGACCAGCGCTATCATCCATGGCGGTGAAACCAACTACATCATGGCGACCGTCACCCTGTTCGTATCCATCTACAACCTGTTTATGTCCTTGTTGCACCTATTGACGGCGCTCAGCGGTAACGATTAATGCGTTTCTCGCTACTGGTCAATGCGGCGGCAGAATCTGCCGCCGCATTGACCGCCCTTCACACCGCACAAGCGCTACACAACCCCTCCTCTGACCATCAACTCTATTGCTTGTTTCTCTACCGCGATGCGGTGCATCTGGCCAATCGCCATGCTTGGACTGGCGACGCAGAGCAGGCCAGTGCCGCCCAGCAGTGGCAGCAATGGATTGCCAGCCAGAGCGTTGAGGCGATGGTATGCGTCGGTGCCGCCCAGCGTCGTGGTGTCGTTGACTCAAACGCCGCAACCACTCTGGCTGAGGGCTTCTCTCTTGCCGGGTTAGGCCAATGGGCGGATGCACTTATTAATAGCGACCGGGTGATTCAGTTTGGCTAGCCAGACCCTGTTTATTGCCACCGGCAGTCAGCCGTTTTCCAGCCAATTTCAGGAAATGCTGGATATGTTGCTTACCGGTGCGGCGTTCGGTCAAGCCACCACGCTCTGGCTGACACCGCCCTGTCTTGCCATGTTACGGTTATGCCCCAATCAAACGCTGGCCCAGCTGGCTGAATTTGGTGTTCGCTGTGTGGTGGACAGTGATGAAGACTGCCCTGTTCCCGCGGACGCTCTTTGTGCGGACGAGCTGTTATCATTACGTACCCAATGCCATCAAATTCTGGTTTTCTGAATGTTGCACCTGCTGGGATTCTCTCCCGACAATTACAGCCTATGGCAGCGCTTTAGCACGCTTTACAGCAAAGGCGATGTCTGTGTTTTCACCGATGCAGGCCTATTACTTGCATCACAGCTGACACTGAAAGGCGATGGCTACCTGCTCGCGCATCCAGCATTGCAGTTGCCCGACAGCACTTTGCCAGTGATTGATCATGCCCAACTGGTGGAGCTGATAGCCGAGCACGGCGCCTCTACCAGCTGGTATTGAATGACATTTTCACGGGCTTTGCTTTACCGAGTACGCCCGCCCCTCTCTGCGAGACGGAATCATGACTGAACATGCCTTTGCGCCTTTTGTGCGTACTCTGGGCCGCGGCAAACGCGCCCGCCGCAGCCTCACCCGCGAAGAGGCCCGTGAGGCCATGCAGGCCATCCTTGATGGAGACGTCGAAGATATCCAACTCGGCGCCTTTCTGATGTTGCTGCGCGTAAAAGAAGAAACCCCCGATGAGCTGGCGGGCTTTCTCGATGCTTGCCGCCCGGCTTGCTACCAGGCGCTTGGCGAACTGCCCGCCGTGGATCTGGACTGGCCCAGCTATGCCGGCAAGAAAAAACATCACCCCTGGTATTTGCTCGCCACCGTGCTGCTAGCGGCCAATGGTATCCGCACCTTGCTACATGGCGGGCCGGCGCACACGCCGAATCGGGTCTATACCGATGCGCTTCTACCGAAGCTGGGCTTGCCCGTTGCCGACACTGTGACACAGGCCCAGGCGCACCTTGAAACACACGGGCTTGCCTATCTGCCCCTCGAGCAGTTCTGCTCGCCATTGTCGCGCATGCTCACCCTGCGCCACTTCCTAGGATTACGCTCGCCGATCAACACATTGGCCCGCAGCCTCAACCCCGCCCAGGCACCACTGTCCATGCAGAGCGTTTTCCACCCGGCCTATATTGAGCTGCACCAAGGTGCCGCCGCCCTAGCCGGTGACCAGGATCTACTGCTGTTCAAAGGTGAAGGGGGCGAGCTGGAAATCCGCCCGGATGCACGCACCCAAATTCAAGGCATTCGTCATGGCCAAGCGCTGCAAAGCGCGGTGCTCGATAGCACCATACCTCGGCAGACTCCGCCGGATGCCCCCAGTGCAGAAACGCTCTTGAAGGTGTGGCGCGGGGAAACCCGTGATGAGTACGGTGAACAGGCGGTGATTTCTACCGTAGCGGTGGCACTGTGGGGCCTGGACAAGGCAGATTCATTGCAGAGTGCGTTAAAAGAAGCCGCCGCTTTGTGGGAAAAGCGCGATAAAAAACGGCTCTAATGACACCTATCGGATTGTGCGAATTGTGCGAATTGTGCGAATTGTGCTCTTAGGTATTCGCCCTACAAACAGTGCGTTGTAGGGCGTGTCAAACGTAGCCGTAATGCGGTATTGAAGCGATCAGGGTTTGAACCAACCAAATTTAGGATGCAGGCTGACCACGCTGCCAACAATTATCAGGGTGGGGGCGTGAATTTCACGGCCTTCGATATCGTCAGGTAGCTGATCTAGCCTACCGGTAATCACCTCCTGAAGGTTAGTCGTGCCTCGTGACACCAGCGCGATGGGTGTGTCGCCCCCACGGCCGTGGGCGATCAGCTGGCTGCAGATTTCTCGCAAGCCCACCAACCCCATATAAAATACCACTGTCTCGGTTTCGCTGACTAAATGTTTCCAATCCAGATCCACCGAGCCATCTTTACGATGCCCGGTGACGAATCGCACGGATTGAGCATGGTCACGATGGGTTAGTGGAATACCCGCATAGGAAGCGCAGCCGCTGGCCGCAGTAATGCCTGGCACCACCTGAAAATCGATACCTTCCGCCACAATCAGGTCAATTTCTTCACCGCCACGGCCAAAGATAAAAGGATCCCCGCCTTTCAACCGGCAAACCTTCTTGCCTTGTTTAGCGTAATGAACCAGCAACTCGTTGATGTTGTCCTGGGGCAGCGCGTGCTTGTCACGGGCTTTACCCACATACACCAGCTCCGCATCGCGACGGGCCAGATCTACAATACCCTTGCCGACCAGGCGATCGTAGAGCACCACATCGGCTTTTTGCAGCAAACGCAGCGCTCGGAACGTGAGCAAGTCCGGATCCCCAGGGCCAGCACCCACCAGATACACTTCGCCTCGGCTCAGGGTTGTTGCGTCGGCAGATTCGATCGCAGCGGCGAGCATGGCTTCTGCCTCACTGTCCTTGCCGGCCAGCACTTTTTCCACGACTGGGCTATCCAGTGTTTGCTCCCAGAATAAACGCCGGGCACCGATGTTACTGAGCTTGTCTTTCAAGGGCTGACGGAAACGCGCCATCAGGTCAGCCAGTCTTCCCCAGCGCGCCGGCAAAGTGGATTCCAGCTGGGCTCTTAGTTTCCTGGCCAGCACTGGCGAAGCACCGGAGGAGCTGATACTGATTAACACCGGGGAACGGTCGACAATGGCCGGAAAGATGAAATCACCCAGCGAAGGATCGTCGACCACATTCACGGGCAAACCCCGTTGCTGGGCCTGTTTTGCTATCTCAGCATTGGTACTGCGATCATCGGTGGCACAAATAACCAGAGCGACCCCGTCTAGATCTGCGCTTTCAAACGCCCTGACCACGCAGGAACCGCCGCTACGCACCACAATATCGAGCAGCTCATCGCATACTTGCGGGGCAACTACAGTCAAAATCGCACCTGATCGGTGCAGAAGGCGCCCCTTGCGCAACGCCACTTCGCCGCCGCCGGCCAACAAAGCCACCTTGCCTTGTAAACGCCAGCTGATCGGTAGAAATTCCATGCTTGCTCCCAGTAAACGCCAGACGCTGAGTGAATGATGCCTGACACAAAAAGCGGCAAGCCTGCGTTAAAGGCATGCCATGCGACGAACGCAATGGTCGTCGTTTGTGCCTGAGCAACACTATTTCAGGCGTTCCAGACCTCTCATGTAGGGACGCAGTGCCTCAGGAACAGTTACTGAACCATCATCGTTCTGATAATTCTCCAGTATCGCTACTAAAGTACGCCCTACTGCCAGAGCAGACCCATTCAAGGTATGTACCAATTCGGGTTTACCGGTTTCCGGGTTGCGCCAGCGAGCCTGCATGCGACGTGATTGATAATCACGGAAGTTGGAACAGGAAGAAATTTCCCGATAGCACTGCTGGCTGGGAAGCCAGACTTCGATGTCATAGGTTTTGGAAGACGAAAAGCCCAAATCACCGCCACAAAGAATCACCACTCGATATGGCAAATCCAGTTTCTGTAAAATGGCTTCCGCATGGCCGGTCAGTGCCTCCAGCGCCGCATCGGACTCTTCAGGGCGAACCATCTGCACCAGCTCCACTTTTTCGAACTGATGCTGGCGAATCATACCGCGGGTATCTCTACCGTGGCTGCCCGCTTCAGAACGAAAACACGGTGTATGACAGGTATAACGACGGGGCATGGTGTTCGCTTCGAGAATTTCATCCGCGGCCAGATTGGTCACCGGCACTTCAGCGGTGGGAATCAAATAGAGTTCACGCTCACCTTCTATTTTAAACAGGTCTTCAGCGAACTTGGGTAGCTGGCCAGTTCCTCGTAGCGCTTCCGGCCCCACTAGGAAAGGCACGTACACTTCCTGATAGCCATGCTCGTCGCTGTGTATATCCAGCATAAAATCAATCAGCGCCCGGTGCATGCGGGCTAGGCCACCGCTCATCACTGCAAAACGTGCACCGGAAAGCTTAGCCGCGCGTTCAAAATCGAGCCCGCCCTCCAGCGCTTCACCAATATCCACATGGTCCTTCGGCTCAAACGGCAGTGTTTTCGGTGTGCCCCAGCGGCGCACTTCCACATTGTCGTCTTCATCATTGCCTGCAGGTACGGCTTCTTGCGGGACGTTGGGAATGCCCATCAGGTATTCACGAATTTCGTCCTGAATCGCCTTGGCACTGGCCACTTCCTTATCCAGTTCTGTATCAATGGTCTGCAGGGCGTCGGCCACCTGTGCCTTAGCCTCATCCACCGCCATACCGGACTTAATCAACTCGCCCACCTGCTTGGAAGCTTTCTTGCGATCCGCCTGTAATTCCTGGGAGCGCATATCTGCTTGCTTGCGCTTGGCATCCAAAGCGGCAAATTCCTCCAGGTCCAGGGTGTAGCCGCGTTTGCTCAACGCCGCCTTGATCGCTTCACCGTCCTGCCGCAAGGCACGAATATCCAGCATGTATTTCTTACTCCAAAATCAGAAAAGGCTGAGTTGAAAGTTTAAACTTTCAGCTTCCCAATGTTATTCAAAAAACAGTCGACCCAATGCTAGGCCCGCTATGCCCAACAACAAACAGGCCCCAACAGACCCCACCGCGTAACCGGCGGCAAGTATAAAGGCCCGCGCTTCCACCATCCGCACTAATTCAAACGAAAACGTAGAAAAGGTGGTCAGTGCGCCGAGCATGCCGGTCATCAATGCCAGCCGCCACACATCTCCCACTGGCAGGCTAGCCAACAAGATAGCCAGCAGGCCGAACAGGAAACTGCCTGCCAAGTTCACTCCGAAAGTGGCCCAAGGCCACGAGGGCATAGACGGAACGCCAAGCCATAAGCTGGTGGCGAAACGCAGGCAGGCGCCAACGGCGCCACCGATGGCTACCGCTATCCACGGCAGCATGCCGCCTTCGGTAATCGCTGATAACGACATTATTTGCGCTTCCCGTAGCGGGTCCAGTCACTGCTGGCGTTTAATTCTCGTAGGCGGGCCAGCTTTTCTGCCACTTTGATCTCAAGCCCACGATTCACCGGTTCATACAGCCGTGTGTCTTGAAGGCTGGCCGGGAAGTAATTTTCCCCAGGCACAAAAGCGTCCGGAAAATCATGGGCGTAATGATACTCGGCGCCAAAGCCTTCGTCTTTCATAAGCTGAGTGGGTGCATTGCGTAGGTGCAAAGGCACCTCATCGGTGGGTTGCTGCCGGACCAGCGCCCGAGCCTGATTATAGGCGTTATACACCGCATTGCTTTTCGGCGCGACAGCCAGATAGGCAATAGCCTGGGCGATGGTCAACTCGCCTTCCGGGCTGCCTAACCGCTCCTGCACATCCCAGGCTTGCAGGCACAGCGTCAATGCCCGCGGGTCCGCATTGCCAATGTCTTCACTGGCCATACGTACCACGCGGCGAGCAATGTAGAGCGGGTCGCAGCCGCCATCGAGCATACGAGCGAACCAGTATAGGGCCGCATCCGGGTCGGAACCGCGGACGGATTTATGCATGGCGCTGATTTGGTCATAAAATAGGTCGCCGCCTTTGTCGAACCGGCGAACGGCATCACGAAGCACTTCACGCATCAGGTCCGCGCCGATATTTGGCACGTCCACATCAGCCAGATCTGCAGCCACTTCAAGCATGTTCAGCAACCGCCGGGCATCGCCATCGGCATAGTTGAGCAACAGCTCGGTCGCTTGTGCATCTAGCTGCATGCCATTAAGTGCTGGATCATGCAGCGCACGGACAAGCAACCCACTCAGATCTTCCGGCGCCAGCGCGCGGAGCCGGTAAACCCGTGCTCGCGATAACAATGCGTTATTAAGCTCGAACGAAGGGTTTTCGGTAGTAGCGCCGATGAAGGTGATGGTGCCCTCTTCCACATGGGGTAAAAACGCATCCTGCTGGGCCTTGTTGAAACGATGAACTTCATCCACAAACAAGACCGTGCGCCGCCCCTGGCCCAGTAGAATCTGAGCTTGCTCCACCGCCGCACGAATATCTTTTACCCCGGACAACACCGCAGACAAGGTGATGAAGGCAGCATCCACGGTTTGCGCCATGATTAATGCCAGGGTGGTTTTACCCGTCCCCGGCGGGCCCCACAAAATCATCGAATGTAGCTGGCCCCGGTCCAGCGCCTGGCGCAATGGCTTGCCTTCACCCACCAGGTGCTGCTGACCTACATAGTCGTCCAAGCGAGTCGGCCGCAGGCGAGCCGCCAGGGGCTGAGCCTGTTGGGCAGCATCAAGGGCAAAAAGATCGCTCATGGAAAAACGCCTACTGGTGACTAGACAACGACCGGGTGCCCCGGCCGTTACCCGCCATTACTGTTGTTGCTGAATGACATCCGTGCCTTCCGGCGGATCGAAGTGGAACAAACTGCTATCAATACCGTCATTTAGGGTTAAGCCGATGAAATCAATCACAGTCTGCTGGCCCAATGCATCCTGAAGGCGCATGGACGCTGGCTGCCCCCCCTTGAAGGTGACGTCCAGTTGATCGAATAGCGGGTCCTGGCCTTTCGGGGTCAATCGGTAGGTTACTTCAGCCCCCCGATTGTCGCGCTCAGAGATGGTAAAAGCCTTGGCTACATCCGCAGGTTTGCCGCCAAACAGTAGCGCCGGAGTCTGTCCCAGATCCTGACTCAGCGGCCGCACTACCACTTGCTCTAGGTCCTTGTCGTACACCCAGACGGTAGTGCCGTCCGAGGCCGCCATCTGCTCATAGGGTGTTTCGGTCAGCCAGTAAAAACGGTTACCTCGTGCTACTTGAAACTTGCCCAAAGCTTCCTGCATGTGCGTTCCGCTCTGGTCCAGCACCACCTGCTCAAACCCGCCTTTCATGGATTCAAGCGTTTGCAAACGGCCTAACAAATCGTCCGTGGCATCGCCCCATGCGGTGGGCGAAAATAACACGGCGGGAACCATAGCCAAGGTTAACAGCAACTTTTTCATTCAAACTCCTATTTGACCGGCGGTGGCGCGATCACTTCACGCTGGCCATTGTTACCGGCCTCTGTGACTACCCCAGCCATTTCCATGGCTTCCACTAAACGGGCCGCTCGGTTGTAGCCAATTTTTAGTTTTCGTTGCACCGATGAAATCGACGCTCGCCGGGATTCGGTGACAATAGCCACGGCATCATCATATAGCGGATCATTTTCGTCATCGCTACCTTCACCGGCGCTCTCCATACCGGGCATCGGCGCGTTAAGGTCACTGCCACCCTCCAGGATTTCTTCCAGATAGTTAGGCTTACCGCGTTTACGCCAATCGTCACAAACCCGGTGCACCTCTTCATCTGAGACAAAGGCGCCGTGAACACGTTCCGGAACACTGGTGCCGCCGGGCAAATAAAGCATGTCACCATGGCCAAGCAGCTGCTCTGCTCCGCCTTGGTCTAGCACCGTGCGCGAATCGATCTTTGATGACACTTGGAAACCAATCCGTGATGGCACGTTAGCCTTGATCAGGCCGGTGATCACATCCACGGACGGGCGCTGAGTGGCGAGAATCAGGTGGATGCCAGCAGCACGGGCTTTCTGCGCGATCCGGGCGATCAGCTCCTCCACCTTCTTGCCGACAATCATCATCATGTCAGCGAATTCGTCAATCACGATGACGATATAGGGCAGATGCTCCGCTAGCGGTGCTTCTTCGTCCAGGTTCATTGGGTCGTCAGGCTTCCACAGTGGGTCCTTCAGCGGCTCGCCCTTCTTCTTGGCCTCTTCGACCTTGCGGTTATAGCCGGAAATGTTACGCACGCCCATGGACGCCATCAGCCGGTAACGGCGCTCCATTTCACCCACACCCCAGCGCAGCGCACCGGCCGCCTCTTTCATGTCAGTCACCACCGGCGTCAGCAAGTGAGGAATACCGTCATAAACCGCCAGTTCCAGCATCTTCGGATCAATCAGAATCAGCCGAACATCGTCCGGGCTGGATTTGAACAGCATGGACAGCAACATGGCGTTCACGCCCACGGATTTACCGGAGCCGGTGGTGCCTGCTACCAGCAAGTGGGGCATTTTTGCCAGATCGGCCATTACCGGGCCACCGGAAATGTCCTTGCCCAAGGCCATGGTCAAAGGGGACGGGGCTTGGTCAAACATCTGTGTGCCGACCACTTCGGTAAAGCGGATCATTTCCCGCTGCTCGTTGGGAATCTCGATTCCCACTGTGGTTTTACCGGGAATCACTTCCACCACTCGCACACTGATGACTGCCAGCGAGCGGGCCAGATCCTTGGCCAAATTAGTGATTTTGGAGACCTTAATTCCTGGCGCAGGCTGAATTTCGAAACGGGTAATTACCGGGCCAGGCTGGACCGCCACCACTTGCGCATCGATGTTGAAATCCTTGAGCTTGATTTCCAGCAGACGTGACATGCCTTCCAGGGCATCGTCGGAATAACCGCCCTTGCTCTCTTCTACCGGATCCAGCAAAGCAATAGGCGGCAGCTCACCGGTGACTTCCGTGGTGAACAGCTTCTGCTGCTTCTCTTGCTGTACTCGTGCACTCTTTTCCACCGGCTTGGCCGGCTTGGCGATTTTTGGCGGGGTGCGACTTTCCGCTTTCTTTTTCGCTTCGCTGATCACCTTGGCCCGCTTTTCGTGAGCATCTTTTTTCTGTCGTTGCTCTTCGCGCTGCCGTTTGCGGGCCAGCCACCAAGCAGGCACTTTCTCAATAGCCCCTAACACTAAAGCACCGAGCCCTTCGGCCAGTGCAATCCAGGACAAGTCGGTAAATATCGTTACCCCGATCAGAAACAACGCCACCATAATCAGGGTGCCGCCCAGCGGGTTAAACCCTGCCAAAGACGCAGCCCCGACTTGATGGCCAAGAATGCCCCCCGCCCCTTCAGGCAAACTCTCTCCCACCGTGAAATGCATGTAGGACAAGGCTGTTCCAGCGAGCATAGTGAGAATGAATCCAACCAGCCGCAAACTGAACAATGGCCAACTGCCTGGTAAACCCGCATGGCGTTCACGCAATACCTTACCGGCCCAGAAGCCCACCAAGACGGGGAAGAGGTATGCCATGTAGCCGAACAATCCCAGCAACAGATCAGCACTGAACGCCCCTGCACGGCCTGCGGCGTTACGCACAGCGTCCACATTGCCCACAAAAGTCCAACCGGGATCACGGCTATCGAAACTGATCAACGCCAACAGCAGGTAAAGGGAAAAGGCGATCAATGCGATCACCATACCTTCCACCAAACCGCGCTTAAGATGGCGGGAAAACCCGGACTGTCCTTGCCCGGAAACCGTTTTGCTCACGCCTTGCCCCTCGATAAAGTCAAACTATGAGATAAAGAATAGCTGATAACGAATTGAAATTATTGCGATTGTAGTCAATCGCGATGGGAGCAGCCAGCTTTGACCCTCCCTGTGCGCCCAAGCGCATCGCATTATTGCACACATTCCATATGCTCTGCGGCGGCGCGCCCCTGGCCGTCATTCTCCCTATTGCGCTGATAGCCCATGATCAGGCTTCACGGGACCGGCGTTTTCCGGTACTTTTCTCTGCCTTGAACGTGCAGGGTTTGCCCCCACTGTTGGCATAGCTAAGTCAGCCTTCCATGGCATGACTGACTTCCTGCAACCATCTACGTATCTACTGGAGTAACACATGAGCGACGTGCAGCACCATCGGCTGATTATTCTGGGCTCAGGACCGGCGGGTTACACTGCGGCTGTCTACGCTGCCCGAGCCAACCTAAAGCCGGTAGTGATTACTGGGATCCAGCCCGGTGGCCAGCTCACCACGACGACTGAAGTGGATAACTGGCCCGGTGATGTGGAAGGACTGCAGGGACCAGACCTTATGGTGCGCATGCAGCAACACGCCGAGCGATTTGATACGCAAATGGTATACGACCATATCAATGAGGTGGACCTCAAACAGCGTCCTGTCGTTCTTAAAGGCGACAACGGCACTTACACCTGTGACGCCCTGATCATCGCCACCGGTGCTACAGCCATGTACCTTGGGCTGGAATCAGAGGCAGCATTCATGGGTAAAGGGGTTTCCGCCTGCGCCACCTGTGACGGTTTCTTCTACAAGGGCCAAAAAGTGGCCGTGGTCGGCGGCGGCAACACTGCCGTTGAAGAAGCGCTGTACCTTTCTCACATTGCTGAGCATGTAACGCTTGTACATCGCCGCGACAGCCTACGCGCCGAAAAAATCCTCCAGGACAAGCTGCTCGCCAAGGACAACATCTCCGTTGAATGGGACCACACTCTGGAAGAAGTACTGGGTGATGACAGCGGCGTCACCGGCATGCGCATCAGATCCACGAAAGGCGAAGGCAGCAAAGATCTGGATCTGCAAGGGGTCTTTATTGCCATCGGGCACAAACCCAACACGGATATTTTTACCGGCCAGCTGGAAATGAAAGACGGCTACATCAAGATCGCTAGCGGCACCGAAGGCAATGCCACCGCCACTAGTGTAGAAGGGGTGTTTGCTGCTGGAGACGTGGCTGACCATATCTACCGCCAAGCAGTCACCTCCGCGGGGGCAGGCTGTATGGCCGCCCTGGATGCTGAACGCTTCCTGGACCACCTGAAAAACTAGTCCCGCAAACGAGGGCCGCGATTATGGTGCCATGGCTGGAACCTGGAGAACCCTTCCCTGATACCCGGCTCGCCCTCACCGACCCAGACGGCCTACTGGCTGCTGGGTCGGACCTTAGCCCTGATACTCTTCTAAGGGCTTACTCGACCGGCATCTTCCCTTGGTATGACGCTGAATCTCAGCCGATACTTTGGTGGAGCCCCGCCCCGCGCTGCGTAATCCAACTGGAACAACTGCATGTCAGTCGCAGCTTGGCACGCCATCTGCGCCGTGCTGATTTCACCGTGACCTTCGATCGTGCCTTTGAAACAGTGATGCGCACCTGTGCCGCCCCACGGCAAGACGAAGCCGGCACCTGGATAAGCGAAGACATGCTAGCAGCCTACTGCCGATTACATGAGCTCGGCTATGCCCATAGTGTGGAAATCTGGCAGAACGGTGCGCTGGCCGGGTGTCTCTATGGCATCCAGTTGGGGCAGATGTTTTTTGGTGAATCCATGGCATCACCGCAGCGCAACGGCTCCAAGGTTGCGCTGGTGGCGTTACGCAATTTCGCCCGGAAACTGGATATCCAGCTGCTTGATGCGCAAATCGAGAATCCACATCTCATGTCCATGGGTGCCGAGATGATGCCAAGAAGCGCCTTCGAAGCCCATCTTCAACGCTGGATTCCCAGCCAGCCGGCACCTAGCCACTGGCCCGGCGACCGCTTTGACTGGCCAGACCTACAGGCTGCGCATCAGGCTTTTTAGCGCCCCGCAGCTAAGCTACACTTAGCACCATGACTGACTTATCCACACTGCGCTTTTTTCGCACCCCAGCCCATGGCTGCAGTTACCTAGAAGACCGCCAGGCGTCTACTCTGTTTGTGGACCCCCAGGCGGCGCTATCACCGGAGCTTTATAGCGAACTGAGCCTGCTGGGATTTCGTCGCAGCGGTGACTACCTGTACCGCCCCCATTGCGACAGTTGTAATGCCTGTATTCCAGCCCGAGTGCGGGTGGATGACTTCCTCCCCCGCCGCCGTCACCGTCGTATCCTCAAACACAATGCGGATCTGACCGTGCACCGCGAGCCTGCTCGCTTCAGTCGTGAGCTGTACACCCTTTATGCGGCCTATATCAACGATCGCCACGGTGACGGCGACATGTACCCGCCTTCGGAGGAACAGTTCACCAATTTTCTTACCTGCGAATGGGCCGACACGCATTTCTACGGATTTCGCGAGAAGGGAAAGCTGCTGGCTGTGGCCGTTACCGACCAACTTAATGACGGCCTATCCGCCGTGTACACATTTTTCGACCCAACCCTGCCAGAACGCAGCCTGGGTGTTATGGCCTTGTTGTGGCAGATTGAACAGTGTCAGCGACTGCGGCTTCCTTACCTGTATTTGGGCTACTGGATTCGCCAATGCCAGAAGATGAGCTACAAAAACCAGTACCAACCCCTGGAGATTCTTGCCAGCGGCAGCTGGAAAGAGCAGTCGGAGCCCAATGATTCCGGGGATTGAGCCTATTGTTGCACCCATTTCCCAACTTCTTTTGCAGCCAGCGCCCTTTTACGGCACAATTGCGCGTCGCTAATAGCCGGTAACCCAAGGTAATTGTTGGATGGCGAAAGAAGAGCAAATCGAACTTGAAGGTGTCATCGTTGATACTCTGCCTAACACGATGTTTCGTGTGAAGCTGGACAACGGTCATGTAATTACGGCCCATATCTCCGGGAAGATGCGTAAGTTTTATATCCGCATCCTCACAGGGGATCGTGTAAAAGTGGAAATGTCTCCCTATGACCTCACCAAGGGACGCATCACTTTCCGGATGAAATAGTCTGGAACGGCTTCGGCCGATACACCAACAAAAAAACCCGGTATAGCCGGGTTTTTTTGTTGGTGTTTGATAATAAAGAGCAACAGGGCGCGCACTCTAACAAAGAAAACGCCCTGCTCCCTCCTATTTAAGCAGGTTCGGCCGTGGTCGCTTCCACAGAAAGCACCAGGTCCCCGTCTTTCTCAGTGACATTGACCTGCCCACCGGCACCGGCCAATTCACCGAACAGCAGTTTCTCTGCCAACGGTTTCTTGATTTTTTCCTGTAACAAACGCGCCATGGGGCGTGCCCCCATATCTTTGTCGTAACCCTTTTCAGCTAACCAGGTGCGGGCTGCATCATCCACATTCAATACCACTGCGCGCTCATCCAGCTGGGCCTGTAATTCCACCAGGAACTTATCGACCACACCCAAGATAACCGTGCTGGTCAACGGCAAGAACTGAATGGTGCCATCAAGACGATTGCGGAACTCCGGTGTGAAAACCTTCTTGAGCATTTCCATGCCATCGGTGCTGTTGTCCTGCTCAGTAAAGCCGATAGAGCGCTTGTTGAGCACCTCCGCGCCCGCATTGGTGGTCATAATCAAGATCACGTTACGGAAGTCCGCCTTACGGCCGTTATTGTCGGTCAGCGTGGCATTGTCCATCACCTGCAGCAGGATATTGAACACTTCCGGGTGGGCTTTCTCGATTTCATCCAATAGCAACACACAGTGTGGCGTTTTGGTGATCGCCTCGGTCAGCAAACCGCCCTGATCAAAGCCCACGTAGCCGGGAGGCGCGCCAATCAGGCGGCTCACCGTATGGCGTTCCATATATTCGGACATATCAAAGCGTACCAGCTCCACACCCAAGGCACGGGCCAGTTGCCGGCTTACTTCCGTTTTACCCACCCCTGTGGGACCGGCAAACATGAAGCTACCGATAGGTTTATGTTCACCCTTCAAGCCAGCGCGGGACAGTTTGATGGCTGCCGAAATGGTATCAATGGCCTCATCCTGACCAAAGACGGTCATCTTCAGGTCACGCTCCAGATTGCGCAGCAACTCCTTGTCGGATGACGACACTTGCTTGGGAGGAATACGGGCAATTTTAGCCACCATATCTTCCACATCGGTTTCTTCGATAGTGTGTTTGCGCACGTCCTGTGGGCGCAGCCTCTGCCAAGCGCCCACTTCATCGATCACGTCGATGGCCTTATCCGGCAAATAGCGATCATTGATATAACGGGCGCTCAGCTCCGCCGCCGCTTTCAAGGCTCCGTCCGTGTAGCTGACATCATGATGGGCTTCAAAACGGCTCTTCAGCCCTTTTAGGATGCCAACCGTGTCTTCAACAGACGGCTCAACCACATCAATCTTCTGGAAACGACGAGACAGCGCCCGATCCTTCTCGAATACACCGCGGTATTCCTGGAAGGTGGTTGAACCCATGCATTTCAGTTCACCGGAGGCTAACAGCGGCTTCAATAGGTTGGAGGCATCCATGACCCCACCGGAGGCGGCACCGGCACCAATAATGGTGTGAATCTCATCGATAAACAGGATCGAATTAGGCTCTTTCTTCAGCTCGCCCAACAGGGTTTTCAAGCGTTTTTCGAAATCCCCACGGTACTTGGTGCCAGCCAGCAGAGCTCCCAGATCCAGCGAGTAGACGACTGCATCCAGCAGCGGCTCAGGCACCTGCTCTTCCACGATCATCCGCGCCAGGCCTTCCGCGATGGCGGTTTTGCCCACCCCGGGCTCGCCTACCAGCAAGGGGTTATTCTTGCGGCGACGACAAAGAATCTGCGCCGCTCGCTCAATCTCAAACGCGCGGCCCACCAGCGGGTCAATGCGGTCCTCTCGGGCCAGCTCATTCAAATTGGTGGCGTAGTTATCCAGCGCTCTGGCCGAAGCCGCACTTTCTTGGCCAGCCTCCATTTCCTTTTCGGTTTCAACAGAGGGATCCGCATCTTCAATCTGGGAAATGCCATGGGCGATAAAATTGACGATATCCAAGCGGTGAATATCTTGGCAATTGAGGAAATAGACGGCTTGGCTTTCCTGTTCATTGAAGATTGCCACCAGCACATTGGCGCCGGTCACTTCTTTCTTGCCTGACGACTGCACACTGAATACCGCACGCTGCAGGACCCGCTGAAAACCAAGCGTGGGCTGGGTGTCGCGCTCAGGATCGGTATCCGGCAGTAACGGTGTGGAGTCTTCGATAAATTGGGATAACGCATCACGCAATTCATCCAGGTCTGCGGCGCAGGCGCGCAAGACCTCGACGGCCGCCTCGTTATCCAGCAGCGCCAGCAGCAAATGCTCCACTGTCATAAATTCATGACGATGGCCACGTGCGTGACGAAACGCCTCGTTAAGCGTCATTTCCAGTTCTTTGCTGAGCATAAGGCTACCTCACTGCAGGGCCCGCAAGGAGAGTGTCAGGCCTGTTCCACCTGACACATCAACGGATGCTGATTCTCCCGGGCGTATTCCACCACTTGCGTGGCTTTTGTTTCGGCGATGTCTTGCGGGTAAACCCCGCACACCGCTTTTCCTTCAGTGTGAACCGTGAGCATGACACGGGTGGCCTGCTCACGGTCCAAATTGAAGAAGTCTTCTAGTATCTCTACCACAAAATCCATTGGCGTGTAGTCATCATTGAGCATCAACACCTTGTACATGGACGGTGGCTTTAGCTTTGGCTTAGCCTCCTCGACGGCAAGGTCACCGTGCCGATCCGGGTCTGAGGAGGAATCTGCCGGCCCGCCACGCAGCGAGCCTGTTTCGTCAATCATTACCGGATGCCAATTCATAAAGCCTCAAAACGGTTGTAACCCTGCTGGCGTCAGCAGGCAATGAAGAAATGATGGGTGGTCGGTGTTTTTTCAATCCCCTGAGGTAAATCAATTTACCGGGATCATTTCACAGGGTTGACACCCCGCTGTGCATGTTTAAAAGTTGCACAATGCACTTAGGTAGAGTTTACCGCAGCAAACCGCCTGAGGATAAAAATAAACATATTCGCCATTGGATAGGCAGAGGGAAGGACCATGGCAACGGGACGAGTAAAGTGGTTTAACAACGCCAAGGGCTACGGCTTTGTACGCCCAGATGAAGGGGGCGAAGACCTGTTCGTCCACTATTCCTACATTCAGATGGATGGCTACAAGAGCCTGAAAGCCGGGCAACCAGTGGAATATGATGTACAGCCCGCCAACAAAGGCTACCACGCGATTAACTTGCGCACCGACGAAGAGGCCAGCAATGAGGAAGGGGCCACTGAAGATCAGACGACGCCTTCCTGACGCTGCGCTGCAGGCTGGGTGAATTCGTATTAATGCATATGGGCGCCTCAGGCGCCCATATGTTCAATCACCGCATCCCCAAACTCTGAACACCGTAACAATGTTGCATCCGGCATCAACCGCTCAAAGTCATAGGTTACTGTCTTGGCGGCAATTGCCCCTTCCACACCATTAATAATTAGGTCAGCTGCATCATTCCAGCCCATGTGACGCAACATCATTTCCGCAGATAGAATGAGCGAGCCCGGGTTCACCTTATCTTGACCCGTGTATTTGGGCGCGGTGCCATGAGTGGCCTCGAACAGGGACACGGAGCCACCGATGTTGGCACCCGGCGCAATACCGATTCCACCGACTTCCGCCGCCAGAGCATCAGAAATGTAATCGCCGTTCAGGTTCAGCGTTGCGATTACGCTGTAATCCGCCGGGCGCATCAATATCTGTTGCAGGAAGGCATCTGCAATTACATCTTTAATGATGATTTCCTTGCCAGTACGCGGATTCTTCATGGTCATCCAGGGGCCACCGTCAAGCAATTGCGCGCCAAACCGTTCACCGGCAAGCTGGTAGCCCCAATCCTTAAAGGCCCCCTCCGTATACTTCATGATGTTGCCTTTGTGCACCAAGGTGACGGAATCTTTATCATTATCAATAGCGTACTGAATCGCCTTGCGCACCAAGCGCTGGGTCCCCTCGCGGGATACTGGCTTGATACCAATACCGCAGCCTTCCGGAAAACGGATTTGGGTAACGCCCATCTCTTCGCGTAAAAAACGGATTAATTTAGTCGCTTCCGGGCTATCCGCTGCCCATTCAATCCCTGCGTAGATATCTTCAGAGTTCTCACGGAAGATAATCATGTCAGTGAGCTCGGGGTGGGTCACCGGGCTAGGAACGCCTTCAAAATAGCGCACCGGGCGCATACAAGTGTAAAGATCCAACTCCTGACGCAGGGATACATTGAGAGAGCGAATGCCGCCGCCCACTGGGGTGGTCAACGGCCCTTTGATTCCCACAGCGAACTCTCTAAGAGCTTCCAGCGTTTCTTCGGGTAGCCAAACATCTGGCCCGTATACCACCGTGGCTTTTTCCCCGGCATAAACTTCCATCCACGTAATGCCACGCTTTGTCCCGTAAGCTTTTTCAATTGCGGCGTTAACCACCTTGATCATTACGGGTGAAATATCAACACCAATACCATCACCTTCGATATAAGGAATGATCGGATGATTGGGAACATTCAGGGACAGGTCCGCGTTAACCGTGATTTTGTCACCGTCTGCCGGAACCGTAATCTTTTGGTATCCCATCTATACTTCTCCCTCTGCATAAAACGAAATAAGGCGCTTCTTTCGAGTATCTCATTGCCCCAAAGGATGAAGGCAGACGCCAATAGACACAACCGCGCTGCGCCTCATGCCCGTCGTCAACATGGGTCGACGGCATAAAATCCAGCCAAGCCATATTCTAGCCAGTCTTGTGGGCCATAGGGCAAAGGGTGAGTGAGAGACGTTGAGAAGTAATGATAGGATCGGTAGCAAGACACCAGATAATAAAGGCTATTAATAGCGCCTCTGGCACCGTAGACACAGCAATTGAACCGTAGCGCCAGATTCATCCCCAGGCTGTCGGCTTACTCTGCATTACCACCGGGCCACAAGCCGACCTGTTTGATCCAGGCCGACCTGTCTTGCTTTACCTTACAGCTTTTCGAGAATCTGGTTAAAGGTCCCGCTGGGACGCATGGCTTGCGAGGCTTTATTGAAATCAGGGTTATAGTACCCGCCGATATCAATAGGAGAACCTTGTACTGCTACCATTTCTTTAACGATTTTCTCTTCGTTCTGGCTAAGGGAAGAGGCGATTTCTGTGAATTTTTCTTTCAACTCAGCATCATCGTCTTGAGCCGCTAAGGCCTGAGCCCAGTACATGGCCACATAAAAATGACTTACCCGATTATCCGGCTGGCCAACTTTACGTGAGGGTGACTTGTTCTGCTCAAGATACTGCTCATTAGCTTTATCCAGAGCCGCAGCAATCACCTTGGCTTTTTTGTTGCCATATTTTTCGCCGAGCTCTTGAATAGATACCGACAGGGCAAGAAATTCACCCAGTGAATCCCAACGCAGGTGATTTTCTTCCAAGAATTGCTGTACATGCTTGGGAGCGGAACCGCCGGCTCCGGTTTCATAGAGGCCGCCCCCCGCCATTAACGGCACAATGGACAACATCTTGGCACTGGTCCCCAGCTCCAGAATGGGGAACAAGTCCGTCAAATAGTCACGTAGCACGTTACCTGTTACTGAAATGGTATCCTTGCCACGGATCATTCGCTCCATGGTATAGCGGATAGCCTGTACCGGAGACATGATCCGGATATCAAGACCCTCGGTATCGTGGTCTTTCAGGTATTCCTTAACCTTCAGAATCAGCTGTGCATCATGGGCCCGTTCTTTATCCAACCAGAAAATGGCCGGGGTATTGCTCAGCCGTGCACGTACCACCGCTAGCTTGACCCAGTCCCGAATTGGCAGGTCTTTTGCCTGGCACATACGCCAGATATCACCCTGTTCCACTTTATGGGTTAGCAACACCTCACCGTCCTCTCGAACGATACGCATGGAGCCGTCTGCGGTGGCTTCGAACGTTTTATCGTGAGAGCCGTACTCTTCTGCTTTCTGCGCCATCAAACCAACATTAGGCACGGAGCCACAGGTAACCGGATCAAAGGCGCCGTGGGTTTTGCAGAAATTAATTACTTCTTGATAAATAGTCGCGTAGGTACTTTCAGGGATCACCGCTTTGGTATCTTTCAGCTTGCCATCAGCACCGTACATTTTGCCGCCCTGGCGAATCATCGCCGGCATAGAGGCATCCACAATAACGTCTGAAGGAACGTGAAGATTAGAAATACCTCGGTCTGAATCAACCATGGCCAACTCCGGACGGTGCAAATAGCAGGCCCGAATTGTGGATTCAATTTCCAAACGCTGGGAAATCGGCAACTCTTCAATTTTCTGATAGATGTTGCTCAGGCCATTATTAGGGTTGGCGCCGATTTTCTCGAGAATCTCACCGTGTTTCTCGAACAACTCCCGGTAGAAACAACGCACAGCATGACCAAACACGATAGGGTGTGACACCTTCATCATGGTCGCTTTCACGTGCAGGGAAAACAACATCCCCGTGTTCTTCGCGTCTTCGATTTGCTCGTCAAAAAAAGCACAGAGTGCTTTTTTGCTCATATACATGGCATCAATGACTTCGCCATCGAGGAGCGCCAAATCCGGCTTCTTCACGGTGATATTACCGTTTGAATCCTCAAATTCAATGCGTACCTTGCAGGCCTTGTCGATAGTGCACGAGGTCTCATGGGAAAAGAAATCGCCCCCGCGCATATGTGCAACATGGGTGCGTGAAGCAGGACTCCAATACCCCATGCTATGCGGGTTCTTTCGAGCGTAATTTTTTACCGCAATCGGCGCGCGACGGTCAGAATTGCCTTCACGAAGTACAGGGTTTACTGCGGAACCCAGAATTTTGGTGTACCTAGCCTGAATATCTTTCTCTTTCTCATTTTGAGGCTCATCAGGATATTCCGGCACCGCGTAGCCATGCTCGTTCAATTCAGCGATAGCTTCTCTAAGCTGTGGAATGGAGGCGCTGATATTTGGCAGCTTGATAATGTTGGCCTCAGGATCCTGGGTCAGGTCACTCAGTTCAGATAGTGTATCCTTTACCTTCTGCTGTTCTGACAAATATTCAGGGAAACTGGCTAAAATGCGCGTTGCGAGGGAGATATCACTGCTTTCTACTTCAATACCAGCGATAGAAGTGAATTTCTCGATAATGGGCAAAAAGGAATAGGTCGCCAGCGCTGGCGCCTCATCGGTCATGGTATAAATAATTTTAGGCGTGGTCATAGATTTACAAGGTCCCAATTGTATTGGTAGAGCTTTCCGCCTGATTTCAGTCGGCTTTTGACCGTCAGATCAGCGGGCAGGAAACAACAGTGTTCCCTCCGAATAAAACTGTATTTTGCATAGGCTGGCGAGTATAGCACTGACCGTTTAGCCTTGTTAGGACAAGCGGCAGTAACTATGCCTGTAACAACTTCTGTTTAGGTCATTGACGCTCACAGCCTATGGCACAATTGATATTACTTAACAAACCCTTCCGGGTCCTGTCACAGTTCAGCGACGATCAAGGCCGCCGAACGTTGCGCGAGTTTGTCTGCGTACCGGGAGTGTATCCGGCCGGCCGACTGGACTGGGATTCTGAAGGCCTGTTGTTGCTGACCGATGACGGTGCGCTTCAGGCACGCATCAGTGATCCACGGTTCAAGCTTCCCAAAACCTATTTGGTTCAGGTGGAGGGCCAGCCCGGGCCACAGGAACTGCAAAAACTACGCCAAGGCATTCGTCTCAAGGATGGGCCTACCCGGCCAGCCAAGGTTAGCTTAATCGATGATCCCTGCTTGTGGCCGCGCACGCCTCCTGTCCGGTCGCGTAAAACAGTACCGGATAGCTGGCTCAGTCTCACTATAGACGAAGGTCGCAATCGTCAGGTGCGGCGAATGACCGCAGCCATCGGCCACCCCACCCTTCGCTTGATTCGCTGGCAAATCGGTGATTGGTCTCTTGCCGATTTGGCGCCAGGGGAGTCCCGTTCTATGATGGTTCACGCCCCAAAGCCCGCTACAGCCAAGCATCGGCGGCCTCGGCATCGCTCTGGCGGGCCTGGACCCAAACCCAATGGCCGTTAATAAGTTCTTTCTTCCAGAATGGCGCCCGGGTTTTTAGCAGGTCCATGATAAAGGCGCAGGCTGCAAACGCATCCTGGCGATGGGAGGCGCTGACCGCTACCTGCACAATGTCTTCAGCCACCGCCATGGTGCCAATTCTGTGCACCACCCAAACACCATTGAGTTGCCATTTGTCTGCCGCACGCTCAACAATGGTGCGCAACACCGTTTCTGTCATGCCTGGATAATGCTCTAAGTGAAGCGCTTCCACTCTGCCCTGCTCATCGCGCACCTGTCCGTTGAATTGCACCACGGCGCCGCTAAGGCCTTGATCGCGCAACCAGTCTGTCGGTGCCGCCGGCTCAAGTGCCGCGCCGGTTACTGCCACCCAAACCTTCACCCTCCGGTCACCGGAGGAAACAGGGCCACTACATCGCCATCACGGATGGCTGTCTGTTCTTGGCTCAGCACCTCATTCACCGCCACCATGTAATGGGGTGTAGCCTCCAGCGCCCGGGCTACCGCCGGATTGTCTTCTTCCAGCCACGCCACCAGCGCCGTCACCGTGTCGGTGCCTTGCGGCGCAGTGACCGTCAGGCTGTCACAGCCGACCCGCTCACGCAGAGCGGCAAAGAAACGAATTTCAATCATTTTATCTTTCCCTCCGGAACGTCCCGCTACGACCACCGGATTTTTCCAGCAGGCACACAGATTCAATCACCATGCAGCGATCCACCGCCTTACACATGTCATACAGCGTGAGGCAAGCAACGGACGCAGCCGTTAGCGCCTCCATTTCCACGCCGGTAGTACCTTTAAGCTTACAGGTCGCCTGTACACACAGCGCATCGTCGGCCTCTGGCTCAATGGTGACCGTGATCCCAGTCAGTAACAGCGGGTGGCACAGTGGAATCAAGTCCCAGGTTTTTTTGGCTGCCTGAATGCCCGCAATCCGTGCGGTAGCAAGCACATCACCCTTGGGGTGCTCGCCAGCCAAGATCATTTGCAGGGTGCTCGGCTGCATCCGCACCCGCGCTTGCGCGGTGGCCGCACGCTGGGTGATATCCTTATCGGTCACATCGACCATCTGGGCCCGACCACTGTCGTCCAGGTGGGTAAATCGTTGTTCAGTCATGCTCAGAGGTGTCTCCGCCCTGTTGTCTGTGGCGCCGCTGCGCTACCATTCTCGCCTTTCCAGAATTGAATGAAGTACCGTCATCAGCCCGCCTGGGCCGTCGGCGCTTCCCCGGTAGGATACGCTATGAACAGCTTTGAGCCGCACATTACTGTGGCCTGCGTAGTCGAACAAGATGGCCGCTTCCTGTTTGTCCGTGAAATGAGCAAGGGCGAGGAAGTACTGAACCAGCCCGCTGGTCATGTGGAATTCGGTGAGAACCTAATGCAAGCCGCATACCGTGAGACGCTGGAAGAAAGCGCGTGGCAGGTAGAAATCACCGACCTGCTCGGCTGGTATATCTTTCAGCCGCACAAGGGAGCCGGCGTGTATTACCGCACCTGCTTCGTGGCACGTCCAATCAGCCACGACCCGAAACAGAAACTCGATACCGGTATTCTGGAAGCCGAGTGGTTGAGCCCGGATGAGTTCCGTGCTCGCCGCCACCAACATCGCAGTGCGCTGGTGGAAAAATGCCTGGATGATTACCTGTCCGGCCGCCGATTGCCCCTGGACAGCATTTATCAGCACCCCTGGCCTCTGCAGAGAGGATGATTCGCCATGACTAAGGCTCCCCAAGACACCCGTGTCATCGTCGGTATGTCCGGCGGTGTGGATTCCTCCGTAGCCGCCGCCCGCCTGATCGATGCGGGTTATCAGGTGGAAGGTCTGTTCATGAAGAACTGGAATGAGGACGACGGCACCGATTACTGCACCGCACGCGAAGACCTACTCGACGCCATGCAAGTGGCAGGCGTACTGGGTATCGAGCTGCATACTGCCAACTTCGCAGAGCAATACTGGGATCGAGTGTTCGCTCACTTTCTGGCCGAATATAAGGCTGGGCGCACGCCTAATCCGGATATCCTCTGCAACAAGGAAATTAAGTTTCAAGCGTTTCTGGATCACGCTATCACCTTAGGCGCCGATTACATTGCCACCGGCCATTACTCACAGGTAAGCCATACTGGCAAAGCAAAACTGCTGCGCGCCGTAGACACCAACAAGGATCAGACTTACTTCCTGCATGCCGTGGATTATCAGAAATTTGACCGCACCCTGTTCCCGCTAGGCGACCTGGAAAAACCTGAAGTACGGCGAATCGCAGAGCAAAAAGGCTTTGATAATCACAAAAAGAAAGACTCCACCGGCATCTGCTTTATCGGTGAGCGCCGATTCAAGGATTTCCTGGAGCAGTATCTACCCGCCCAGCCAGGCTCCATTGAAGACGATCATGGCAACGTGATTGGTCAGCATGACGGCCTGATGTATTACACGCTGGGCCAGCGTCAGGGGCTCGGCATCGGTGGGCTGGCCAGCGCCAGTGAAGCCCCTTGGTATGTGGCCAAGAAAGACCTGGAACGTAACGTATTGATCGCTGTACAAGGTACCGACCACCCTCTGCTTTACAGCCGCGTACTCAACAGTGCGCCAATGCAGTGGGTCGCACTGGAAGCGCCGGCCTTGCCGGCCCGGCTCACCGCCAAAACCCGCTACCGCCAGCCCGATCAGGGCTGCACCGTTAGCGATGCCGGCGAAGGCCGCGTAACCGTGACATTCGATGAACCACAACGCGCCGTCACGCCTGGGCAATCCGTGGTGTTCTACGATGGCCCAGTCTGTTTGGGCGGCGCGGTGATTGAGGAAACGGCATGAGCGAACGTTTTTCGCCAGAACAACAGCAGCTGCTGGCCCTGGCCGCCGTGTTCGAAGCAGCCCAACTTGCCGATGATGTGGCCCAGCGTGGTGATTGTGACTCACAGGCCTTTGAAGCGCTAATTGCTGGCGTCATGGAGCTGGATGCGGATAACTTCGATGGCGTTTACAGCCAGCCAGGCCTGCTTCGTGAAGGCGTTAGCTTGCTTAGCCGGAGCCTGAGTAAGGATTCTCGTGGCGCCAATCTGCGGCCGCTCAACTATGGCCTTGCTCTGCTGCACCTGGCAGGCAAATTGCGCAACAATGAAGACACCGTAAGCATCCTGCGTAATCGATTACTGGCGTTGAGTGGTCAACAGGCCCACTTTGATCGATTTTCAGATGATGCCTTTTGCCACAGAATTGCCGGTATTTATCTAGATACCTTAGGTACTTTCCGGTTTCGCATTCAGGTAAAGGGCGAGCCGGCCCACCTGCAAGACGACAACAAGGCCGCACGCATCCGCGCGCTGTTTCTGGCCGGAGTGCGTGCCGCCTTCCTCTGGCACCAGCTGGGCGGGCGACGCTGGCACTTACTGTTTCAAAGAAAGCGCCTTATTAGCGTCATTGAATCAATTGATATCAATGGCTTGCGATAATATTTTAAAGTAAATAATAGCAACATTGTCGGCTCATCGTCGTAACGGCGCAGTTTGCGCAATTTTGCTGTATGATTGCGCCGCCTTTGGATTCTACGTGTACGTACCTATTTCGACGAAAATCGGGAGCCTGACATGTCCAGCCTTACCTCTTTGACTGCCATTTCACCGGTAGACGGTCGTTACGCCAGCAAAGTCGATGCACTGCGCAATACCACCAGTGAATACGGCCTGATTCGCTTCCGCGTCCATGTGGAAGTCAGCTGGCTGGAACAGCTGGCCCACGATAAGAACATCCCTGAAGTTCCCCTGATGAGCGGCCAAGCGGCCTGGAACCTGCGTGGTATCACTCGAGATTTCGAGCCTCAACATGCCGAGCGCATCAAGGCCATCGAAGCCACCACCAACCATGATGTGAAAGCGGTAGAGTACTTCATCAAAGAAAAGATGGCCGAGCACGATGAGCTGGCCAATATGAGTGAATTCGTGCACTTCGCCTGCACCAGTGAAGACATCAACAACCTGTCTTATTCCCTGATGCTGCGCGAAGCCCGTGAAATCCTGTTGCCGAAAATGGATCAAGTGATTAGCGCTATCCGCAAACAGGCCCACGCCCAAGCAGATCAGCCGATGCTATCTCGCACCCATGGCCAGTCAGCTTCCCCTACCACCGTAGGCAAGGAAATGGCTAACGTGGTTGCCCGGCTGCAACGCCAGCGTGACCAATTTGCTGGCGTCGAATTGCTCGGCAAGATCAACGGCGCCGTGGGCAACTATAATGCTCACCTGTCCGCCTACCCAGACGTGGACTGGGAGGCTTTTGCACGTCGCTTTGTGGAAGCCCTGGGGCTTACTTTCAATCCCTTTACCACCCAGATCGAACCCCACGACTGCGTTGCCGAATTTTTCCACGCCCTGATGCGTTTCAATACCATTCTGCTGGACTTCGACCGTGATGTGTGGGGCTACATTTCCTTAGGCTACTTCAAGCAACGCACAGTGGAAGGTGAAGTCGGCTCCTCCACCATGCCGCATAAGGTTAACCCTATCGACTTCGAGAACTCCGAGGGCAACCTGGGCTTAGCCAACGCCATCATGGACCATTTAGCCGCCAAATTGCCCATGTCCCGCTGGCAGCGCGACCTGACCGACTCCACCGTACTGCGTAACGTTGGCGTAGGCTTGGCGCACAGTGTGATTGCCTATGAGGCAAGCCTAAAAGGGATTGGCAAACTGGAGGTTAACCCGGCTCGCCTGGACGAGGATCTAGACGCTGCCTGGGAGGTTCTAGCAGAGCCTATCCAGACCGTTATGCGTCGTTACGGCATCGAGAAGCCCTACGAAAAACTCAAGGCGCTAACCCGCGGCAAGGATGGCATCAACCAAGAGACGCTGACAGCCTTCATTAATGAGCTGGCCATTCCCGACGAGGCCAAGGAGCTGTTGCTAGCCATGACCCCGGCCACCTATGTGGGCAATGCTGCCCAGCAAGCGCGTAGCATCTAATGCCGGCCACAGCGCAACTGCCCTCCTTTACGCTGCCGCTTACCCCGGCAGCGTTTTTGCGTGAGCACTGGCAGAAACGTCCTTTATTCATGCCCGGTGCTGCCAGCGGCCTGGATCAGCCGGATGCAAACACCTTGGCCGGACTTGCCTTGGAAGAGTCAGTCGAAGCCCGGGTCATAACTGGTGCAGGCAACGGCCCTTGGTCGGTACTGCAAAGCCCCCTCGACGACAATGTTTTCGAGGCCCTCGGTGAGAAAAATTGGACACTGCTCGTTCAGTCTGTGGATCACTTTCTCACTGAAACCTCGCTGCTACTGGACGATTTCGCGTTTCTGCCAAACTGGCGGGTGGAAGACATCATGATTAGCTACGCGGCCAAAGGCGGCAGCGTTGGCCCGCATTTTGATCGTTATGATGTTTTCCTGATCCAGGCAAGCGGCAGTCGTCGCTGGCAGATCGGCGACGTGTGCGACGAAAGCAGCCCTCGCCAGGCTACCGACGAGCTGAAATTGCTGGCGCAAATGCCCGTTCGTGAAGAGTTTATTGCGCAACCCGGCGATGTGCTTTACCTGCCACCCGGGGTGGCCCATCACGGGGTCGCCGAAGACAGCGACTGCATTACATGGTCGGTGGGCTTTCGCGCTCCGGATTACCAAATGCTGATGGCAGAGATCGCCGGTGAATGCCTAGCCGAATCCGACAGCAAACTCTTTACTGACCCGGACCGAGGAATCACTACTGATCCCTCAATCTTGGCCGACACAGATCGGCAGCAGCTGGTGCGTGGAGCTTTGGACCTTCTGCACCCCGAGGCTATCGAGCGAGCCATTTATCGTTGGCTCTCCACCCCTCGATTAGAGGGCCTTGAATTTGCGGTAGATGAACACCATATCCGCGAACGCGATAGTGACGTATCTTTGGTGCGCCACGGCAGTGTGCGCCTGCTCATGCAGGGCAAACTTGCTTGGCTAAACGGAGAGGCTCATACACTAACAGAACAACAACAACCGCTGGTGCAGCTACTGGCCAGTAAAAGACGCTACCAGAAACGCGAGTTGGACGCCGTTATGACGCCCACCGCGAGAGAACTGCTTCATGAATGGATTGAACAGGGCTACTTTTCCCCACTATAACGAGACCCCTATGGCTATCAGCATTATCGAAACCCGTTGGGACAAACACGAAGCCGCGCTGCGTGGTCTCCGCCAAGCCGTATTTATCAAGGAACAACACGTACCGGAAGAACTGGAATGGGATGGCGAAGACGCCGCCGCCATTCACTTTCTGGCCTTGGACGCCGAGCAACAGCCTGTGGGCTGTATTCGCTTGCTGCCCACCGGGCAGATCAGCCGTTTGTGCGTACTCTCCGAGCAGCGCAACTACGGTGTTGGCAGTTCACTGCTGGTCGCTGCAGAAGAAACGGCACGAGCCAACGGCATGAAAGAAATCTTTCTACACGCCCAAACCCACGCCACCAGCTTTTACGAAGCGGCTGGCTTTTCGGTGTCTGGAGGCATTTTCATGGATGCCAACATTCCCCACCGGCAAATGTTCAAACCCCTGCTCTAAGCCATGCACTTGGTCATCGGTGACGACGACACCCTGCACCACCCTGCCCGCAGTAACGCCAGCTTGGCGCTGGCCTCACTGATCAGCGCCAGCCGTCATCGTCTCTGGCTTCGAGTGCCGACACTGGATGGACTCACTGGCAATGCAGCTGTGTGCGATGCCGTCAAGGTTCTGGCCTTGAGCAATGCCCGGGCGGATATCCGTATTCTTTTCGACAGCATAGAAAATGCCGTACCTAACGGCCACCGCTTGGTTCACCTGTCCCGCCGCTTACCTTCGCGCATCACCCTGCGGCAAACCCAGCCTGACGATAATGATGCCCAGCAATGCTTTGCCATCGGCGATAACAGCAGCCTGTTCGAAGCCAGTGGCTGGCCTCGCCCCGCTCGACTGGACCTGTGTGGCCATCGGCTACCGCAAGCGCCGCGCTTGGCGCAACAGTTCCTTGAGCATTGGGCGCGCGGTAGGGCATCAACCGAGTTGCGCAAACTGCGACTTTGAATCTGAGGTCGAATTACGGCTACGGCTACGGCTAATAGCGCAAGGGCCTATTGGCAAAACCACTTTAGGTCGAATGAGCCACCCAGCGGCATAACCCGGCCATATTTCATTGCCTTGCAAGGCTTGCGATCAGCTGCCATACGGTTTGCCCGCTGGCTTGATACTTTTCTTCGAAATCCGTGGCCGCCGGCGCCTCTGTCGTCAGCGGACTCAATACCGCCTCAATGCCGCTTATGGCCAGTGCCGCCTGCACTTCCTGAAGATAAAGCGGCCAGTTACTACGCAGCTCCAACTCTCCCCCTAGAGCCAGCACGGTTGGCCACACCGGGTGGCCGTGCCAGCGCCGCTTCAGGTGTGCACTTTTCGGCCACGGGTTCGGATAGAGAATCTGATGTCGGTCAAGCAACCAGCCCTGCTGTTGCATTAGTCGCCACAGCCCGGTGCAATCGGCACGGACTAACAACAGATTTTTCGGGGGCTGCAGCCAGCGACGACCACCGCGCTCCAAACGGTTAGCGGACTGGTCTACCGCGATCACTAGCGCCTCGGGGTTCGCCTGCGCCAATAGCACTGACGAGCGCCCGGTTCCACAACCCGAGTCCACCATCAGCGGACGCTCCAAACCGTTTTCATTGCGCCATGTGACAACCTGCTCGAACGACGCGTGGTCATGGTCTGCAATGGGCGCTCGCCAAACCGAGGCCAGATGCCGGCGCACCACTTTCTCCAGATCCTCGTGAATGCCCGTCTGATTCGAGCTAACCGCACGGCTATTGGCAAACATGGCGTTTCTAACCATCAAAGCGACTTGGGGGAGGCACATTGTAGGGATAAGAGCCGTCAGTGCCAGCCCTTGGTGGAATTTGCGCAGTAAGTGACAAGCGGTGCCTAGCGGCGCTACTGTTACTGTAAAAGCAGCACGACCAACCTTGAAACCCCGAAGGACGCCATGCGCCTGTGCCTCAGCCTGCTCGTCATCATGCTCACCTTTCCCGTCCCGTGCACCGCTGAAGGCATGACCATCCATGTGCTGGAGCGCCCTGACGCACCGGCCCTGGTGCCGGTGATTGAACCACTACTACCGGTCGGCGGCAGCGTACGGGCCTACCGGGGCAAACTGATTGTGCGTACCAGTGAGGCCAACATGCAGGAACTGCAAAGCGTACTGGGCAGGCTGGAGACTGCCCCGTCAACGCTGATCGTGCATCTGCGTCGCCAGCATAGCGCTGCCCGCCAACAAGCCCGCATTGATACTGACGTACGGGGCCGCATCGAATCGGGCCAAGCGCCGATTATCAAGGGCGAGGTGCGCATCGACCAGCAGAACCAGCAACAACAACGTGAAGATCACTACCAAATCCGCACTCTCAATGGTTACCCCGCCTACATCAGCCAAGGCTCGCTTGTGGCGCTCAGCGGCAGTTATTACGGACCCCAGCTTGTGCAGCTCGATCAGGGCATTCAGGTACTACCCCAGTTGGGCACGGACAGCAGCGTGGTCCTGCAAATCAGCCAGCGCTTTGACCAGCCCACTCGTCACAACACCGCGCGCACCCAACACAGCGCCACGACCCTGCGGGTTACCCTCGGGCGTTGGCAGCCCATGGGGAGCATTAATATGACTCAAAGCGGAACCGACCAGAGCATTGGAAGCTATCAGGGTCGGCAGCAAAGCCTGACCTTGCCGTTAGAGGTGATGGTGGAGAAAGAGTAGTCGCACGCTGCAAGGACATGGATAAGGGGACGGATTTTAGTTGGCCGCTTGCTGATTTTTAATTTTCAGCACCAGCCGCCGGCACGGCAATCATCATCTGGCTTGAGGCTTACACACAAAAAAGCCCCGACTCGCGGGGCTTTTTTGTGTGCTGAAAGCGTTACTTCGCTTTCAGTTCACGGCGACGACGGTGCAGAACCGGTTCGGTGTAGCCGCTTGGTTGAGCGCAGCCTTCAAATACCAACTCACAGGCTGCCTGGAAGGCAACGGAGCCGTCGAAGTCCTTGGCCATGGGCACATAGTCGGGATCATTGGCATTCTGACGATCTACCACTTCCGCCATCCGCTTCATGGTTTCCAGTACCTGTTCTTTACTGCAGATACCGTGGTGCAGCCAGTTAGCGACATGCTGGCTGGAAATCCGCAGGGTTGCACGGTCTTCCATGAGGCCCACATCATTGATGTCGGGTACCTTGGAGCAGCCCACACCGCTATCGATCCAGCGAACCACGTAGCCGAGCATGCCTTGCGCGTTGTTATCCAGCTCCTGCTGGATTTCTTCAGCGCTCAGCTCACGGGTCAGTAGTGGAATGGTGAGGATGTCGTCCAGAGAAGCGCGGGCACGGCCGGCCAGCTTTTCCTGAACCTCGGCCACGTTGATCTCATGGTAGTGGGTTACGTGCAGGGTGGCGGCAGTGGGTGACGGCACCCAGGCACAGTTGGCGCCCGCTTTCGGGTGACCCGCCTTGTTGGCCATCATCTGTGCCATTTCATCGGGCATGGCCCACATGCCTTTACCGATCTGGGCGTGACCTTTCAGGCCGCATTCCAGGCCAATGTCCACGTTCCAGTCTTCGTAGGCGCTAATCCACGGCAGGGTTTTCATCTCACCTTTAGGTGCCATGGGGCCCGCTTCCATGGAGGTGTGCATTTCGTCACCGGTGCGATCGAGGAAGCCTGTGTTGATGAAGATAACGCGATCCTTGGCCTGACGGATACACTCCTTCAGGTTCACAGTAGTGCGGCGCTCTTCGTCCATAATGCCAATTTTCAATGTGTTAGCGGCCAAACCTAATGCTTTTTCTATGCGCTCAAATAGCTCAACCGCAAAGGCCACTTCTTCCGGGCCGTGCATTTTCGGCTTCACAATGTAGACCGAACCGGTGCGGCTGTTACTCAGCTTGTTGATTTTCTTCAGGTCGTGCATGGCGGCCAGTACAGTGACCATGCCATCCATAATCCCTTCAGGCGTTTCTTCACCGTTGTGCAGAATGGCCGGGTTGGTCATCAGGTGACCCACGTTACGCACCAGCAGCAACGAACGACCGTGCAGGGTCAGGGAGGAACCGTCCAGCGCGGTGTACTCACGATCCGCATTCATGGAACGGGTCATCGTCTTGCCGCCTTTCTGGAAGCTCTCTTCCAAATCGCCTTTCATCAGGCCAGCCCAGTTGCGGTAAACCTCAACTTTGTCTTCCGCATCCACAGCGGCGACAGAGTCTTCGCAATCCTGGATGGTGGTGATGGCAGACTCTAGCAGCACATCTTTCATGTTGGCCGCGTCGTCAGCACCAATCGGGTGGCTGGCGTCGAACTGAATTTCCGCATGCAGATTGTTGTGCTTCACCAGCACCCCGGTGGGGGCTGCGGCATCGCCCAGGAAACCCTGAAGCTGAGATGCGTCTTTAAGGCCGGTCTTCTCTTCGCCCAGAGACACAACCAGCTTGCCGTCTTCAATGGCGTAGCCAGTGCTGTCTTTGTGGGAGCCACTGGCCAGCGGGAAGTAATTATCCAAAAAGTCACGGGCCCAGGCAATCACCTTGGCGCCGCGCTTCGGGTTGTAAGCGCCACCTTTCTCGGCCCCCCCCTCGTCGGAAATCACATCGGTGCCGTACAGGGCATCGTATAAGCTACCCCACCGAGCATTCGCCGCATTCAAGGCAAAGCGTGCATTCTTCACCGGCACAACCAGCTGCGGGCCAGCAATGGTGGCAATTTCCGCATCCACGTTTTCGGTGGTGATGTTAAAGTCTTCGCCCTCGGGTAGCAGGTAACCAATTTCGGTTAGAAACTGCTTGTACTCAGCCATGTCGATGGCCTGCCCCACGCGGGCCTTGTGCCAAGCGTCGATCTGCTTCTGCAGGTCGTCACGTTTGGCCAGTAGCGCTTTGTTTTTGGGGGCTAGGTCATTAAGAATGCTTTCCAGCTCGGCCCAGAAGTGCTCCGGGTCGACGCCGGTACCCGGCGCAATCTCATTGACTACCAGATCATGGAGTTCGGCGGCGATTTCAAGGCCACCCTTCTGAATACGATCGGTCATGGTGCTCCTACCCTTCTGGTCGAGAGAATCTTGATTAATCGGGACGTTCAGAGAGAATCCGGCAACAGGTCTACGTCAGCGCGCTACCGTGTGGATCATCGCGAAAGCCCGGGGGAACGGTTCAAGGCGCATAAAGGCGGGCGCCCCGAAATAAGGCGACCGCATTTTACCGGAAACGGCGCCGTGAATCATGTTTAGTGGTAAACAAAGTCTGTTTTGTTATTTTTTGATCACCCGAACAGATTAACCACATCGAGACGATGGGCTTGATCACCGCCCTGCTGCTGCCCTTGCTCAAGGTTTTCGAAGTCAAACAGGCGGGTATCCGCCAGCTGTGAAGGGGCGATGTTTTGCACTGCGGCAAAGATATTTTCAATCCGTCCCGGCTGCTGCTTGTCCCATTGCTGCAACATCTCCTTAATCACTTGCCGCTGCAAGTTCTTCTGGGAGCCACATAAATTGCAGGGAATGATCGGGTATTCCTTCAAGGCCGAGAACTCGATGATGTCTTTCTCGCGGCAATACGCCAGCGGGCGAATCACCACATTACGGCTGTCATCGCTGCGCAGTTTGGGGGGCATGGCTTTCATTTTGCCGCCATAGAACATGTTCAGAAACAAGGTTTCGACGATGTCATCGCGATGGTGACCAAGAGCAATCTTATTGGCACCTATTTCCTCGGCAAACCCGTAGAGGCTGCCCCGGCGCAGGCGTGAACACAGGCCGCAGGTAGTTTTTCCTTCTGGCACCTTTTCTTTGACGATGGAATAGGTGTCTTTCTCCAGAATGTGGTATGCCACGCCTTCCTTTTCCAGATACTCAGGGAGGATGTGCTCTGGGAAACCGGGCTGTTTCTGGTCCATGTTTACTGCCACCAGTTCGAAATTCACCGGGGCAGAGTGCTGAAGGTTCCGTAGAATCTCCAACATAGTGTAAGAATCCTTACCGCCGGACAAACACACCATTACCTTGTCGCCCTCGCTGATCATATTGAAATCAGCAATGGCACGGCCCGTTTCTCTGCGCAGTTTCTTTTGCAGTTTGTTCAGGCGGGTGCGTTTTTTGGTATCAGCGTTGTCTGACATCAGGTGACCTTCATTTTGCGGATCAGTCGGCGGTACAGCGAGGGAGCCCAGCGCTTCAAGTATATGCCCGCCCCTTCGCGGCCGGCGATAATAACCTGATCACGGCCACGCTGCACGGCTTCGACCAGCCGTTTGGCGCATTCTTCCGGGGCCATGGCGGTCTGCTGGGCGTCATCCATGGTGCCCTGGCGGCTGCCATCGCCGGTGAGCGCATTAATGGACACCTGGGTACGAATAAAACCCGGCATCACCAGCGTCACACGAATACCCTGATCGTACTCTTCCGCGCGCAGAGATTCGAAAAAACCATGCAGCGCATGTTTGCTAGCACTGTACGCACTGCGAAGCGGGGTCGGCAGCTCGCCCACCAGGGAGGTAATCACCACGAACCGCCCTCCACCCTGCGCCTTAAACCAGGGAAGAACAGCTTTGGTCAACGCTACTGTGCCGAAAAAATTCACCTCCATAATTTGGCGATCTACGCTCAAATCCGTATCCGCCACCAGCGAACGCTGGGAAATGCCCCCATTGTGTACCACCTGGTCAAGCCGGCCACAGGTTTGGCGAACCTGTTCCACCGCCGCCGCCATGGCGTCGCTGTTAGCTAAATCCAAAGGCAACACCAAATGCGCTTCGCTATTGACCAAACCGGCCCGCACCCGTTCCAGCTCTTCTTCCCGGCGGGCGGACAACACCAGCTGAGCGCCACGCCTGGCGTATTCTCGAGCCAAAGCTTCACCAATGCCCGAAGAGGCCCCAGTAATCCAGACAACCTTGTCAGCCAGCGACTCAGACATACGATTCCCCTTGCCCAAAGACCTTGTTAAAGACAAAGGGAGAGTCTACTGCCCTGCCTTAAAAACAAAAAGCGCGGCTTAGCCGCGCTTTTTGTTGATCGCTCTATTGTGCTTATTTCAGTTCTTTCGATGACAATCCAAGCAGATGCCTTGCCACAATTAGCTGCTGGATCTGCTGGGTGCCCTCGAAGATATCGATGATTTTCGAATCTCGAGCCAGTTTTTCCAACAAGGTGCGCTCGGAGTAGCCCAGCTCACCGCATAGCGCCACGCACTTTAATGTGACGTCGTTGCCCATACGTCCGGCTTTGGCTTTACACATGGAAGCCTCACGGGAATTGGGCTGGCCATTGTCTGCCATCCAGGCAGCCTTGAGAGTCATCAACCGCGCCGCTTCCAAGTCGGCCTCCAACCGATACACCTCCAACTCTCGAGCGGTTGAATTGTAAGGCTGTTTAGAGTAATCAGCCGCAACCCCTTCTTTTTCAAGAATATCGCAAGTTATCTCCAGGGCTGCACGCGCCACACCCAACGCCATGGCGGCCACTTGTGGACGGGTATTATCGAAGGTCTGCATCACCCCGCCGAAGGATTTTTTGCGTGCCTCTTCCGTATCACCCACCTCGGCAGAACCGAGAATATGGTCTTTGGGTATCCGGCAATTGTTAAACGCTAACGCGGCGGTATCGGATACCCGTAAGCCCATCTTATCTTCCACACGCACTAGCTCTACGCCAGGGTTATCACGGGGAACGATAAACGACTTAATCGCGGCCTTGCCAAGTGACTTGTCCAGCGTGGCCCAAACCACAATAGCATCGCAGCGCTGGCCAGCGGTGCAGTAAATCTTCTCACCGTTGAGCACCCATTCATCACCCTCTGCTACCGCTGTAGTAGCGACCGCGGCAGAATCGGAACCAGCACCAGGTTCCGTAATCGCCATGGCACAGTAAAGCTTGCCATACTTCTCTTTCTGCTCCGGTGTACCCACGGCCATAATGGCCGCATTACCTAACCCGGAACCGGGAATGGACAACATCAGGCCCACATCACCCCAGCACATGGCCTCAACACCTAGAATGCCCATCATGTTGATGCCATTCTTAATTGACTCGCTACTGCCACCTTTTTTTCCGCCCCCACGGGGCATAGCCGCCATCATCTGCGCCACGGGTTTCAGCTCTTCCGGAGTCTCGCAGTGTTCAATGGCGTCGTATTTGCGTGAAATCGGGCGAAAAACACCGCTGGCCAGTTGCTGGGCCATCTGCTGGGTTTGTTTAAGCTTCTCGGGCAATTCTAAATTAATCATGCTGTTCTCCTACACCATCAGGCTGCCGTGAAGCACGGCAATGCTGCGCAAGTTCCGGTACCACATCTCTAGTGGGTAGTCGCGAACAAAGCCCGCTCCACCGAAGAGCTGAATACCGTTGGTGCCAATTTCCATGGCCTTTTCCATGCACAATAGCTGCGCAAGATAGGCTTCCTTGTGGAAATCCAGCCCCTGTTCGGCCCGGCTGGCGGCGCGCAACATCATCAGCCGCATCCCTTCAATCTCGATCGCCATATTGGCCACCATAAAGGCCACAGACTGGCGCCAGGCAATCGGTTCACCAAATGCCTTACGCTCATTCACATAAGGGATGGCGTACTCCATTACCGCCTGACAGCACCCCACCGCCAAGGCGCATTGGCCAATGCGAGCCAGACCCAGCAAACGATTCAGGTCAAAGCGCTCCAAGCGATCGGCCTCCGGAACCACCACTGATTCTAAAGTCAACGTGGCCAGCTCAGCACTACGAAGTCCCATATACGCTTGCGATTCGATTGTTAGGCCTGCTGCGGTTTTCGGCACGATAAAAGCAGATACGTCATCCTTTTCCGCCGCTACCACCACAAACCACTCACATTGTGCTGCTAACGGCACCATGCTTTTCACACCGTTCAGTACCACTTGTCCATCGGCGCTTTGTGCCGTGGTGGCCGGTGAGGATGGCTCAAAAGTGGCACGGGGCTCTGTCAATGCGATAGCCGCCCCAGTGAAGCTTTCTGTAGCCATGGATGGCAACCAGCGTTCTTGCTGGTCTTCATTACCAAAATCTATCAATGCATTCACTGCCGCCATCGGCTGCAAGGCTGCTAACGTGTGGGAAATATCCCCTTGGGCAAGGTCTTCTACCGCCAAAGCGTTGGACAGCGGTGAGCGAGGCATGCCCACGCCACCCAGTGCTTCGGGCATCGGCATCAACGACAAACCAAAACCCGCGATACTGTTTAGCAGTTGAGCATTCGCCTTCGCCGCGTCATCTGCTTCACGCGATTGTGGAAACAGGGAATCTCGAACCAGCTTGCGCATCCCTTCACGGGTCATGCGTTGCTCTTCAGTTAATGTCAGGTCAAAAAGCGGTGTAGACATACGAGGGCCTCATCCCGGCAAACATACAGTTAGTTGAACAACAGTCTGTCATTGGCTGTCTACTATCGACAATGACAGGCCTGTGACCTGGGCCGATAAAAACGGTAAAGTTGCACTAAAAGATAACAACCATTCGTTTAGGTGTTTTGCCTGTGTTTACTGTGAAATCCACCGCCGCGCTGGAGCGAGCAATTCGCCTAAAACGCCAACTCATGGCGTTCTATTCTTATTGCTTATTATGGGCAGGCACTTTTATTGGAGTGGAACTCGCAGCCTTTGAGCCGAACACGCCCACTCTGGCCTTGCTTGCGCTAATTGTTATCATCAATGTGTTCTTCTATCTCCTGATTCGCACCGGCATCAGCGAACAGTTCCGTGACCCCAGCCTGACTATTGTGCAGATGGCCGCGGGGATCCTGTTAACCACCGCCATCCTGCACTATTCCCGGGAATTGCGCGGCGCTATGCTAAGCATCTATTTTATGGTCATGACCTTCGGCGTACTCGCACTGGATCGGCGTCGAATGCTATTGATTGCGGCTTTCACGCAACTCTGTTTTACCAGTCTGTTGATCTACGAATGGTTTGAGGCGCCACAACAAGCGATTTTCTCTTACCTAGTTGGCCACTGGCTCATCCTTGCGCTTGGCCTCGGCTGGTTTATCTATATGGGGGGCTATATCCATAATCTGCAATCGAGAGTGCGAGAACAGCGCAGACGGTTACACGAAGCCCACAATCGACTGAGTGCCATTGCCGTGCGTGATGACTTAACTGGCCTTTACAATCGTCGTCACTTTCTGGAAAGGCTAGAAGAAGAGATGTCCCGTGCGAACAGGGAGAACAACCCGCTTCATCTTGCGATCATCGATTTGGATCATTTCAAACAAGTTAACGACACCTACGGCCACCACGCCGGTGATGACGTGCTACATCGCTTTGCCCAGCTCGCCGCCATGGGGCTACGCAAATCCGACCTGCTGGCTCGTTATGGCGGTGAGGAATTTGTGGTCTTGTTTCCTCATACAAGCACCCAGGCTTGCCAGGCTGCAATGGAGCGTCTGCGTAATCGCTTCGCCCAGCAGCACTATTCCTTTTCCGGCGATCTGCGCAGCAAATTTTCTGCCGGGTTGACACCGTATCAACCTGGGGAAAGCGCTGAAGAATTTATTAAGCGGGCCGACCGTGCTCTGTATCAGGCTAAGGACCTGGGCAGAAACCGTATTCAGCTGGCCAACTGACCTCCATTAATAAACACCCAAAGCTAATCACCAGAAAAAGTTCAGGCATAGCGGGCAACAGCGACAGGACAGTGGAGCCCTGACGCGTCTGCCGGTATGCTTGCTCCCCACCGGGAGAAAAGCATGTCTGAGATCACCAATCCAAGCCTAAAAAACACGGTTCGTCAGCATTTCGCCAGCTTGGGCGACGACGCCCCCACCTGGACGGAAATTCACGGCATGCTCTGCGCCCTGGCTGCAGGCCCCCATGACGACGGGTTTGCCGACAGCATCGACTACGCCCATGAGCTAGAAATGCCTGTACCCGAAGACGTGGCCTCTGCGCTCAATCAGCTTCGCCAGCGGCTGGTGACTCAGCTACTCAGTGGTGAAACCATTAATCTGCCTTGCCTGCTTGATCCTTACCAGGAAGAAGATGGGCAAGATCTGGCCAGCTGGTGTGCTGGGTTTATGACTGGCGTCTTCGTGAAGGAGTCCCAATGGTACGCAATCGACGAAGAAACCATCGCTAATCTCTTGCTACCGTTTATTCTTATTTCTGGGCTTGATGAGGATGAGGCGCTTGACGCCCTGTGGGAGAACACTCAGGTGGTTAGACAAATGGCTCTGGGCATTCCTGAGCTCATTGAAGAGCTATTTTTGTGTTTTCACGGCCCGGATGAAGGCGGCGAGTCAGCCTAACCTCTGCGGCAGCCCTCGCTACGGTTGCCCTGCTCCGCCCCCTTCTATCACTAATCAATGCAATCAAGCGTAACGTGCGTGATCCAGTACAAGAAGGTCGCCACAAGCGACTCGACCCACTCAATGAGATGAACCCGAACCCGAGCAACATCAACTTGCAGGCAACGTTAGCGCCCTCGCAATGCGAGGCGAATCCTGGCATTGCGTGTCACTCGTTGTCTTTGAGTGACAGATGTCGGATGTCGGGTTGCGCCGGAGGCGCCACGCCAGTTGGCTGCCCCAGCCTTTCCCCTGGCGGCGCCATACTCAAATGACTGACATCCGGTGCCGGTGGAGGCGGCGCATGTTCCGCGTTATTCAAGTTTTCCCCCACATCTGCTACCGAAAAGGCACCTGAAAAACCGGTACCTCCGGTACGAATGGTTCCTACTGTCTCCAAGCCGCCTGAGCCCGCACTTGGGATACGGGCCTCACCGGCTGACCGGTAGGACTCAACCGATGTGACCGGCATTCCCGACGAAGGCACCGGTGCTGCTGCCAATTCGGGAGCTGACTGCACAGCCACCGGCCTGATTTCGCATTCAGCGCCCGCTTGCTTCATAAGCGCCCGAAACTTCATGGCGGTAGCCTGATCGGTGTTTTTCTTGATCACCACCGGCTGAGCCGAAAACAACCTCTCCACCCGAGCATTATCCATTTTGAACAACCGTGCCAGGTTACTCTTCACCGTGGATAAATCGGCGCCGCCGACCAACTTCCCGGAAAACACGATATGGAAACGGGCATCACTCATGCTTCTGCGTTACTCCTCTCTGGGAATTTAGTCCATCTGAGCCGCACAATATTCCGCCAGTGCTGCGATGGTCCGGGACGGGTTTAAGCCCAGTGCCCGCGGCACCATGGCGCCATCTATCACATAAAGATCAGGGTAATTGAACACTTCCCCGGCATGATTCACCACCCCCTGTTCCACAGAGTCCGCCATATTGCAGCCGCCCAGAGGGTGCGGGGTAACCAAATTCTTGAACCAGCTCCAGGTGACTGGAGCCATCGGGCTACCGCCAGTGGCCGCCGTTAGCGCTAAATGGCGATCGGCCAGGCCTTGCACGGCTTTTTCTGCCTTGCGGTAGTCCCAACGCAGTTTCAGGTGCTCACGCTTCCAGGGCCAATACCAACGCCGCGCCAAGGAAAAAGTACCGCCCGGTTCATCCATGGCCTGACCAAACCAGGGCATCATTTTCCCAAAGGGGTTACTGCTATCGCCATACTTGAGCATCGCGGCTCCTAACCGTGTGCTACTAAAGCGAGGCTGTTTGCCCAATCGCTCCAGCCAGCTTCCAAGAATATCCGGAAGACCGCCGTCTTCTACAAAATAACGGGCACCGTTATCAGATCCATCCAAGTAATCGATAGCACTGGTGATGGTTGGCCCCCGGGTGGGTGAAATCTGTCGATCATCGTAGAACGCCGCCGTGGCAAAGTCGCCGTTACTGCTCCAGTTATGCCCCAGTTTACGGCTTAACTTTGGTAGCGTTTTGTATTGATCTCGACAACGCAGCAACAGTTCAGTGGAGCCCAGGGAGCCAGCGGCCACAATCACTTTATTGGCCTTAAAGACTCGCCAGCCACGCGCGTCCAGATCCATGGCGCGCACCTCAAAACCTCCTGACGCCAGCGGGCGAATGGTACGCACGTGATGCAATGGACGGATCTGCGCACCAGCGCTTTCTGCCGCTGCCAGATAATTAAGATCCAAGGTGTTTTTGGCCTTAACCGGACACCCCAAATCACAATTGCCACAATGGGTGCAAGTACCCTGCTGCTTTCCCTGGGCATTTACCCACATCTTACTGTGGCGATAATCGAAACAGTCGTCGTTTTCCGCTCGCCAATCCGGATCGAATGTAATTGCCTGGGGCAGCACCGTGAATCGATCCCCCGCACCTACCGCATCTGCCGCCTCTTTCATCAAATGGGTTCGGGGCGTCCACTGGCTGGCGGGCAAGGTCTGAACATTGAGCATCACTCCAGTGATGTCATAGTAAGGCTTCAAGGTGGAATAATTAATCGCTTGCGGCCAACCGTGGTCGAACGCTTCTGGTTTAGCCTCAATGCTTACATTGGCATAGATCAACGACCCACCGCCAACGCCTGCGCCCATGGCAATGCTCATATCGCCGAAATTGCGGAAATCGACCCATCCATTTTGTTTTTCCGGTTCCGCTTCATCCCAGAACCAGTTTTTCTGTGAAACAGAGGGGTAATCACTAGGCAGCCAGCGTCGTCCCCGCTCCAGCACGACAACCTTACGGCCCTTCTCTGCTAACCGACATGCCATTACAGCGCCCCCGAAACCACTGCCGATGACCAGCACATCCACGTTTTCCATGTTGTCCCCAGTGTTTTATTTTTTGAACCTGCCCTCTGCCCCCATTACAAGATCTCTGCCATGCTTAGCATGCATCGTGTTTTGCAGAGGCCCCGTGGTCATACAAACATTGCAATCATCTTTTGTACTATTTTTTGCACTATAAATTTAAGTACCAATCCTGTCTATTTACAGCACTTTCCAGTACCCTGATCGGCATCTTTGCCGGCCCACAGCAGCCCCCATGGAACAGATTGATTTCGTTACTCTCGAAGAGAAAGCCCGCCCGCGTAAGCGAGCTGCTACCCCCCCAAAAGTGACCAGCGCGTCGCGCCAGAGAACACCGCGTCAGGGTGCCGTTCGTGAAGGTTACCGCCGCCTGACTGCCGACATTCCTGCCGATCTTCATAAACGCTTAAAAATGCAGGCATTGATGGAAGACCGCTCTGTCACCGAATTAATCGTTCAGGCCGCTGAGAGTTTTCTCCGTAACCGTGACTGATTAGCCTCCTTTGAGAGTTTTCTGCGTAACCGTGACTGATTAGCCTCCTTTATATTGCCCTTTCTTCCTCTCTTTTACACACCCGCATCGCTGTCACTGAAGCGTCATCGCTCTGTCATTCCTTCGCCCCCTTATACCCGCAGTGTTGGCCAAAACCGTCGAAGGAGCTAGCTAATGGCTGCGGATCTGTTTTTGCTTGTCTGTGCCCTGCTGTTCGGGCTTGGGTTTCGCCTACTGTTTCGTCATTTACCGGAGGAACGTTGGCAGTTTGTTGCTTCACTACCACTGAAGAAAAACCACGATGGTTCTTGGCAAGGGCTTAACCTGACTTTCTACGGCTTGTTTACTGGCTTGGCCGGAGGCCTCGGTGTCGCCACGTTCATCCTGTTAACGGCCTCTGCCGGTGTGTCGTTGGTAACCAGCCTTGCTCTCACCCTAGGCGTTCTCATCATCTGCCTCCCGGCGGCGAAAATTATCGCCACCCTAGTAGAGAAAAACCGTCACGGTTTTACCGTTGGTGGCGCCAGTTTTGTCGGCATCATTATTGCGCCCATTTTTCTCTGGCTTGCCGACAAGGCCAGCCAACATTGGTGGGATACGCCACTACCCACCCTGCCCATGCTTGCCGCGATGTCCATTGCCTATGTAATGGGGGAAGGTATCGGGCGGCTGGCCTGCATCAGTTTCGGCTGTTGCTACGGAAAAGCATTACACGATGCACCACTCTGGGCTCAGCGCATGTTTGCTACGCTGAATCATGTCTTCATCGGCAAAACCAAGAAAATTGCGTTTGCAGGCGAAATGGAAGCCATCAAAGTGATCCCCATACAAGCGGTGACCTGCGTGATTTATACCGCATTGGCTTTATTTTGCTGTGCCCTGTTTTTTCACCAGCTATTTGCGCTGGCTTTTGCTTTGAGTCTGGTGGGTAGCCAACTGTGGCGAGTCTATTCAGAAACGTTGCGGGCGGATTATCGCGGTGGCAGTACCCTGTTCTCGGTGTACCAGCTGATGGCTTTACTGGCCGCCCTGTACGGGGTGGCCATTAGCATTGCACTGCCTAGCCATGGCGATTTGCAGCCTCTACTCGCCATAGGGCTGGCCAGCTTGTGGTCGCCGGGGGTGATCTTGGCTCTGCAATTGATCACGGTAATCATGTTCTTCTTCTCCGGCACCAGCACCATTACCACCGGGGAGCTTCGCTTCGGCCTAGCGGCCGACTGGCGGAGCCAGGCGGGTTGCGAGCAAAAGCATAAACATTGTGCTAAGCCCGCGCAGCGCAACAGCTCCCCAGGCGCCACTACACCAGTGCCACGGCTTTGATCTGTGCATAAAGATCGGTGCCAGGAAACAGCGAAAGCTGACGTGCAGAGCGACCGGAAATACGCGCCAAAATACACTGGCCAGCCAGGCGAAGTTGGACCAGGCATTGCCCAGGACCCACATCGCGCAGGCCAACCACCTGAGCAGGCAATATATTGAGGATGCTGCTGTCGTTGGGCGCGCTAAGGCACAGGCTTACATCTCGGGCAGCAATCCGCAGCCGCACCGGCTCGCCAGGAGTCAGCCGCTGGAGACCAGGTAGCCACAGGGTGTGGCTACCCACTCTTATGCCCTGCAAGTGATCTTCTCGGACATAGCTCCCCACCTCGCCAGCCAGTAAAGCGGTTGCATCCGCGCGTTGAGCCAACACACCATCCAGCCGTGACAGCTCCTGGCCGACCGGCCCCTGAGCAACCACCCGGCCCTGCTCCATCAGCCAGACCTGGTCTGCCAGACGTAGCAGCTCATCCATATTATGTGTGACATACAGCACCGGCACCGTTTGCGCCGCCAAGGCAATCAGATCCAGTAATCCCTGCTTGTGCTCCTCCCCGAGAGCCGAGAGCGGCTCGTCCAGAAGCAACAACCGGGGTGTGCCCAACAAAGCCCGGGCAAGTGCCACTCGCTGGCTCTCTCCGCCAGACAAACCGTCCACGCGACGCGACAGCAACGGCGCAATACCGGTCTGTTTGATCACCTGTTCCACCTGCCCAATAGGGCTGCGCCGCCGCCGCGCCACATAGTTCAGATTGCCCTGCACGGTAAGGTGGTGAAACAGCGTGGGTTGCTGAAACATCATGCCGATGGGCCGCTGCCAAACCGCCAAATCCACATCGTTTTTACGCTCAGACGACAGCCCCGAAGACCGCCACAGCTGATCGGCAAAACGGATCGTGCCTTCGCATGGGTCTAGCCCTGCCACCATGCGCAGCAACGAACTCTTGCCTGCACCGGAAGCGCCGAACAGCACGGTAACCCCCTCGGGTTGCAGGGTGGCATCCACTTGCAGCTGGAAAGCACCACGCCGCCCGCTTATCGACAACGCCAGACTCATGGCATGGCTCCTGGGCCGGAACGGCCACGCTGCCAGCGGAACAGCCCCCACAGCAGCAACAACGACAGGCCAAGCAGAACCGCGGCAAGCCGATGAGCACTAACATAATCCCCCGCGTCCACATGCTCATACAGCGCCACCGAGGCTACCCGGGTTTGTCCGGACAGGCTGCCACCAATCATCAGCACCACACCAAACTCGCCTAAGGTATGGGCGAAGCCCAGAATCGCCGCAGAGACATACCCTTCCCGGCACTGGGGCAATACCAGAGAGAGGAATCGATCCCGTGGCCCGGCACCCGTCACTGCAGCCATATCCAACTGTTTGGAGTCGATAGCGGAAAACGCATTCTTTAGCGGCTGCAGAACAAAGGGCAAGGAATACACCACCGACCCCACCACCAGCCCGGTAAAAGTGAAGGCCAGCGAGCGTTGTTCAACCACATTAGCCAACCAGCCCCCAGGCCCATTCGGCCCCAATCCGATCAACAAATAAAATCCCAACACCGAGGGGGGCAATACCAAAGGTAGCGCCAACACGGCCTCCAGCAATGCTTGGCCGGGCAAACGGCGACGCGCTAGCCACCAGGCCAGCGGTGTGCAAATCACGATCAGGATAACCGTGGTCAGCAACGCCAACTGAACACTGACACTCAACGCCAGCCAATCACCCTCAGAAAGCATCATCGGGCACCTGATAACCTGTCTGTTCAATTAGGGCTCGGGCTTGAGGGCTGAAAAGGAAATCATAAAACCGCTGCGCAGTATCATTCTTGCCTAGCAGCCCCCCCTGCTGAACAATCGGCGCGTACCAATGCGCCGGCACTCGCCACTGGCTACCGCCCTGCTGCTGTACTTGGCTCCATGCCACAAAGGCTGCGGCGGCAGCACCACTGTGGGCAAAATGATAGCTCTGGCCTACGTTTTCAGCGGTAACTCGTTTCACTCCCTGGGGCAGTTTCACATGCAGCAGTGCCGATTCCGCCGCCACCCCGTAAGGTGCCGTGCGGGCATTGGCCAGGGCCAGTGGCTGAACATGGCCCTGGCGCAAGTTCTCTGGGGCAAGCGAAACGCCCCGAGTGGGTGTCCACAACACCAAAGTACCCAGGGCATAAGTGCGAATGGAGGCAGAATCCAGAAAACCGTCCGCAGCCAGTTCTTCAGGGCGACGCTGGTCCGCGGCGAGGAGGATATCGTAGGGCGCGCCTTGGCGAATTTGTGCCGCCAGTTTGCCGGTGGACGCCACCGTCACGCCAATCCGGTCATCCGGATGGCGCAGCGCGTATAAGGGAATCAGACGTTTCAGTGTGTGTGCGAAATTAGTCGCCACCGCCACCTGAACGGTGCCAGCTGCCACCGGCACGCTGAGCACGCTCATCAAAACAACAACCAAAATCCGCATGGGCTACACCGCGACTATATTGAGGCTACGCTGGAACGATACACCGGGAATCGTCCAGTCTAAGTCAGCACGATGGCCCTGTCAGGAGGATTTGCGGGGGTTCTGGCCGCGGTGCTGGCGGCCACGAGCGCGGGCTAGCTCAATCTGCTTCTGCCGCTCCGCAAAGCGCTGTTTTTGCTCCGGTGAGGATTCATCAAAACATTTCGGGCAGGAAACCCCCAGCTGGAACTGCGCTGAGCGCTTGTCCTCATCGCTAATAGGTCGACGACAGGCGTGACATTGATCAAATTCGCCAGGATTCAGGTCATGATCCACCGTCACTCGCTCATCAAAGACAAAACACTCTCCTTCCCATAGAGAGTCTTCCTTAGGCATCTCTTCCAGATATTTGAGAATGCCACCTTTCAGGTGGTACACCTCATCAAAGCCTTGCTCTTTCAGATAAGCCGTGGACTTCTCACAACGTATGCCGCCGGTACAAAACATGGCCACTTTTTTGTGCTTTTGCGGATCCAAGGTTTGCTTAACGTATTCTGGGAACTCCCGGAAGGTGCGCGTCTCGGGGTTAATGGCGCCTTTGAAGGTACCGACTTCCACTTCATAATCATTGCGGGTGTCGATCAACACCGTGTCCGGATCAGCAATAATTTCATTCCATTCCTGCGGTGACAGGTAGGTGCCCACGGTGCGGGTAGGGTCAATACCTTCCACCCCCATGGTGACGATCTCTTTCTTTAGCTTCACCTTGGTACGCAAAAATGGATGCTCGTCGTGGAAAGACTCCTTATGCTCCAGCGTCGCCAGGCGTTCGTCGCTCTTGAGCCAGTTCAACACCGCATCCACCCCGGCACGGGGGCCGGAAACTGTGCCGTTAATGCCCTCATTGGCCAGAAGCAAAGTGCCGCGCACATCGTTAGCGTGCATCAGATCCAGCAGCGGCTGTTGCAATTGCTCGAACCCAGACAGCCGAACAAATTTGTACAACGCCGCCACCACAATACTATGTGGGGTTTCCACCCGATGCTGGGTACTCACGACTTCTCTCCCAACGTTGATTCTCCCTTGCTGAATTGCGGGTCATGTTTACTGCCACCCAGGCAGTCCGGTGACGCCAAAATCTCGCCCCCCTTGGCCTGCCATTCCGCCGGCGTATGGGTGTGCAATGCCAGCGCATGCACAGGCCCCTCCAACTCTTCAGCAAGAATTTTGTAGAGCATCTGATGGCGACGCACCGGCATCATGCCGGCAAACACCTCGCTCACCAGCACCAGCTTGAAGTGGGTTTCCGAGTTTGGCGGCACGCTGTGCTTGTGGCTTTCATTTTCCAGGGCGAAATGTGCCACAGGCACCGCCTCGAAAACCTTGCGCTCGATCAATGTCGCTACACTCATAGTCCACCTCGGCCGGAACCGTTTCAGAAAAGCACTGCAGAAAGTACTGCGGATAGGGAGATTATATCAGCTGTGCGTAAGGCGTAACGCCCCCTACGGGGGGCGTATTCTACGGGTTTTGTGTGGTAGTGGAAATCCGGTTCAAACCACCGGGATGATGTCTCGCCAGAGCTGTTCGCCACTTTCATCCAACAAGGAAGCCATGGTCTCACCCGGGCCCAGCTGGCACACCTGACGGTCCGATTGCCAAGCATTCCAGCCTGGCGCATCGCCCCGCGCAAAAGTGCCCCACGCTGCCTGCACCTGATGAGACAGCGCCCGCGCTTCACTCGTACCTCCGGTGAAGTACATTCCCGCTGGGGTATCTGTCACACCGAAGACAAAGGGCACGTCCACCACATGGCAGGCCCCCAGTGGCACACCGAAGGGCTCGCTGGGCCAGGTAAACTGAAACCCCCAGCACTGAGCATGCTGGCTCTGGGCATCAAGTAGGCGCACTGTGGGCACCCGAAACAGACGATCGGATTCCATAGCCGCTAACCAGTCCAGGCGGCTGCGCCGTGCATCCGGCTCCACCGCTGTCTGGTAATAATCAAAAGCACGGCGGCCATTACCGGGCAGCGCACGCTCAAATCGGCTCACAATTTCCTCATCGCTGATTTCCCTCAGGGCGTCCATGGTGGTTGTGCCAGCCAGCACGCCAGCGTACTGGAAGAAGTTGAATTCATCACGACATACGCCAGCCATTACACGCTTGTTGGCAGCAGCGCCTGCAGCGATGGCATCAACCGGCAATTGCGGCAGCACGTCACCATCCACCATGGGCAAGAAGTTCATGGCAAATTGAGGTGTGGTGGTACGCAAGCCTCGATCCACCAACACTTTCACCGCCGCATTTTGGGCCTTAATCCAGCCCTTGTTATCCGCACTGAGCAGCTTTTCGGCGGCGCTGCCGTCGCCCGGCAAGGCTGCCACAAACGCATTAGTGACCTTGCGTACCTGATCCGGGGCTAGCACAAAATCCGCTCCCCCTGACTGCACAATGGCCGCTTGGAATAACTCATCAGCCTGCGGGCAGGCCAGTAATGAGCAGACGCTGAAACCACCAGCAGACTCACCAAAGATCGTCACCTGCTTATCGTCGCCAGCAAAAGCGGCAATATTCTCTTGTACCCATTGTAGCGCCGCCAACTGATCGCGCAGGCCCAGATTGGTATCGGCATCCAACTCTGGCGCCACCGCCGAAAAATCCGCAAAGCCCATGGCGCCCAAACGGTATGCCGCATTAACCACTACCACTTTTTGGCTGCGTGCTAACTCTGCGCCATTATATAGAGCCTGGGACGTGGAGCCTGCCATATAGCCTCCGCCATGGAACCACACCATCACCGGAAACGGGCCCTCACCTTCAGGGGCCCAGATATTCAGATAAAGGCAATCTTCACCGGATTCCTGAATTCCCATTATAGGATTGCGTGGCTGCAATGACGCCAGGGGGTAACGGTCAGCGTTAACACAGTCTTCGCTGTCCGGTAGCGGTTGAGGGGCTTTAAAGCGCCACTCACCCAGTGGCGCCTTGGCAAACGGAATACCTCGATACTCCGTTACGCCCTTGCTGCTAAGTCCTTGATAACGCCCCTGACGAATTATTGCTGTCATCGTCCTCACTCCTGGTTCACACGCCGGTTAGCCGACCGAAAAATAAGGCCATTACCCTAACAAAATACTTACTAAAGCGTAGGCCGAGCTTGCTGTTCAATTATTAGAAAACATGAGCCACCACGACTTATTAGTCGCCTAACCTTGCCCCCCCCTTCATTGAGACCATTGCGCACAGCGTTGAAAACCCATTGAAATTTCTACCAAGTGAAGCCTCTATTATGTAAGACCACCGCCATCGCAAACGCGTCAATAAACGTTACGAGCAAGTGACTACCAAAACCGAAGCGCCCTAGGGAAAATCAATAATACTGTTCTGGTGTCTACATCCGTGTGGAGAACAAAGACAACCCGCTATTTGCCCGCCAGTGAGCATCCGCCCTTCCCTGCACTGCGCCGTTCAGACCATAAGTTCACTAACTCGCTCAATAAGCCATCAATCTAGGCCTAACCCTTCGGCAAGTGTTGACTTGCCGCGCCCCGTTTCGTTATCTAGTGACCCTCTGACGCCATAACAACAATTGCGAGCCTATGCCGTGCGCTAGCCTAGCTTCCTCTTTGAAGCATAAAACTGTCGCCCCTTTCTGGGTGGAATATTTGCTGGATGCAGCGCTGCGTGCCGGCGTGGACCTGAGCTATGCGCTAGTAGCATCTGGTATTAGCAACGAGGATCTAGAAGACCCCCAGTCACGAATATCCATGGCCATCGAGAATCAGTTACTGTCGCAGGCCATTGCCGACAGCGCCGACCCCCTTTTCGGTCTACACATGGGGGAAGGGATTCGCCCGCGTTTCATGGGGGAACTGGGTTATGCCAGCATGTCCAGTGCCACACTGGGGGATGCTATAGAGCTGATGATTCCCTTTATGGAAGTCACCACTGAATACGCCCAATTGCGCTTCGAGTGGCGAGAATATCATGGCGACAAAACGCTATGCTTAATGTGGGAAAGTGACCTGGAAGCGCTGCCAACCTATCCAGCACGAGTGGACGCCAATTTTGCGGCCGCAATCATTTACGGTCGCTGGCTAATTGGCCAGGAACTGAACCCAACGCAGATTCTTTTCAAACATTCACCGCAAGGCGATGAGACTGAATATCAGCGTATCTTCCGCTGCAACGTGAGCTTCGGTCAGCCAGAAAACGCCATCGTATTACCCGCCCACATGTTAGATTTGCCCCTGCGCGATGCCGATCCGGAAGTTCACAAGGTGGCCCGCTCACGTATGCAACGCGCCGTCACCCAGTACCACGCCCGAGACAATTTACTGGAACAGGTGCGCTTAGAAATCCAGAATCGCCTGCAACAGGGCGTTCCGCAGCTGGAACCCATTGCCGATCAGCTCGGTATAAAGCCCTGGACTCTGCGCCGGCAATTGCGTGCCGAGAACACCGATTTTTCCAGCCTACTGGAAGACGAGCGCCGCCGCCTAGCCTGCGACTGGCTGCTGCACAGTGAACGTTCCGTTAACCAAATCGCGCTAGATCTGGGCTACTCCGAGCAAAGTGCCTTCAATCGCGCCTTCAAACGCTGGTTCAGTATCACACCGGTGCAATACCGGAGCCATCAAGGCCATCAGCCTTTCGACAACTGAGCCCCCCGCCACTGGCGCTTGCACTGCCCCAGGGTCAGCCCCTGGGCAAAACCATCAACCAGTGTCGCCCCCAACCGGCTCTGCAGCAGCCGTGTAGAAATGGGTAATAGGCCATAGAACAGCTGCCCAAGCCGAGTGACTTGGTGTAGTTCTTCACGCCAGCCTGCTAGTGAGGCGGGGTAGGCTATTTCCGGCTCACTGCTCAGTAACGCCTGGGCAGCCATTTGCCCACTAAGTACCGCGCCGTAAATCCCCTCTCCCAGCAACGCTTCCGTGCACCCTGCCGCATCGCCCACAAACAACACCCGTCCATTAACCAACCGGGTGTTAGGCAGCCACGTCCCCAGAGGATAGCCCGCTACCTGCTCGGCCTGTGCGCCCAAACGGGCAAGGCTGTAACGCTGCAGAGCGGAACGCTCCGGCGCTGCCACCCCATGGCGCCATACATAGAGCCCCACGTTCACATGGTCCCCCTTGGGAAACAGCCAGCCATAGCCGCCGCGAATTGCACCAAAATCCAGCGTCATGGGAGGGTAATCACGTATGTTCTTGCGGGGTACGCACCCCTCGATGGCCATGGCACCGCGCAGATGCCGCTCTCCCAGCATCCGCGCCACAGCGCTGTTGGCACCATCCGCAGCGACCAGCCAGGGGGCGGTGAAGCGCTGACCTTCCCGGGTCTGCACAGAAACCCCGTTAGCCTCCTGATGAAGTGATCGTAGTCCTGCGGTGTCGCAGAACACGGCGCCCTGTTGCTCAGCATTCGCGCGACAAAGAGCATCCAATTCTGACCGTTCAGTCATCACACAGAACCGTGCTTGGGCACTTAGGTGGCGAATGGGCGAAGAGGTATGGCTCACCGCTAGGGTGGACACCGTTTCGCGAACCACCGATGCAATACTGAACCGGTAACGAGCCAGCGTCTTTTCGGTAACCCCGCCCGCACAGGGCTTAGCACGGGGTTGGGCACGGGAAATAACCACCACACGCAGGCCCGCTGCGGCCAAATCCCATGCTGCCGCGCAGCCCGCCTGGCCGGCGCCGATAACCAGCACATCCCAGTTGCTCATATATATACCTCTGATTCCGTGCGATTAGCCGTCGGGTCCTTTATAATGCGCGCCGTCATGGACCCTGACCCATTGACCTTGCTCAGCGGTCCTCTCGGTTTCAGCCACATAAGTTCTCCCGAATTAAAGCTAGGAGATTGTTCATGAAAGCACCCGTACGCGTAGCCGTCACCGGCGCCGCTGGCCAAATCAGCTATTCCCTGCTGTTCCGCATCGCTTCCGGCGACATGCTTGGCAAAGACCAGCCCGTTATTCTGCAATTGCTCGAAATCACCCCTGCTCTGGAAGCCCTGAACGGGGTCATCATGGAGCTGGAAGATTGCGCATTCCCGCTGGTTGCCGGTATCACCGGTACCGACGATGCCAACGTGGCCTTCAAAGACGCCGACTACGCGCTGTTGGTTGGTGCTCGTCCGCGTGGTCCGGGCATGGAGCGTAAAGATCTGCTGGAAGCTAACGCAGCCATCTTCTCCGCCCAAGGCAAAGCCATCAACGACAATGCCAGCAAAGGCATCAAGGTTCTTGTTGTCGGCAACCCGGCCAACACCAATGCCCTGATCGCCCAACGCAACGCGCCTGACATCGATCCCCGTCAGTTTACTGCCATGACCCGCCTAGACCACAACCGTGCCATGGCGCAACTGGCCAACAAATTGGGCAAAACCGTCAATGACGTGAAGAAGATGCTCATCTGGGGCAACCACTCTTCCACTCAGTATCCTGATCTGCATCACTGTGAAGTGGATGGCAAAGTAGCCATTGATCAGGTCGAGCAAGACTGGTATGAAAACGACTACATCCCGACTGTACAGCAGCGTGGTGCAGCGATCATTAAGGCCCGTGGCGCGTCTTCTGCCGCGTCTGCTGCTAACGCTGCCGTGGACCACATGCGTTCCTGGGCACTGGGCACCGACGAAGGTGACTGGGTTTCCATGGGCATCTACAGTGATGGTTCCTACGGCATTCAGGAAGGCCTGATCTACTCCTTCCCTTGCACCTGCAAGAATGGCGACTGGACTATCGTTCAGGGCCTAGAGGTCAATGACTTCTCCCGTGGCAAAATGCAAGCCACCGAGCAGGAACTGGCCGAAGAACGTGATGCTGTTTCTCACCTGCTGCCGTAAGGTTTAGTCAGGCAATAAAAAGGGGCTCTTCAGAGCCCCTTTTTTGTTTCCGCTGTACTGCGCAGCGGCAGCAGGGTCCATACGACTTAGAATCCGCAATGGCCCTTTTTCAATTTCAAACGCAAGTCATCAGTATTCGGAATAATCGATCTGCTGCATGGCCTGTTGCGAATAATTCGCATAATTTGCCATGGTGATCGGGAACAATACTCCGAAATAGCCCACCATCAGCAACAGCACAATGACGAAGGCTGCTTTCACACCGCCTGAGTTGCTCACTGGGGCCGCGCCGTACTGATTGCGACCCTCGCTACCGCGTTTGAACAACATCACCAGGCCCAACACTAGGTTGGCAATCGGCACTAGCATTAACAGGCTCAACCAACCGCTGGCGTTGATGTCATTGAGGCGACGCACCATATAGCCCCAGCTCATCACCATCAAAGCAATAAACCCCACCATGACAATCAACCCTATTATCACGGCACCCACACCAATAGCACTTTGGCCAGCACTCATAATGCCAGGGATCACGAGTGCTGCAGCAATGCCCATGACCAAATAGAAAAGCAGCGTAAGGCCCGCCGCATAGACAAAATACCGCATACGCCCGATACGACCAGACAGCGATAGAAACTTGGGCTGATACGTCTCCTGACTTCCGGCCATAGAAACATCCGCCTTAGGCGCTTGGTAAGGTTGGTTCATGGTGACTCCCCCCGGAGTTCAAACAGCGTTCAAAGAAGTTGAATCAAGCACTACAGTGTGTGGCGATGCCCAAAGTCTTCCATGGCACGAAGCAAGTCCCGGCGGCTGATTTGGCCAACCAGCTTTCCGTTATCCATCACCGGCAGCCGACGACGGTGATCCGCAAGGAAAATTTCTGCCACATCAAGAATAGAATCCGAGCCTTCTACGGTCTGCAGATCCACGCTCATATATTCTTTTACCGAACCAATTTCCGTATCGTGGTAGCTTGCTTCCAGCGCCCCCTTGAGGCAATCAGATTCGGAAAAGACCCCTACCACGCTGCCCGCCTCATTCACCACCGGGCCACCGGAAATTTGATTTTCCAGCAAGGTACGAATGGCTTCACTGACGGACATATCGGGGGAAAAGGTGATAAGACGGCGGCTCATGTATTCCGCTACCCGCATGGACTTAAGCATAATTATTCCTTGTGCGATCGCAGCCGGCGTCGTGCCGGCTCATCCCTATTGTTTTATAGCAGAGTTCCTGCCAAGAATCGTCAATGACAAGCCTTATACCAAGGCCTTGGGCGCAGTGATGATCCCATTATTATCCGCATAAACGAATTCACCCGGGCGAAAAACAACGCCACCGAAAGTGATCTCAATGTTCAGCTGCCCTTCATCACGACGAACCGATTTAATCGGCACGCAACCTAGGGTGATGACACCGATGTCCAACTTGGCTAGCGCGTCCACGTCCCGGCAGGCGCCGTAAATAATTACGCCTTCCCAACCATTTTTCACCGCATTTTCCGCAATCATATCGCCGATCAACGCATTGCGCAGGCTGCCACCACCATCAACCACAAGCACCTTGCCCTTACCGTCGGTGCCCAAGTGTTCCTTTACTCGGCTGTTGTCTTCAAAGCACTTAACCGTGACGATTTCGCCACCAAATGCGTCGCGGCCGCCATAGCTGAGCCAGTTAAGTCCGGTTACCACGCAAACGCTATCGGCGTTGTCATCACAAAGATCGCAAGTCACAAAGGTCATACTAACTCCTTCGGTTATTTGTTCAGGTTGTAGCCAAAGCCTTTCAGGCTGTCTTATTCATTTTCTCGCGGAACTTGCCGGCAAACACCAGAAAATCCCGGTAACGCAATCGGTACAAGCCAGTATCTGGCCCCATCAATGCCATACCAACCATGGCATCAGCCACCTTGCCGCTGTCCACGGGGAGCCAGTGGGCATCGGTCCAGCGTGTCAGTGGCTCAATCACTCGATTGAAAATATTGCCCCAGTCCTCTGCCCGGCGCTTGTCTTCACGCTCGCCGCGTAACAGTGACGGCTGCAGAATGGCCAACAGTGGCAGGTCGAGCTTGATCAACGCGCGTTCCATCTGCCCTTTTACCCGCGAGTAGAAAAACGGCGAGCGAGCATTGGAACTCACCGCCGAAACGACTAGAAAGCGCTGCACATTGGCTCGCCTCGCCATGCTGCCGGCCAGCACCACAAGGTCATGATCCACATGCCGAAATGCCTGTCGCGAACCGGCTTTTTTCATGGTCGTGCCCAGACAACAAAAAACATCATCAACTTGGAAGCTATTCTTGTGCGCCTCGATATTATCGAAATCTACCCGCTGCACATCTAGCTTGGGATGCTCCACCGATAAAGGACGGCGAGTCAGCACAATTACCTTTTCATAGTCATCGCAGGCAAGTAGGTTTTCTAAGCAATCACGACCCACTAACCCGGTTGCTCCCAGCAGCAAGGCTTTTCTTGTCATTGTTCATCCTCATCTCTGACGGGCTGCTCGGGCAGCCAGCGGCGCAATACTGTTTCTAGTGCATCAAGATGCACCGGTTTGGCAAGAAAATCATCCATGCCAGCAGCTAGGCAACGGGCCTGAACGCCTTCCGCGGTATTGGCGGTAATCGCAACAATCGGGGTACGCGGGCTCGCTTTGCTGTGTTCCATTTCTCGCTGGCGACGGGTTGCTTCAAAGCCATCCATCTCCGGCATCATGCAATCCATCAACACCAGATCAAAGGGTTCTTGTTCCAGCAACGCCAGTGCCGTTTCACCGTTGCTCACGGTTTTTACCTGATAGCCCAACTTACTTAGCATGCCCCGGGTAACCAGCTGATTCACTTCGTTGTCCTCCACCAGCATCAGCCGGAAGCGTTTGCGGCGCTGCCGCTCTTCCGGCGTCTGAAGAGGAGCATCACCAACTGGAATTTGCCGTTGCAGCCCCATCAACCTTGCCAAGCCCTGGCGCAATACGCTGCGATGTACTGGCCGTACCAGCACCACCAGATCATGTTTATCGATTAGCTGTTGCACTGCCGCATGGCTACGCTCTTCAATGGTGGCCAAAAGCACAAGACGTACCGGACGTAGCGAGGGATCTTCAAGTACGTTACGGCATAGATTCAGCGCCAACTCTCCCCGTGACCAGGTATCAACAAACAATACATCAAAGTCACTTTGCTCACGATGCCCCGCACGCAAAGCTTGAAGTGCATGGTCATACCCCATCGCAGAGGAAGCCTGACAACCCAGCGCTTCTAATTCTTCCTGGATACTCGAAACCGTGCCCGAGGCAGCGCCAACCACCAAGGCCTGGACGCCATCTAGCGCCCGTATCAAACTCTGGGCTTCGCGCATATCCGGCTGCATTTGCACCGGCACGGTGAACCAGAAAGTAGAGCCTTCGCCAGGCACGCTTTCTGCGCCCAGTGTGCCCCCCATAGCATCAATTAGCCCCTTACAGACCAGCAAACCGAAACCAGTATGATGGCTGCTGTAGACGTCCTGCCCCTCTTCAATAAAGCGATCTTGGAACAAGTGGCGCAAGGTTTCCGGGTCCATGCCTGCGCCTTCGTCGCTAACCCGCACCCTGAGCACACCAGCGTTTTCCCTCTCCACAGTAAAATCCACATCGAGACGAATTTCACCCTTTTCACTGAATTTGATGGCATTGCTGAACAGGTTATTAAGTACCTGCATCAACCGCTCACGATCACCGCGAATACGCTTGGGCAACATCCGGTCAATCACACAGGTCAATTCCAGACCGGATGTCTGGGCCATGGGCCCGAAGGCTTCCAGCGACTGTTCAATCGCTGCCCGAAAGTCAAAATAATCAGAGTTAAGGGTAATGCGGCGGGAAAGAATGCGGGAATAATCCAGAACGTCATCAATCAGAGTCAGCAGCAACTTGCCACTCTGCCCTGCCACTTGTAGGTAGTCTTTTTGTTCGTCATTCAGGCGGGTGTCTTCTAGCAACGACATCATACCCATCAACGAATTCATCGGCGTGCGTAGTTCGTGGGCCAGTCGGTACACTAAACTCAGCTGCACTTCGGTACTACTGCGCACCGGCTTTTTAGGCTCCACAGAGCCCCGCCGCTCACGGGTCATGGCATGCCAGAATGTCTCGTACTGCCCGCGGTAAAGGCGGAACAAGTAAAATGCATAGGAGCCAATCAATGCCGCCAAAACCCAATCGTGCACGCTTCCCGCAAACAGTAATACCGCCAATGTCGGCAGAAACATCAGTACGATATACGCTTGGCGCACCCGTAAGCCGGCCATCCAGGAGCTGCCTAGGGCCGTCGTTACGCCGACGTTATAAAGAATCACTACGAAGAAATTAAAGCCGGTGCCCAATCGCCAAATTAGCCAGGCTGGTAGCAAGCCCCACAACAAAGCATGCAGCGACAGGCCCACCCCGAACAAACGTCGCCAACGTGCGGGGCCAGAACCATGGAGGGCATCAAAACGGGCCACCAGCCATAACCGGTAAGCGGTAACGAGCAGTACGGCGCCCCCCCCTATTAGCGCTTCCAGTTCGAAGCTCTGGTAGACCTGTCCCCAGGTAAAGACAACTGCATAAACCAGAAGGGCCGCCAGGACTCCCATCAAGGAGTTCTTGGCGGCCCCATAATCTACGCGTTTAAGAACCTTTCGATCTTTCTTGTATGACACTGTGTTTTGTTCCGAAGAAACGGGAAAACCGGTTTCGAGCTACGTTAACACCGCCTTATCACACTGGCTAGAGCCTATGCACCCGCCCTAATCTGCTTACGGCGGTCCAGTGCAACCAGCAACGGCACGAAAAAGAAGAAATCTACAATCAACGCCATGGCAATGGTGATTGCCGATAACTGCCCCATGCTGGAATTAGGATAAAAATGGCTGGTACCAATCACCGCAAAGTTGGCCACCAATACCACCGATGTGGCCACCAGTGCCACACCAACGGTGCGCAAGGCATATTCCACCGCCTGTTCAGTATTAAGGCCTAATTCACGTTTGGCACGCACATATTTGCTGAGGAAATGCACCGTGTCATCGACCACAATCCCCAAGGTCATACAGGCCACCACTGACACTGCCAGTCCAATTTCGCCGTTCACCAGCCCCCATAACCCAAAAGCCATGGCCGCCGGCAACAGGTTGGGCAGCAATGACAAGGCCCCGTAGCGCACAGATCGCAGCGCTATGACCAACAGCACCGAAACACTAACCAAGGCGACCAGCGCACCCCCGAGCATGCTTTGAATATTGCGCATGGTGACCCGGCCAAACAGAATGTCCATGCCGGTTCCTTTGCTGTGCATGTATTGCGGCCAATGATCCTCCATCCACGCTTCAACTCGTTCATTGAACTCCAGTACCGGGTGCGAACCAATGTTTTCTAGCAAGACGATCACCCTCGCTTGTTCCTTATCGATATCCAATTGATCTTCCAAGCCTAGCCCTTGGGGCAACGATAATTCATACAGCAAGGTGTACTGAGAAATTAGCTCGCGGGATTGCGGAATGCGATACCACTGCGAATCACCGCCATGCATGTCTCGATTAAGCCGCTTAATGACATCTGAATAGGCTGAGGCATAGACCACTTCATCCTGTTGCTCCAACCAGATAATTAAATCATCAATGTGCTTCAGGTACGCAGGCTCCATGGCCCCGCCAGACTCCCCGGAGTGCACCGCATAATCAATACGATGCATGCCGGTAAGATTGCTCATGGCGAAATCGTTCACCTGACGAACCTCAAAGGTTTCATCAAAATATTCATTAAACACATCATTGATGCGGTTCAAGCCGATGGCGGCGGTTAGCACCACTACCACCGCTGACATGCCCAGCAACCAGGGTTTGAAATGGCGATTCAGATGTGCGGCCAGCGCCCCCATCAAGGGAGCAAAATCCCGCTGCTTACCCGGCTCAATACGGTGCGGCAGCAACATCACCAGAGCCGGTAGCAGCACGACCGAGAACACAAACGCCAGCAGCACCCCGATCAATACCACATTCCCTAAAGCACGGAACGGTTGAGACTCGGAGAAATTCAGAATTGCAAAGCCAATCGCCGTAGTAAAACTGGTGAGCCAGACCGGCTGAATATTGATGCGCAGGCTTTCTAGCATAGCCGCCGCCCGCTCCTTGCCTTGCAAACATTCGTGCCGGTAGCTGGCCAGAATATGCACTGAATCCGCCACTGCCAGGGTCAGAATCATGGCGGGCGCCATACCCACGATGGGCGAAAACTCTATCCCCAGCCACGTGGCAATGCCCATAGCCGAGGCGATGGAAAACCCAATCACCATCACCGTCACGACCACAAAAATGGCACTGCGCATAATCAGCCACAGACACAGCAGCATCACCACAAAAGCCAATGGCAAGGTGGTCACCATGGATTGTTCGGTGGCATCGGCGGAAGCCTGGGAAAACACCACCGTACCGGTGACCATAAACTCGATATCCGGGTAACGCTCCCGGTAGGCCTGTGCCATCTCGCGGGCCGCCTGGGTAATCACCGGCGCTTCGGTGTTGCCCTCATCCATGGTTACAGTAGCCACGATGCCCGCCACATGCCCCTTTTCAGAGACCAGCCGCCCAACCAATGCAGGTTCTTTCAGGGCAATTTCGCGTACCAAGGCTATCTCATTCGGTGCCATGTCTGCGGCATCTTCCACCAGAGGTGCCACGTACAGTTCGTCTCCATCTACCTCGGTATGCTGGAAGTTGGTCAGGGAATCCACCCGGGTGGAGTACGGTAGCGTCCAAGCATCGTCAGTCAGTGACTCAATCGCCGCCAACGTTTGCGGTTCGAACACCCGACCGTTCTTCGGGTGTACCACAAACAACACCACCTCATTGGCGGTAAAGCTGTCTTCCAGGGCCATAAACCGTTTGAAATCAGGGTTTTCCTGGGTAAAGAAAATGCGTGGATCGTTATTATTGCGAAACCCCTGCAGTCCGGTGGCCATGACTACGCATAGCGCACTACAAATCAATAGCACCCACACTGGATGCTCCACCACCCAGCGACTCCAAGTCTCTTTCATTGTTATTCCCACTGTCCCCATAGATTACGTTGGGAGTCTAGGCATAGGTAAATACAGTGTCACGGACCGGAAAGGCCAAAATCACCACTTTACGTTAACGTAAACCTCCCCTAGGATTTCGCCATGCCCAAAAAACAGATATACAGCATTGGTGAACTGGCGCGGGAATTTGACGTGACGACTCGCACCATTCGCTTTTATGAAGATCAGGGGCTGCTCAGCCCGGCCCGACGGGGGCAAACACGAGTCTACTCCCCCGCAGACCGGGTCACATTGAAATTGATTCTGCGTGGCAAACGCCTTGGGTTCTCCCTGGCCGAGTCCAGAGAGTTGATCAAGATGTATCAGCCCAGCGGTGATAACCGCAATCAGCTATTGGCACTGCAAGACAAAATCCAGCAGCGTCGAGACCAGCTGAACCAGCAACTTAGAGATATTCAGGCTCTACAGCAGGAGCTGGACGACGCCGACCAGCGCTGCGAAGACGCCCTCACTGCCTTGGAGAACCCCGATCATGTTTGAGAGCACTTTTAATTTTGACTTAGACGAAACTCTGATTGCCCTGCGCGACAGCGTCCGCCATTTCGCCCAGAAAGAAATCGCCCCCATCGCTGCCGAAGTCGATAGCAGTAACGAGTTCCCGGTAGAGATGTGGAAAAAACTTGGCGACCTTGGTGTCCTTGGCGTTACCGTCAGCGAAGAATATGGCGGCGCCAATATGGGCTATCTGGCCCACACCTTGGTGATGGAAGAAATTTCTCGGGCTTCTGCTTCCATTGCCCTGTCATACGGTGCCCATTCCAACCTGTGCGTTAACCAAATCTATCTCAACGGCAACGATGCCCAGCGTGAAAAATACCTGCCCAAACTGGTCAGCGGCGAGCATATCGGCGCCCTTGCCATGAGTGAGCCCGGCGCCGGCTCCGACGTGGTTAGCATGACCCTGCGCGCGGACAAACAAGGTGACCACTATGTGCTCAACGGCAACAAGATGTGGATCACCAACGGCCCCGACGCACACACCTATGTAATTTACGCCAAAACAGATACCAACGCAGGGCCACGCGGCATCACAGCCTTTATTGTTGAGCGCAGTTTTGCCGGCTTCTCGCAAGCCCAAAAACTCGACAAACTCGGCATGCGCGGCTCCAACACCTGTGAATTGGTATTTCAAGATTGTCGGGTACCGGAAGAGAACGTTCTTGGCTCTGTAGGCGAAGGGGTCAAAGTACTAATGAGTGGCCTCGATTACGAGCGCACCGTACTATCCGGCGCCACCACTGGCATCATGCAAGCGTGTATGGATGTAGTGGTTCCCTACGTTCATGAACGCAAACAATTCGGCAAGGCCATCGGCGAATTCCAGCTCATGCAAGGCAAAATCGCCGATATGTACGTGACGCTTAACGCCAGCCGTAGCTACCTCTATAACGTGGCCAAAGCGTGCGACCGCGGCGAAACTAACCGCAAGGATGCCGCTGGTGTGATTCTCTACTGTGCCGAAAACGCCACCAAAATGGCACTGGAGGCCATTCAAGCCTTGGGCGGTAACGGTTACATCAACGAGTACCCCACTGGCCGCCTACTGCGTGATGCCAAACTCTATGAAATCGGCGCCGGCACCAGTGAAATCCGCCGCATGCTTATCGGCCGCGAGTTGTTTAATGAAACGGCCTGACGCCTGAAGCCCAACGCCGGAAACTATGGCGTCAGACGTTCTGCGTCTGGCGTCCTGCGAGATAATCCATGCCCAAAATTAATAGCCAGATCAACCCCAACAGCCCTGATTTCCTGGCCAACCGGGAGCACAACTTGCAACTGCGTCAGCAATTGCAGGACAAGCTTGACCACATTGCCCATGGCGGTGGTGAAGCGGCGGAGCAGCGCTTGCGTGAGCGCGGCAAACTTCCCGTTCGTGAGCGTATCAATTTCCTGCTTGATCCGGGCTCTCCGTTTCTGGAAATTTCCGCCCTCGCCGCTGACGGTGTCTACGGGGAGGATGTCCCCGCCGCTGGCTGCGTCGGCGGAATCGGTCGGGTACAAGGCGTAGAGTGCATGATCGTCGCCAACGACCCCACTGTGAAAGGCGGAAGCTATTACCCCCTTACAGTTAAAAAACACCTGCGCGCCCAGACCATTGCTGCAGAAAACCGCCTGCCTTGCATCTACTTGGTGGATTCCGGCGGAGCGAACCTGCCCCGTCAAGATGAGGTATTCCCTGACCGCGAACATTTCGGGCGTATTTTTTTCAACATGGCCAACATGTCCGCCCGGGGGATTCCTCAAATCAGCGTGGTGTTAGGTTCGTGCACCGCTGGCGGCGCCTATGTGCCCGCCATGGCAGACGAAGTGATTATGGTGAAAGAACAAGCCACTATCTTTCTGGCCGGCCCACCGCTGGTAAAAGCGGCTACCGGTGAAGTGGTCAGCGCTGAAGACCTGGGCGGGGCCAACCTGCATTGCGAACAATCAGGCGTTGCGGATCACCTGGCTGAAGATGAACCCCACGCCTTCGAGCTAGCGCGACAATGTATTGCCCACTTGAACTGGCACAAACCGGATCAAGTAAAACGATTGCCTGTGCAGGCACCAGCCTACGCCCCTGACGAATTGTACGGCGTCATTCCCACAACCACACGCCAACCCATGCCCGCTCGCGAACTGATTGCTCGCATCGTGGATGGCTCGGAACTGGACGAATTCAAATCCCGCTACGGCACCACTCTGGTGTGCGGTTTCGCCCGAATTCACGGCTACCCGGTGGGCATTCTTGCCAACGATGGCGTGCTGTACTCGGAATCTGCCCAGAAAGGGGCGCACTTCATCGAGCTGTGCAACCAACGCAAGATCCCTCTGCTGTTCCTGCAGAACATCACCGGCTTTATGGTCGGCCAGAAATACGAAGCCGAAGGCATTGCCAAGCACGGAGCCAAGATGGTCAACGCGGTGGCCTGCGCCACCGTCCCCAAATTCACCGTGGTGACCGGTGGTAGCTTCGGGGCCGGCAACTACGGCATGTGTGGTCGAGCCTACGACCCGCGGTTCATGTTTATGTGGCCCAATGCCCGCATTTCGGTAATGGGAGGCGAACAGGCCGCCAGTGTATTGACCCAAGTGAAGCAAGCTTCCCTGAAGAAAAAAGGTCAAGTTTGGAGTGACGAACAAGCCCTCGAATTTCAAACTGAAATGACTCAGCGCTACGAGGAAATGGCGCAACCTTGGTACGCCAGCGCCCGGCTCTGGGATGACGGCGTCATCGACCCGGCGGACACCCGCGATGTCCTTGGCCTCGCCATTTCCGCCAGTCTTAACGCACCGATCGAAGAAACACGCTACGGCGTATTCCGGATGTGAACAGGCGGCAGAAAGCCTAATGCCCAAAGCCAGATACAAAACAGGACGTCAACAATGAGTGTTACCACAGACATCAAAAACCAGGTGGCCCGGATTACGCTGAATAACCCGAACAAGCGTAATGCGTTTGATGACACCATCATCGCCTCACTCACTGAAGCCTTTAAACAGGCCGGCAGTGACGACAGCGTCCGCGTGGTGGTACTGCAGGCCGCTGGCAAGCATTTTTCCGCCGGCGCAGACCTTAACTGGATGCGTGCCATGGGCAAATTGGACGCCAAGCAAAACCAACAGGACGCTTTGCGCATGGCGACGCTGATGCAGGCCATTGATCAATGCGCCAAGCCGGTGATTGCGCGCGTGCAGGGGGCCGCTTTTGGTGGCGCTTTGGGGTTGATCTGCGCGGCGGACATGGCGGTGGCGGCAGACAATGCCCGTTTCTGCCTCAGTGAAGTAAAACTCGGCATCGTGCCCGCGGTAATCAGCCCCTACGTGGTTCGTGCCATGGGCGCCCGACAGGCTAACCGCTTTTTCATGACTGCAGAAGTGATTCCCGCCGAGCGAGCTCAACAGATTGGCATTGTCCACGAGGTGGTTAGCGAAGACGCCCTGGACAGCACCGTAGACGGGTTGATCGACGCACTACTTGCGGGTGGCCCCCAGGCACAAGTAGAAGCCCGAGCACTTATTGCCCGAGTCAGTGATGGCCCCATTAACGACGCCATGATCAATGACACCGCTTCCTTCATCGCCCGACTACGCACCGGTGATGAAGGCCAGGAAGGGCTCAGCGCTTTTTTAGAAAAACGCAGCCCGCACTGGGTCTAACCACACGCAAGAAGCATCGCTAGCGGCGAAATGAGAAACCGTTGAATGTTTAAAGTGTAAAATTGAAACGCGAAATCGGCCAGATTCTAGAAGTTTCGCGGGCACGAATCTCAAAAAAGATAATGCGCTATCTCACACTTTTGAACCTTGAACGCATCATGATCGCGCTGCCAGCGACGCTCCGACCATTGCCACTGATATAGGCTCTGTTATGGCAAAGATAAAAAAACTCCTGATCGCTAACCGCGGCGAAATTGCTCGTCGCATCATGCGCACCTGCCGCCAACAGGGTATTGCCACGGTGGCGGTCTATTCCGAACCCGACGCCAGCTTACCCCACGTAATGGAAGCGGATCAGGCTGTGTGCCTGGGCCCGGCCGCAGCACGGGAAAGCTACTTGGTGATCGACAAGGTAATCGCCGCCGCCAAGGCCACCGGGGCCGATGCTATTCACCCCGGCTACGGATTTCTATCCGAGAACACCGACTTTGCCGCAGCTTGCGACCAGGCTGGTATCATTTTTGTGGGCCCCAACGCCCGAGCCATCGAAGTAATGGGCGACAAGGCCGCCGCCCGGAAATTGATGTCGCAAAGCGGCGTTCCGGTTCTGCCCGGTTTCGATGAAGAAGGTGCCAGCGACAGCGAGCTAACCGCCGCCGCAACAACGGTCGGCTTCCCTCTGCTAATCAAGGCCGTGGCCGGGGGCGGCGGAAAAGGCATGCGTGTAGTGAATGCTGCCGGGGAATTCGATGAAGCCTTGGCCGCCGCACGCCGAGAAGCGGCCAATGCGTTTGGCGACGATCGAGTGCTGCTGGAACGCTATTTGGCCACCGCCCGCCATGTGGAAGTGCAGGTGTTTGCAGATAATCATGGTAACGCCGTCCACCTGTTCGAACGTGATTGCTCGGTACAACGTCGCCACCAAAAAATTATTGAAGAAGCCCCCGCGCCGGGTCTTGATGAAGCAACCCGTAACGCTTTTGGCCATGCCGCAGTGCAAGCAGCCAAAGCCATTGATTATCGTGGCGCCGGCACCGTGGAATTTCTTTACTCGCCCCCTGCAGCCGGTGGTGACGCTGACGGTGGGCAGTTCTTTTTCATGGAAATGAATACCCGCTTGCAGGTAGAGCACCCGGTGACCGAGATGATCACTGGCGAAGACCTGGTGGCTTGGCAGCTGTCCGTGGCCGCCGGGGAACCGTTGCCTAAGCAACAAGAGCAAATTACACGCCATGGTGCCGCCATGGAAGTACGTCTCTATGCGGAAAATCCCGAACAGGGTTTCCTGCCCTCCTCCGGCTTACTCCACCACCTGCGCTGGCCTCATGGCCAAAGCCGGGTGGATGCGGGCTACGAACAGGGCGACCGAGTAGACGAACACTACGACCCGATGATCGCCAAACTTATTTGCCATGGCAGCGATCGCAATGCCGCCCGTCAACAACTGATCAATGCACTCGACGCGTTGGAGCTGGACGGTATCCATCACAACGCCGCCTTCCTACGCAGAGTCCTTAATGACGATGCATTTGCCGGTGCTGAGCTGGACACCCGTTTGCTGGAGCACCGCCCGCAGTTAATGGACGCCACCGCCGTCAATACTGAACTGCTGGCGCTGGCCGCGACACGCTTGCAGGCAGAAAATGTCGCCAGCGATTCTCCCTGGCATTCACTTAACGGCTGGCGCCCGCTCAACCAGCGTTTGCGGCAAACCCGTGTCGAAGCCAATGGCGAACAACTCACCGTACGCGAGGACCAGCAACACGCCACTATAGGCGAGCACAGCGCGCCACTGAGCTTCAGCGTTAACACAACCGAACACAGCCTGCGTCTGCACTGGGGCACCGATAGCTTGGCGGCCCGTTTTGCTTGGCAAAATGCCCACAGACTGACGTTGTTCGTTGGCGGTCAGGCTTACCCGGTGACCCTGAACCCCAGCCGTGATACGGCCCAGCATGACGATGCCGGCGGATTTAGTGCTCCCATGAGCGGTACCATTGTCGCCTTGCATGTGGTCCCCGGCGATAGCGTTGAAGCCGGCGATGCGGTGATCACACTGGAAGCCATGAAAATGGAACACACTTTGCGTGCCACCGTGCCCGGAACGGTAAACAATTTCACCGTTGCGGCGGGAGACAGCGTCAGTGAAGGAACGCTACTGGTGGACTTCACCGCCCAAGACGAGGACACGGATAACGGCGCAACGGGAGGCAACCAATGACCACTGCGCTCTGGCAACCCGGTGACGAAAGCCAGAACTCTCAACTGGCCAACTTTTGGCAACAGGCGCGCGACAATAGCGGCCAGCCACTGCCAGACTACCAGTCACTACATCGCTGGTCCGTTGAACAGCCGGCGGCATTTTGGCAGCAGGTATGGGATCAATGCGGTGTCATTGGCAACCCCGGCGATACGGTGCTAACTACCGGTAAAACCTTTCAAAGCGCCCGCTGGTTTGCCAACGGCGAACTCAATTACGCGGAAAATTTGCTGAAGCGCAACGACAGCCATACCGCTGTAATCAGCGTGTTGGAAGACGGCACACGCTCTGAGATCAGTTACAGCGCCTTGCGTGTGGCCGCCGGCAAGGTCGCCGCTCAACTGCAGGCTGCCGGTATCAAACCGGGTGACCGGGTCGCCGGCTTCATGCCCAACCGTATCGAAACCCTGGTTGCCGCCCTTGGCGCCGCCTGGATCGGCGCCGTATGGTCCTCCTGTTCCCCGGATTTCGGTGTTTCCGGTGTGCTTGATCGTTTCGGCCAGATTGAACCCAAAGTGCTTCTGGCCTGCGATGGCTATCATTACAATGGAAAATGGATTGATCTGGGCGAGCGTATTGAGGCCTTACACGAGGCGCTGAAACCCGAGCTGTTTATTGTGGTGCCCGGCCGCGGCGATAGCAGTGTCGTGCCCAAGGCTCTCATCTGGGGTGCTTGGTTAGAGGCGGCCGGCCCCGCCCCGGACTTTATTCGCCTACCCTTTAATCACCCATTATTTATCCTTTATTCCTCCGGCACTACCGGCCAGCCCAAGTGCATAGTGCACGGCGCCGGCGGCACCCTGCTACAGCAAACCAAGGAACTACACCTGCACGCGGACGTCCGTGCAACCGATACCTTTTTCTATTTCACCACCTGCGGCTGGATGATGTGGAACTGGCTCATCTGCGGGCTCCACACAGGTGCCACTTTGGTGCTTTACGATGGCAACCCGGCCTACCCGAACACCGGCCGCTTATTTGACTTAATTGACGCGGAAGGGATTACCCACTTCGGCACCAGCGCCAAATTTGTGCAAGCCGTGGAAAAATCCGGTCTGTGCCCCAAAGACAGTCATGATTTGGGCACCTTGCGAACCCTTTTCTCCACCGGCTCGCCGCTCCTTCACGAGAGCTACGACTACCTTTACCAGCAGGTAAAATCTTCATTACTCGTCAGTTCCATCTCAGGCGGTACTGACATTGTTTCCTGCTTTGCGTTGGGCAACCCCATGCTGCCGGTATACCGCGGTGAGCTGCAGTGCCTCGGGCTCGGTATGGATGTGGCCGTTTTCGATGACGCAGGTAAGCCGCTGGCAGACAGCAAGGGCGAGCTGGTTTGCCGATCGCCGTTCCCTTCTTGCCCGGTCAGTTTCTGGAATGACCCGGATGGCCAACGTTTTCACGATGCATATTTCGCGCGCTTTGACGGTGTCTGGGCCCACGGTGACTATGCACAGTTGGTTCCACATGCCCACCACCAGGGGCTGATCATCCACGGCCGCTCTGATGCGGTGCTTAACCCAGGTGGCGTACGCATCGGCACAGCGGAAATATACCGACAAGTGGAAACCTTGGCTGAAATTCGTGAGGCCATAGTGGTCGGTCAACAGTTTGACGGCGACGTGCGAGTGGTGTTGTTTGTGGTGACCGCGGAGGGCGTTACGTTGGACGAAGAGCTGCAAGCTCGCATCCGCAAGGCCATTCGCCAGGGCGCCACACCCCGGCACGTGCCTGCGGTAATTCTGGCCGTGCCGGAAATTCCTCGCACTGTCAGTGGAAAAATAGTGGAGCTAGCGGTCCGCGAAGTGATCCATGGGCGACCCGTGACCAATCGCAATGCGCTTGCCAAGCCTGACGCCCTGAACCATTTCGCCCAGCGCATTGAGCTTGAAAAATAATGGTCCCGTGACCGGGTCTTTGCGGCCCGGCCCAGATGTTTTATCGGGTTAGCAATGCTTTCTACGATAGCAAGCGGGAGGCTAAAATGTGACCAGAAGCCACGCGGGCATTACCGCTGGTCTTTTCTCGGATGTAGGAAAACACCGTTCCGGGGAGCTGAGTTTGGTTTGGCACTGGCTGAGCCCCTTCCATTTACTCACTCAACGAGCCTTTCTAGCAGCGCCAGCGCCTGCCTGGCATTTATCAGTGCATGAGCTGACAGAACTCAACGCCTGATTACGCATCAAGTAAGTTAAAGAAAGCCTCTGATTCCAGAGGCTTTTTCTATTTAGTATTAGCCTAACCGATGGTAGATAGTGTCCTTCAGGCGTATTCGCTCCTGCTTTAATCGTTCCATTTCAGGATCAGAAATTGGACTCTCTCGCATCTCCAGACCGCGTATCTGTTTATCTAATTTATCGTGCTCCAGAACCAGTGCTTTGAAGGTAGGGTCTGCGTCAACAAGCGCGTCTATCTTCTGGTGAAAATCCGGAAATTCGTGATGAATGCTGTGATTTTCGCCCAACATGAAGCTCGCTCCTTTGAATGGAAATGGCAGGCCAGCCAATACGGTTAGCCTAATGGATCCGACAATAGGAAACGGTACACTGTTCCCTCTTCTGTTCAAATCACCACATTCTTTGATTAGATTCAATCACCCATGCTCGTGAGATAAAAATGAACATAGCAACATGTTCATGTCGGGATCTGCCTTGTCCCGGATCGGCTGCGCTACCAACTCGCCTACTGGGAAGCCTGGCAGCGGCTCCGCGAATCGGCGCGTGCTGCATTTTGCGTTAAACCTACGGCGTTGTTTATTTAAAACCGCGATGTTCTTTGATCATTTCGTAGGCTTTACTGATTTCGGCGGTCTTTTGCGTGGCTACCCGAATCATTTCTTCCGGTACACCTTTGGCCGCCAACTTGTCCGGATGATTCTGGCTCATCAACTTGCGATAGGTTTTTTTAACTTCCTGATTACTGGCGCTGTCAGTGATACCCAAGACCTTATACGCCTGGGACAGGGACGGTCGAGACGGCCCTGCTGGCTGCCCCTGGTAGGAATGGCCGCCGGCACGGCTACCGGAGAACTGAGCCTGTGCCAGCAACATATTAAGGATCTGCTGAAACTGAGCTCGCGGCACCCCCAAGCCTTCGGCCACTCTCACTAGAATCGCTTCCTCTGCAGGGTCCAGCTCATCGTCTGCCAGCGCGGTCTGTAGCAAGATTTCCAGCAATACCAGAATCAACTGTTTACGGTGTTTAACGGTTGTCGCGAATGCTGCCACGACCTGATCCAAAGGAAAATTATCCTCCTTGCCTTGATTGAATAGGGCAATCGCTTGCTTGCGCTGTTCTTCTGACAACTGCATGCGGTCCATTACCGCTCGAGCCTGGGCAATTTCGTCCTCGCTAACCCGACCATCCGCCTTCGCAAGATGCCCCATGATAGAAAACACGGTATCGAACAAAGCCCGCTGAATTTGTGACTGTTCGCCTGGCCCATAGGGGCGAAATGGATTAAACGTCTGCACTCGCTCGGTGCCTTTATCGAGCATATGTCCAATCAGCAAGCCTATGCCCAGGCCAACGGGCCCACCCACAAGCATGCCGAGCAGGCCAAGGATGATCTTCCCACCCCAATTGAATTGCATCACGGCTCCTGTTTTGTTGCGTTAAACCAGCCCAGGCTGGTTGCCGTATCTGTCAACGGTCGATACTCCGCACTTACCCATCCTGCATAGTCCAAGGAATCGATGTGGGCAAACACGGTATCAAAATGAATTTCGCCGCTACCGGGCTCATTACGCCCAGGATTATCGGCAAACTGAATATGTCCTATATGGGGGCAAAGTTGAGAAAGGGAACGACACAGGTCCCCTTCCATGATCTGCATATGGTAGAGATCATACTGCAAACGAATATTCTCACGACCAACCGCCTCTATGACCGCCATGGCCGTGGCGGAGGTATCCACCAAAAAACCTGGCATATCTACTCGAGAGTTTATCGCTTCCAGCGTCAAAGTCAGCCCCTGAGCGTCGAATAGATCCGCGGCAAAACGCAGATTCTCTACCAACGTTGTAAAGGCTACCTCCGAGGATAGTTCATCGGGTTTTAGACCCGCCAAACAGTTCACCTGCTGGCAATCCAGCGCCTGGGCATACTCCATGGCCATAAAAACGTCTTCGCGAAATGCGGCTATTCGGTCCGGCAGGCACGCAATCCCCCGCTCCCCCGCCTGCCAATCTCCGGCCGGCAAATTAAACAGCACCTGGGTCAGGCCATTGTCCGCCAGCCATTGGGCCAGTTGCTGTGCAGGCCAATCATAGGGAAACAGGTATTCGACGCCTTTAAAACCGGCGTCTGCAGCGGCGGCAAAGCGCTCAGGAAAGGGTAATTCGGTGAACAACATGGACAGGTTGGCAGCGAACCGTGGCATTAGTGCGTCTCCTTATCCAAGTCAGTTGGACTAAAGTGATCAGCGGCATCGGGGTTGAGCTGCACGCCATTTAGCCTTTCTAGTTCCAGCAACAGACCACTGTGGTCAACTTCGCCATGACCACTGGCCAGCAGCGCACGATATTGCTCGAACACGCGCTGGCTCAAGGGCAGCGTCAATCCCTCCGTGCGAGCTTCATCCAGGATCATACCCAGATCCTTGAGCTGAATTCGCGCCGGAGCACCGGGCTCAAAATTCCGTGCCAACATACGCTCGCCATGCTGCTCTAAAATCTTACTTCCGGCAAAGCCACCGAGTAGCGCTTCGCGAACCTTTTCTGGCCGGGCGCCGCCTTTTGCAGCCAATAGCAAAGCCTCTGACACAGCGCCAATGGTGATGCCGACAATCGTCTGATTAGCTAACTTGGCCAGCTGCCCGCTACCCACAGGGCCAATAAGCGTGGCGCGGCCCATGGCCTGAAACACCGCGGTTGCCTCATCAAAGTCTTGATCATTGCCCCCCGCCATGATCGACAACGTACCGGCTTGTGCACCACGGGTGCCGCCAGACACTGGCGCATCCAGATAACATCCGCCCAGCTCTGCTACCCGCGCCCCATGACGCCGGGCAGTAGCGGGCTCGACGGAGCTCATATCGATAACCAAGGCCCCCGGAGATAAACGGGCAATGGCATTACTCTGGTACAGCACCTGCTCGACTGCGGTGCCATTTTCAAGCATGGTAATGACCACATCAGCCTCAGCCACCGCCTCGGCTGGGCTGCTGGCAATACGCGCCCGTCCGCTAAACGGCTGCGCCTTTTCAACAGTGCGATTCCAGAGAGTCAAAGAGAAACCGGCATCCAACAGCCGTGCCACCATAGGCTCGCCCATCAAACCGATGCCGAGGAAACAGATATTACGCATAATACTTCCAGAGCTGGTTGAGCGAAAAGTCTACGCGATCCACGTCAATGACTGTAGGAATTCGACCGCCAGACGTAGACGTAAGTGTGTTGCGTCGCCTGCTATGAAGCGCTATTACCGTCGCAAAGCGGCAACAAAAAGCCGCGCTGAGGCCACTTGTTTAGGCTGCCCAAAATGGAAGGCTCAATTATTCTCTGATGGGTTAGGTCACGTTGCGAAGCCTGCCAACGAGCCCTTTACTCTTCACGTTTTGTTTTATGATCTTCAAGAAAAACTCGATTCGACATCGAGCCCAAGAAGACAGGGGAATTGCCCGCTTGATCAAGCGGGCATCGAGGGAATACGAGGACAATGATTGTCGACGATGAGAAAACAATGTGCTGTATGCGCTGCTCTCAAAACCCTGTAGCTATTACTCAGGCAGCTTAACCACGACCCGCCCGCGAACTCCTCCAGCCAGAATGCGATCCACCCAATCGGTCACCCCAGAAAGCTCCGTTTGCGCCGCTTCCAGCAGTGAAAGGTCTTTCGGCATCCATTCATCCGCCAGTAACTGCCACATTTGCTGCTTAATTTCACAGGGTAATTCAACGCTATCTACCCCTAACAGATTTACTCCGCGCAAAATGAATGGAAAAACCGTCATCTCAAGCTTGGGAGAACCGGCTAACCCACAGCAAGTGGCACTACCTCCGTACTTTAGACCCTTCAGAGCAGCGGCCAGCATTTCACCCCCCACGCAATCCACAGCGCCCGACCACTGCTCTTTGGCCATGGGCTTGGCGGCACTTTCCAGAAAATCATTGCGATCAATGATGCGTGATGCACCAAGCTCAGTGAGCCATTCGTGGGCGTCTGCTTTGCCACTAACGGCCACCACCTCAAAACCTAACTTAGCCAGTATCGCAACACTAATGCTGCCCACGCCACCAGTCGCGCCAGTCACCAGCACGGGCCCCTGATCCGGGTTAACGCCCGTATCCAGCAACGATTCAACACTCAAGGCTGCGGTTAGCCCTGCCGTACCAAGCAACATTGCATCGCGAGGCGCAAGGCCTTCTGGTAGCGGCACTAGCCACTCAGCCGGTACGCGGATATATTCTGCATAACCGCCATCCGTGTTCATCCCCAGATCATAGCCTGTGCAAATCACCGCATCGCCCGCACTAAAAGGCCCATCACTCGCCTCTTCAACCACGCCAACCGCATCAATGCCTGGGGTATGAGGGAATTGGCGGGTAACGCCTTTGTTGCCGGTGGCTGACAGTGCATCCTTGTAATTCAGAGACGACCATTGCACCCGTACCAATACACCGCCTTCGCCCAGCTCACTTAGCTCGCGGTCAACCAGCACGTTACTGTAACCGGCCTCGGTTTCGCGGGTCTGTAATGCCTTAAATGTCATGAGCTACTCCTTTGCAGTGTTCGGTAAAGGTACTAATGAATCTGACGTTGGCTGCCACGATGCCAAAACTTTTCCAACACCCGATGTGCCATTGCTTCTAGAGAGAAACCCAGCTTCTCACCCAGCTTACGTTTGGCTTCCCACTGTACTAGGTAGAGTGTTTGGCTGTCTTTGCGCACTTGTAACAGTTCGTCGCTGGTCATGATTTCATCGACAAGTCCCAGCTCCTTTGCTTGGCTGCCAAACCAATGTTCGCCAGTCGCAACCTTATCCAAATCGAGCCCACGGCGATTATCCCGGACGAATCCCTTGAACAATTGATGAGTCTCTTCCAGTTCTTCCTGAAATTTAGCCCGACCCTTTTCGGTATTCTCGCCCAACATGGTCATGGTGCGTTTGTACTCACCGGCAGTCATCAGTTCCACATCAATATCGTTTTTCTTCAGCAAACGGTGAAAGTTGGGAATCTGCGCGACCACACCGATCGAGCCGATAATGGCGAAGGGTGCCGCCACAATACGGTCAGCGATACAGGCCATCATATAACCTCCGCTAGCAGCCACTTGGTCCACGGCGACGGTCAGTTTGATGCCCTGGTTACGGATACGGCGCAACTGCGAGGATGCCAGCCCATAGCTGTGTACCAGACCACCCGGACTTTCCAGGCGAACCAGTACTTCGTCATCTTGGGTGGCAACCTGCAAAATGGCGGTAATCTCCCGGCGCATATGATCCACATCGCTGGCCTGTACATCACCATTGAAATCAAGCACAAACAAACGCGGCAGAATTTTGTCTTCGGTGCCGGCTTTCTTTTTTTGTTTGGCTTCAAGCTTCTCCTGTTTTCGCTTAGCCTTGTGGGCTTTTTTGCGCTGGGCTTCCGGGATAATTTCCGCCTCGAGAGACTCCTTGAGATCATCGAACTCTTCATTGAGGTGGCGGACTTTCAGTTCACCATCCTGGTCACCCTTACCACGACTCCGTGAGGCCGCCGCCGCAATGCCACCAAAAATAAACAAAATTGCCACTACGAGGGTGGCAACCTTGGCTAGAAACATGCCGTATTCCATTAAAAACGCGATCACAGTTTATCTACTCTCCAAGGGGCCTGGCGCCCAGCGCCAGTCAATTCACGGAAATCGAACTCTGGCTGATTCTACATAAGCCAGAGCCATTGCGGTAATCAGAGGGAATTAAAGGTCGAGCAAAACACAGGTTACCGGGAAAGAAGCATCAATCCCAACCGGCGATCGCCTTTTGTGCACTGCCGTTCATAGGACGGGCCACGAGCCCTGTGGGCGCCACGGTAACTTCAAACAGAGCGCCATCTGCCATCGGCAGATAAGCCGCGCTACCGTAACGAGCATCGATAATCAGGCCCCAGCCTTTTTTTGCCAGCAGCCACACATCCAGGCCTACTGGATCACGATGCAAGCTGTAGACGGTACGGTCCCGGGAACGCTCGTCTTCAAGGGCATAATAACGGCCCTGCATCCGATCCAGTTGGTAGCCGGGCTTCAGGCCAAGCAGGCTAAAGGGCATCTTCCACTTGATAATGCGAGCATCCAGTTGCCACTGATCCCCTTTCAGACGAAACTCTTCCGAACTCCCATCCGTGCGGGTTACCGTAGCAATAAACGACTGATCGCCCGACTCCCGGAAGCTCACCGTGGCTACGGACACTTCCTGAGCATATTCCTTATAGCCATAGAGATTGAGCGCGAACACGCTCATATAGATAGCCAGCACCACCAACAACAGGCCGGCTGTGCCTTTCAACCATTGCAGCACCCATTTTTGCCGCAGCAGAATCCACGCCCCTATCAATACCAAAAGTAGACTGAAAACGATTAGCACCAAGGGAGCTAAAGTGTAATTCATGCTTACGTCCTTCTAAAAACGTGCGATCCATTGGTCAATCAACAAACGGGCAATAGTTCCCACCGGTGGAACCATGGGCAGATCCTGATAATGAAACCAAGCTGCATCGACGATTTCATCGTCATCAATGCGGATCTCTCCACCTGCATATTCAGCCATGAACCCAAGCATCAAGGAGTGGGGAAAAGGCCACGACTGGCTGTTCAAATATTCCAAGTTTTTCACCGAAATGCCGCTTTCTTCCATCACCTCCCGTGCCAAAGCTTGCTCAGCGGTTTCACCTGCCTCCATAAAGCCGGCCAGACAGGAGTAAAAGCCTTCCGGAAAACGGGCAGAACGCCCCAGCAAAGCATGCTCACCATCCGTCACCAACGTAATGATACAGGGAGTAATACGGGGATACTGAAAATAGCCGCAACCGGCACAGGTCATCGCTAAGTCGCGAGGATGTGGCTCAGTCGGTGAGCCGCATCGGCTACAAAAACGATGATTTTTGCGCCAGCTTAGAAACTGTAAGGCCCTGCTCGCCATGGAAAATTCGGCGTCATTTAAGGTGGCACCGATAAGTCTGCGCAACGGAACACGCTGTAACCGGCCATCATCAAATTCATGGCAGGCAAATTCACAGACATAACAAGGCTGGCCATCCAGAAAACCCAAGAAGTGATAATCAGGATGCTGCCGAAGCCACTTGGCAGGCAGTTCTGGGAACGGCCTATCCACATGTGCGCAGATCAACACATCCTGCTCATGAATGATATAACAGCGAGCGCTTTCTGCGTCTTGGGATTCCGGTGAAGAAAGGTCAATCATGGCTGTCTCTATTGCGATGGGCTCAAACACCCTTTGACACGGGAAAGCCTAATACATTCATGCTTTGCTCAGCCACCTCCAGAACACCATCACCAATGGGCTTTTGCTCTTCCATACTTTCCAAGTAGTAGTCCACCCCGGTCAGGGCATCGGCCAGGGTTTCCATGTTTTCATGGGTCGGCACTTGGTCACCACTGAGCAACCGGTTACTGATATATTTGTGACAAGCTTCGGTCACCGCCTTGGCACGATCCAGTTCTAAGAACATTAACCCCCCCGCAATGGAAGCGAACGTCCCGGGGAGATTAGACAGATGCATAGCATCCCAGTTGTTATCCATGAACGAGGAAATAGAGCGTTTAGCCAGCGCCAGACCAGCACGGCACTCGCCCACCACTGTCATGCGAGCGTCATTTAACTGATACAGGGAAATACGGCTATTGTTTGCTGAGCGATGCACATCATTTTCAGGGTTAATGCTTCGCTCTAGACCCGCAACCACATTTTCTACAATCAGTAGATCATCCACCAGCGCATGGAACGCCTCCCCTTCAACGTTCTGATCAGGCGCCCAGCGAGCCACGTCCTGTGCGCGCTGTTTGATAGCACGGGATTCTTTATCTTTATTGATCATATCCAGGGTGCTACCCAGACGATTCAGGCTTGCCGCCACCGACTCATAATTAGTGTCCGCCACCCCCTGGGAGGCCAAATCCAGGCTCTCTTTCAAATCGGCAATTTCATCACGCATAGCACTGGCCACAGAACGAGTCACCGATCCGCTGGCGCCCGTCATGAATAACAACTCTCGCTGCAAAACAACATCATTCACTTCAGATTTCAAACCGAAAGCTTGCTTAACGTTACCGATCACACCGCTGTTCTGTGCGGACAACGAAACGATATAGAGGCTTTCCTTGATCAACAGTAACGGAGCGTCTTCCGTCACTGCCTGATCACCACTGTAGACCAGCTTTTTCAACTGGCGGTCATACTGTGACAGCAGCGCTTTTCGGGCCGGAGTGATCGCCATCTGGTCGCGGTACATGGCCGTTAACGCTGCCTGGGACACCCACAGAAAGCGACTTAAACCACATTGTCCTGCGGCATGATCCAGCCGTACCAGGGCCCGGGCCATCAGCTTTAGGTTAGTGCGGTTAGTTTGGCCACGAAGCATCCCAAGCAGCCCGACCTGGTACATATGCCGAAAGCGTCGCGCCAGGTCGGACAATTCACTAACGGTCATGCTCCGTTGCGGAGCTTGAGGTACACGTTGATGGGATAAATCGGCATAGAAGAAGTGACTTTCCTGGATCAGGCCCTTGCCAGCGGCCCGTCGCAGCTCATTAATGCCACCAATTAACAGTGCCGGTAACGTGCGGTTCTTCAATTGCACGTAATCGAAATAACGGGTAAGCAGAACGATCGCGTGGCTCAACGCCTGAATACGGGCGTCAGAGCATTTTTCTTGTAACTCCCGCGCGGCCAGCGCCATTTCTTCACTCATCAACGCCGCCGCAGGCAGCTCAACAAGCTGGCAGATACCTCGAAGTTGCTGAAAAGCTTGCGCACAATGCTGCAACTCATCTTGACGACTATGGTCATCAGAAAACGTTTCAAGCTGTGTTTCTGCTTCAGTCAGGGTGGCATCTAGGGCTTCTTTGAGAAAAGTCAGGGAGGTGGTATTTGTTATGGCAACCATGGACTCTCCGCAAGCACCAAACTGTTATTATCATCGAGGCTGTCCCGTAAAGTACGCAACCCCCGGTTATACCCGCAACATTCAATTTAAGATTGTAAAACAAGCTGTATCAACTTTTGCACGCAATTAAAGACTGCATCAACTTTCATTTGTAAACAACTGATTTATTGATGTTTTGTTAACCTGGCCACACTACTCTAGACGACTATATGCGATTCACCAGCGCCTAGACCAGCCGGTTACGCCAATCTCTCCATTGATCTAGGACAAATTGCCCAACTGTTTATCCTGTACTGAGACATAGCAAGTCCTTATTATTGCCGCGCCCAGCTCCTGCCACTCCGCGCACAGCCAGGGCACACCTCTACCATTCGCCGTTCAGCAGGAACTCGTAATGTCAGCCACGCTAGGCCGCGCCTTTGTTCAGAACTTCCTGGGGCAGGCTCCTGCCTGGTACAAGTACACCATCGTCGCCTTTCTGCTTATCAACCCGTTGGTCGCCCTGACACTGGGCCCGGTAACCGCAGGCTGGCTACTGCTCGCCGAATTCATCTTCACACTGGCCATGGCACTCAAGTGCTATCCGTTACAGCCTGGCGGGCTACTGGCTATTGAAGCGGTAATGATCGGCTTGACCTCCGCAGAAACAGTGCTACATAAGGTAGTCGGCAACATTGAAGTAATGTTGCTGCTGATCTTTATGGTCGCCGGTATCTACTTCCTTAAAGATTTACTGCTGTTCATGTTCACCCGCATTCTGCTCGGCGTTAAATCCAAGGTCACGCTGAGCCTGCTGTTCTGTGCCGCTGCGGCCTTGCTGTCTGCTTTTCTGGATGCATTAACGGTTACCGCCGTGGTGATTGCCGTATGCACCGGTTTTTACGGCATTTACCACAAGGTGGCTTCCGGTAAAACGTTCCAGCAAAAACATGACCATGGTGACGACACCACGGTGGAAGAATTGCACCGTGAAGACCTGCGCCGCTTTCGGTCATTCCTGCGCAGCCTGCTAATGCACGCCGCCGTCGGTACCGCTCTGGGCGGCGTCTGCACGCTAGTGGGTGAACCCCAAAACCTGCTAATCGCCAATAAGGCCGGCTGGGAATTCGGTGAATTCTTCCTGCGCATGGCGCCCATTACCCTACCAGTACTGGTGATGGGCTTCTTCACCTGTGCTTTCCTGGAATTCAGCGGCAGCTTCGGCTACGGCGAGGATATCCCTGAAAAAGTCCGCGGCATTATGCGCCAGTACGCCCTGGAGCAGGACCGCAAACGCACCCCACAAAATCGCGCCGCCTTGGTTATTCAGGCGATCACCGCTGTTTGGCTAGTCATCGGCTTGGCCACCCATGCTGCCTCCGTTGGTTTAGTAGGGCTCACTGTAATCATCCTCGCCACTTCATTCACTGGGATCATCGAAGAGCATCGTTTGGGCGCCGCGTTTGAGGAAGCCCTGCCTTTCACCGCCCTGCTCACGGTATTCTTCGCGGTGGTAGCAGTGATTGCTGACCAGCAGCTTTTCGCGCCGGTGATTGAATACGTGCTCTCTTTGGAGAAGCAGGTGCAGGGACCCGCGTTCTACATGGCTAACGGCATACTCTCGGCAGTGTCCGATAACGTCTTTGTGGCAACCGTCTATGTGGATGAAGTGGGTCAAGCGTTGCTGAAGAATGAAATTGACCGCGATACTTTCGACCTGCTGGCTGTAGCCATTAACACCGGCACCAACATCCCCTCTGTGGCCACGCCAAACGGTCAGGCGGCATTCCTGTTCCTGCTAACTTCAGCGCTGGCGCCGTTGGTGCGGTTATCCTATGGACGCATGGTGATCATGGCCCTGCCTTATACCATCGTGATGTCAATTACCGGCCTGGTCATGACCGCCACGGTGCTTGAACCTGCCACTGACTACCTGTACGAAAATGGCTGGATTCAGCATCATCAGGTGGAAGATCTTCAAGAAACGCCGCTAATCCCAGGGCACTGATTGCCCTGGGAACCCCGATGTGAAATGGGGATGGCGAAGAAACGTGCTAGTTGGGTGGGCTCGAGCCCGTAGGCCCTGCACAGACGGCAGATTAACTATTGCAGGGGCGTATCGCTATTTTGCCCAAGGCTCTGCCAAACCGTGGGCACCCCATTCTTTTTCGCAATAGCGGCCAGCTTGTTGCGGTGACGTTGTTGTTCATTCTCACTGGCACGCACCACACAAAGCGGGACGCGATCGGCACTCAAGCGCCTGATGGTCTCTGCTGCGGCGCCACCGCCCCGCTCACTGCTATCGTTGCCGCCCGAAAAAAGGCGAGTTTGCCCCCCGGTCATGGCAAGATAAACGTCTGCTAGAATCTCCGCATCCAATAGGGCTCCGTGCAATTCACGGTGCCCGTTTTCCACGAAATAACGGCGACATAGAGCATCAAGGCTATTCTTCTGCCCTGGGTGTTTCTGCCGCGCCATGACCAGTGTATCCAGCACCCCGCAACGCTGCTCAATGGTCCCATAGCGTGTGCCAAGCCGGCGCAACTCATGGTTGAGAAAACCCACATCGAAAGGGGCGTTGTGAATAACCAATTCAGCGCCATCTACAAACGCCAAAAATTCATCAACCACTTTGTCAAACGTAGGCTTGTCCGCCAAGAACTCGCTACTGATACCGTGAACCGCCAATGCCCCCGCATCGATTTCCCGCTCAGGGTTCAGGTACAGGTGCAGGCTATTTCCAGTAAGGCGGCGATTTTCCATCTCCACACAACCAATTTCGATCACCCGGTGCCCGTCATTCGGCTCAAGACCTGTGGTTTCCGTATCCAATACAACCTGACGCATTAGCTAGCTTGCCCCTGCTTGTGTTTCATTTCATCAATCCCCCGGTTAGCCAGCGCGTCAGCGCGCTCGTTACCTGGGTGGCCACTGTGTCCCTTGACCCACTGCCAGTCGATGTCGTGGCGTTGCACTGCCGCATCTAGGCGCTGCCATAAGTCAACGTTCTTTACAGGCTGCTTGGATGCCGTTTTCCAGCCTCGCTTTTTCCAGTTCGCCATCCACTGTGTAATGCCATCCATCACGTACTTTGAATCCGTGGTCAAGACCACCTGACAGGGCGTGTTGAGCGTTTCAAGCGCGACAATCGCCGCCATCAGTTCCATACGATTGTTGGTGGTTTCCGGCTCACCGCCGAATAACTCTTTCTCCTTATCACCATAGAGAAGAATAGCGCCCCAACCACCCGGACCGGGATTACCACGGCAAGCGCCGTCAGTGTAGATAATCACATTTTTCAAAGACTCAAGGCTCCCTGTTCTGTTGGCCCCAGCGGGCCACTGGTACTGGCACCACAGCATTGCGCGGCACTCTGCGTTGTCGGCTGGCCAACGGACGAACAACACCCGCCCGCTTCCTCGCCACCAGGAGGTACGTATTACCGTGGCGAGGCCATAAATAGCGACCCAGCCAGTCAAGCATCCGCACTCGACTGCGACCACGGTCGGACAACGGCATAGTATAGAAGCCACTGGCCATACCATCGACCTCAAATCCTAGAACCTGCAACCAATCCGTTAAGCGGTTGGGCCGGTAGTAGCGCCCCATCCAACCCGGTGACTTCCACCAAAGCAGCCAGCGTGCCAATCCCATAATACTGAGTGGATGAAAGCCAATGATCGCTATCTTCCCGCCGGGAGCCATACAGCGGGCAGCCTCACGTAATACCTGATGAGGGTCAGCGGAGAAGTCCATGGTATGGTGAAGCAACAACACATCTACACTATTTTTTGCAATCGGCAGTAAATCCAGCCGTGAATATAGCTTCACACCGGTAAAACCGGGTGGCGCAATACTGGTTTGCCAACGCAACGGCGATTCGGACATAAGATCACGACCGCCGCTAGAATAAACCGCCACCGCGCGCTGCCCAGCTTGACTGCGAAGCCAATCAGTCAGCATGGCCTTTTCGTCATTCAACAACGCCTGCCCCGGCTCACTGTCTAGCCATTCATCAAAGCCTCTGCCCAATTCACCGGAAGAGGTATTAAACGAAATACGGTTGAGTGGAGGTAGCTGCATGGCGGACAATCTCTTCATTCATGAATGTTAATTCATGCTTATAAAGCACCGAACCCGTGCAGAATCTATAGCACGTAAACAGGAGCGTAACACACATGACAGCCAGCCCTATCGCCATCCCTGCTTTCAATGACAACTACATTTGGGCGTTTCACCAACAAGATCAATGTGTGGTGGTCGACCCCGGTGACGCAGAACCTGTAGAGCGTTATTTGCGCGAGAACGGCCTGTCTCTATCCGCTCTGCTGATTACACACCATCACCCCGATCATGTCGGCGGTGTCGCAGCGCTTACCAAACACCGCGACATCCCAGTCTACGGCCCCGCAAAGGAATCCATTCCGGCCATGAGCCACCCTCTGCACGAAGGCGATACCATCACCCCGGCGGGTACAGATCTAGCGTTCACCATCATGGAGGTTCCAGGCCACACCCTCGGACACATCGCCTTCATCAACGACTCACACGGTTGGTTATTCAGCGGAGACACCCTATTTGCCGGGGGCTGTGGCCGCCTATTCGAAGGAACGGCAGCGCAGATGTTCCATTCACTTGAGCGCTTAGCTGCCCTGCCCGAAGCCACTCTTGTATTTTGTGCTCACGAATACACACAGGCCAACCTGACATTCGCTGCCGCTGTAACCCCAAATGATTCAGCGGTTCAAACACGCCTTCAAGCAGTCACCGAACTGCGTAAAAAAGGTAAAATTACGCTGCCTTCCACCCTCGCCGAAGAGAAAGCCACCAATCCCTTTTTACGCAGTGATAACGAAGAGGTGAAAGCGTCCTGTCAACGCCATGAGCCCGGATGCGGAGAATCTGATATTCAGTGTTTTGCAGCCTTGCGTCGCTGGAAGGATAACGCTTAGCGTCGCATCCTTGCCGTATCGTCTTTGCGACGCCAGAATGCATCAAATTCTTAGCGTTGTTCATAATTATGAAACACATTATTCCTTTGGCCTTTTTATTTGGCTTGGGGGCTCTCGGTGGCTGTGCCACCAATGACTCCCTAGAAAATCTCCCTCCCATGCCGGCCGCTAAGCCCTCTGTGGATGACCTAAAATTGGGCAACGGCATGGATGAACCGGCCCCAGTGGACGACAAAAATAAGCAGGCAATACAGGCAACAGATAATGACGATCTATGGGCGCGACTACGTGCCGGCTACGGATTGGATCTGAACATAGAAAACGATCGCATTCGCGTGCAGCGCGAATGGTACGCTCGCCATCCTCAATACTTCACTCGTGTCACTAGGCGCTCTGAGCGTTACCTACACTACATTATCGAACAGGCTGAGGCTCGTGACATGCCACTGGAGTTGGCATTGCTTCCCATCGTGGAAAGTGCCTTCGACCCCTTTGCCTATTCCCATGGCCGTGCTGCGGGCCCTTGGCAATTCATTCCCTCCACCGGCGATTATTTCGGTATGCAGCGCACTTGGTGGGAAGACCAACGCCGCGACATTCTTAAGTCCACCAACGCTGCGTTGGATTACTTACAAAAACTTTCCAGCCGTTTCGACGGTGACTGGCTGCTGGCACTAGCCTCTTACAATGCCGGTGGCGGCACCATTTCCCGGGCTATCCGACACAATGAAGAAGCAGGGAAACCCACCGACTTCTGGAACCTGAATCTGCCGCGCGAAACCACTGCCTATGTGCCTAAGCTGCTCGCAATCGCACAAATTATAGGAGACCCGGACACCTATAATGTGCCCCTACACCCGATCGCCAACGAACCCTACTTCATTACAGTTAACACAGGCGGCCAGATTGATTTGGCGCAGGCCGCACGGCTAGCAGACATTTCCGTGGAAGAGCTTTACCTACTAAATCCGTCCTATAACCGTTGGGCCACCTCACCCGACGGCCCCTTCCGCTTGCTCGTCCCGGTCAATCGGGCCGAACGATTCAGGAACAAGCTGGTCCACCTCCCCAAGGATCAGCGCATGCAGTGGGGCCGTTACCAAATTCGCCCCGGTGATAATCTGGGCGCTATTGCACGCCAGTACCGCACCACCCCCCAGGTACTGCGCAATATCAACCACCTCAAGAACAACACCATTATCGCTGGCCGCACCCTGTTAATTCCCGGCCCCGCCTCCACCAACAGTAATGATAGCCTTAGCGCTGAAACACGGCTGGCCAAAACACAATCGAAACGCCCTAAAGGACGCCAACGGATCGACTACACGGTTCAATCCGGTGAGACCCTATGGGAAATTGCCCGTCGCCATAAAGTCGGCGTACCAGAGCTAGCAAAATGGAATGGAATAGCCCCTAAAGACAACCTGCGTGTGGGCCAGAGCTTGGCGGTATGGACCAAAGGCAGCCTGGCAGGCAGCCCCGCTAGCGTGCCTGCTGCCAGCAATCCTAATATGGTACGCAAAGTCCGCTATGCGATTCGTAACGGCGATTCCTTGTATGCCATTGCTGACCGCTTTAATGTATCGGTCAACGACATAAAAAGCTGGAACAACAGTGTAGCCAGCAATCAATACATACAACCTGGGCAACGGCTGACACTCTACGTTGATATTCGCCAAACGCACTAAACTTACTTTTGCCTTTCTGGGCCTACTGCTCGGCGTGATATGCCACGCCGAGCCTACCCGTAGCCACGGTTACCATCCATTCGGCAGTCTCAAGTACCCCGTCGATTTCCAGCATCTCAATTACGTTAACCCCGGCGCTCCGAAAGGTGGCACCCTGCGCCTGTTTGGCCAGGGGACCTTCGACAGCCTGAACCCTTACATTCTCAAAGGGCGAAGCCCTGCTGACACCCCAGGCATTCAAATGTATGGGGTCACCGAAATTGCTGACAGCCTGTTGATGGGAAGCCAGCCCCATAATCCATTGGGCGATGAAGCTGGAGCAGCTTACGGCTTGATTGCTGACTGGCTGGAATATCCAGAGGATCGCAGCTGGTGCATCTTCCATATTCGTGACGAAGCACAGTTCCATGACGGTCACCCGATCCGGGCTGACGATGTGGTGTTCTCGGTAAATATTCTGCGCGAGAAAGGCCACCCGGAATTCGCTCTGCGTCTGGCGGACATTGCTAACATTGAAGCGATCGATTCACAAACGGTGAAATTTACCTTTCATCGCGGCCGTCGCGATTTGCCCTTAGTAGCCGGAGCTATTCCCATTTTGCCCCGCCACTACTGGCAACAGCATGATTTCGACAGCGCCTCACTGACCCCACCTCTGTCTAGCGGGCCTTACAAGGTCACTGAAGTGAAGGCTGGTCGGCAAGTCACCTTTACCCGGGTAAAAGACTACTGGGCCAAAGATTTACCGGTGAATCGTGGCCGTTATAATTTCGACACCGTAGAGTTCGAGTTCTACCGCGATGCTGATGTGGGTTTTGAAGCGTTTAAAGCCGGTGGCTACGATGTCCATTATGATTACAGTTCCAAGCACTGGGCCACGGCTTACAAATTCTCGGCGCTGAAAGAAGGCAAAGTAAAACGGGCTAACGTCCCTCATCGTATTCCCCGTCCAGTACAAGCCTTCTTCTTTAACACCCGGCGCGCACCCTTCAATGATATTAATGTCCGACGTGCTGCCAACTTGCTGTTCGATTTTCAATGGTCCAACAAGAACCTGTTCAGCGGCGCCTATAAGCGCACACAAAGCTGGTTCCCCAACAGTGTATACAGCGCAACAACACCCGCTTCTGACGCGGAAAAAGCCCTGCTCAGCCCCTTCATCGAACAGCTCCCTGATGATTACTTCACCGCCGACATCAGCGCGCCGATTAACGATGGTAGCGGGCAGATTCGTAATCGAATGCGCGAAGCCCTGGCACTGCTGAAAGAAAGCGGCTGGAAACTGGATGGGCAAACCCTGGTTAACGCCGAAGGCCGCCCGCTACAGTTCACTGTCTTGAACTATCACAACCCCGGCATATACCGCATTCTTGCGCCCTGGTTTCGTAATCTGAAACGGCTGGGCATTGAGGCCCAATACCGTGAAATTGATCCTGCCGCCTACAAGCAGCGCCTGGACACCTTCGATTACGATGTAGTGCTTTTTGTACTTCCCGTTCAGGCGTACCCGGGGCCGGAACTGAAAGACTATTTTGCGTCGGCCAGCGCCAAGGTCGTCGGCAGCCGGAACTTGGCTGGCATCCGTAATCCGGTGGTGGACTTTCTTGTCGAGCATGCACTCAGCACGGACAATGAAACCGATTACCGACTTAGCTTGCAGGCGTTGGATCGTATGTTGCGCTACCAGCAGTACGGGGTCTTGAACTACTATATCAACGACCATCGTATTGCCTGGTGGGACAAGTTTGCCCGCCCGCCGGAACCAATTCCCTATGGGCTGGGTCTGGACACTTGGTGGTTTAAACAATAACAAGGAGTCTTTATGGCCGTTAACCGCAGCCTGCTGCGAGGGCTATTGGTGGGTTTGTGCGCTCTTTCCGGCCTGGCACATGCCGATATTCACCGCAGCCACGCCATGGCCATGCATGGCACCCCAAAATATTCGGCAAATTTTCAGCACCTGGATTATGTGAATCCGGAGGCGCCCAAAGGCGGAATATTACGCCGTCACGTCATCGGTACGTTCGACAGCCTCAACCCTTTTGTGCCTAAAGGCACCGCCGCCGGTATAGGCTCCCTTGTCTATGACACCCTTACCGCCCGCGCCGAGGACGAACCCTTTACCCAGTATGGCTTATTGGCCAAAACCATCGAATGGCCCAGCGACCGTAGCTGGGTACGCTTTCATCTGAACCCAAAAGCCACCTTCAGCGACGGTAAACCGGTGCAGGCCAGCGATGTGGTGTGGACCTTCAACACACTGATCAATGACGGCGCGCCCTTCTACAGTTTTTATTACAGTGGTGTCGACCACGTTACCGCCGATGACCCACACACCGTGACTTTCCACTTCAAGCCCGGTGACAACCGTGAGCTGGCACTGATCATTGGTCAGCTTCCTGTTCTACCCGAACACGTATGGGAAACCCGTGATTTTACCAATGCCGGCCTGGAAAAACCGATTGGCTCCGGCCCCTATGCCGTCAGTAAAGTGGATACTGGAAAAAAAATCACCTACCAACGCCGCCAGGATTACTGGGCCAAAGACCTGCCCATCATCCGCGGCCGCAATAACTTCGATACGATTTCTTTCGATTATTTCCTGGATGACACCGTTGCCCTGCAAGCATTCAAGCGTGGCGATTATGATTGGCGCTTCGAGATCAGCTCAAAGAACTGGGCCACCAGCTACAAGGGCAAAGCCTTTGACGAGGGCCAGCTGGTTAAGGAAGAGGTTCCCCACTCAAACCCGGCAGGAATGCAGGGGATCGTCTATAACCTGCGCAATCCGCTATTTCAGGATATTGCTCTGCGTGAGGCCATGACCTACGCACTGGATTTCGAATGGTCCAATGCCAACTTGTTTTATGGCCAGTACAACCGCACGCGCAGTTATTTCCAGAACTCTGATATGGCCGCCACCGGCCTACCCTCCGAAGCGGAATTGAAACTACTTGAACCGCTACGCGACGAGATTCCCGAGCGTGTTTTCACGGAAAGCTACCAACCGCCGAAAAGTGATGGCAGCGGCCGCCCACGAGCCAATCTGGCGCGAGCCCAAACGTTGTTGAAAAAAGCAGGCTACCAAATCAGCGACGGTCAATTGCACACCCCAAACGGCGCGCCAGTAAGCTTCCAGATAATGCTGCATCAGCCCGCATTTGAACGCATTCTTCTGCCGTTTGCTCGCAATCTGAAAGCACTGGGCATTGATGCACAGGTAGTCAAGGTAGACACTAGCCAATACGTAGAGCGCATTCGTAACTTCAACTTCGACATGGTGGTCAGCTCCTTTGCCCAATCTTCCTCCCCGGGCAATGAGCAACTGGAGTATTGGGGCAGCAAAGCCGCCAAAGACCCCAGCAGCCGCAACATCATCGGTATCCAGAATCCAGCCGTGGACACATTGGTTAATGCCATTGTCACCGCCACCACGCGCGACCAGTTGGTTATCGCCAGCCGTGCCCTGGATCGGGTACTGCAATGGAATTTCTATGTGATCCCAAATTGGTATGCGGACCACCATCGCCTATCTTATCGCAGTCGCCTGAAACACCCACCCTTGCCTGAATACGTTGGCATTGATGGTGCCATCGACACCTGGTGGGATAGCAACGCGCAATGATGCGACTTTATATTGCCAAACGTTTGCTGCTCATCATCCCCACCCTGTTCGGCATTCTATTACTGAACTTTGTGGTGGTGCAGGCTGCCCCCGGTGGCCCAGTGGAAAAAACCCTGGCGGAATTGCAGGGCATTGGCGGGGGCGCTGGCGGCAGTTTTGCGGGTGGCAGCGTGGATACACTCAGTAGTGGTGGCGACTACCGAGGTTCCAAAGGCCTTCCGCCGGAACTGGTAGAACGAATTCAAAAACTCTATGGCTTTGATAAACCGGCGCCAGAACGTTTTTGGCTGATGGTGAAAAGCTACCTGAGCTTCGATTTCGGCGAATCTTACTACCGTGACCGTTCAGTAACCGAACTTATCGTCGAGCGCATACCGGTATCGCTGTCACTGGGGCTGTGGAGCACCCTGATTGCCTATATGGTTTCCATTCCCCTGGGCATTCGCAAAGCCGTGAAAGACGGATCACGTTTTGATATCTGGAGCAGCACCGCCATTGTCATCGGTTTTGCCATTCCCAGTTTCCTGCTTGGTATCCTGTTGATCGTGCTGTTTGCCGGCGGTTCTTACTTTGAATGGTTCCCCCTGCGGGGCCTCACCTCGGATAATTTTGAGCAACTGAGTCTGTTTGGCAAAGTGACTGATTATCTGTGGCATATCACCTTACCTACCTTCGCGATCGTCGCTGGCAGTTTTGCCACCCTGACCATGCTGACGAAAAATTCTTTCATGGATGAAATTCGCAAACAGTACGTGCAAACCGCTCGAGCCAAAGGGCTAAGCGAAAAACAGGTGTTGTACGGCCATGTTTTTCGCAACGCCATGTTGATCATTATCGCCGGCTTCCCCGCGGCCTTTGTGGGCATGTTTTTCACCGGAGTACTGCTTATCGAGTTTATTTTTTCCCTCGACGGCCTTGGCCTGCTCGGCTTCGAGTCAGTGATTAACCGGGACTACCCGGTGGTGTTTGGCACCCTGTTTATCTTCACACTGATTGGCTTGTTGCTGAAATTGGTCAGCGACCTGACCTACATGTGGGTGGACCCGCGCATTGATTTTGAGCGGAGGCAGAGCTAATGGCCTTTAGCAACCCGCTCACGCGCAACCCGGTCTGGCAACGCCAGTGGCAGGCGTTTCGTTCAAACAAACGCGGCTATTGGGCGCTATGGATTTTTGTCACCCTGTTTGTCATCAGCCTCGGTGCCGAGCTGATTGCCAACGAAAAGCCGCTACTGGTCAGCTACGATAACGAATTCTACGTTCCCGTCTTCAATACCTATCCGGAAACCACCTTTGGCGGTTTTTTCGAATCGGAAACCAATTATCGCGACCCAGTCGTCAAAGAACTGATTAACGATAAGGGCTGGATGCTGTGGCCACCGGTTCGCTACAGCTATAACACCATCAATTATGATCTGGCGGTGCCAGCACCGGCCCCACCATCAGCCGAAAACTGGCTCGGCACAGATGATCAAGGCCGTGATGTATTGGCAGGCTTGATTTACGGCTTTCGTATTTCTGTCCTATTTGGGTTGGTATTGACCATCCTTTCCAGCATCGTCGGCATTATTGTCGGGGCAATTCAAGGCTACTATGGCGGCTGGCTGGATCTGGCCGGCCAGCGTTTTCTGGAAATCTGGTCGAGCATGCCCACGCTGTATCTGATCATCATCATTTCCAGCTTTGTGGTACCCAGTTTCTGGACACTGCTGGTGATCCTGCTGCTATTTTCCTGGATGGCTCTGGTGGATCTGGTGCGGGCAGAATTTCTACGTTGTCGGAACATGGACTATGTCCGTGCCGCCCACGCCATGGGCGTTCGCACTCCGGTCATCATGTTCCGGCATATGCTGCCCAATGCCATGGTCGCCACTATTACTTTCCTGCCGTTTATTCTCAACAGCGCAGTGGTCACCCTCACCTCTCTTGATTTCATCGGCTTCGGCATGCCGCCAGATGCACCTTCGCTGGGTCGACTGGTCGGCCAGGGAAAAGCCAACCTGCATGCCCCCTGGTTAGGCATCAGCGTCTTCGCCACTCTCACGTTGATGCTGACTTTGCTGGTATTTATCGGTGAAGCCATTCGCGATGCGTTCGACACAAGGAAGTTTCTGCAATGAGTCTGTTACGCATCGAAGGGCTGAGTATTCGTTTTGCCGGTCAGCTTGCCGTTGATGACATGTCGCTGGAACTCCATCCCGGCCGTATGCTGGCGCTGGTGGGCGAGTCTGGTTCCGGAAAATCCCTCACTGCCCTGTCGGTGATGGATCTGCTGCCGGAAAACGCACAGTGGCAGGCTGAAAGCCTGCAACTGGATGGCACCGATCTACAGTCACTCAACCGCGAACAGAAACGTAAACTGCGTGGTGGCCGTATCGGCATGATTTTCCAGGAACCGCTGACCGCCCTCAATCCATTACATACGGTAGAGAAACAAATCAGCGAAAGTCTGTTCGTCCATCAGGGCATGAGCAAGCAGCGGGCCCGCGAGCGCTGCCTGACGCTGTTGGAACATGTCGAGCTACCCGCCACAGCCGATATGCTGAGCCGCTATCCGCACCAACTTAGCGGCGGCCAGCGGCAAAGGGTCATGATCGCCATGGCACTGGCTAATGAACCTCAGATACTCATCGCCGATGAGCCAACCACCGCCCTGGATGTAACGGTACAAGAAACCATTCTCGATCTGATCAAACGCTTACAGAAAGAATTGAATCTTTCCATACTATTGATCAGCCACGACTTAGGTGTAGTCAGCCGTTTTGCCGAGGACATTGTGGTCATGCATAACGGCAAGCGTGTGGAATCTGGCCCCACCGAGACGGTATTAAGCCAACCAACACAGGATTATACCCGTCACCTTATCGAGGCGGAGCCACAGGGGCGCGCCAAGCCATTGCCCGATGGCACCCCCGTGCTGCTGAGTGCCACCAACATTGCCGTCACTTTCAAGGGCAAGCGCCAGTCTCTGTTCACGCCACCAAGCCTGCTACACGCGGTAGACCACATCAATCTTACCCTGCGCGAGGGTGAAACCCTGGGTATCGTTGGTGAATCTGGCTCAGGTAAATCGACCCTGGCCCTGGCTTTACTGCGCTTGATCAAGAGTGACGGTGACATTGACATGAATGGCACTGATATTCGCGCCCTCTCTCGCACAGGATTACGGCAATGGCGCAGCCATTTTCAAGTGGTATTCCAGGACCCCTATGGCAGCCTCAACCCGCGCATGACAGTAGGCCAAATCGTCGCCGAAGGCTTGGCCGTTCACGCTCCAGAGCTGAGGAGTACAGAGCGGGAAAATCGTGTCTGCCGCATTCTCGAGGAGGTCGGGTTGCCCATTACCGTTCGTCACCGTTACCCCCATGAGTTTTCTGGCGGGCAACGCCAGCGCATTGCCATTGCCCGTGCGCTCATCATGGAGCCTGCATTACTGGTGCTGGACGAACCCACCTCAGCGCTGGATCGCAGTGTTCAGCACCAGATACTGGAATTGCTGAAGGCACTACAACAGCGACGGGGACTCAGCTATCTGTTTATCAGCCATGATCTGAAAGTTATCCGTGCTATTTGTCACCGTGTGTTGGTGATGAAAGACGGCAAACCCGTGGAACAGGGCGATACTGAGGCCATTTTTGAAAACCCACAGCAACCGTACACCCAGACGCTGATCGATGCGGCCTTTGCCAACAGCAGGAAACAGACGGTTGCACTTTGATCGCCCTCGATCGGGCGTAATAACCGGACTAATTGCCTATAATTAGTGACAAGTTCAAAGTTGAAAGTTAAAAGCGCAGATCACATTAGCGGCAATCTGGACTACCTTCATCGTAAACCTTGCGGTAGTAGAGCTGTTTACTTCCAGGCTCGGGAATGGTTTATGCCGATAGCAAGCAAGCCAGATCGTGCTTATTAACTTTCAACTTTCAACTTTCGACTCAAAAGTATATCGAGGATGAACATGGGATTTCTTGCAGGCAAACGTTACCTGATTGTCGGAGTCGCCAGCGACCGCTCCATTGCCACCGGAATTGCTGAAGCCATGCACCGCGAAGGTGCTGACTTAGCTTTCACCTACCAGAATGACAAGCTGAAAAGCCGCGTACTCAAAGCCGCAGAGCGCTATGGCAGCAGTGAAGCCCTGTGTTTCCCCTGTGATGTCACCAGCGACGAGGCTATTGATGCCGTTTTCTCTGAACTCGGCAAACAATGGGATGGCCTCGACGGCATTGTGCACGCCGTCGGTTTCGCCCCCGCTAACGAACTGGATGGTAACTTTGTCGATGTAGCCACCCGCGAGGGTTTTCAGATTGCCCATGACATTTCCAGCTATAGCTTCGTAGCGCTGGCCAAGGCCGGAAAAAGCATGCTGGCTGGCCGTAATGGCGCCCTGCTCACCCTTACCTACCATGCTGCGCGCCAGTCTGTACCGAACTACAACGTGATGGGCATGGCCAAAGCCAGCCTGGAAGCCTCAGTGCGTTACCTGGCCGCCAGCATGGGACCAGACGGTGTGCGGGTAAACGGCATCTCTGCCGGCCCTATCCGTACCCTTGCAGCCTCCGGCATTAAGAAATTTCGCAGCATGCTGGATTACAATGCGGCCAAAGCACCATTACGCCGCAACGTAACCATTGAGGAAGTGGGCAATACTGCTGCCTTCCTATGCTCAGACTTGGCCTCCGGCATCACCGGCGAAATCACCTACGTTGATGCTGGTGCGAGCACTGTGTCTATGCCGTTTGAACTGGAGCTTTAAGAACGTCTTTCTTACTTATTAACGCCCACAAAAAAGCCCACCGCTTAGGTGGGCTTTTTTGTGGGCGGAACTTTCAGAGTATTATTCGCCCTGATTGGCACTCAATCGAGACGGATACAGTTCCACATCACCTTCATCACGGAGTAAAGCAACCACCTGACGGAAGTTTCGTTGGCCTTCGACGTTGCCAAGCTCTATAAGAGCTGCCTGCTGTTGGGCAGCACTCAGCGGCTCAGCATTACCGTCTGCGACACTGGTTACCTGATAGGCAACAACTGAACCATTGCCCAAACGAGTAATCGAGACTGGTGAAGCGTCACCTTCTGCAGCGCGAGGAGCACTAAAGGCACCATTTACCACTTCCATCGCGGGTTCGGCGCCGCCACGTTGCAAGCCTTCCTGTTCGGCGATTTCCACATCAAACAATGTAGCCACTGATTCCAGGTTGCCACCTTCCTCGATCGTTTTCTCAGCCATTTTTGCCAGTTGCTGTACTTTGTCCATCGCTAGCTCACCTTTCAACCGCTCGCGAATGGCAAAAGAAACCTCGTCAAGGGGCATCGGCTCAGCAGGCTTATCTTCAGCAATACGCACAGCGATATAATGCGTGGAATCCACTTCAATTAAATCACTGTTATGGCCTTGCTGACGAACCTGCTCTGAATTAAGAGCCTGTTGCACTTGCGGCAACGATAACGGTGCATTTGCAGCAGCAAGATCAATCCAATCAGTCGTCACCACGGAAACACCTACTTGCTCAGCTGGACTCTGTAGGTCTGGATGCTCATAAAGAAGCTCTTCAAGCTTCGACACATCCTCGTTCAGCAACGATTCTGCTCGGGCTTTAGTCAAATCAGCACGGATCTGATCAGACAGATCGGCTAATGACGGCAACGCTGTCGCAGTGTCTTCTTGCGTTACGAATATAAGGTGCACACCTGCATCAGTAACCACCGGAGCAGAAACGGTTCCAGGCGACAACTCTGCAATCGCTGTTTCCATTTCTTCAGGCAAGGCTCCTTTAGATACCACGCCCAGCTCACCACCGGATTGGGCACTGCCTAAATCATCGGAATATTGGGCAGCGACGTCCGCAAAAGAAGCACCATCTGCAATGGCTTTAGCCGCTTCACGGGCACGGGCCTTTGCCTGATCAAGATCACGATCATCATTCAATTCGATGAGGATATGCGACACATGACGCCGTGCGTCACCGGCGCCCGCTTCTTCCATAATGGATTTGCGAACGTCGTATTCCGCCTCCACCTCTTCGTCAGTCACGCTGACCTGATCTGTGTACTTATCAGCGGACAATTCAACGTAGGAAACCTTGAATTCTTCAGGACGCATGAACTCACCCTGATTGTCGTCGTAAAACGCTTTGACGTCTTCATCCGATACGGTGAATTGCTTGCGCAGAGAATCGATATCCAATTGTACATAGCGAATGTCCCGTGACTGTTCACCCAAACGACGCTGCTCGTTCAATTCTAAGGGCAGCGAAAAATCCGTCTGCATAAAACCGGCACGGAACTGCTCTTTAAGCATGTCCTGACGTAGGCCTTGAACATAGGTTTGTGGATTCATGCCACGGGCGCGCAGCTCACGTTCAAATCGTTGTTCAGAAAACTTTCCGTCTACTTGAAATAACGGCACTTTGTAAATATCGGCGGCAACCTGTTTTTCACTGAACACCATATTTGATTGCTCAGCCGCTGAAAGGATCAATTGCTCGTTAACAATTCCATCCAACACCATTTCCGGACGCACAAAGGAATCTAGCAAGGCGGGGTTCATGTTCGGGCTCTGCTCGCGAAGCATGTTACGAACCCGCTCAACCCGTTGATTGACTACGCCACGAGTGATCTTACTACCTTCAACTTCAGCTACCACATCGCCAGTACTTCCTCCGACAAAATAGCCATAAAAGCCGGAAATCACGAAAGGAAGAATGATAGCGGCAAGCAGGACCTTGCCCACGGGACCGCGGACAAACCGTCTGAACTCCTGCATGAAATTACTCCGTAAGGATATTCTGTAATTGGACCTTGTTATTCAGAACCGACAAGTTGCTGCGGGTTCCCTTATAATGCAAAAAAGCGTACTCGCTACGAGTACGCTTTCTCAAACTGGCGGAGCGGACGGGACTCGAACCCGCGACCCCCGGCGTGACAGGCCGGTATTCTAACCAGCTGAACTACCGCTCCTGCAAACAGTTTAGTTCACCGCATCTTTCAGCGCTTTACCCGCTTTGAAGCCCGGCACGTTGGCAGCAGCTATTTTGATAGTCTGACCTGTTTGCGGGTTACGACCATCGCGAGCTTCACGACGCTTAACAGCAAAAGTACCAAAACCTACTAGAGAAACGCTGTCACCATTTTTCAGGGCACCAGTTACCGCTTCCAAAGTAGAATCCAGAGCGCGACCAGCGTCGGCTTTGGAAATATCCGCGCTAGCGGCAATCGCATCAATCAACTCTGATTTATTCACAAAGTTCCCCTTTCTCTATTTTCCGGTTTTATGGTCGAGGCGGATGCACTCTCCTTATGCAAGGCCGCCTTTATACCAACGGGTACTAGGGGCGTCAAGAAAGGAAAAGTACGATCTCACCCAAGTTAAACGTATTGAAAATACCTTGCAGATCAACTATTTAAAATGTTCAAAAGTGATCTATTAATGAGTACTAGGACGCTTGTTACCTTCCTGGTTTTTCTCATCTGCTAACGCCAAATCTTCTTCCAATTCCGCTTCAGAAAGCGGGCTTGGTTGACGACTTAGAGCCACATCAAGTACCTGGTCAATCCATTTTACTGGTCGAATATCCAAGGACGCCTTGATATTATCGGGGATCTCTTTGAGGTCCCGCTCATTCTCATCTGGAATCAATACTGTCTTAATTCCACCACGATGGGCAGCAAGTAATTTCTCTTTGAGGCCACCAATTGGTAGCACCTGCCCACGCAGAGTAATCTCACCGGTCATCGCCACATCAGCACGTACCGGAATGCCCGTAAGCACAGACACCATGGCCGTGCACATACCCACACCCGCACTGGGGCCGTCTTTCGGCGTTGCCCCTTCGGGGACATGCATGTGCAGATCGTTACGATCCAAGGCTCGGCGCCGAATACCCAAGGTGCTTGCGCGGCTTTTAACCACTGTCCATGCAGCTTGAATAGATTCCTGCATCACATCACCAAGGGAGCCTGTAGAAATCACACGTCCTTTACCCGGTGTAGAAACGCTTTCAATAGTGAGCAGCTCTCCACCAACGGATGTCCAAGCCAGTCCCGTTACCTGCCCGATCTGATCTTGCTCTTCAGCACGACCAAAACTGAACTTACGCACACCAAGATAATGCTCAAGCAGCTCTTCGGTCATGGTGACTGTTTTGGCCTCGCCGCTTAGCAAATGTTCCTTCACTACTTTGCGGCAGATCTTGCTGATCTCACGTTCGAGACCACGCACACCCGCTTCACGGCTGTAATGACGCACGATGTACCGTAACACGGCTTCATCAAAAAGCAGCTCACCTTTTTTCAAACCGTTGTTTTTGATTTGCTTGGGAATCAGATACTGCGAAGCAATATTGATCTTTTCTTCCTCTGTGTAACCAGGAAGGCGAATCACCTCCATGCGATCCAGCAGTGGCGCTGGAATATTCATGGAATTAGAAGTACAGATAAACAACGTTTCAGACAGATTGTAATCCACTTCCAAGTAATGATCGCTGAACGTATCATTCTGCTCTGGATCGAGCACTTCCAACAAAGCAGATGCTGGATCGCCACGACTATCCATGCCCATCTTGTCTATTTCATCAAATAGAAACAGCGGGTTACGCACTCCCACTTTAGAAATTTTCTGAATTACCTTACCAGGTAGGGAGCCAATATAAGTACGGCGATGGCCACGAATTTCAGCTTCATCTCGAACGCCACCCAGAGCCATGCGCACAAACTTTCGGTTGGTTGCACTGGCAATGGATTGTCCTAACGAAGTCTTGCCGACACCCGGCGGGCCGACCAAACACAACACCGGCCCTTTCACTTTGCCTACCCGACTTTGGACTGCAAGAAATTCCAGCACGCGGTCTTTAACATCTTCTAAACCGTAATGATCCCGGTCCAAAACCTCTTTCGCATATTTAAGATCGTGACGAACTCGGCTGCGCTTTTTCCATGGCACCGACGTCATCCAGTCAAGGTATCCGCGTACCACCGTGGCTTCCGCTGACATGGGTGACATCATCTTAAGTTTATTCAGTTCAGCCAGTGCCTTGTCATGGGCTTCTTTAGGCATGCCCGCACTGTCAATTTTCTTTTCCAAATCGTCTAGGTCGTTACCACCGTCTTCCAGATCGCCTAACTCTTTCTGGATGGCTTTCATCTGTTCGTTCAGATAGTACTCGCGCTGGCTTTTCTCCATCTGCTTCTTTACGCGGCCACGAATGCGCTTTTCTACTTTCAGCACATCGATGTCTGATTCCATCAGCGCAATCAAATGCTCCACGCGCTCTCGCACGTCTACCATTTCCAACACATCTTGCTTTTCTTCAAGCTTGAGCTGTAAATGGGCGGCAATGGTATCGGCCAAGCGACTAACTTCATCAATAGAAGAAACGGAGCCGGTAACCTCTGGAGCCACTTTCTTTGACAGTTTCACATAGTCTTCAAACTGACCTTGCAAAGAACGAGATAGCGCATCCTGTTCGCTCTCTTCAGGCAATCCTTCTTCCAGTTCGCGGACATCCGCAACTGCGCCATTGTCGCCAAATTCGGCCTTGGCCAAATGCGCACGTTGACCGCCTTCAACCAAAACCTTAACCGTCCCGTCGGGCAATTTAAGCAACTGAAGAATGGTGGAAATAGTGCCCACCCGGTAAACGTCATCCACAGATGGATCGTCATCGGAAGCATTACGCTGGGCTACCAGCATAATCTGCTTATCGGCGGCCATCGCAGCTTCGAGAGCCGCAATGGATTTTTCCCTGCCAACAAACAGCGGAATAACCATGTGCGGGTACACTACTACATCACGCAGCGGTAAAAGCGGAATATCTTTCAGCACGTATTGCCTCTATGACTTAGGTTGCACAAGGACGGATCCGGACTCTGTCCAGATCTCAATCCGGCGCGACCTTGGAAGACTGCTCGTTGTTTTCGTAAATCAACAAGGGCTCAGATTCGCCTTTGATAGTAGGGCTATCAATAACTACCTTGGCAACGCTCTCCATGGATGGCACCTGATACATGGTATCAAGCAGCACGCTTTCCAGAATTGAACGCAAGCCCCTGGCACCCGTTTTGCGCACCATCGCCTTGTTGGCAATCGCTTTTAATGCATCTTCGCGAAAGTCCAGCTCCACCCCTTCCATCTCGAACAGGCGAGCATACTGCTTGGTCAATGCATTGCGCGGCTCTGTGAGGATCTGAATTAGTGCATCCTCGCTAAGCTCTTCCAGAGTAGCGATAACGGGTAGGCGACCAATAAACTCTGGAATCAGGCCGTACTTGACCAGATCCTCTGGTTCAACATCGACCAATAGCTCACCCAGATTGCGCGTATTATCTTTGCTCTTCACCTCAGCGGAGAAACCAATCCCCCCCTTTTCAGAGCGCTCGCGGATCACCTTGTCCAGGCCCGCGAAGGCTCCGCCACAGATAAATAGCATGTTCGAGGTGTCTACTTGCAGAAACTCTTGCTGAGGATGTTTGCGCCCACCCTGAGGTGGCACTGAGGCTACAGTGCCTTCAATTAACTTCAACAGCGCTTGCTGAACACCCTCCCCACTCACATCACGGGTAATAGAGGGATTGTCCGATTTGCGAGAAATCTTATCGATTTCATCGATATAAACGATGCCGCGCTGAGCCTTGTCCACATCGTAATCACATTTCTGTAGCAATTTTTGAATAATATTTTCCACGTCCTCACCGACATAACCGGCTTCGGTAAGGGTGGTGGCATCAGCAATGGTAAAGGGCACGTTCAACATGCGGGCCAACGTTTCTGCCAACAGGGTCTTACCACTACCGGTAGGACCAATAAGCAAAATATTACTCTTACCCAACTCAACTTCATCACGGCCTTTGCCACCACTGCGCAGGCGCTTGTAGTGGTTGTAAACCGCCACGGCCAACACCTTCTTGGCCCTTTCTTGGCCAATCACGTACTCGTCGAGGGTATCTTTAATTTCATTGGGCTTAGGCAGGCGTTCGCCATCAGTCTCGCTGGTGTCTTCCTGCACTTCCTCGCGGATAATGTCGTTACACAGATCCACGCATTCATCGCAAATAAAGACCGAGGGCCCCGCAATTAGCTTGCGTACCTCATGCTGGCTTTTGCCGCAGAATGAGCAATACAGCAACTTGCCGTCGTCGCCCTTGCCAGTGGAATCGGTCATCGAATTGCCTCTAAACCTGTGTATTTGCTTTGAAGATGCCGTGTCGCCCGCTGTTTTTCAAGCCCACCGAGCTGCTATACCGCACCGTTAGAACTGTTCTTGTACCAACAAGCCTATTAAACAGGGCGCTGGCTCAATACCGCGTCAATGATGCCGTATTCTTTTGCTTCGTCGGCACTCATAAAGTTATCGCGGTCAGTATCTTTTTCCAGCTGTTCAATTGGCTGGCCGGTGTGATGCGCCAGCAAACTGTTTAATTGGCCTTTGATTTTTAGGATTTCCTTGGCGTGGATCTCGATATCTGACGCCTGACCCTGAAAACCACCCAGTGGTTGATGAATCATCACCCGGGCATTGGGTAGCGCAAAACGCTTGCCAGCAGCACCCGCGGTAAGCAGAAAAGCGCCCATGCTGGCCGCCTGGCCAATACACATAGTGGATACATCCGGCTTGATGAACTGCATGGTGTCGTAGATGGACATCCCTGCTGTTACCGAACCCCCTGGGCTATTGATATACAGATGGATATCTTTGTCCGGGTTCTCAGATTCTAGAAATAGCATCTGCGCCACAATCAGGTTGGCCATATGGTCTTCCACCTGACCGATCATGAAGATCACTCGCTCCTTTAAAAGGCGGGAGTAAATATCAAAAGAACGCTCTCCACGGGCAGTCTGCTCGATCACCACCGGTACCAAACCCAGGTTAGTCGGATCTTTGATGAGCTGACTCATTTCCGGGGTAAGCGAGTTAATACGGCTGAAGTCGATCATGTAGCGCTATCCTTCTCGTTGATTGTCCGTGGACACTCTCAACTGTTTATTGATGTCGGCGGTCAACAACCGGCATGTACTTGGGCTGTCTTGGGGGGTTAAAGGCCATAATGCAAGGCAGCCACCGCAAGTAGGTGTCCAAACATCTTATGACGGTACCAAAGGGGGCGTCTATAAAAGCGGGCAGGAGAAAGGTTCAAGTGCGCAATTCTTGCGCAAATTGTGCATAAATAACGCAAAACGAGGCCCAAAGGCCCCGTTTCGAAGGTCCAACAGAGGAGCTTCCGTTAGCCATCCGCTTGCTCGCGGGGCTTCACTGCATCCTGGTAGGGCATGGTTTTCTCTTCAACCTTTGCGCTTTCCAGCACAAGATCAACAACCTGCTCTTCAAGAATAGCGCCTTCAATCTGCTGCAACTGCTGAGGATTGCTGTATACCCAGCTCACCACTTCTTCAGGCTTTTCGTACTGCTCGGAAATTTCTTCAACCCGAGCTTTTACCTTATCGGCATCGGCCTTGATTTCGTTTTTGTCGAGAATGGCACGAACAACCAGCCCCAAACGCACGGAGCGCTCAGCTTGCTCTTTAAATAGATCATCCGGCAGGATGGAGGGGTCGAACTGCTGACCACCACCGAACTGCTGCATCATCTGTTGACGCATGCGCTGAATTTCCTGGGTTACCAGAGCACCCGGCAGGTCAAACTCGTGCAAGTTGACCAACCCGTCCATTGCCTGCTCTTTCACCTTGCTAGTGATAGCGTTTTTGAGCTCACGCTCCATATTTTTGCGCACTTCAGCCTTAAACTTGGTTTCGTCGCCGTCGTCAACGCCAAATCCTTTCATGAACTCAGCGTCCACTTCCGGCAAAGCCTTACCTTCTACTTTGTTGACCTTGATATGGAACACAACTGCCTGACCTTTAAGGTCTTCGGACTGGTAATCTTCCGGGAAGGTCACATCGATGTCTTTTTCTTCACCGGCTTTCATACCGACGATGCCATCCTCGAAACCCGGAATCATCTGGCCAGAGCCCAGCTCAAGGTTCTGGCCTTCAGCGGTGCCACCCTCAAAGGCTTCGCCGTCCTTCAGGCCTTTAAAATCAATATTAACGCGGTCGCCGATCTCACTGGCGCGATCTACATCAGCAAACTCAGCGCGCTGCTGACGCAGCGTTTCGATCATAGTATCCACATCAGCATCGGTAACTTCAGACTGGGGCTTCTCAACCTCAATGCTATCGAACGCTGCCAGCTCGACTTGCGGATAAACCTCGAAGGTGGCAACAAATTCCAGATCCTTGCCCGCTTCGTTAGTGGTAGCCTCAAAGCCCGGCATGCCTGCTGGCTGCAGTTTTTCCTGCTCAACTGCTTCAATGAAAGCTTCGCGCATGACGTCAGCCAGCACTTCGTTACGCACAGCCCCGCCAAAGCGACGCTTTACTTCACGCATGGGCACTTTACCTGGACGGAAGCCGTCCAGACGGATTGTTTTCTGGGCTTCCTGCAGCTTGCCTTCTACTGCCACGTCCACTTTTTCTGCGGGTACACCCACCGTCACACGGCGCTCAAGACCTGAAGTCGTTTCAACAGAAACCTGCATAACATCCTCTTTAAAAAAGACTTATATCTCTGCCCGCCGCCGAAATAACGCGAAGACGGCCTAATGAAGGGCGAAGATTATAGTTCAAGGGAGCTTCTCTGCCTACAGTCTGCCTGTAGCGCAACAACTGAAGCCCATACGAAAAAGCCTCCAGGGATCGATCCCGGAGGCTTTTTATATGGGGTGACTGATGGGGCTCGAACCCACGACCGCCGGAATCACAATCCGGAGCTCTACCAACTGAGCTACAATCACCATAAAACTGTTTGCTTTCTTCTACCTGCCTGGCGCGCCTGGCAGGACTCGAACCTGCAACCGACGGCTTAGAAGGCCGTTGCTCTATCCGGTTGAGCTACAGGCGCTTGCAGGTTCGCCATCAAGCCAACTGGTCGGGGTGGAGGGATTCGAACCCCCGACATCCTGCTCCCAAAGCAGGCGCGCTACCAGGCTGCGCTACACCCCGTCTCTTAAAGCTGCGTCAGTGACTAAGCTCGAAAGCGAGGCGCGCATAATACTCGGCACCCCCATGAGCGTCAACGGTATTTGATACAAAAAATCTCTAACGCTCAGATTTTAGACAACTTTTGCGCGCAAGGCCTCCACATGCGAGAATCGCGCCGTCCACGGCTACCCCCAGTAGGCTGCGATAATAGTCGCAACCTTACTAAGCCCCCCACTGTTGTCAATTTCAGAGAGACCGCCCACATGACTGCCCAGATTCTTGATGGCAAAACCTTGGCCCAACAGTTTGAACAGGAGATGCGCCTGCGTGTCGACGTCCTGAAAGCTAAGGCCAACGGCCACACGCCGATTCTTGCCACCATTCTGGTGGGTGCCGACCCGGCATCTGCTACCTATGTAAAGATGAAAGGCAACGCCTGTCAGCGTGTCGGAATGGAATCCGTCGCCATCGAACTGAGCGAAGAAACCACCACCGCACAGTTACTGGCCAAAATTGATGAGCTGAATAACAACCAGGATGTGCATGGTATTCTGCTTCAACATCCAGTGCCGGCTCAAATTGATGAACGCGCTTGTTTCGACGCTATCAGCCTAGAGAAGGATGTAGACGGCGTGACCTGCCTCGGCTTTGGTCGCATGAGCATGGGAGAAGCAGCCTATGGCTGTGCAACGCCTAAGGGTATCATGCGCTTACTAGAGCACTATCAAGTCGAACTGGAAGGTAAACATGCGGTGGTTGTGGGGCGCAGTGCCATTTTGGGCAAGCCCATGGCCATGATGATGCTAGAAGCTAATGCCACCGTCACTATTTGCCACAGTCGTACTCAAAACCTGCCCGAGCTGGTCAAGCAAGCGGACATCGTGGTGGGCGCAGTAGGTAAGCCAGAATTCATCAAAGCAGACTGGATAAAAGATGGAGCCGTAGTCGTGGACGCCGGCTTCCACCCGGAACGGTGCGGAGACATCGAGCTGGCACCACTGGTTGATCGCGTAGCCGCCTACACCCCCGTCCCCGGAGGTGTTGGACCCATGACCATCAACACACTGATTTTCCAGACCCTGCAATCCGGTGAGAAAGCCTTCGGCTAAGCGCAACGGGGGCCCAACAGCGCCCCCCCCTTCTCTCTCTCTGCATTCTCTTGTTCGCCCCCTCTCGCCAAGCCAACACTCCCACACTTTCATTGTACGCAATTTATCCCGTTGGGGAGTGGACATAAAAAAACCGCACCCCTTTTAGGTACGGTTTTCTCAAAAGCGGCCCCTCACCCGAACTCAGGCTTCCTTAGGCCAAGATTCGCGCAACCCCACGGTCTGATTGAATACTAACCGGTTCTCGGTACTGTCCTGATCCACACAAAAATACCCCTCCCGTTCAAATTGATAACGAGTCTCAGCCAAGGCACCACGAAGCCCCGGTTCTACTAAACAGTTCTCCAGAACGGTCAGAGAGTCTGGGTTGATGTGTGACAGAAAAGTCTGCCCTTCTTCTAATTCCTTGTTGGGGTTGGCGACACTGAATAGGCGATCGTACAAACGCACTTCGCAAGGCAACGCTTTATCCGCACTCACCCAGTGAATGACGCCACGCATTTTCCCCTGCCCCTCTGCGTTCTCGGGGTTTTTGCCTAAGGTGTCAGGATCATAGGTGCAACGCACCTCCACGATTTCACCTTGATCGTCACGCACAACATCGGTGGCCCGAACAACATAGCCGTAACGCAAACGCACACGATCGCCCAACACCAAACGTTTGAATTTCTTATTAGCCTCCTCTCGGAAGTCTTCGCGATCAATATACAACTCACGCGTCATCGGTACCTGCCGGGTACCTCTGGCCTCATTCTGAGGGTGCACCGGAGCCACCAGAACGTCCTCCTTGCCCTCATCCCAATTCTCGATTACCAGTTTCAACGGGTTCATCACACACATAGCTCGAGGAGCGTGCTGGTTAAGGTCATCTCGAATCGCCGCTTCAAGCATGGCCATATCAACCACAGAATCCGCACGACTAACGCCAACAGATTCACAGAAAGTTCGAATGGAGCTTGGCGTATAGCCACGGCGTCGCAGCCCAGAGATGGTCGGCATGCGCGGGTCATTCCAGCCGTTTACATACCCTTCGTCCACCAATTGCTTGAGTTTGCGCTTGCTCGTTAGCGTGTAATTCAAATTCAGGCGGGCAAATTCGTACTGACGCGGAGTGGTCGTCACTGACGTATTTTCCACCACCCAATCATAAAAGGGGCGGTGATCCTCAAACTCCAGGGTGCATAGACTATGCGTAATGCCTTCGATAGCATCAGACAACGGATGCGTGAAATCATACATAGGATAGATCACCCACTTATCACCGGTCTGGTGGTGGGTCTTTTTGCGAATACGGTAAAGGATTGGGTCACGCAGGCTGATATTCGGGCTCTGCATATCAATTTTCGCACGCAGTACGGCCTCCCCCTCCTCTAGTTTGTTGTTGCGCATCTGCTCGAACAACGTCAAATTCTCCTCCACCGAACGCTCACGATAGGGGCTCGGTTTGCCTGGAGTGGTAAAATTACCGCGGTATTCAGCAATCTCTGACGGGCTTAAGCTATCCACGTACGCTAGCCCTTTTTGGATCAGACCCACCGCCAGATCATAAAGCTGATCAAAGTAGTTACTGGCAAAGCGCTCTTGTCCGCTCCACTGATAACCCAGCCACTGTACATCCTGTTTGATGGACTGGATGTACTCGTCCTCTTCTTTCTCCGGGTTAGTATCGTCAAAGCGCAAATTACAGCTGCCGCCATAGCTTTCCGCGATACCAAAGTTAAGACAGATAGATTTAGCATGACCAATGTGCAGATAACCATTGGGCTCCGGTGGAAAACGGGTCACTACTTTGCCGTCATTTTTACCTTCTGCAAGGTCACGGTCGATGATCTGTCTGATAAAATTGCTTGGCGCTTTCGTTTCGCTCATTGCCTTGGCCAGTCCGGATAGAGATACGGTAAATGGGTACAGTGAAAATGAAGGTGCGCTAGTGTACTGTAGCCCCCCCAACAGTCAAAGACTCAGGGCTCTTCTGCGCGCAAATAGGCGTTAGTTGACGGGCCCACCCCTGCGGAGAAACATCAATGAAAGTGTTGCTGACAACAACTTACGGCAAAATCACCCTGCAACTTGACGCAGAGAAAGCGCCGGGAACCACTGAAAATTTCGTGCAGTACGTTAAAGATGGCCATTTTAACGGCACCATCTTCCACCGCGTCATCAGCAACTTCATGATCCAGGGTGGCGGCTTCAGCGAAGATATGCAGCAAAAACCGACACGTGCCTCTATTAAGAATGAAGCGGGTAACGGCCTGTCCAACAAAGCCGGCACCATTGCCATGGCACGCACACCGGATCCGCACTCAGCCTCCGCGCAGTTCTTCATCAACGTAGCAGACAACCATTTCTTAGATAAGGAACGCAGCCAGGATGGCTGGGGTTATGCTGTATTTGGCGCCGTATCCGATGGCATGGATGTGGTGGAAAAAATCCGCAACGTCGCCACCGGCAATAAAGGCGGCCATCAGGATGTGCCGGTAGAACCGGTTCTGATCGAATCCGCCGAGCTGATCGAGGACTGATAGCCATGCGCCTTGCTGCTGCCCTGCTCGCCCTGCTTCCTGGTCTGTTGCTGGCTAATCCGCTGGTCCGTCTAGAGACCACCGCCGGCCCGGTGACCATTGAGCTCTACGAAGACAAAGCCCCCAAAAGCGTCGCCAACTTTCTTCAGTATGTCGATAGTGGCTTCTACAACAACACCCAGTTTCACCGCGTTATCCGCGGGTTCATGATTCAGGGTGGCGGCTTTGACCAGAGCGGCCAGCGTAAGGCCGCACGCGCGCCTATTCAGAACGAGGCCGACAACGGCCTCAAGAACAAGCGCGGCACCTTGGCCATGGCCCGCACTAGCAACCCACACTCCGCCACCGCCCAGTTCTTCATTAATCTGGTCGATAGCCGCAGCCTAGATTTCACCGGCAAAAACAGCCGAGGCTGGGGCTATGCGGTTTTTGGTGCCGTCACCGAGGGCATGAATGTGGTCGACAACATTGCCCAGGAACCTACCACCAGCCAGCGCCTTAACGGCATGATGGCACGCGACGTCCCGCAAGTACCCATTCTGATCACCAAGGCTTACCGTCTTGATAACGACACTACGTCCGCTCAAGAAAAGCAGCCGGCAAGCGAAGTGAAGGACGCTCAATAACCATGAGTTACAGCCTCTTCATTTCTGATCTGCATCTGGACCCGGCACGCCCTGAGCATCTGGATGGACTGAAAAAACTGCTGGCACAACATGCCGGCAAAGCCGATGCCCTCTATGTTCTGGGCGACCTGTTTGAAGCTTGGATCGGCGATGATGATGACACCCCGTTCAACCTAGAGGCCATCGCTGCCTTCCGCCAATTTTCTGACAGCGGCAGCAAGCTCTACTTTATGCACGGCAACCGGGACTTCATGCTCGGCAACGATTTCGCCGCTGCCTGCGGCGGCACCTTGCTGGGTGAGGGCACCGTAGTGGATCTCTACGGCACCGCCGCCATTCTGATGCATGGCGACAGCCTGTGCACCCTGGACACCGCCTATCAGCAGTTCCGCACCATGGCCCGCGACCCTCAATGGCAACAGGGGATGCTTGCCAAACCGCTGGAAGAGCGGCGCATGATCGCCCAAGGCATGCGCATGCAAAGCCAGGGCAACAATGCCAACAAGGCGGAAAACATCATGGATGTTACCCCACAAGAAGTGGTTCGGGAGATGCAGGAGGCCGGCGTTCAGCACCTGATCCACGGCCATACCCACCGCCCGGACGTGCACGACATCGCTCTGCCTGAGGGAACAGGCAAGCGCTGGGTATTGGGGGACTGGGGTGAACTTGGCTGGCAGATTGTGGCGGACAGTAAAACTGGGCTAACGCTGGAAAGTTTTGAGATTAGTTGAGCGTTGAACGCTGCGCGAAACAGTTTGTTGTAAGATGAAACGCGGGAGGCCGTGCCCACCCTTTGGACACGGCCTCTTACATTTCAAAATGATCACAGCAAAATCGCGAGTGTTAGCGGTCAACGGCCCTAGGCACTCCCGAATGAAACCGGAATTCAGAATCCGGCGACTCCACCAGCTCCCGCTCCACTTCTTTGAAAAACGCCACTCGCTGTTCGATCGGCGCGCCGGCGTATTGCTCGGCCAGCTTCAGGTAATCTTCGAAGTGTCGCGACTCACTTTTCAACAGGTATCGATAGTAACGACCAAGCTCCTCATCCACATGGGGCGCCAGCGCCGCAAAACGCTCACAACTACGCGCCTCAATCAACGCTCCCACAATCATGGTGTCGACCAGGCGGCCAGGCTCAGAGGTGCGAATGTGCTGGCGCAACCCCTTGGCATAACGTGCCGGCGTCATATGATCGTATTGCACACCACGTTCACGCATCAGCTGTACCACCTGCTCGAAATGTAGCAACTCCTCGCGGGCCAGCTGGCTCAACGTGTCCAGCAGCTCAGGACGATCCACATAACGAAACATCAAGTTAATCGCTGTGCTGGCCGCTTTCTTTTCGCAGTGCGCATGGTCAATCAACAGAATATCCGGGTGCTGCAATGCCCAGTCGACCCAAGCTGACGGTGTGGCGCAGGGGAGAAAATCGTGGATATGGGAAATGTCGTGCATGGGGCTCTCGTTGGCTCAAGGTAACCTATCCGCAGACAGGCGCCGGCATTATAGCGTTTTTGTACGCAATCTCATCCGCACCGCTGGTGCTCTCCCGCCGCGCCCGTATACTGTCGCGCCATGGGCAGAAAAACACATCCTCGAATACAGCGGGCCAAAGGTCAGATTGCAATTGTCGCATTGCGACTGATTGGCGCCTTACCTTTTGTCATTAACCGTGCGCTTGCCACCATTATTGGTGTAATCGTGGCCCGGCTACCGACCCAAGCGCTAAAGGTTAGCAAAACGAATTTGGCACTTTGTTATCCTGCACTTTCCGATGCCAAGCGCGCGCAACTGGCCCGTGAGTCACTGATTGAAAGTATCAAGAACACCTTTGAAATCGCCTTGTTCTGGCGACGCCCCGCCCAGGGACTGCAGCGCGTAGCAGCGGTAGACGGTGATGCCCCTCTACGCCAGGCTGTTGCGGATGGCAAACCGATCATGATCCTGGCGCCTCATCTTGGCTGCTGGGAAGTGCTCAATTTCTGGCTGGCCACTGAATTTGGCCTGCATGCCATGTTTGCCCCCTCCGGGCTACCCGAAGTGGATAATCTGGTACGCAGTGGCCGGGAGCATTTTGGTTCCACAATGTATCCCACTACGGCCCGCGGCGTTGCGGGCCTAGTACGTGCCATGAAAAAGGGCGCACTCACTGCCATTCTCCCCGATCAGGTTCCCGACCGCCGAAGTGGTCGCCATGTGCCGTTTTACGGGCACCCGGCCTATACCGGTACGCTGGCATGCAAACTTATTCGCCAAACCGGAGCTGTCACATTCATGGCTTGGGCTCGTCGCCTGCCCGGCACCCAGGGCTACGAAATCCGAATTCGCCCAGCCGACACCGCGATAGCCGACGACGATCTGGATAACGCTCTTGCGGGCATGAACCACTCCATCGAACAGCTAATCGACGAATCACCCAATCAGTATCTTTGGAGCTACAAACGTTTTCGCCGCCCCCCTCCCGGGAGTGACACACCGTACTGATTACTTTGCCTTGAATGCAGGCCCATGTTCTCAGTGATTATGAGTATTCATGGAATGAATGGCTGCAATCGTGGTTTGGCTTAACAATTGATGGCTATTCCGCTATACTCCGCGCGCTATTCCAACCCCCAGTAACACCCTAAAAGACTGATTTCTAAAAGAAATCAGCAAAGACGACGATGAGGGAAACGCTGTGCTAGAAGCCTATCGCAAACATGTAGAAGAGCGCGCCGCTGAAGGTGTACCGCCCAAGCCGCTTACCGAACAGCAAGTTGCCGACCTGGTAGAACTGCTGAAAACCCCGCCGGCTGGCGAAGAAGAGTTTATCCTGGACCTGTTCGTAAACCGCGTTCCGCCGGGTGTGGATCAAGCCGCCTATGTTAAGGCCGCTTTCCTAACCGCGATTGTGAAAGGTGAAGCCAGCTCCCCTCTTATTGATAAGAAACGTGCCGTGCAGCTGCTGGGCACCATGCAGGGTGGCTACAACGTAGCCCCGCTGATTGACGCACTGGACGATGCAGAGCTAGTTGATGAAGCGGCCGAGCAACTCAAGCACACCCTGCTAGTTTTCGATGCGTTCCACGATGTGGAAGACAAAATGAAAGCCGGCAACGCCAAGGCTAAGGAAGTCATCGAGTCTTGGGCGGAAGGAGAATGGTTCACTAAGCGTCCCGATCTGGCCGAAAAAATGACCTTGTCCGTATTCAAGGTCACCGGTGAAACCAACACTGACGACCTGTCCCCTGCACAGGACGCTTGGAGCCGCCCGGATATTCCTCTGCACGGCAACGCCATGCTGAAAAATGCTCGTGAAGGCATCATCCCGGAAAAAGACGGCGAAATCGGCCCGCTGACCCAAATGGACGAGCTGAAGAAAAAAGGCTACCCGGTTGCCTACGTGGGCGACGTTGTAGGCACTGGTTCTTCCCGTAAGTCCGCTACAAACTCTGTGCTATGGCACTTTGGTGACGACATCCCGTTTGTACCGAACAAGCGCGCAGGCGGCGTCTGCATCGGCGGCAAAATCGCTCCGATCTTCTTTAACACCATGGAAGATTCCGGCGCCCTGCCCTTCGAGTGCGATGTAGAAAAAATGAACACCGGTGACGTAATCGATGTTTACCCCTTCGAAGGCAAGGTGGAAAAAGACGGCGAAGTTATCGCTGAGTTCAATCTTCGCTCACAGGTTCTGCTGGACGAAGTACGCGCCGGCGGCCGTATCAACCTGATCATCGGTCGCGGCCTGACCACTAAGGCGCGCGAAGCCCTCGGCCTAGCACCTTCCGAGTTGTTCCGTAAGCCGGAACAGCCTGGCGATTCCGACAAGGGCTTCACTCTGGCTCAAAAAATGGTCGGCAAAGCTTGCGGCATGGACGGTGTTCGCCCCGGTATGTACTGCGAGCCGAAGATGACCACCGTTGGCTCCCAGGATACCACTGGCCCAATGACCCGTGACGAGCTGAAAGATCTGGCTTGCTTGGGTTTCCAGGCCGACCTGGTAATGCAATCTTTCTGCCACACCGCCGCTTACCCCAAGCCGGTTGACGTGGAAACGCAGCACACCCTGCCTGACTTCATCATGAACCGTGGCGGTGTTTCCTTGCGTCCGGGCGACGGCATCATCCACTCTTGGCTGAACCGCATGCTACTGCCGGATACCGTGGGTACCGGTGGTGACTCCCACACTCGTTTCCCCATGGGTATCTCGTTCCCGGCCGGGTCCGGCCTGGTTGCGTTCGCCGCGGCCACTGGCGTTATGCCGCTGGACATGCCGGAGTCGGTGCTGGTTCGCTTCAAGGGTAAACGCCAGCCCGGCATCACCCTGCGTGACCTGGTACACGCCATTCCAATGCAGGCGATCAAAGATGGCCACTTAACCGTTGCAAAAGCAGGTAAAGTTAACGTCTTCTCCGGTCGCGTACTGGAAATTGAAGGCTTGGATGATCTGACCGTTGAACAAGCGTTCGAACTGTCTGATGCATCCGCCGAGCGTTCCGCTGCTGGCTGTACCATCACTCTGTCCGAAGACAGCGTGACCGAGTACTTGAAGTCCAACATCACCATGCTCAAGTGGATGATCGCCAATGGCTACGGCGATGCACGCACCATCGAACGCCGTATTCAGGGCATGGAAGAGTGGCTGGCAAACCCGAGCCTAATGCGTGCCGATGCCGATGCCGAGTACCACACCGTCATCGAAATCGATATGGACCAGATCAGCGAGCCGGTACTGTGCTGCCCGAACGACCCAGACGATGCTAAAACTCTGTCTGAAGTCGCGGGTGCCAAAATCGATGAGGTCTTCATTGGTTCTTGCATGACCAACATCGGTCATTTCCGCGCCGCCGGTAAGCTGCTGCAGAAAGTGGAAAGCGGCACCATGCCGACCCGTCTGTGGATCGCTCCGCCGACCAAGATGGATCAGCACCAGCTTACCGAAGAAGGCTACTACAACATCTTCGGTAGCGCCGGTGCGCGTACCGAGATGCCGGGCTGCTCCCTATGTATGGGTAACCAGGCACGCATTGCGCCGAAGTCCACTGCGGTATCCACCTCCACCCGTAATTTCCCGAACCGTCTGGGTCAGGGTGCAGATGTGTACCTGGCATCCGCTGAGCTGGCGTCTGTGGCATCTATCCTCGGCAAGCTGCCAAGCAAGGAAGAGTACATGGAGTATGCGAACACCATCGACTCCATGTCCTCCGAGATCTACCGCTACCTTAACTTCGACCAAATGGCCGAATACCAGGAAGTGGCAGACACCGTGAAGATCCCGGTTGCCCAGTCCGTATAACGACGACTGACTAACCGCTTCACGGAACACAGAAAAGCCCGGCTGCGAAGCCGGGCTTTTTTGTGTCTACTGCCCCGCTCCTGGATAGAGTTGGCACGTTCCCGTCTTTATTATGAGAGAACGTGATGAATCAACGGGTTAAGCGTACGCAACGTGATTACGTCGATATGGTCATCAGGACTAGCATCCTGGTGCCCCAGAGCGTCTCAGTCGGGATCTTGCCGTGCCTAAACCGCTGACCCCAGAACAACGTATCAAGGAGCTTGAAGAAAAGCTGCGGCTCACTGAGCAGAAAGCCCAATTCTTCGAAGCCTTTGTTGATGTGATGGAGAAAAATTACGGGGTGCCCGTAAAAAGCAGCCCGGCAAGCCCTCATCCAAGAACACGTTGCCGAATTGACGATTAGCGGGACAGGCCGCTTTCTGGGAATCAACCGTCAAGCTTGGTATCAGGCTGATCGACCGCAGCAGATCCGGGAGGCTCAGGAGTAGAAGGAGCTGAGTTTCGTACTATTTCTCCGGCGCTTCCAGCCCCGTATTGGTACCCGCAAGCTTCACTATCTTCTGCACCCGCAACGGGATAAAGCACTGCATCTGGGCCGTGACCGTTTGTTCCTACTGTTACGCACCCGGCGTCCTCTAATGGCACGTCGGCGGGCTTATCATAAGACCACACACCGTCGTCACCACTTGCCTCGCCACCCCAATCTCCTCAAGTCTGGGCCGGAACAGGTTTCGGCAACGGCCAGATAAGGAACCGTTAATCCACCGCTCAGATCGAGGCATCCAGTACTGCTGTGACCGTTACCCAAAAATCCATCGTAAGCATGATATTCAGTGCTCGATGACTGACGGCTACGATTGCTATCAGAATGCCCTGGCAGAGCGAATAAAGGGGATATTCAAGACTGAATTTTACTGGCGCAGCCTGGGGACTGGGATCAAGCCCGTACGATGGTCGATGAATCGGTGGCCCTCTATAACCATGACCCGCCGCATCTGGCTCTGAAATACAGCACGCCCGATGCAGTACAGCGGGCGTGTTGAGCCGAAATAGGTGACAACCTATTTCAGGACTAGACTCTGAAATCCTGCAAAAATGTTTATCCCTGCGCTAAGCGTGGGTTCAGTGTGTAACTTACCGTAAGGCTCGCTTGATCCAAGGAGTGAGACTTAATCTGCTCAGCCAGCGCTGCACCACTCAGGTCTTTCTCTTCAGGCAACGCCGGCACATCCAGTGCATAAACGGTAAAAACATAACGGTGGACGATGCTGTCATTCCAGGGTGGGCACGGGCCGTCGTAACCAAAGTATTGCCCTTCCATATCAGCATCACCTGCAAACCAACCCGTGTAATCATTTAGCCCATGGCGCTGACCATCTGGCGCAGCGGGCCCAGGTTTACCTTTCGGAGTCACTTTATTACAGTGGCTACCCTCACGAATTTCACTCTGTTCAGCAGGAATGTTGAACAGAGTCCAGTGATAAAAATCCACCCGTGGCAAGTCAGCCGGAACCTCTCTGTCATCCCTGTTCACATCATCTGCTGCACTAGGCGCATCCGGGTCCACGCACACAATGGCAAAGGAACGCGTCCCTTCAGGAGCACCTTTCCAAGCTAAATGCGGGTTAATATTACTGGCTAAGGATACATGGGTGTCCGGGTTTATCGTCGCAAAGGCAAATTTTTCCAGAATCGGCGCCTGATCGGTGAGGCTGTTGCTGAGTAACTGCATGGATAATCTCTCCTTGTTGCACTACATGCCTACGGTATCAGCCATGCGGGCAATAACCGCTATTTCAAGTTGCTGGAGCCAAGCGCCTCATCTGCAGCCAAGATAAAATAACAAGGCGTGTGGCTGAAACAGACATTGCTCGCCCTTGGCCGCCCAGCGAATAACTACAGCGCAGTTTTCAAGGCAAATCGTGCCAGACACTCATACGTCGGCAACGGCTCAGCCCACTCACTACGATATAGCCACAGCGCGTTAACCGGCAACACCCACTCACCCATAGTCTGAAAAGACGTCACCGCAGCCCCAGGCCTAGCCAGAGTAATATGTGGCCGAAACGACCTGCTCTCCAACGGCAAGCCGTGAAATTCAAGACACTCCTCCAGGCCAGCGTGGAGCTGCTGAAGCGGCGAACTGGCCTTCCCTGTTAACGCAATAAACGGCCCTTGATCACGGGGAAACGGCTCACAGCGATCGAAGAGCTGTGCAAACGACGCATGCTTATCGGCCAGTGCTGACACCGATCCTTTTAAGCCATTCAGATCCGATGCGCTCTGTTCACCCAAAAACGCGAGGGTAAGGTGTAGATTTGCCGCGGGGGTAGCAAGCCCCATGCCCTGGGACAACATCCTGCATTGATCTGCAAGCGGTCGGACAACCGGAATCCCGATAAAACAACGCATATATCATTTTACTCCTTTTACCCTTTTGCCCTTTTGCCCTTCACGCTACTGGCATAGCGTCCAGACAGGGACAACGATAGAATGCCGCCCGATAACTGCGAAGCGCAGGAGCCCGTCCATCGCATACTGGCCCAGCCGCACGCTGATGACTATTCGCGCCGCGACGACGAACATTACCTCGGCACAGAGACGCAACCCAACCCCCGCATAACCCACAGCTCTGCCACCACCGGATACCGTGCCAATGAATGACCAACCACTAAAAGGTGCCTTGTTACTGGTACTGGGGGAAGGCCTGTTAGCCGTGATGGCAGCCATGGTCAAACACCTGTCGGACCATCTCGACACCGAGGTCATTGTGTTTGCCCGAAATCTGTTCGGGCTGATGTTTCTGCTGATGATAATCAGCACCCGTGGGGGCTTTGGCCAATTACGTACCCGCTTTGTGCATCTGCATCTGATTCGCGCCTTCACCGGCGTTAGCGCCATGTTCTGTTTTTTCTATGCCATAGGACACATTGCGCTGACCGAGGCGGTGCTGGTGAAAATGACCGTGCCATTTTTTCTCCCGGTAATCGCCTGGTTATGGCTTAGTGAACGTATTGGATTGCACACCTGGCTGGCCATTATCGCCGGATTTGTCGGGGTTGCTGTGATCATGCGTGCAGGACAAGGAGAAATTGACCCAGTGATGTGGGTGGCACTGGCCGGTGCCGCCATCATGAGCATTGCCAAGGTGAGCATACGCCGCATGGCCATATCCGAGCCGGCACAAAGAGTGGTGTTCTATTTTGCCCTCTTTGCCACCCTGTTTTCCGCCTTCCCCCTATTCTGGGCCAACACGATACCCGCTGGCTCCGACTACCTTTGGCTACTGGCCATCGGGCTTGTGGCCACCGGCGGGCAATACGCCATGACCACAGCCTACCAAATTGCCCGTCCCGGCCAAGTCGGGGTTTACAATTATTCCTCCGTCATCTGGGCCGCATTACTTGGTTGGATGTTCTGGGGGGAAACCTTAGTGCTAACAACAATCCTCGGGACCTTGTTGATTGTGGCTGCCGGAATCTGGAATCTTAAATCCCGTTAACCGTTGCCATAATTCCGCTAATGACTTTATAAAATGGCCCGTTAAGAAGGCTTCTTGACGATTATTTCCCCTATGCTTGGCTCAGCTTGGGTCGAGGTAATAAGCTTTATTTACCCTGCCCTTTACATCATAAGGCCGCCAGCCCCCCGGATGTCAGGCCATACAACGGAGAGTCCTGCATGCAACTGAAACACCTTTTTCTTTTTATTGTTTGTTCCTTTTTCCTCAGCGGCTGCGAAGACATAACGAACTGGGCTTACGAAAAGGGTCTGGCCATGGAGAAAAACCGCGCGGGCCTAAAGGACCAGATCTTGACCACCGCAGACGGCATCACTTGGCACATCCTAACCAGCGAGACGAGTGCTGAGCCTATCGCTGAAAAGGAAGCGGTATTACTGATTCATGGATTCAGTGCCGATTCCAGTAACTGGGTACGCTTTGCCAATGAACTTGAAGGCGACTTCTTTTTCATTGTGCCGGACCTGCCTGGCCACGGCGAAACCACGCGCAACCTGGACCTGACTTACACCATGAGCGCTCAGGCAACCCGACTGCTGACACTGATGGACGCGTTACAGATTCAACACTTCCACGTAGCAGGCAACTCCATGGGCGGCGCTATCTCTCTTGCATTGGCACAGCAAGCACCGCAGCGGGTTCTTTCCATAGGGCTGATCGATTCAGCCGGGCTGACCCGCCAAACCGAAGGGTTCAAGACAATTCTGGCAGATAGTAATAGCAACCCATTAATTCCTCATACCGCAGAACAGTTTCAAGCCACACTCCAATGGGCGATGGAAGAGCCACCCTACCTGCCAAGTTTTGTCGTGGATATCATGGGCAAGAAGAAGGCCGCTAATGCAGCGGTCGCGGAGAAAGTCTGGCGTGACCTCTTGGAGGACCCGGGCATGATGCTCGAAGACAAAAACGTACTGCCCTCCATCCAGATTCCGACGCTGGTACTGTGGGGCCGCGAAGATCGATTGCTCGGCGTAGATAATGTGGGAGCCTTTCTTGAAGAGCTACCTCAGTCTCGAGCCATTGTTCTCGATGGCATTGGTCACGTACCCATGGCCGAAGCCCCTGGCAAAAGCGCTGACGCATTCCGGGCGTTCTGGCGCGAAGTTCGCCCCTAAGCGCTTGCTGCAAACGTAAAGAGAGAGGTAAAACGCCCTCTCTTTCGATAATAACCAAGGCCAAAGAGCGTGGATAAGGCGCTCAACTGTGGGCATCAACGTTTCCCGTAATGTCCACGAACACTGCAGTGTGGAGGGCTCTTTGATTCCGGTATGGATGGGCCATTCACAAGAGTGGCTCTCTTGAAGGTGGCAGTGCCCGGCAAGCCAACAAAATACAAAGATAGCGTTCGTATCATTGGTTTTGGCCACGGGTGTCGCCATGCTTGCAAGGCGCCTGTGATTTGATACTTGAATCACAGCAGGCTTAACCGTACTGTTTCCAAACTTTGCCGCTGATGAGCGAACCATGTCAGGAACCGTTATACGTGCTGGAGACCCCCACACCATTCGCACCCGTGGCATTACCTTGCTGCGTTCCGGCCACAAGGAAATCCGGCGCCTGAAACGGGCAAACCACACGCCATCCATTCATGGCAATAAAATCTGGAATTCCAGCTACCTGATCATGGATCACCTTACCAAAAGCAAGGTGACTGCTGATCAGCATTTGATGGATATCGGCTGCGGCTGGGGCCCGTTATCCATTTTCAGTGCCAAGCGTTTCGGCTGCCAGGTAACCGCCGTGGATGCGGACCCGGATGTGTACCCCTATCTGGACCTACACGCCACCATCAATAAAGTTCAGGTAACGCCTCTCCAGACGCGGTTTGAAAAATTGACCAAGGCAAGGCTTGCAAATGTGGATATCGTCGTTGGTGCCGATATCTGCTTTTGGGATGAACTCACCCCTGTACTGTATAACCTTATTCGCCGCAGCTTGCGGGCCGGTGTTAAGCAAATTGTCATTGCCGACCCTGGTCGTTCCCCGTTCTATGCGCTGGCAGAGAAGTGCGAAGCGGGGAAACTCAACAGCCGCGTGGTTGAGCGCCGCACCCAAACACCAAAACCCCTTTGCGCAGATCTATTAATCATCGACAATTGAATTTTCCAGCCTCGCCACCATGTTCATCTCACGGACCATGGAAGTGACAGGATTATGACTGACAACGATACTGCCCATCACGATAACGACACTGCGCAACCGCTGTCCGGCAGCCTTTCCGTGCCGGACCACACGCCACCCCAGCGAATCTATTTGATTCCGGTCAAGCATCGCCCTTTCATGCCTGGGTTGGTGCAGCCTGTAATGCTTGATAAAAAACGCTGGCAACAAACTTTAGAGCGTGTAAGCCAAACCCCCCACCAATCGTTGGGCTTGGTGTACGTTGGCGAAAAAAACCCCGACTCGGTTAGCGTTGATGATTTTCCTGAGTATGGCTGCCTAGTCAAAGTTCATGCCCTCAATGAAGAGCATGATCAGTTCCAGCTAGTGGCTCAGGGCACGGCCCGTTTTCGGGTCAATACCTGGCTGAATCGTAAACGCCCCTTCATGGCGGAAGTCAGCTACCCGGAACCACGGGCGGATGCCGATGAAACCATCCGTGCCTATGGCATGGCAATCATCAACACCATTAAAGAACTACTGCCACTGAACCCTCTATACAATGAAGGTCTGCGGCACTATTTGCAGAATTTCTCCCCCAGCGAACCATCACCACTTACAGATTTCGCTGCCGCACTAACCAGTGCCAACGGCGTAGAGTTACAGACCATTCTAGAAACTGTGCCACTGAAGCCGCGCATGGAAAAAGTGCTCACTCTAGTTAAAAAGGAACTGGAGGTTGCCCGGCTGCAAAGCGAAATTTCTGACGAGGTGAACGAAAAGGTAAGTCAGCATCAGCGTGAGTTCTTCCTGCGCGAACAGCTGAAAATTATTCAGCGGGAATTGGGCCTGAGCAAAGATGACAAAACCGCGGAAGCCGATACTTTTCGCGAACGCATGGACGCCTTGTCACCGCCTGAGCCAGTAAAAAAGCGTTTTGATGACGAATTGCATAAGCTTTCCGTGTTGGAAACCGGCTCGCCAGAATACGGCGTTACCCGCAATTATCTTGACTGGCTAACCAGCGTGCCCTGGGGACAGTACACTGATGATAATCTAGACCTAGCACACGCACAGGCTGTGCTTTCAGAGCATCACACTGGTTTGAATGATGTCAAAGATCGCATCATTGAATTCCTTGCCGTGGGAGCCCTACGGGGGGAAGTCAAAGGCTCAATCATTCTTTTGGTAGGCCCACCCGGGGTGGGCAAAACCAGTATCGGTAAATCCATTGCCGATGCACTGGGTCGCCGTTTCTACCGATTTAGCTTGGGCGGTATGCGTGACGAAGCCGAGATCAAGGGGCACCGGCGCACCTATATCGGCGCCATGCCCGGCAAGCTGGTCCAGGCTTTGAAAGAAACCGGCACTAGCAATCCGGTGATTATGCTCGACGAAGTCGACAAACTGGGCCAGTCCTTTCAAGGCGATCCGGCCTCAGCGCTGTTGGAAGTGCTGGACCCGGAACAAAATCAGGATTTTCTCGACCATTACTTGGACGAGCGACTGGACCTGAGCCATGCCCTTTTCATCTGTACCGCCAACACACTGGACAGCATCCCCGGCCCTCTGCTCGATCGCATGGAGGTCATTCGTCTCTCCGGTTACATCACCGAAGAGAAAGTGGCCATCGCCCGGCAACACTTATGGCCTCGGTCACTGGAACGCGCTGGAGTAAAACCCGCTCAGCTACGAATCAGTGACAGTGCCCTGCGCCAGGTGGTCGAAGGCTATGCCCGCGAAGCAGGGGTAAGGAATCTAGAAAAACAGCTCAACAAGATCATCCGTAAAGCGGCAGTAAAACTGCTGGCCGGAGAGAAGAAAATCAGTATTTCCGGTAAAAACCTGACGGACTTCCTTGGCCAACCGTATTTCCAGACCGAGAAGACCCAACGGGGCGTGGGTGTCGTCACCGGCTTGGCCTGGACATCCATGGGGGGCGCAACCCTCTCCATTGAAGCCAACGTGGTGCACAGTAAGCAACGGGGCTTCAAACTCACCGGGCAGCTGGGTGATGTAATGAAAGAGTCTGCCGAAATTGCTTACAGCTATGTGGCGAGTAATCTTGAGCTGTTCTCCCTAAGCAAGGAACAGCTGGATGATGCCTTTGTGCACCTGCATGTGCCTGAAGGAGCCACCCCGAAGGACGGCCCCAGTGCTGGCATCACCATGGCTACGGCACTACTCTCACTGCTAATGAAAAAACGGGTCCCCCGTAAGGTTGCCATGACCGGCGAGCTTACTCTCACCGGCCAGGTGCTAGCGGTGGGAGGGATTCGCGAAAAAGTAATCGCCGCTCGGCGGGTAGGCATCAAGGAGATCATTCTTCCAGAGGCCTGTCGTCGCGATTTCGACGAACTCCCTGATTACCTCAAACACGGTCTCAGCGTACATTTTGCCGAACAATACAGCGATGTCTTCCGCATCCTCTGGGCCTGAGAGCTCACCCTACTATATCGTCCCCTTCTGCCATGAGCGGGTGGGGACGATATACCGCGATGAGCACCTCCTGCTCATCAACAAACCCGCCTACCTGTTAAGCGTGCCAGGGCGTGCACCAGAAAATAAAGACTGTGCCATTCGCCGTCTGCAGCAGCGTTACCCGGATATCCGGCTGGTTCATCGTCTAGACTTGGATACCTCTGGGATCATGGTGTTCGGGCTCACCGCCTTTGCACAAAGTAAGTTGAGCCGGCTATTTCAGCTTCGAACAGTAAAAAAACGCTATCAAGCGATTGTGCATGGGCTGGTTGAGAAGAACGCCGGCAGCATCGACCTTCCCTTGATCGCAGACTGGCCCAAGCGCCCCTTGCAGAAGGTCTGTCACGAGACAGGCAAAAACGCATTGACCCATTATCGCGTTCTGGAACGAGACATCCCTGGAAATCGCACTCGGCTAGCGCTGAGCCCAGTCACCGGGCGTAGCCACCAATTACGAATTCATTGCCGTGAACTGGGGCACCCGATCATCGGTTGCGACATGTACGCTCCTGCGGAAATCGAAGCACTGAGCCCTCGCTTATTGCTCCATGCAGAATGGCTGGCCTTCAACCACCCACTTACTGGATTGTGGCAAGAGTTCACGTCCCCCTGCCCTTTCTAACAGGATAAAGTCAGCTAACACCACTCTTCGCCATAATCGTGAAACAGTTCCTCTCCAGCTTTAATGGTTTTCAGGGCTACCACACTGAAATCATCGTAATAAACCACATTGGCGCGTTTACTGTGGTTGATGAATCGTAAGTCGCACAGAACCCGATAGCGTTCTTCACCATCGTCATCCAGCCACAAAACGTAGGGCCCGCTACCCTTAGCCCGTTTCACTTTGCATTGCCCCAATTCAGTATTGCGGGGAATATTCTGGCTCGCAAAAAGGCCCCGCCCGTGTACCGGACTTTCACGGACTTCAACCAGATCATCACGTAGATAATGTTCAGACATGTTTACGCTTTACCTTGCTGTGACTGCCATGGCATCTTGCCAGAAAATCATGAATGCTGTTAGCGAGGGTGGAACACCTTGGGGCCTGCAGAAAGGCCACCGTACTATCAGTAACCTGTTGCAGCCTTGCGACAACAAGGCCAAAACGAACGGTACAGCACCAGCCTACAGGGACATATGTTGTGAACATTGTGCACACTGGCAAAAATATTCTGCGCATGAATGAACTGGCCGCGATTCTGCTCAAATACGGTTTCGCCGATGTGATTCGCCGGCTTGGCCTTTCCACCCCGGTGGAGCATGCGGGGAAACTGGTTCGCAGCAGCATGAAGCCGGACATGCTTCGCATGGGCACCGCCCAACGGTTACGCCATGCCATGGAGGAAATGGGCCCCACCTTCGTTAAACTCGGCCAAGTTCTGGCAACCCGTGTGGATATGTTTCCCATGGACTGGATCACCGAGTTCGAAAAATTGCAGGATCAGGCACAACCCATCCCCTTCAGCACGCTGACACCTCACATAGAAGCCGCGCTGGGAAAACCCATCGACACCCTATTCTCACACATCAATCCAGACCCGATCGGGGTCGCGTCTATCGGCCAGGTACACAGCGCCCTGACCCGGCGAGGCCAAAAAGTAATTTTGAAGATCCAGAAGCCCGGCATCGGTGACAAGATCGACTCGGATCTTCGCCTCCTAGATCAACTGGCCAAACTGGCCGCCGATAACTCCATAGAACTACGTCGCTATCGCCCTGTGGAACTGGTGCGCGAATTCAAACGTTCATTAATTCGCGAATTGGACTTCACCATTGAAGGACGCAATGCAGAGCGTATTCGTAAAAATCTGAAGGAGTTTAAATGGCTCCGCATTCCCAAAGTATATTGGGAAATGTCATCGTCGACGGTTCAGGTTCAGCAACAAATTGAGGGGATTCCTGCTAAATCCGTGGAACGGCTTGAGTCAGCGGGATTAGACCGGGTATTAATCGCGCGTCGAGGCGCCTTGGCCGCATGGAAAATGGCGCTGGAAGACGGCTTTTTTCATGCTGATCCGCACCCTGGCAACTTTATCATTATGCCTGGGAACCGTATTGCCATGCTCGATTTTGGCATGGTGGGCAAACTCAGCGACAGTCGCCGTGAGCAAATCCTACAGATCACGCGGGCAATGGTCATGCGTGAAGCGGAGCAATGCGCCGGAGTGCTGGCGGGTTGGGCAGAGGGCCAACCCATCAAATTTGATCAGCTGGTTTCCGATGTAGAAGACGTGATCAACCAATATCACGGCGTCTCCCTCTCTCAGCTGGATATCTCCGCCCTGCTTAACGACATTACCGCCTTGGTGCGTAATCATAATCTGGTTCTACCCAGCGATATCGCTTTGCTCATCAAAGCGATTATCACCTTGGAAGGTTTCGGCCGGTTATTAAATCCGAACTTCGACCTGATTAGCGAAGCCGAGCCGCTTCTTAAGCGTATGATTCGCACCCGTTATTCCCCGCTACGGCTGGCCAAGAACCTTAGCCTGCGAGCATTGGACGTGGTGGATAAGGTATACGCCCCACCCCCCGTATCAGGCCAAACGTCCCCAGGGGAAACCGGCATTGATCCAAGGCATCTCGAACGGCTGATCACCCGGATTGAACGAGGTCAATATCGACAGGTACAAACCTTGCTTATAACAGGGGGATTGTTAGCCGGTGCTATCATGCTTAGTGGTCGAGTCCCACCTGCCCCTTGGGGAATCTCGGTGTTTGGCTTTATCATGTTTATTTCCAGTGCCGGCTGGGCTGCCTGGCTAATGTTTGTGTCCCGACGCTTTCTTCGGGAATGGGAGTAAAATAGACCATGACGTTGCGTAACTTTTTCACTTTTGGCGTACTGGCCGCAAGCCTTGCCGCCTGTGCCACCTCTCCGCTTGGCCGGCAACAGTTCCTGTTATTGCCTGCGAATCAGGTAGATGAAATGGGCGTGACCGCCTACGCACAGATGAAGGAGGAAAACCCGTTAAGTAGCAGCGAACAACAAACGGCTTATGTACGTTGTGTCGCCACCGCAATTACCAGCACCTTGGATGATTCTCAGCAGTGGGAAATCAATCTCTTCCAAGATGACTCCGCCAACGCCTTTGCTCTACCCGGTGGAAAAATCGGGGTCAACACGGGGCTATTGAAAGTAGCCAACAACCAAAGTCAGCTTGCCACGGTGATTGGCCATGAAATTGGCCACGTCCAAGCGCAGCACTCCAATGAAAGAATGTCGCTGCAATACGCTACCCAAGGCGGCATGCAAGTGCTGGGGGCTCTGGCCGGAGCAGACAGCGCCGCCAAACAAGGCGTACTCGCGGCCCTAGGCGTCGGTGCTCAATACGGACTAACCCTCCCCTTCAGCCGCAAACATGAAGCCGAAGCCGATATTATCGGGCTACAGCTCATGGCACAGGCAGGGTTTGATCCACGCGAGAGCGTGTCCCTGTGGCAAAACATGAGTGCCGCTAACGGCGAAGAGCCACCGGAATTCATGTCAACTCACCCCTCGAACAGCACCCGTATCAATGGCCTGGAAGCACGTATCCCTGAAGTTATGCCACTGTATAATCAGGCGAAAGCGGCTGGCCGAAACCCGCAATGCGGGTAAAGAACAGCAAGCCACGGCACTAAGTAAACTCCTCTTGCTAGAAATGCCGAGCCTCACGCTGAGCCACGGCTTGAAACAAAAAAACCGCACCCTTTCGGGCGCGGTTTTTTTGTAGCTAGAAGCTTACCTGTTAACTGTAATATGCGTTATCCGTCACGGTATGGTCGGTCTTGTCGCGAACGCCGGCGAGTTCCGGAATCCGCTCCTGGAGGGTTTTCTCCACCCCGTCACGCAGGGTCACATCTACCACAGAGCAGCCCTGGCAGCCTCCGCCAAATTCCAAAACAGCCACATTATCATCGGTCAGTTCCAACAACTGCACACTACCACCGTGGGCTGCCAAGTTAGGGTTGATCTCAGCGTAAAGCACGTAATTAATCTTCTCTTCGATAGTCGCGTCTTCACTGATATCCGGCACCCGAGACTTAGGCGCTCGGAAAGTGAGCTGTCCGCCCATGCTATCTTTCTTGTAGTCGATTACCGCATCTTCGAGATAGCGAACGCTTTTTCCCTCAATCCAAGCATGAAACCCTTCATAATCGTAGCGAACATCGCTTTCTTCCTGCTCGCCCTCCGGGCAATACGCCATACAGCACTCTGCGTGCGGCGTACCTGGACGCTCGACAAAGATACGCACACCAATCTCTGCCTGATCCTGCTTGCTTAGCAAGTCACGCAAGTAATCCTGGGCGGTTTCGGTAATGTCGATCAACTGCTCTGCCATCATAATTCCTGGTTGAGATGAATGAACCCATACGCAACAAAAAGCGTAAAAGGTAAAGCAGCGACGTACGCAAGCTTTCTTTCCTGACTATTTTAGTCAGGTACTGAGCAGTTGCAATGGCATCAACCCACGTATAATTCAAGGCCTACCGCTCAACCCTGTCGCTGTGAAGCAGTCAGGGGTACAATATGCCCCCTTGGGCGCCCTGTCATATAGTCACCGCCCGTGAACATCCAACGTTTAGCCTTTCAGCCAAAACACAGGATCACCCATGTCAGATCGACCACCCACACAGAATCAAACCCAAGATCATGACCCGAGCAGTGGCAAACCGACACTATGGCAGACCATTCACAGTATTCTCGCCGGTCTGCTTGGTGTGCAGAGCAGTAAGAATCGAGAGCGTGATTTCACCAAAGGCGACGCAGGCAACTTTATTGGTGTCTACGTAGTGCTAGTGGTAGCGCTAGTGATCGGAATGGTTGTCGCCGTGAACTTGGTAATCGATGCCGCCGCCAAATAGCGCTAAGTAATAGCGATATGCCAAGATATTTCTTTTCACTATAAGGGCGCTTTGCTAGAGTGCCGCACTGCGCCCTCTGGGAGCAGAGCTTACCTATTGAATTTTAAGCATTTAAGGACGGTGATACAGTCCCATGTACGTCTATCAGGAATACGACCAACGGTTGCTGGAAGAGCGGGTGGCGCAGTATCGCGACCAGACCCGCCGTTTTCTCGCCAATGAGCTCAGCGAAGATGAGTTTTTGGCCCTTCGCTTGCAAAACGGCCTTTATATCCAGCGTTATGCACCAATGCTGCGTATCTCCGTTCCTTACGGCCTGCTGGCAAGTCGCCAACTGCGTCGTCTTGCTCATATCGTGCGGACCTATGACAAAGGCTTCTGCCATGTCAGCACCCGCCAGAACATTCAACTGAACTGGCCTTGCGTAGAAGAAGTGCCGGATATTCTGGCAGAACTAGCCGACGTACAGATGCACGCGATCCAAACCAGCGGTAACTGCATCCGTAATATCACCACCGATGAATTTGCTGGCGTGAATCCAAAAGAAATTGAAGATCCACGCCCTTGGTGCGAAATCATCCGCCAATGGTCCACCTTCAATCCGGAATTCGCTTACCTGCCGCGTAAATTCAAGATTGCGGTTAACGCCGTTCCTGACGCGGACCCCGCACTCATTGGTGTCCACGATATCGGTGTGCAAATTGTACACAACGCCAATGGAGAAACCGGTTTTCAAGTATGGGCAGGTGGCGGCCTGGGCCGCACCCCAATGACCGGTGCCGTCATCGGTGAATTTGTGCCCTGGCAGGATCTGCTTGCTTACCTTGAATCCATTCTTCGGGTGTACAACAAGTACGGTAACCGGGACAACAAATATAAGGCGCGTATCAAGATTCTGGTGAAAGCACTAGGAGCTGAAAAATACCGCGAATTGGTCGAGCAGGAGTTTGCCGAGCTGAAAGGCGGCGAGATGACCCTGACCAGCGAAGAAGTGGCTCGCATTAAGGGCTGTTTCACTGCCCCCGACTACCAGAACCCAGACACCGCTGCTCTGCAGAGCAAGCTGGCCGAAGACAAGGCTTTCAGCCGCTGGTACCACACCAATACCCGTGCTCACAAACAGCACGGCTACCGTGCGGTTACCCTCACACTGAAACGTACAGGTCGTGTACCTGGCGATATCAGTGATGATCAGCTGGAAGCGGTGGCAGACTTGGCTGACCAGTACAGCTTTGGCGAACTGCGCAACAGCCATCAGCAGAACATGGTGCTGTCTGATGTTGCGGCACATGATCTCTATGATCTTTGGAAAGCACTGGACGAACTCGGCTTTGCCACTCCGAACTTGGGTCTGCTGACAGATATCGTGGCCTGCCCCGGTGGCGATCTCTGCGCCCTGGCCAACGCCAAGTCGATCCCCATTGCCGAATCCATTCAACGCCGCTTTGATGATGTGGATTACCTCCACGATTTGGGCCCGCTGGACCTGAATATTTCAGGCTGTATGAACGCCTGTGGCCATCATCACATTGGCCACATCGGCATTCTTGGCGTGGACAAGAAAGGCAAAGAGTTCTATCAGGTCACTCTCGGTGGCCGTGGCGACAAGCTGTCCCGTATCGGAGAGAAAATGGGGCCCTCTTTTGAGTCCGAAGAAATCACCGACGTCGTGGAAAAAATCATTAATCTCTATGTAGAGAAACGCCTCGAGAACGAACCGTTTATCGACACCTACGAGCGTATTGGCATGGACCCGTTCAAGGAGCGCATCTATGGATAAGGTCATCATTGATGGCGCCATCGTGGACAATCAATGGCAACGCCTTGAGGGTGAGGCTCTGGATGCTGAGCTACCCGGCGGCAAGATCATTGTCCCGCTCGCCTACTGGCAGGCCCACCGAGAGGCTCTGCTAGGCCGTGGCGATGTGGCCGTGTGGCTGGCGCCAGGTGAAGAACCAAAAGACCTAGGAAACGACCTGAGCTCCCTGCCCTTGGTTGCCATCCATTTCCCGGCCTTCAAGGACGGGCGCGGTTATTCTTATGCCCGTGAGCTGCGCACCCGTTACCACTTTAAGGGTGAAGTACGCGCCACCGGCGACGTATTGCGTGACCAGCTCTTCTACATGACCCGCTGTGGTTTCAATGCGTTTGAAGTGCGCGAAGATCGCAGCATCGAAGAAGCGCTTGAGAGTCTGAATGATTTCAGTGTGACCTATCAAGGTGACGTAAATGAGCCTCGGCCCCTATACCGTCGAGGCTAGTCAAACGGCTTTATCGCGCTGACAAGACGCCGCTGTCGCTTTAAAGCCAGCGGCGTTTTAGCATCCATACCAACACCCCCAAACTCACCACGCCAATTCCCGCCATAAACCACCAAAAGCCTGCGGGATCATCGACACCGGGCAGCCCGCCCACATTGATACCAAATAAACCGGTAAGAAAGCCCAAAGGAAGAAACAAAGCCGTAATCATCGCCAACAGGTACATCCGGTCGTTGATTGCTTCGTTCTGCACAGAGAACACTTCTTCCTGCAACAAAGTCGCATGCTCACGGGCTGCATCCAGATCTTCCAGTAGACGCTGTAGCCGGTCACCGGCTTCGCGAAGCAGCAAAGCATCTCCCCCTGCGAACATGGATTCGTTCTGCAATTTCATCAACGCTTCACGCTGCGGCGCGAAGAAGCGGCGCAACGTAATGGATCGACGGCGAATCTGGCTAAGACGCGGCGTCAAACTAATGGTGGGTGACTCCTCGATGGATAACGCGCAGTCTTCCACCTCGGATTCTAAGTTTTCAATGACATCTTCCATTCGCCAAATCAACTGATCAACCAACCGCGCCACTAAGCCGGGAATGTCGGCAGGCCCCTCTCCACGCTCAAGCTCCTCCTGCACCGTTATTAGCGACAACAGCGCTCGCTTCTGGGTGCTTACCAGCCCCTTGGGGCCAACCCACAAGCGCAACGCAATCATGTCCTCAGGTCTCGCTCCAGGATGAAGATTGACGCCACGCAGGTAAACCAACAAGCCCCCCGCCACCTCTGTAACGCGAGGCCGAGTTTCCATGGTCGTAAGTGCCGAAATCACCATCGGCGCAATGTCTTGCTGCTCCAGCCAGTGTTGGCTTTCAGGCTGTGAATAATCCAGATGAACCCAATATGGCACCGTTTCGTTCAGTGACACCTGAGCATCAAGGGGGCTCGCCCCGCCCTGCCCATCCAATGTCAGAGCTATTTTCAACCAATGGGACTCGTTCATACGCATCCTTCATTCCGAACCACACCACATGTGGTCGCATCACAGCATGCTTGAGCTGACAAAGACGTACAAACAAAAGGTTGATCGCGCGCTCCCCGCGAAACAGCGATAGTGCTAGATAAAGCCTACAGCTGCTGGGAACCAGTGGTGCACACCCATCGGGTACAGTGGGCTCTTAACGCAAAAAATATGTCATTCAGGCTTGAGCAACCATTGCAGGAAGGCCGCCTTATGATGTGAAAAAGCCTGAACCTCCCTGCTCACCATGTTTTTCCGCAGAATCATTGTAAGCCGTTCGGTTCAGGCTTTTTCATTTGTCCCTAAATTGTGGGACAACAGAGAATCTTAGCTGCTTTTGCTATGTGTGCTGTCATCATAAACAGCCAGGCTACTGAGCGTTACGCCCACGTAGCCAGAAGATCACACTGAGGATAATTACCAGTCCTTGCGCAGCCACCCCTTGCATCGTGGGATAGAGCCCCAGCCATTCAATGGTCGGCACGCCCAGGTAAAAGGCGCTGATCACTCCAGCTTCCTGCAAGGCAGCAATCCCACTGCCCAGTAGAATCACCGACAACATCAGCAAGACTATACTGGTCACACGGAAGAACAGGCTGAGCGGCAAGCGCATACCGATGCGAAAGAACAGGAAGCACACCACCGCCAGAGCCACAATCGCTGCGGCAATACCGTAGAACACATAGGGCTGGGTGGCGGCGGTCACCTGACTTAACAGCGCTTCATAGAACAGAATGGTTTCGAAAATCTCGCGATAAACGGAAATAAATGAGACAAACGCCAACACCCATATGGTGCCGCTACCAAGGGCATTGTCTACCTTGTTTTTGATGTAACCCATCCACTTCTGGCTATTGCTATTGCTGTGCATCCAGAAGCCCACATAGAACAAAATGCCCGCCGCAATTACCCCGGCAAAGCCTTCAGTCATTTCCCGCGATGCCCCGCTGAAGATAATCAACGTATTAGCCACGTACCAAGTCAGCCCGCCCGCCAGCAGCGCAGTAATCCAGCCATAATGAATATGGCGAGTGGCTTTCACGGCGTTGGCCTTGCGGGTGAAGGTTAGCAACGCCGCCACCACCAACAGGGCCTCGAGGCCTTCACGGAACAAGATGAAAAAACTGGCCGACAGCGTTGCCGCTGGGCTGAGGCCATCGCCAGCCAAGGCATCACTGGCCTCAGCCAAGCCTTGCTGGGCTGCAGCCACCTTTTCACTCACTTCGCTGGCAGTACGATCACGGTCAATGGCTTCGCGCACGGCCATGAAACGGGACTCTGCACTGCGCATCAGCTCGCTGTCCACGGCAGACAGCTGCTGCTCGATCATTTCAAAACCGTCCAGGTAAGCAGAAAGTGCCGCCGCCTTGGCCGTCTTTTTATCACCCGCCTGATAGGCAGCATCCGCAACGTCCAGCTTGTCATGACTCAGTGCGATAAACCGATTTTTATTGAATAGCGCGTCGGGGGTACGTCGAAGGTAGCCCAAAGCCGCATAAGCCTTAGGCCCTTGTTCCTTGAGCACATCCTCCGGGGCCTGAGCCACCAGAGTGTCTAGGTCGAGGGCGGTTTTCATACCGGGCACGGTGGTGAAGATCTGTTCGCCATCTTCGGCCACATCATCGGTAACGGCCTTGGCGCCCACATAGAACGCCAACGCCCACCGGTCTTCCTCGCTCAAGGTATCCGCGTAGGCAGCCATCCCGGTCCCATCCACCCCTTGCGTGATGGTGGTGTGCAAACCCAGCAGTGAACGGCCGTTATAGCGCTCTACCTCGGTAAAATCCGTGGGGGCGGGCTCCAGTGCTACTCCGGCAGGGCCATCGCCCTTACCTTGCGCACCATGGCACGCGGCACAGTGACTTTGATACAACGCAACGGCATGCGTTTGATCCGGGGCCTGCTTGGGCGATACAGGAATACCGTAGACACTCACCAAGGTGGCACGAATAGATTGCGCTAGGCCTTTGATCTCACTTTCCGCGGCTTTATCGATCACCGCCTGCTGCAGGCTGTTAGCCTGGCGTTGCAACGTCTGTTGACCCTGCGCAACGGGTAACTCTGCCACGCCTTCAGCGAGTAACGCAGAAAATTCTGCCATCTCGGCATATTCTTCCGGGCTGACAATCTCACCATCCACCACAGCATTGATATAGTCCGCCCCCACATACTCGACCAACTGCACAAGAGCGGTCTGGCTGGCGGCAAAAGCAGACTGGGAGAAAAAGAAAAACGCGAGCAGGCCCGCAAAAAAGTGGCGGGGCAAGAAGGTACGCGGCATAGGAGTGAACCCAATTCATAACATTAAAGACGAGTCATTATCATTTATGTTCACGCCTGCATCAAGGGAATCGGGACCCTTAATAAGGAACAGAGGTTCCGTCGCCGCTCAGCCCACAGTAAAGGCCAGCACCTTGCTGATATGGGACTGCGGCCAACCGCTTTCCCTTTGCCACGTGTTGAAGGCGGCCTGGGCAGCCTTTTGGTCTCGCTGGCTTGCTGGCGGCTTGTCGATGATATTTTGTGCCTTTAGAGCAGCCACTACATCGGCGGTGGGATACCACGTATCGCGGCCTACCATACGCAAGAAAGCCGCCCCAGAATTACCTCCCAGTTGCTTGCCCCGTTTTTTCAGCAACCACCACATACCCACGATATCGTCCACCGGCCAGTCCGCCAGCCAGTTCCCCACACTGCCGTACTCTTCTGCCAAGTCGAGGACCAACTGAGCGTTATGGCGGATCGCTTTCATCTTGCCCCAGTGGCGAATCAGGCTAGTGTCCTGCATACGGTCATCAAGCATGGTGTCCGGCATTAACACTAGCTTTTGTGGGTCAAAGCCGAAAAAAGCCTTCTCAAAGGCAGGCCATTTATTGTCCACCAGGGAATGCTTCAGCCCGGCTCGGAAAATGCGGCGAGTCAACGCAGACATATAAAATGCATCATCACGATGGCGCAAAGTATCTGAATCGGCCACCGTGGGCAGCTGAGCCTGCACAGCCTTTAGTGAACCTTTACGGTTCACCGCCAGCGCCAATAAATCCTTGAATGGGGTCATGCCCTACTCCAGTTTGCGCCATTGCATCTAAGCGCCAGATATACAGTGAAAAGGACGCATTGTAGAATCACTCCCCTGTCCTCTTCGAGTCGACCTGCGGGAACTTCATGACAATCGATCAATATCACGTCAGCAAATCCGACAAACTCAACGGCGTATGTTACGACATCCGCGGCCCCGTGCTGCGTGAAGCGCACCGGCTGGAAGATGAAGGCCACCGGGTCATCAAACTGAACATCGGTAACCCGGCGCCTTTTGGCTTTGAAGCGCCGGAAGAACTGCTTCAGGACGTGATCGCCAATCTCCCGGAATCAACTGGGTATTGCCATTCCAAAGGCCTATTCCCTGCTCGCAAAGCGGTAATGCAGTACACCCAAACCAAGGGCATTGAAGGCGTCACCGTGGATGACGTGATTATTGGCAACGGGGTGTCCGAGCTGATCGTCATGGCCATGCAGGCCCTACTCAACAGTGGCGATGAAGTACTATTGCCCGCCCCAGATTACCCGCTGTGGACCGCTTCGGTGCGATTATCCGGTGGCACCCCAGTGCATTATCTGTGCGATGAACAGCAAGATTGGCAGCCCTCTTTGGAAGACATTCGCGCTAAGGTCAATAAGAACACCAAAGCGCTGGTCATTATCAACCCGAACAACCCCACCGGGGCCAATTACGAACCTGCCATGTTGCGCGAACTATTGCAGATAGCCCGCGAGAACAACTTGATCGTATTCGCCGATGAAATCTACGACAAGATTCTCTACGACGGCGAAGAACACACCTCCATCGCCTCCATGGCTGATGATTTGCTATTCATCACTTTTAACGGCCTATCCAAAAACTACCGCGCCGCCGGTTTCCGCGCGGGTTGGATGGTTATTTCCGGGGCCAAACACCGGGCGGAAAGCTATATCGAAGGCCTAGACATGCTCGCCAGCATGCGGCTGTGCGCCAATGTGCCCAGCCAACATGCCATCCAGACGGCCCTGGGCGGCTACCAGAGCATTGATGATTTAGTTCTGCCCACCGGGCGTCTGGGGCGCCAGCGTGACCTAGCCTGGGAAATGCTCGACTCGATTCCAGGGGTAAGCTGCGTTAAACCAAAATCTGCCCTCTACCTCTTTCCGAAGCTGGACCCTAAGGTCTTTCCCTTTGAAGATGACGAAGCCTTCGCACTGGACCTATTGCGCGAAGAGAAAGTGCTGATCGTCCAGGGCACCGCCTTTAACTGGCCGGATCCGGATCACTTCCGCGTAGTATTCCTGCCCCGCCCGGATGACCTGGAAGATTCCATCGGCCGCATTGCGCGCTACCTGGATCGGGCACGAAAAAAATAACAGGGATTAATCCCGAAAATGTGTTTGTAGGAGCGCCGCTAGCGGCGCCCTACCCTATCAAAGAGCGGCCCATGTCCCACCTGCATATCGACGACTTCACCCACGATGTGGCACGCATTCTCATGCAGTGCTACATGAGCTTCCCTCGCCCAGTAGCCTTATATGTGGAAGATATTGTCGGCCCAACCGAAGTGGATGATGTGGGTTTGCACAGCACTCGTCATATGAGCTGCTTGGGCGCCATGCTGTGGCTGGCCGACGAAGGCTATCTGCGCTACCAGGCCACGATTTTTCAGGAGGGGCTTGAACAAGCAGTATTAACTAACCGCGCCTTTGTATTACTCACCGCCCTCAGCGATTTGCGCTTTGAGGAAACAGACCCGCAATTACCCGCCACCGTGCGGCTGGAAAAAGCCACCCTCGCCGAACAAATCATTCACGCTATTCGCGCACAAGATTCATCGCGTACCACCGCACTCGTTCGCTATTTGCTTTCGCGTAACCCGCAACCGGTGGGCAAGGAGGAGTTCGCTCCCATCGGGGCCAAGCTGTAACCAGGGCGAGCGTTAACTGCGCGGCGACAAAAGTACCGGCCAGAGTGCATAAAGGGGTTGCCCGCTGTTGCCAACCAGCAAACTTGAGTGACTACGGAGTATTACCTTCATCCAAAGCCTGAGGGCGACGATAACGATAATGCACAGTCTTTAACGCCGGCTCACCGACTTCATCAAAACCGATCGCCCCCGGCAATCTAGAGACTTTTTCTGCACCGGGAAGATTTTTTTCCACGCACTGTTCCAGCCAATCATAATCCAGCCAAGGGGCATTGAGGCAGACCAGTAACTCTGCTTCTACCGCCAACAATTTATGCAGCTTGCGCAGCACTCTTGGGTAATCCTCTTGCGCCATAAAGCTGCCACGCTGGGCGCTGGGGGGATCAATCACAATCAATTCATAGCGGCCCAACTGATTCAGTTTTTTCCAACTCCGAAATATATTGTGCGGTAAATAGTGAACTCGGGCGTCCTGGAAACCATTCAACGCATGGTTTTGTTTACCTAGGGTCAGCGCCGCATCAGATAAATCAATATTCACCACGGAATGGGCTCCACCTGCTAGTGCAGCCACAGAAAAACTACACGTAAAACTGAACAGATTGAGCACCTTCTTGCCGTCAGCCCGTTCGCGTATCCAGCGCCGGCCTTGAGCCATATCGGCAAAGAATCCCAAGTTCTGGCCGCGCTGAAAATCCAGTTTGAAAACCAGCCCTTGCTCTGTGGCCACAGAGTGAGAGGGCATTTCACCCTTCACGACAACATTATCGGCCTTGCCGTCATAACGATGTTGAAAAACCAGCACATCGCAGCCCAGTGACGCCATGGTTTCGCTTAAATAAACCTCCAGCGCCGCCAACATCTCCGCTTCCTGTGCGCGAAACAGAGTGGCCACCAGCAGAGGAGGAAAGCAATCTATCGTCAGCCATTCCAGGGATGGCACCGTTTTACCGCGACCATGAAAAAGGCGATGTTTTGGTTGAGACAATGGAACCAGATACGGAGCAAGCAGGTCTGATAGCTGGGTCGAGAGCATAGGGATCAATACAAGCAGTAAGAGAGACAAAGCATGCTGGCAGAAACACAGGATGCTTCTCTCCAGCTGACAAGGGCTAATTATAGCTCAGGGGAGTCTTTGAATAACGCCTTACATGCCTAGACAAGGCATTATCCAGAGGCTTCAAAGCCTTGAACCCACGCGCCTTGCCCCCAATAAATTATTATCTATCTGACGGAGAAACCCTACGATGATGCGCATAGCGCTTTATCTGCTTACCAACCTGGCGGTGATTGTGGTTGCCAGTATCACCCTCAGTCTGCTTGGTGTAGACAGCTATTTAGCCCAGAACGGCAGTGGTCTAAATCTGACCAGCCTACTGATTTTCAGCGCCGTATTCGGCTTTGCCGGTTCGTTGATCTCACTGCTGATCTCCAAACCCATGGCAAAATGGTCCGCTAAGGTGCAGACCATCAATGAGCCCAGCAATCAGGCTGAACGCTGGTTACTCGATACGGTAAAAGAGCTGTCTGATAAGGCCGGCATCAAGATGCCGGAAGTGGGTGTTTTCCCCGCCCAGCAGTCCAATGCGTTTGCCACCGGCTGGAACAAGAATGATGCGTTGGTGGCCGTTTCTCAGGGGCTATTGACCCGTTTCCGCCCCGAAGAAGTACGTGCCGTGCTGGCCCACGAAATTGGTCACGTGGCCAATGGCGACATGGTTACCCTTAGCCTGATTCAGGGCGTAGTGAACACCTTTGTAATTTTTGCTGCCCGCGTGGTGGGCTATGTCATCGACAGCTTCATGCGCCGCGACGGCGGCGGCGGCCTAGGCTTCGGTTACTACATTGTGGTTATCGTAACGGAAATCATCTTTGGTATTGCTGCCAGCACTATCGTGATGAAGTTCTCCCGTTTTCGCGAATACCGGGCGGACGTGGCGGGCGCCCAACTGGCCGACCGCCGCGATATGATTTCGGCTCTACAACGGCTAAAAGCGGAAGCCAAGGTTCCCAACCAAATGCCAGATTCGCTGGTGGCCTTTGGTATTAACTCCGGCGTCAAACAAGGCCTGAAAGCGCTATTTTCTTCGCACCCACCGCTGGATGATCGTATCGCCGCGCTACAGGAGAAACGGCACGGATGAGGGTGAAAATTGACAGTTGATTGTGTTCATAGCCCGAACACACGTGGCGATGAACACAAAGCAAAGAGGCCGCGCTGCTGCCCATGAGCGTGGCCTCTTTCATTTCAGGCTTAATGAACGCTCAAGCGCGAGCTATCAACTGTCCACTAGCCATTATCAATTAAGGACGCATCGGTCCCTACTCGATACAAAATCGTATCCTCATACCCGGTCGTCACCGGCCATAGCCCACACAACTGTTTATCCAGATCGGCATCACCGGTATCCGCCAGCAAGGGCCGCCCTTCCAAGGTTTCCAGTTTGCTACGCGTGGCCAGTACCTGGATGTTCTCCTTACCCAGGCGACGGATCAGCGCGGGGCTGAATTGCTGATTGCCACGACCAAACAAATGACCCTGCCCACCAATCACCGTGATCACCGCTTTGGCCGGCGCATCGCCAATGAACTCCAGCAATTGTTGAGCGCCCAAGTCGGAGGCGACCACTTCACCATTGCGGACCAAGTCCACCCCCAACAAGGTATTGTCCAACCCCAGTTGCTCCATAACCACGGCCACAGTGGAGCCGGAGCCCATCAAATACCAGGTATCCTCTTCTAGGGTGTCAGCTACCCAGGCGGCTACCTCGGTGATCACCAGATCTTCCACTTCCCGGCCACCGCATTTGACCTGTTGCAGATAGCGCGCTTCTGCAGGCACCTGTAGCTCACCATAATGTCGCGCCTTGACCACCCCCTCACGAAAAGCGGCCTCATCGATATCTCGCACCTCCGCATTCTCCAAGGCAACAAGGCCTCCACCGGCCAATTCCGCCAGCAACTGACCCGCCGCTTCAGGGTTTACCGCATACACGGCGGAGTGCATTTTGCAGCCCGCCGGAACCCCCAGCACAGGAGAACTCAAGCCAATAGCATCGACCAAATCCCGGGCCGTGCCATCGCCACCGGCAAACAAAATCAATTCGGCACCTGCCGCTTTCAAGGCGGCAGCAGCGGTACGAGTATCCTCTGGGGTACTGGGCATGGAAGACTCGCCGATCACTGTGCAGGGCAGCCCAGCCAGCCGACAACTGGTCTCGCCCATTTCACCGCCCCAGGTCAGAACAGATACCTTCGCATCGGCGGGTAAGACTTTCAGCGCTCGGCTCATTCGTTGCGGCGCCTGGGGCTCAGCGCCACGGCGCAGAGCCTCATCACGGGTTTGCTCCCCGTCACTGCCTTTCAGGGCCACGCTGCCCCCCAGGCCCGCATAAGGATTAACCAGCACTGCGAAACAAAGACCTTGATCGACTTTCATAGAAGGGTCATATCCAGATACAAAAATGGCGTTGCTGTCATCGACAGCCAAAGTAAATTTAAATCAAAGGCACAGGGAAGAAATACGTCATGAATCTAAACAACACAACCTCACCATCACCATTCCATGGCGCCGCCATCATTGATGAGCAAGGCCGGGAAATTCCCATCACTGAAGAAATGATCCAGCGCGCCTGTGAACACTTGGAAAATCATTGGCAATACCCCACTGCGCAATTCAATCGGGCTCAAAAAGACGGCTAATAATAGCCCTCCAAGTATCGTCCACACTTCCGTCATATTGCCAATAGTGCAGTTCATGGCGAACCGGATAGTGCTTGCGTAAGCGATCAAAGGCAGCGCTAGGGTCTGTATCATGCAGGCTTTCGCCCAATCGCCGATGATCGTCTTCAAGCCGATAAGCCACCTGTAGTAACGCCAATAAATCAGCCTCACTGTTCACTGCAGGATTCAGCGGCGGAGCATCTGCCATCGCAGTTCCTGATGCAATCCCCTGCCCGGACCATTGGCACACGGCGTCGTAGAGCATGCTCGTGCCTTTGAGCTTGCCTTCAAGACTGTACCCCGCAATATGTGGTGACCCCATCACTACCTGCTGATACAGGGTGGCTGGTACCTGCGGTTCCGTTTCCCACACATCCAGCACCGTCATCGGCCCAGTGCCACTGGCCAACTGCTGTGACAGCGCCAGATTATCGATAACTGGCCCCCGACAGGTATTGATCAGCATCTGCCCAGGCCCAAGGCGGGACAGCCTAGAAGCATCCAGCAAATGCCCGGTGGCATGCTCTCCACTCTGGGTTAGCGGCACATGCAAGGTGATAATGTCCGCATCCAGCAAATCATCCAACGGTGCCAGTGCCACCGGGCCCGCGTAGCCCTGAGCATCCAACAGAGGGTCACAGCCGCGCACCTCCATGCCGAGGGCGCTGAGCCAATCCGCCACCCGCCGTCCCACATTACCTAGGCCGACCACCGCCACACGGGCACCTTGCACTTCTCGTCCCTGCCTAGCACACAGCAACAACACCGCCTGCAGGACGTATTCTGCCACTGCACGAGCATTGCACCCCGGCGCGTGAGCGAATTGAATTCCCGCCTCACTAAGATACGCCAGGTCTACATGGTCTGTGCCAATGGTCGCAGACCCCACAAATTTCACCTGCGAGCCGGCTAGCAAGGCCCTATCAACACGGGTGACTGAACGCACCAATAGAACATCAGCGTCACCCAGTTGCTCCCGAGTCAGGGAACGACCATCTACTCGCTCAACGGTAGCAAACGCCTCAAAGGGCTCCAGCCCCGGCATATTGGCATCAGCAATAATGTGCATCATTGTCCTCGGAGTTAGGCTGCCTATGAAAAAATTTAGAGCCACTGTGTCGGCTTACGGCTACGCCTAAGTCGACCTATATTATGGCTATGGGCTCGCTACTTTTTTACTGTCGGTATGACTGCTTTATACCTCGATCATAGCCAACCTTGCTAACGCTTCGCGCAGGGCATCAGGGATTGCCACAGGCCGTCCCGTTGCACGATTCACAAATACATGCACCACAAAACCGGTGGCCTTGGCCGCACCTTCGCCGCCGAACAATGCCAGGCCATAACGCACAGAACTGTTTCCCAGCTTGTCCACCTTCATTCCCACCACCAGCGATTCGGGATACGCTGCCGCTTCCAGATAGTCACAGCCAGAGCTGACCACATAGGCAATATGCTCGCCTTCATCGATATCCAAGCCACCTTCGTTGATTAAGTAACGATTAATGGTGGAGTCAAAATAGCTGTAATACACCACGTTGTTAATGTGACCGTAGATATCGTTATCGCTCCAGCGACTATCCACCGGACAAAGGTAGCCATACTCCTCGCGCAGCGGGCGTTTGGGTTTATCACTCATGGGTTTATCCTTGCAAAAGCAGCGCGTGTTAAGGACTGCGCTGCGCCTCTTTTATCAATACACTGCTTTATAAATATTCAACGCATCTGCCTCAGTCACTTCCCGCGGGTTATTGACCAGCAACCGCTGCTGCAACATGGCATCTGAAGCCAGAACGTCCAAACTGTCTTCACTAACACCGACCTCACGCAGTTTTGTTGGCAAACCCACTTCATTGATCAGCGACTCCAATGCCGCAATCAGCACCCCGGCGCCATCTTCATGGTCGGCAAAGGGGCGATCACTGAGAATCGACGCCAGCTGCGCATACAGCGGTGCAGCCTTGGGAAGGTTAAAGCGCAACACCTCCGGTAACACCAGGGAGTTGCTCAAACCATGGGGAATATGGAAGTGACCACCCAACGGGTATGCCAGTGCGTGCACCGCCGCCACAGGGGCATTGGCAAACGCCTGCCCTGCCATCATGGCGCCCAACAGGCAAGCTTCACGGGCCGCCAGGTTACTGCCCTCTTTTACGGCAGTGGCCAGGTTCCCTCCCAGCAGCCGCAGCGCTTCACGGGCCAACATGTCGGAATAAGGGTTCTTCTTATGGGCGCTGGTATAAGCCTCGATAGCATGCACCATGGCATCCACCCCGGTAGCGGCCGTTACCTGAGGCGGCAAGCCCAGCGTTAGCTCGGCATCCAGTACCGCAAGATCCGGTAAGAGCGACGGCGCGACAACGCCCGCCTTAGTGGTCGCCCCGGTGGTCACAATCGCCACCGGCGTGACTTCTGACCCGGTCCCCGCCGTCGTCGGCACCTGCAGCAGCGGCAACCGTGGGCCGGTAGCCAAGCCAACGCCGTAAATATCGGATAATTGCTGGCTGCTCTTGGGGTGCGAGAGCAATGCCACCAGTTTGGCCACATCCATAGACGAGCCACCACCAAAACCAATGACTAAATCAGCACCGGCATCGCGAGCCTGCTCCGCGGCATTAAGCACCACCGAATCAGCCGGGTCGGCACTGACCTGATCGAAAATCACCAGGGTCATGTTTGCAGTACGGAAGCTATCTTCCACTGGCTTCAGTAACGGCGTGCTGCGAATACCTGGATCCGTAACCAACATGACCCGACTGCCGCCAAGCTGCTGACACAGTTCAGGGAGCCGCTTGGCTGCACCCACTTCCACCAGCACGCGGTGCGTGGTGGCAAATTCAAACCCCACCATGGTGTTTCTCCATCAACATATTGGAATGTGAATTTCATGCTAGCACAGGTGGCAATGGCCCAAGGCGCACGGATATTACTGTTCAGCGTGAGCCAGTCTTTGGCTAGCCTGGTTGCTATGATTGCTTGTGGTTATTGGTGGACGGATATTTGCCAAGCATGATTATGTTTTGAGTGTATAAAGAAGCGTTATACACACCCAAACCCCCGGCATAACCGGGGGCGTAATCAGCATAGTCAAAAACGGTGACTTAATGGGTATGAGAGTAATCCTACCCTCCCCGTTTAGCTCATTTGGCGGGCAATGCGGGTGGCGAGTGCATACACTGTAATTTGCGGATTAACGATAATAGAGGTGGGCAAAACGCTCGCATCTGCCACGTATAAGCCAGGCACATCATGGCTCTGCCCATCACTGCCTACCACACTGTTATCCGGGTCCACCCCCATCCTGCAGGTACCCTGAGGGTGGTAGCTGACCATGCGCAAATGCTGTGGCTGATTTTCCAGACTGTCGACCATGGTATCGATATCCGCTTCGCTACGGATTACTCGATGGTCACTAGCAGGCACATAAACCTCTTCCGCACCGGACGCTAAATGTAGGCGTGCTGCCGCTTTCAAGGCTCGCTGCATGGAAGGAAAATCCATGTCACTCAACTGATAATCGATTTTTTTACGTTCCCCATCCCATTCTACCGTTCCTACATTATGGTCGTGGATCAGAGTAACCAAGCCACCCAGATATTTAGCCTTTTCCATATACGCCATAAACGGTTTGCCAGTGCCCGGCTCCGCCCCCATGGTGAGTTCCACCAGGCCAGAACCTCCGTCTTCAAGTATGAAACCACCCTTATCCAGAGGCATGAATTCGTCCACATAGACACCAAGCAGGGCACCGCGCCACGGATACACCGGCTCCGGATAGCGGGCCGGAACATACAATGACGGGTGACAAGCAAAGTTTTTACCCACTTGGCCAGAACGGTTGCCCAGAGCACTTTTTAGCATCAACAACGGGGTTTGTACCGCGCCAGCCGCCACAACCACCCGCGGCGCCGTTACCGTCATGCGCGCGGCCACAGTGCCATCACGATGGGTGACCGTCGCGTTTACTCCACTGGCTTTACCATTCTCAGTAAGAATTTTATCCACTCGAGTATCCGCATAAATCTGCGCACCATGGGCTGCTGCCCAAGGCAGATAGGTCACTAACATGGATTGTTTGCGTTCCGTTTTACAACCAGACAAGCAGTGCCCGGTAAGCCCGCATTGACGAATATTGCGTTTTAACGGTTTCACCGACCAACCAAGACGGTTAGCGCCAGCGCGAATTAGACGGCTGTGATTCGGAATCTCATGTTCGCCGTTGTCGTCCACCGACAGATTCTTTTCTACTTCCTCAAAATAGGGAGTGAGTTCTGCGGTGGTCAGATCGCTAAGGCCAAAATCTCGCTGCCAGTCCTGCAAAATGAAATCCGGGGTACGGAAACAAACGCAACCATTAACTACTGTGGAGCCACCCACGCAGGCCCCCTGCAGCACCAATAAATCACCACTGCTATTGGTCTGTGCTCCGTGATCCTGATAAAGAGTACCCAGACTCTCACTGAAACGTTCCGTAAAGTCCTTGGAGGGCACATAAGCCCCCGCTTCCAACACCACCACCTTAAAGCCCCGCCGTGCCAACTCATAAGCACTAACCGCTCCCCCGGCTCCAGACCCCACAATCACAACATCCGCCTGAATCTCGATGTTTTTGTCTGTTACATCACTGGCTTGGTGTACGGCAAGGCCTGTTGCCTGCCACTTCGCCGAGCTGGCTGTTGTTGCTGTTATTGTTTCACTCATGCCCGCCCCTCCGGCTGATTAATCTGCAGTACATCGTTTGCAGGCAGCGGCGCATTGCCAAGGTAAGCCAGGCCCCACTTGTCGCTAACCGGCCCATCGAAATCCGTCGGTGCCCAAGTGGCCGACTCCTGCCAATAGGCCGTGTACGTTAGCTGCTTGATCACTGTAACGAGGGTGCGTTGAATGACACTGGCGTGCCCCCAGCTATCGAAATAGGCGCAGGCATCCGCGTCCGACAAATCCACAAAACGGCGCCCATGGCTCAGCACAGACGCATTATCGAACAGGCCCAAACCTGTCGCCATTTCCTTGCGGATTTCCGGGTCCAAATTATCGAGCAGGGCTTGCACGTTGCGCACAACCGGCACCTGATCGCTGGGCGTCAGGCGGGTGCCTTCCACCGGCAATAACACCTGCCTAGCGCGATCGAACAAATGATATTCTGCGGCCGAAAGCCCCGTTACCCATGCGGGTACAGGCTGTTTATCCAACGGCGAGCGCCGTAGAAAGGCAAAGCCGCCAGCGGCGACAGCCGCAACACCAGCAGACCCCAGCAAACCCCATTTCAAAAAGCGCCGGCGGGCCATGCCCCGTTGCCAGGTCGCCGCCACAATGGGGGCGGAATGGATTTTTTTCATGGCCTGTCCTCAACACAAAAAAGTCAGTGTTGACGCTACTGAAAAGCCCTTATGAATACAATATGTTTACCTGCACAGCCCGGTTTGACCGCACAGCACAAACCAAGCGAGACAAGGGGTAGAGAGGAAGGCATCAGGCCGGAGGGCGATCGTCCAACGTTACTTTAGAGCCAACGGCCACCGGATCCTGGTGGATGATCACATCGGCCATGGGAAAGGCGTCCTGAATACGCGTTTCTATCCGTGAGGCCAAATCATGGGACTTCAGCAATGTCAGATTCTGGTCCATATCCACATGCAGCTGAATAAACTGAGTGCGCCCGGACTGCCGGGTACGCAAATCATGAAAGCCCAGCGCCTGAGGATGATCCGCCACAATCGCGCTAATCACCTCTCTCACATCGCCAGGGATCTCTCGATCAAGCAACAGCTGAACCGATTCAGAGGCAATGTGCCAGGCGCTAAATAAAATGAATACGGCGATGACCAACCCGACGACCCCATCGAGCCACAGATAGCCAAATTGACTGACAACCAATACCAGAATAATACCCACGTTCACAGCTAGGTCAGACAGATAGTGCAGAGAATCTGCCTCAATCGCGGTAGAACCGGTTTGCCGAACCACGTATTTCTGAATCAGCAAAAGCCCGAAGGTCATGGCGATGGAAAACACCATCACAGCCACCCCCACCGCGTTTTCTTCAATAGGCTTTGGCTCCATCAGTTTCAATATAGACTGATAGATCAAAAACACAGAAGAAGCAGCAATAAAAATCGCCTGGCCCAAGCCCGCCAACGCTTCTGCTTTACCATGCCCAAACCGGTGCTCCTCATCCGCTGGCACCAGCGAATAGCGGATAGCAAAAAAGTTAATCAATGACGCGAGCGAATCCATCACAGAATCTACCAGCGAGGCCAGCAAACTTACCGAGCCAGTCATCAACCAGGCAATCGCCTTGGCCGCAATCAGGATCAGCGCGGTGAACACGGAGGCCAAACCAGCCAATATCAATAAACGGTGTTCACGGGCGTTATCGCGGGGCATGCAAGTGTTCCGTTAGTAGGTACAAAAAATTAACGCTTAGGCAAATACCCCATGGGATCCACAGGCTTACCATCTTTACGTATTTCAAAATGTAGTTGGGTGCGAAAGGTGCCACTGGCACCCATAGTGGCAACCTGCTGCCCAGCTTTCACCGCATCCCCTTCTTTCACCATCATTTTATCATTATGGGCATAGGCACTTAACCAGCGTTCGCTGTGTTTGATAATCAGCAAGTTACCATAACCGGTAAGCCCACTGCCCCGGTAAACCACTCGGCCCGATGCTGCCGCCACCACAGGGCTATTAAGGCGCCCGGAAATAGCAATGCCCTTACGGCCCTGGCTAGCAGAGGAAAATGATTCCACCACCTGGCCGCTGGCCGGCCAACGCCACTCTACTAGCCCCACCGGTGTTTTCGAGCTTGGAGCAGGCTTCGGCGTGGGTTTGGAGGTAGGCTTTGACACGGAGGGCTTGCTAGCGGGCTTTGACGACGATGTGTTCGGCTTACTGGCTACGCCGGAATCGGGTGCCTTGAGAGCCATGGAAATGCGCTGGCCGGGATAAATGGTGTAAGGAGCAGGAATATTATTGGCGCGGGCTAGGGCACGAAAGTCCCACCCATAACGCCAAGCAATGGAGTATAGGGTCTCCCCTTCACGCACATGGTGGGTACCAGAGGTCACTTTACGCGGCTTCGGCTCCTGGCCATAAATATCGACCACCGGTGCAAAATTGCCCGCGCTACAACCACTGAACAGAACCCACACCACAAACGCTGCCAGAGAACGCATCAGTACCTATCAGTGCCTGTGTGAATTGTTACTGCCATTAACCCTCCCCGTTACCAGGAAACTGAATTTGAAGTGCCTACTGCACCGTAACCCATACTGAGTCAGCATTCAGTCCTTAGCTTGTGCAACATTATGTACCGGAGCAGCCCGATAAAGTAACCAGACCACTACTGCAGCCACAACCAACATTATCAACGATAGGGGTAATTGCGCCCCCTGGCCCGTAACCTGGGCATACTGTGCTGGCCACAGCCATTGATCGGAAATACCCTGCTCGCCACTGATTCGCCACGGCCACAGCTTCAACAACGAACCGGCCATAAAGCCTGCTAATAGCGCCATGACGGTGTCATGGAAACGCTGTAGCGTCCACTTGAGCACATGTACAAAGCTCAACAGGCCAACCGCACAACCCGCCATAAATGCCAGCAGTAATGAAAACTGCGCCTGCTTCACAGCTTCAAGCACAGGTTGATACATGCCCAGTAAAAGAAGAATAAAACTGCCCGAAATGCCGGGCAGAATCATGGCGCAAATAGCCAGCATGCCGCTGAAGAAAAAAACCAATGCTCCGCTACCTGCCGCGGACAATGCCGGCGCTAAACCAATCGCCACCGCTACCACTGTGCCCAGAAAAAAGGCACCAATCTGTATTGCCCCGCGCTGCTGCAAGGGTTTTAAAACCAGCGGGATACTGGCCAGGATCAAACCGCTAAAAAACGCCCAAATCGGTACTGGATGGGTTTCCAAAAGCCAGGTAATCAGCCGTGCCAACACCGCGATACTGGTAAAAATACCGGCCAGCAAGGTAAAAAGAAAAGTCAGATTAGCCTGCTGCCAGACAGCAACGAAACCTTGCTGGCGCCACACGACCAGCAACCGGGGAGTGATCCCCCCCAGAGTATTGATCAGCTCTTCATAGATACCGGTAATCAACGCCAGAGTACCACCGGAAACACCGGGCACCACATCAGCCGTTCCCATGGCCATGCCACGAAAAAAAATACCGGGTCGAATCATCTTTACGCCTCATGCATCACGCTGCACACATCAATGCGGGGTGGGAATGAATTTTCTCGACCGCTGAAGAAGCAAACAACGAGCTTCAACGCGCCTTGTAGCTTTTGGCCACCTTACCTCAACACCCCGCGCTGAAAAGGCACAAACCGTACCGAATCCAGCGTTTGGCTACGGAACTGGTCACCGTCACGATCAACCACAGTGAGAACCTGCTGACGATCGCCGCCGACAGGCATCACCAGGCGGCCACCATCTGCCAACTGCGATAATAAACCCTCAGGAATATCCACGCGGGCACAGGCCGCAAGAATAGCATCGAATGGCGCCTCCGCTGTCCAACCGAAGCCACCGTCAGCATGTTTGAGCTGGACCTTGGCCAGCCCCAGCTGTAGCAGACGTTTGCGTGCCAGATCCTGTAACGGGCGAATACGTTCCACCGAATAAAGCTCGTCGCAAAAAGGCGCCAGCACCGCTGTTTGGTAACCACAGCCAGTGCCAATTTCTAGCACCTTGCGGGGCTTGCCCTTGGCAATCAGCAGCTCGGTCATCCGTGCCACTACCCAGGGCTGGGAGATGGTCTGACCATGGCCGATAGGCAAGGCGGTATCGTCATAGGCCTGGTGAGCCAGCGCTTCTTCGATAAACAAATGTCGAGGTGTATTACGAATAGCGTCCAGTACGCGCTCGTCCTGGATACCGGCATCACGCAGCCGCTGCACTAACCTATCCCGGGTCCGTGCAGAGGTCATACCGATGCCGCTGAGTTGGATATCCATCTGTGTTCGTTTGCCTCAATGCGAGTCAGTCAGCCGGTGAACTGACAAGCTCTGCCATTACTGTCGTGGCAAAAGCGCCTGTGGGCAGCGTAAACGCCAGCTCCAAGCAGTCTTCCCCTTCCCGTTCTGGATCCGTATGCCAGACCCACTGCAAGTCCCGTACCGGCAACCGGGTGGCGCGGCGGGCTTCTTCTACCTTGATCTGCCGCAGCCCCTCTATGACAGGAGCATGAGGCGCCAGTATTTGCTGTTCAAGCTGATTACAGGGGCCAGATGATGCCATGCCCGGCACGCCCGGCAAAGGGGCCGTAGGGTGCACCTCGCCATTGGCCACACGCTCCATCGCGGCCGGGTCGTCATCGGCCAGGAACAAGCCCCGGCTGCCTTGCGGCTGCAAAATGTCGCCGCCCAGCACGGTATTCCAACAACCCTGGCGCACCCTTTCGGCGAGGATCAGATTAAACAGATTGCTGCGCACCGCGGACAGCCACATACCCCGCAAGGCCTTCTTACGCGGCGCCTCACCGCCCAGCAACCATTCTGTGCCGCGCACCAGGTTCCCTGATCCTCGGCCAAAACGTTGCTCACCGAAGTAGTTCGGCACCCCTTGCGCGATAATCATCTGTAGCTGCTGCTCCAATGCATCCCGATCACCCACGAAGCGGGTGACGCGAAGGCAGAAATCGTTGGCACGGTGAGTGCCACGATTGAGCTTGCGGCGATGACGGCCGGATTGCAGAACGGTAAGCCCATCGGGCCAATGAAAGTCCGGGTCGTCTTTGCCCGGCAGGTGCAGGCTAAACCATTGCCGGGTCACAGCATGTTTGTCTTTTAGCCCGCTATAGCCCACCGAAAGGCGATGGACCCGTGCCTGTTTAGCCAGCAACATGGCCACGTCTTCGGTATTCCAGCCGGTTTTTTCGATTTCCAGCCAAAGATGTTCGCCCTGGCCTTCCGGGGTCACGTGCATATGCTCCGCAACCTGAAAGTCCTCTGGCCGAGCTTTCAATATGCCCTGGCAAACCGGCCCACCGTGGGCTCTGGGCAAACCGGTTTCGGTTGTTTCCATAGGGTAATTCACTGACTCTCCAGCAGTACTACGGCCTGCACCGCGATACCTTCCTTGCGGCCGGTGAAGCCCAGTTTTTCCGTGGTGGTCGCTTTCACAGAAACCTGTCCTTGTTCGCATTGCAACAGCGCCGCAATCCGTTCGCGCATGGCGAGAATGTGTGGTGCCAGTTTTGGCGCCTGACAAATTACCGTTAGGTCCGCGTTGCCCAATCGCCACCCGGCATCAAGAATGGAAGAATAAATAGCCGTTAACAGCTGGCCTGAATCGGCCCCTCGCCATTGCGGGTCAGTATCCGGGAAGTGGTGCCCGATATCGCCCAACGCTAGCGCACCAAGTAAGGCGTCAGAGAGTGCATGCAAAGCCACATCACCATCAGAATGGGCTTTCAACCCATGGCTGTGGGGGATGGCGACACCACCTAACATCACATGGTCACCTTCATCAAAGGCATGAACATCAAAACCCTGACCGATACGCACGCTCACCACTGTCCTCCTTCATCATTGTCATCTCCCCGTTGCCGGCTAAGATAAAAGCGAGCCAGTGGCAAATCGTCCGGCACAGTGACCTTGATATTGTCACTATGGCCAGCCACCAGTGCCGGCTGCCAGCCATTTTTCTCCATGGCAGAGGCTTCATCAGTAATCCCGTCAAGGTCACCTTGAAGCGCCCCCAGTAACCCGCGCGCCGGAAACAGCTGGGGCGTTAGCGCCCGCCAAATACACTCACGATCCAGGGTGCTTTTGATGTACTGACTCGCATCCGCCTGCTTGATGGTATCGACCACCGGCAAGGCAAGTATCGCGCCTCGATCCCCAGCTTGATCCAGCAACAACTGAATGTCGGAGAGGCGAACCAGCGGGCGAGCCATATCGTGCACCAACACCCAGGCATCCTCTCCGCCTTCCTCTATCACCGCAGCGACGCCATTACGCACCGAGGCGGCGCGGGTGTCGCCACCATTAACGGTCTGGATACGAGGATGACGGGATACGGAGAGCGTCGGCCACCAGGGATCATCACCCGACACGGCCACCACCACTTTGTGTATCGGTGCAAAAGACAACAACCGATTGAGAGTATGTTCTGCCAAGGTTTGGCCTGTCAGGGAAAGGTACTGCTTGGGAATGCCGGCTCCCATTCTGCTACCCACCCCTGCGGCGGGAACAACGGCGTATAAAGGCCCGGCGATAGCAGGATTCACTCAGCGCCCCGAGGTTGTTCTAGGATCAGGAAAAAGGTTTCGCCCGTGCGAACCATCCCCAGATCTTTGCGCGCAATTTCTTCCACCGCTTCCGTACCCCGCTTCAGATCGTTCACGTCAGCGGCCATGAGTTGATTCCGCTCTGCCAACTTGGCATTGCTTTGCTTGAGCACAGCCACATCTTTTTTCAACATGGCCACATGCCGCAAGCTGCCCTCACCAAACCAGAGGCGTGCTTGTAGCCCCAAAAACAACAGCGCCAGCAACGCCAACACAATTTGCCTACCAGGAGACAGTTGTCGTGTCAGCCCTGTGGCATTGCCTTGGTGATTGCTGGCGCTGGATTTGCCCTTGGACGCTGGCATCACTTAGCCGAGCAGCTTGAACTCTTTACGGCCATGGTACGCAGCACGCCCCAGCTCTTGTTCAATGCGAATCAAACGGTTGTACTTGGCCACTCGATCAGAACGGCACAAGGAGCCTGTCTTGATCTGCCCTGCAGCCGTAGCCACAGCCAAGTCCGCAATGGTGGTGTCCGCAGTTTCACCACTGCGATGAGAAATGACCGCAGTGTAGCCGGCATCCTTGGCCATCTTGATGGCATCCAAGGTTTCGGTAAGAGAACCGATCTGGTTGAATTTGATAAGAATGGAGTTCGCCACTTTCTCGTCAATGCCACGCTGCAGAATACGGGTGTTGGTCACGAACAAATCATCACCGACCAACTGAACTTTTTTGCCCAGCTTTTCAGTGAGAATTTTCCAGCCATCCCAGTCAGACTCGTCCATGCCATCTTCAATGGAAATGATCGGATAGCGATCGCACAGCTCAGCCAGATAATCGGCAAACTCTTCAGAATTCATGCTGCGGTCTTCGCCGGCCAACACATACTTGCCATCCTTGTAGAATTCGCTGGCTGCACAGTCAAGCGCCAGAGTCACGTCATCACCGGCCTTATAGCCCGCGATTTCGATGGCTTCCATAATCGCTTCCAGCGCCGCTTCGTTACTCGGCAAATTAGGCGCAAAACCGCCTTCATCGCCTACCGCGGTATTTAGGCCACGCTTCTTAAGCACCCCTTTCAGGGCGTGAAAGATTTCTGCACCGTATCGGATCGCTTCGGCCACAGTGGGCGCGCCCACCGGCTGGATCATGAATTCCTGAATGTCCACATTGTTATCGGCATGCTCACCACCATTGATGATGTTCATCATGGGTACTGGCAGGGAGTATTCGTTGTCATCGTCTTGCAGGTCAGAGATGTACTCGTAGAGAGGCTTGCCCTGATCCACTGCCGCGGCCTTAGCCGCAGCCAAAGACACCGCCAGGATGGCATTGGCGCCCAGGTTACCCTTGTTCTCGGTACCATCGGCATCCAGCATGGCCTGGTCCAGCGCCTTTTGATCGGACACCTCCATGCCCACCAGCAGCTCACGAATAGCAGAGTTCACATTGCCTACTGCCTTGGTGACGCCCTTGCCCAGATAGCGGGACTTGTCACCGTCACGCAGTTCCAGCGCTTCGCGCGAACCGGTAGAGGCACCGCTGGGTGCACAGGCACTGCCACTAGCGCCGGACTCGAGAATCACATCAGCTTCGATGGTCGGGTTGCCACGGGAATCCAGAATTTCGCGGGCCTTGATGTCAACGATCTTGGACATGTCGGTAAATCTCCAAACTCAAATCAGTTATTTTCGAAGGCAGGCAGTGCCTTTACGGTATTATCCAGGGCTTGCATCTGTGCGAGGAATGGCTCTAGGCGATCCAGTCGCAGGGCGCAGGGGCCATCGCATTTCGCGTTATCCGGGTCCGGGTGGGCTTCAAGGAACAGTCCGGCGATGCCCTGACTGATGCCAGCGCGGCCCAATTCAGCGACTTGGGCGCGGCGACCATCAGCACTGTCGGCCCTACCTCCCGGCTTCTGCAAGGCATGAGTCACATCGAAAAAGACCGGATAGTTAAACTGCTTCATGATGCCAAAGCCGAGCATGTCCACCACTAGGTTGTTGTACCCAAAGCTAGACCCACGCTCGCAAAGAATCAGCTGATCGTTTCCGGCATCCTCACACTTGTGCAAGATATGCGACATTTCGTGAGGTGCTAGGAACTGGGGTTTCTTGATATTGATGATGGCGCCGGTCTTTGCCATAGCCACCACCAGATCCGTCTGCCGTGCCAAGAAGGCCGGCAACTGAATAATATCGACCACTTCTGCCACCGGCCCTGCTTGGCCAGGCTCGTGCACGTCGGTGATCAACGGGCAGTTAAACGTCTTCTTTACTTCCTCGAAGATTTTCAGCCCTTCTTCCATCCCCGGCCCCCGGTAGGAGCTAAGCGAAGACCGGTTGGCCTTGTCGAAACTGGCCTTGAATACCCAAGGCATGTTCAGCTTGCTGGTCGCCTCGGCATACGCCTCGGCCACCTGCATGGCCAGGTCCCGGGATTCCAACACATTCATGCCACCAAACAAGGCCATGGGCTTGTCATTGGCGAATTCCAGCCCATTTAGATGAATGGTCTTCTGGCTACTCACGGGTCACGTCTCCTTGTGGGCCTTTTGTTCCGCCAGGGCGGCGGCCACATAACCTTTGAACAAACCGTGACCGTCACGAGGGGTGGAAGTGAACTCAGGGTGGAACTGACAAGCCACAAACCACGGGTGGTCGCCCACTTCAATCACTTCCACAAGCTCACCATCCGCGGAACGGCCAACAATTTTCAAACCTGCCGCTTCCAACTGCGGCAAGTAGTTGTTATTCACCTCATAACGGTGGCGATGACGCTCTACGATATGCGTGCTGCCATAACACTCAGCAGCACGGCTATCAGCTTCAAGTACACACTCCTGACCACCCAAACGCATGGTACCACCCAGGTCAGAATCCGCCGAACGCAGTTCCTTCTGCCCGTCTTCGGTGATCCATTCGGTAATCAGGCCCACCACCGGGTCCGGGGTGTTTGGGTTAAGCTCAGATGAATGCGCTTTTTCAATCCCCGCCACATGGCGAGCATATTCAATCACCGCCAATTGCATACCAAGACAAATACCCAGATAGGGCACCTTATTCTCACGAGCATAACGGATCGCGGCAATCTTGCCTTCCGTACCCCGGTCGCCGAAACCGCCGGGCACCAGAATCGCGTCGAGACTTTCCAGCACACCGGTGCCGTCGCGCTCGATATCTTCTGCATCCAGATAAAGGATATTGACCTTGGCACGGTTGCTGATACCTGCATGGATCAACGCTTCATTGAGCGATTTGTAAGCATCAACCAGTTCAATGTACTTGCCGACCATGCCGACAGTGACTTCGTGCTCCGGGTTCAACTGAGCTTCCACCACACGGTCCCATTCACCGAGATCCGGTTCCGGCAGGTCCAGGCCGAATTTTTCTACCACGATGGCATCCAGGCCCTGCTCGTGCATACCCCGCGGCACCTGATAAATGGTCTTGCAGTCCGGTGAGGAAATCACCGCCCGCGCTTCCACATTGGTAAACAAGGCAATTTTTTCACGGGCACTCTGCGGAATCGGGTCATCCGCACGGCACACCAGAATATCCGGTTGCAGGCCGATGGAGCGTAGCTCTTTCACGGAGTGCTGGGTCGGCTTAGTCTTGATCTCGCCGGCGGTGGCGATATAAGGCACCAAGGTCAGATGCACCAGTAAGGACTGGCTAGAGCCCAATTCAACACGCATCTGACGGGCTGCTTCCAGGAAAGGCAGAGATTCAATATCGCCCGCGGTACCACCAATTTCTACGATAGCCACATCCGCATCACCGGCGCCTTCGCGAATCTTAAGTTTGATCTCATCGGTGATATGGGGAATGACTTGCACGGTGGCACCGAGGTATTCACCTCGACGCTCTTTATCCAGCACGTGCTGATACACACGACCAGTCGTAAAGCTGTTGCGGCGGTTCAAGCGAGTGCGAATAAAACGCTCGTAATGACCCAAATCCAGATCGGTTTCGGCGCCATCTTCAGTCACAAATACCTCACCATGCTGGTAAGGGCTCATGGTACCGGGATCCACATTAATATAAGGATCCATTTTAATCAGGGTCACGTTGAGACCGCGGGCTTCCAACAGGGTGGCCAGGGACGCAGAGGTAATCCCCTTCCCCAGAGACGACACCACACCGCCGGTGACAAAGATGAAACGAGACATGCACTCACCAGATCGCTAGTGGGTTAATAGCACCATCGTCAAAGTGTACCGACCCCCATAAAAAAAACACCCTGCACGTTACAGACGGGCAAGGAGTTTTCATGAATCGGGTTGGCCGGCGACGCAAGAGACGATTGAACACCTGAAAATTCAGGAGCTTGCGCTACATCAGGACGGGAGGAAATGTTAACAGAAGCCGCCCCTGTGCTCAATCGGAATCGCTCTTGGGAGCGGAAATAGTGAATGGCACCCGCCTGACGCCGGCATTGCGTTACAGCAACGATCACTGCACCGCTCCCACGGTAAAGTCAAAGGCTGCCCCCTGCCCCCCATTACGGCTCTAGCATCGCCCGACACGTGGCCAATACCTCGGCGAAGGGCACCTCCATCTGTGATCCGAACGACGGGTGCCGCGCCAGTCGAGCCCGACTGGCGCGGGGGCTACTAATGCCACAGAGAAAACGGGCCAGTTGACGAGGGGTCGCCAAAGCCCCGTGCCTTTGCGCTATAACCGCCAGGATTACTGCCGAATCAGGAGCAGTCCGATGACGCTCAGGAAACCGCTGGTGTTCGCCTTTACAGGCACTGCACTGGCCGCAGGGTTGAGGCAACTGCTCACCGAAATAACCCACTAAGCCCCGCTGGTAACAATCGCTACTTTGCGCCCAATTACATACTTGCTGCAGCCGCTGGATGTCGCGCTGCTCACGAACACGAAACTGCTCTGCGATCTGTGCCGTCAACGCCTGCGGATCAGCTGGACGATTGACCATCCGGTAGCCCTGGCGCACCCCAGCCACACGCACCTCAACCATGCCCTGCTGCTCAAGATAGCCAATCGCCTTGAGAATTCGCACCCGATCGACCTGCAATTGGTCCGCCACGGCAATCGGTTTCAGAGTGAGCCAGATGCGCCCCTCTTTACCCGCAGCAAAGACCTGCCGCAAAAAATCCGCTCGCTCATGGTCGAACTGAGCCAACACCTCAGCTTGAGATATCTGAAATGCCAGCTTGTACTCCGTATAGAACGGCGCTGTCGAACGAATAATCCCGTCCAGCTCCAGATAGGTCAGCAGGGTATTAATAACCAGAGGGCGGACATCAAACTGCCCAGACAATTCATGCACCGCAAGGTCGAACTGCGCCGGTTGATTCACCAGCCAGCCAATGAGCCCGGCTAGCGCTTCACTGTCTGGGGTATCGCCGTAACTGAAATTTTCCAGCACGGTCAGGTCGTCCGAACTGGCCAGCAGCACACATTGTGAAGGCTCGCCGTCTCGCCCTGCCCGGCCAATTTCCTGCATATAGTTTTCCAGGGACTTGGGCAGGTTGTAGTGATAGATACCCCGAATATCCGCCTTGTCAATACCCATCCCGAAAGCGATGGTGGCCACCACGATATTTACCTGCCCCGACATGAAAGCTTCCTGAACGCGATGCCGCTCCTCACCTTTCAATCCCGCATGGTAAGCCTGTGCATTCAACCCCTGCTCGCTCAGCAAAGCCGCCACCTGCGTTGCCGTTTTCTGCAGAGTGACATAGACAATCGCCGGCTCCGAGGGACGAGCCTGTAACGCTTCCAGCAGTGCCCGACCTCGCTCTTCCACATTGTAGGGGCGGACACTCAACGCCAAATTGGGACGGAAAAACCCGGTTTGCACATGGTCGGCAGGGGCAATGGCAAAGCTGTCACAGATCTGCTGCGCCACTTGAGGCGTAGCGGTAGCCGTTAACGCCAGCACCCGCCCAACCTCCAGCTCTTTCGCCAACTGCGCCAACTTCAAATAATCCGGGCGAAAGTTATGCCCCCATTCAGACACACAATGGGCTTCATCCACGGCCATCATGCTGATCGATAGCCGTTTCAGCCGGGCTAGAAAGCGCTCATTGGCCAGGCGTTCCGGTGCCACGTAAAGCAACTTTATACTGCCGTCTTCCAAGCCTCGATAGATGGACTGCAGCTGCTCGGCATCCACGCTGGAATCCAACCGCGCCGCCGCAATACCTAAGCGGTGCAGTTGGTCGACCTGGTCTTTCATCAATGCAATCAGTGGAGACACCACCAACGTGACTCCGTCCAGCATCAACGCAGGTAATTGGTAGCACAGGCTCTTACCACCACCGGTGGGAAAGACTGCTAGCGCGGATCGCCCGGCCAGCAAGGCATTAATGACCCTCTCCTGGCCGGGGCGAAAACCCTGAAGCTTGAATGTCTGCTGCAAGTGTTGCTGAAGGGTCAGCATGGTGCTTCCTTTATGCTGAGAGGCGTTTTTTGCAATAGAACCCTGAGCCGAATAGCGAATAAGTTTGTCTGAACCGCCAGCAGGAAACGAGGCTACCTGTCGTATTTCCCTGTGAGACAGAACGGACAATGAGCCGGTGCCACACAGGCAACCCGACAGGATTATTAGTCAGACGCAGAACCAGCCGGTAATAAATACCAGCGCTCAGCGCGCTCGAGCGCTTCGCCATCGGCCAGCCCCACCAGCGGCACACTCACCACCTCGCCATCTCGGCAAAGTAGCGGCCACTGCCGGCGTTGCCAAGGCGGCACGCCTGCCGCACGCCAGAGCTCTTTGATTTTCTGGCGCAAGCCATTGCGCCGCAGAGTCAGGGCACCGGTGAATGAGCGGAGTTGAATATCCCCAGTAGGTCGCAGCACCCATACTGCGCCTTCCACAGCGTGCTGTGTCCAACGCCAACGGGGCAAGTCCGGCGGTGCCTCGCCTTCAGGCCAGAGTATGTCACCTTGCCAGGGCTGGAAGGCTTCACGACGAGCAAAGTGTAGAGCTCCCTGATGCACGCGAACCGCATATTCGCCCCACTCGACTCGGGCTTGGCTATCCTCTGCTGCCAGATGCAACACTCGAATCTGTTCAAGAACGGCAGCGCTGGGGGCGGAGGCCCGGTTTTTCTGCAGCCACCACCGCAGTACATTACGTTGGCGCGCCAAGGATAACTCCGCCAGGCGCGGCAGCGGCAGAACAGCCCCGGATACGCCTATGCTTGCGGCATCCTGGACCGCGACTTCTGTCAGCAATTGATTGGCCTCAGCCATGTGCTCTGCGGCCCGGGCAAGCGTGGCGTCAGCACCGGGCCAACGCTCGCGCAGTGCCGGAAGGATAGTATGGCGAAGATAATTACGTCGCAGGCTTTGGTCCTGGTTACTGGGGTCTTCCAACCAATTAAGCGATAATTCTGCCCCCCATTTTTCAAGAACATGCTGACCCAGGCCAAGTAACGGTCGCCAGAGCGTTACACCCTGTTGCTGGCTGTGCTGACCCATGGCTGACAGCCCCTGTACCCCCGCTCCCCGTAGCAACCGGAACAACACCGTTTCCGCTTGATCATTGCGATGGTGTGCCAGCACCAGCGTCGCGCCTTTGGCTCGAGCCAGTGGCAATAGCACTTGGTAGCGGGCGTCCCGAGCACCCGCTTCCAGCCCTTCAGCCATGCTCACGGTGACCGGTTCAATCGTCAGCGCAATATCATACTTATCCGCCAAGGCCCCACAGAAACGCGACCAAGCGCGACTATCCGCCTGCAGTTGATGATCGATATGGACAGCGCAAAGGCGCGGGGCTAAACCTGCTTGGACAAGCAGGTGGAGCAATAGAGAGGAATCGAGGCCACCGCTTAAGGCAAGCAACAGTGGCCCGTCTGGGGCCTGTTCAACCAAGCGCTGGCTGAACCTAGCAGCATCAGACATGACTATTCGTCGGCGGGGTCGCTAACCACGTTGCCGTAACTCATCAAACGTTCGTAACGGCGGTTAATGAGGGCGTCAGTCTCCATGGAACAAAGCGATTCTAATTGTGCTGCCAATGCCTTGCGAATCGCATCGGCAGCTTGGTCATAATCCCGGTGAGCGCCTCCCAGAGGCTCCTTGATCACTTGGTCAACGATGCCGAGCTCATGTAATCGCCCGGCAGTTAGGCCCATGGCTTGCGCAGCTTCAGGGGCTTTATCCGCACTGCGCCAAAGAATGGAGGCGCACCCTTCTGGAGAAATAACCGAATAGGTAGAAAATTCCAGCATCTGTAAATGGTCACACACACCAATCGCCAGCGCCCCACCGGACCCCCCTTCACCAATAACAGTGGCGAGAATGGGAGTTTTGAGCTGGGACATTACACGCAAATTACGGGCAATGGCTTCGGACTGACCGCGCTCTTCCGCATCAATCCCCGGAAACGCCCCAGGCGTATCAATGAACGTCAGCACCGGCAACTTGAACCGTTCAGCCATTTCCATCAATCGCAGCGCCTTACGGTAACCTTCCGGTTTCGGCATGCCGAAATTGCGACGAACCTTTTCTTTCACTTCGCGGCCTTTTTGATGGCCAATCACCATCACTGGCTGCCCGTTCAATCGGGTCATGCCCCCAATAATCGCAGGATCATCAGAAAAGGCACGGTCACCATGCAATTCATCAAAGTCGGTAAAGATCCGCTTGATGTAATCCAACATATAGGGGCGTTTAGGATGACGGGAAAGTTGGGAAATTTGCCAGGAGCTTAGCCCTCGGAAAATGCTCTCGGTAAGCGTGATACTCTTTTCCTGCAACTTGGCCACTTCCTCGGAAATGTTTATATCACTGCCACTGCCCACCAAACGCAGTTCCTCGATTTTCGCTTCCAGGTCGGCAATCGGTTGTTCAAATTCGAGGAAATTGGGATTCATATTCTTTGCCTGTCCAAGATGTTATCAGCATGCGCCCGGGCCAGAATGGCCTCTCTATGGCGTTAATATGGCAGAAACGTCACGCTGGAGCGCCAAACGCAACCTGCCCATATAAAGAGAGCAACAAGTGTAGCCGCAACCCGATGACAAGGTCGAGACATGGTCGGCATGGCTAGGTTGCAAACTGTTTCAATATAGAGGCGTGGGTACGCTCCAAGCGGCAATCCGGAAGCACAGCAAGATAAACCATGGGCCTGACCGCTCCGAGCGTGGCTGTTGAAGGCCACTGAATCACGCCACCCGCCAGTCACACCCCTTTTTCTCTGGTGCCGCGCGTTTTGTCGCCTTAGTACTCCATCCGTACTGCGTCTTCTCCAAAGCGGATTCGCAGCTCTTCCACAAGCGATTCGTGAGGGCTAATCTTCCATTCGTCACCCAGCCAAAAGCTCGCGGCGGCGATGCTGTGATCCAGATCCAGCAATACTGGCGTATTGCCCCCCTGATACGGCGACAGCATTTGCTGAAGCTGCTCGGGTAAGCCTTCCTCTATGGGAACCGCCACTCGCAGACGACGAGCAAATGCTTCCCGGGCTTGGCGCATATCCATGATTTCATCGGCTACTAGGTTAAAGCTGCCGGTGTACTCATCATTGCGCACCCCGCCCTTAAAGATCAGCAAAGTATCTTTCTGCACCAACTCGCCGTACTCAGCGAAGGTCTTACCGAATACAGACACTTCCACCCGTCCGGTTTTGTCATCCAGGGTGATAAATGCCATTCGTTCACCACTGCGTTTACTACGGGTAATACGCAGTGCCACGACCAATCCAGCCACAGTGGCCGCCTCCCCCTTGGCTGTGGGCTGCAGGGCGTTAATCCGGGCAGTAACGAACTGCTGAACTTCTTTTTCATACTGATCAATGGGGTGCCCAGTTAAAAACAAGCCGAGAGTATCTCGCTCACCGTTGAGGCGGGTCTCGTCATTCCAGGAACGAGCCGGCTTCCATTCCACGGCAGTGGCCGGACTGTCATCCATCGCCCCGAACATATCCATAATACCCGCGGCTTCGTTGCGGGCATCCTGGTCGGCCGCCGCAATCGCATCCGGCAAGGTGGCCAGCAATTGCGCCCTATCATGGAAGCTGCTGTTTAGACCCAGCTTATCCAGCACACCAGCGCGCACCATGGCCTCCAGAGAACGGCGATTGATTTTTTTCAGGTCAATACGGCGGCAAAAATCAAACAAATCCTTGAATTCACCACCCTCGGCCCGTGCAGTGACGATAGCTTCAATGGGCCCTTCACCCAGCCCCTTGATGGCGCCCAAACCATAAACGATGTCGCCTTCCGGGTTCACCGTAAAGCGGTAACCACAGGAATTCACATCCGGTGGCAGTACCTGCAAACCCATGGTTTTACATTCATCAATGAACGTCACCACCTTGTCGGTGTTCTGCATATCGGCAGAAATGGTGGCCGCCATAAACTCCGCAGGATAATGGACCTTTAGCCAGGCGGTTTGATACGCGACCAAGGCGTAAGCTGCAGAGTGGGATTTGTTGAAACCGTAGCCTGCGAATTTCTCCACCAAATCAAAGATTTTCATGGCCAGGCCCGCGTCTACCCCCTTTCCTTTTGCCCCTTCTTCAAAGATCGCCCGCTGCTTTTCCATCTCTTCAGGCTTCTTCTTACCCATAGCCCGGCGCAACATGTCCGCGCCACCCAGTGTATAACCGGCCAGCTCCTGGGCAATCTGCATCACCTGTTCCTGATACAGGATGACCCCGTAGGAAGGTTTTAGGATAGGCTCCAGCCACTCGTGTTGGTACTGAGGGTCCGGATAGGCCAAAGGTTCGCGACCGTGCTTACGGTTGACGAAATTATCCACCATGCCAGATTCCAGCGGCCCAGGACGATACAGAGCCACCAATGCGATAATGTCTTCAAAAACGTCAGGCTTGAGCTTTTTAATTAGCTCCTTCATGCCCTGACTTTCCAGCTGGAATACCGCGGTGGTATCGCCCCGCTTCAATAGGTCAAAACTGGGGCTGTCATCTAGCGGGATATGATCGATAACAAGATCGTCCAGCCCTTCGCGAGCACGCTTCACATTGGCCGCTTTGACGGCCCAGTCAATGATGGTCAGGGTTTTCAGGCCGAGAAAGTCAAATTTCACAAGGCCCGCGGATTCCACGTCATCTTTATCGTACTGCGTCACCAGGTTGGTGCCATCTTCTTCACAGTACAGCGGCGCAAAGTCAGTGAGCTTGCCCGGGGCGATCACTACCCCCCCAGCATGCTTACCCACGTTACGGGTCAAGCCTTCCAGCTTGAAAGCCATTTCCATGATTTCATTGGCGGCTTCTTTGTCGGAATTTTCATCGCTTTCCAGAAACTCGCGCAAAGTTTCTTCCTGCTCCAACGCCTTGCTCAAGGTCATCCCAGGCACCCCGGGAATCATCTTGGAAAGTCGATCCGCTAGCCCATAGGGCTTACCTTGCACCCGCGCCACATCGCGCACTACGGCCTTGGCAGCCATGGTACCGAATGTGATGATTTGGCTCACTGCATCACGGCCGTACTTATCCGCCACATAGTTGATTACACGGTCGCGCTTCTCCATGCAGAAGTCGACGTCAAAGTCAGGCATGGATACCCGTTCGGGGTTCAGGAACCGTTCGAACAGGAGGTCGTAACCAATGGGATCCAAATCGGTAATTTTTAAAGCATAGGCAACCAGTGAGCCTGCACCTGAACCCCGCCCCGGTCCCACCGGCACCTCGTTATCCTTAGCCCACTGGATAAAATCGGCAACGATTAGGAAGTAACCGGGAAATCCCATTTGGTTGATGATATCCAACTCAAATCGAAGCCGGTCATCGTAGTCTTTGCGCTTTAATGCATACTCAGGGTCATCGCTATCGAGCAAGACCTTAAGACGTTCCTCAAGACCATCGTGAGACACTTTCTCGAAATATTGCTCAATGGTCATGCCCTCCGGAATCGGGAAGTCCGGCAGGAAGTTTTCTCCTAAACGAATATCAAGCGTGCAGCGGCGAGCAATTTCCACCGTGTTCTCAAGCGCTTCGGGCAAATCAGAAAACAGCTGCGCCATTTCATCGGCAGATTTCAGGTACTGCTCTTCGGAATATTTTTTTGGCCGTCGCGGATCATCCAGAGTATTACCGTCATGGATGCAGACTCGAGATTCATGGGCTTCAAAGTCTTCGCGACGAAGAAAGCGAACATCGTTGGTGGCTACCACTGGCAAGCCAAGTTGTTCGGCCAAGGCAACGCTGGCATGCAAACAATCCTCATCACCCGGTCGAGAGGTTCGCTGCACTTCCAGATAGAAACGATCACCGTACGTTGACACAAGCCAACGAGCATACTGTTGCGCCTGTTCGTGTTTGCCTGCTAGCAATAACTGCCCTACTTCCCCTTGGCTCGCCGCTGAAAGCACGATCAGGCCTTCATTCAGTTCTGCCAGCCACTCAGGTTTCACCAAAGCGCGCCCGCGATCCTGATTAGTCTGCCAAGCACGACTAATCAGTAAAGTCAGGTTCTGATAACCCACCTCATTAAGCACCAGAAACGACAGATAGGCGGGTTCGTCTATGTGCGTGCCCTGCACCCAGAGATCCGCCCCCATCAACGGTTTGATACCCGCATTCATGGCATTCTGATAGAACTTGATCAGGGCAAACAAATTCGAATCATCGGTGACTGCCACCGCAGGAATCTGCTCATTTACGCAGGTCTTGGTCAGTTCCTTAACCCGAACGATTCCATCAACCAGTGAATAATCGGTATGAAGGCGCAGGTGGACAAAACGGGGATCAGTCAAAACAGGTTCCCTTGTGCAATTGCAGCAGCCACCGGGCCAAAGGAGCGACGATGCTCGGCCAAGGCGCCATGCTGTTCTAGGGCCGCCATATGCACCGCAGTTGGGTAGCCTTTATGGCGGTCGAAGCCGTATTGGGGATAACGGGCATGCAAGGCATACATTTCGCGGTCCCGCGCCACTTTGGCAAGAATTGAGGCAGCAGAGATAGCCGGTACACGCCCATCCCCTTTTACTACCGCCTGCGCCGGACACTGCAACGCCGGTACTCGATTACCATCAATCAGTACAGCATGCGCCTCCACAGGCAGCGCTGCCACTGCCCGCTGCATGGCCAGCATGGTGGCATGCAGAATGTTCAGTTGGTCAATTTCATCCGACTCTGCTCGCCCCAACGCCCAGCCAAGCGCGTGAGACTTAATCTCAGACTCCAGCGCCAGACGTTTCTTTTCACTGATTTTTTTGGAATCAGCCAAGCCGACGATCGGGTACTTTGGGTCCAATATCACTGCCGCGGTGACTACCGCACCCACTAACGGGCCTCGACCCACTTCGTCGACACCCGCCACCAGCATGCCCGGCTGCCAAAAAAAATCAGAAGGAATAAACGGATCAGCTAGGCCGTACTCAGCAAACGGGTCGCAGGGTTGCGTATCTGCCATCAAGCCTCCAACAAACGAGCAACGGCCGCCGCCGCCTTCTCACTGGCACCGCCACGAAGTTGTTGATGCACGCTCTGAAACTGTATTTTTAGTGCCTGGGCCTGCTCAGGCTGATCAAACCAACGGCGCACAGCAGCAACAATCGCTTCCGTGGTCAGCTGGCTCTGAAGCAGCTCAGGGACCATTTCCTGCCGACACAATAAATTGGGCAAGGAAAAAAATTCACTTTTTATCAGACGACTAACAATGGCGTAAGTCACTGCCCCAACCCGATAGCCTACCACCATCGGTTTGTTCAGCAACAAGCCTTCCAGCGTGGCTGTACCTGAAGCCATTAGCACCACATCCGCCGCCGCCATCACCGTCCGGCTCTGTCCATCGATCAATGACACGGGCAAATTAGGCTGCGTATTCAGCAACGTCTGTATTTGTTCACGGCGGGCCGCGTTAGCAGCCGGAATCACATACTGCAGCGTGGGATCCTGGTGATTCAGCGCCACCATAGCGTCCAGGAAAGCGGGCATCAATTGCCCCACTTCACCTCCTCGGCTTCCTGGTAGTACTGCCAAAATACGAGCATCGCGGTCCAGCGCCAGAGCCTTGCGGGCCCCAGCCACATCCGTTTCCAGCGGGATACGATCGGCCAACGGGTGACCGACAAAAGCCACCGGCACGTCATGCTCCTCATAGAAACGCGCTTCGAACGGCAAAAGCGTTAGCATCAGATCAATACTTTTCTTTATGCCTTTAATGCGACCCTGGCGCCAAGCCCACACGGAGGGACTCACATAATGAACGGTTTTCAAGCCTCGATCATGAAGACGACGCGCAATTGGCAGGGTGAAATCTGGAGAGTCGATACCAACGACCACGTCCGGCCGCTGCTCAAGCAGAAAGCGGACCAGAGATTTGCGCAGACGTAATAATTCAGGAAGGTGTGATAGCACCTCGGTGATTCCCATCACCGACAATTTTTCCATGGGGAACAGGCTAGTCAAACCAGCCTGTGCCATCTCCTCGCCACCCACACCAATAAAACGAGCGCCAGGATAACGATTTTCAAGGGCCTGCATGAGGCCTGCCCCTAAAATATCCCCGGAAGCTTCCCCGGCAATCAGCGCGACAAGCGGAGCATCCTTACGCTGTGTCATATCAGCGCGTGATGCCGCGCTCGGAAGACTTTAGAGAATCGATAAAAATCTGTAGCGCATCCGACGGCTCCATGGACTCTAATTCCAGCAACGCCTGCTCCAATGTCAGCCCCTGGCGGTAGACCAGCTTGTAAGCCTTGCGCAAGCTGCTAACCACATCTTTAGACCAACCACGACGACGCATACCCTCAAAGTTCATGCTGCGGGCGCCGGCAGGATTACCAGATACCATCACATAGGCAGGAATATCTTTGAGCACGAGAGAACAGCCCGACGTCATCGCGTAAGAACCAATCTTGCAGAACTGGTGCACCCCTGTCATGCCGCCCAGAATCACACCATTGCCGACATGGGCGTGGCCCGCTACAGACGCATTATTGGCAAAGATACAGTCATCGCCAATGATACAATCATGGGCCACGTGCACATAAGCCATTAAGAGATTACGGTCACCGATTTTAGTCAGAGAGTTATCCTGAATGGTACCCCGGTGAATGGTGACCGATTCACGAATAACGTTATCGTCTCCGATTTCCAGCCGGGTTGGCTCTCCCTTATATTTTTTATCTTGGCAGTCTTCGCCCACGGACGCGAACTGAAAAATATGGTTGTTACGACCAATAGTTGTGGGGCCGTTGATGACCACATGAGAGGCCACCACGGTGCCCGCTCCAATTTCCACATTGGGGCCAATCACGGAATACGGGCCCACCCGCACATCATCTGCAAGCTCCGCGGCCGGATCAATAAGGGCGGTCGGATGAATCATGGACTAGTCACTTTTATTTTGGTGGTGAAGGCAAGCAAGTATACGCCAGCTCCGCGCTGGCGTACGGTATGGACTAGACTTTCTGTTCAGCCACGAGCATTTCTGCACTGGCCACAGTTTTACCGTCTACCTGCGCTTCACAGGTGAATTTTATAATATTACGTTTAATCACCACATACTCGGCGAACAAATGCAGAGTATCTCCCGGCACTACCTGGCGCTTAAAGCGTGCCTTGTCGGTACCCACAAGTAGATAGATATAACCATCGGAGGGCTTTTTATTCTCCGTCACGAACCCCAAAATACCTGCAGCCTGCGCCATGGCTTCGATGATCAACACACCGGGCATGATAGGCTCTTCAGGAAAATGGCCATTAAAAAATGGCTCGTTGATCGTCACGTTTTTTAACGCTTCGATACGTTTTCCGGGCTCAATATTTAGCACCCGGTCAATTAACAGAAAGGGGTAACGATGGGGCAGATATTCCCTGACCTCTTTAATGTCCATCATCATGTGTTCCAAACAGGCAAGTACCGCAACATGCGGAAATTAGTCGCTTAAACGCTCGAGCTTGCGTACACGGCGGGCCAAATCATCCAGATTTCGGAAACGCGCCACATTCCTGCGATAGCGAGATTGGCTATCCACAGGCAGAGCAGAACCGTATGTACCCGGTTCTTTGATAGAGCTGGAGACCAAGGACATGGCCAGAATTTGCACCTTGTCACATACTTCGATGTGGCCAGCTATACCAGCGGCCCCACCTATCAGGCAGAAAGAACCTATTTTGGCTGAACCCGCAATACCCGCTTTCCCAGCGATAGCCGTGTGATCACCGATGACAACGTTATGGGCCACCTGGATCTGATTATCCAGAATCACACCGTCACCAATGATGGTATCTTCAATGGCACCACGATCAACTGTCGTGCCAGCACCGATTTCCACATCTGCACCGATGGTAACGCCACCGACTTGATGAAGTTTGGTCCAACCGGCGCCATTGAAGGCGAAGCCAAAACCATCACCACCGATTACGCAATTGGCGTGTATAGTAGTGCGTGGACCCAGTGTCACACCATGGTAAATTGTAACATTTGGCCAAATTCGACACTGATCACCGATATGACAGCCGGCACCAACCACGCTGTTGGCCATGATTACGGCGCCCTCTCCCACTATCACACCCGCTTCCACCACCGCATTCGGGCCAATGGACGCAGAGGTGTGAATCTGTGCCGTCGCATCCACAACCGCAGCAGGATGCACACCCGGCTGCACTTGCGGTGCCACTTCAAAAAACGCACTGGCTTTGGCAAAAGACAAGTATGGGTCTTTAACAATCAATGCCGGCACCGGACAAAATTCCCGCTGGGACTCAGGAATTAGCACCGCACCCGCATTAGTCTGTTCCAAGAATGACCGATAACGGGGGTTGGCAAGAAAAGTCAGTTGGCTTGGCCCTGCGGACTGGATTGTTCCCAAACCGTCCACAACATGGCTGGCCTCACCGATCAACTCCGCATCCAGTTTTTTTGCTAACTCACCGAGAGTCAACATTATTTCATACTGTTCAGTTGCTTGCCCACCGCTTCAGTAATATCTAGATCCGGCTTGGTGTACATCACAGCTTGGGCATTGAGCACTACATCCAGCTTTTCACGTTTAGCCACAGACTCTATGGCCTTTTTAAGCTTAGGCTGCATTTCTGACAGAATTTCGCGTTGTGCTTCGCTAGCACGCTTTTGCAGTTTGCGTTGCAGGCTTTGAATTTCGAGCATTTTCTGCTGACCCTGAGTCTTCAGCGTATCTTGTTCATCCGCGGACATGGTCATGGCTTCTTTTTGCAGTTTTTGTTGCAGCTTCCCCACATCGTTTTGCAAGCGATTGAGCTTTTGCTCGTCCCCAGACAGCTCATTCTCCAGTGAGGACATTCTCGTCTTCACATTATTTGACGATTGTAACGCAGCAATCGGGTCAAGAACCCCAACAGAAGCCTCAGCCATAGCCAGTGAGGGCAAAAACAGTGCCAATGCTACCAGTGTTTTTTTCACCATTATTAAACTCCTAAAAAGTCTGACCCAAAGAAAATTGGAATACTTCCGTGTCATCGCCAGGCTGGTCATCCAGCGCTTTCGCCAAGTTGAAGCTAAGCGGGCCAATAGCCGTCAACCACGTCAATCCGAGACCGACGGAACTCCGGATATCCTGCGATTCAAAATCTTCAAAAATATCGGCCCGCTCGGTTTCATATACGGTCCCAGCATCCACGAACAGGAAGGTCCTCACGCTTCGCGACTCCCCTGCGAAGGGCGTCGGGAAAATCAACTCCATGCTGGCTTCGGTAAGAAAGTTGCCGCCAATCGGATCCGGATTAGGGTCCGTGGTGCCACTTTTATAATAACTCAACGCCTCGGAACGAGGTCCCAGGGACCGAGACTCATAACCCCGCACCGAACCAATACCGCCGGAATAGTAGTTCTCGAAGAACGGCAACGCAATGTCGTCACCATAGCCATCACCGTAGGCCAAGTCGGCACGAGTGCGCAGGGTCCACCGCTGGGTAATGGGAAAATATTTCTGCCCGTTCCAATTAACCTTGTAAAAACTATAATCGGAAACCGGAGCCGCCACCTCAACACCAATGGTACTAGACCAGCCGCGATCAGGAAGAATACCTCGGTTCAGGGTGCTAGTTTGCAAGGACACGTTGGCTTTATATTCGTTGAACTCGTCGCCTTTCTCCATCAGGAATCGATCAATATCCACGGCGACATAATCGCCGGTGCTAATATTCGTTTTCTCGTAGGTAGCGCCAAAGTTCAAGCGTGAATACTCCGATATCGGATAACCGAATGTCACCGACCAGCCCAAACGGTCTGCCGCATAAGAAGCCACTGAGGTTTCATCAAAGTCAATCTTTGAGTAAAACATGCTAAAACCACGGCTTACCCCATCCAACGTATAGTACGGGTTGTAATGGGAAAAACTGTACGAATCGCGAATATCAGAACGACTCAACGCAAATGACACCCGGTTACCGCTGCCGCGCCAGTTATTTTGGGTTACGTTGGCGCCGAAGATAAACCCAGAGGCATCGGAAAAGCCCACATTGGCGCCAATAGAACCCGAAGGCTGCTCTTGTACGCTGTAATTCACATCAACCAGGTCATCGGAATTAGGCACCCGCGGAGTATCAGTTTCAACTACGCTGAAATAGCCCAAACGCTGCAAACGTTGGCGGGATAAGTCCACCAGAGAGGTGTTCGCCGGCGCCTGTTCGAACTGACGCAACTCACGGCGTAACACTTCATCGGAAGTTTTGGTATTACCACTGAAATTGATGCGGCGGACATAAACTTTACGGCCCGGGTCCACGTAAAACGTCACATCTACCGTGTGGTCTTTGTCATTGGCATTGTGCTCTCGGCCATTCACCTCAGCAAACGTGTAGCCTTCATTACCCAAGCGGCGCTTGATTAAATCGTTGGTATAGGTCACTAACTGTTGACTGAACACCTGCCCTTTCTTGACGATTAATAGCGGCTTCAGCTGGTTTTCATTCACCACTAAGTCGCCAGCCAACTTCACCTCGTTGACCGTGTATTGCTCACCTTCCGCCACGTTGACGGTAATGAAAACACTACGGCGATCAGGTGTCACCGACACCTGTGTCGATTCAATGGAGAAATTAATGTAACCACGGTCTAGATAATAGGAACGCAGACGCTCTAAATCGCCGCCCAACTTTTCCCGGGAGTATTTGTCATCGCCCTTGATGAAAGACCAGAATCCCGAGGAGTGCAGCTCGAAACTGTCAAGCAATACCTCATCATCAAACAACTCGTTGCCCACGATGTTGATATTACGAATACGTGCAGCTTTGCCTTCGTAAATTTCGATCTTCAAAGCTACACGGTTACGGGGCAACGCCACAAACTCGGTCTTGATATCCGCGCCGTAACGGCCCTGACTGACATACTGGCGTTCCAGTTCGCCGGCAATGGCCTCCAGGGTAGAGCGCTGGAACACTTCACCTTCCGCCAAACCGGCTTCGGTCAATCCCTTGCGCAGATTCTCTTCGTCAATGGATTTGTTACCGGATAGTTCGATACGCGCAATACTCGGGCGTTCGGCAACAATTACCACCAGATCATCACCATCGCGACCCAGTTGTACATCTTCAAAATTGCCAGAGGCAAACAGACGTTGCACCGCGTCAACAACCTGATCACGAGTCACAGTGTCGCCAGCCTGAATCGGCAACGAAGCATAGACCCGTTCCACGGGCAAGCGCTGGAGGCCTTCCACCCGTATGTCATGAACCTTGAACGGTAGTTGTGTGTCCCCATTTAGCAGTGGAGCTGCCAACAGGCAAAAAACCACTAGCGAGCCTTTCAGGAGGCGGCTTAGAATGTCCCCAAATTTCATGAAAACTGCTTCACCAAGTCGTTGTAAATGGCCAATAACATGAAGCTGACCACGAGCGTCAGCCCAGCACCTTGTGCGGCCATCAAGAACCGCTCCGGTAAACTGCGACCGCGAATCATTTCAATGATTCCAAAGAAAATCCAGCCGCCATCAAGCATTGGTACAGGAAGAAGGTTAATTACCCCCAGCGTAATACTGAGGTAAGCCAGCAAAGCCAAGAAACTGGCTAGGCCCATAGAGGCACTTTCACCGGCCACTTGGGCGATGGTAATAGGCCCACCCAAATTATCCAGAGAGAGTTTACCGGTAATCAGCTTTACCAAGCTGGCGCCCACCACTTGGACCTGCTCGACAAAACGCCCACCGGCAGCCCCGACGGCACTGAACACACCGAACTCTTGTTGATAAACACCGCCCAGGCCGACACCAATGCGGCCAAAGGTCTCACCATTTTCGGTCAGCGTGGCCGGGACAATTTGAAGCGTCTCCTTACGGGTTCCTCTCAGCAGCTCCACCGTCAGGAGTTCTCCTGGTGCTGCCATGATACTTTCCTGCCACTGGTTCCAGCTGAAAACGGGCTCACCATTCAACGTCAACACCTGATCGCCGCCAGTCAGCCCCGCCTGCTGCGCCGGGCTGTCGGCCTGAACATCGCCAATCACCACCGCCTGGTTCAGCCCCAAGGCCTCCAGCGGCGGCATGTCCAGATCCGCAGACCATGGCGAAGTATCCAGCTCACGGATCGCGGACCCGCCACCCGCTTGCTGCACCGTGATCGACAAGGTATCCGGCTCACCCAAATGCAGAATCAATTCGTTATAAAACGCCCGCCAGCCTTCAAGTTCAGTGTCACCCACCGCCACGATGCGATCACCGGGTAAAAAACCCGCCTGCTCGGCCACGGAATCTGGGGTTACTGGGCCGACAACAGCCTCCAACCCGCGCTGGCCATAGCCAAACATCAATACCCAGTAAATAAATATGGCGAGAATAAAGTTAAACACCGGCCCGGCAGCGTAGGTAATCACCCGCTGCCAAGCGGGTTTACTAGAAAACTCGCCAGGCGCTCCCTGTGCCGTTTCATCTTCGCGCACATCCAGCGGCTTCACATAGCCGCCAAGAGGAATCGCGCTGATCACCCACTCAGTGCCTTTTTGATCGGTGAAACGCAGAATTTTCGGGCCAAATCCCACAGAAAAGGTCAGAACACGAACACCGAAAGCGCGCATGGCAAGAAAGTGGCCCCACTCGTGGAAGGCCACAATGATCACGATGGTGACGACGAATGCCAATAACGTCAGCATCCACGCTCCTTAATCCAGTGACAGGCAAGCTGTCGCGCCTGGCGGTCAATTTCCATAACCGCATCCACATCACAGCAGGCTGGCGCATCCTGTTTATCAAGAGTTCGCGCTACCACATCCGCAATGCCCATAAAATCGAGCCGGCCGTCAAGAAAAGCCGCAACCGCTTCTTCATTCGCTGCGTTTAACACCGCCGTGGCCGTTCCACCTGCGGCCATGGCATCACGGGCCAAGCCCAAGCATGGAAACCTCTCAAGATCCGGCAATTCAAAATTCAGCCCGATCAGCGTTGAAAAGTCCAACCGCTGGGCACCGGACTCCACTCGCTCGGGCCAAGACAAGCCACAGGCAATGGGAGTACGCATATCAGGTGTCCCCATCTGGGCCAATACCGAGCCATCCCGGTAAGCGACCATAGAGTGGATCACACTCTGTGGATGCACCACCACATCCACCATGGCAGGGGGAACATCAAACAGCCAGCAAGCCTCAATAAACTCCAGCCCCTTATTCATCAGCGTGGCGGAGTCCACCGAAATCTTGGGGCCCATATCCCAGTTGGGGTGTTTTATTGCCTGCTCCGGCGTAACCGCTTTCAGCTGCTCAGCGCTGAACTCGCGGAACGGGCCACCTGATGCCGTCAACAATAAACGTTCAACTCCTGCATTTACCCCTTCCGTGGGCAGGCACTGGAAAATCGCGTTGTGTTCGGAATCCAGTGGCAACAATGTTGCACCATAGCGCTTCACTGCATCCATAAACAGGGAACCGGTGACCACCAGAGCTTCTTTGTTGGCCAGCAGTACTCGCTTCCCTGCCTCCACAGCCGCCAAAGTGGGACGCACACCCGCGGCACCCACAATACCCGCCACCACGGTATCAACATCCGGATGAGCCGCCAGCTCAGCCAAGGCCTCTGGGCCTGATAAAACCTCTACTTGTGACCCAAGGCCAGCAAGATGGTTCCGAAGGGACGTTGCCGAGGTGGCATCAGCCATGGCTGCATAGCGAGGCTGCACCGTTTCGCAAAGCCGTGCCATAGCCTGCCATTGCGTGCCCGCGGTAACCGCAAAAACCTCATAACGCTCCGGGTGGCGAACCAGCACATCCAGAGTTTGTTGCCCAATACTTCCCGTGGCGCCCAGCAAGGTGAGGCGCTGTCTGCCAGTAGCAACGGCCGAAATGGAAGGTTTCTCAGAGGGTGTCACAAACTCCCTCCAGGCAGGGCGAACCAGTTAAACCCAGCCAAAGCAATCGGCATGGCTGCAGTGACACTGTCAATGCGGTCGAGCATGCCGCCATGACCTGGAAGAATGGTGCCGCTATCTTTGAAACCACGCTCACGCTTGACCATGCTTTCAAACAGATCACCTAGTGCAGAGGCCAATACCGTAAATAGGGCAACCAGCATCAAAGACCACAATTGTGCCTCCAGCAGGCCAGCAGCGTAGACACCCGCCACCACCGCCAGGGCCAGAGCAACCCCGCCCAGCAAACCTTCAATGGTCTTGCCTGGGCTTACCAGCGGTGCCAGTTTATGTTTTCCAAACGCTCGGCCAGCAAAATAGGCCCCGGTGTCCGCCGCCCACACCCATAATAGGATAAACATTAAAGCCCAGGGCCCAACTAACCCAAGGGCCCCGTTACTTTGCAACTGTACAATGGCCCCCCATGAGGGCACCAGCAGCAGCAAGCCAACCAACGCCATAAGCATCGGTCGGTACCAAGCACGAGCATTACCGGGATACCCCAGTACCAGTACCAGCGCCAGCAACCACCAAACCGGAATTGCATTGAGTAACCATGCTGGCTGAAAATATTCAGCGGCCACCATCACCAAGGTCAATATTGCAACCCATACAAGACGCATCGCCATGCTGACGTTGCCCATCATGGCTGACCACTCCCAGCCCGCCAGAACAAAAAAAACGCCAGCCACAATGGCAAACATCTGACGGTCTAATCCAAATACTGCGCCCAACACAATCGGCAACAGCACCAGCGCGGTAATCACGCGCAGTTTTAGCATTATTGTTCTCCATTCAAGCTGGCCACTTCTTCACCAGAACGACCAAAACGCCGTTGGCGACCAGCATAATCCTGTAGCGCTGCATCAAAGGCATCAGCATCAAAATCAGGCCATAGCAACGGCGAAAAAAACAGCTCGCTGTAGGCCAATTGCCATAACAAAAAGTTACTTATTCTTTGGTCGCCACCGGTGCGAATGAGCAAATCCGGGGGTGGCAGGTCGGCCATGGACAGATAGGGTGCCATCGCCCCGGCATCTATCTGGTCTACCTCCATCTCACCTTCTGCCACTTTTGCAGCCAACTGGCGGGCCGCATGGGCAATGTCCCACTGCCCGCCGTAATTCACAGCAATAACCACCGTCATCCTGGTGTTATTGCCGGTCAGGACTTCCGCTTGTGTCATGCCATCCTGAAGACCTTGCGAAAACGCACCGCGATCGCCAATAAAGCGAATACGAACCTCGTGACTGTGAAGCTCTTCAACACGGCCAGCCAGCGCCTTCAAGAACAGCGCCATCAGGTGGTCCACTTCCGCCTGCGGTCGACGCCAGTTTTCCGAGCTAAAAGCAAACAGTGTTAGTGCCTCGAGACCGCGCTGCGCTGCCTGACGAATAATCGCCTGAACCGTAGCTTCTCCCGCTCGATGCCCCTCCTCACCCGGAACACCATGCTTGCGTGCCCAGCGGTTATTGCCGTCCATGATGATGGCTACATGACGGGGCACAACACCTTGATAGGAATCGATATCTGGGGCACTGGAATGAGGCTGATTGTCGGCCATACTGCATCCGCCAAGAATAGAAACGGGCTGACCTGCAGCCCGAGATGTCTTTCGATCACCGCTCGCGCGAAGCGATCAAACGGTCATCAATTCTTCTTCTTTCTCTTTCAGAACACCTTCCACTTCCGCCACCATTTTGTCGGTGAGCTGCTGAATTTGCTCTTCCCCACGGCGCTGCTCGTCTTCGGAAATTTCTTTTTCCTTAAGCAATTCTTTCAAATCGCTATTAGCATCACGACGAATATTACGAATGGACACACGTGCCTGCTCCGCTTCCGCACGCACCACCTTGACTAGGTCACGGCGGGTTTCCTCAGTCAACGGCGGCAATGGCAAACGAATAAGAGTGCCCGAGGTGGACGGATTAAGGCCCAGATCAGACATTAAAATGGCACGCTCAATTTGTGGAATCAGGGACTTATCAAACGGCGAAATAGTCAGCGTTCTCCCTTCTTCCACCGAGATATTCCCCATCTGATTCAGGGGCGTCTCGGCACCGTAGTACTCAATGGTAATATTGTCCAGCAAGCTAGGATGGGCACGACCTGTACGCACCCGTTTCATGGCTGTATCCAGCGCTTCAAGACTCTTTTTCATGCGGCTTTGCGCATCACTGCGAATATCGTCAATCACCGTTTTTCCTCGCTTCTATTCAGCGTATCAGCTGCACTTATTGTGCGGCCTCTACCAGAGTGCCTTCCTTACCGCCCAGCATCAGATTAAGCAAGGCACCCTTCTTGTTCATATCAAAAACACGCAGTGGCATGGAATGATCCCGGCACAAACAAATAGCCGTCAGATCCATCACGCCCAGCTTTTTTTCCAACACTTCATCATAGGTCAACGCGTCATATTTAACCGCATCCGGGTTCTTCACCGGATCGTCATTATAAACGCCATCCACCTTGGTGGCCTTTAGCACTACATCAGCACTGATCTCGATTCCACGCAGACACGCGGCAGAGTCTGTAGTAAAGAACGGGTTGCCTGTTCCTGCGCAAAAAATCACCACCTCTCCGTTTTTTAGGTGACGATTAGCATTGCGATGATCATAGTGCTCAACCACCCCACTCATGGGGATCGCAGACATGAGACGCGTACGGATATTAGAACGTTCCAGCGCATCACGCAGAGCCAGGCCATTCATCACTGTTGCCAGCATACCCATATGGTCGCCGGCTACCCGGTCCAAGCCTGCGCTTTGCAGAGCCGCACCCCGAAACAGATTACCACCACCAACGACCAGCCCAACCTGAACACCAATCCCAACCAACTGACCAATTTCCAAGGAAATCGCATCCAGAACCTTCGGATCAATGCCAAAGCCCTCTTCACCCGCCAGTGCTTCCCCGCTCAGCTTGAGCAGGATTCGGTTATAGCGCGGTGAGCGCTCCTTGTTCGTCGGCATCTCTTTCTCTCCACCACTCATACGAAACCGCCACCCATGAAAACCTGCCATCCTCATCACTTACACCGGCTCAAACCGGCCTTCCACTTCATTCAAACGCACGAGCCTATGCTGCATAGCACAGTACCGCCCCGCACGATGGTTGCAAGTGCTTTTCTATTTTCACCGTTTAACAGGCGAAAAAAACGCCCTGCTGATCAAACCAGCAAGGCGCCTTTACACATCGAGTTCCGCCAATCAGCCTTAGCCCTTGGCCGCAGCTTCTACTTCAGCAGCGAAATCGACTTCTTCTTTTTCGATACCTTCACCCACAACCAGTCGCTCAAAAGAGGCAACCTCGGCGCCAGCCGCTTTAACCAGCGCACCAACAGTGGTGTTCGGATCTTTCACGAACGGTTGATCCAACAAGCTCACTTCCTTCAGGAACTTGTTGATACGGCCGCCGAGCATTTTTTCAACGATCTCAGCAGGCTTGCCTTCCATATCGGGCTGAGCACGGATGATTTCTTTCTCTTTTTCCAGCACATCAGCAGGAACCTGATCGCCACTAACAACCATCGGGTTAACGGCAGCCACATGCATAGCTACATCTTTACCCAACTCGGCATCGCCACCTTTCAGGGCGATCAGAACGCCGATACGGCCACCGTGAACGTAAGCGCCAATAGCGCCTTCCGCTTCTAGCTTGGCAGCACGACGGATCTGGATGTTTTCACCGATTTTCTGAACCAGCGCTTGGCGTGCTTCTTCAACAGTGGAGCCGTCTTCCAGCTTCAACTCACCAATTTTAGCAACGTCAGTTTCACCAGCGCTCAAAGCAGCAGCCGCTACCTTGTCGCAAAAACCCAGGAAGTTGTCGTCACGGGCAACGAAATCAGTTTCAGAGTTGATCTCTACCATAACGGCTACGGTGTTCGCGTCGTTGGTAGCAACTACAACACCGCCTTCGGCGGCGGTGCGGCCTGCTTTCTTCGCCGCTTTGGCCTGGCCGGATTTACGCATATCGTCGATGGCTTTTTCGATGTCGCCATCTGCCTCTACCAGCGCCTTCTTGCATTCCATCATGCCAAGACCAGTACGCTCGCGAAGCTCTTTAACCATTGCAGCAGTTACAGCAGCCATGATTATCCTCTTAAAATTAGGTATGTTTCGGTAAAGCAGGCGAGCCCGAGGCCCGCCTACCATAGATTAACCTTCGGCTTTTTCGCCTGCGGCTTCATCTGCTACCTCGACGAATTCGCTCTCGCCGCCGGTCTGATTCTGGGCATACTGCTTGCCTTCCAGAATCACGTCAGCTGCTGCTTTCACATACAGCTGAATGGCGCGGATTGCGTCGTCGTTACCAGGAATAACGTAATCCACGCCATCCGGGTTGGAGTTGGTATCAACCACTGCAACAACTGGGATACCCAGCTTGCGAGCTTCCTGCAATGCGATGTCTTCATGATCAACGTCAATCACGAAAAGTGCGTCAGGCAGGCCGCCCATATCCTTGATACCACCGATGGAACGCTCGAGCTTATCCATCTCGCGCTTACGCATCAGGGCTTCTTTCTTAGTCAGTTTGTCAAAAGTGCCATCCTGGAACTGGGCTTCCAGCTCACGATAACGCTTAATGGACTGACGAATAGTTTTCCAGTTGGTGAGCATGCCGCCCAACCAACGGTGATCCACATAGGGCATGCCGCAACGCTGAGCTTCTTCGCTCACCGCTTTCTGCGCCGCACGCTTGGTACCAACAAACAAAATCTTGTTGTTGCTGGCAGCCAGCTTGTTCAGGAACGCCATGGCGTCATTGAACAGGGGCAGAGTTTGCTCCAGGTTAATGATGTGGATCTTGTTACGAGCGCCGAAGATGTAAGTATTCATCTTCGGGTTCCAGTAACGGGTTTGGTGACCGAAGTGCACGCCCGCTTTGAGCATATCGCGCATAGTTACGCTAGACATTGTTAGTACTCCACTTTGGGTTAGGCCTCCACGCCCCCGCATAAACCCAACCAAATCGGCCTAACTTACAGACCAGAAGGCACCCAGGGCTATGTGACGGGGCATGTGTGATTTCCTTCCCCACTCATCGGCGGTTACAATGCAACACCGTCGCCTATTGGCCGACGCAGAGCGGGAAAGCGCGCGCTTTATACCACAGCCGCCCCTCACAGGCAATGCAAAGGTGTGTGCCCGGCCTAAATCATCTTGCCCAAGCCCCGCCCAACTCACTGAAACAGCAGGAGTTTTCCAAAACCTCATGAATGTCGTCATAAAAACCCCCGAACAAATCAGCAAAATGCGCGAAGCGGGCAAGCTAGCCGCTGAAGTCTTGGAAATGATCGCAGAGCACGTTAAACCGGGGATCACCACCGAGGAATTGGACCGCCTCTGCCACGACCATATCGTCAACAAGCAACAGGCTATTCCCGCCTGCCTAGGCTACGGTGGCGCGCCCGGCCGCATGCCATTCCCTAAGTCCGTCTGCACATCCGTGAATCACGTGGTCTGTCACGGCATTCCCAGTGATCGCAAAGCTCTTAAAACCGGGGATATAGTGAACATTGATGTCACTGTCATTAAAGATGGCTGGCATGGTGACACCTCCAAGATGTTTTATGTGGGTGAGCCCTCCGTACTTGCCCGCCGACTGGTGGAAACCACCCGGGAATGCATGATGGCGGGCATTCGTATGGTCAAGCCGGGCGTACGGCTGGGCGACATCGGTCACCGGATCCAGAAAATGGCCGAAGGCGAACGTTTCTCCGTGGTGCGAGAGTACTGTGGTCACGGCATTGGTGAAGGTTTCCATGAAGAGCCCCAGGTGGTTCACTACGGCAAGCCTGGCACGGGTCTTGAATTGCAAGAAGGCATGGTGTTCACCATCGAACCCATGATCAACGCCGGCAAAGCCGCCAATAAACTGCTGCCAGACGCCTGGACCGTGGTCACCAAAGACCGCAAGCTTTCCGCGCAATGGGAGCACACCATCGCGGTCACCGCCGATGGCTACGAAGTGCTCACCGCTCGCAGCGAAGAAACGGATCTCTATTAAGTGTCACTGCTACCCGCAATATCCCAAGACGCCCTGCTTGATGCCTTGCAGGAAAGCGCCCAGCCGGGGCAATACGCCCGCCAGTTCCTGGCCCAGGGCCAGGAACGGCTGAACCAAGCCTTCGAGACCACCGATATCACCGAGCTGGTACAGGCCCGAGCAGGCATGGTGGATCAGGTGATGATCGCCGCCTGGTCCCTGTTTGGCCTGGCCAACCGTGACGACGTGGCGCTGGTTGCAGTAGGTGGCTATGGCAGGGGGGAACTACACCCCTGCTCTGATGTGGACCTACTGGTGCTGCTATCCAATGCGCCGGAACAAGCTCTGCGCGACAGCCTTGAACGTTTTGTGGCATTTCTGTGGGATATGGGCCTGGAAATCGGCCATGCAGTTCGCACCTTGGACGAATGCGTGGACCTTGCCCGAGATGACATCACCGTTGCCACCAACATCATGGAAGCACGCACCCTCGCCGGCAACGATATCCTGCGTGAGCAACTTGAAGACCGTACCGGCCCAGAACATATGTGGGATTCTGCTGCCTTCTTTGCCGCAAAATGGCAGGAGCAAACCACTCGCCACAAGCGTTTTAATGACACCGAGTACAACCTTGAACCGGATCTGAAAAACGCCCCCGGTGGTCTACGTGACGTGCAAATGATTGCCTGGGTCGCCAAGCGGCACTTCAACACCGACAGCCTTGAGGCCTTGGTTAGCAACGGTTTCCTTACCCCTGAAGAGTACGGGGTGCTGCGCAAGTGCCTGGACTACCTTTGGGAAGTGCGCTGGCAACTTCATGTACAAACCGAGCGCAATGAAAACCGTCTGCTGTTCGATCACCAGCGTCAGCTTGCTGACCGGCTGGGTCACGAAAATTCCAGCGCCAACCTGGCGGTGGAACATTTCATGAAAGACTTCTACCGGGTCGCTTTGGCTTTATCCGTTCTCAACGAAATGCTACTACAGCTTTTTGACGAAGTGATTCTGCGCAGTGATACTCAAGAGCAAGTTCGGCCCCTCAACCGCCGATTCCAAGTACGTAACGATTATCTGGAAATCAGCAACCCGGATGTCTTTGAGCAACACCCCAGCGCCTTGCTGGAAGCATTTGTTCTAATGGCCCAAAACCCGGATCTGAAGGGTATTCGTGCGTCCACAGTACGTGCGTTAATCTACCACCGCCGCCAGATCAACGATGCCTTCCGCAACGACCCGACTAACACCAACCTGTTTATGCAACTGCTGCGCAGCCCCCATGCCCTTTTCTCACAACTGCGGCGCATGAAGCGCTACGGAATTTTGGGCAAATACCTGCCGGAATTCGGCAACATCATCGGCATGATGCAGTACGATCTTTTCCATATTTACACAGTGGATGCCCACACCCTGCTGGTGATCAAAAACATGCGTCGGTTGCGCTACGAAGACCTGCGCGAAGAGTTCCCCTTGGCCAGCGAAGTGTTTTATCGTTTACCCAAACCAGAACTGTTGTACGCTTCTGGCCTCTACCATGATATTGCCAAAGGGCGTGGTGGCGACCATTCCGAACTCGGCGCGGATGACGCCATCGCCTTCTGTCAGCGCCACGGCCTGACCGCATGGGACGGCAAGCTCGTAGCATGGCTGGTGCGTAATCACCTGACCATGAGTGTGACCGCCCAGCGCAAAGATATATCGGATCCCGACGTAGTCTACGATTTCGCCCGAAAGGTGGGTGACTTGGTCCACCTAGATTACCTCTATGTGCTTACCGTAGCCGATATTAACGCCACCAACCCCACGCTCTGGAACTCATGGCGTGCCTCGCTGCTGCGCCAGCTATATACCGAAACTAAGCGCGCTCTGCGTCGCGGCCTGAATAACCCGGTGGAAAAACAAGACTGGATTGACGAAACCCGCGACGCCGCCCTTCGACTTCTCACGGACCGAGATCACGATGGCCCCGAGATCGAAACGTTATGGGCCAACATCGGTGACGAATACTTCCTGCGTGAAACCCCACGGGATATTGCCTGGCATACCGAGGCCTTACTGGACCGAGAAGACCCAGAAGATCCGTTGGTATTGATCCGTGAATCCAGTCAAAGTGTACTGGCTGGGGGATCACAGATCTTCATTTACACTCCGGACACCCGCAACCTGTTCAGCGCCACCGTGAACGCCATAGATAGCCTAGGCCTAACCATTATGGACGCGCGCATTATTACCAGCGTGGATGGCTTCAGCTTAGATACCTATATCGTGTTGGATGAACAGGGTACCCCCATTGGCGAGGACTGGGCACGCATCGAACAGATCCGCAAAACGCTCACCGAAACATTGAAGTACCCGGATCGTTATGCGTCCACCGTTAGCCGCCGCATGCCCCGGCGCAATAAGCACTTTGATGTACCCACCCAAGTAGTGATCAGCAACGACATCGTCAATGATCGTACCGCCGTGGACATCCAGACTTTAGACCGCCCCGGGCTGCTAGCTCACATCGGGCGCATCTTCATGCGCTTTGAGATCCTGGTACAAAATGCCCGCATTGCCACCTTGGGCGAACGCGCCGAAGACGTCTTCTTCATTACCGATCTTGATGGTGAACCGGTCTCCGACCCGACACTCTGTCAAGAACTGCAACAGACCCTCAAACAAGAACTCGACGCTAAGAACAACGGGAACACCTGACCCTATGAATCCAGACCTGGAACGGTTGCACCCCTATCCGTTTGAAAAACTAAAAGCCTTATTCAGCGACTTGCCCGCATCAGATAAGTCACCCATTGCTTTATCTATCGGGGAACCCAAACACCCGTCACCGGATTTCGTGCAACAGGTACTAAGAGATAGCACCGCGCGGTTATCCAACTACCCGACCACCGCTGGCTTACCGCAATTAAGTGAAGCTATCGGCGAATGGCTGAAACGCCGTTTCCACCTACAAAGTATTAACCCCAGCAGCCAGGTATTGCCTGTCAACGGCACCCGTGAAGCGCTCTTTTCTTTCACTCAAGCCGTAGTCGATCGCCAACGCCAGCCGTTGGTGCTGATGCCCAACCCTTTTTATCAAATCTACGAAGGGGCTACGCTTCTCGCCGGTGGAGAACCCATGTACCTGCCGTGCACAGATGCCACAGGCTTGCAGCCCAATTTCGATGCTGTCAGTGAAGACACCTGGATGCGTACCCAGCTGCTGTTCATCTGCACCCCGGGCAATCCCACCGGAGCCACACTCAGTAAAGCCCAACTCAAAGCCCTGATACAGCTGGCAGATAAATACGATTTTGTTATTGCGTCAGACGAGTGCTACTCCGAAATCTATCGGGATACGCCTCCGGTTGGACTACTGGAAGCTTGTGCAGAACTGGGTCGCCATGATTATCGCCGCTGCGTGGTCTTTCATTCCCTATCGAAACGGTCAAATCTGCCAGGCCTACGCTCAGGCTTTGTCGCTGGTGACAACGAAGTGCTTAAGCAGTTTCTGCGTTACCGCACCTACCACGGCTGTGCCATGCCCATTCAGCATCAGCTAGCCAGCATTGCCGCCTGGAACGATGAGGAACATGTAGAAATCAACCGTGCTCTGTACCGGGAAAAGTTTGATGCAGTACTGGACATTCTTGGCGACCCCCTTAAGGTATCCGCCCCGGAAGCCGGATTCTATTTATGGCCTCAAACGCCCATCAGTGACGAAGAGTTCGCCCAACGCTTGCAGGCTGAATACAACGTCACCGTGCTTCCCGGTCGCTATTTATCACGCACTATTGATGGCAACAACCCAGGGCAGAACCGGATTCGCATGGCGCTGGTAGCACCGCTGGAAGAGTGTATTGAAGGCGCCAAACGCATCAAGGCACTGCTCGATACGTTGTGAGCGCCAAGTCACTCGCTTCGAGCTAAACACGAGTAAGGCTGAATGATCTGCTACGCATTACCCGCGCACAAAGAATTCCGTAGGTCGCGGCGACAATGCTGAAATTCACAGCGATGTATCTCGCATTGAAGCTTGGCGCTTGTTGCTAGAGCAAGGATTGAACATGGAACTGACCATCTTCGGTATCAAGAACTGCGATACCATGAAAAAAGCCATGACATGGCTAGACAATAACGGCATCAGCTACCACTTTCACGACTACAAGAAAGAAGGCGTGCCCGAGCAACGACTGCGCCAATGGCTGGAAGCCCTGAGTTGGGAAATAGTCATCAATAAACGCGGCACTACCTGGCGCAAACTGGACACTGCAACCAAGGAATCCATGACTACGGAAAAAGCCATCACCGTGGCGATGGATAACCCATCCATAATCAAGCGCCCTATTCTTCAAAGCGACACCATTATCACAGCCGGTTTCAACGCCGACGAGTGGACAGACATATTGAAATAATGCCGGCTGCCCAACGCTTGATGCTCAACAGCGACTTTCGGCATCATGCATTTGGCAGCCAGCTCGACGTCAGGAGACAACAATGAGTAACTATTTCGCCATCGCACTGGGCTGCGGTACCAAAAACCGTAAAGACAACTGGCTTGAAGTTTTTTATCCCGACCCGAGCCTTAACCCGGACAACAAGCTGATTGACGTAATCCGTGAAGAACTAGACTACCAGGGCGGTAACGCGGCTCTGGAACTCACCCATCGCCAAGTTCAGCACATTGCCCGCGAATGGCGTGAAGCCGGCTTTGAACATGAAGCCAGCTATGCAGTGGCATTTCAAGAATCCGATCGCCCGGTGGTACTCACTGTATTGGAAACGGACGCCGAGCCAGCGACCACTCCAGAAGCCTACCTCAAGCTTCACTTGATCTCACACCGATTAGCAAAACCCCATGGTGTTAACTTGTCCGGCATATTCCCGCTACTACCCAACGTGGCCTGGACCAACGAAGGGGCCGTGGATCTGGAAGAACTCCCTGAGCGTCAACTTTTGGCCCGCCTAAACGGCAAAGTGCTGGAAGTAAATAGCGTGGACAAGTTCCCGAAAATGACCGATTACGTGGTGCCTGCCGGTGTCCGTATCGCCGATACCTCCCGGGTTCGCTTGGGCGCCTATGTGGGCGAAGGCACCACCATCATGCACGAAGGCTTCATTAACTTTAACGCGGGTACTGAAGGCCCCGGCATGATCGAAGGCCGCATCTCCGCTGGCGTCTTTGTAGGTAAAGGCTCCGACATCGGCGGTGGCGCCTCCACCATGGGCACCCTGTCTGGCGGTGGCAACATCATCATCTCTTTAGGCGAAGGCTGTCTGCTGGGCGCCAATGCGGGTACCGGCATCCCCTTGGGTGATCGTTGTACCATTGAAGCAGGCTTGTACATCACCTCCGGCTCCAAGGTGCAACTGCTGGACGACAAGGGCGAGATCGTTAACACAGTCAAAGCACGTGATTTGGCTGGCCAGTCCGACCTGCTGTTTCGCCGCAACACCACCAACGGTGCCGTGCAATGTCTCACCAACAAAAGCGCCATCGCCCTGAACGAAGAGCTGCATAAGCACAACTAAAAAAGCGACCAGCTGCAAGCTTCAAACTACACATAGGCTTTCCCCCTGTTTGCTAGTCTGTCGCTTGCAGCTTTAGGCTTGGAGCTGATTTCATGTCTCGTACCCTCGACTACACTAAAGAACTCATCCGCCGCGCGTCCGTGACACCGGAGGATCAAGGCTGTCAGGCCTGGATAATTGAAAAGCTGGAAGTGCTGGGCTTTAAATGTGAAACCCTGTGGTTCGAGGAAGTGCGCAACCTGTGGGCCCGTCGCGGAACCCAAGGGCCTGTATTTGCCTTTGCCGGTCATACCGATGTGGTGCCCACCGGCGACGTGACGGCGTGGAAATACGATCCGTTCACACCCACCGAAGAAGGTGACTTACTGTACGGACGAGGGGCTGCCGATATGAAAGGCTCCATCGCCGCCATGATAGTGGCCATGGAGGACTTTATCGCCGCTCATCCGGACCATAATGGTAGCCTGGCTTTCCTAATCACCGCTGATGAAGAAGGCCCCTCCGTTAACGGCACCGTCAAGGTGGTAGAACACTTGCAAGCTCGCCAAGAGCATATTGATTATTGCCTGGTAGGCGAACCATCTTCCACCAACACCGTAGGGGATGTGATCAAAAACGGTCGCCGTGGTTCGCTGGGCGCAAAGCTCACCGTAAAAGGCATTCAAGGGCACGTGGCCTATCCACATCTGGCCCGCAACCCGATTCACGATGTGGCGCCAGCGCTTGCAGAATTGTCTGCTACCGAATGGGATCAAGGGAACGATTTCTTTCCCGCTACCAGTTTTCAAATTTCCAACATTAACGGCGGCACCGGCGCCACCAATGTAATTCCAGGCACCTGCGAGATCATTTTTAATTTTCGTTTTTCCACCGAACTCACCGATGCCATTCTTCGCGAACGGGTCGAAGCAATTCTCGACAAGCACGGCCTGGACTATGATCTGCAATGGACCCTTTCCGGCCAACCGTTCCTGACAGATCGAGGAGCTCTGGTGGACGCCGCCGTTGGTGCGATTCGCGATGTCACCGAGTTGGACACTGAACTGTCCACCGCCGGCGGCACCAGCGATGGTCGTTTTATCGCCCCCACCGGCACCCAGGTGGTGGAGCTAGGCCCCACCAACGCCACCATTCACAAGGTGGACGAACACACAAGCATCAGCGAACTGGACACCCTAACGCAGATCTATCAGCGTTTGCTCCAACACTTGATGACCACTGGCTAAAACCTGCCCCATAATGATGCGCGACCTGCGTGATAGAGCCGGCTGACATTAATCAGGCTCTATCACGCAGGCGCAGCATCAGGCTACAAATTCAGGCAAACTGCTCCTACTATAAAAACGCTATCACGGATCGGGAGGCACCATGTGGCTGCATGAAATCCCAGTGGGCGGCATGCTGTTCAGCCCTATGGTATTGCTGGTGCTGCTGTCACTGGCTCTTACCTTCATGTCCTACTTGTTACTTCGACAACTAGGCTGGCACCGCCAGGTCTGGAAAGGCGCTTGGTTCTACCTTTCCCTTTTTGTCTGTTTCGTTGCCCTTTCCCTGCGACTATTGAGCTGACTGAGATAAGGTCCTTCATGCAACAAACACTTCGAATGCTACTTACCGTGGTTCTGGTCATTCTGGCCCTGATCGCCGGGCACTGGGTGTGGAATTACTACCTCTATGCACCCTGGACCCGAGACGGCAAAGTACGTGCAGAGATCATCACACTCTCCCCTGATGTGTCTGGCTGGGTGCGCGAACTCAATATTGAAGATAACCAGAGAGTGAGTCGAGGCGACCCATTGTTTCGTATCGACGACACCCGCTACCAGGCCGCACTTGCCAAAGCTCGAGCCCAGCTGCTTTATCAGCAAAAAGCCCTGCAGCTCGCGCAACATCATTATCAACGTCGCAAGGATTTGCATCGCAGTAATAACAACAGCATTAGCAAAGAGGCGTTAGAAAGCGCACGCATACAGGCAGAGCTCGCCAAAGCTAACGTGGCACTGGCCCAAGCCGAACTGGACAGCGCTAGCATCAATCTCGAACGCACCCGCATTCATGCCCCCGCCGACGGCACCATCGTTAACCTGTCGCTTCAACAGGGCAATTTTGTCAACCAAGGCAGCCCGGTGCTCTCCCTGGTTAAAGCTGACAGTTTCTATGTCACCGGCTATTTTGAAGAAACCAAATTACCGTTGGTCCACGTGGGCCAGGACGCCTCAGTGATTCTCATGAATGGTTCCCGTGCCCTGCAGGGGAAAGTGACCAGCGTGGGCCAAGCCATCGCCAACGCCAACACCCAAACCGACCGCCAACTACTCCCCCAAGTACAACAAACCTTTAACTGGGTGCGGCTGGCGCAACGTATCCCGGTGCACATCAAACTGGCATCCGTGCCCAAAGATATCCTGCTCGCCGCCGGCATGACCGCCACTGTGCGTCTGTATGACGAAGAGCCAGAGTGACGTTTTCGTGATGACCTTGCCTCCTCGTCTTGCCGTCATCCTGACACCGCAGCGCCACTCCGTGCTTTTTGCGCTCAAGGGTATTATTGCCATGGGGCTGGCCCTTTATCTGGCCATGCTCATGCAACTTGAGCGCCCCTACTGGGCACTTATTTCTGCGGTATTCTTGCAGGTCCGCCCGGAAACCGGGCTAGTGATTGAAAAAGGGCTGTGCCAGATTGGCGGTACCTTGGTGGGCGGGGCCATGGGCCTGCTGATTCTCGCCACCCTACTGCCTTACCCCTTTATTGCACTATTGGCGCTGACTCTGTGGATCGGCCTCAATGCAGCCGCCTCAGCCTGGGTACGGCAAGCCAATTTTATTTATGGTTTTGCCATGGCGGGGATCACCGCCACCCTGATTGTGGTGATTTCCATCGCCAACCCGACCAGCACCTCTAGCGTAAGCATTTTTCATGTGGCCAATGCCCGGATTAGCGAAATCATTGTTGGCGCAGTCTGTGCGACCCTAGTGAGCAATCTACTGTGGCCAGCCCGTGTTAGTCACTTGCTGCAAAAACATGCCAGAGGCGCGCTCAACCAGACCCTGGCCTACCTGGAACTGGAACTAAACCCGACAGGCACCCACACCCAACGACATACACAAGTAGATACCCTACTACAGCGCATTTTCCCACTCAGTGATGACAGCAGCGCCGTCATGTATGAAGGAGCTCAGGGCCCGGGCCGCGCACGGGCCGCCACCGTCATCTGTCACAAGACGCTGTCACTGATTGCACGCATACGCGTTATTGGTCGCCTGATGCGCAACCACAGTGAGCTCCTCACACCGGCTCTGCAGGACATGCTCGATTCACTGCGGCTTTCCTTCAAGCGGATGCGCGAAACCGATTCCGCCGAAGCCGCCATGGAGGAAGTGCAACACCTGCGCCAGCAATTGCGAAACGCTCGTAGCGAGCAAAGCGACGACGCCCCCCCGCTTCAGCGGCGTTTTTTCCAGGTAGCCCTAAACCTGACCGCCGACATTATTCTTGCCCTGGAAGCCAACCGGGCACTGCATTTCAGCAAAGAAATGCAACTGCGCCCGCAGGCCCTTAAGCCCTACCGGGATGTACAAATTGCCGCCGCCGTGGGTATCCGCAGTGCCTTGGTATTCATGATTGCCGCCGGCCTCTGGATCGGCACTGCCAGCCCCATGGCCATCATGCTGATGATCATGCCGGTGATCTTCACCATCCTTTTTGCCCGCCTGCCAGAACCGGACCGGGTGTTACGTCGGGCCGCGACCACCTCGGTACTGGCCACACCGGTTGCCCTATTCTTTACCTTGCCCCTCCTAGCCCTCAGCAACGGCGATTTTCCGCTACTAATCCTTATTCTTGGCGCCCCCCTGTTCGTAGCACTACTGGCCATTAGTAACCCCACCACCCTGGCCTACGGATTGGGGTTCTGCACCCCTTACATTATTCTGGTGCAACCGGGTAACGCCATGGATTTCGATGTGGCCCGGGTGGCCAGTAACGGCTTGGCAATCACCGGCGGCATCGTCATTGCCTTCATGATGTTTCGGCTAATTACTCCACCCAGCGGGGCAAGCCTGCGCCGACGACTCATTCGCGAAACCGCTGCTGACCTAACGTTAATCGGCCATCACCGTATTAAAGAGGAAGGCTTCAATGCCCGTATGGCGGACCGCCTTCGTTGGCTCACCATCTGCGACAAGGCACTGCCCGAAGAACGACGTCACTTTACTGACCTGGGGCTGACAGGCCTTAACTTGGGCCAAGTCTCGCTATGGGTGCAAGGACGCATTCACACCCAGGCGCCCGCCGCCTTGCTGGCCTGCGCGGCCCAATGGCAGCAATCCCTAGCTGATGCCTACCAGGCCTGCGCCCAAGGGCATTGCGATAGCCGTTTTCGCGACAACTCTGAACGCCTAAAAATCGCCATGGCCCAGGCCGGTAATTTGGAACAGCGAAATCAGGAGTTGGTTGCTGGCGCGGTGGAGCGCATCGCTCTTACCTTCGAACGCATGGCCTCACGCATGGCTCGCACCGTAGAGCCAGACGATATCTCAGCCAATAGCACGGCAAGCCGCTAGAAGCCCGTCGCTTAAAGGCCTAAAATTACTGTCGAGAAGCTCTAGCCAGCGTGTCTACTCTGTGTTTCTCTGGCCTTCTTCCCTGTATCACTAATCGCCTGCGGGCCGCCCTGGCGACCCGCCATGATGGAGCCCCCTTCACATGACCGTACAAGAGAAATTGACTGCCAACGTAGTGGTCGACACCAACCCCGCCACCGGCACTGCCGTTGCAGAGTTGAGCGAAACCAATCTGGATGCGTTGCCACAAATGCTGGACAAAGCCCGGCAAGCGCAAGCTATTTGGGCGACCAAGTCTTTTAAGGAAAGGGCTCGCCATATTCAGATGATGCGCAGCTACATTGTCGACCGCGCCGATGATCTGGCCCGTACCATCAGCGAAAGCAACGGCAAAACACTCACTGATGCCTTGGCGACGGAAGTATTACCCTGTGCACTGGCCTGCAAATGGTATGCAAAAAATGCTGAGCATTACCTGAAAGAGCGTAACCGCCCTGTAGGCAGCATCTTATTCTTTAACAAACGCACCCATATGTTACGGGTACCGTTAGGCGTAGTAGGTATTATCAGCCCTTGGAACTACCCCCTATCGATTCCTTTTGGCGAAATCGTCATGGCCTTGATGGCCGGTAACGGCATTATGCTAAAAGTGGCTGCAGCCACCCCTGCAGTAGGCCGGGCCATTGAGCAAATCGTCGCCGCTGGCGAACTTCCTGAAGGCCTGTTTCAGCACATTGTCGGCTCTGGTTCAAAGGTCGCTACCGGCTTTTTCGATAATGGCATCGATAAGCTGTTCTTTACCGGCTCGGTCGCCGCAGGCAAAACGTTGATGGCTCAAGCAGCTAAAACGCTGACTCCCGTCTCACTGGAGCTAGGCGGTAACGATCCGATGCTGGTGCTCGAAGATGCAGATCTGGAGAGAGCCACCAACGGTGCCGCATGGGGCGGCTACCAAAATGCAGGGCAAAGCTGTGGCGGGGTGGAGCGTGTTTATGTGGTGGATGCCGTATACGATCAGTTCGTGGATCTGCTGGCCAAGAAAACCCGTCAGCTGCGCCACGGCATTGGTTGCAACGGTTTTGATGTGGATATCGGCAGCCTAACTACCGCAGGCCAACTGCGTACGGTTCAGCAGCATGTGGAAGACGCACTGGCCAAAGGCGCTCGCATTGAAGCCCAGTCCCGCCCTGTGGGTAATGTGGAAAACGGCTTCTTCTTCCCTGCCACTCTGCTCACCCAGGTCACCGATGACATGCTCACCATGTGTGATGAAACCTTCGGCCCCTTAATCGCCGTGCAGCGTGTAGCCAATGAAGAAGAGGCCATTCGCAAAGCCAATGATTCAAATCTGGCCCTGACCTCTTCAGTCTGGACTAAAGATAACAAACGTGGCCGTGCCATCGCCGCACAGCTGCAGACGGGTGTTACCACCCTCAATGATCACCTCTACAGCCACGGCTTGTCTGAAACCCCCTGGGGCGGCTGGAAAGAATCGGGCATTGGCCGTACCCACGGTCCGGAAGGTTTGGAAGAAATGACCCAGGCGAAAGTAGTGAACTGGGATACTTTGCCGTCCAAACGCAATATCTTCTGGTACCCGTTTGATCAGGCCACCTATAACGGTATCAAGAATGCCTTGCTCTTCGTCTTCCCTTCCGGGGTCGGCCAGTGGCTGAGCGCTTCGCTCAAGCTTACCCCCTTCTTGGTGAAGAAAATGTTCACTGGCTGGAAAACCGGCGACTAAACGGTCGCGGAGGGGCCCGCGCAAGCGGGCCTATTGATCTGAATCACATTGTTCCTCTCTGAATCTGTCACGCTAGCCAGACAGGTTAAGGGAGGATTTTCTATGTATATGGATACCGTGGTTTTAGCAGGCATCGCTGTGATTGCAGGCATTCTAATCTTCGCGGGATGTTTCGCCCTGTTTATCTGGCTTGATGCTGGTAATAAAGACACCACACAGAGCGAAAAGGACTAACATCTCCGCGCCCTATTTTCACGCGGCAGGAACGGCGGGGTAGGCTCACGGCCATTGCCCTTAGACACGCCTTAGAACAGCGCTTTGCGCACTCGGCGTGCGCCCCCAATGTGCCGCTCTTTATCTTATTCCCTTAGCCTAGGGAGCGAACCAGCGTGGAAGGCTGATAATACATCTACAATGCCACTCTTAGCGGCTCCCTTAGTGGCTCTTCAACAGAATACTTCCCAAGCTATCGCTGGATCAGAGCGCCTCCAGCCAATCTTGTGACGGCGCATACCACCAGGACCCCATCACCGGACGGGTAAAGTCCAGTAGACGATCTTTCACTGAATCATCAGCAATGCCATACATACGGCGTAGCAAAAAGTCGTAACGGTCCAACTCGCAACAAAATGCCAAAAAATACAGACCATGCTGGCCACTGTCGCCATAGGGAACCGAGCGACGCCACATTTTTTGCGCTACACCGTCACGGTCCACATCAACGCGTCCAACGTGGGCATCCGTGGGCATGCGCTCATCATCAAACTCCACAGCATCTTCTTTGGTCCGGCCAAACACATTCTCCTGCTCACTAACCGGTAACTGGTTAAACTTGTCCAAGTCGTGAATCCATTTCTGGGTCAGCACCCAGCTCCCCCCCGCACCGGGGTGAGGTTCAGCAATAAAAGCAGCCTTTTCTGCCTTTTCGCCGGTGGGGTTACCAATGCCATCCACGAACCCTGTTAGGTCTCGCATGTCGTGGTACACAAAGGCCGTCAACTCAAGCTGAGTTGCAAGTAAATCACCCACCGCCTTGCGCACCTGCATGGCAGTATCGAATAGATCGCCAGACTCTTTAGCCTGAACCCACACCCATAAATCCCCCTGGGTGGCCGGGATATGTCCCTCTAGGGAAAACGCGGAGAAGCTGAAACGGGAATCAAAACAGGCCCAAAGATCTGGTCCGAAAGCCAACAAAACCGGGGTTTTCTCACTTTTCAGTACAACAATCTCTCGCAGAGCGGCGCGTAATGCCTCCAGCTCAAAGCCACTACCAAGGCTGAATTCGAAGAACAGATGGTGGGCATAACTGCGGTCAAAAATACCGGATTGAGGTGTCGACACCGGAAGCTCCTTTGCGCTATCCATGAACAGGAAGAATTCCCACAATAATAGCAGGTCTAATCATGGCGAACCTCTTCAACGTGAAGGAGTCAGCCTTCAGCATACCAAGCGCAGCATTTCTGAAACAAATTGAAATATCCGCTAGTGTTCCGGACTCTGGGCTTTCGATACACTTAGCTCCCATTCGTTAATTGTAACCGACTATGACACCTTGGCTTGGCCTGGACCGACTAGGTTTCTTCCTGATACGTATATTTTTACGCTTGTGCACCCGCGCTAATGCACTTCCTTCAGACCCCAAGGAACTCCAACTCGCCGCCAACACACCGGTGGTGTATGTGCTCAGTGACCGCTCGGCCGCGGATGCCGCCGTGGCAGACCAAAGTGCCCGACAACTAGGGCTTTCCTCTGCCTTGCGAGGGTTAACGCTGGGCAAGACGCACCTTCACCATAGCTATTTCCAGCTGTACCGTCGGCAAATAGGTAACCGCCGTCAGCGGCGCGCAGTCTCACCACCCCGTCTGGAAAAACTGGTCGCAGTCCTGCGCGCTAACCCCGACGCGGATGTTCAGCTGGTGCCGGTATCTGTGTTCTGGGGCCGTCGGCCGGAAAAAGAGAACTCAATGTGGCGCATCCTGTTCTCCGATAACTGGTCGCCCGCCGGTTTCATCAAGAAATTCTTCATCATCATTACTCAGGGACGGCAGCTCTACGTTCAGTTTAGTCAGCCCCTGTCACTACGTACCCTAGTCGACCAGTGCCAGACTGACGATCAAGCCGTTCGCAAAGCATCACGCATCCTGCGGGTCCATTTCCGCCGCCAACAGGAAGCCGCCATCGGGCCAGATCTGTCGCACAGGCGTACCCTGACTAACACTGTGGTGGATTCCATCTCGGTGCGTGAAGTCATTAGCGCTGAAGCGAAACGGCAAGACCTTAGTGAAGAAAAGCTGGAAGCCAAGGCCCGCGCTTATGCCATGGAAATTGCAGCAGACTATTCTCACACCGTGATCCGAACCCTTGAGTTGTTTTTAAACTGGTTATGGAACCGCCTATACGGAGGCATTCGCCTCTACAATATGGACAACCTGACCAAGGTCGCCGGCGATCACGAAGTTATCTATGTGCCCTGCCACCGTAGCCACATAGATTACCTGCTGCTGTCCTTTGTGATGTTCCGTAACGGCTTGGTTCCACCGCATATTGCCGCGGGTATTAACCTGAACCTGCCGATCGTGGGAACGGTCCTGCGCCGTGGTGGCGCTTTCTTCATGCGTCGCAGCTTCCGTGGCAACCCACTATACGCCGCCGTATTCAGCGAATACTTGCACACGATTACCACACGCGGCTTTTCCATTGAATATTTTGTAGAAGGAGGTCGCAGCCGCAGTGGTCGCATGCTTAAGCCCCGCACCGGCATGCTGGCCATGACCGTACGCAGCTTCCTGCGCGATTCGCGCAAGCCGATTGCCTTTGTGCCTGTCTATGTGGGCTACGAAAAAGTGATTGAAGCTGGCTCCTATATCGGCGAACTGCACGGCAAAAAAAAGCAAAAAGAATCGGTGGGCGGCTTGATGAAGTCACTGTCTGTACTGCGTAGCCACTTTGGCCAGGTGCACCTGAATTTTGGGGAGCCTATTAAGCTGGTGGACTATCTGGACGGGCACAATCCAAAATGGCGCAATGAAACGATCGCCCCCGGGGAAAACCCAGCCTGGTTTAAACATGCAGTCGCAGAGCTGGGCCAAGAAGTGGTGGAATCCATCAACGCAGCCGCAGTGGCCAATCCGGTTAACTTGCTCAGCCTAGCGTTACTTGCATCACCCAAGCACACCATGGATGTGGCTCAACTTCGCCAACAACTCAACCTCTACATCTCTCTGCTTAAACAGGCGCCCTACAGTGATTGCGCCGCGCTCGCCACTGACGACGCCGATGCCATTATCCAGTATGGCCTTGAGCATGACTTCCTGGACCGGATCGAACACAAACTGGGTGACGTGGTGACCACCGATGAAAAAACTGCTCTGCAGATGGCCTACGTACGCAACAACAGCCTGCACCTTTTCATTCTCCCCGGGCTAATCTGCTCTTTGGTAATGAATGCTCGCTCGGTCAGCATCGACGTACTGCAAAGCATGGTTCGTCTGCTCTACCCCTTCCTGCGTAACGAGTACTTTTTGCACTGGCAAAACGATGAAGAGCTGGAAGCCGCCGTCAATAATATCGTCACCGTCCTACAGCAAGAGCAACTAATTACCCGTGAGAATGATTGTTTGCACGGGGCGGCGATTCACACTCATGAATCTGACATGCTCGATCACCTTGGCCAGACAGTGATGCCGTCGCTGGAGCGTTACTACCTAACCATTCGACTGCTGGTGCAATACGGCTCCGGAATGCTCACCGCCGATCAACTAGGCGAATTGGCACACCAAACCGCACAGCGGCTATCTCTGCTTTATGAGTTTAATTCCCCGGAATTTTTCGACAAAGTGGTGTTAAAGAACTTTATTGCCCAGCTTTATTCCACGGGTTTGGTGACACCGGGAGGCAGTGGCGCATTGGAGTTTGATGAAAAACTGCAGGCCCTTGATGACGAAGCCAGTCGCATTCTCAGCCCGGATATCAGTGACGCTATCCAGCGTGTCACACGGGTTAGCAATCTGGGCAACCTGCTTACTGCGTCATCTGAAGCAAATTAAACATCTCCGGCCATCTCTTGTGGGTGGCCGGTGTCTTCCCAAAAGAATCGACCGTCATTACCTGTAGGGTTGTGCTCAGGGGCAGGTATAAATATCAAAACGTACCGCCTTGCCCTTTTGACTAAAAGACGGTGTTACGCCAGCTAAAAAACCCGCCTTTACCGGGCGTTTGACAACCACCCGAGAAGCGCCAAGGGCACGCGCCCAATCCAGTAATTGCTGTTCCTCAACTTCATCCGGGTAAGGACAAAGCCGCTGCAACCACTGCAGGTCTTTTTTAACCGCCGCACTTTTTTCCCGAGCGGGAAACATGGGATCTAGGTACACCGCGTGGAGAGCAGATGGCTCAGCAATTTTGCTGTCTGCGCACGCCAGCAACTGCATGTTCGCAACAAGGCTGGCAGGAGCCCTTTGCAGACCATCAGCAAGCATCGCGTGAAGAATCGGCGAACGTTCTGCCAGCATCACCTGAAACCCTGCCTGTGCCATCAGGGCCGCATCCCTGCCAAGCCCCGCCGTGGCGTCAAGCACCCGGATCCGATCGTCTTTGGGCTTGCCCAGCGCCTTAATCAGACGCTCATGGCGCACCCGCTCGGGGGTGAGTCGGTACCCCTGCTTGCCGTCACAGAAACTGACCGTCAGCGGCGTTTGCTTGCCACCGGGACGCCACAGGCCCAGGCAATCATCATGCCAGCCAAGCACCAGCTCAAGCGCCTGCCCACTGGCCTGGGCTTCATTTTCAACCCAGAAACCCGGAAGACCTTTCGGGCAACCGGGTAATAACCCAAGCACAGTGTCCAACCACTCACTCTGCCTCATGCCAACCAGAACAACAGGGCCACACCGAGTATCAACCGATAGACCACAAACGGCAGCATGCCAACGCGCTCCAACAAGCGAATGAAGAATACAATGGTCAGGTAAGCGGTTACCGCACTAACGATAACGCCCAGCGCCATCATCCCCCAGTCCACCACCACTTGTTGCTCGATCAAATCTTTGGTTTTAAGCAGCCCGGCCCCAAGGATCACCGGAATCGATAACAAAAAGGAGAAACGAGCCGCATCCTCACGACGATAGCCCAGCGCCAATGCCGCAGTAATGGTGATACCACTGCGCGAAGTGCCGGGAATCAATGCCAATGCCTGAGCCAGGCCAATAAAAATGGCACCTGCAACGCCTAACCTAGCCAACGAAAACTCCCGTTTACCAAAAGCATCAGACGCCCATAGCAACGCGCCGAATACCAGCGTGGTGATAGCAATTACCAACGCTGAGCGTAGTTCACGCTCAATAAAGTCATCACCGAGGAAACCAAACACCACCGCTGGAATGGTGGCCAACGCCACCAACAAACCCAACTTCAGGTCATCATTCATCCGGCGCTGCTGAACGGCTAGGCCGGCCCCCCCCACCATGGCAATCAAATCACGGCGGTAATACATCATCACTGCCAGCAAGGTCCCCAAATGCACAGCCACATCGAACGCCAATCCCTGATCTGGCCACCCGAGGATTTGGGACGGCAGAATCAGGTGAGCGGAACTGGAAATAGGAAGAAACTCGGTAAGCCCCTGTATCAGAGCAAGAACCAAGGCTTGGAACCAATCCATGGAAAGTCCTTATTGATTGTAACGCTAGAAACCAAACGTGCGTTGAAACAACGTGCCTCCGCACCAGCTTGAGGTTACGCAGACCCGATTTAGAAAACGGCGGTGCCCTATTCGTCCGCCGTCACTTTATAGCCCTGTAGAAATTCTACAGGCATACGCCGTGGTTTGCCGGAATCCAGTGCCACACACACCCACCGGGTGCGCCCGCGCAGTAATGTTAGGCTGTCGGATTCACGCACAATTTGGTAACGACGCGTAATGCTGATACGGCCATCGTTTTGTACGATCCAGGTACCGATCCTCAGGTTCTCACCCTCGAAAGCCGGCGCCAGATAATCCACTTCGGTATGGCGCGCCACCATGCCCCGGTTAAGCCTCTGATACAAATCCCAACCCAGCCCCAGCTCGGTGGTATGGTGCCAGGCAATCTGCTCCATAAAACGCAGATATTCAGTGTTGTTCACATGGCCCATCACATCGATGGCTTCGGCAGGCACGGTCACTGTCAGTTCATGCACATTGGGAAGATCCCAGTTGATCATCGTACTGCTCCCTGAATCACTTGATCTCGCAGATAGACCGGCTGTGCCTGTTCTGCACTCACACCCTCTCCGCGTTCGAATGCAGGTAATGCCAGCTGCGCAACAGCTTGCGCACGGGGGTGAGCGTCAGCAACGCAGAAGCTTGCGCCATAGGCCGCCCGCAGCGCGTCTTGATACACCAACCCGGAACCAACGATCATCCATTCAGCGCACGGCAGTTCTGGCAAAGCATCAGGCTTGAACAGCCCATCACAAAGCACGGCATTAGCCGAGCCCGGCTCACACTCATAGGCGCCGAGGTAAAGCTCGCCCATGCGCGCATCAAAACAAGCAATAACATGCGGATTCACCTTCAGTGCCTGCGCGCTCAGCGCACAAGCCGCTAAAGTGGAAACCCCTACCACCGGTAGATCCGCCGCGAAGGCCAAACCCTGGGTTACAGCAGCCGCAACCCGCACACCGGTGAATGCACCCGGACCATGCCCGAAAGCAATGCCATCAAGATCGGCAAGCCGGAAACCCGCCTCCGCCAGCACCCCCTCAACCATGGGCAATACCCGCTCGGTCTGCTGACGAGGCGCTTGCTCAAAGCGTTCGATTACACTGCCATTATCCAACAGCGCCACCGAGCAGGTTTCTCCTGCGGTTTCTAATGCAAGTAGTCGCGTCATGATTCCATTTTTCCCGCTTCCTGGCCCTGAGCGGCCAGATAATCAAAAAACCGCTGAACCACATCTAACTTACGGGTACGGGTCATGTTGGGCAGGCTGTTAACGAACAACTTGCCATAACTACGCGTCAGCAAACGCGGGTCTGCAACTACCAGCAACCCGGTATCTTTCGGGTCACGAATCAGCCGCCCGGCTCCCTGGCGCAGGGCCAGCACCGCTTGGGGAAGCTGGTAATCACGAAATGCATTACCGCCATTGCGGTTAATATGCTCGATGCGCGCCGCCGCCACCGGATCACCGGGTGAACCAAATGGCAGTTTATCGATAATCACACAACTGAGCGCTTCACCACGTACATCAATGCCTTCCCAGAAGCTGCTGGTTCCCAACAACACGGCATTGCCCTTTTCCCTAAACGCATCAAGTAATTCACGCCGCCCGGCCTCACCCTGCACCAACAAAGGGTAATCAAGCTTCTGGCGAAGGATAGCCGCGGCTTCACGTAACGCTCTGTGACTCGTAAACAGGAAAAAAGTGCGGCCCCTGGCTGCATTAATGACCGGTACCATGGCAGCGGTGAGTTGCGCCGTGTACTCGCTATCATTCGGCGCCGGCAGCCCTTCCGGGGCATAGAACACGGCCTGGCGCTTAAAATCGAAAGGGCTCTCCAACCTAAGGGTACGGGCAGAATCCAGCCCCAAACGGTGCTGGATATGTTCAAAGCGTCCGCCCACCGACAGCGTGGCTGAGGTGAGAATCCAGCTACACGGGTTGCGCTCACGCTGGGCTCGCAGCTGGGCCGCCACGGACAACGGCGTGCTGTGCAAGACCACAGAGCGTTTGAAGGTTTCAAACCAGTACACTCGATTCGGCTGCCCGCCTTTCAGGTAGGCGGCCAGGCAATCCACCTGTTCACTGGCGCGCCGAGAGCAGGCATCCATCCCCCGGCTCGCCTTGGCCAGCGGTCCGAGAAATGCATCCAGCTCCTGCAAAGCCTGCAACAGTGCCTCTCCGGCCTCAATCACCGCCTTATTCTCTGCCACTTCCGTCCAGGGCTCACGGCGCTCGCCGTCCCCCAGACTTAAACGCAAATCCATGCTGCTTTTATCTACGGCGGCCACTAGGCGATTTAGCTCCGCCAGATCCGCGGCGGTATGGCCCGCTTCAGACAGGCTATCGCGGCCCAATTCCTGAATCTGTCTGGTGCTCAATGTGTCGGCGAAAAACGCCGCCGCGATTTCGGGTAGCTGATGGGCTTCATCGAAAATCACCGTATTGGCGGTGGGCAGCAACTCCGAGGCGGCACCATTGCCGCGTAACGCTGCATCGGCGAAAAACAGGTGGTGGTTAACCACCACTAAGTCTGCTTCTTGAGCCTCTTTACGTGCCTTCATCAACGGGCATTCGTTATAGCGGGGGCATTCCGTTCCCAGGCAATTGTCCGCGGTGCTGGTTACCCAGGGCCATACTGGCGCATCTTCCGGAATCTGTTGCAGCTCAGCGATATCACCAGTGCGAGTGCGCGCTGCCCAGTGCGACACAATCTGCATCTGCCCGACGGTCTCACGGGTGAGAAAACGGGCGTCTTCTTGATGCAGCTCCAATCGATACGGACATAGGTAGTTAGCGCGCCCTTTTAGCAGCGCCACTTTACGCGGCAAGTTCAGTGCCTTCTTGACCATGGGCAGGTCTTTAAAGAACAGCTGATCCTGCAAGCTTTTGGTGCCAGTGGACACCAACGTCGGGCCTTCCGATAGCAGTGCAGGCACTAGGTAAGCTAGCGTTTTACCGGTGCCCGTTTCCGCTTCTACTAACAGCGTGGCACCACTGCCAATCACGTCTTCCACCGCATCCGCCATTTCTAGTTGCGGTTCACGGGGCTGATACCCAGGCAGAAGCGGCGCAAAGCGCACTAAATCGGTAAGATGATTACGGGCGGTAGTCACATAATTTCCCTGAAACGTGTCTGCACTCGGGGCGGGCAAAATACAAGCTGTTAACATCGCCCAACGCGCGCGCAGAGCATAGCCGATTCGCCCCTAGAACCCAACGCGAGAGCACGACGAGAAGGCAATATGGTCGACTATACCTTAATCATTCTGGCCGGCGGACAGGGCCAACGCATGGGCGGTGCCGACAAAGGACTGGTGGAACTGGACGGCAAGCCGCTGGTCGCTCATCTGCTCGATAATCTCCTTCCTCGTCCCAGCCGCATTGTGATTAGCGCCAACCGCAATATTGACCGCTACCACGCTTGGGGTGATGAAGTCGTTGCGGATCTACGCGAAGGTTTTTGCGGTCCGCTGGCCGGACTAGAAACAGCACTAGCCGCAAGTCATGGTCTGTGCCTGTGCCTGCCCTGTGACTTACTAAAACCAGCCGCTGAAATGATCGAGGGTTTACTGGCCTCGGCGTCATCTGAGCATATCTGCGTTGTCCACGACACACTACGTCGACAACCGCTATGCTTGGCCTTATATGCCGAACATTGGCAGGGAGCGCTGGGTGATTATCTGGATGCAGGCAAGCGCAGTGCGCACGGCTGGCTAGACCAGGTTCCTGTACACCCGGTGACCATAAGCACGCCATTGCAGAACCTGAATGACATTGAGAAACGGATATATGAATAGCTAACGCGCACAATGCCCCGAGCATGGGACATTGTGCGTTTTCAAAAAAATGCCCGCACAAGGCGGGCATTTTTCAGATCGGATTGCCAATATTAGGCAGTCACGTCCTGGATCTGCTTCATCATGGCAAGCTGATCAGCAGAAGGCTGTGCGGTTTGCAAAGCCATCAGTTTACTCATGTCGCCTTCAACGCGAATCTGGCCGCTCATAAAGCCTTGCATGCCTGCAGACTGGTCACCTTCGATGAAGATGCGCTTGGCCAAGTCGGCCGGCAGAATCATGGTAGTCGGAGCGTCAGCGTGATGACCTTCTTCAATCATGCCGCCAACCAAAGCCAGCTTTTTATCGTCACCATCAGCATTAACGCTGATGTTGATCACCAAGTCAGCCAACGCTGCTGGCGTTTCAAGGTTACCCGCGCCTTCACGGATCTCTTTTACTTTTGCAAACCATTCGTCAGACAAAAATTCGAGGCTCATTTTCGTTTCTCCTTAAACCTATCGATGTAACTTCGACGCCCCCTCTCACAGGGCTGGCACAGTCTTTGTTGCTGCGAGCCAATTCAAACGAGCGTTCGAAACTTACCCGTACCTTATAGAAAGGCTCAGAGGGTGGCAATAGCCGCAGATGAGTCCTTACAGGCCAAAAAAGCCTGGCAAAATTCCGAGCTTATCGGTTGCTTGATAATCGGATTTCAGTGCTGTAATCAAAGGTCATAACCGCGCTCTTCATGCAACGCAATATCCAGGCCCTGGGTCTCTTCCTCGGCGGTGACCCGTAACGGTGCAAACAAGCCTACCAGCTTGAGCAAGCCCCACGTCACCAAGGCGGTGTACACAAAGGTTGCCACCACACCCAACGCCTGCACACCCAGCTGATCCAGCATGGTGTATTCCGGTTTGGCAAACCCGTAGCCGGAGAACAGACCCAACTCCGTAGAGGCAAACACCCCTGCCAACAAAGTGCCAAGGATGCCGCCAATACCGTGGACAGGGAAAACATCAAGGGAGTCATCGATTTTCAGCTTGTGCTTAACAAAGATCACCATGTAAAAACAGATCACGCCAGCCGATAGACCAATCACCAGCGCAGCGGCCGGACTAACAAAGCCCGACGCCGGGGTAATGGTTCCCAACCCTGCAACCATGCCCGTGGCAATGCCCAGAGCAGACGGCTTACCGAATTTTTTCCATTCCATGGTCATCCAGGCCAGTGAACCGGCGGCGGCAGAAATGTGCGTTACCAGCATCGCCATGGCTGCATCACCATTGGCGGCTAACGCAGAACCACCGTTAAAGCCGAACCAGCCCACCCACAACATGCCGGCACCGGTTACCGTCATGGTCATGTTGTGCGGCATCATGCCTTGGGTGGGGAAGCCTTTACGGTTACCGAGCACCACCGCTGCCACCAACGCCGCCACACCGGCGGTGATATGCACCACGGTGCCTCCGGCAAAATCATACAGCCCCAGATCGGCTAACCAGCCGCCGCCCCAAACCCAATGACAAACAGGAATATACACACCCAACAACCAGAGAATAGAAAACGCCAGCATGGGACCGAAGCGCATACGCTCGGCAAAGGCACCGACGATCAGCGCCGGGGTGATGATCGCAAAGGTCATCTGAAACAACCCATGCAAACTTTTCGGTAAGGTGCCTTCCAAGGTATCGCGGTTGATTCCAGAAAAGAAAACATGGTCCAAGCCACCAATCCAGGCATTCATGCTGCCCCCATCGGAAAAAGCGAGAGAATAACCACAGACCAACCACACTAGCGACACAGCGCAGGTAATAGCAAAACACTGCATCAACACCGAGAGGATATTCTTGCTGCGTACCAGCCCACCGTAGAACAGGCTCAAACCCGGCAGCGTCATAAATAACACCAACGCGGTGGCAGTGAGAATCCAGGCGCTGTCACCGGTATCCAGGCCATCGGCCAGAGCCAACGAGGGCAGCATCAACAATACAGCAATCAATTTTTTCATTATGGGCCCCTTAAATGGCTTCGCTGCCAATTTCTCCGGTACGGATACGGATAACCTGCTCAAGATCCGTCACAAAAATTTTACCGTCACCAATCTTGCCCGTCCCCGCGGCCTTCATAATGACGTCGATGGCCTGGTCCAGCTGCTCATCACTGACCGCCAACTCCAACTTCACTTTGGGAACAAAATCCACCACGTATTCCGCCCCCCGATACAGTTCAGTGTGCCCTTTTTGACGGCCAAACCCCTTTACCTCGGTAATCGTCATTCCCTGTACCCCCACCTGGGCCAGGGCATCACGTACCTGGTCGGCCTTAAACGGCTTAACCACCGCTGTCAGCATTTTCATTGCCTCTCTCCTTGTCCTCATGCACCAACACAACACGCGCCGGAAATTTGCACCGGCAAGGAGCATTCAATAATCATGCCACATAATAGTGCGCACCATTTCAAGTGGTTAGCGACTAACCAAACTTATCTCGCACCACAAATGAACATTAACTCAGCCATGCGCACCACCGGCGCACACATTCAGCATTGAGTTAACGAATAAAGAGCCATAAAACGGAAGGGATGCCCGGCATGCACAATAAAAGGACAAAGGGCCATTCTGAGCGGCAATCCGGCACAAAAAGTAGGCAAGACGGGCAACGGAGATCCCGTTACCCGCAGTAAGCAGATAGATTAGTAGAGGTAGTTAAACATCTTACGGCGATATTCGCTGGCCAGTGGATCGCCTTTAGGGAGGCATTCGAACACTTCTAGCAACGCATTACGCGCCACTCCATCGCGGAAATCACTGTGGTTGCAGAGCAGCTGCAGCAGCGCCTCAAGCCCCTGCTTGAACTGGCCAGCGGCAGCGGCCTGCAGCCCGTAGGCATAAAGATCCTCGGCAGTCGGCTTGTCGGCAATACGGGCAGACAAATCCGCCAAGCTTTGCCCTGCACCTTCCAATTTATCCAACAATGCAAAGCGCGCCCGGAACGGCCGTAGAGGCTCCGCATCTTCTGTCACTTGTGCCAGCACCGACTGGGCATCATCCAGACGGCCTTCACCCAACAGCAGTTCTACCAACAAGGCGCGAATGGCATGCTTGTCTGGGCTCTGCTCCAGCGTCTGGCGCAATGCCCCTTCTGCTTGCTCGGTGTGGCCGGCTTCAATGGCCATACGCACCTGCTCGATAAACCCTTCTTCCTGTTGCTGCTGTGCGGCTTCGGGGTCCACCACAGGAGCCAACCACTGGCGTATCGCGCCTTCGGTCTGGGCTCCATCCAACTCGCTGACCAACTTTCCTTGAAACACCAGTTTGAGACTGGGCAGGCTGCGCACACCAAACTGACTGGCCAACATTTGCTGCTCATCGGCATTCACATTGGCCAGAATCACCTTGCCCTGATATTCGTTGACTAGGCGCTCTAGGATTGGCGCCATCTGCTGACAGGGTTCGCTCCAACTCGCCCAGAAACCCACGATCACCGGAATCTGCTGGGACTGTTCAAGGATTTGCTGAATATTCTGCTCGGTAGCTTCAATGATAGGGCTGTTTGGCTGCAACGCTATGCTCCTGAAAACGCATTCAAAGTGGTACCAAGTGTAAGCTATCGTCCAGATTAAATCTGGTTAAACCCTGTGCAACCTGAGGCGTTAGCGCGTTAGACTGAAATTAGATGTGTGGTTTGCAGTTCATGGTAACGGTTTCATACCTTCTCCATGGGCGATAGCCGCATGTTGGAAGGCATTCACCCCAGGCAAAGGAGATCACCATGCTTAGCCTCTTGGCTATTGTGTTGTTAATTGCCACGCTGATGACCCTCTTCTATCAGCAAATCAGCCGAGGCATTGGCAGTGCCGTTTTCGTTATCGTGTGGCTGCTCTGCGGCTTCCTCGCATCTTGGCTGTTCCACCCCCTTTCCCTCATTCTGCTCGCTGCTGGCGTCACCGTGCTTAACCACGTGGACCTGCGCCAAAAATTTATTACTAAACCAGTCTACAACGCGTTGGCCAAGGTTATGCCTGCCATTGGCGATACCGAACGGGAAGCCATTGAAGCGGGCACCACCTGGTTCGAGGCCGACCTATTCTCCGGCCGGCCAGACTGGGAAAAATTTGCCCATATCCAGTTCACTTCCCTCACCGAAGAAGAGCAGTCGTTCATCGACAATGAAGTGGTTGAACTGTGTGACATGCTAGATGAGTGGCAAATTTTCCACGAACTGCGCGACCTGCCTGAGGAAGTCTGGGATTTCCTTAAGCACAAGGGTTTCTTCAGCCTGATTATTCCTACCGAGTATGGCGGCAAAGCTTTTTCACCCTATGCGCAAAGTCGCATCATGAGCAAAATCGCAACCCGCTCGCTTACTGCCGCCGTCACCGCCATGGTGCCCAACTCTCTTGGCCCCGGTGAACTGCTAGCCGAATACGGCACCCAGGAACAAAAAGACCGCTGGCTGCCCGGTCTCGCCAAGGGCGATGAGATCCCCTGCTTTGGGCTCACTGGGCCAGAAGCCGGCTCCGATGCAGGGGCCATCCCCGATACCGGGGTCATCTGCAAAGGCAAGATTGACGGTAAGGAAGTGCTGGGCATGCGCCTGAACTTCGCCAAACGCTGGATCACCCTGGCCCCCGTAGCTACAGTCGTCGGCTTGGCTTTCAAACTGTATGACCCGGAAAAGCTGCTCGGTGATACCGAGGACTTAGGCATTACCTGTGCGCTGATTCCCGCCGATACCAAAGGGGTGGAAATCGGTCGCCGGCACTACCCCGGCTCACCGTTCATGAACGGCCCCATCAACGGCAAAGATGTGTTCGTACCCTTGGATGCCATCATCGGGGGGCCGGATATGGCCGGTAAAGGCTGGCGCATGCTGATTGAGTGTCTTGGTGCTGGCCGCGGCGTCTCTCTGCCTGCACTGGCCACGGCCAGTGGCGAAATGGGCTACCGCATGACCGGCGCCTTTGGGCGCATCCGGCGCCAGTTCAATACGGCCGTAGGTGAATTCGAAGGGGTGCAGGAAGCCTCTGCAAATGTGGCGGCACTGGCCTATACCCTGGAAGCTTACCGTCATCTGGTAACTCGCTCACTGGAAGACGGCGCTCCGTCTGTGGTTACGGCCATGGCCAAGTACCATGCCACCGAAATGATGCGCGAGCTGATCAACCACGGCATGGATATCGCTGGCGGGCGTGGCATTCAACTCGGTCCAAGGAACTTCTTGGCCCTGCCTTATCAGTCCACGCCTATTGCCATTACCGTGGAAGGCGCCAATATTCTCACCCGCTCGTTGATGATCTTTGGCCAAGGGGCCATGCGTTGTCACCCGTTCCTTTACGATGAACTGCAAGCCATTCAGGCGGAAGATAAAAAGCAGGGGCTGCAGGATTTTGATGCTCTGTTCTTCTCACACGCAAGTCATACTCTGGGTAATATCAGCAGTGCCATTGCCCAAGCATTAGCCAGCCCCTACCTGTCCGACGCTCCGGGCAATGCTGATGCCTTCAGTGCTCCCTGGTATCGCCTGATCAACCGTTACAGTGCAGTGCTGGCCAGCACCTCGGACATGGCCCTTGCCCTGCTCGGCGGCGACCTCAAGCGGCGCGAACTGCTGTCTGCTCGCCTGGGGGATGTACACAGCCAGCTGCTGATCGCCTGCGCGATTCTCAAGTATCACGCCACTCTGCCCCGCGACGAGGCAAACGATGCCCACGCGCATTACGCCCTGCGCTTGGCTTTCAGTCGAGCCCACGATTCTCTAGAGGCCTTCACCAGCAACTTTGGTTTTTTCGGTATCGGCCGTGTGCTTAAGCGTCTGTTCTTCCCGCTGGGCCGACCCTGCAAGGCTCAAGCCCCAAGCGATGACCAAATCCGCGCTCTTGGGCAAATGATCATGGAACCCAGCTCAGTACGCGATGCCTTGGCAGAGCCGGCCTATATCTCCCAGGACCCGGAAGATTCCATTGGCCGCGTAGAAGCCACCTTCAACAAACTACTGGAAGTGGAGCCTGGATTCCTAGCGTATCTAAAAGCAGAGGGCAAAGGTCAGCTGGAAGGCAAGACCGTACTGGAAAAGCTTCAGGATGCGGCGCGCAAAGGCATCATCAATGAGAGCCAGGTGGAGGCCATCAATGAGTACGACGCCATGCGTTACGATTGCCTGCTCACCGACGCCTTTGACAAGGATCTGAAGGAGGTGCAAGTACACGCCGAACGACCAATGATATAACCCCCCTAAGGGGCGCAGTGGCCAACACCACTGTGCCCCTCTCCTTCTCCCCATCATACCGAGTTAAAGAGCGCTATCTTGAAAGGGAAAGCCGTGCGCTCGTGCCCACACAAACATTAACCAGTGCTCATTTTCACAAATTCGCAACACTCGCATTCTTCGCCAAAATGCCGCTTTTTCCAGCAGTTAATCCCCCTCACGCTCGTTTTCAAACAGATTTAACATTCAGATCAGCCTTTTAGTGCTTTTACGCATGGTCGCTTTCGTCTAGTCTTGCCCAAATTACGCCCCACCGGGCCCGGAGCACTATTTCGCCTCCCTTTGCCCCTCGGACAACAGGTCAGTAATGACAGCAGTCGTCGAAGAAAAAACCGCAATCGAATTCAAGGGCCGCATGCTAATGATGACGGTCCTCCAGCTGAAAAACCTGGATACCAACGTGCTTCACCAGCAGGTGAGCCAACGTCTGGAGGATGCCGCCCAGTGGCTGCAGGATGCCCCTGTGGTGATTGATGTCAGCCCTGAGCTGGACAACGACCCTGTGGCTCTGATGGCGGCCGTAGACACCCTGCGTAGCTTGGGAGTCAACCTGGTGGCTCTGGCCCGCAGTGAACATATAGATGCAGATACCGCATCGATGCTAGGCCTAGGCACCCTAAGCCTAGCAGGCGGCCGTGATATACCCCGACGCACTGAACCTGCACCGGCCAGCAACGAGGACGCTCCCGAAGCCACGCCCGCAGCACAACACGTTGAAACCATGGTGATCGACCAGCCGGTCCGCTCCGGTCAGCAGGTTTACAGCCGTGGCGATCTGATTGTGCTGGCCCCGGTTAGCACTGGTGCCGAAATCATGGCCGACGGCAACATCCACGTTTACAGTAACTTGCGTGGCCGCGCCCTGGCCGGTGTTCGCGGCAACACCAGCGCGCGTATTTTTTGCCAGCAACTGAATGCCGAACTGGTATCCATTGCCGGCCATTACCGGGTAGCCGAAGACCTGCCCGAGTCATACCGTAACAAGCCTGTGCATCTATGCATGCAGGGCGATGCGATGCATTTTACCGCGCTGAACTAGCGTGTATGAAACATGAAGGTAAGGAGAAGAGCGTGACGAAGATCGTGGTCGTGACATCCGGCAAGGGTGGCGTCGGCAAAACCACCACCAGTGCAGCGCTGGCCACAGGCCTTGCCCTGCGCGGTTTTAAAACCACTGTGATTGATTTCGATGTAGGCCTGCGCAATCTGGACCTGATCATGGGGTGCGAACGCCGTGTGGTCTATGATCTGGTCAACGTGATTAGTGGCGATGCCAACATCAAGCAAGCACTGATCAAGGACAAGAAGGTGGACAACCTGTTCATCCTCCCGGCCTCTCAGACTCGCGACAAGGACGCCCTTACCATCGAAGGTGTGGAAAGCGTACTAAACGCCCTGCGTGACGACATGCAGATGGATTACATCATCTGCGACAGCCCCGCCGGCATCGAAAAAGGCGCCCTTATGGCCGCCTATTTCGCCGACGAAGCCGTCGTCGTCACCAACCCGGAAGTCTCCAGCGTGCGGGACTCCGACCGCATCATCGGCATCCTTGCCAGCAAGACTCGCCACGCCGAACAGGGTGATGGGGATATCCCTGCCCGCCTGTTGCTGACCCGCTACTCCCCGGAACGGGTGGAAAACGGGCAGATGCTCTCGGTGGAAGACGTGCAGGAAATCCTTGCCATCGAGTTACTCGGCGTAGTGCCGGAATCCCAGGCCGTACTCAATGCCAGTAACGCTGGTAGCCCGGTAATTCTGGACACGGATTCCGATGCAGGAAAAGCGTATAGCGACGCCGTGGCCCGTTTCCTCGGCGAGCAATTACCGCATCGCTTTATCACCACGAATAAGAAAGGTCTATTCGGCCGTCTGTTTGGAGGCTAACGGATGAGCATCTTTAGTTATTTGCTTCCCAAAAAGCAGAACACGGCATCAGTGGCGAAAGAGCGCTTGCAGATCATTGTGGCCCGCGAACGCTCCACACGCGGTGGCCCAGATTATCTGCCGCAGCTTCAAGAAGAGCTGCTTCAGGTGGTCCGCAAATATGTTCCTGTGGACCAAGACGCCGTGAACGTCCAGGTAGACCGGGAATCCGGGTGTGAAATTCTAGAGTTGAATATCACCCTGCCGGAAGGCTGATTCCTAAAGCAACCGCCCCTGTTGTAGGCTACTACTACTGCACAGGGGTGCTCGCTACTCGCGTCTCCCTGCCCTGTTTACTTTCGACGAAACCGCTAAACCTTTCTCGGCGGCAACACCTGCCACTGCGGCTCGTCGTACTCGCCGATTACGCTGACCTCAACCACCTTGGCGTGCTTTTCCAAAATCGCTTTTACCTTTGCGCTACGGCTATCGTCTTTAGCATCACGGTGTGCCTTGCTCTCCCAATGAGCGATGGCCAGCACCGTATCAGAGTGGCCAATTTTGCGGTGCAGGTAAGTCCCTTTTGCCCCAGCACTTTGCTGAATAATTTCACTGGCCTCCACCCAACCCTTAGCATACTCATCCACGCTAAAGCCAGGCTTCACCCTCACTTCGAATATAAACTTCATTATCGCTCTCCCTGCCGATAGAACTGGGCCAACAAGCGGTACAGCGCCGGCCAGTCCTTGTAAAGCTGATCCGGCCCTTCAAAAAACGCCTCGCTACACACCGCAAAAAATTCACCCGGGCCGGTCAACGCATAGGCATCCACCGGCATGTGCCGGTGGTGCTGATAATCGCTCAGCAGCTCTTCCCAGCATGCGGTAAAGGTTTCATGCCATTGCTTCGGGTTCATCCCGGTATGCAGTGGCGGCCTGCCGTTGGCACCATTGCGGCGCATATCCAGTTTGTGGGACATCTCGTGAATCACCACATTACTGGCTTGATTGCTCGGGGCACAAGCCTCCTCAATCGCGTCCCAAGAGAGAATAACCGGCCCCTGGTGCCAAGCCTCTCCAGCCAACACCGGACCTCGAGTATGAACAACGCCATCCTCACTGAAATGAGGGCGATTAGGAATGAACGCGTCCTCATACAAAATCACCGTGTACCAACCGTCATACCAGTCCAACCCTAGGTAGAGAATCGGCACGCAAGCCATGGTGGCCACTTTCAGGCACATGGCATCGGTATAGGCAAAGCCGCCGCCAGACGCAATGCTTTTGCGGGCCAGAAAACGCAGCGACAGATCAAACAATGCCTGCCGCTCTTGCCCCTCAAATCGAACCATTAATGGCCAGTCCGCCACAGCGGCCTCCCACTCCTCGCGGGTATAGCCCATTTTCTTAACGCGTCGGGCATCACGCCAGTTTTTCCAGGCTGCAAACATCCATTGTCCTCGTACAATCGGTCATTTGTGTTGTGCGACGCCACCTACTCTGACCATCAAAGCGACATTTCACCAGCCATTACCCGCCAACACGCCTGTGCTACCATCGCCGGTCTGTCTCAACTGCGAACCCTGCTCAGTGACTATCCGCCAAGCTTATAAAGCCGACCTGCTGCTTCTAGTGGTCACCCTTCTGGCTGCCATCAGCTGGATGTTCTCCAAAGAAGCCGTACTGGCCATGCCTCCCTTGTTGTTCATGTCACTGCGCTTTCTGCTAGCCTCTGTGCTGCTAGGCTGCATAGCCCATCGCCAGCTGCGCCGGCTGTCGCGCCAGCAGCTGATACGCAGCGCGCGCGTGGGGCTGGTATTCGGCACCGCGATGAGTTTCTGGATTGTCGGCCTAGCGGTGGGTGATCACGTGGGCGAAGGCGCCTTCCTGACCAGCTTGGGAGTGGTGCTGGTGCCAGTGATTGCCCGTATTGTCTTTGCCGAAACGGTGCCCACCAGCACTTGGCTGGCCTTGCCTGTCGCTGCCGGAGGCTTGGCCCTACTATCACTTGAGCAAGGGTTGCATCTAGATGTGGGCCAGCTCTGTTTTGTGGCCGCCGCGACCATCTTTGCACTGTACTTCAACCTCAATACTCGCGCGGCCAATACTATCGCCATCCAATCAGCCAGCGGTGAGAGTATCGAACACCCACGTATACCGGCCATGGCACTGACTACCGTCGTGTTGGCCGTGGTGGCTCTGGTGACCGGTACGCTGTCAGCCTTCAGTGAACCCTGGGTTCCGGTGTTTACGTCGATGACCCCCACTCTGGTGATGTGGATTGTGCTCAGTGCCAGCATTGGCACAGCGCTGCGTTTTCTGGTTCAGACCTATGCACAAAGCCTTTCCCTAAACAGTCACGGTGTAGTGATTATGGTGCTGGAACCCATGTGGACAGCATTAATTGCGGCAGCCTGGTTCGGCGAACACATGACCTGGATCCAGCTGGCGGGGTGCGCTTTAATTTTTATTTCCTTGCTGGTCAACCGTTGGCGGAGGGTACGGACTTTGCTGAAATCACTGATCGCACCGAAATGCCCCTAACAGGCGCTCGAATGCACCTAGCGTGCTCAACCTCTATGCGCCAACGTCCGACGCTAGAAGCACAACACCCTGAAAAGACCCGTTAGCGGGGTAAAAACGTGGACAAATACTTGGCCGCGGGATGTGCAACGGGTTACGACAAAACAAACCCTAAAGGCAATACAGGCTAGGGAATAGCGGATGGTGAGTGCATGACGCACTCACCACGGTAAGCAATCAGCTTTTATGGCTTTTCAACAAAGCGTCCACCTTGTCGATATATTTGCCTTTGGCTTCGTCCGCACTCAACCCTTTCAACTTGGCCCAAGCGTCATACTTGGCACGTCCCACCATATCCATCATTCCTGGGCGCTTGCCAGACACATCGCCCGTGCTGCCCTGCTTGAAATGGGCATAAAGAAACAGCAAGTCATTATTGGACGGTTTGCTATCAAGGGTTTTAACATCTTTCTGGGCTTGTTCAAATCGGGCAGTATCGGTCATGATGTTTCCTGTCAGATGTGGGCATTGTTGTATAAGGTAGCACTAGGGAGCGATTAAAAAACCCATAGTATGCGCCTTGATTCCAGTGGAAATAGTGCGCTGTGATCGTATCGGAATCAACATAAGCGCGGGCAACAAAAACATAACAAAGAATAATCAGGTTACGTCATGAACGACGCAGAGCAATTCCAGACCGATCAGACCATCGACCCACAACAGGAAAGCATTCTTCGCGATGCACTCAATACCTTTATGGTTCAGTTTGATCGCGACCTAGAACAACGCTATAAGCAACACTCTCATGACCGCACACTGGATCTGATCAATCGCTCAATCTATCTGATGCTTGGCCTTTACCTGCTCGTGGTAGTGCCCGTTACCCTAATAGTAAAAACACCGGAAATGGCAGCCTGGCGCAATTATGGTGTGTACCCCATTGCCGTGGCTTTGGTAGGCCTCTGGTCCTGCACCCGTTTAGACTGGTTGCGCCCCTACGCCATTATCGTCATGTATCTGGCTTTGTGGTTGTCACTCTCAGGCACCATTCTGGGGGGCATTCGCTTCAATAGTAGCTTCCCAGGGCAAGTTTCATCCTTTGAAAGCATCTACCTACTTATTATCGCGTTCTCTATTCTACGCTTGCCACCACGGCAAACCTTAATTACCGCCATCATCGCTGCGGTGTTTGCCCTCGCGATTAGCGTGATTACAGCGCTCAACATTCATCTTCTGTTAATAATGCTATCCTTCTCCATTCCACTGATGATCTGCACAGTGAACGGTTATATTCTCGACATCAGCGCCCGGCGTAACTTCGCCAACAATTTGTTGCTAGCACACGAATCTGCACAACTGAACCGCTGGCGCGCACAGGCAGAGAAAGACGCCAACCGACAGCAGCAGCTCAATCTCTTTATGGGGCAAATCGCCGGTAATCTGACTCCCTCGCAATTACTCGAACGGGTGCTGGGCTATTTAGTACAGCACGTAGGTGCGAAAATTGGCGCAGCCTACATGCTTGAAGGTAATCAGCTTATTCGCAAAGCCAGCTGGGCCTTAAGTGGCGAAGCGCAGGCCAGAGAGGTAGTACCCTCCGATGAAGGGCTACTCGGCGCCGCTCTGAATCAACGTTTGCTCATACAACAACATCAGGTCCCAAAACATTATCTGGATTTGGAAACCGGGCAGGGGAAAAGTCCTCCAGGAGCTGTGCTACTCTGGCCACTGATCCAAGGAGACCACCCTCTGGGCATCATAGAAATTGCCAACTTCGAAGGTTTCGATCAGGAACAGCAAACACTTATCAGCGAACTACATCACCCCCTATCCTTTTCGCTACAATCCGCCCAGCACCGCCAGCATCTCCTTGATCAGTCCGGCAAAACTGCCAACGTCTGAATCAATCAATGCCGCGAGCAGCTTTTTCCGCTTTCAGCGGGGCGGATAACTGCGCAGGTTTGCGCGGAACAATATCCGCCAACGACGCGGTCATTCGCGCCATATCAGCATCAATATCGCCCGTCGGCAGAAAGCAATCTACAATCCGGACCTGCCGGCGCCGGTAACAGAAACCTAACACGACAATCGGCACCTGCATTTGCTCAGCAATACGGTAAAACCCGGTTTTCCAACGCTTGGCGCCTTTACGCGTCCCCTCCGGCGTTAGCCCAAGCCAAAATGGTGTTTCCCCCATCACCGACGTCGTCTGGTCCACCACATCCCTGGCACTTTCTCGATTCACAGGGATGCCGCCCAGCCAGTACATGAACCGCCCAAGACGACCTTTAAACAACGTGTGCTTACCCATGAAGCGCACATCCAAGCGCAAAGACTGAATAGCACTGATACCAATGACCCCGTCTATGTTCGACGTGTGTGGCGCCACCGCCAAAACTGCCCGAGGCGTATCGGGCAAATCACCAACAATACGCCACCCCATAACAGTCAAAATCAGCCGCCCTAGCGCCGCCAACAGCCAGTGCCCACGACGAGGCACTTGCTTACCTAAAGTCCGCGCCGTGAGTGGCACCAGTTCCGATTTCATGCAAATACCGTAAAGGTTTGTCGACTCAACGCCACAGCCTTACCCGCAGCATCCCAAACCACCGCCTGACTTTGACCATAGCCATCACTGCATTGGTCCGTGTTTACCCGATATTGCCATAAAGTCTCCGGCGAGTGGACACTAGGGTCATCCAAGAGCTCCATGGTCCAGGTCAAGGAACTGGCGGGTGCTGGCCCTTTGAGCAGAGGTAAAACTGAAGGCGCCCAGGTATCCACCAATGCAATCAGCGCTGCGGTGCTCATGGTTTCCGGCGGCACAGTAAACCCCATGTAACCACCGTAATCGGGCTCAGAACTGCCACTGAACGGCGGCATGCCTTCTGCGTAATGGATATTAAAATGGGAAAAAAAATCCGGCGTCAATCCTTTGATAAACGGTACCGAAATACTCTGCTCTGGAGATTTCATCACTGGGGCCGATGGCCCTTCTACCACTACACTGGATTGGCGACTGGCCCCAAAGCTGGCCAACATAACCGCCACCACCTGCCCTCCTTGACGGGCGGAGACCATGGCCTGCATAACGGATTTGCCTTCCCGAAACACAGTCTCGTCTAGTGCCACCGGACCCGGCACCGCAGGGGCGACAAAAGAGAGAGAAAAACTACGTAGAAACCTCCCGCGAGCCACGGTTTTTTCTAAATGTTCAAACAGCACCGCCCCCACCAGGCCACCAAATAAGGTCCGGCCCTGCCCCCACCCTTCTGGAAACGTGGCGTTACCCTGGCCATCAATCGTGGCTAGAATCTCATCGAATGTCATGGTCTCTCACTTCTGCGTGTTTTGAATTTGCGGTGCTTTATTTACCATTCCTGCGAAGCCAGTAAAAGTCATTATGCCGGCTCAAAGAGGATTAACGGCGCCATAACCAGCAACAATGCACATAAAACAGCCAAAAAATGTGTTTTCCCATGCGCTTGTTCCTCCTTGCCGGTAGCATAGGCGCCCCTTTTTTAGTTTCGCCAGTATGGAGACAATGACATGACCTGGTTGAAATCCCGACGTCTGCAGTATCTGCTGGCCATCACCGCCCTCTTTTTCTCGTTGATGGTTGTACTACGTGTCGTCTTTTATTTTGGCTTTTCAGAAATTCCATCATCAACGACCGTAGACTCTGAAGCCGTGCTTAGCGCCTTGGGCATTGGACTGCGTTTTGACTTGCGACTCGCCCTGCTGATAATGCTGCCGTTAGCCGCCTTGGCATACCTGCCACGGTTTAACATACTAAACAGCGGCCTGATGCGGTTTCTTGCCCATAGCTACCTGATCATTGTTTTGGTCCTGCTCGGTCTCACCTACGTTCTTGATTTTGGCCACTATGCCTATTTAGGCGAACGGCTCAACGTGACTGCCCTGCGTTTCTTGCAAGACACTCGAGACTCCACCTTGATGGTCTGGGAAAGTTATCCGGTAATCTGGATCACCTTGGGCTTAATTGCCGGCGTGGCGGCTTGTTATTGGCTTGCCAGAATAGCCGAACACAAGTTACTGCAACGACCCGCCACAAAAATTTCTTGGCTACAGGCCACTGCCGGGTTTTTGGTTTGCTTCACTCTTTTCTTCTTTGCCATTCTTGGTCGAGTCAGCAACATCAACATTCTCAACCCGATTCCGCTTCGCTGGAGTGAAGCCTTTGTCTCCGGAGACCGGGCTATCGGCGCCTTGGGTCTCAATCCTGTTCTCTACTTTCGCGACACGCTGGTCATTCCTGTTTCCCCCTTTGATGAGGATAAAGTTACCGAGTATTACCCCCTGATTGCCGATCACCTTGGCATCCCCGAACATCAACGTCAGGATTTGAATTTTACGCGCATGATGGATGTACAGAGTCACAAGCTTGATTATGACCGCCCCCCTAATGTGGTCTTCATCATGCTTGAGTCACTGGGCGCCAGCCGTGTAAGCAGCTACGGTTTACCCGTTGAGAGCACCCCGAACCTAGATCAACTGGGCCACGATGGCTGGCGTTTCGAGCATTTCTATGTCCCAGTAACTGGCACCGCCAAAACGATATGGGCCACGTTTACCGGTATCCCAGATGTGGCTCCAATTGAAAGCGCCAGTCGCAACCCTCTGACCAGTCACCAACGCACAGTGCTGAACGCATTTGAGGGATACCGAAAATTCTATTTCATTGGCGGGAATGCCGGCTGGGCAAATCTGGATGGCTTCGTACAGCAAACCATCGACGGACTCGAACTGCATGAAGAAGGTGACTGGCAATCCCCGGACGTGGACGTCTGGGGCATTTCCGACCTGAACCTATTCCGGGAATCTAACCAAATTCTCGCTGAGCTACCGGAAGATCAACCCTTCTTTGCCTTTATCCAAACCGCAGGCAACCACCGGCCTTTCACCATTCCTGAGAATAACGGTGACTTCCAAGCCCGCACGGACCTATCCGATGAAGAGCTGGCCAAATTTGGCTTCCGAAGCGCAGCCCAGTTCAACGCAGTACGCCTGTTGGATTACAACGTGGGTAAATACATGCAATGGGCCAAAGAAAGCGATTACTTCGACAACACCATCTTCGTATTCTTCGGCGATCACAGTAATCGAATCACCACCTTGCCACACATGCCGGCCATGGATCAGCTGGAATTAGAAAGCAACCATGTGCCACACATCCTGTATGCCCCCAAGTATCTTAAACCCAGGGTCATCAAGGAATCGGTAGGCCTAGTGGACGTGCTCCCCACCATAGCCGGTATGCTAGGGCTGCAATATCCAAACACCACCCTTGGTCGGGACTTCCAAATTCCTGCTCCCGAAGGCGATCGCGCCAATTTTGTGGTGCTGAGGGAAGGCCCCAGTCCAATCTACGGCATGGTGACAAAAGATTTTCTAGTCCGGATGAATGCTGATGGCAGCAATGCCACCTTGCATGATCTGCATAGTGACACCCCCAGCCATGACGAAGCCGCGCAACATCCTGAAGCCTTTAAGCAACTATTTGATCTTGCCCGAGGCCAATACGAAACAGCGCGCTACATGTTTTACGATAATGTGGATAAGTGATAGGCAACACTCATCCAACATGCAACATCTGCAATAAATGCGCGTATTAATACTAAGAAGCCGCACCCAAACCAGGGTGCGGCCATCTCTATTTCGCTTTTTGACCACGCCAGTCCCCCACAGCAGGACTCCCCCTCGCCATACTAGGGTCAGGTTTAGCCAGTAATCTCAGCCAACCCTCTTCTGAAGTGTAGCCCAACGCTTTCTTGCTGCAGACGTGTAACTGTATTCGGGGTGCCTCTGGAAAATGGTTTGTAGGCTCAATCCGATGACTTACCACTGCACATCGGGCAAACAAGAAAAAGCTTCCCGTAGTCCTTGCGACCATGCCTCACCCAGGGCGCGAAAATTCGCATCGTTCTCCGTAACATTGTGGTGATTATTCAGGCTGAGGCTGTCTTTCTGGTAGAGCAACACATCAAGGGGTAAGCCAACCGATAAGTTAGAACGGATAGTAGAATCCAAGCTAATAAGTGCACATTTTGCTGCATCTTTTAGCGAAAGCGAATAGTCCACCACACGGTCCAAGATTGGCTTGCCATACTTGGTTTCACCAATCTGGAAATAGGGAGTATCCCGAGTGCTCTCAATAAAATTGCCTTCCGGATAAACAAGAAAAAGGCGTGGAGCTTCGCCTTGTATTTGGCCTCCAACAATGAAACTGCTGCCAAAATTTACGCTGCTTTGGCTTTGCCCAGAATCACGCATAATCACTTCCCGGCACGTGCTGCCCACCACACTGGCAACATCATACATGGAAGACACGCCATGAAGATTAGGCCGATCACTACCCAAACGCATATTAAGCAGGCTGATCACACTCTGAGTCGTTGCCAGATTGCCCGCGCTGAGTATCACAACAGCGCGCTCGCCTGCTACTTCAAACTTGTGAAGTTTACGGTAGGTAGCGATCTGATCTACTCCGGCATTGGTTCGTGAATCAGCCGCAAAGACCAACCCCTGCTCCAGTCCCATGGCCACACAATACGTCATGCCGAGCTACTCCGTGTCATCACTGAGATTGTGAAGGCACGGTCTCGCTAACCCATGCCACAGCTTCGAGCGACTCTACCCCACCCCCGAAGCGGACGCCACGAACAGGACAAGCATCTAGGTAATCCATGCCCACCGCCAGTTTCAAATGCTGGCGCGGCAAACAGGTTTGATTGGTAACATCGAAGGTATGCCAACTGTCATCATGCCAAACTTCAGCCCATGCATGGCTAGCCACATGCTCTGAATCGCGACTATACAGATAACCGCTAACGTAACGCGCAGGCATTCCCAGTGCACGGCAACACGCCAAAAATACGTGGGTATGATCCTGGCACACCCCTTTCTGCAAGCTCCAGGCGTCACTGGCACGGCTTCCTACGTGTGTTGCCCCTGGTGTAAAAGGCATGCCACTAAGTATTGCTTCGCTCAGATTTTCCAAATGGCGCTCCGCTGACATGCCATCATATCGGTGAGCTAGCTCTTCCAGACAATCATCCGCCTTTGTCAACGAGGTATTACGTGTAAAGACCAGCGGAGAAAGGCGCTGATCGGCATCTTCGCTATCCTCATCCGTAATCTCAACCTGTCCATGTACCGTCAGATTAATAGCCTGGTGGGGCCTATCCAGAGTAAGCACGTGGAGGATATTGTTATACCCATCGGATACTTTCTCCGCATGTTCAGGCAAGTCCATTGTCCAGTTCAGCACTTTTTGTCGTAGCGAAGGTCTGGGGGTCAGCCGCAGGTACTGGGTACTGTGCTTAACCCGTTCCGAATAACGATATTCCGTGCTATGTCGTATTGTTAATTCCATACCAGCTCCAGGTATTCACTCTGAATGGTGTCAGCCAGTTCATTAATCCGGCGCAAGAAATCAGTCAGGTAGTTATGCAGTCCAATCTCAAGAATATGCCCCATGTCGCCATATTGAAGACGAGCAAGTTGCACAGCAGCTAAGCGTTTAGCCTCAAGTCCCGCCTCTCCTTCAATGGCAGGCAGAAGCTCACACAACATTTGCAGACACGATAACAACGACCGGGGAACTTCCGGCCTGAGAATCAACAACTCGGCAACGCGCTCGGCATTAATAGTTTCACTAAACATTTCGCGAAAAGCTTCGTACCCTCCCAATGAACGTAGCAAGGCATGCCAACGGTAATAATCCACCGTGGAGTCACTCTCCGATTCTTCTTCCCGGTGTTTAACATCGAGAATACGAGCGGTGTTATCCGCCCTTTCAATAAAGGTCCCCAAGCGTAAAAAACGAAAAGTATCGCTTCTCATCAGGGTGCCATAGGTAGCCCCACGGAACAGGTGTGATCGATTTTTCACCCACTCAAAGAAAGCGGTTTCGCCATAATTCTGCAGCCCGGTTTGACTGATTTCCTTGAGCTCTAGCCAAGTACCGTTAACGCTTTCCCACATTTCTGAAGTGATTTTTCCTCGCACCGCATGAGCACTGGCTCGGGCCTGGCGAAGACAGGAATAAATGCTGGCTGGGCTGTCAGGGTCAAGGGTAAAAAAGTACAGCACATTATTCGTGGTTACCTTGCCATAACGGGCGCTATAGTCATCCCAGGTACCGGTAATGGACAATGGCGCCGTAATTTCCTGCTGGGTATCGACCGCGTAACGAATCAGTGACAGATTCCACACCACGTCCAGCACCCGGGCGGTATTTTCTGCCCGTTCGACGTCACGTGATAGCCAGTATAGGTCGGATGCCGTACGACTCAGCATGTGCTGTCCTCCCCGCTCTCCAAAACCCAAGTATCCTTGGTACCACCACCCTGTGAGGAATTAACAACCAAGGAACCGGGCTTAAGCGCAACCCGTGTCAGCCCACCGGGTACGACTCGGGGTTCGTTACTGCTGAGCACAAAAGGTCGCAGGTCAATGTGTCGAGGGGCAATACCTTCGTCAACAAACACCGGGCATGTAGACAATGACAAAGTGGGTTGTGCAATGTAATTATCGGGATCCGCTAACAGCCGCGCTCGAAACGATTCAATTTCTGTTTGACTGGCTGCTGGCCCCACCAACATCCCGTAACCACCGGCGCCATGAACCTCTTTAACAACCAGTTCCGGTAATTTTTCCAACACTACCTTCAGATCGTCCTGTTTTCGGCATTGCCAAGTAGGGACATTGGAGAGAATCGGTTCCTCATCAAGATAGAATCGAATCATATCCGGCACATAGGGATAGATAGATTTGTCATCGCCCACTCCGGTACCCACCGCATTGGCCAGCACCACGTTCCCCTGACGGTAAACCGAGATCAATCCGGGAACGCCGAGCATGGAATCCGAACGGAACGCGAGTGGATCAAGAAACGCATCATCGATACGCCGATAAATCACGTCCACCTTCTGCGGGCCCGCGGTAGTCCGCATATAGACATAACCATTCTTTACAAACAGATCAGCGCCTTCTACCAATTCGATACCCATCTGCTGGGCCAAAAAGGCATGCTCAAAATAAGCACTGTTAAACTGCCCCGGGGTAAGTAACACAACGCAGGGATGGCTGTGAGTGGCGCTTTGCTGCAATGTCTCCAGCAACAATGCTGGGTAGTGCTCAACTGGCGCCACGCTCTGCCCGGCGAACAATTCAGGAAAAAGGCGCATCATCATGCGCCGGTTTTCAATCATGTAGCTTACCCCCGAAGGGGTACGTAGGTTGTCCTCCAATACAAACCAAGATCCTTCACCATCCCGAATAAGATCGACCCCGCTGATTTGCGAATAGACCTGATTGGGGAGGTCAACATCCTGCATACAGGGCTGATATTGGGCATTACCAAAAATCTGCTCTGCGGGAATACGCCCGTCGCGAATAATATTCTGGTCGTGGTAAATATCATGCAGGAATAGATTCAGTGCCTGAACACGCTGAATAGCACCGCGTTCCAACAAACTCCACTCACTGGCAGGTAAGACACGCGGCAGGGTATCAAACGGGATAAGTCGTTCGGTGCCGCTCTCCTCGCCGTAAACATTGAACGTAATCCCAACACGATGAAACTGCAGCTCTGCTTCCTTGCGCTTACGTAGCAGTAAGCTTCGGTCCTGTCGGAGCAACCAATCATGGTAGCTCGTGTAGTGAGGTCGCACCTCACCGCCCGGCGCTATCATCTCATCGAAACCGGGCACTGCCGGCAACTGTAATGAACGCATGGCATCGTCCCTGTTAATGAAGCACGCTAAAAGCATCGTCCTTTTTGTATTGCTAATGCATAAAGCAGCAAGTCCTGTGCCAAAACATGCCCCCATTAGCCTGTAAAAAATCACCACAGAGGCTTACCAAGGGCCAATAAAGTGCAAAGCAAAAAAACACATGGCTTTAATGCACTATTCTGGCCACCATCATCACCATTACCAGGCTGGTGGCGAAGTGATTGATGCGGGCTCTATACCCCTTCGAACTCGCTTAAGGCCTGGCTGTGGCTAGGAGGCAACGCCCTGCCCTGCTCCATCAAAATTGCTAGGAACAAGATAATCCCTGCCGCGGTACAGGAAACGGCGAGTTGAACCGAAAATTCAAGGAACCACACTACATCAACGCCATGACAGGGAGATATCAGCGAGCGTGCAAGACACACAATGGTGATCACGCAAACAGTAACAACGGAACGGGATCTGACTCAGCACCGGTAGCGTGAGCGTGCTGCATAGCGAACACTCCCGCATTGTCGATAGCCACCCCCTTCGGCAGAGTAGCTTTGCCCAAGAGGCACAAGAGGTGTCGCGCTACTCAAAAGTAGCGCGAAATTGCTCCCGGGCCGAAGAAACGGCCCAGGGACTGGGTGGCCACACTGGCACAGGTTAAACGTGCTGCAATAGCGATAAGCTGGTCGCCAGCCAACGCGCTTAACCTTTGCCCAATCTCCTCCAAGCTAGCAGCATACCGGACACCAGTGCGGCAAGGATCAGCAACACCAGAACCACCATTACGGCATCTCGCTGCGGGGGGGATAGGCCTAGGCGGCCCACGAAATGGTACTTATGTAAATTGATGAAATGCAGTGCACGTAGAATGGAAGAAGGAGTGACTTCGTTAGCCATATGGCCACTGCGAGTTTCCACCAGCATGGCCAGCTGCGGCTGATTCACCAACGACAACTTGCGCACCGGTAAACGCTTGTAGACACTAGGATAATCAAAACGAAATTTCGTAAGTAGCTCTGTGTCTCGGACCTCAACGGACTCACCCACAAAGCGCTCTACCAGTTTCTTCGCATAGGCTTCATCGGCACCGGTCACCTTCTCGCCCTTCACGGCATTAACATACTGCAGTGCCGTCACGCCGTTCTCACCCTGTTGTTGGAATTGCCACAACACGTCGTCACCCACTTGCACCGGCCGTACCGCCACTGCACGATCCATTAGCATCAGCGGATTCGTCGCCAATGAAGATACTGCTATTAGCGTGTCATCCCGAAAATCTATCCATTGCGGCGGATTCAATTTATCAATCGCCACATGTACACCACTGCTGGCAAAGCCAAACAAAGAGAGCCCACCGACCAGAGTCAACCAGCGATGCCAACGACGCACGCCATTGCCCTTGTTTAAATGGCGCCAGCGCCGAACGAGCAGTATCAGCCCCCCCAGTGACATCAATAGCAAGGGAACGGAAAACAGCAGCACCACGGGAGTACGCGCGGCGTGCGGCAACCAGTGCCAGCTATGGAACCAAGAAAATGCCTTGAGCGCTTGTCGCCGACCCCAGGTAGCCGCACTGGCTAGCCGCTGCTGCTCCGTATCCAAGTACAGTGTTAATCCGTCCTCACGCTCTAGTGCCACCCGCCAAACGGGCAACAGACGGTTAACTTCACGGTATTCATTGCTGAACTGCTCTAACGGTATGGCAGAAAGAATGCCCGCATCAGGATCATCCACCAGCATTCTGGCCAGCCAGATGGCGTGCAAACGATCTCCATGGGCGATTTCTTCACTGCTATCGGCATGAAAGTAACGCGGTTGAGTATGTCCCGCCTCCACTACCCGGTATTGCCAACCTCCGTCGATTTGTTGCAGCTGAACATTCGTGACCGCATCAATGTCCTTCTCCTGCAGCAAAACATCAACCGGCCTGACCTCAGCCGCGCTAGGCAGCAAAGGCCTAACAATTTGGTGGCCCTCCATAGGCGGCTTCAACACCCACGCCATCAAGGGATGTAACAGCCCGCTCAGTAACCATAACATCAATGGCACCGCGACTAACCAGGCTGCGCGGCGATGCCAAGTCATCAGAAAACGCATCACAGACGATACTCCGCGCCGACATAAAGTGAGCGGCCAATACCGGGGGTAACGCTGGCCACTGGGTTGGGATTAAACGGAGAGGCTAACGCCGGTGCCGTGCTGATACTGCCGGTGCTGGCATACACTTTATCGCCCAGATTGCGGCCATCGAAATATACTTTCAGACCGTTGTTGAACTCACGACTCAAGCGCAACCCCCAAACCGAATAGCCCGCGGTTTCCCAATAGCGGCCACCGCTGTTGGTATAGGTGAGCGGATAACCACTGACATAACGCAGATTCGGCTCAACCAAAACCTGGGCAGAAGGGCGCCACTGCAAGGCGGTAAAAATAGTGTGCTCAGGAATGCCGGGTAGTTGATTGTCTCCGTAAATCGGATCGTCATCAAAGGTGAAATCGGACCAATTGTAGACCGTCTGCAGCGCCACATTTTCTTTGCCGGGAAGGCGCCAAGTGATACCCGCTTCGAGCCCTTGGTGAATTGTATCAGTGGGGGAATTGAACAATGCTGTCACATCGTTTACTTCAATATTAAGCAGCTCATCTTCAACATTGGCGTGGTAAAGCACCATATCCCAGTCCAGCACATCACCCACGCCACGCCAACCAAGCTCGATGGTGGTGGCTTCCTGCTGCTCCAAGCGTAATCCGGGCACAGGCTGTGCCCCTAGCTCTGAGCCGGAGGGCATACCGATACTCTGTGCTACCTGAACGAACAGGGTTTGCCCTGCTAACGGGGTAAAGCTTAAGCCCAGCTTCGGGGAAAAGCCCCCCATATCCACCGTATAACTGTCGTCCACAGCCTCACCGGAAGGCTGCGGAAAGAATGGGCAGTTACTGCACAATGGCGGCACGCTGGCTTGCAGATCATCCAAACTACGTTCGGACTCGACCCATTGCGCCCCCAGCGCTACCCGCCAGCGATCGCTGACTTGCCATTGCTGTTCAGCATAAGCCTCCACCTGTTTCACACGAAACACATCATCGAGGAACTGATTTCCCTTTTGCTTACCGTTCTGTGCATGTTGGAAGCGAGTGTTATCGTCATGGCCATAGGAATATCGCAGCCCCGCCAGCAAGGTATGCCCTTTGCTCCAGTGCTTTCGATAATCCACTGCGCCACCAATAGACTCACTGCTGTTATCAATAATCCCCACAAAAGGGGTCGGCAAATGATCAAGGTTAGTCCGGTTATAAAAGACACTGGCCACAAGTTGTTGATCCCCCGCCAGAGGAATCAGAGTACGGTTGGCCAAACGGATTGCGCGCCAGTTTCGATCCGTATCGAACGATTTATTAAATGCCCCAGCCTCCTGACTATCGTCTTCAAGGCGGTCTCGGCGGATACTGCCAGGCAACTCCAGCTGAGCGTCATCCGAAGAAAAATAGGTCCGGTTTTCGATACCGTTATCGAAAAGCACACCGAAGTTACCAGAGGCACGTTTGTTATACTGGCTGGAGTGATCGCGGTAACCCCGGTAATCAGACTGACTCAAGGACAGGTAACCATCCATATTGCCTTTCTTGCCCCCGAGGGTAATGCGGTTGGCCCGCCAGCCGTAATCACCCAATTCGGTACGCAACCGAATACCCGGTGCGGTGCGGCCTGTCTCACTGACATAGTTAATAGCACCACCCAGAGCCGATGCGCCAAGCGTCAGTGCACTGGCGCCCCGGTACACTTCCACATAACGGTAAGACAACGGATCGATTAACTGGTTGGTCGTGCCATTATCCAGCCGTGATAGGGGCACCCCATCCTGATAGCTAACGATACCCCGGCCAAAACTGGTCGTGGACAGCCCTGAGCCCCGGATAGACAGAAACACATCATCGCCGCCATTCTGATTAGCAACCCAAACACCAGGGGTCCGCTTGAAAAGGTCTTCCTGATTAGCCACATGGCCATCTTCAATGCTCTCCACATCCAGCACCCCCACTGAACGGCTTTCTACAAACAACTCACTACGGCGAACTTCAGGAGAGACAGAAAGCGTATTGTGCTCTGGCTGGTCATTCACGAGCACGGGATCCAGCTGGTTAGCCCAAGCGGGTGCCGTAAGGCAAAATAATAATAAAAACGGCTTTCTCATGACCTTCCCCGAAATAACAGTAGGTCGCGAGTATAGTGGTTCATAAGGAGGGTCTAATGCGGCGAATTGTCGCGGCAGAACGGTTGTTGTCGCGATTAGCGACGCAACAAAAAACGGGACAAACAATGCCTAAACCTAGCGATGACGCCCCATCACACTGCCAGCAAGTCGAACCGCCCAACGTTCAGGCAGGCAACGTGTTATGAACGTCATTAAACGGTAAAGCCAGCCGGGGATCACCACCGCCTTCCCTTTGGCAAGGCCTACCAAACCGGCACGAGCCACCGGGCTCACTGCCATCATGGTTCTCTGCAGCGACGGATCCATTTCCCCACGGGCCTTGCTGGAAAATTCGGTGCGGGTACCACCTGGACTCAAGGTAGTGACGACAATCCCGCAAGGCTTCAATTCTTCGTGTAAAGCACGGCCCAGTGTTTGCACAAACGCCTTACTGGCAGCATAAGTCGCCATACCAGGAATCGGAAACCAAGCAGAGACAGAACTGATATTCAAAATCCATCCCTCACCCCTCTCCGCCATGGGCTCAGCAAATAACCGGGTGAGAGCCAGCAAAGCGCGGTCGTTCACCTCTAGCATGCCGAGTGTTTGTTCCAGCGATAACTCCAACAGGTTTTTCTGATACCCATAGCCCGCATTATTAATCAGAATATCCACCTTCAGACCACGGCGGGCCACCTCATCAAACAGCTGCTGTGGCACCAAAGGGTCGGCCAAATCTGACGTAATTACGCAAACAGACACCCTGCATAATTCAGCCGCAAGCGCTTCCAACCGCTCAGTACGGCGAGCCACCAAAATCAGGTTACATCCCATCGCCGCAAGCTGACGAGAGAGCTCCTGACCAATGCCGCTGGAGGCACCGGTGACCAGTGCCGTTTTTCCATTGAAAATTTGCATTGCTTTGCTCTTGTAGCTTTCAACCTGCCCAGAAGAATGAGTTCAAGATTCAAAAACGCGAAACCGCCTTACGGTATGTGGGTGTTCCGCCCACATTCATACTGTTATTTATAACGAGCAACAATATTGAATCTGAAATAACCAATAACCGTTGTTCACACTTTTGGATCCAATAGCCACGATTGTATTTTGCCCAACGTCAAAAACAAAAAACCCGGCACAAGGCCGGGTTTTTTTTGGTGCGGAAGGCGCGCTTTACAGCTTGCCGTCCAGCTCCGGTACTGCTTCGAACAGGTCAGCCACTAGGCCGTAGTCCGCCACCTGGAAGATGGGGGCTTCTTCGTCCTTGTTAATAGCAACGATGACCTTAGAGTCTTTCATACCGGCCAAATGCTGGATGGCACCGGAGATGCCCACAGCAACGTACAGGTTCGGCGCAACGATTTTACCGGTCTGACCGACCTGCATGTCGTTAGGAACGAAACCTGCGTCAACGGCGGCACGGGATGCACCCACGCCAGCGCCCAGCTTATCAGCCAGCTTGTACAGAATTTCGAAGTTTTCGCCGTTACCCATGCCACGACCACCGGAGATTACGATCTCGGCAGAGGTCAGCTCAGGACGATCAGACTTGGCCAGCTCTTCACCCACGAAGGAAGAAATGCCAGCGTCTTTAGCAACGTCGATGTTCTCAACAGAAGCAGAACCGCCTTCTGCTGCAACGCCATCGAAAGAAGTACCACGCACGGTGATCACTTTCTTGGCATCGCCACATTTAACGGTCGCAATGGCGTTACCAGCGTAGATCGGACGCTTGAAAGTATCCGCATCGATCACGTCGGAAATCTCAGAGATCTGAGCCACGTCCAGCAAAGCCGCCGCGCGAGGCGCGAAGTTCTTACCGGTGGTAGTGGCAGCAGCCAAGATGTGGCTGTAATCGCCAGCAACTTCAGCAACCAGATCGCCAATGTTTTCAGCCAGCTGATGCTCGTAGGCATCGTTGTCTGCGCACAGCACTTTGGAAACGCCATCAATTTTAGCGGCTTCCTCAGCAACAGGGCCACAGCCTTTACCAGCTACCAGCACAGTGATGTCGCCGCCAATTTCTTTAGCAGCAGCAACCACACTCAGGGTGACCTTGTTGAGCGCGGCGTTATCGTGTTCGGCGTAAACTAATACACTCATCAGATCACCTTCGCTTCGTTCTTCAGTTTCTCGACCAGCTCGTCAACGGAGCCAACGATAATGCCAGCCTGACGCTCAGCCGGAGCTTCCACTTTTTCAGTGGTCACACGCGGAGTCAGGTCAACGCCCAGATCAGCGGCTGTCTTGGTGTCCAGCGGCTTTTTCTTGGCTTTCATGATATTCGGCAGAGACGCGTAACGCGGCTCGTTCAAACGCAGGTCAGTGGTAACCACTGCCGGCAGGCTCAGCTCAACAGTCTGCAGGCCACCGTCGACTTCACGGGTAACCTTCACTTTACCGTCAGCCACATCCACTTCAGAAGCGAAGGTGCCCTGCGGCATGCCAGCCAACGCAGCCAGCATCTGGCCGGTCTGGTTGTTGTCGCCATCGATAGCCTGCTTGCCAAGAATAACCAGCTCGGGCTTCTCTTCATCAACGATGGCTTTCAGTGCCTTAGCAATGCCCAGAGGTTGAACCTCTTCATCGGTTTCGACCAAGATGGAGCGGTCGGCGCCCAGAGCCATGGCAGTACGCAGCTGTTCCTGAGCGGCCTTAGGACCGACGGTAACGGCAACAATTTCGGTAACCACACCCTTTTCTTTCAGACGCACTGCTTCTTCTACAGCGATTTCACAAAAGGGATTCATGGCCATTTTAACATTGGCGAGATCAACGCCAGAGTTGTCGGCCTTCACGCGAACCTTGACGTTGTAATCAACGACTCGCTTGATGGGTACAAGAACCTTCATAGGATCCTCGGAATGTTCCATTGGGTGACTTGTAGAAGGAGGCGACATGACGCCGTTGCCGGGTCCACCCCCGCGAAAGAGCCGCTATCTTGAACGCTCGCCCACAACAGGTCAATAGCCCAAAAATCCGTAAGGAGATGATTTTGCTGCAAATAGACCACATACATTGTCGGCTTTTCGTGACCTGCCAGTCGGTGATTTTCTTGTAAATCAACCATCTAGCAAGAGATAATCTAAACACTTGTTTGAAAGTGCCCTGCGCCGGTTCAAAAGTTGACACAAGTTAAGGTCCGCAGGGTCAACCCCAGTAGTGGTGTGGTTTCTTCTATCTCTATATACTCCGCGCCACCCTAAGATAGGTCTCGGCCGGCCATTGAGAAAGATTTTCTGTTACCGCAAATGTCAGAACATCTTTCTCAGTGGCTTGCGGGCCAAACACGCAATTGATAGTGAGGAGACAGGCTGTGGAACGCGAATCTATGGAAGTCGACGTAGTCATCGTTGGCGCCGGTCCTTCCGGTCTGGCAACCGCCTGCCGTCTGGGGCAAATTGCCCAGGAAACCGGTCAGGAAATCAGTGTTGTTGTTGTAGAGAAAGGCTCTGAAGTCGGTGCCCACATTCTTTCCGGTGCCGTGCTTGAGCCACGCGCCTTGAATGAACTGTTCCCCAACTGGCAGGAACTGGGTGCGCCGGTGAACACCAAGGTCACCGGTGATGAAATCTTCTTTCTCACCGGCCCGGAAAAAGCACAGAAAGTACCCAACATGTTCGTTCCCAAAACCATGCACAACGAAGGGAACTACATTATTTCCCTGGGTAATCTGTGCCGCTGGCTGGGTGACCAGGCCGAAGGCCTTGGCATCGAAGTATTCCCAGGCTTCGCCGCTAGCGAAGTGCTATACAACGAAGATGGCTCTGTAAAAGGTATTGCCACCGGCGATTCCGGTATCGGCCATGATGGCGAGCACAAGCCCAGCTACACCCCTGGCATGGAGCTGCACGCCAAGTACACCATATTCTCGGAAGGCTGCCGTGGTCACCTGGGTAAGCAGCTGCAGGAAAAATTCAACCTGCGCGAAGGAACCGATCCGCAGCACTACGGCATCGGTATCAAAGAGCTGTGGGATATCGATCCGGCCAAACATCAAGAAGGCCTGGTAGTTCACACCGCTGGCTGGCCGCTCACCGAATCCGGTTCCCCGGGTGGTGCGTTCCTGTATCACATCGAGAACAACCAGGTTGCCCTGGGCCTGATCACCGACTTGGCCTACTCCAACCCGCACGTCTCGCCGTTCGACGAAATGCAGCGCTGGAAAACCAACCCGGAAATCAAAAAGCATCTGGAAGGCGGCAAGCGTGTTTCTTACGGCGCCCGTGCTATCTCCAAAGGTGGCCTGCAGTCTCTACCCAAGATGACCTTCCCCGGTGGTCTGCTGGTAGGCTGTAATGCCGGCACCCTGAACTTTGCCAAGATCAAGGGCACTCACACTGCCATGAAATCCGGCATGATTGCCGCTGAAATTCTGGCTGAAGCACTTAAAGGTGGCCGTGGCAGCGACGAGCTGACCGAATACAAAGACGCCTTCGAGAAAAGCTGGGTTTACGAAGAACTGCACGCCCAGCGTAACTTCGGCCCGGCCCAGCACAAGTTCGGCAACCTGATCGGTTCCGCCTTTGCCTTTGTGGACATCAACTTGTTCAACGGCAAACTGCCCTTCACCATGCGCGATACCACCCCGGATCACGCCACCCTGAAGCCGGCGGATCAAAGCAAGAAGATCGACTACCCGAAGCCGGACGGCAAAATCACCTTCGCCAAACTGGACAGCGTATTCCTGTCCAACACTAACCACGAAGAGGATCAGCCCTGTCACCTAACGCTAAAAGATCCGAGCGTGCCGCTGGAAGTTAACCTTCCTAAGTGGGACGAGCCGGCTCAGCGCTACTGCCCGGCTGGTGTATACGAAGTGGTGGAAGACGAGAACACCGGCGACAAACGTTTCCAAATCAACGCCCAGAACTGTGTTCATTGTAAGACCTGTGACATCAAGGACCCCACCCAGAACATCAACTGGGTGGCACCTGAAGGTACCGGCGGCCCCAACTACCCGAACATGTAAGTTGGGCTCACACGGTTTCCGTGTCGCAAACAAAAAAGGCGCCTTTTCAGGCGCCTTTTTTGTTATGGCCGCAGCAGCCACCTTCATTCAGGTTTCAGGCTAGAGGACGTTGTAACCGCTGAATAATCTGAGCACGGTGCTGCGCGCGGTTCTTGCGCAGGCGATACCACGCCAAGCGGATGCGGTAATCCAGCGCATCCATCATTGCCAACGGTGGCATAGCAGGCATGTGCAAGTCTGGCTTGCGCGATTGAGTCCTTACCGGGGCTGCAAGCCTCTGGGCTTCGTTATGCTTCATGGTCTCCTCCCTGTCCGATGACAATATGGCGTGGCTAGGCTGTGATTGGCCCCCATGATGCAATCGGGTTTATGATCAGTAAATCGAAAAGAACTGCATCCACTGTTCAAAATTTCTGAAAGGTCAGCCATGCCGTCCCCTGCCCCCCTCCAACCCTTACTGGATACGGAAATCCTGCGCAGCTTCGTGGCCATTGCCGAAACCGAAAGCTTCACACAAGCCGCCAGCGAGGTCTTTCGCACCCCCTCCGCCTTAAGCATGCAGATCAAGCGGCTGGAGGAACAGGTGGGGCAGCGGCTGTTCCTACGCGAAGCGCGGCGGGTCAGCCTAACGGCAGAGGGCGAAGCCATGCTTGGCTATGCCCGACGTCTGTTGAAACTGAACCAGGAAGCCATTAGCCACTTCACTGCCCCGGAGCTGGAAGGCACCGTGCGGCTAGGCACACCCGATGATATTGGTACCCGCATCTTGCCTCAGGTGCTGACACAATTTTCTCGTTCTCACCCCGCCGTTCAAGTCAATGTGCTGGTTGGCCGCAGTGCCGACATGCTGCAACAATTCGATGCCGGAAAGCTGGATTTGATTATGGTAACGACGGGTAAACAAGGGCGGCCAGCCCGAGGGGAGGTGGTGCATAACGAACCTCTGGTATGGGCCGGAGCACAAGGCGGCATCGCGGTCACTCAGAGTCCTTTGCCCCTGGCGCTGGCCAGCCAGGGTTGTCCGTGGCGCAAGATAGCACTGGAGGCGCTGGACCACAGCCAACACCGCTACCGCATTGCCTATATCAGCGAGCACTGTGCCGGCCAGGAGGCTGCCATGCAGGCTGATTTGGCCATTGGCCCCTTTCCTCTCAGCCTGACCCAGCCACCGTTGCAGCAACTAGGTGACGAATACGCCTTACCCGCACTAGGCGACTACCAAATCGCCATGCTGTACCGCGGCGAAGAAGGGTCCGCCACCCAAGTACTGGCTGGCCACGTCCGCGCAGCTTTCCGCGCGCGGCGACGCTAACAGCAACCTCCTGCCCTGACACAACCTCAAGACAATGCAGGCGAAACACACTCACGGCTCAAGCCAAAGACAACCGCACTTTACTCCACTGGCTCTGGATCTAAAGCCGTTTGCTGCTCTGCCTGGGTCAGCTCCCGGCTTTCCCCCGGTGCCAGGTAAGCGTCCAACTGAATGCGGCCTACGGCCAAACGGTGCAGCGCCGTTACCTTCTTCCCAGTACGCCCAAACATTCGCTTAATCTGGTGATACTTGCCTTCGTGAAGCCATACATCCGCTTCAAAAGAAGAACGAATCGTTAGCCTGGCCGGCTGGGTGTAAATTTGCTCGAAGTCGAACCACATACGTTGCGAAAATGACACTACATCTTCATCGCTCAACGGTTTATCAACACTCACCCGGTAATGTTTCCAGAGGCCCGTTTCCGGCAAGCTCAAGCGACGCGACCAGGCACCATCATTGGTCAGCAACACCAACCCTGTGGAATTAAAATCCAACCGCCCGGCCAGATGCAGCCCTTCACGCTGGCCCCTTGGCAGCAGCTCCAGCACCGTGGGGTGGTGCTCATCTCGGGTAGCGCTGACGACCCCCGCAGGCTTGTTAATCATCAAATAACGCGGCCGGTTCGCCTGCAGAATTTCACCATCGCACACCACCGCATCAAAAAGGCCAATTCGCCGCTGCCGATCCCGCTCCACCTGCCCGTTTACCCGCACGCGCCCGGCAGCCAGCAACAGCCGCAGATTGCTTCGGCTCATTTGCAGTCGGGCGCTGAGAAAACGGTCTAGGCGATGGTGTCGAGAAGTCATCAACACATGATAACCGAGCACACAGATTTCCCGTAGCCGGAAGCGACATACCCATGGCTGGCAAGCTCAATCAAGCATCACTCTTACACTTTTCTCACGCTGTCCTCTGCGCTGTTACGGCCACTCTCAGCGTCACACTGATAACGCCCGATGATCCGGTAGCTAAATAAAAAACCGATTCTCAAAGCGTGCACCGCGCTGCTGTTATCGACGGCCAGCGAGTTGCCTATCCGCCATCTTGCCGTCTTGCTGTCTTGCTGTCTTGCTGTCTTGCTGTCTGGGAGACCTGAGCGGGCGCCTAGCGACTGCGCTGTACTTTTATCGCAGCGCAACTCAATGCCCAAAAGCCATCCACAAAAAAAGGGGCAGCTTAGGTTGCTGCCCCTCGTTCACACATTAACGCAAGCCTCCCTCAGGCCTCTACTTCTACCTCCGCCTCGGCTTCGGCATCGGCATTCGCGCACACAAACTCATAATCCGTGGACTGCACGTTGCGCGTTTCCAGCCAGTAGCGCAACGTGGAGCCCGGCCACAGAGCGAAATTCTTACCATCGTCCTGTTGATACCAGCTGGTACAACCGGAGGTCCAGGTGGTGCCTTGCAGGCGGCGCTGCACGTTGGCATTAAAAGCTTGTTGCGCTTTGGGCTTCACATCCAAATAATCCGCGCCCTCCTCTCGCAGCAGCGCCATGCATTGCAAGGCGTATCTCACCTGGCACTCAATCATGAACAGAATGGAATTATGGCCCAAGCCAGTGTTTGGCCCCACCAGCATATACAGGTTCGGGTAACCACTGACGGTAATACCATAATGTGCTTCAGCAGATTCGGCCCAGTCCTTATTCAGATCATGGCCCGGCAAACCGGTCAGCGGAAAGTCTTTCATGTAGATACGTGGATCCACCACAAACCCTGTGCCGAGAATAATACAATCCGCGTCATGCTCTACCCCATCTTCCGTCACCACACTGTTGGCTTTCACCTCGCGGATACCGGCAGTAACCAGCTCCACATTGTCACGGTTGAACATGGGGAACCACTTGTTGGAAATCAGTACCCGCTTGCAGCCGAAGGTGTAATCAGGTGTCAGTGCCTTCGCCAGCCTCTTGTCTTTCACTTGCAGGCGGATGAACTGTTTACAAAGGGCACCCAGCAGCCGTGCGGCTTTAGGGCTGGAGGCTGGCGCCACCCGAGACTCATTGCCCCAGTAAAGGCGCGCCCGGTGCAGTTTGCGCAGGGTCGGGAAGCGCTTGAACAACCGCCGTTGAATACCCCAGTAACCGCGTTCATCACGGGGAATAACCCACGCCGCGCTACGCTGGAACACCGATAGCTTCTTCACCTTGGGGGCAATTTCCGGGCAATACTGAATGGCGCTGCCACCCGTACCGATGGACACCACCTTCTTGCCCACCAAGTCATAACCATGATCCCATTCGGCTGAATGCATCACCTTGCCTTTGAAACGCTTGAGTCCCTTGATGTTCGGCACATTCGGCACATGTAACGGACCGGAGGCGAGCACAAAGTGGCGACAATCAATGGTCATGCCCGCGGCGGTGCGCACCGTCCAGCGGCCAGTGGTTTCATCAAAATGGGCTTCGTTAACTTCCTGGTTAAACTGGATAAAGGGCCGTAGCTGATACTGCTCCACGGTATCGAGAATGTAGTTCTCAATTTCGTCCCGAGGCGCATAACGCTTGGTCCAATCCGCCTTGGCGGCGAAGGAAAAGGAATACAAGTGCGACTGCACATCGCAGGCGGCCCCCGGATAGCGATTGAAATACCAAGCACCGCCCACCTGCGCAGCCTTCTCCAAAATAACGAAATCCTCATTGCCCGCTTCGCGCAGCTTGATCGCCATGCACAGCCCGCCGAAGCCAGCCCCTACAATGGCCACATCCACCGACACCGTCTTGGCGGGAATCTTGGCTTTACTAGTCATGTCACTGCCCTCCTCAGGCGGCTTTCAGCCGGTTGACGCGAAAGGCGGCGACTTCCTCAATCAGCGCCTCGGTCTGGTTTAAAAATTCTCGGTTATCATGCATCCAGGGGTGAAAGCCTGGGCGGAAGAAATCCAGCCAATCCGGTATAGAGCGTCGCAGCACCCCCGGCCGACCCAACGTCAGGTTGACCACCTTCCTCCAGCCGTTCAGGTTCAGCAGGCCGCCCCCCTTCGCCACCATTATCGTGTAGAAGGGCACGTAGAGACTCCAGAACAGCGCATTAACCAACAAGAACGCTCCAGCACGTAACCCATAGGCTTTGATGCCTCTGCCCAGCATTTGCTCGAAGGCATCGAAACAGACCGCTTTATGTTCGGTTTCCTCAATGGCATGCCAACGCCAGATCGCCGAATAATGTGGGTCCACTCCTTCCAGCAATTCGGGGTTACGAAGCACCATGTCACCCAGCACTGCGGTAAGGTGTTCCAGCGCCACCGTGGCCGCCAACTGCACCGAGCGCGGCGCCTTCTTCACCAGCTCCAGCAACCGCACCACCAGCGCATCCAGAGCCTCAACAGGCATCCCTTCCGCCTGCAATGCGTCGTTGTATTCCTCATGCTCGCGGGTGTGGAAGCCTTCCTGGCCGATAAAAGCCGAGATCTGCTCCTTCAGTTTCGGATCAGTGATTTCCTTAGCGTAGTTGCGCACACTCTGAATAAAGAAGCGCTCCCCCGCCGGAAAGAAAATCGACAGGGTGTTATAGAACTGTGAAACATGCAGCCCGCCGGGGTTCCAGCTCAATGCCTTGCCGGCGGGCAGCCCGAATTTGAGATTCCGGCGTACCGGATCAACCTGAATTGTCATCATCTTGCCCCTTAAGCAGATCGAATTAATCGGATGCTAAGGCCACAAAGGTGACACCCTCAACGGTTACATTGAACAATGTAACCGTATATTGATATGGGTCAAATTGAGCAAGAAATAGGATACAAAGAAGAAAACTTTGTTTACTTTAAAAAATGAAACGAGACCGGCACCCTCGACTTCAGCGCTCCCCCGAGAGGAAAGAGCCCCCCGGTGGGAATAAACACATACGTCACCCAAATATCAGACCCCATACCCATAGCGGCCCGACTACCACAAGCGTGCTAACCCCTACTCATGCAGGCAGTTAAAAATGGGGGGATTACACAGGCAAGAAGTTAAAAAAGCACCAAGCAGAGGGCTGGAGGCTCGCTCGTACAAATCTGCTCTAATTGACTTTGATATATCTTCTAGCATATTCGTCAACTGATTCCTGTAAACGACTTGGTCTCGCGCTTTTCGCGTGTACCTACTTGTTATTTTTCGGACGCTTCAGGTGCACTGCAGCGTGTCAAAGTAAAGAATTAATTGCGTGGCGTAATCTTCACCTATTGGCACAGAAATCCACTCATAGTTATTTATCGTATATGCATTAGCTTTATCAGCAGCGACCCATTCATCAACACCTACGGCACCGTTCTTAACATCTCCATGCACAGTCAAGCCAATTGGAGCGACATACTTTCTGTCTTTCACCATGATATGACATTTCCCGTCACTTACCGCTGCCTCGGCGGACGGCTTTGAGTAATGCTTAGAGGTAGTGGCTCTGGGGAAATTCTCACCAAACTGCGCCGGGCTCATTGACGTGGCGCAAGCAGTAATTAGCGCCATCAAGCCTGTGACTATGATTAATCGACTCACTTTACGCCCCACTGACATTCCAGATTCTGGAAACATAACAAGCATTAGGAAGCCCGCTCGAATATCCAATGAACGCGCCGACTTTATATCCCATTTATCAAATTTGCATAACCACCGATAAAAGCAGAAACCTCAACAGGTTACAACGGCGCCCTTTCCAGGCGGCTGTGATATGAGGAAGGCGGCATTTCCTTATAGGCGCTTGGCGCAGGCTTCTTTTTTACCTGTCTGGGCACAGTTGTCTAGCGAGGGGGCGATTTGGGCGAGGTTGTTCGCGGCTCAAGCGCCGTATTCGCTTCGCTCACCCTTCGGGCCGCACTACGTGCGTTAGTTCGCTACGCTACGTTCCTACAGCATACTTCTGACCGGGAAGTGCAGGCAGGGCCGGGCGGCCCTGCCCTGAGGGTTTAGTCTTTCTTTTTCCAATCCAAGCTATAAAGATCATCCCGACGATCGCGCAGGTTGGTTACCGAGCCTTCCCGGTGCAGCAGCTTCAGTTTTTCCAGATCCACATCGGCAAACATCAGCATTTCGGTATTGGGGACCGATTCACTGATGATGGCATCGTGGGGAAAGTAGAAATCGCTGGGGGAAAATACCGACGATTGTGCGTACTGGATATCCACCGCATCCACCCGGGGCAGGTTGCCCACCGAGCCGGAAATGGCCACGTAGCATTCGTTTTCGATGGCGCGGGCCTGGGCACAGTGACGTACGCGCAGGTAGCCGTTTTTGGTGTCGGTCCAGAACGGCACGAACAGGATGTCCATTTTCTCGTCGGCGAGAATCCGGCCCAGCTCAGGGAATTCCACGTCGTAACAAATCAGGATACCCACCCTACCTGCGTCGGTATCGAACACCTGCAATTTGTCACCGCCCTGGATCACCCAGTCACGGCGTTCGTGGGGGGTAATGTGAATCTTGTACTGGGATTCCACCGAGCCATCGCGACGCATCAAGTAGGCCACATTGTAGACCTTGTCATCTTCAATCACCGGCATGGAGCCGCCAATGATGTTGATGTTGTAGCTCACGGCCATATCCGCCAAGGCATCGCGTACTTCTTCGGTGAAGCTGGCGAGGAAGCGCACCGCTTCCACGGAGTTCAATTCTGGCCGTAGCCCCATGAGCGGCGCGCTAAAGAATTCCGGCAGCACGGCAAAGTCGGCGCGGTAATCGGATAGCGCATCAATAAAAAACTCCACCTGATTGAGCAGATCTTGCACGTCGCGGGCAGCACGCATACGACGCTGCACTACGCCCACACGAACCACGGTGCGGCGTGGCCATTCGGCGTCGTCGTCTTCCGGTTCGTAGAGAATGTTGTCCCATTCCAACAGCGTGGCATAGCCGTGAGAATCTTCATCTTCCGGCAGATACGCCTTCATAAGACGTTTCACGTCGAAGCCGTTGGAAAGCTGAAATGACAAGATAGGATCGTAGATGGCGCGGGCTTCTACCTGCTCGATGTATTCGGTCACCGGCATCTGGTCAGCGTAGTTGGTATACCCCGGCAGGCGACCACCCGCCAAAATCGCACGTAGATTCTCTTCCCGGCACAATTCTTTGCGAGCTTCGTACAAGCGGCGGCCCAGGCGATAGCCGCGGTATTCCTTGTCTACAAATACATCTAGGCCGTAAAGCGCATCGCCCTTGTTGTCGTGGGAGCGCACTTTGTCGTCGGTAATCAGGTCTTCGTAGCGATGCGGGTTGGAGAACCGGTCGTATTTAACTTTGATAGTCAGTGCCGTGGCCACCAGTTCGCCGTTGTCTTCAATCACCAGCTGCCCGTCTTGAAAAATGCGGATCAGGGTTTTGATGGTGTCTTCTGGCCAGGCGCCACCAATATCGTGATACACCTGATTCATCAGGCGCGCCAACGCGGGATAATCCTCGTGCGTCAGCGTTCGCAAACGTAACCGAGTGGTTTCTTCTGCCATGAATAACTCCTTGTGTTGACGCTTCACGCACCACGGCGCAACGCGAAAAAACGCTACTGCCTTCACCACCGCATCCCCGTTTCAGCAGGCTAGTCTACGGTGGGTTTGCTTTATCGTGATGCGCGGTTAAGCATTAAGCGGCGGAAAGGAAATCAGCCAGCACATTTGTTGATTCTGCAACGCATGCATGCCACTGGGATAGAGGGCCACGCCATCCGGGCGAATAAAGAGAACCCCGCCTTCATTCAAGCCAACAAACCCGGATTGATGCTCTTGAACAAAACCACATTCTTCGCTCCATTGCGGCTGCAATGGCGCTGGAATGGTTTCGTAGCCAATGACACCATTGGCCAGAGGGTCGTCGATGGCGACCCGATCGCGATACAGGCCAACGGCGTCCTCGCCCACCAACAACACCATGCCCTGATGAAAATGCAGCAGGGTCACGTTGCCGCGCGGGGGCAGGCTAAGGTTTTCCTGTTGATCGATAATGGTGTCCATAGAGGCTTCCAAGAATAGGGGTGTAACGGGATACAGGGTACTTAAATGGCTGAAAACATTGTAATACTTACTGGCGCCGGAATCTCGGCGGAATCGGGTATCAAGACCTTCCGAGCAGCAGACGGCCTGTGGGAAAACCACCGGGTAGAAGATGTCGCCACCCCCGAGGCGTTCTTGCGTAACCCCCTGCTGGTGCAAAACTTTTACAACCAGCGGCGCCGGCAATTACTCACAGGGGCAATCAGGCCCAATGCAGCCCACCAGGCGCTGGCCACGTTAGAGAAAGCTTTGCCGGCGGGCAAGGTGTTGTTGGTTACCCAGAATATCGACAACCTCCACGAGCGCGCCGGCAGCCGTAACTTAATCCATATGCACGGCGAGCTACTCAAAGGGCGCTGCCAAACCAGCGGCGGCCTGGTCGATCTGGACCATGACCTAACGGTGGCCCTGCCCTGCCCGTTGTGCGGGGCAAAGGGCTGCCTGCGCCCCCATGTGGTCTGGTTCGGTGAAATGCCCCTGCAAATGGAAGCGATCTACCGCGCCCTGTCTCAATGCGATCGTTTTATCAGCATCGGCACCAGTGGCAATGTCTACCCCGCCGCCGGCTTCGTGGAAGAAGCCAACCGGCACGGGGCGCACACGGTGGAATTGAATTTGGAGCCCTCCCAGCAGCTCACCGCTTTTGCCGAACATAGGCGTGGGCTGGCTACTGAACTGGTGCCGAGGTATGTGGAAGAACTGATCGCCGGGGTATAATCCCGTTCGTCATACTTGCATCACGAAAGACCGCCAGCATGGCTCCCCGCCCTAGGTATGATTGCCCCACCCTATGGCGCAGACAGGCCCCTTGATATTTCTATAGCCGCCTGATTCCGCTAGACTGCTGAACCTCTACAAAAGGAGTGTCAGCCAGAGCCCGCCGCGCAAAAATAGGGCACGGGGCCTCCAGCAACTACAGGTAGCAAAGCACATCATGACCGACAAGCAGGTAGACGACCTTAATATCGCCTCGCAGGACGTATTGATTACGCCCAACGCGCTGAAGGAAAAACTGCCCCTCAGCGATAACGCCCGCCAAACCGTCATCAGCGGCCGCGAGACTATCCGCAATATTCTGGACCGCAAGGACCACCGCCTGTTTGTGGTGATCGGCCCCTGCTCGATCCACGATACGGACGCCGCCATGGAGTACGCCACCCGGCTGAAAAAACTGGCCGACGAGGTGAGCGATACTATCTACTTGGTGCTGCGTGTTTATTTTGAAAAACCGCGTACTACCGTGGGCTGGAAGGGCTTGATCAACGACCCTTACATGAACGATTCCTTCAAGGTGGAAGAGGGCCTGCATATCGCCCGTAAGCTACTGCTGGATGTGGCGGAACTTGGCTTGCCCGCCGCCACCGAAGCGCTGGACCCGACCACCCCGCAATACCTGCAGGACCTAATCGCCTGGAACGCCATTGGCGCGCGCACCACCGAAAGCCAGACACACCGGGAAATGTCTTCCGGCCTGTCCAGCCCTGTGGGCTTCAAGAACGGCACTGATGGCAGCCTGGATGTGGCAGTGAATGCCATGCTCAGTGTGCAACATCCCCACCGCTTCTTGGGCATCGACCCGGAAGGCCGCGTGGCGCTAACCACCACTAAAGGTAACCAGTACGGGCATGTTGTGTTACGCGGTGGTGGTGGCAAGCCGAACTACGATTCCGTGTCCGTTGCGTTGGCCGAGCAGGCATTGGAGAAAGCCGGTGTGTCTACCAACATCATGGTGGATTGCTCCCACGCCAACTCCAACAAGGACCCGGGCCTGCAACCGCTAGTGATGGAAAACATTGCCAACCAGATTCTGGAAGGGAATGAATCCATTCTCGGTTTGATGGTGGAATCGCACCTGAAATTCGGCAACCAAAAGATCCCGCCGAACCTGGATGATTTGGAATACGGTGTGTCCATCACCGATGGTTGTATTGCCTGGGACACCACCGAAGAAGCCATCCGCAGCATGGCCGACAAACTGCGCGACGCGCTGCCCAAACGGCAGAAATAACGCCCCGCAGTATATAAATACGCCTTAAGGGCTGCTGTCCTGTACGTTTGGGCCGCCACAAATAGAGCCTCATTTGAGGCTCTATTTTTTTGTCTGGCCGGTTACGCTCGCGCTGCTGGAAACACCCTGGCCATGACTAAAGCCCCCCGGCGATGTTGAGTAACGGGTGAGGTAAAGTAAGGCTCTGTGAGGGATTTTGGCTTAAGTAGTCATCACTGCCTGAACAAGCCACAATATGCCCGGCTTTGTTCATTCATGCTTAAGGACACAACCCACGTATGGAAAACCTGCGGCAACGCTGGCAGCACATTATCTTCGGCACCGACACTCCCGCCGGGCAGCTATTCGATATTCTATTGATTGTGGCGATTCTGGGCAGTGTGGTCGCGGTCATGCTCGACAGTGTGGCCAGCCTGCACGAACAATACGGCGAAGCACTGTACGCCGCAGAATGGTTTTTCACTATCCTGTTTACCATTGAATACAGCGTTCGGTTATGGGTTAGCGAGCGGCCATTGCGCTATGCCCGTAGCTTTTTCGGCATCGTAGACCTGTTATCGATTATCCCTACCTACCTTAGTTTGCTGGTTCCTGGCTCCAATTACTTGCTCACTATCCGTGCTCTGCGAGTACTGCGTGTGTTCCGGGTAATGAAGCTGGCCAAGTTTATGGGCGAGGCGAACCAGCTGGGCATCGCCTTGATCCGCACTCGGCGCAAAATCGCTGTGTTTATGTTCTCCGTGTTTGTGGTGATTATTATTTTTGGCAGCCTGATGTATGTGGTGGAAGGCCCGGAGCACGGCTTTACCAGCATCCCTCAAAGCATTTACTGGGCTATCGTGACTATTACCACGGTGGGCTACGGAGATATTTCACCGCAGACCGGCTTTGGCAAAATGATTGCCTCACTGGCCATGATTACCGGTTATGCGATTATTGCGGTGCCCACCGGGATCGTCACCGCAGAGATTTCTGCTGCTCGGGTGAGCATGCGTTATGAACGTGAATGCCCCAACTGCTACCGGCATTCCCACGACCCCGACGCCCGCTTCTGTCAGCAATGCGGCGAAGAACTGCCCAAGCTTTCCCTGAAAGGGCCGGATGATTAAAGACAGCGGCAGATTGCCAGCTTCTAGCTCGTAGCTAGAAGCTGGCCCCTGCTGTTAGCCGTCAATCAGCCCTTTCTCTTTTAACACTTGAACAAACAACGCCGGTTCCGGGCGTATTCGGTAATTATCGGTTAAGTGTTGATACACTAGGCGCCCTTGTCCATCGACGATTAACACCGTGGGCATCACCGTATCGCTGTCATAACCCAACGCTTCCAGGCCAGCGGGAGTGCCCCCTGCATCAATAATACCCAAGGCGCGCGCCGCACGATTATCGTCATCGCGAAGGTACTCAAAATCCACATCAAACTGCTTGGCTAAATCCCCAGATTGGCTGTGAGACTGCGGGCTAATCAACGCCACCCGAACCCCCTGGGACTGCAACGACTGGTATTGTTCAGCCACTTCACGAATCTGCGCCATACAAAGCGGGCACCAATTACCCCGGAAGAACAACATCACCAACGGCTGCCCCGCATAGCTCGCCACCGTTACCGGCTTAGCATTCAGATCGCTAAAGGTAACGTCAGGCAGGGGCTCACCTATCACCACATTCGCTTGTCGCACACCGTAACGGCTGTACCAACGAATATAGGCGTGCACACCAAGCAAGTTAATAATAGCCAGGCTGACCATCACCATACTGGCTTGCCCAGCCAGCGCCAGGCTGATCACCGCGAGTGAGCCAAGCAAGGTCGGCCAGAAGACGCCTGGCAGGTTCGCACTGGTGCGGGCAGGCTTGAACAGAAACAGATAACTGAAGAACAACACCGAGGGTACACAGGTGAACAACAACACCGCCCAGGGCCAGCCGCCACCGGTAAATAACTGCCAAAACGCTATGCTGGAGGTACACACCGCCAAGGCAATAAACCCGGAGATAAACAAAGATTTGAGGCTTTTCATCATCATTCCTATTTCGAATCAGATATTAAGATGCGAAATAAACGCCTACGTTACAACCTCACTCGCGCAGGCAGCCAAATAACCCTCATGTGGTACACGTTTCCAATAGGCCGCGCAGTTCCGGAATGCAGGAGCCACAATTGGTGCCTGCCTGGCAGCATTGACCAATGGCCTCCACACAGTCGGCACCCTCCTCCACAGCGCCCTCAATGGTCTTCTGGCGGACCTGAAAACAGCTACAGATAACCGGCCCCAGGTCTGGGCCAGCATCGGCAGGTTGCCCAGCGAGAATGGTCATGTGTTGAATATCGGCGCCCTGCGTAAAACAGTCGGCCAACCAATCCACATCGCACAGCGGCAGGGTTTCGCCAATCGCCAGCCAGGCCAGTAAACGGCCATCCTTGTCCAGCGCGGCACGCCGGTAATGGCCCGTGGCAGGATCGTTGAGCGCCAGCCACTGCGCGGCCTGGGGCAACCAGTCGTGGAGCTGTTGTTCGGTTAGGTCCGCATCGCCGGCCAGCCGATAACGCTGTACTTGGCCCGCCTGCAAAAATGCATCTACAGGAACGCGGGCCCAGTACTCCACAGCGGGTGGAGACGCCGCCGTGAACAACCAGCCATGCCAACGGGGTTGCCAGTCGCTGACATTAACCGGCGTATGCTTGAACGCTGGCTGGCCGGAATGCGGATCTAAACGTGCCGGCACGAGGGCATCCACCCGAGCGCGGCGAGAAAATTGATCGGTCCAGTGCATGGGCATGAACGCGGTACCCGGCCGCTGCCCGGTGTCGCGGGTCACCCGCACGAGGGCATCACCGACACGGCTGGTCAGGCGTACAAAGCCCCCCTCCTGCAGTCGGTAACGCTCAATATCCTTGGGATGCAAGGCCGCAAAGGGCTCGCTAAGGTGGGCAAACAAACGCCCGGCACGGCCGGTGCGCGTCATGGTGTGCCACTGGTCTCGGATCCGCCCGCTATTGAGGATAATCGGGAAGGCATCGCCAATGACGCGCACCGGCGGATTCTCGCAGGCAATGAAACGGGCGCGCTCACTGGCAGTAGAAAAGCGGCCATCGCCATAGCATCGAGGGCCACTATTGAGTGGCCACTGCTGTGGTTGCCACTGAGCATATTGGTCGGCGGTCAGGTCCGCAGCGGCGGTCAGATCCAGCCGTTTGCCAAATTGGCCCGCCAGTGCGGTAAGCGCCGAGAACTCGGCAAAAATTTCGTGCTCATGCTGGTAGGGAAAGGCATCGGCAAACCCCATGCGCTGGGCAACTTGGGTAATAATCCACCAGTCTGCGCGGGCCTGGCCGGGAGCAGTAACAAACGGGCGCTGGCGCGACATGCACCGCTCAGAGTTGGTGACCATGCCGGATTTCTCACCCCAGCCCAGCGCGGGCAAACGAATATCCGCACAGGCCAGGGTGTCACCGCTGGCCACGCAATCGGACACCACCACGGTGTCGCAGGCCATTAGGGCTTGGCGTACTTTATCCGCTTCCGGCAAGGAATCCACCGGGTTGGTAGCCATAATCCATACTGCTTTCACTTTACCGCTGGCCACCGCCTGAAAAAGATCCACTGCGGTGAGGCCATTCTCTTTGGCCAATGCCGGCGCCTGCCAGAAATCGGCCACCGCCGCGTGGTGTGCTGGGTTATCGATATCCAGATGCACCGCCAACTGATTCGCGAGGCCTCCCACTTCCCGGCCGCCCATGGCGTTGGGCTGGCCGGTGATGGAAAAGGGGCTGGCGCCAGGCTTGCCAACCCGGCCAGTGGCCAGATGCGCATTGATGATGGCATTGCCCTGATCCGAGCCGTTGCGGGCCTGATTCACGCCCTGAGAAAAGACGGTTACGGTGCGGTCGCAGGCAGCAAACCAGTGATAGAAGGTGGTCAGATCCACCTTGCTCACGCCCATGTGCGTGGCCAACGATGCCCAGTCATTGCCCTGGCTGCGGGCTGTATCCAGTGTGGACTCAAACCCTTCGGTATGGGCGTCAATGTACGCTTGATCCAATGCATTGTTATCGTCGAGCCAGGTGAGCAAACCATTGAATAAGGGCACGTCCTGCCCGGGACGAATGGCCAGGTGCAGATCAGCCAAGTCACAGGTGGCCGTGCGGCGGGGGTCGATCACCACCACTTTCATTTCCGGGCGCGCCTGTTTCGCCGCAGCAATGCGCTGGTACACAATAGGGTGCGCCCATGCCGTATTGGAACCGGTCAGGATGACCAGGTCCGCAAGCTCCAGGTCCTCGTAGCAACCGGGCACCACGTCTTCACCGAAAGCGCGCTTGTGGGCAACCACCGCACTGCTCATGCACAGCCGGGAATTGGTATCGATATTGGCGCTGCCGATGTAGCCCTTCATCAGCTTGTTGGCCACGTAATAATCTTCGGTCAACAGCTGGCCGGACACATAAAAGGCCACCGCATCGGGGCCGTGTTCGTCCACAATACGCCGGAACCGCCCAGCGACCTCATCCAGTGCCTGATCCCAGGACACCACATCGCCCTCCACTTCTGGATTGAGCAGACGATCCTGGTCTCCCAAGGTTTCCAGCACAGAAGAACCTTTGACACAAAGCCTACCGGCATTGGCCGGGTGCAAGGTATCGCCTTTCAGGGACGTGCCATCGGTGCTGATACCACAACCCACACCACAATACGGGCAGGTGGTACAAATGGGCCGTTCGGTGTTTTTTGCCATATGTTTTCCTGCACGGTTTTCTCCGACATTGCCGGCTGCCACTTCCGCCTTCACGCCGCCACTCCCTCTGCATTATCACCCTTGTCACCGGGGCGCTTGCAGAACGCCTCACCCAGCAACAGGGTTTCGCGCAGGGCGCTAATATCAGTGCTATCACGCCATAACGTTTCGAAAAACGGGGCGTCAGACACATCGCCATACAGAACCATGCCGACCACACGGTTATCGCGAATTTGCAAGCGGCGATAACTGTCAGGCAAGCTCAATTGCAGTGTCTCACCCTGTTCGATTTCATTCCTTTTCTCGCCGAGAAAATCCCCGCAGGACACCAGGTCGATACCGGAAATTTTCAGCCGGGTGGCAGAGTCGGCGTAGAGATAACGACGATGACCCATTTCCGCCAAGTGGCTAGCGCAGACCGAGGCCTGTTCATACAGCGGAGCAACCAAGCCAAAGGTACGTTCACGGTGCTCCACACACTCACCAATAGCGTAGATGGCCGGATCAAAGGTCTGCAGGGTATCGTCAACTCGCACTCCCTGATTTACGGTCAGGCCAGCCTGAGCGGCCAGCTCTGCCCGCGGCACAATGCCCACCGCCTGGACCACATAATCCGCCGGCAAACGCTGGCCATCCGCCAGATGCACTGCGGCCACACGGTCGGAGCTGTAGCTGCTTGAGCCTTTTTTATCCTCTTTTTTTTGAACAGAACAACCTTCAATTGACTGGGTACGCGCGTGCATCACGAACTTGATCCCGCGGGCTTCCAGGTCCTTCTGCAGGCGATGGCCAGCCGCCTCATCCAGCTGCTGGTTGAGCAGGTGCCCGCGGCTGTGTACCAAGGTGACGTCGTGCCCCTGCTTCACCAAAGCGTCTGCCGCTTCCAGCCCTAAAAAACCGCCGCCGACCACCACCACCCGTGCCGCCGAAAGCGATAACAAGCGTCGAACGTCATACAGATCACGAAAACTGACAACGCCTTTCAAACCAACGCCGTCCACCGGTAACTGGCGTGGCCCCGCCCCTGTGGCCAGCAATAGCCGGTCATAATCGAGCACGTGCCCGGCGGCGGTTTCCACCTGGCGGCGGCCGCGGTGAATGGCCACGACGGGGGTGCCGGTGATCAGGCGAATACTCCGCTCCCGATACCACTGGTGAGGATGCGTGGTAATAGTATTTTCATCCGTGCTACCACCCAACAGGGGGGACAACATGACCCGGTTATAGCCGGCAAAGGGCTCATCCCCCACCACCGTGATCTGATACAGATCCGGTGCCAGGCGGGTCAGCTCTTCCAGTAAGCGGCAAGCCGCCATACCGTTACCCACTACAACCAGTCGTTTCATTACTGCATCACCCTCTCGATTCGCTTCAGGCCGAGGTGGCCAGCTCAATCACATCACCGACCACGCGCACCGGATAGACCTTAAGCTTGACGCTGTCGTCTTCGATGCACTGCCCGGTTTCCAAATCGAAGTGCTGCTTATAGAGGGGTGAGGCAACCACCCGTTTGTCACCCAGCGAGCCCAGCAGGCCCCGGCTAATCACGTTGGCATGGCTAAACGGGTCCATGTTGTCTAGCGCATAGAACTTTCCGTCCCTAGTACGAAAGAGTGCCGCCTGCCCCGTGGCCAGGCGTACTCCCACTCCGGTGCCGGGCAACACATCGTCGACGCTGCAGATTGTTTTCCATTCAACCGCTACTGCATTGTTCATGGCTTACGCCTCCTCAACCAGCTCGATACGTTCATGCTCGTAGGCGGGACGTCGCTGGCCACGTTCACGCACGTAGGTCAGGTTGTCATCCGCTTCAGCGGTATCATTGATAAAGTGATTGAAACGTTTCACCGCTTCGGGATTTTCGATGGTGGACTTCCACTCACACTGGTATGTCTCGATCACGTGTTGCATCTGTGCTTCAAGCTCATCGCCCATGCCCAAGGAATCGTTGAGGATCACGTCTTTCAGGTAATCCAACCCGCCTTCTAAGTTTTCCAGCCAGACACTGGTGCGCTGCAAACGATCCGCTGTTTTGATGTAGAACATCAAGAAACGATCAATGGTTTTAATCAGCTGTTCATCGGTGAGATCGGAGGCAAACAGATCCGCATGGCGCGGGCGCATACCCCCGTTACCGCACACATACAGGTTCCAGCCTTTCTCCGTGGCAATTACGCCCACGTCTTTGCTCTGAGCTTCTGCACATTCGCGGGTACAGCCACTCACCGCCATTTTGATCTTGTGCGGGCTACGCAGGCCTTTGTAGCGGTCCTCCACTTGAATAGCGGTGCCCACGGAATCTTTCACCCCATAACGACACCAGGTAGAGCCCACACAGGACTTCACCGTGCGCAGGGATTTACCGTAGGCGTGCCCAGTTTCAAAACCGGCATCGACCAAAATCTTCCAGATTTCCGGCAGCTGCTCCACACGGGCACCGAACAAGTCCACCCGCTGGCCACCCGTAATCTTGGTATAGAGATCGTATTGCTTGGCCACCTCGCCCAGCACAATCAGTTTGTCCGGCGTGATTTCACCGCCGGCCACCCGGGGCACAATGGAATACGTGCCGTCGCGCTGCATGTTGCCAAGGAAGTAATCATTGGTGTCCTGCAGGCCAGCATGGGGTTTGTTGAGCACCCAGTCGTTCCAGCAGGAAGCCAGCACGTTGGCCACGGTCGGTTTACAGATGTCACAACCATCGCCGCTACCATGGGCTTCCAGAAAGGCATCAAAAGTGGTGATCTGGCCGACGCGTACCAGGTGATAGATTTCTTGACGGGAATACGGAAAGTGTTCGCAGAGATGGTTGTTCACTTCCACACCGCGTTTTTCCAGCTCACTATCCAGCACCTGTTTCACCAGCGCGGAGCAACCCCCACAGGTAGCCGATGCCTTGGTGCAAGCTTTCAAGTCACCCACGGTCTGGGCGCCATCGTCGATGGCCGCACACAGGTCGCCCTTGGAGACGTTATTACAGGAACAAATCTGCGCCGAATCGGGCAATGCATCGGCGCCCAGCAGAGGCGCGCCGTCCGACACCGGTGCCACCAGGGCCGCCGGATCACCGGGCAAGTCCATTTCATTCAGGCAAAGTTGCAACAAGTTACCGTAATCGGCAGCATCACCCACCAACACCGCACCCAACAGTTTCTTGCCACACGCGCTGATCACCGCTTTTTTGTAGATACCCGCGGTTTGATCCATAAACACGGTACTGCGGCAGCCCGGCGTGCTGCCGTGAGCATCTCCGATGGATGCCACATCCACGCCCATCAGCTTCAGCTTGGTGCTCATGTCCGCACCGGCAAACTGCTTTTCTGCTTTTCCTATCAGATGTTCTGCGGCCACTTCTGCCATCTGGTAACCCGGCGCCACCAGCCCGAAAATGCGCCCTTCCCATAGCGCCACTTCACCGATCGCATAAATATGCTCGTCGGAAGTGACACATTGGTTATTGACCACAATGCCGCCGCGCTCGCCGATGGCCAGCTCACAAGCCCTGCCCAATTCGTCCTGAGGACGGATCCCGGCGGAGAAAACAATGACATCGGTTTCCAAATACTTGTCGTCACCGAAGTTCATTCGATGAGTGCAGGTTTCACCGTCGACAATATCTTGTGTACCGGTGCTAGTGTGCACGGTGACACCCAGCTCCTGAATCTTGTCTTTCAGCAAGCCGCCGCCAAAATCATCCACTTGCACCGCCATCAGCCGGGGAGCGAATTCCACCACATGCGTTTCAAGCCCCAAGTCATGAAGCGCCTTAGCCGCTTCTAAACCCAGCAACCCTCCACCGACCACGGCGCCCACCTTGCCGTTCTTGCTGGCAGCAATCATGGCATCCAGGTCATCAATGGTGCGGTACACAAAGCAGTTGTCGCGGTCGTTGCCGGGAATCGGCGGGATGAAAGGATAGGAGCCGGTGGCCAGCACGACCTTGTCGTAAGGCAGGGTTTCACCCGTATTGGTGGTGACCGTTTTGCCCGCGCGATCAATCGCGTTGACCTTGGTGTTAAGTTTCAGCGTGATGCCGTGCTCTTCGAAAAACCCTTCCGGCACTAGCGACAGGTCGTCGGCGGTCTTGCCGGAAAAATAACTGGTCAGCCCTACTCGGTCATAGGCCGGCAGCGGCTCGGCACACAGTACCGTAATATCAAAGTGCTCTCGGCCACCCAGGGCTACCAGAGACTCTAGATAACGTTGTCCGACCATCCCGTGGCCGATCAGAAGAAGTTGTTGCTTTGCCATAAGGCTCACCCTCGCGGTGCGTAACTGACACCACCACTACAGCAAGCCTTATGCCAACTAACTAACCCATTGAAATAAATAAGGTTATTTCCTTTTTTATCAAGTAATAACAAAAGCCCTGCTTTCTTTTAATGCGCCGGTGCACGAGAAAAAGGCACTTTCTTGTGCACCGTATTGACCCAAAAACGCTCCCCTTTTGCGCACATATTTTCTAATCGCCTCTCTCTACCAAGAAATACTCTATTAAAAACATGAACTTAATCACATGGCACAGGAGTTGCTCAGGCTCTCTTATCGTTAATCGCCCATGCATGGAGATTTCATGAGCGCTCAAAACCTGAATCTATTGAACCTGTCCCAGCCTCGTATACGGTTACTGCACCTAAGCTGGGTTGCCTTCTTTATTACCTTTGTGGTGTGGTTTTCCCACGCCCCATTAATGGGGCACCTTCGCGAGGCTTTCGACTTGAGCGCGGAACAGGTCAAAGCATTGTTGATCCTTAACGTGGCATTGACCATCCCGGCCCGGGTGGTTATTGGCTCCCTGGTCGATCGCTTCGGGCCACGCCGGGTGTTTGGTCTGCTGCTGATACTGGCGGCCTTCCCCTGCTGGGCATTCGCCCTATCCACTACCTTTGAACAACTGGCCGTTACACGTTTGCTTATGGGCTTTGTTGGCGCTGGCTTTGTGGTCGGCATTCGCCTGATTAGTGAATGGTTTCCTGCCCGGGAAGTCGGCCTAGCAGAAGGCGTTTATGGCGGCTGGGGTAACTTTGGTTCTGCAGCAGCAGCGATTACTTTACCAACCATCGCCATGCTTTTTGGGGGCGAAAACGGCTGGCGCTGGGCCGTTGCCAGCACCGGTGCGGTAGCAATGCTATACGGTATCTTTTTCCTGTGGTTCGCCCGCAATACTCCCGCTGGCTCCTCCTACTTCAAACCCAAGAAAGCCAGCGCTCTTGAAGTCAGCACGCGAAAAGATCTGTTCTTTTATCTCTTGATGAGCCTGCCACTTTATATTGCCCTGCTGGTTATTGTCTGGCGCCTTGGGCCAACCAATCTTGATCTGTTCGGGGGGACTACCCAAATTCTACTGGCGGCGTTGATTATCAGCCTTGCGATTGTGCAGTTAGGCCAAGCCTGGCGCGTGAATCGCGACCACTTGAAAGAAGGCGTTGCCGAGCACGATCGCTACAGTTTCAAACAAGTGGCCATTCTCGACCTGTCTTACATGGTGACATTTGGCTCTGAACTAGCGGTGGTTTCCATGCTGCCGCTTTTCTTCAGTGATACGTTCAGCTTGTCTGCGGTTACCGCTGGCCTGCTGGCATCCGGTTATGCGTTCATGAATCTGGTTGCACGGCCCGGCGGCGGCTGGGTATCGGACAAATTCGGCCGCAAAAAGTCTTTGGCCATCCTGTTGTGCGGGTTGATGGTAGGTTATGGCCTGATGAGCCAGATCTCCGGCACCTGGCCCATCGCCCTAGCCGTTATTGCCACCATGTGCTGTTCCTTCTTCGTTCAAGCTGGCGAAGGCGCGGTCTTCGCCACCGTACCGTTAATTAAACGTCGCCTCACCGGCCAAATTGCCGGCATGGTAGGCGCCTATGGCAATGCGGGTGCGGTGATTTTCCTTACCGTGCTGACCTTCGTGGAACCGTCTACTTTCTTTCTGGTCATTGCCGCCAGTGCCGCCGTTGCCTTGGCCGCCGTACAATTCCTAGATGAACCCAAAGGTCACATTGCAGAAATTGATGAAAAAGGCGAAGTGCAGCTCATCAAAGTGAGTTGATGACACCCTTTGAGTCCGGGCACGCGGGAACTCCTGTTTGCTCGGACCACCGCTCACAACACGCTATCGGTATAGGAGCACAAGAATGGAAGTGTCCACCGGCCCCGCTGGCAACGCCGACACCATGGTCGAACCCGAGTTGCACCCCCGCGTACGGATCGGGCAATTCAGTGACAGCGGCCCCAAGCTGCACAACCAAGATGCCTTGGCTATGCAGGTACCGGAAGGGTCACTGCTGCGCACCAAAGGCATTGTCGCAGCCCTGGCAGACGGCCTATCCAGTGCCGGTGCCGCTCGAGAGGCAGCAGAGTCCTGCGTGCTGGGTTTTATCAATGATTACTACGCCACTCCATCGTTATGGAGCGTACCGCGCTCTGCGCAACGTGTACTGGAAGCCCTGAACCGTTGGTTATGTCGCCAGACACTGGCTGGCGACAGCCATCTCTGTACACTTTCTTTGCTGATTTTACGCTCGCGCACCGCGCACATTTTTCAGGTTGGCGATTCCCGCGTATGGCGCATGCGTCACAACAGGCTAGAATGCCTGACTCGCGATCACAGCCGCCGAATCGGCGCAAACCGGCAAGTGCTCACCCGCGCCATGGGAGGAGATACTCGTCTGGACGTGGACTACAGCAGTGTAGATTTACAGGTGGGCGATATTTATCTCTTGTCCAGCGATGGTTTACACGGTTTCTTGGCCCGTTCACGGATGCAAAACATTTTGCGCGAAACCAACCAACCAGAACTTGCTGCCAAAACGTTGGTGCAAGCTGCGTTGGCTAACGGCAGCGACGATAACGTAAGCTGTCAGGTAATACATGTTGACGGGCTACCGGACGCCAGCGCCGATGAAGCGCTGAAACAACGTGGTAGCCTGCCACTCCCCCCTCCGCTTTCCCCCGGCATTAAAATTGACGGCTTTACAGTAAAGCGTGAGCTTTACGCCAGCGTACGCAGCCACCTTTATCTGGTGGAAGATAAGAAAGGCAACGCCTCGGTACTGAAAACACCATCGATCAATCTGGAAGATGATCGTGATGCACTGGAACGCTTCGTCATGGAAGGCTGGGTGGGTAACCGGCTACGCAACCCGCATTTATTACACGCCTTGCCGCTACCCGAAAATACGTCCTGCCTTTACCAACACCTGGAATTTATCGACGGTGTGACACTGCAACAGTGGCTCAGGGAACACCCGGACGCACCGGTTGAAGAAAAACTATATTTAGCAGATCAACTGCTCAACGGGGTGCGTGCCCTACACCGTGCCGATGTGATTCATGGTGACCTGAAGCCAGATAACATTATGGTAGACACTACTGGATTGGTGCGCATTGTGGACTTTGGTAGCTGCCATTGTCGTGGAATGGAACAAACTGCCGCCAGTATTCCTTTAGGCACCCTGCATTACAGCGCGCCAGAACTGGCAGAAGGCGAAGCTCCAAGCGAGCAAAGCGATCTATTCTCCATCGCGGTGATCATTCATGAAATGCTGACGGGCACCCTGCCTTGGCAAGGTCGCTATGAAAAAGCCTCACACCTGCCCCTTCCTCCATTGCAAAGCCATAACGCGTTTATCCCGCTATGGATCAACAACGTGCTAGAACTTGCGCTACAACGGCAGCCTAAGCTCCGCTTTACCGATGCAGCAGAATTTCGCGATGCTCTGCGCCGCCCCGTTCGTAGCAATAAACCTGTGGCAGACACTAACACCCAGCAATTAAGAATGTGGAAAGGCGCCGTAATCGTACTGGCTGTGCTGTTGCTGATCAGCGTAACACTACGCTGATCAGTCAAGAGTGGGGTGTAATCAGATTTGGCTACGGGGCTCACCCGATAATGTTTACACGAGAGGTCAGCGGTTAATCTGCCAAGCTACCCAGAGCGAACGTTTTACCGTTGCTGCGTACTTGCAGGATATCGCCCTGTTGCTCGGCCCAATCGACCAACTGATAAAACGCTGAACGCCCAATCAATGCCGTCAGATTGTCACGCACACACAGGTAAGGGGAAGGCTCACCGGTCTCGCTATCGGTGTTAACCCAGAGGGGATGGTCGTCTCCGGCAACCACATGGCTGCCCACATTGGTGGTAAACACTAATTTTGTGGTGCCACCTTCTTCTACTTGCTGCACTTGCGTCGCAACAAACGGCGCATCATCGACCTGAATACGTAACTTTTCCACCGGGGTAATCAGAAAATAATCGTCTTTTTCGCGCAACATAATAGTTGAAAAAAGCGCCACCATTCTGGGCCGCTCAATGGGTGAATCTTGATAAAACCAAGTGCCGTCCCGGGCGATACGCATGTCGATGTCCGCATGACGTTCCGGGTTCCATTGATGCACCGGCGGCAGGCCGGTTTCATCATCGGCCGCTTTTTCCAGTAACGTAAGCAGCGCCTCGGCTTGTTTCATCGCGGACCTCGCTGCCCTTTGTTCCCCATACGAATACCAATTTCAATAAGGAAGTCGAGAAAATCATCCTTGTCATCAATCAGTTTTTGATAAAACGGTGATTCCATCAATGCCGCCGCACCATGGGCCAGCGCCCAAGCAGAGCAAATGTGATAGATGGCCGGCACCTCTTCCAGCGACCCTTCTTCCATTCTCGCCTTCACAATCTCGGTGAGCCGAGCAAAGTTGGCTTTGCGGATGCTGTGTAGTTTCTCCACCAACTCCGGCAGCGCGTGGTCCTTGATCACCTTGTTTTCCAACCGATCAAACAACTGGTATCGCTTAGGATCAGATATCCGGAAACGAAAATACTCCCGGGCTAACGTTTCCTTATTATCGACATCGGAAATCTTTTGAAAGACCCCTGCCAAGTCTTCTTCGTAGCGCAGCATCAGCAACAGGTAAATTTCGTTCTTGGTTTCAAAATGCTTGTAGATGGTTCCTTTGCCGATACCTACCCGGTCCGCAATCATTTCCACGGTTACTCGGTCTTCGCCTTCTTCCAGAAAAAGGGCCAGAGCGGCATCGAGAATTTCACGTTCTCGCTGACGAAATTCCTGTGCTTTACGCGTGGCTTTTTCCAGATCACCCATCTTTTTCTCCTTGCGTCCACCTCCGTAGCGGACTGAACAGTCGCAATTCTAACGTATTCCCTTTTGCGCGCCTATCCGCTAAGCCCACTGCAACCTCTCAAAACACAAGGTGGCTATGCTGTTCATGGAAACCCAACGCCGGTTAGCATAGCGTCATGGTGTACATCACCGCTCCCCTACCCACCTTCCCCCAACACATGGAGGCAACATGGCCCATACAGACCGCTCTCCACTGGACATTGCAACACAATTCCCCCAGCAGGACGGCTTGCTCTACTTGAACCACGCGGCTGTAGCGCCCTGGCCTCTGCGCACTCAAGCGGCGGTGAGCGAGTTTGCACGGCAGAACGTACACATTGGCGCCCGGGATTATCCACTCTGGCTAAAAGTAGAGCAGCAGTTGCGTGAGCGTTTGGCCTGGCTAGTGGGAGGCGTCCATATCGACGAAATCGGCCTGCTGAAGAACACTTCCGAGGGGCTATCTGTTATCGCCCAAGGTCTTGAATGGCACACCGGTGACCAAATCATCATCAGCGATCAAGAATTTCCGTCCAACCGCATTCCCTGGCAGGCCCTAGCCAACCAAGGCGTAGACGTGATTGAAGTGAATCTGGAGGGCGACAACCCGGAACAGAATGTCATTGACGCCATGGGGCCGCGTACCCGCCTGGTGTCACTGTCGGCGGTCCAGTATGGCTCAGGCCTGCTGATGGACATGGCCCCCATCGGCGCCGCCTGCCGAGCACAAGGGACATTATTCTGTGTGGACGCCATCCAGATACTCGGCGCATTGCCGTTTTCTGCAGAGCGGGTACAAGCCGATTTCGTGGTAGCCGATGGCCACAAGTGGATGCTTGGCCCGGAAGGGCTCGCCCTATTCTACTGTCGCCAGGCAGTCCAGGACCAACTGACCCTGCGCCAGCACGGCTGGCATATGGTGACTGATCCGGGCAATTACACCCGCAAGGACTGGCAACCCGCCATCACCGCCAAACGCTTTGAATGCGGCAGCCCAAACATGCTTGGCGCCCATGCCCTGAATGCCTCCCTTTCGTTACTTCAAGACACCGGGATGGATGTGGTAGCTAACGCGCTGCAGCAACGGGTACAGCGACTGATTGATGGATTACATAGTAAAGGGGCCACATTGCTCAGCCCCACTGCCAGGGAACGCCGGGCTGGCATTGTGACCTTCCGCTTGCCACACGAAGCCCCCAACGAGACCTTTCAACGCCTGAAAAATGGCGGAGTCGTTTGTGCTGAGCGGGGTGGCGGCGTTCGCTTATCACCACACTTCTACACGACCAATTCGGTCATCGACCAAGCTCTGGACCTGCTGTAAGCTCCTGAAACTCGTACGTGCCTCGTTATGGATACCGGAGCCTCACACATGAACCGACAGCTGGCCTTTTATCAATGGATCTGCCGCCGCTTGCAGCGTGATGAACAGTTCAGTGGCCAGCCCAGTGCTGATTTGGGAAGCCTGCGCACGGTACTGAGGTCTTGTGATGTGCTACTTGTTGCCGGTCATAGCACCGTAGACCGAACTTTCAAGGTGATTGGCGATAGTCGCTATGCTCGCGCAGTGCTCTACATTGGGCGGCTGCACGATGTGGCGGACCCTGCCCTGCGTGCGCTGTTAGCGGATTACACTCCCTGCGAACCGGATACCCAATTGGTCATTGACGCCCGCCTAGAAAGAGGGCTGATCGTGGAACCCTTGTCATCACTAGAAGGCCGCCATATTCGCGTATGCCGGGCTCAGGGCCTGAGCGACAATGAAGCTCAGGATGTCCTGCGCTACGCCATCAGCCGTATTGGCGTCGGCAGCACCCAATCCTGGGGGGCGCTAGCCATGATGGCTCTGCTGCCTTGGCGCTTGCTGCCCCTGCGTTGGCGTGCCAGGCTGTTCCGCCGCTGGGCCGGTGAACTGGTCAAAGCCCTCAGCGGTACCGTGGTGGCAGATGCTTTCAGCTTTGTGCAGTTCCCGGTAATGCCGTTGGTAAAGGAAAGCGAGCCCACTGCCCGCTTGCTCAGGCTGCAACCTCGCGCCATTACCGCTGCAGACTTCGACCACTCCCCCTATTTTGAGATTATCAAGGCGCCTTTCCAGATAAATGCTATCCCCAAAGGGATTGATGCTCTTCCTTGGAAAGGCAATCAGGGCGCGCTGGCGCCAGAGCGCCAACGCCACCTGACACTAGTGGAGCCGACGAACGGAAACCACGGTTAACAGCGCCAGTAACCACCAGGACAGACTCCCGCCACCACCACCACTGCCACCAGCACTTCCTCCGGCACTTCCACCGCTGGACGCTTTACGCGCCTGCGCCGGTTGAGTACTAGCGGTGTTATCGTTCGCCGGATAGTCGCCATTATCGGTCCACACCCGCACCCACAGGTTCTCGTTACCCTGACCTTCTAGTAGTAATTGCTGAGAGGCCTTTTCGCCAGGAGCCATATCACCTAGAGCACATTGCACCGAGTTCGTGCCGAAACAATTCTCCGGCAATTGCGCCGTACTCCACCCGGAGGGAAGAGCAAAACTCACACGCACCCGCGCGGCTGTTTGGTGAGTCGCCACATTGGTCACCTGGGCATTAACACGCACCAGGTCATCACTGCCACGCTGAGTGGTCAGGCTAAGCACCACATCCGGCTCATCGCTGAAAACCAATTTCAGGTTTTCGCCCAAGCTAGAGAAGTAGTCATGAGAAGTACTACTAATCGGATCAATACGGATGTCGTCTGACCAGCGATTACTGGCGCTGAGGGTAATACTGTAAGTGGCACTTTCTTGCCCCAAAGCCAGATCAGTATTACCGAGACAGTCGGTATAGCCGATATTAGCGACACAGTTCAGCCCAGGGACACGCACTGTCAGTCCATTTTTGTGTGCAATTCGCAGGCCCACATTACCGGCTCGTGTTTGCTGGCTGGTGTTAGCGATGCGAGTATGCAGCGTGGTAGATGCACCCGGATTAGTGTAGGTGTCAACGGCTTCACCGGTGAGCTCAAGGTCAACAAGACTTCCCAAAGTGGTTTGCTCAAGCCAATCCAAGTAGCGATCCACTCGGGTATATACCGCTGGAATGCCGGCGGTGGCGCACCGTTCGTGGCCGTAGCTAGTAATCCCAACCAGCCATTGTTGCCCAAGCTCACCATAAACTAGCGGTCCACCACTATCCCCACGACAGGTGTCCTGTGCGACATTCAAGGGATTCATTTCACCCGCGCAGATTTGATTACCGGTTAGGTTCCCCCACTGGTTGGCGCAAGTACTGTTTGGCACATAATCCACACTAGCTTCACGCAGGGAGTTGGAAAGGCCATTGCCGCTGGGAGAGGTGGAACCCCAACCCGTTATCTGCAGCGCTTCGTCATGACTTCCGCGTGCCAGCGCAGAAACCGTCTGGGGTTTAGCCAAATTAAGCGGGGTGGCCTGACTGTCAGAAGACAACCGTAGCAATGCCAAATCATTGTGAAAGGTAACCGCACGATAGTTCGGATGGACTCGCACCGCTGAAACAGACAAACGCTCAGGAGGGTTTGCCTCTGTTCGATCTAGGCTTCCCAGCGCCACAAACAATTGACTGGGTTGCAAGGTGGTGCCGCTGGGAGTTACCACACAGTGTGCGGCCGTCAACACCCAGCCCGGAGCAACCAACGTTCCACCACACAGCGTGGCAGCATAGGCGGAGTTTCCAGATAGGCTAACTTCCACTTCGGCCATCCACGGCCGGACTGTTACTACATCCTGTCCCCCGATAATACGAGGTTGAGCGTCAAGCGCCGATACCGCTTGTGCCAAACCCATTACCAATAGTAGGGCGAACATCAAACGACACATAGAACCACCTTTAGTTAGATTGAGTTACAAGACTCATACTAACTAAGGCGTTTTCATTACCTGTGACGCAGTTCTAATATTATTAAACTAGCACTATGGCACTAGATAACTATTATTTTTGATTATCAAAGTCGTCACTTTACCCTATATTTTGTCGTCTTAAGCGACACACCCTATCAGACATAAAATAATTGAAATGCACTTATTTTATGTGCAATACCTTTTATATTGAGCAGAAATATCGTACTTTCCGTGCATTCTGACGGACTGATGAGCCTTTTTTCTTATGATTCCCCTTGCTGTTCATCAGCGGGGGCGGGTAACGCTCTACGCGCTTTTGCCCCCAGCTCTTTGAGTTGTTGCGCCTGGCGATATAGGTTGCCACGGCCACTACTGAGACGCTTAAAAGTGGTATCCCACGCAGATTGTGCCTTACCGATTTTGTCACCGAGATCATCCATGGAATCGCCAATCAGCGACACCTGATCACAAATTTTCCCGGCACGATCAGCGATATCTAACGCATTCTGGTTTTGGTACTCATAACGCCAAATATTCTGGATCGTGCGCAACGTTACCAATAACGTAGTTGGACTAACCAATACTATGTTGCGAGAAAAGGCGTCAGAATAAAGGCGATGATCTTGCTCCATGGCCACCATGAACGCTCCCTCAATGGGAATAAAAAGCAGCACAAAATCCAGGCTCCGAATACCTTCCAGACCGCTGTAATCCTTCGCATCTAAGCCTTTAATATGACTGCGTAGGGAGGCCAGATGGTCGCGTAATGCCTGTTCGCGCTCCTCCGCCGTAGAGGCAGAAGAAAGCCGCTCATAGGCCACCAACGATACTTTCGCGTCGATCACCACATCCTTATTTTCCGGCAGGTGCACAATAGCATCCGGCAGCCGTCGCTGGCCGCTCTCATCCTTCAACGTAACCTGGGTTTCGTATTCACGGCCCCGGGTCAGGCCGGAAGACTCTAGCACTCGCTCCAAAATCATCTCACCCCAATTACCCTGGGTCTTGGACTGGCCTTTTAAGGCGTCGGTGAGATTGCGCGCATCTTCATGCATCTGCTGATTAAGGCTTTTCAAATGGCCCAACTGTTCGATCAGGGATGCCTGAGCACGGGTTTCGTCGCTGTGAATTTGATCCACCCGACGGCGAAAATCCGCCAGCTGCTCACGGAACGGTTTGAGCATGCCATCAAGGCCCTGCTGGTGTTGCTCCTGTAATTGCTTGCCGCGCTGCTCCAGTACTTTCCCGGACAGGTTCTCAAACTCCTGCTTCAGCTGATTTCGGCTTTGCTCGGAGAAGGCCAACTTTTCCTGCTGCCCAGCCAGCCGTTCTTCCAGCCGGGCCTTATCGGCTCCCAACTGCTGTAGCTGTGCGTCCGTGTGCTGCTGCCGTTGTTGCTGTTCTTGTAGCTGCTGCTTGAGCAGCGGTACCTGGGCCAGCGGCTCGCTCAGAGCATTTTTCTCGGCCAGCAATACGGCTTCACGCGCAGCCGCTCGGCGCCGCTCCAGCAACGCCACAAGCAACGCTGCCACTACACCACCACCTAGCGCTGCCAGCGCCAGCATTGCATACAGGTTCATGCTTGTGCCTTGTTGAACAGAGAAAAGAAGTTATTCGTGGTGGCCGCCGCCAGAGCATCCACACTGATCCCCTGCAGTGCTGCCACACATTCAGCCACCTGAACCACATAGCGCGGCTCATTGGGCTTGCCACGAAAAGGAACTGGAGCGAGCCAGGGGGAATCGGTTTCGATCAATAAACGCTCCAGAGGTAACTGCCTCACGGTCTCCCGCAGGGCCTGCGCATTGCGAAACGTGACAATCCCAGAAATGGAAATGTAGAAACCCAGCTCTATGGCCTGTCGGGCCATGTCCAGGTCTTCAGTGAAGCAGTGGAGCACGCCGCGAACTTCCCCCCTACCGTGCTCGCGCAACAGCGCCAAGGTATCCTCCTTGGCGCCGCGCGTGTGCACAACCAAAGGCAGGCCGGTTTCACGAGCAGCCTGAATATGGGCAATAAAATAGCGCTGCTGCCACTCTCGCTCTTCCTTTGCATAGAAGTAATCCAGCCCGGTTTCGCCAATAGCGACAACCTTGGGGTGGGCCCCACGCTCAATCAGCTCCTCTACAACGGGCTCACGGGATTCCTTGTAAAGTGGATGCACCCCGACGCTGGCAAAAACATTGTCATATTGTTCAGCCAGCGCCTGCACTTGCGGAAAGGTTTCTAGATCCACACCGATGCACAGCATGTGGCTGATCCTAGCCTGCGCGGTGGCCGCCATCATCGCCGCGAAGTCGCCATCATGGGCGTCAAGATTCAGACGATCTAAATGACAATGGGAATCCACAAAAGAGGTAGCAATCACAACAAGCTCCAACGTTAAAAACGCAGGCATTGTAGCGTAGGGAGCGCCCAGCACACACCACGCGGCACACACAGCACCGGCTAAAATGATCGCATCTGAAATACAGAAGGCCGCGTCCTAAAAAAGAGGCGGCCTTCTTATTTGACAGCCAGAACCCAACACGCTTGCGTTGTTGCACGCAGCGCAATACGAGTCAGCCTCTCACATGGTATACGTAGGACGATCCGATTCCAGTGAACCGGCCAGATGATTCTCGATGGTAACGCGGGCGGTATCGTCCTGATCGGAGAATTGCACACCGATCCCCGCACTACGGTTCCCTTGAGCCCCTTTGGGGGTGATCCACACGACCTTGCCAGCCACTGGAATCTTATCGGCTTCATCCATAATGTTCAGTAGCAGGAAGATCTCTTCCCCTAACGTGTATTGCTTTTCAGTGGGAATAAACAAACCGCCGTTGGTAATGAACGGCATGTAAGCCGAATACAGCACCGCTTTATCTTTGATGGAAAGCGACAGAATGCCATTGCGACCTACCGGCATCTTCATGAACCAACCCCTTACGAAATTATTATTAATCTATAATCAAGGTTAGTGCGCCGCCGCCGCAGCGTCAACGCCCACCAACACCAACAACCACTGCTCGTAGAGCAGCTCCTTATTGGGGTTGGCTCCAGACAACAAGGCGCGGCGACCTTCCAGCACACGCTGGGCGGCCCGTAACAGACGAGCCGGAGGCACAGCCTTATTAAGGCGCTCTAGCAGCGGCGCCAGCAAGGCATCGGAGCTCTGCTGACCAGAAAAACGTTGATTCAAACTCCGCGATAGCCATCCGTAAATCACACTAGCCATTTCCGTGGGGTCATGCTTGGCCAGCACCGGGGAGGCCTGCGCTACCGATTGGCGCCCTTCTGCCACCCTGACTAGGGTATCCAGCAAACGGGTCCGATCGGCGAACCACTCCGCTTGCTCAAGAGCCAGTGCCCGCAAAGGCGCCCCCTGAGCGGCATCCAGTAACGAGGCCGCGCTTTCTCCCACTTGCGACTGCAGCCACTGTAACGCATGTTCCTTTACCGGTAAGGGCAAGATACGTTGCTGACAACGGCTACGAATGGTTGGCAACAGCAGGGTTGGTTGGTCGCTAACCAGCAACAATAGGGTTTGTGTTCCAGGCTCTTCGAGGGTTTTCAGCAACGCATTCTGGGCGTTGCGGTTAAGGGCTTCAGCGGGGGAAATAATCGCCACACGATAACCACTGTATTGCGCAGTACGGGTGGCAAATGCTACCAACTTGCGCACCTGGTCAATCTTGATGGTTTTGCTTTTTTCTTCCGGGCTAAGTCGATACAAATCTGGATGGGTGCCTGCCGTGCTGAGCTGGCAACCTTGGCAATGACCACAGGGCAAGCCAGCGGAGGGTTTTTCACATAATAAAGTTTGCGCCAAAGACTCCGCCAGCCGCAATTTACCAATGCCTTTCGGACCGCTTAGCAACAGGGCATGGGGCAGCCGCCCCCGGGCGTGTTGATCAAGCAGCTGCGCCATAGCATCGCTGTGCCAAGGGCAAGGGACCTGAACTTTTGCACCGGTTACGGCCATGCCTGCATCTCCTCAACAATCCGGGCTAGTTGTTGCTGTACTGATTCCAGCGGCTGGCTAGCGTCTACCGTGCGAAACCGATTGGGCTCCTGGGCTGCCCGAGCCAGGTAACACTGGCGGATGCGATCAAAAAAAGCTCGATCCTCCTGTTCAATGCGGTCCAGTGCGGCACGCTTGCCCGCGCGCGCCATGCCCACCTCCACCGGCACATCGAACAGTATAGTCATGTCTGGACGGGTATCTCGAATAACGAGGGCCTCCAGTGCAGCAATGGCGGCGCTATCTAGTCCCCGCCCTGCTCCCTGGTAAGCCCAGGTGGCATCCAAAAATCGATCACACAAGACCCATTCGCCGCGCGCTAGTGCCGGACGAATCTTCTGCTCCAAATGCTGCGCCCGTGCAGCAAAGACCAGCAGTAATTCGGTATCGTCAGCCATGACTTCGTTACTGGGTGCCAGCAGCACTTCGCGAATCGATTCAGCCAGGGCTGTGCCTCCGGGCTCTCGGCTTACCATCACCGTCTTACCCTCGGCCCGAAGCGCCTCTGCCAACCAAACGAGGTTGCTACTCTTACCTGCACCCTCTCCGCCTTCTAGGGTAATAAAGCGACCGCTCATTGCCCTCCTCCCGGCGAAGACCGGTATCCTTCCCGGCGTCGTAATTGGTATTCGCGCACCGCTCTTCGATGTTCCGCCAGGGTCTTGGAAAAATAGTGGCTGCCATCACCGCGAGCGACAAAATACAGCGACTCGGTTGTCGCCGGCTTTACTGCCGCCAAAATCGCTTCATGACCGGGCATGGCAATAGGGGTGGGCGGCAGGCCATCAATCACATAGGTATTGTAAGGTGTCGCACGACGCAGGTCCGAGCGGCGAATATTTCCGTTATAGGCTTCACCCATGCCGTAAATCACGGTGGGGTCAGTTTGCAAGCGCATACCCTTATTCAAACGGTTGGTAAAAACGCCTGCAATTTCAGATCGCTCTTCTGGGACACCGGTTTCCCGTTCAACGATGGAGGCCATAATCAGCGCTTCATATGGTGTTTGCAAAGGCAAATCCTTGGCCCGTTGCTGCCAAGCGGCGTCCAGAATACGCTCCTGCCGCTCCAGTGCCCGGGCCAGGATAGTCAGGTCTGATGTGCCACGGGTATAAAAATAGGTTTCCGGTGCAAACCAGCCTTCGGGATGTAAATCAGGGCGACCGAGTTTCGCCATGACTTGTTCGTCAGTCAGCCCTTTCAGTCGATGTTCCAGGGTTTCCAGGGCAGCCAACCGGGCTCGCAATTCTCGGAAATTCCAGCCTTCGACTAACGTCAGACTACGTTGCAGTACATCGCCCCGATCCATTTTTTCCAACAACGACAATAACGAATCACCGGGTTTGAGTTGATACTCGCCCATGTGCATGCGCCCATCCATGCCGGTGAAAGCAGAATAAATTCGCGCACCCACTCGACGGCACCGGGCGTCAACCCCCTCACCTAGAATACCGTCACGTTTGAGGTTGTAGAGCACACGGCTCAGCCCCGCCCCTTTAGTCACCTCCACGGTAAATGTTTCAGAAATCGGTAACGGGCGATGTAGATAACTACTGACCCAGGCCCCCGCCACAGGAACAGCGACTATCAGTAGGACAACCAACAGTCCAAAAATACGGATTTTTTTACGCATAGTGGGGTTATTAGCCCTTCAGTGAGCCGGCCAAAAAGGTTTCTGTCGACTGTTGCAGTTCCCGGACCGATGCCAACACCGGCCAATGCCATTGCGCCAGTTTACGCACCGCGAGCACGCCGACAACACTGTTACACAAAAACAGGCCTTCGGCAGTACGCAGCTGTGACAGTGGCCGCAGATCGCAGACCACTTTTTCACCGCCATGGCGCAGCGTATCACGCAAGTGGCCTTGCATAACGCCCTCCACACCGGCACCCGCTGCAGCCAAATCAGGCATCCACCAGTGATCGGCGAAGCGGGCAAAGAGATTCATGGACGTAGCCTCCAAGGGCTGACGACGGGTGCTGAGTAGCAATCCTTCGTCCCACCCTTGCTGTGCCACTTCACGGCGGGCCATTACCTGTGCAAGGCGGTTAAGGTGTTTGTAGCCCGCCAACGGATCAGGGTACAAAGGAGTCTGGCACAATCCCAGCGCTAACCCTTCACGGCGTTGTCGCTCAGACCACTCTGGCAAAGTGCTCGTCTGCCACAGAACCGTAGGCTGCGCCGATTGCGGTGGCAAATAGCCCCTGCCACCCACGCCACGGGTAACCGTGAGTTTGACTACCCCCGGCTCGCCACCTAGCGCCGCAACGCCAGCATCCAGTGCTGCCTGCAATGTAGACTCGGAGGGTTGTGCGATGCCCAGCGTTTGTAGCCCACCATACAAGCGGGCGCGATGGCGAGCCCACAATGGCGACTTGCCGGAGGCGGTCACTCGCACGGTTTCAAACACACCATCTCCGTAAGCGAGGCCGCGATCACGGGGGTCTAGTGGCATTACACCTTCTTGAACAGCAAGGTGCCGTTAGTACCACCAAAACCAAAGGAATTGGACAGCGCGTAGTTGATGGTGCGTTCCTGAGCCTGATTTGCCACGAAGTTCAGGTCACACCCTTCATCCGGGTTATCCAGATTGATGGTAGGCGGAGCCACCGAATCACGCATGGCCAAAATGGAGAAAATCGCTTCCACGGCCCCCGCCGCACCCAGCAAATGCCCGACCATGGACTTGGTGGAGCTCACCGCCAATTTGTAGGCATGATCACCAAACAGGGTTTTCACCGCCATCGCTTCGGCCACATCACCCATTTGCGTGGAGGTGCCGTGGGCATTGATGTAATCCACCTGATCCGGCTCAACCCCGGCATTGCGCAGGGCGTTGCGCATGGCACGCATGGCTCCGTCGCCGCCCGCTGCCGGAGAAGTGATGTGGTATGCATCATCACTCATGCCAAAACCTACCAGCTCCGCATAGATGGTGGCACCACGGGCCTTGGCGTGCTCGTACTCTTCTAGCACAACCGCACCAGCGCCATCAGCCAGCACAAAGCCATCGCGATCTTTGTCCCAGGGGCGACTAGCTGCTTGTGGGTCATCGTTACGAGTAGATAATGCACGTGCAGCGGCAAAACCACCTACTCCCAATGGTGAAGATCCTTTCTCTGCCCCGCCAGCAACCATCACATCCGCCTGCCCCAGAATAATCTGCTGGGCGGCAAACCCTATATTGTGGGTGCCTGTGGTGCACGCTGTTACCGTGGCAAAGTTCGGCCCTTTCATCCCGTACATGATCGCCAGATTACCTGCGATCATATTAATAATGGTGCCGGGCACAAAGAAGGGCGACAGCTTACGCGGACCGGAATCGAGCAGTTTACGATGGTTTTCTTCGATATAGGTGAGGCCTCCAATGCCCGAGCCAATAGCGGCACCAACGCGTTCGGCGTCTTCCTTTTCCATGTCCAAGCCCGCATCACGCACAGCCTGAATAGCCGCCACCAAACCGTACTGAACAAAAATGTCCATCTTGCGGGCATCTTTGGGGGACAAGTATTCGGAAATATCAAAGTCAGGCACCAGGCCAGCAAAACGGGTAGCAAAGCGCTCCGTATCAAAGTGCTCGATATTGCGAATGCCACTTTTACCCGCCTTGATGCCTTCCCAAGTAGAAGCCACATCGACTCCAAGCGGCGTGAGCATTCCCAACCCTGTAATAACGACTCGACGTGACGTCACCCAATACCTCCCAAATCCATGTTTTTTGGCGCCATTTAAAGGCCTTAATGCAACAAGACTACTACAACCGGCCCATTAACTGGCTGCCGTAATGTAAGAAAACGTCACTTGTTACGGCAAATATTCTGGCCACAAAAAAGCCGCAAGCTCATTGAACCTGCGGCTTTTTTGTTATTCGATCAACCGAAATCAGCTGTGTGCTTTAATATAATCCACAGCGGACTGGACGGTGCTGATTTTCTCAGCTTCTTCATCCGGAATTTCGGTTTCAAATTCTTCTTCCAGGGCCATCACTAGCTCAACGGTATCCAGGGAGTCTGCACCCAGATCTTCAACGAAGGACGCTTCTGATTTTACGTCTTCCGGCTTAACACCCAGTTGCTCAACGATGATTTTGTTTACGCGTTCTTCGATGCTGCTCATGATCGTATTACTCTCCTGATTAATGGTGTGCTAGCACCTGTCAGCGGCTATTCTAGGTGAACGCTGTTTGCGGTTGCAAGCCGACTAGACCGATGCCTTTCCTTGAAGTTTTTCCAAATATTTTCTTCTGCAAAAACAGTCAATTAGACAGCCTTCCCAGAAACCCTCGGGTGCCCACTTTTTGAGCTACCCGGTAAACATGCCCCCATTGACGTGCAAAGTGGTTCCCGTGACATAACCACCGCCCTCACTGGCCAGCCAAGCAACCGCACTGGCAATCTCCGCCGGCTGCCCCAAGCGCCCCAAGGGAATTCCCTGCAGTAGGGCCTCTTTCTGGGCTTCTGGCAGCGCCTCTGTCATGTCCGTTTGAATAAAGCCCGGAGCAACAGAGTTCACCGTAATGTTACGTGAGCCAAGCTCGCGGGCCAATGCCCTTGAGAAACCTTCTACGCCGCCTTTAGCGGCCGCGTAATTGGCTTGCCCTGCGTTACCCATGGTGCCGACCACCGAGCTGATATTGATAATCCGGCCCCAACGCGCTTTCGTCATGCCTTTCAAGCATGCCTTGCTAACACGATAAAGGGAATTGAGATTAGTATTGATCACATCATCCCATTCATCTTCCTTCATCCGAAGCATGATGTTATCGCGGGTAATACCCGCGTTATTCACCAACACCAAAGGAGCACCAAACTCTTCGTTGATGCTCTTGAGGGTGGCGTCCACCGACGTCTTGTCTGCCACATCAAGCCTCTTGCCGGCACCGTTTTCGCCCAACGCATCGCCAATGGCGGCAGCCCCTTTGTCAGTAGTAGCCGTGCCAACCACAAAAAAACCATTCGCAATCAGTTGTTCGGCAATCGCCCGGCCGATGCCCCGGCTAGCGCCGGTTACCAGTGCCACTTTCTTGTCTGACATGCTTATTCTCCTTGCAGAGCAGCCGTGAAAGCTGCCTCTGTTTCCAGCGGACGAGCGGCCAATTCCCGGTCAATGCGTTTCACCAAACCACACAAAACCTTGCCCGGGCCACACTCATAAAGATGACCAACACCCTGCTCTTGCAGTGCCTGAATGGTTTCCACCCAGCGCACCGGTGAATAAAGTTGGCGAATCAACGCATCACGAATTTTCTCCGGATCCGTTTCCATGGCCACATCCACATTATTGATCACCGGCATTTCCGCCGCGTGAAAACGGGTATCACTCAAGGTATCGGCAAGCTGTGCAGCGGCAGGTTTCATCAACGCACAATGGGACGGCACACTGACCGGAAGCGCCATGGCACGTTTCGCACCAGCCTCTTTACAGGCTGCAATAGCCCGCTCAACCGCATCCGCTGAACCGGCAATAACCACCTGTCCTGGCGCATTAAAATTGACAGCCTCAACAACGCCGCCCTGAGCTGCCTGCTCACAAGCGCTGCGAACCTGATCATCATCCAACCCGAGAATGGCAGCCATGCTGCCTTCACCCTGGCCAACGGCCTGCTGCATCAACTGGCCACGAGTACGCACCAGCCGCACGGCATCACCCAGATTAATGACTCCGGCGCAACTCAGCGCCGTGTACTCACCCAGGCTATGCCCTGCCAACACATTCGGCCGTGGGCCACCGCTCTGTTCCCACAAACGCCACAGGGCAACGCCTGCGGTCAGCAGTAAAGGCTGAGTGATTTCTGTCTGATTGAGCGCTTCTTTTGGCCCTTCTTGGGCTAACGCCCAGAGGTCCTGATCCAGCGCACCAGAGGCTTCCTGAAAGGTTTGCTTCACCGCCGGACGTTCGGCGAACTCACTGAGCATCCCCAGGCCCTGAGACCCTTGGCCAGGAAAAATAAAGGCTGTCTTGGACATGCAACATCCCCTTGAAAATAGGCAGGCCGCAGTATGCCGGCTTTCGCTTTCGCTGTCCGGTCAGGCCTGAAACAAAGTATGAATAGACATTCGGGGCCAGCCAGCCCCGACGCATAATTTAGTGAGTGCCGGGCTGACCCAGTGCATCACTAATCAAGGACGGTACGTTACGGCGCGCCTCCAGCTGAGCCACTTCCAGCGCACAGGCAAAACCTTCCTTGCTGGTACCACCGTGGCTCTTCACCACCACGCCACGCAGGCCAACAAGGCTGGCGCCATTATAGTGATCCGGGTCCATGCGCTTTTTGAGCCCAATCAACACCGGCAACGCAAACAAGCCGCATAGTTTGCGCAGCCAGGACTGTTTGATTTCTTGGCGCAACATGTTGCCAATCATTTTGGCTACACCTTCCATGGTTTTTAGCGAGACATTACCAACAAAACCATCACACACCACCACATCGGCCTCGCCTGAAAAGATGCCATTACCTTCCACGAAGCCCACATAGTTGAGACCTTGGGCTTCACGCAACAGCCCTGCCGCCTCCTTAATCTGCTCGTTACCCTTGATGTCTTCTTCACCAATATTCAGTAACGCCACACGAGGATGCTCCACCCCATCAACAGCACGCACCACCGCCTGCCCCATCAAGGCAAACTGCAGCAAGTGCGCGGGCTCTGAATCCACATTGGCGCCTAAGTCGAGCATGTGACAATGGCCATTGGCCGTGGGAATAGCCGTACAAATGGCGGGGCGATCTACCCCGGGAAGGGTTTTCAACACAAAACGGCTCACCGCCATCAAGGCACCAGTATTGCCGGCGCTGACCGCTGCCTGGGCACGCCCTTCCTTGACCATATTGATGGCCACACGCATGGACGAGTCCTTCTTTTGCCGCAGAGCAACGGCGACGGGATCATCCATTGCCACCACTTCCGTGGCTGGCTGAACGGTAATACGCGGGTGATCAGCGATATTAGCCTGAGACAAGGCGCTAGTTAACGGTTCAAGTTGGCCAACCAAGATAATGTGCATGTGCTCATGGCGAGACAGCATGGCTGCCACGGCGGGCACTGTTACGGACAAGCCGTGATCGCCCCCCATGGCATCCACTGCTAGCGTCACAACCGGCATGGGCTGCTTCCTTATATTCAAATTTGGAGGCATTCTGACAAAAAACGTTCGGCGGTAACATATTCTCCGCCTTCAACCACAAATCCACTTACAAAAAATCCTCCCGAAGGAGGATTTCAGTGCGCCACTGAAACTGGGCTGTTACTGCACAATAAGGGCAGCGCAAGGCCAGACCGGCACAGAAAAACGGGAGCCGCAGCTCCCATTTTCATACAACTTATTCGTCGTCAGAATCACCCTGACTGATCACCTGGCGGCCACGGTACATGCCATCCGGAGAAATGTGGTGACGACGGTGCACTTCACCAGTGTTGCTATCTTCAGTCAGCGCAGCGGCAGGCAGCGCATCGTGAGAGCGGCGCATGCCACGCTTTGAACGGGTTTTACGGTTCTTTTGAACAGCCATTTCGAGCTCCTCGGGCGTTTATTCAGCCTGAATTTACTTGCCTTGACCTTTTAATTTGGCCAGCACGGCAAAAGGATTATCCGCGTTTTCGTGTTTCTCAGGTTTACCGCTGTCCTGCGGTAAAGCTGTCGGGCAAGAGTCATGCAGAGCCACCAGTGGCATAGCCAGCAACAGCTCCTCTTCGATTAGATCGGTAAGAACCATGCGTTCTTCGCCAACCAACCAAGGATCCAGTCGCCCCGGCAATGCCTTGGCCTGATCCTCATTCCAAACCAACGCCACATCGATATGGGCAGTAATAGAATAACTCACTGGCTCCAGGCAGCGCTGACATGGCAGCACCAATACGGTGCTAACCTCGCCCTCGATACGCCGATGCCCCTCATCATCACGATCGAACGCCAGCGATATTGCTACTGGCTGGTCCAAGCTATCGCGGTATTCCTGCAGGCGTGGCAGGTCTCCAACGGTAAGCTGGCCTTCAACGATGCGACCTTGATCCGCATATTTGCGAGGATCGAGGAACTGTGGCAGTTGCCCTGAAAACATAAGCGCGCAATTCTAGGGCCGCGAGGCCCCGCTGTCAAAGTTAATGTGAGGCACTAAACACCTGAGTCAACAGGGTTTTTCGTGCGTCATGAAAAAATAATCCTTACACTTGCCCCCGCAAAGCGCGGAGACCCCTATGACTGACCAGACACCTACCCTGTTACTCGCCTCTTCATCGCCGTTTCGGCGCCAACTATTAGACAAGCTGAAACTGGATTTTATCCACCAGAGCCCGGATATCGACGAATCCCGGCATGAGGATGAAAGCCCTACCGCCTTGGTAATGCGCCTGGCCCGGGAAAAAGCGCTGGCCCTCGCAGACCAACACCCGAACACGCTAATTATCGGCTCCGACCAGGTTGCCGTTATTGGCAATCAAGTACTGGGCAAACCCGGCGACCGCGACACCGCTATTCGTCAACTCAGCGCCGCCAGCGGCAAGCGGGTCAGTTTCCTGACGGGTTTGTGCCTGCTCAATACCGCCACTGGCCGTAGCCAAGTGGTCTGTGACCCTTTCCATGTGCAGTTCCGCACCTTGAAACCAGCGCAGATTGAACGCTACGTGGACATCGAACAGCCCCTGAATTGTGCTGGCAGCTTCAAATCCGAGGGCCTCGGCATTGTGCTGTTCAAAGCCTTGGAAGGACGCGACCCGAATACACTGGTAGGCCTGCCTTTAATTATATTAACCGAATTTCTGGCTGCAGAAGGCGTTCAGCTGCCCCTATAACCAGCTGCCTCTATTCTATAAAGGGAAGAGGCGGGAACCGAACGCCCTTGGGGTTTCGGAACGCGTCTCTTCTCGTTTCTCGCCATTATGATTAACGAATCACCGGCGATGCACTCAACCCCAGCTGCGTAGCCACGCCTTCGCCAATGGAAACCCCAAAACGGCGAATAAACTCTTCCATAGGAGAGCGGCTGGCACTGTAGTTGAGCATCTCCTCCTCGCCTACCACTTCGCGAACCACCTGCCCCGGGCTCATTAGTCCATCAATCAGACCCAAATCCATAGCCCGCTCGCCAGTCCAGAACAAGCCGGAAAACAATTCTGGATGCCCATCAACTTTCAACCTATTGCCGCGCCCCTTCTTCACCGCCGCAATAAACTGCTGATGAATATCATCCAGCATGGTTTGTACGTGTTTGCGATGGGCCGGCTTCACCGGTGAAAACGGATCCATCAAATCCTTGTTTTCGCCAGCGGTAAACACACGGCGCTCCACACCCAGTTTGTCGGCCGCCTGCTCCAGCCCAAAGCCAGCCATGATCACGCCAATGGAACCTACAATGCTGGCCGGGTCCGCATAGATTTCATCTGCAGCGGAGGCAATAAAGTACGCCCCAGAGGCACCCACATCGGTAATCGCCGCATACAGTTTCTTTTCCGGGTATTCAGCCCGCAGCCGCTTGATGGCGTTGTACACCTGATTAGATTGTACTGGTGAGCCACCTGGGCTGTTGATTTTCAATAGAACGGCGGTGGTGTTTTCCGCTTCAAAGGCTCTCGTTAAGCCGGTGACGATCAAGTCCGCACTCGCCTCCTGATCCGGCGCAATCACGCCGTTCACATCTACGATCCCCACATGGGCTTCCGCCATGGTCACAGCAGAACCGGTTTTGCCCGGAATCACTATCACCAACAAGGTAAACAGATACACAAAGGTCAGGGCCTTGAAGAAAATACCCCAACGACGGGATTTACGCTGCTCATCTTGGGCCTGGCCCAGTAATTTCTCTATCAGCTTCCATTCCCGCTCATTCTGAGGGGGCTGAGAAGATGGCTGATTATTCATAGTCATACGCTCTCCATTACAAATTCAGACGCTGCCAACCCCACTAGCGGCAACAAATGGTCCAAACGATCGATCACCGCCAAGGGCTCGCATGGGAGCAACTGCTCAACTGGATGCGCACCATAACTCACCCCTATGCGGTCTACCCTAGCAGCACGGGCCATCTCCAGATCATAGGTGGTGTCACCCACCACCACGGCCCGCTCAGCAGGCACTGCCATCGCCTCCAGCAGTTCCAGCACCATGGCTGGGTGCGGCTTAGAATGGCTTTCGTCGGCGCATCTGGAAGCATCAAAATAACGTTCTAGGCCGGTATTGCCCCACACCCTCTGCAACCCCTTGCGACTCTTTCCGGTTGCCACTGCCAGCTTAAGACCCTGCTCACGCAGGTGAATCAAAACCTGCTCAGCAGCCGGATAAAGGGCACTGGGTGTCTGCTCGGCGGCAATAAAATGAAACGCATAACGATCACGCATGGCAACAATGCCAGCATCATCCAGCTGCGGATAGAGTGTAGCGATTGCTTCCGGCAACCCTAGCCCAATAATGCTGCAAACTACCGAATCAGCCAATGACGGCAACGCCATGTCCACCGCTGCCAGCTGCATGCAGCTCACAATGCGCCCCGTGGAATCCATCACTGTGCCGTCCCAATCAAAAATCACCAGGTCGTAGGGGCGAACAACACTCATGGTTTGCTCCTCAGGGCAGTCAAAATGGCCTCGTAGTCATCATCCAGCGGCGCGGTAACCGTCAGCCTTTTACCCGTATTCGGGTGCACAAAAACCAGAGTTCGGGCATGTAAGCAGAGCCGGCGGCGGCCAATTTCAGCCAACAACGCCTCCCCTTTAGCGATGCCGTACTTGCTATCACCCAGCAGTGCAAAGCCCCCAAACTGACTATGCACTCTAATTTGGTGGGTGCGGCCGGTTTCCAGGGTAGCCTCCACCAGCTGCGCCTGAGCAAACCGCTCAAGGAGGCGAAAATGCGTCACAGAGGGTTTGCCCTCACGCGATACTCTGACGATACGCTCATTGCCATTCATCATTTTCAATAAGGGCGCATCCAGCGTGCGCTCCTTACCCTTAAACCCTTGGCAGAGAAGCCAGTAACGTTTTTCAATCTGGCCGCCCTGCATCAAGCGCTGCAGTTTACGCAGAAACGAGCGCCGACGGGCCACCATGATCAAACCACTGGTATCGCGATCCAGTCGGTGCACCAGCTCCAGCTCCCGCTCTTGCGGGAACATCACCCGCAACGCTTCAATCAAGCCCAGGCTGACGCCACTGCCTCCATGCACCGCTAAGCCCGCAGGTTTATTAAAAACAAATAACTGATCATCTTCATAGACACAGGCCCGGCGCAGACGCTCAGCCAAGCCCTCACTCACCGCCGCAGGCGCGGTGGAGTCACTGGTGCGAATGGGCGGGACACGCACCACATCGCCAGTACACAGTCGGGTGGTCTGCTTGGCTCGCCCCTTGTTAACCCGCACCTCTCCGGACCGGATAATCCGGTAAACTCGAGACTTGGGCACACCTTTAAGGTGAGTAAACAAGAAATTATCCAGGCGCTGACCGTGCCGGCCTTCATCAATGGTGACAAACGTCACCCTGTTCGCTGCGGGGGTATCTTCTGACATGGCGCGATTCTAAGCGCGATCGGAGGAAATGTCTGCATCTGACCAAGCGATACCAGCAATCTATCTGATTGATCCCACTGGCCTTTTATTGCTATAGTCAAGCGTCGACCTGAAATAGGCAACGGTGACGCGCAGCGAACATTCGCCGTTCGGCCCTCTCCGGCTACAGCCGATGAAGACAGAGCCCGCCACACGGTCACAGAAAAAGCGTCAGGCCCACCTTCCACACGGGAAATACCCTATACGGAACTGGGCTTACGCTGCAGAAGACCCATTTACAGCGCCCGAAAACGGGCCCTGAACATTAACGATGGTGGCCTGCAGCGCTGGTCAAACGACCTGGAAAACAGACAGACAAGAGTTTACACATTGCTGTGTGATGATAACCACGGCAATCGCGTGAAGCATTACAGACTGGCCAACTGCCAGCATGATTACGCACTAAACATTGCACACAACTCGGAGAGCCGCTAACTCAGGCAATACGATCACCAAGGAAAGCGATCCACACGCTCAGCGTGCGCCCGCCCTACCCGTGACATGCCTGCCACAGCACTCCCCTTGGTCTGCTACCGGTTATACCCGGCCCTGCCTCATGCCACCACAAACTTGTGGTAACACCATGAAACGTATGCTTATTAACGCCACTCACCCTGAAGAAGTACGGGTGGCACTGGTCGACGGACAACGTCTGTATGACCTGGATATCGAACACCGCACGCGGGAACAAAAAAAAGCCAACATTTATAAAGGCAAGATCACCCGGGTAGAACCGTCCCTGGAAGCCGCCTTTGTGGATTTTGGCGCAGAGCGCCATGGCTTTCTTCCCCTCAAAGAAATTTCCCGCCAGTACTTCCAAAAAGATCCCAAGGACATCCAGGGCCGCATTAACATCAAGGAAGTCATCAAGGAAGGCCAAGAAGTTATTGTCCAGGTGGCCAAAGAAGAGCGGGGCAACAAAGGCGCCGCCCTCACCACCTTTATTAGCTTGGCGGGTCGCTATTTGGTGCTAATGCCCAATAATCCTCGCGCCGGCGGCATTTCCCGCCGTATCGAAGGGGAAGAGCGGGCTCAGCTGAAAGAAGCCCTAGGCGCCCTGAACATCCCCGACGAAATGGGGGTTATCGTGCGCACCGCTGGGCTGGGCCGCAGTGCTGAGGAATTACAGTGGGACCTGAACTACCTACTGAAACTGTGGACCTCCATCGACGATGCCTCACAGGATCGCAAGGCACCTTTCCTGATCTATCAGGAATCCAACGTTATCATCCGCGCCATTCGTGACTACTTGCGCAAAGATATCGGCGAAGTCCTGATCGATTCCAAGAAAGTTTATGATGAAGCCCAAGGTTTCGTTCAGCAGGTAATGCAGGACTTCCAGCACAAAATCAAACTGTACGACGACGAAACCCCACTGTTCTCCCGTTTCCAGATTGAGTCTCAAATCGAAACCGCCTTTGAGCGGGAAGTGAAGTTACCCTCCGGTGGCTCAATCGTGATCGACCCGACAGAGGCCTTGGTGTCCATCGACATCAACTCCTCCCGCGCCACCAAAGGCGCAGACATCGAAGAGACCGCTCTGCAGACCAACCTGGAAGCGGCGGAAGAAATTGCCCGCCAGCTGCGCCTGCGTGATATCGGCGGCCTGATCGTGGTGGATTTCATCGACATGGGCCCGGCACGCAACCAGCGCGACGTGGAAAATCGCATGCGCGATGCCCTGGAAGCAGACCGTGCCCGCATCCAGTTAGGCCGCATCTCCCGGTTTGGTTTATTGGAGCTGTCCCGTCAGCGCCTGCGCCCGAGCCTGGGTGAAACGTCCAGTATCGTTTGTCCGCGTTGTGATGGCCAAGGCCACATCCGTGATGTGAAGTCCCTGGCGCTGAGCATCCTTCGTCTTATCGAAGAAGAAGTGATGAAAGAGCGCACCGGCGAAATCCAAGCCCAAGTACCAGTAGCCGTGGCCACCTACCTACTCAATGAAAAGCGTGATCCGCTACGCGCCATTGAGAAGAACCACAAAGTGCGGGTAGTCATTATCCCCAACCAGAACCTGGACACGCCCCACTTTGAAGTGGAACGCATCCGAGATGACCAAACGTCCACCCAGCTGAGCCATGAGATGGATCTGCTGGAAGGCACCAAGGATGCAGATATTGCTTCCGCTCAAGACACTGAAATTAAAACCCAAGAGCCGGCCGTCAGACTAATGGCACCGGATACTGCCCCGCCGCCGCCCAAACCGGTCGTCGCGGCCCCGACTGCGCAAGTGCAAAATCTGGGATTGCTTGCCCGCCTATTCTCTTGGTTGGCTCAAGTGTTCACCGCCGAACCCAAACCAGCCAAGGCGAAGAAAGACGCCCCCCAACGCAAAAGCGACAACAAGCCTCGCCAGCAACAAAACAATCGTGGCCGTGGCGGCAACAACCGCAACGACAGTAATAACAGCGATAACCGCGCTAAGAACGATAACCGCAACAAGCGTGATGGCGGCAAAGCCGGTGATAACGACAATCGCAACACCCGCAACAAGCGTCAAAACGACAAAGATAGCGGTCGCAAGAATGATAACCGTCAAGCGGACAATCGCGCTGCCGACAACCGCAACGATGGCCGAGCCGATACCAAGGATGACGGCAACCGTAACGAGCGCCGTGGTCGCAATGACAACCGTCGTAACAATCGCAACAACGACAGCCGTGGCGAAGGTCGCAATGACAACCGAAACGGTAACCGTAACGACAACAAGCCTGATAGCAAGGTAAGCGAAGGAGCCAAGCCGCGCACCCGTAAACAGGATAACGCCGCTGATGGTGCTGACAGCAAAAGCAGCGACAAGGGCCCGAAAGCCCCCCGCCGCACCGATGCCAAGGACAACCGTCCCTTGCGCGAGCGACAGCGCCCCAACAAAGCTAACAACAGCGATGGTGGCGTAGCTCAACCGGCCAAAGCTCAGCGCACTGCGGCCCCTAAGCCGCCACGCAACGAACAGCCGGCACCTGTGGATGACGAAGGTCACCCGGCGACCAAGCTGGTACCGGCGCAGGAACCTTCCGCACAAGCGAAGCGCGACGATACCCCCAAAAAGGCAGCGACAGACAAGACGGCACCGCTCAACGAGCAATCACCCGTTACCAACCAACCGCAAGCCGCAGCTGAACCGAAGCAGGAACAAACCGTTGCTCCGGCCAAGGTACAGCAACCTGCTGCTGAACAACCGCCCGTCACCAAAGCCCCGGTTGCGCAAACCACCGCCGCACCAAAAGTCGAGGACGACAAACCCGCCAGCGCTCAGCCCACAGCCAGCGACACCACCACCGCTGCTCCGGCGCAGGAACAACCGACCCCGACCGCCGACAGCACGCCTCAGCAGCCCAAAGCTGATACCCCCAAAGCGGCCAGCACTGACGACAAGCCGGCGCCCTCTGCGCCACAGCAAGCGGCAACCACCAACGCCGCTCCAGTAGCCGCTCAACCGGCAACAGCCGCACCGACCCAAACTCCAGCTCCGGCCAAGCCAGCTGAAGAAAATAAGTCAGAGGAAAAACCGGTCACCGCCGAGCCGGCAGCACCAAGCCGTGCCAGCAATGACCCGCGCTCTCCAGGCTACAAACCTACCCCTGTCGCTCCGGCGCCCAAGGTAGAAGAAAAGCCCAAACCAGCACCGGCCAGCAATGAGCTACCCAGCCGTGCCACCGAAGTGAAAGCCGTCAAAGCAGAAGCTAAGCCGGCCGCCGCGGAACAGGGCCGAGCCAGCAACGACCCGCGCCAACGCCGCCGTGAGCAGCTCGCTGCTCAGGAAGCCACTGCCAAGGCGCAACAAACGGAATCTCCTTCAGACGACTGAGGAAATCCCACCCACAAAAAAGCCCGCTTTATAGCGGGCTTTTTTGTGGGTCCATTCTTTGCTCCAGCTATAATATGCTGGAATTAACCACCGCCATGCCTCTATGGCAACAACACTGGCTCCTGTTCTAGCGCAACACCAAATTTCTCCTGCACATCAGCACACACAGCCTCTGCCAACGCAATGACATCCGCACTGGTAGCATTACCGTGATTGACCAACACCAGCGCTTGCTCGCTATGCATACCAACTGGTCCCAACCGTTTTCCCTTCCAGCCGGCCTGCTCGATTAACCATCCTGCTGCCAGCTTCACACCATCCGGTTGCGTATACGCCACCAAATCCGCAAAGCGCCTCTTTAACGCATCCCCCCGCTCTTTTGTTACCACCGGGTTTTTAAAAAAACTCCCTGCGTTAGCCAACACATCAGGAGCCGGCAGCTTACTCTGGCGCACCGCAATCACATGCTCGCGAACCGCGGCGGGGAGAATATCTGCTTGCGACAAGTGCCCAAAGCGGGCCTTAAGCGGCCCGTAACTCACATTACACTGCGGCATTTTATTCAGACGCAGCTCAATGCCGGTAATGATATAACGGCCACGGTCTCGGCTTTTGAAACGGCTATCGCGATAAGCAAATTCACATTCATTGCCAGCAAAGTGCGTTACTTGAGCGGTAACCACATCCATCACCGTCACCTGCTCAAGCAACTGTGACAGCTCTACACCATAGGCGCCAATATTCTGAAAAGGCGCAGCCCCTACCGTGCCGGGAATCAGAGATAAGTTTTCCAACCCCTGCCAACCCTGCTCCACGGTCCAGGCCACCAAATCATCCCAATGCACACCCGCGCCCGCAGCGACCCACACATGCGTATTATCTTGCTTAACCAGGGACATGCCATCGATTGCTAAGCTTAACGTCAAGCCCGGCAGATCAGAGCAAATCACCAAATTACTGCCTTCGCCGATCACAAAAAGCGGCTCAGCGGGATTTCGCTCTGCCAAGACCTGAGACAACGCATCCAAAGTAGTCGGACGAGCTAAACGTTGAGCCCGGGCCGGCAGGCCTAGGGTGTTCAGCCCCGTCAAATCCGCATCATCAATCTGTGTGAAAGTGTGGGTTGGTGGTACCGACTCGCTCACAGCTGCTCCCGCACACGGCGCAACAATCCATCGGCACCCTCTTCAATCAAGTCCAACACCGTGTCGAAACCGTCTTCGCCGCCATAATAAGGATCGGGCACTTCCTGCACCCCAGTGTGGTCTGCAAAATCCAAAAACCGCGCGAGAGTTCCTTGGTACGATGCCGGGCGCATAACCTCAAGATCCGCTAGGTTGGCGTTATCCATGGCCAACACCCAATCAAAGTTGGCAAAGTCCGCAGGACTGACCTGCCGTGCTCGCAAAGCCGCCATTGAATATCCTCGCCGCAAAGCCGCCTCTTGAGTACGCGGGTCCGGCGCCTTACCGATATGCCAATCACCGGTTCCAACGCTATCTATGTGAATACGGTCCTCAAGCCCAGCTGCCTTCACTCGCGTCCGAAAAACCACTTCAGCGGTAGGCGAACGGCAAATATTCCCGAGACAAACAAATAACACAGACACGCTCATTATTGGCCTCCCAGCTGGGCTCGCAAACGTTCAAGATCCGTCTGTGTATCCACACCGCCAGGAACCACTTCACAGGCAGGCTCCACATGAATCGCTACCCCATTGGCCATAGCGCGGAGCTGCTCCAAAGACTCCAGCTTCTCCAGTGTCGCCGGCTGCCATTGCACATACTGATGCAAAAAAGCTACCCGATATGCATAAATGCCGATATGCCTCCACCACTGCCCACCCGACAAATCTTGTTGGCCATCGGCAAAGGCATCACGGTGCCAAGGCACCGGCGCTCGGGAAAAATATAATGCCTTGCCCCTATTATCGAAGACGGCTTTCACCACATTAGGATTAAATAGGTCATCAGAATTTTCGATGGCTTCACACAGGGTCGCCATCTGGCAGTCCGGGTTCGCCGCCAGGTTTGCCGCCACTTGATTGATCACCGCAGGGGGGATTAACGGCTCGTCACCCTGTACATTGACGATAATGTCGTCGTCGGCCAAGGCAAGTTTTGTAGCCACCTCTTGAAGACGATCTGTCCCAGAAGGATGATCCTCTCGCGTCATAACCACGGGCACGGTGTCACCCAGCACATCGGCAATACGACGATCGTCGGTAGCCACATAAATCTGATCAGCATCACTTTGCTGGCAGCGCTGCGCCACCCGCTCCACCATGGTTTTCCCGGCAATATCCGCCAACGGCTTGCCCGGCAAACGGGTAGACGCATACCGTGCCGGCACAACTACGTAAAAGCTCATTGAAACCTCGTCATTATCACAAGCTCCAAGCATTAAGCCACAACACTCGCAAAGGCCTATCGTTTCTTAAGCTTCGTGGGTCTCGCCCAAGGATTGAGCACGGACTGCGTACTTCAAATTAAAAACAAAAGCTAAGGCCCATTGCAGCATGAAGCTTGTCGCTATTCTTTTCCTAGCGCTCGGTCGAGCATCTGGTCCAGCAAGCCTTCCGGCAAACTCGCAGTGACCGGAACAAACCACCAGTGGGGCTCGGCGAAAGGTGCGCACTTCACCGCATCCTTTTCCGTCATCAAAACCGGCAACCCATCAGTAAATGCCAGATCCGCCGGCTGGTAGGCATGATGATCAGGGAAAACGTGAGGCGTGGCACTTAGACCGAGAATACTGAGCAGGTTAAAAAACCGCTTGGGATTACCGATACCGGCGACCGCATGAACCTGGGGATGAAGACGCAGAAAATCATCAGGCGTCAGGGTACGGTTATCGGCCAGACAGGTGACCCCTGAAGGGCGCATAATCATCGGATAAGCCCCGGCCCAGCCACCGCCAGTGCTGATAACGAAATCCACTTCCTTGAGCCTGGTGGCAGGCTCTCTTAATGGCCCCTCCGGCAAACAACGCCCATTACCCAGACCGCGTTGAGCATCCACGACCACCACTTCGGCGCTGCGCGGCAGGGCATAATGCTGCAAGCCATCATCGCTGATCACCAAATCCGGGGCGTATTCACGGATAGCCACATCCAGGGCATTACGACGATCAGGATCCAGCACCACCGGAACGCCCGTACGGCGAGCAATCAACACAGGTTCATCGCCCATATCCAAGGCATCGCTGCTAGCGGTTACATGCTGAGGGTAATGGTTAGTTTTACCCGCAAACCCGCGCGATACGACTGCTACCTTTAATCCCCTGGAGCGGGCAGCCTCTACCAGAGCGATTACCAACGGGGTTTTGCCTGTCCCCCCCACAGTGATATTACCCACCACCAATACCGGCACAGGAGGACGCGGTCGCTGTTTTCTGAACCGTTGTAGCCGGCGCCTAGCTTCAAACGACACCAGTGCCGACAAAGGCCGTAGTGGAACCAGCCAGGGACTGCCCTTATACCAACCCTGTTGAACCCATTCGCTCAGTGACCCCATGTCGCCCGATTACTCCTCGGAAAAGTTCATCCGGTACATTTGCGTATACAGCCCGTTTTTTTCCAGTAATTGCTGGTGGGAACCCTGCTCAATCAACTGGCCTTGATCAAGCACCATAATGCGATCCGCTTTTTCAATGGTAGACAGGCGATGGGCAATGACCAAGGTAGTGCGGCCTTGCATCACCTGCTCCAGCGCCTGCTGGATATGGTGTTCGGACTCAGAGTCCAGTGCACTGGTCGCTTCGTCAAGAATCAAAACCGGGGCATCCTTGAGCAACGCCCGCGCAATCGCAATGCGCTGACGCTGACCACCGGACAATTGCACACCGTCTTGGCCCAACAAGGTATCCAAGCCATGTTCAAGCTGCTCAATAAAGGACCAGGCATGGGCGTCCTTTGCTGCTTTTATGATGGACGCATCGTCTGAGCTGCGTAGCTCACCGTAGGCAATATTGTTACGCACGCTGTCGTTAAACAGAACAACTCGCTGACTCACCATCGCAATCTGGTTTCTCAACTCGCTCAGCTGATACTCCTGCAAGGGAATACCATCAAGTAAAATACGGCCTTGGTCTGGATCAAAAAAGCGCGGCAGCATCGCGCTAATGGTACTTTTGCCTGCTCCGGAGCGCCCCACCAGCGCCACAGTTTCCCCGGCCTTGATCGCAAAGTTGAGCTGACGCACCACCGGTGAGGCCGGATCATAACCAAAGCTCACCCCTTCAAAGTCGATATTGCCGTCAACCTTGGTCGCTACAGTATAGGTACCCGTATCCGTTTCCTGCTCAGTATCAAGCAGCTCAAACAGACTGGCAGCACCGGTGACACCGCGCTGAACCTTCACATTCACATCCGTGAGCTGCTTGAGCGGTTTTTGGATCATGCCGGCAGCGGTGATATAAGACAGAAAGCCCCCCACCGTAAGATCTTCGCCCATCAGGTGAATATACAAATAAGTAATGAAGCCAATACCCACCGCCACAAACAATTGCACGATCACCGTGCTTGCGATCTTGCTAGCGTTGAGTTTCACGTTCTGTTTGGCAAAGCTACGACTTACGTTATGAAAACGGTCTGCCTCCTGAGCCTGGCCACCAAAAATTTTCACCTCGCCACTGCCTTCAATGGCCTCACCCAAAAAGTGAGTAATGTTAGCCATGGAAGACTGAATACGACGGCTAATTTTCCTGAACCGTTTACTGGTGATATTCATCACCAGTGCAATCAGAGGAACCACTGTCACCAGAATTAACGTCAGCTTCCAGTTCTGCCATAGCAGAAAACTGAACAGCCCTATCACCGTCAGACCTTCGCGAATAATCACGATGATTGCATCCGTACCGGCACTGGTGACCTGCTGGGCATCGAAGATAATCTTCGACATGATGCGCCCGGAAGCGTTGCGATGGTATTCCGACTGGGGAAGTTTCAGAACATGCTCGAACACATCATTGCGCAATACGTAGACGATTTGTTGAGCTACCCAGTTCATGGAATAACTGCCCATGAACTGGCCAAGCCCTTGGAAGAGCACCAGCACTAAAGGAGCAATAGAGACGATCAAGACCCGCGCATCGGTTGGGTTAACAATGGTATCCCCAAGATACCCTGCCAGCTGGGCAGCCCCGGCTTGCGCGCCGGCATATAACGCATAGCCAATAACGCTGATAACCAGCATAAACCAGTAAGGACGAACATAACTCAGTAGCCGCTTGTAGGTTGGCCACACGTCCTCAGGGGGAATAGGTTGACTCATTGTGCCTCGTTAGGAGATTCGCGAGTGGTGAGCGATAGCTTAACAAAACCCAGTTGCCCGGCCACGTCATAAACACGCACGACCGCTTGATAGGCCACATTGGCATCCGCGTAAATTTGTAAGGGGTAGTTCACTTTATCCTGGCCTAGCCGTAACAATGCAGTGCGTAGGCTATTGCTGTCACTGGCAGTAAGCCTCTCACCGTTCACCAAGTAATCGCCGGTGGAGGTAATGGTCACTTCAACCTGATCATTTATCTGCGCTAAGGGAACCCCGTCCGCTTCCGGCAGGGTAATCGACAGTTGCGTTTTATCATCGAACGTCGTCGATACCATGAAAAAAATTAGCAGCAAAAACACCACATCAATCAAAGGTGTTAGGTTAACGCTAATTTCCTCCTGGCTGGGCCGGGGAAATTTCACGCCTTGTCCCCCGGTTCTGCCTCACGATCACCGTGCACCAGATCCACCACGTGAACAGCGCTTTGCTCCAACTCAACAGTGATTTCTTCCACCCGACGTACAAAGAAGCGATGAAAGAAAATGGCCGGAATCGCTACAACCAAGCCCGCAGCAGTGGTCAACAATGCTTGAGAAATACCGCCAGCCAACTGTGCCGCATCACCGGTACCGTGGATCATGATGGCCGCAAACACATCGATCATCCCGACCACGGTACCAAGCAACCCTAGCAATGGGGTAATGGCCGCAATAGACCCCAGCGTGCTGAGAAATTTTTCCAGTTCATGCACCACTCCCGTGGCACTTTCCTGAATACTTTCTTTCATGATTTCGCGACCATGTCGGGCATTGGCCAAGCCAGTGGCCAGAATACGCCCTAGCGGTGAGCTGTCACGCAATTTTACCAGGTTGCTCTCGTTGAGCAGACCGCGCTTGAGCAACGCCTGCACTTGGGGCACGGTGTCCGCCGGTGCCAATTTACTGGGCCGCAAGGTCCAGAAGCGCTCTACCACAATAGCCAACGCCACCACCGAACAGATCAAGATCGGAAGCATCATCCAGCCTCCGGACTGCACAAGATCCTGCACCTTAACTTCTCCCCATTCGCACAAATCACATTACCAGAGACGCCAAACGGCCGGCCCATGCCAAGGCCGGGCATACGCTTGCCGCCATTTTGTTATAAGCCGGACATTATCTGCGCCCCCCTGCCGAAACACAATCATGCCATCTCTGTCGGTACGCAGAACGGTGATGCCAGCGCTATCCAGCCGACCCAACACCGCTGGATGAGGATGATTAAACCGGTTCCGGTAACCCGCACTGACGATAGCAAAGCGCGGCTGTAACTGCCGCAGTAGCGCGGCGCTAGTACTGGACTGACTTCCATGGTGCCCCAACACCAGCAGGTCCACCGAAGGCAACGTTCCAAGCAAATGATATTCCTGCTGAACGCCAATATCGCCGGGCAGCAACACGGACCCAAAGGGACCATCGACATGCAATACACAACTGGCCGCATTACTCTTTAGACCCGTTTCTCGGGGCCACAGTACCGTGAACGAGACGCCATCCCACGACCAACGATCCCCCGCCCGACAAAAATGGCTACCGGGTACTCGATGCGGCTCACCACTGAATAAGGCAACCGCAGACGGCAAGTCTACCAAGCCACCAGCATGATCATTGTCACCATGACTAATCAGCATGCGATCCACCTTCTGCCCCGTGACAGACAGCCACGGTGATATGCTCTGTGCCGCAACACTGCCACCCGGCCAGGACGGCCCAGCGTCATAGATCAGCAAATGCTCGCGGGTTCGTATTGCCACCGCTAGCCCCTGCCCCACATCGAAAGCTGTCAGCGACCACTCCCCCGACGCCAGAGGCTCTGGTTGCTGTGTCAGCCAGGGTAATAGACAGAACGGCAACAATCGTCTGGGAAAAGGAACAAATGGCATCAGCAGAAGCATCAAGCCAAACATCAACACAATGCCCGACACTGTAGAAGGAAGCATGAGCCATGACGGTATCCCCTGGTTCGCCAACCAAGTCATCACCCACACAGACAATTCCACGCCTGTCGCAGCCGCTTGCAGCAACCAAGTTTGGTCCAGCAACGCCCCGAGCAAGGCTGCCGGGATGACCAACACAGTGTATAAGGGAACCAATATAAGATTGGCCAGCGGTGCGCTGGGTGTCCATTGATGAAACAACCCAGCGCTGGCCATCGTCATTACCACAGGCAGCAGTATGATTAACCGCCAAGAACCATGACTGCGGGTTAACATGGCAATAAATGCCACCGCCCCGAAGGATAACCACAGGCTTTCTGACAGCGCCGCCAGCGGCATGATCATGAGTACCACCAGCAAGGCCAACGCCAATGCTCGCCCCAGCGAAATCGGCACTCGCCACCACTGCGCCAACGCCACCACTATCAGCATGACCAATGCCCGCACCGTAGGAAGGCTAAATCCCGCCAATGCGGCATACCCCGTTGCCGCTAATAGAGCTGGCACCCAAGCCAGATGCTGCTGAGAGTATCGCCGCAATACCGGCATCAACGCCTGAAGAACCGGGGCAAACACCACCCGGCCCAACCACCAGAACCAGCCGGCCACAATAGCGATATGCAGGCCGGAAATAGCCAATAGATGGGCGCCTCCCGTTACCTGGAAGGCTTGCCACAGCGACGCCTCCAGCCCGGAGCGATTGCCAACGATCAGAGCAGGAAGTACTGCTTGGCCTAGGGGCGAACCACTGACCCGCTCCTCCACACGGTAAGACAACTGCTCACGCCAGGCAGCAATACCGCGGTTATTCCCCTCCACTGATATCTGCTTAAGGGTACCGCGGGCATCTATCCCCGCGGAGAGGTCAGAACGGCTGCGATCAGGACCGAAGCGGTTGTACAGGCCACGCGGCACCTTCAGTTCCGCCGTTAGCCTCACCCGATCGCCCGCACCCAGCAGCACAGGCGGCGCATAGCTATTAAGCACGACTTGGTGCTTTCCAGGCCACTCCTCGCTTCCCCACACCAAAAAAAGTATTTGCTGGCGCCATTGCCAGCGACCAAAACGAAACTCACGATGAGTCACCGGGACATCCACTACTTCGCCCTGCAGGCTAACTACGGCCCGATCCTGATCAGCAGGCAGACGCTTTATCAATCCTATATTCAGCTGCCAAACGCCAAAACCGTAACCAATTATTAACCACACAAGCCACAGGGCCCGACAGCGCCACATCCCAGCCGCTGCAACAACCGCTAACACCAGTAGTGGCCACAATACACCCAGCCAGCAACCCGCCACGATAGCGGCGGTCGTTAACCACATTCGCATCCTTGCTCCGCGGTTTTATCTATCACAACCCCATGTAAACGGCGAAATCAGCGCTGCTATAGGAACAACAATTCCTTTCCTCGCCTTTGTGGCAGTATGCCTTCTTTAATGATGCGGGCATAATAGCGCCCGCGGGAACAAGAAGAGATCACCCATACCTTCTTAATCCCACTTTTTCCCGGCGATGTCAGGCTCGAACGTACCGGGCATAGCACCAAACTGGTAGAGTGCCTTCATCGGCAGCCAGATACCGCTGTCATGAAAGCACCGGGGCTACACATGTGCTCCCGATTCAGCCAGTAGATGCGAGTTAATGCCAAAACGGATATTCCGCAAATACCTGCCAACACCCGAACGTATTCGACAAACCAAGTCGTTGAGTTTTCTCGGGGAAGTGCTATCGGACCCAAACCTTTGGCACATTAACCGTCGTTCACTGGCCGGCGCAGCCTTTATCGGTATCTTCTCCGGTCTGTTACCTATCCCCCTGCAAATGGGGTTGGCCGCCCTGTTGGCGGTGCGCTTCCACTGCAACCTGCCGCTTTCGATTATGCTGGTATGGATTTCCAATCCAGTGACTTATGTGCCGATTTTCTATTTCACCTACCGCATTGGCGCCTGGCTGCTGGGAATGCCGCCCCACAGCGGTGAAGGCATCACCGTCGCCTGGTTTGTGGAACAGCTCATCCCATTATGGGTAGGTTCAATGCTATGCGCATTCGGGTTTGGCGGATTAGCGTACATGGCAGTAAAAGTCAGCTGGCGGCTAGCTGTAATTCGAAGTTGGAATCTACGCGCGCACCGGCGCGCACGGGCTCAGCGCCGTGACGCGCGATTAGAAGCCAAAGAAGAGAAAAAAAACGAAACCAACGAGCCTCGCGGCGGTTCAGAGCCGCCGCAGTAACCCATCGTGTAGCTCGTATTGTTGCGGGCAGCGGGCGGCAAACTCCCTGTCGTGGGTCACGATCATGAACGCCGTGCCCAGTTTTTCATTTAATTCGATCATCAGGGCTTGCACCTGCGCTGCCGTTCGCTCATCCAGGTTACCAGTGGGCTCATCTGCCATTACCAGCGCAGGCTCTGTCACCAGTGCACGAGCAATGGCCACCCGCTGACGCTCACCACCGCTTAACGCCGAAGGCTTGTGTTTGAGACGGGGGCCCAGCCCCACCCGCTCAAGAATCTCGGCGGAACGAGCCTGACAATCCGACGGCTTGTCTCCACGGATCAATAATGGCATAGCCACATTTTCCAGCGCGGTAAACTCAGGCAGAAGATGGTGAAACTGGTAGACGAATCCCAAGTAGCGGTTACGTAGTCGACCGGTTTCCCGGTCGTTCAACGACGCCACTGAGGTACCCGCAATGGCCACAGAACCTCGGGTCGCATGATCAAGCCCACCCAATAGATTCAACAAGGTGGATTTGCCAGAACCGGAGGCACCAATAATCGCCAGGATGTCGCCTTTATTTACGGTCAACTCCACACCGCGCAATACTTCCAGCTCGTTGTCACCCTCTTCATAAGCCTTGACCAGCTTCTTTGCTTGCAGAACAGGCGTTGAATTATTCATAGCGCAACGCCTCTGCCGGTTGCACCCGGCTGGCACGCCAGGAAGGATAAAGGGTGGCCGAAAAGCTGATAAACAATGCGATACTTACAATAGTGCCCACATCAGACCACTGCAGCTCGGACGGCAGATAATTCACAAAATAGGCATCAAATAAACGAGTGTTAAAGGTTTTTTCCACCCACTCGGCAATATTGCTCACATTGGTGGCCAGCAACACACCCAGCACCGTACCTAACAACGTCCCGGCCACACCAATCAAGGTACCTTGCACCATGAAAATACGCATGATGGTGCCCGGTGAGGCTCCCAACGTACGCAATACCGCAATATTGCCGCGTTTCTCGGTTACCAACATGACCTGGCTGGATATGATGTTGAAGGCCGCCACCGCCACAATAAAACTAAGCAATAGCGTCATCATGGTTTTTTCCATCTTGATGGCTTGGAAAAGGTTACCGTGGCTTCTCGTCCAGTCACTAGTGTAATAATTCGGCCCCAGTTCCTGCTGTAGCGTCCAACCCAGATTCGATGCACTGAACAGATCATTCAGTTTCAACCGCACGCCCTGCACCGTGCCCGCCTGACGGGCCAGCTTGGCCGCATCCGCCACATTCACATAGGCATACAGGGAATCCACTTCCGCCCGCACCCGGAAAATACCGGTAACGGTAAAGCGCTTAAATCGGGGCATCACCCCTGCGGGTGAAATGGTGGCCTCCGGCAGCACCAGGGTTATCTTGTCCCCCAACTGCGCATCCAACCGCCGTGCCAAGCCATAGCCCAGTACCACATCGAATTCACCTGACTCTAAGCTATCCAGCTCGCCTTGGTGCATAAAGTCACCAACGATGGACACCTTTCGCTCGGCCTCCGGGTCAATCCCGTTAATTAACGCTCCGGCCACATTGCCACGGTGAGTTAGCATGCCTTCAAGCTGCACAAACGGCGCGACCGCTTCAATCTGGTCGTGGTGATCCAACCGGTTGGCCAACGCCTGCCAATCCTGTACTGGCTCGCGGCCATGCACGGACAGATGCGTCACCATGCCCAAAATGCGGGTCTGCAACTCACGATCAAAGCCATTCATGACTGAAAGCACCGTTATCAGCACCGCTACGCCCAACATCAGGCCTAGTGCCGAAATCAGTGTAATCACCGAAATAAAACTGTTGCGGGCACGGGCGCCGGTATAGCGCAGCCCCACATAGAAAGATAGAGGTCGAAACATGCAGCGCATTTAACCCGAAACCCGAGGCAAATACTACGCCCACTGGCACAAACGCCTCGGCACGCCGCTTTGTGATCGGTGTCAGCGTTCACCAGCTAGCAAAATGGTTGAATAAGCCTACCTAACTTTCTAATACTGAAAGAAAATAAAATATTTCTGGGGGAAGAAATGAAGATAAGAATAATACCGATGCTGGCTTCAGCAGCGCTGGTCATATCCACTGTCTCACTGGCAGCCGATGTTCCCCAGCGTGGCATGTCCCAATCTCAGGTTCGAGCTCAATTTAGTGCCCCCAACCAAAGTAAAGGGCCAGTGGGCAGCCCGGCCATCACCCGCTGGGATTACGACGGATTTACTGTTTACTTCGAAAACAATACCACTCTGCACACCGTGGTTAATCGCCCGGCGAATACGGCAACAGACCCAGTTTCTGGCCAACAAGTCGATGCCCTGCCCTCTATTCAAGAAAAAGCGGCCACACAACCCAGCACACCGGCCGACAATGCGTTCGAACCCACTACGACTCCCCCCGCAGCGCCAGAAGCTCCTACAGCTCCCTCCACACCAGAAGCCACCAAGCCAGCAGAAAGTCCGGCTCAAACCGGCCCTAACCCCGAAACACCGACGACTCCAAACACTGAAGGCGAGTTTCGCTTCGACCCGGTAACCGGTCGCATCATCATCGCCGGTGAAGACACACCAAAGCAGGCGGCAAAAAAGCAAGCCGATAGCATGAAACAAGAGGCACGACAGTCCGCTAATCAAGCCAGAGAGTCGGCCGACCAGGCCGTTGAAGACACTCAGGGCAAGGCCCAGAACACTGTAGACGAAGCCAGCAAAAACGTGGGGGCGGCCCGGGCTCAGGCCCAACAGGAAGCAACAAAGCAAGCCGCTCAGGACGTCAATGACGCCGCCGATGGCGGTGGTTTCTATATTGACTGGGGCGCACGCCAGTAGCACACTCGCGCGCATAGTCAATCCTGCGGACCCTCTTCGCTATGCGCCAACTTCTTCCTGAATGGCACCCCCAATGGGGGGTGTTACTCGCCTGGCCCGACGCCCAAACCGATTGGGCCGATCACTTGGCCGATGCCGAAACCTGCTACCTGAATATCCTCGCTGCTCTGCTCGACCACGAGCATGTATTGATGGTGTGTCGTAACGCGCAAACCCATGCGCATATTCACGCGCAAGTCGCGGCCCGGGGCATCGACCCGCAACGCCTACAATTGGTGATCGCAGATTACAACGATACCTGGGCCCGGGATTTTGGCCCCATCGCCATCCATGAAGACGGCAAAACCCTGCTGCTGGATTACACCTTTACGGGCTGGGGCGGCAAGTTCGCCGCCGACAAGGACAATGCACTCAACGCACAATTGCCCTGGCAACTCCCCCTACGAAGCCACGCTCTAGTGCTCGAAGGCGGCGCCCTCGATACCGACGGCAAGGGCAACCTACTGACCACCCGCCACTGCCTGCGTAACCCCAATCGCAACCCGGATCTTTCAGAAGCGGAACTCACGGCACAGTTGAAAGAGCAGCTGGGCGTCAGCGATATCTGGTGGCTGGATCATGGCGAACTGGACGGTGACGATACCGACGCCCACGTGGATACCCTGGCCCGTTTTGTGGACGAGAAAACGCTGGCCTATGTGCAATGTCAGGACCCCACTGACAGCCACTACCCGACCCTCGCTGCCATGGAGCTGGAGCTGCAACGGCTAGCGGATCAACATGATTTAACCCTGGTTCCGCTGGCACTGCCCTCTGCCCAATATTGCCGTGAAGGTGAAAGGCTGCCGGCCACCTATGCCAACTTCCTTATCACCAACGAAAAAATCTTGCTGCCAGTCTATGGCTGCGATACGGATCAACAAGCTCTCAGTGCTCTACAATCCGTTGCTGGCTCACGGTGCGTGGAAGCCATCAACTGCCGGGTATTGATCGAACAGCACGGCAGCCTGCACTGTGTCACCATGCAGTTACCGCAAGGCGCCCTGTCAGCATGACGCACGCCACCACCGCACAGAGGAAAACGCCCATGCGTGTTGCCGCTATTCAACAGACCAACACTGCCGACCTGCAAGCCAACCTGGACCACTCCCTGTCACTGGTCCGCGATGCCGCCGCTCAGGGCGCGGAACTGGTGCTATTGCAGGAGCTGCACCGCAGCCTGTATTTCTGCCAAACCGAAGACACCAGCGTGTTTGATCTGGCAGAAACCATTCCCGGCCCCAGCACAGAGACCCTTGGCGAACTGGCCAAAGAGCTTGGCATTGTTATTGTCGGCAGCCTGTTCGAAAAGCGCGCCACCGGCCTGTATCACAACACTGCAGTCGTTCTGGAAAAAGATGGCAGCTTGGCTGGCATCTACCGCAAAATGCACATCCCTGATGACCCGGGCTTCTACGAAAAATTCTACTTTACCCCCGGCGATGCCAACTGCAACGACGGCCGCAGCGGTTTCACCCCCATCGACACCAGCGTGGGCAAACTAGGATTGCTGGTATGTTGGGATCAATGGTATCCAGAAGCGGCTCGCCTGATGGCCCTGGCCGGTGCCGACCTGCTGCTCTACCCCACCGCCATCGGTTGGGATCGCACGGATGAACAAGACGAGCAACAACGCCAGCTAGACGCTTGGATCACGATTCAGCGGGCCCATGGCATCGCCAACGGCCTACCCGTATTGGTGGCCAACCGCTGTGGTTTTGAACAAAGTCCGGCGGACGAGAGTGGCATTCAGTTCTGGGGAAATAGCTTTATCTGTGGGCCACAGGGCGAATTCCTCGCCCAAGCCAACAGCAATAACGAGCAGGTACTGCTCGCCGATGTAGACTTGCAGCGCAGCGAATCCGTCCGCCGCATCTGGCCTTATCTGCGTGACCGGCGTGTGGATGCTTATGATGACCTGGGCAAGCGTTTTCGAGACTGACGTTAACCGCAAACGGCCATTCTCACGCCAGCGTGGGCGAAACCGTGACCGGGTAACGTACCTAACGTGCCGATCTATCCTCTATAAATCCGGGCTCCATTCCTAACTGCGGATACGGTAATGCCTGCGATAAGGATTTCAGTAACGGTGAAATTCTGTTGCCTAGGCGCAACTCAAAATCGTGCGGGTGTAACCCGATACGCACCGGCACCCCCACGCGCCGAGCCCGGCTAATATTCACCGCATTAGAAAAGCCCAACACCCAGGCCCGAAAAGCAGTATCGGCCTCAAAGCCCACTAAAGGTAGCCGGGTAAACGTTTGCTCTTGAGCATCATGGAGACCGAAAAGGGTTTCCACATACCGAAATGGCAACCGGGAAAGCTGCGCCGGAGAGAGCGCACCCAACGCCCAAGCCGGTGGCACATAGAGGGGTGAGGGGCTCAGCCCGTTACGGATAAACCAGCGATAACAATCCCACACTAACCGCTGAATGCCATCGCCGGAAAACGACAGATGCTCCGCCACATCCCGTGACAACAGCGCACTGTGCAAGCGGTGATAAAGCGTCACGGGGGGCTGACAACGATGGGACCAGCCATGCCCGGCTAGTGGATGCCCCGCGTTCTGCAGGCTTCGCAACCAATCAAGATCACCCTCCTGCCAATCTTTACCCGGCACCACTAACAAGGTTACCGCTTCACAAGGCAAGCGTAACCGCGCCAGCATGGCCGTTACCTGCGTCCGCGTCTCGGGCATCACGTCATGAATCGAGACCAGCGCAGCTAATGAGTCAGAGCGCATTACGTAGATAACTGCTACTCAAACGGCGCAGTAATGCCAAGGTAGGGGAAGGCAACGCCCAGCTCGAAGCTGGTGCCAACGAAGCACAGTGGGCCAGTACCGCCGTCCACTGGATAATCGCATCGTCGTTCATGGCTAGTGCCGCCTGGCGTGCCTGACGGGCTTTGAATGCACGAGTCACCGGGCTTAGCGACTGCAATCGCTCAACAGTATCGAACAGGCTCTCCCCCACCTTCATCACCCACAAGCCACTAACCAATGCCGGCCATTCGTTGATGCCGCAAGCCGGCGTAGTAATCACCAGCCGCTCACGTGCCATGGCTTCCAGCGCGACCGTGCCAAAGGCTTCCACCGATGAAGGTAGCACCAGTACTTGGCAGCGATCCAGCATACTGACCACTTGTTCACGGGTGCACCAACCATGGAAATGCAGATTATTCTGTTCACGGCAGGCGTTTTCTACCTTGTTACGCAGGGGGCCGTCTCCAGCGATTTCAAATTGCAGATCCGGACGCTGGGATGCCAGTACGAGAAAGGATTCAATATTTTTTTCCGCCGCCAGCCGGCCCACATAACAAACCCGCTGAACCGTATTATCTAACTCGACCACTGGCGTATTCACGAACTCTTGGGCCAACGGCGTGCCGACCAATTGAGGATTACGCGCTCCCGCTGCACGGGCCTGGGCGATCATCGATTCGCAAATAGTGGCGGCGGTTTCGCTGCCCTGAAACAGCGTCCGATTCACCCAATTGAGAAAGCCCCCAGCCAGACGCGCCAACCGCTTACCCCAATACAGCTCCACCAGACGGTTGTAATCTGTCTGGAAAGTTACGCACACCGGGATCCCCCATTTCTTGGCAATCCAGTACCCGATCATGGAGAAAATACCGGGGCCCGGAATGACGATCACATCGGGTTTCATTTCCCAGACCAAGGCACTGAGTTCTCGCACCTTGGGAAAAAACAGACGCTGAGTGGGATCACCCGGAATCGGAACAGACGCCCCTTGGCAAGGATGGGGATTGTGCATGCAAGGCTGCACCAACTCCACTTGCGCCACTTGATTTTTTAGATGCGACACCAGGTCTTGGAAGTAAGCACCGACGCCATTCCGCCCTTTGATTGCATCCACCACAAACAGTATGCGTAGCTCTTTGGTATCCATGCACGGCAGTATCCGGACTGCTCATGTCGAGAATGTGACAGCAAGGCCACCCACAACGCGGAAAGTACGACAAGGTATGACAAAAAACCAACAGGCTGCACACTACATACAACCTGTGCGGGCGTCAGGCGACGCTAACACGCCTACCCCTTTGCGGTGTGGAGATCACTTTCCATAGAGGCGGCGTTAACCATCGGGTTTGATAAAACCAAAGCGCTCATAAACCCAACCAAACCTCTGCAGCAATTCGTCATCACTGACGCCCAAGGCGTCCAGTGAGTAGTGGTGGCCACTACGGTACTGTTTGGCTTTGCGGTCTTGCTCCTGCAGCTGCTCACAGAAATGCGCGTCTGCTTGCCAGCCAAAACGACGGTAAAAACCCAGCACGGTATCGCTGGGAGCGCGCACCAGGGTCTCCATCACCGATAACGCCCGGCGCTGTTGCGGCATTTGTTCGGCCACTTCTATCAAATGCAGATAGTAGTATTCCAGCATTGCTAGAAACCCTTCCCGCCAGTAAGCGGTAGTGTCGCGGCCATCAAACAGGCGCGCACCGATCAGGATCGAATTCACCTGCGATGGCACCGCCGCCGTGGGGCTACGTAGGCAGCCAATAAAACGGGCATCCGGAAAGGCCTCTGCCAAGGTTTCCATCCACGGGGTAAACGAGGGATTCTTCGATAACAGGGTTTTCCCCTGTCCGTGAAAGTAAAGGTGACGCTGCACAAAGCGGCGGTAGGATTGCATCAATCGCTGTTTCTCATCCGCACTGCCATCGCGGTCCAGAAACGTCAGTTGCCACAGGGAAGGAACGGGAACCACAAGGACCAGCAGAAAGCAGCCCCATACGGGGATCAACCCCAGATAATCCTCTTCCGGATCGAGCAACCCTGTCTTGTGCACACCATCCAACCCACTCAACAGACGCCGTTCCAACCAACAGACTAGTCTAGCCCCCGGCCGGCCTAGCCACTTATCCAAGCGCGCCATACCCGTCCAGAAATAGCGCTGGGTAATCGAGGGGGCGAACAGTAGCTCCCATAGGGCGGTCGTCGTGAAACGCGAATCCATGGCCAGCAGACGATGCAGGAAAGTGGTACCGCTTCGCGGCACGCCAATCACAAATAATGGCTCGCGCACCGACACCCGGCGAAACCCCGGAAATAGCAGGTAATCCAACCCCAGCCCGATACCATTAATCGCCTGCACCAGCAAAAAAGATGGCCAAAAAACCAGCATCACCAGCAGTCGTTGCAACGAGAAGCCGTGCCATTGCCCTTGATAACGTGGAGCCCAACTGACCAGGAATAATCGGCTATAACGTTTCAACAGCTTTAACATGGTGAAGCTCGGCGGCGAGAAACGTTGAAACAATAAAACAGCTCCAAGACATAAAAATGACAGCAGTATCTCTTGTGTCTCGGTCACAGCGCTGTCATCTTTCTCGCAAAGAATAGCACTATGACACTGCCAATGACCGACCTAACTGCCTCTTCAATCTACCCAGCCTTGGTGGGCCACCGTGGCGCCCGCGGCGAAGCGCCTGAGAATACCCTCGCCAGCTTCCAGGTCGCTTTAGAGGCGGGCGTAACAGAAATGGAATTGGATGTACGGCTATCCTCCGATGGCCAGTTGATCGTATTGCACGATAGCGACGTAATCCGAACCACCGGGCTTCGCGGCAATGTTCGTCAGTACACCAGTGCCCAGCTCGGCGTCATGGATGCTCGCCGAAATACACCAGGCTGGCACAGCCCCACCGGGATTCCCTCACTTCAAGAAGTGATCGACCTATGTGGCCCAGCTATACGCTTCCAGTTCGAAGTTAAAGGGGCAAACCGGATTGTTCTGCACCAGCTAGCCCATCATCTGACGCATATGATCCACGACCAACAACTGCAAACACGAGTGGTGATCACCTCAAGTCACACTGGGTTTCTGCGCATGATCGGCACCATGGCCCCGGATATTGAACGCGGCTATGTGTGTCAGCACCGCTACCTGCAACCGACCCGAAGAGCACAAGGGTTGGGTTGTAGCTGGCTCATTGCACATTACTCTCTCGTTGGCCCTGCACTGATGCGCCGCGCCAAACGTCGCGGATTAAAGGTCTCTGTGTGGACGGTGAACGACCTGACAGAAGCCGAGCGGCTGGCAAAACTAAAGGTAAACAGCATCATCACCGACTTCCCCACCAGCTTTGTCAGCCACTTCCGCCGCAAACAGCGTTACGGGGCCTCGGAAGCCGTCTCCATTAGTGGCTGATCATTTAGGAACGCCATGATCTCATCTTTACGGGCCGTCGCATCTTTGCGCCCCATTTCAATCAATGCATTGGTGAACCCAGGCTCAAATAACAAATAGCTCATAGCACTGGCACCAGGAGAGCGAGTCGCTCCGGAACTGCGCAGAAAAAACCGCAAGGATCGAGGTAATTCCCGAATATGCTCCGCCGCGATTTCATCAATGGGCCGAGAGGGATAAATCTTTAGTACATCCACTTCTCGCAGCTTGATATCTTTTTTCCTGCGCGCCCGCTCTCCCAGGGCCGACAGTGTGTGATTAATGCGCTCAAGCCGCTCAACATCCCCTTCCAGCGTGTCGACAAACACACTATTAAGCACGTGCCCCAGCACCTGGGCCATTGAAGGGTACCCGCTTAGCTGACGTAGATGCCCTGCACTCACATTACCAGACACACCAATTACCAGTAGCCGCGTAGCGCCCAAATGCAGCGCGGGGCTTAATGGAGCAAGCTGACGCAGCGCTCCATCACCATAATAAGCCTTGTCCACCTTAGTCGCAGGAAACAGGATAGGAATGGCCGCCGATCCCAACAAATGCTCTACCCCAATTTGCGAACGCTTACCCTTACGGCGAGCGCGAGCCCATTCGGCAAGCTCATCGGTGCCCTGATAAAAGCTCACTGATTCACCGCTTGCATAGGCCGAAGCAGTAATGGCCAGTGCCCGCAAATGCCCCTGATCCAAGCTCTCCTGAATACGGCGAAAATTAATCACTAGCGATAGCAAGCGTTGTAACGGCGTATTATCAAGCAACGAACTTCGCTCCGGAGTTTTGCCCGTCGCCACACCAGAAAAAAACCAACGCAACACGCCACGGATGCAGGCATAGAGGTCCGTGCGATACACCTGTTCGGCGGTAATATTGGACCAGACTCTCTCCAAGCCTCGGACCGCCGCCCGATAGTTACCCGCATTCGCCGCTAAAGCCGTTGCATTGATCGCCCCCGCCGAGGTGCCACAGATAATCGGAAAGGGGTTCGGCGCGCCACGGGGAATCATTTCCGCTATCGCCGCTAGGACGCCTACCTGGTAAGCGCCACGTGCACCGCCGCCCGACAATATCAATCCTCTGACCGGATCCTGTTTGTGCATTGATACCCTCCCTGTTTGTTGTTTTCAGTATGCCGCGCTAACCGCCACGCCACCACTACTCGCCGCATCAATAATGCTGGCAAGGCAATACCCGCTACCTTATTCTGAACACCTTCAAGGACACAGGATTATGTGCGTTTTCTCCCTTCGCCCCGCTCTTCCCGACGATCTAGATGCCCTCACGGCACTGGAGCAGCGCTGCTTTTCCTCCGACCGCCTTACTCGACGCAGTTTTCGTCAATGGCTCAAGCGGCAGCACGCTGGCCTTATCGTTGCCCAGAACGAACATCAGCAATTGGTTGGCTATGTGCTAGTGTTGCTGCAACCCGGCACGCGTCTTGCCCGCCTTTACTCCATAGCAGTGGATCCGCAGCAGCGCGGCAAAAAACTCGGAGAACAGTTACTGGGTGCCGCCGAAGGCTATGCACATCAGCAACACCGCCTGTTTCTTCGTCTGGAAGTCCGCAAAGACAACACCGTGGCCATCGCCCTGTACGAACGCTTAGGCTACCGCCTGTTTGCCCAGACGGTAGACTATTACGAGGACCACGAAGACGCCCTGCGTTACCAAAAGCGGTTGCACTATTTAGCTGACTTACCCGACCTATCAGGCCAAGCGCACGCTGCCTCGACTCAAACAGGGCGTTTGCAGTTACCTTGGGTTCAGCAAACCACGCCTTTCACTTGCGGGCCCGCCTGCTTACTGATGGCCTTAGCTGCCCTGAAAAAACAGGCGCCCACGGTCACCGAAGAGCTATTGCTATGGCGTGAAGCCACCACCATCTACATGACCGCAGGCCATGGTGGCTGTCATCCGCTCGGCCTCGCACTGGCCGCTCGACAGCGTGGGCTCAGCGCCCGTGTATGGTGTAACCAGGCCGGCCCGTTATTTCTGGATTCGGTGCGTGACCGCGACAAAAAATCCGTGATTACCACCTTACACGACCACTTTGTCAGTGAGTGTTCGCGGCACAGGGTCCCGGTCTGCTACGACGATTTCAGCGCCACCGATCTAGATAATGCCATTAGTGTCGGCAGTATCGTGCTAGTGCTCATCAGTACTTGGCGACTAGACCGGCGCAAGGCGCCGCACTGGGTCGCTATTAGTGGCAGCGATGAGGAATGCTTCTACATCCACGACCCGGATCCCGGTGAAGACCAGGTGCCCATGGATTGCCAACATGTCCCCATTACACGCTATAAATTTGAACAAATGCGGCAGTACGGTCAGGCAAAGTTGCGTACGGCAGTGGTATTGAACCGCCTCTGAAGAATACCTTGCCGTAATCGCCGCGCTCGCGGCGCGCCTACGGCAGATAGTCAGACATAAAAAAACCCGCATGGAGCGGGTTCTTTTGTGGGCGGGCTTGGAATTAGATCTTCATCACGTTCTTACCCAGTGCCGCCGCTTTTTCGCTGTTAACCTTGCGAGCGTTCTCTTCGCATTCGTCATCATTACCGCCGCAAATTTCACAGTCCTGCTTCATGCCCAGCGCCGCCAGGCCACCACAGGATCCCTTTACCGGCTTGTTGGAGAGAATCACGCCCACAGCCATGCCGGCGAAAAGCAGGCCAATAAAAATTACTGCCGCCACAATAGTCATGAACATGTCACTTACCCTCCACAATTGCATCAAACGCAGGAGTCGATAACTCTTTCACTCCCTTCTCAGTTCTGACAATAAAAAATACGGCCAGTTCATGGTCTTTGGCAAAAGCCATTCCTTCATCCGGCCCCAGCACCGTCATTGCCGTGGCCAGCCCATCCGCAATCATTGCACTTTTGTGCAAAACAGACACCGAAGCAAGCTTGTGCTGCACCGGATAGCCCGTACGTGGATCAATCGTATGGGAGAATAATCGTCCTTGCGACTCGAAGAAGTTACGGTAATCACCACTGGTAGCCACCGCCATGTCCTTCAAGTCTACCACCTGCTCAACCTCACGAACGCCAGCAATCGGCCGCTCAACGGCAACTCGCCAAGGCTGCTTATAGGGCTTGCTGCCTTTGCCCCGCAATTCACCCCCCACTTCTACTAAATAGTTGCTCAAGCCATAACGGTCCAGTAAATCCGCCACCTTATCCACCGCATACCCCTTCGCAATAGAGGACAGATCCACATACACGCCGCCAGGCTGAAGTAACTGCTGCTCGCTGAGCATAAGCTTTTGCCAACCAACTCGTGTTAGCGCGGCCTCCACTTCAGAGTGTTTCGGAGGCTCAAAGCGCTCCGGATCAGGCCCAAAGCCCCACAAATTAACCAATGGACCCACAGTCACGTCGTAGGCCCCATCAGTCTGCTCCGAAAGCAAAAAAGCGGCATGCAAAACCTTCACCAGATCAGATGGCAACACCATCAGGGCACCGGGCTCAGCATGATTAAAACGGCTAATATTGGAGTCAGGACGGTAAGTGCTCATCTGCGCATTTACTTGCTCCAACGCCGCTACAATATCCGCCTTTAATGCTTGTACTCCGCCATCACTCGGTGTCCCTGTATATTTCACACTCCAAGTGGTACCCATAGTCGGGCCACTGAGCACAGAAAGGCGATTCTTGCTGTCATCACAGCCACCAAAAAGCAGAAGCAGAGAGAAAGCCAGTACAGAGAGGATGCGGAGCATTGCTTAGGTCCGAAGGTATAAAGCAAAGGAACAAGGATCAAGCTGGAACACAGAAAAGGAGCCCATGTTCTGTAAAGCTTCGCTCGCGATCAACGGCAAGGCGCGATCACAAACGATAAAACCTAAACATAGCTTCCACTGTAGCTTGTAGCTAACAAAACGCCGGCCCGAAGGCCGGCGTTTGGAATCATCCGCCAAAGTCATCCAACAGAATATTTTCCGGCTCGACGCCCAAATCTTCCAACATTTTGATGACAGACGCATTCATCATCGGCGGACCACACATGTAGTACTCGCAGTCCTCAGGGGCCGGATGGCCCTTAAGATACTGCTCGTACAGCACGTTGTGGATAAAGCCGGTGAGGCCATCCCAATTGTCTTCAGGTTGCGGATCTGACAGAGCTAGGTACCAGTCGAAGTTGTCATTCTCTTCAGCCAGCTTGTCATATTCCTCATTGTAGAAACATTCGCGAACACTGCGGGCACCATACCAGAAGCTCATTTTGCGCTTGGAGTGCAATCGCTTGAGCTGATCGAAGATATGGCTACGCATGGGGGCCATACCCGCACCACCGCCGATGAACACCATTTCTGCGTCGGTTTTCTTAGCGAAGAACTCGCCGAATGGACCAAATACAGTGATCTTGTCACCCGGCTTCAGGCTGAACACGTATGAGCTCATAATGCCGGGTTGAATATCCTTGGAGCCAGGAGGCGGCGTCGCAATACGGATATTGAATTTAAGGATGCCCTTCTCTTCCGGGTAGTTGGCCATGGAATAAGCACGGATCACTTCTTCGTTATTTTTGGTGTTCAAATCGAAAAAGTTGAACCGTTCCCAGTCACCCCGGTATTCCTCATCGATATCGAAGTCAGAAAACTTCACATCGAAAGGCGGCGCTTCCAGCTGTACATAACCCCCGGCACGGAAATCCACATTTTCGCCTTCAGGCAACTTCAGCGTCAGCTCTTTGATGAAAGTGGCAACATTGTTATTGGAAACAACCTCACACTCCCACTTCTTAACGCCGAAGAATTCTTCTGGCACCTGGATTTCCATGTCTTGCTTCACGTTGACCTGACAACTTAAGCGCCAGCCATCGCGAATCTGACCTTTGGTGAAATGACCTTCTTCAGTGGGAAGAATATCGCCACCACCATCCAGCACCTGACACCGACACTGCGCGCAAGTACCACCACCGCCACAGGCAGAAGATAGAAAAATACCCTGATCTGCCAATGTCCCCAACAGCTTACCGCCAGCTGGAGCTTCAATGGATTTATCTGGATCATCGTTAATGACAATGCTCACATTACCCGTGCTGACCAGCCGCGAGCGGGCAACCAGAATGATTGCCACCAACGCGAGCACGATGGCGGTGAACATGACAACACCGAGAATAATCTCAAAACTCATGATTCAACCCCTCGCTTACAGCTGCACACCGGAAAAAGACATAAAGCCCAGTGACATCAAACCAACAGTAATGAAGGTGATGCCTAGACCTTTTAGGCCATCGGGTACGTCACTGTACTTCAGCTTTTCACGAATACCGGCCAACAGAGTGATGGCAAGAGCCCAACCCACGCCGGCACCCACGCCATACACAACAGACTCACCGAAGGTGTAATCGCGTTCCACCATGAATAGAGAAGCCCCCATGATGGCGCAGTTCACTGTAATTAGCGGCAGGAAGATACCCAGCGCGTTGTACAAGCTCGGCACGTATTTATCCAGAGTCATCTCCAGAATCTGTACGATCGCTGCAATCACGCCAATATAGCTGAGAAGCCCGAGAAAACGCAGATCCAGACTTGCGAGCTGTTCGCTGCCAGTCCAAGACAAAGCACCTTCTTCAAGCAGATTATGAAGAATCAGGTTATTCACCGGAACAGTAATCGCCAGAACCACAACCACCGCAATCCCCAGGCCGATGGCAGTCTGGATCTTTTTGGAAATCGCGATAAAGGTACACATGCCCAGAAAGAAGGCCAACGCCATGTTCTCAACAAAGACGGCGCGGACGAACAGGCTCAGATAATGTTCAAACATTCCTCGTCTCCGTTAAAACGCGTCGCTGACACGGGTGTTGGGCTTCATTTTGAAGGTATCTTCTTCCACTTGCTCCGGCTTCCAGGCACGAATAGCCCAAATAAACAGACCAATAAGGAAGAACGCGCTGGGTGGTAACAGCATCATGCCATTGGTCATGTACCAGCCGCCTTCGGATACCTTGGGCAGAATCTGGTGACCAAACAAACTACCCGCACCCAGTAATTCGCGGGTAAAACCCAGCCCCAACAGAATTGCCGAATAACCTAGACCGTTCCCTACGCCATCGAGGAAAGACGGGATCGGCGGATTCTTCATAGCAAAGGCTTCCGCGCGCCCCATCACGATACAGTTGGTAATAATGAGCCCCACGAACACCGACAGTTGCTTGGAAATACTGTAGGCATAGGCTTTCAGAAACTGATCAACCACAATTACCAGCGATGCAATGATGGTCATCTGTACGATGATTCGAATGCTGGAAGGAATGCTGTTGCGAATCGAGCTTACAAAGAAGTTCGAGAACGCTGTTACCGCAGTCAATGCGATACACATCGTCACCGTGGTGCTCAGGTTACTGGTCACCGCCAACGCGGAACAGATACCCAGGATCTGCAGAGCGATGGGGTTATTGTCGAAAATCGGACCTAACAAGATGTCCTTGGTTTTCTCCGCCATTACGCCTCTCCTTCCGGTTGCTCAGGTGTCGCGGCACCATCAGCCACCGCCGTTTCACCCTCTTGCATACGCTCAAGGTAAGGACCAAAACCGTTTTCGCCTACCCAAAAACGCAGCAAGTTACTTACACCCTTGCTGGTCAGGGTTGCGCCGGCCAGGCCATCAACTTTGTATTCCGCATTCGGGGTGCTGCCATCCACTGTGCCTTTAATCACCTGGATTTCCACTTCCCCCTGGTCACCGTATAACTTCTTGCCTTCCCAAAGAGCCTTCCACTTAGGGTTATCCACTTCACCCCCCAGCCCTGGAGTTTCGCCGTGCTCGTAGAAACCGAGCCCGGCCACTGTATTGGCATCCGGCTCAAGCGCCAGGAAACCGTACAGAGTAGACCAAAGGCCGTAGCCATGAACGGGCAAGATGATACGGCTTAGCGCGCCGCTATCGTCTTTGGCCAGGTACACTTCGGCCACTTTTGCCTGGCTCTTGATGTCCGCAAGGTCTTCATCGCCAGTCAGGCGAATAGATTGCTCGGGATCCTTAGCCGCTTTACGTTGATCGTAAGACTCTGGCATCTCAACATATTTGCCGGTATCGATATCAACAAACTTACGCTCAATAGTCTTGAAAACCTCTTCTACGTCGGTACCTTCTTGGTACAACCCAGCGGCTTGAAGAATATTCATCCGTTTATCGAGAAGCTGATTCTCAGCCTGAACCGGACGCAAGCTCACCGCTGCTGTGGCCACAACCACACCACAAACCACGCATACCAGGAAGGCGACCAGCAGCGTTTTACCAACGCTTTCGTTGTTTCCAGCCATTAGACTTCTCCCCCTGTCCGACGCAGGCGGCGACGAATATTCGCCTGGGTCACAAAGTAATCAATCAGCGGTGCACACAAGTTGCCGAACAGGATCGCCAACATGATGCCTTCTGGGAAAGCCGGGTTGATCACCCGAATCAGGACGGTCATCACACCAATCAGGGCACCAAAGATGTATTTGCCCGTGTTGGTCATGGAGGCCGACACCGGGTCGGTTGCCATGAAGATCATACCGAAGGCGAAGCCACCCACACTCAGGTGCCAGTACCATGGCATGCCGAACATGGCATTGGTCTCAGAACCGATCACATTGAACAGGGAAGACATACCAAGCATGCCCAAGAACACACCCAAAACAATGCGCCAAGAAGCAATCTTGGTCATCAACAAAGCTGCGCCACCGATAAGAATAGCCAGCGTGGAAGTCTCACCAATACTGCCCTGGATGTTACCAAGGAAAGTGTTCATCCAACTCAGGCTAGCGGTAGCGGCCGCCGCACCTTCAGTCAATGCGTTGCCAGTAAGGCCTACCGCGTAGTTCAAGCTACCCGAGGCAGCCAGAGACAAGGACGTGGCACCGGAGAAGTTATCCACGGCGGTCCACACTGCATCACCGGACATCTGCGCCGGGTAGGCAAAGTAAAGGAACGCACGGCCAACCAACGCCGGGTTAAGGAAGTTCTTGCCCGTTCCCCCGAACACTTCCTTACCGATGACTACACCGAAGGAAATACCCAGGAACACCTGCCACAAAGGAATGGAAGGTGGCAGGATCAAGGTAAACAGAATACCCGTAACGAAGAAGCCTTCGTTAACCTCATGGCCGCGCTTCCACGCGAACAGTCCTTCCCAGATAAAACCCCCGATGTACACGGTGAGCAGAATCGGGATGTAGTAAACCGCACCATGCAGAACATTGGCCCAAATACTGGCCGGATCGAACCCGGTCAGCGCTGCCACCAAATCACTACGCCAGCCGGCGAGCGGACTAGCACCTAACTCTGCGATCTGCAAATTAGCTTGGTAACCGGTGTTCCACAGACCAAACAGGATCGCCGGAAAAGTGCAGAACCACACCGTCATCATGATCCGTTTCAGATCAAGACCATCACGCACGTGAGCCGCGGAACGGGTTACCGAATCCGGGGTGTAGAGCATGGTGTCGAACATTTCGTAGAAGGTGTAATACTTCTCGAACTTACCACCCTCATGAAAATGAGGGGACACTTTGTCATCTAGAAACTTTCTCATACCCATGCTCAGCCCTCCGCCTCAATCGTGGTCAGGTTGTCGCGCAGAATCGGACCGTATTCGTATTTGCCTGGGCACACGAAGGTACACAGAGAAAGGTCTTCTTCCAGCAACTCCAAGGCACCAAGGGCCGTGGCGCTGTCGGTATCACCAACAATCAATGCACGCAGCAACTGCGTCGGCAAAATATCCAGCGGCATCACTTCTTCATAGGCCCCCACTGGCACCATGGCACGTTCGGAGCCATTGGTAGTAGTGGTAAAATTGAAGCGTTTGCCCGGCATCAGCTTGGACAGATAGATATTCATCAGCGAGAAACGGTTGGCGCCGGGCGAAATGTAACCCAACAGCTCCCGTTCATGGCCTTCACGCAAAGCCGTTAGCTGGTTTGTTGTCCGGCTTAACCAAGCCACAGGACCTCGGGCGTTGTGACCGTTCAGCACAGAGCCGGAGATCAGGCGGTTATCGCCCTCTTTTAGTTCACCCTGGGCAAAATCGTCCACGCTGGCGCCCACACGAGTACGTAAGGCCCGTGGAGTTTTCGCCTGCGGGCCTGTCAAGGCAACCACACGGGCGGAACTAATCTTGCCTTCGGTGAACAGCTTGCCGATAGCAATCACATCCTGATAACCCACCGACCAAACTGTCTTGTTCAGGCCAACAGGGTCTAGATAGTGAATGTGGGTACCCACATTGCCTGCCGGATGCTTACCAGAAAACGCTTCTTCACGAACCTGCCCGCCCGCAAAGCTGGGCAGATCAGTATTAGGACCGCGACACACCCATACCGGGCCGTCGGTCAGACGGCTCAGTACAGTCAAACCATGGCGAAAAGCCTGCTCATTTTCCTTGATCACCACAGCCGGATCTAGTGCCAGAGGGTTGGTGTCAAGGATAGAGACGAAAACAGAATTGGGTGTACTACCCGGTGCCGGCACCTTGCCGAATGGGCGAGTGCGCAGCAGCGTCCACTCACCGGAGTCCACCAACTGCTGCTGCACCGCATCGCGATCCAGAGATCTCAGTTGGTCAGCACTGTAAGAGGCGAAGGTGACTTCGTCTTCCTGGTCTGCCACTTCAATCACCACAGATTGAAGCACTCGTTTGTGGCCACGGTTAATGGCAATCACTTTACCGGCAGCAGGAGATGTATATTTCACACCCTCGGTTTTCTTATCCGTGAAGATCAGCTGGCCTTTTTTGACCACGTCTCCCTCGCGGACTTCCATAGTGGGTTTCATGCCCACATAGTCACCGCCGAGCACGGCAACAGAACGAACCTGGTGACCTTCCTCAATCGCCTGGCGCGGTGCACCAGCGATGGGCAGATCAAGGCCCTTCCTGATTTTAATCATAGTTTCTCGCCCACGTTGCATGTTGCTGAAGTCGAGGCACGCTACCTGAGGGCCCGGGTAAACCAGGTTTTACAGGAAACGTTCGCAAATTCCGGAATGTGCAATGGATACCGACAAAAACCCGGCGGGCACATTATAAGGTCGCGCCTACCTGTTCGCCAGCACCGCCGCCTCCGCCTTTTGTCGTATAGCCCCTTTTATAGGGCAACAAGAAAACGGAAAATGCACCGAAAAAAGCCCGCGGGGCGGGCTTCTCTGTTCCGGGTTCAGTCCTTCGGATACACCGGGAATTCCACCCCAGAAATCTGCTGCAGGATACGCAACACCTGACAGCTATAACCGAACTCATTGTCATACCACACATACAGCACACAGTGACGACCATTAACAATAGTCGCTTCTGCGTCAATCACGGAGGCGTGACGTGAGCCAACGAAATCCGTAGACACTGCATCCGGGCTGCTTACGAAATCCACCTGGCGCTGCAGAGGAGAATGCAAGCTCACCCAACGCAAGTAATCGTTGAGCTCTTCCAAGGTAGTTTCTTTGCCCAGAGTCAAGTTCAGGATCGCCATAGACACGTTCGGGGTGGGAACGCGGATGGAGTTTCCGGTCAGCTTGCCATTAAGGCTCGGCAATACTTTGGTGGCAGCCGTCGCCGCACCGGTCTCAGTCAACACCATGTTCAGTGGCGCCGAACGCCCACGACGAGGCCCCTTGTGGAAGTTATCCAACAGGTTCTGGTCATTGGTGTAGGAGTGTACCGTTTCCACATGGCCGAACTCGATGCCGAACTTATCTTCCAGCGCCTTCAGCGGCGGAACGATGGCATTGGTGGTGCAGCTTGCTGCGGAAATAATCTTGTCGCTGTCTTCAATCAAATCATTGTTCACTCCGTGAACGATGTTCTTCATGTTGCCCTTGCCTGGCGCAGTCAACATCACGCGGGACACACCCTTGCATTGCAAATGCTGAGACAGACCTTCCTCGTCACGCCATTTACCGGTGTTATCAATCACCACAGCATTATTAATGCCGTAATCGGTGTAATCGATAGACGCCGGGTCGCTGGAGTAAATCACCTTAATGAAGTTACCGTTGGCGATGATGGCATTTTCTTCCTCGTCCACAGCAATAGTGCCCGCAAACGGGCCGTGCACAGAATCACGACGCATCAGGCTAGCGCGCTTTTGCAAATCACCCTTACCTGATTCACGCACCACAATGGCTTTCAGGCGCAGGCCATCGCCGGAGCCGGCTTTCTCGATCAACAGACGTGCCAGAATACGACCGATACGGCCGAACCCGTACAGCACCACATCGGTGCGCTCGGGCATGTCGACTTTGCTGCTCACCGCTTCAGACAGCTCTTCTCGCACATAATCTTCGATAGAGAGGCCACGATTGTCTTTTTTGTACTCCACCGCCAATTTACCGATATCGATCCGGCAAGGGCCGAGATCCGACTTAGCCACTTCCTGAAGGATCGGGAAAGTATCGACCACAGACAGTTCAGAATCTTCAACCTGCTTAACGAAACGATGGCTCTTCAGAATCTGGATAACAGACTTGTTGACCAGGGAACGGCTGTACACGGTCGTGGTAACGTTCTTTTCACGATGCAGGCGCCCGATCATAGGAATCATGGCTTCTGCAATTTCTTCGCGGTTCTTCCAGCGTCCGAAATGGTCTTCCAGTTTGCTCACGGAGATGGCCCTCTCAGTTTGGGTTCAGGCGACGAAAAGCGGCATCATTGCCATGCTTGCCGTCCTACCTGCGGTGGTGGAGTACGGGGCGCGCATAATAGCGCCAAAAGGCCACATTATCTACCCGGATTAGGGGAAGATAGCACGCCAAAGCCCGCTATCCGGCGCAGACAAAGATAAACACCCATTACTACAGGAGTATCATCCGTCTGCGGCCTTCTGCAAGGCGGAAGCAACCTGTTTCCTTAGCTCCGGCACCACCTCCTCCTCGAACCAGGGCCGTTGCTGTAACCACAGGCGATTGCGGGGGCTGGGATGAGGGAGCGGAAAAAACCCCTGATCCAACGCCCGGGCAAAATGCCGCACTGTGTCTGTGAGTGTTTTTCCAGGCTTAGCCAGATAAAAGCGCTGGGCATACCGTCCTACCAACAATGTCAGCCGCAGATTTGGCAACTCCGCCAGCAAAGGGCCATGCCACTGGGGCGCACATTCCGGTCGCGGCGGCAGGTCCCCGCCCTTGCCCCGGCCCGGATAGCATAGCCCCATAGGAATGATCGCAATCTGACTCTCGTCATAGAAGGTTTCACGGCCAACCTGTAGCCAGTCTCGCAGACGATCGCCGGACGGATCGTTCCAGGGAATCCCGGTCTCATGAACGCGAGTCCCCGGCGCCTGCCCCACAATCAGTAACCGCGCGCCCTGCCCAGCCTGCACCACCGGCCGCGGCCCCAGCGGCAGATGCGACTCACACAGCCGGCAGGCACGAACGTCTTCCAACAGGTCAATCAGTTGTGTCATTCCGTCGGGCTGTCTGAGGGATGCAGGCGCATCAATCCTTCTTGAGCCACCGACGCCACCAAGGTGCCATCTTGGCGATAAATAGAACCAAAATTCAGGCCGCGAGAACCACCCGAGAAGGGGCTATCACTTCGATACAGCAGCCACTCATCAATGCGAAAATCATTATGGAACCACATGGCATGATCAATGCTCGCGCACTGCACATTAGGCTGCCAGAAATTCATTCCGTGAGGCAGCATGGCGGTGCCCATTAGGCCAAAGTCGGAACAATAGGCTAATAACGCTCGCTGGGTCATCGGGTTAGCATCCACCCGATCTACCACCCTGAACCAAACCTCGCGGACAGGGTCCTGGGGTTCAGAGGAGATGGAATCTTTCGGCGTCACCGGCCGAAACTCTACCGGCCGGTCAGTCAGAAAATCCTTTCGAAACTGTTCAGGCAAGCGATCCACCAGCTTCATACGAATGCCCTCATCATTCTCTAGGCCCTCAGGCCCCGGCACGTCGGGCATAACTGACTGATGGGAAACCCCCTCCTCCGCCACTTGGTAAGACGCCGCCAGAGAGAAGATCGGCCGACCATGCTGGATCGCGTCCACTCGGCGCGTGGTGAAACTCTTGCCATCACGTATCCGGTCAACGTAATAGACAATCGGCACGTTAAAATCGCCGGGGCGCAAAAAATACGCATGCAAGGAGTGCACAGGACGTGCATCATCCACCGTCCGCGAGGCGGCCAACAACGCCTGCCCAGCCACCAAGCCACCAAACACACTGCGCTGCCCATTGGCCTCGCTTTGTCCCCGAAACAAATTATTCTCCAGCTGCTCCAAATCGAACAGATTCATCAGTTCCTGAACCGATGCCTTCATACTCAACCCTCTGCGCAATAAAACCAATGGTCGCCATCCTACCTGCAACTCGAAAGAATGTTGAGATTGACGACATCCAGAAAAGTGGGCAGGCAATAACCAACAGAGCACGCCCAATGAGCAATAACATGCACATTATTTCTCGCAAGAGCTCACAGCCTAGCAAGTCGCTTTCACTCTATGTGAAAACCAACAACCCGGCCCGGTGGCTTTATGGAATAGGAAAACAACGCTCTCTATTTACTTCTGCGCTAACGACCCAACAATTAAAGGCCACCTCGAAATGGTGAGTACCATCACTGACCACCAGCGACGCCAACGGAACCCAAAAAGCAAACGACTCACCCGGCGCCTTATTGTGTAGGGCAACCTCGCCCTGCTTGCGTTGCGAGTGGCCGGAGAAACAGAAGAAAAAGGCTTTCCCCGCCCTTGGGAGAGACCGGCATATTTGCTTCCACCAGTGTCAAATTATTGCCATTTTTCAACGCAAACGCCTGTCCTTCACAATTTTTCCATGGTTGTCATGTGATCATGCCTGCTCCCCAAAAAATGCTACGCAGTGCAGACGGCGCTGACGGCACCGTCCCCCTTGGCTACAATACGCGCCCACCGAATGCGCAGGAACGGGTCTGAATGAAGCTACTCCCCGACAGCAATCTCTTTCCCAATGGGCGAGAGCACTATAAGGACTGGGCCGGGCTCAATGCCGGCAGCATGGCCGCAGTGCTGGCCGAGCTGGCGCGTAGCCAAAACCATTTATTGGTGGTGCTAGCGCCCAATAGCAGCCGTGCCCAGCAGCTCACCGACTCACTAAGCTTCTACCTGACCGGCAGCAACACCCCGGTGATGCTGTTTCCGGACTGGGAAACCCTGCCCTACGATCTATTCAGCCCGCATCAGGACATTATCAGCGACCGTATTCAGGTTCTTCACCAGCTGCCCACTACCCATAAGGGCATTCTGGTGGTGCCGGTAAATACGCTAATGCAGCGATTGGCGCCGCCGATACATATCACCGGCAACAGTTTCCTGCTCAAGGTGGGTGATCGTTTCGACATGGAAGCTACCCGCAGCCGGCTAGTCGCCAGTGGCTACCGGCAGCGCGACAACGTGTACGAGCACGGCGAGTTTGCCGTGCGCGGGGCTATCATGGACATTTTTCCCATGGGCGCCGAGCAACCGTTCCGCATCGAACTGTTCGACGATGAAATCGAATCCCTGCGCCTGTTCGAAGCGGAAAGCCAGCGCTCCACCGGCAAAGTGGACAATATCACCCTGCTGCCCGCCGCAGAGTTTCCCCTCAGTGCCGAAGGTATTGCCCGCTTCCGTAGCCGCTTCCGCGATACTTTCGACGTGGATACCCGTCACGTGCCCCTTTATCAGGACGTGACCGACGGCCTAGCGGCGCCGGGCCTGGAATATTATCTACCCCTGTTCTATGAGGAGATGGCCACCTTATTCGATTACCTGCCCGACGATGTACGGCTGGTGGAACTGGCCGACACACAGAGCGCCATCAAGCACTTCTGGCAAGATGTGGAGCAGCGCCATGAATCCCGGCGCCACGATATTCACCGCCCGATTCTGGCTCCCTGGCAATTGTTCCTGCGCCCTGACGAGCTCAACGCCGCACTAAAGCAACATCCAAGAGCGCGCCAGATTCATAATGATTCAAGCGGCGCAGACCAGGCCATCCACTTTGACGTGGCGCCTATGCCTTCGCTCACCGCCGATGTGCGTGCCAACAATCCATTGGCTTTGCTGCATACCTTTTCCGACGCCCATCCTGATACCCATATCCTGATTTGTGCGGAAACCGCCGGGCGCAGGGAGGCCCTGCTGGAGTTGATGCAGAAGATTCAGATCCAGCCGGCCATGAAAGACAACTGGCCCGACTTCATTGCCAACTCGGCACGCTGGAACCTGACCCAAGGGGAGCTGGATGCGGGCTTCTACGCTCCGGAACACGCCTTACTCGTGGTCACCGAAAATGACCTGTATGGCGAGCGGGTACTGCAGCGCAGGCGCCGTAAATCCAGCAGCGACGACGGCGCCGCCGAGCAAGCGTTCCGCTCCTTAGGCGAAATGACCGTGGGCTCCCCGGTGGTGCATCTGGAGCACGGCGTGGGGCGTTACTTGGGCCTCACTCATATGGAAGTGCATCGCCAGCAACACGAATTTCTGCTGCTGGAATACGCCGGCGGCGACAAACTCTATGTACCGGTTTCCTCGTTGCATCTGATTAGCCGGTACGGTGGCGGTGACACCGCTCCCTTGAATCGTTTAGGCACTGAACAATGGACGAAGGCTCGCCAGAAAGCGGCCGAAAAAATCCACGATGTAGCTGCCGAGCTGCTCAACACCTACGCTCGGCGCGAGGCCAGAGAAGGCCGCCAGTTCGAACTGGACCTGAACGACTATGACCGTTTCAGCGCTAGCTTTCCCTTCGAGGAAACCCCGGACCAACAGGCGGCTATTGCCTCAGTGGTTGCCGACATGCAATCGAGCCAGCCCATGGATCGGCTGGTATGTGGTGACGTGGGTTTCGGCAAAACCGAAGTTGCCATGCGCGCCGCCTTCGTGGCGGTGGAAAACCAGACCCAGGTGGCGGTGCTGGTGCCCACCACCCTGCTTGCCCAACAGCACTACGAGTCATTCACCGATCGCTTTGCCGACTGGCCGGTAAATATCGAAGTACTGTCCCGTTTTCGCAGCGCCAAGGAAAAGACCCAGGTGTTACAGCGGCTTAAGGAAGGCAAGGTGGATATTCTGGTGGGCACCCATCAGCTCCTGCAAGAAACCGTATCGTTCGATAATCTGGGGCTGATTATTGTCGATGAAGAGCACCGCTTCGGGGTACGCCACAAGGAGCGCCTCAAGCAAATGCGGGCCGAGTGCGACATCCTCACCCTCACCGCCACGCCAATTCCGCGAACCCTGAATATGGCCATGAGCGGCATGCGAGATATCTCCATCATCGCTACCCCGCCGCAGAAACGCCTGTCGGTGAAAACCTTCGTACAGCAGCACAACGATACCGTCATCAAGGAAGCCTTACTGCGTGAATTATTGCGCGGCGGCCAAGTGTATTACCTGCACAACGACATCGACACCATGGAGAAAACCGCAGCGGACATCCGCAAACTGGTGCCCGATGCCCGCGTCGGCATTGCCCACGGGCAAATGCGCGAGCGGGAACTGGAAGCGGTGATGAGTGACTTTTACCACCGCCGCTTCAATGTGCTAGTGAGCACCACTATCATCGAAACGGGTATCGATGTGCCCAGCGCCAATACCATCATCATCGACCGGGCCGACAAGCTTGGGTTGGCCCAGCTTCATCAGCTGCGCGGCCGCGTGGGCCGCAGCCATCACCAAGCCTACGCCTACCTGATCACCCCCAGTCCCAAGGTGATGACCAAGGATGCGATCAAACGACTAGAAGCCATTGAGCAGGCCACCGACCTGGGGGCCGGCTTCATGCTCGCCAGCCAGGACATGGAAATTCGCGGCGCCGGCGAGCTGCTCGGCGAAGAACAACATGGCAATATCGAGACCATCGGTTTCAGTCTCTATATGGAAATGCTGGAACAAGCGGTGGATGCATTGAAGCGCGGCGAACAGCCGGATGTGGAAAAGCCCCTAAGCGGTGGCCCGGAACTGAACCTGCGCATTCCCGCACTGATTCCCGAAGATTATCTGCCCGATGTGTTCGGCAGGCTGACCCTCTACAAGCGCATCGCTGGGTGTAAAACCCGTGCCGGCCTGAAAGAGCTGAAAGTGGAAATGATCGACCGCTTCGGCCTGCTGCCCGAACCGGTAAAAAATCTGTTTGCTGTCACAGAACTACGTCAGCAGGCCGATCGACTGGGCATTATCCGCTTGGACGCCCACGCCACCGGCGGCAAGTTAGAGTTTGGCGAACGCACCCCTGTGGACCCGCTCACCATCGTCAAACTGGTCCAGTCCGGCCCCAACCGTTTCAAGCTGGAAGGTGCCAACGCCCTGCGTTTTGTGGAAGACAGCGAGACACCTGAAGAACGCATTAAAGTAGTACAGGAACTGCTTAAACGTCTGGCAGCTCAAAGCATTAAGCCCGACGCTCCGGCTTGAATACCAGCTATATCCTTTTGAGGCCAAGCACTGGAGGCCGACCACGGAAGTGGTATGCCTCCAGTGGCCACAGTGCAAGACTGACCGCTCCTTTATCACAAAAACCGTACCGATCAACCAATGCCCCGTGAGCAAACGGGAAGGCGTAAGGTATAAAGATATAGTCCGCACTATGGTGAAAGCCTGATCGACAAGCTGCACAAGGAGTTCTCGATGCATCGCGCATTATTGTTTGTTGCTCTTATCTTATTGGGCAACAGCGCCATGGCACAAAGATGGTATCAAGTAGAAGTCTTGGTGTTTGCCCATAACAACACCAGCAACGAAGAGCGCTGGGCCGCCGGCTTACAACCTCGCTATGCTTCTCAGGCCATCACCATAGGTCAGCCTGAATCTAATGAACTCGCTGACCCGGATGCGATTGCCCGCGGCGCTTGGCTGCCACTCCCCCAGGACGATGAAGTGCTTCGTTACATGCTCGAACGAATGGAAAGTAGCGGCAAATATCGCGAGCTTTATCATGCGGCATGGCAGCAGCCCATCGGTAGTGAGACCGATACTTTACCCATCTATATCCGGGGCGATCAGATGCTGATCAACGAGGGCGCAAACGTGCCGGAACTGGAAGGCACCTTACAATTCAGTAAATCTCGCTATCTTCATGTTAAGCCCCAAGTCTGGTTTAACACAGAAAGTAATGGAGAACGCCTGTACGTGAAAATAGATGAAAAACGCCGCCTTACTGGCCACCAAATCTATTATTTCGATCACGGTTTGTTCGGCATGTTGATCCGAATTACCCAAGCCTGATCAGCAACGCTCACCAATGGCACACTCGCCGTTTAAGCTAATACTGCTCTCACCTAAGCGCTAAGGTAGCGGACCCCTGTGAGGCGCTCGGACTCATCCCATAGCTTTTCTGCCAGCCCTACGTTATCGGTGATTTTACGCGCGAAAGCCGGAGCAGGATAACCTCGCAACTCGAAAACTTTTCCATCCGGGCCGTAATATCCCCCAGACGTCACATTATCACTGGTGGCTGCCATCACCCCAGGCAAGCATCCCATCTCGGCGGGCTGAGCCAACAACCAGTTAAACACGCCACCACCGGGCACCGTGTCCTGAAGATGGGTTGCAGAGTAGCCTGGGTGCGCCGCCATCACCTGAATGGAAGATCCGCATTTTTGTAAACGCCGATGCAAGTCTTTAGCGAAGATCAGGTTAGCCAACTTGCTTTGACAATAAAAAGACCAGCGTGAATACCGCTTCTCTGCGTTCAGATTTCCCCACAATATTTTTCCACCGCGGTGAGCCAAGCTGGAGATCTGAACGATGCGTGGAGCCGGCGCCGCTTCAAGCAGACTCAATAACGGCCCAGTCAATGCAAAATGGCCAAGATGGTTAGTGCCGAATTGCATCTCGAACCCCTCCTTGGTGCGCTGCAAAGGTGGCGCCATCACTCCCGCATTATTGAGCAACACATCCAGTTTATTAATACGCTGTTTGAGCGTAGCAACAAACGTTTTAACCGACTCAAGATCAGCCAAATCTAGCGGCAACACTGTTAAGCTAGCTTGCGGCGTCAATATCTTAACCTGCTCAGCAGCCGCTTCAGCTTTCGCTGTGTTGCGACATGCCATAATCACTTCTGCGCCATTAGCAACAAACAGCTTCACCGCTTCTAGGCCAATGCCGCTATTAGCCCCGGTGACAACAATCGTTTTACCAAACAGATCGGGAATGTGCGCCGGGCGCCAGCGGGACCGGGTCATGGTCGCTCCTTAATGTCAATTGTGACTACCATTGTTTTCCCCACGCAGCTCTAAAGCACGCTCATGTTGAGCCAATTGTCACTCCCCCCTTTATCCAAAAGATATTTCACAACAACCTCTGGCCATTGCTAAAATAGCGTCCCCTACCCCAGAGAATCTCCCATGGCGCGCGTCCAGCTCGAGTTACCCGAACAGTTCCTTTACACCCATACCATCAACGTGCGCATGACCGACCTGAACACCGGTAAACACGTGGGTAATGATCAGATGATTTCCTTGCTCTCGGAAGCCCGTTACCGGTTTTTTTGTGACATTGATTACAGCCAGGAGCGCATTGTGGTCACCGACTTGGTGGCCAACTATCTAGCGGAAAGCTTTGCCCGAGACGATCTGCAATTCGAGGTAGGGCTAATGGATTTCAACAAGTATGGTGCCGATCTGATTTTCCGAGTCACCAAGCAACCCAGCGGGCAGCTAGTGGTATTGGCCAAACAGGGCTTCGTATTTTTTGATCACGTCACCCACGCTGTAATGCCTATGCCAGAGGACTTCAAGGCAAAGTTTTCCGACATTACCTGAGGCCTCCAGCCAAACACCTACGGAGATCAACAACCCCAGTTTACCGCTTACAAAGCCATCCCTGTGCACCAGCCACAAGCCCAAGCCCACTGGAAATTAAATCCTCCCAGTTGCCCGGTTACATCCAGCACTTCGCCAATGAAATGCAAACCGGGCACCTCTTTGACAGCAAAATTTTTGGACGAAATGGCATCCGTATCCACCCCGCCCAAAGTCACTTCTGCGGTGCGGTAACCTTCAGTGCCAGAGGGTTTGAATGCCCAGCCTTTAAGCGTTCCTGCCACCGTGGCCAAGCGCTCATTGCTGAACTGCTGCAGAATACCCTGCCAACCAAACTGATCCACTAGTGCCGCCGCCAACCGCTGTGAAAAGTACTGCCGTAACCAGCGCTCCAGCCCACGGTTAGGATGCGCCCGACGCTCTTCAATCAATAGCGCAAACGGATCGTCTAGCTGGGGCAACCAATCCACGGTCACTGGCTGACCCGGTGTCCAGAAACTGGATACCTGCAACATAGCGGGCCCAGACAGCCCCCGGTGGGTGATCAGCATGGGCTCGGCAAAAGCGGCCTCGGCAGCCCGCGCCACGACCTCGGTGCTGATGCCCGACAACTGTGTCAGCCAGGCCTTGTCCTCGGGCTGTAAAGTGAACGGCACCAAGCCGGCACGGGTGGGTAAGACAGAGAGTCCAAATTGCTCCGCCAGTTGATAACCAAAGCCACTAGCCCCCATCGTTGGAATCGACAAACCACCGCAGGCCACCACCAACTTCGCACACTGGATGACACCGGCACTGGTGGTCAGACCAAAGCCTCTGGCCGTCTGCCTGACTTGCCGGATAGCGGTATTGAGGCGGATCTCGGCTCCCGCCCACTCACACTCGGTGAGCAGCACCCCGAGGATTTCCTTTGCTGATTCAGCGCAGAAAAGCTGCCCAGGGGCTTTTTCCACGTGCTCTATGCCATGGCGCTCAATTAATTCCACAAAATGCCAGGGACTGTAGCGTTTGAGAGCGGATTTACAGAAATGGGGATTCGCGGAGATGAAATGCTCCGGCGCGGTATTCAGGTTAGTGAAATTACACCGTCCGCCACCGGACATGAGAATTTTCTTGCCCGCTTTATTGGCATGGTCCAGCACCAGTACTCGATGGCCCTGATACGCTGCCGTAGCAGCGCACATCAGCCCGGCTGCGCCGGCACCGATAACCACTACATCGACCTCAGTTGCTGCTTTTTTACCTGCCCCTGTTATGCCTGACATGAGACCACCAGCGTAAATCCGACCGGCAAGGATAACGGGGATATCTTCCAGGTTCCATCTGGGCCGCTTCCTAAGCAGGCGGCGGCCATGCGATTCATTAAGCGCAACAGGTACTTTTCACCCTAATCTGTGATCAATCAGAATATAAGAACAGAGCGGCTGGCAGCGAATAACAGCGCTCTCAGCGATAGTACCGTCATTCTTACTGGTGGCCTTGAGAGCGGCGGCGCCTTCAACCTTCAACCTTCAACCGCCAGAGCATGGCCGGTTACAACGAATCCGGCGCAATCTCACATTCTCCCAAGGCTCGCTTTGCCGCTACTGCCCAAGCTCTTGTGCGGTGAAGGTATCCGCAAACAGAGGTGAACTGAGGTAACGTTCGCCGGAATCTGGCAGCACCACCACAATGGTCTTGCCGGCAAATTCGGGCTGCTGGCTAAGGCGATCTGCCACGCACATGGCAGCGCCACAGGAAATACCCGCCAGAATACCTTCTTCCTGCATTAGCTTGTGCGCCCACGCCATGGCGTCTTCGTTGTTGACCTGCTCCGCCCGGTCCACAACCGAGATATCTAAATTCTGGGGCACGAAACCTGCGCCGATTCCCTGAATTTTATGGGGCCCGTGGGTCGGCTCTTCGCCTTTTAAAGCAGCAGAGATCATCGTGGAAGAATCTGGCTCCACGGCAACAGCGGTGATGGCTTTACCCTGAGTATTCTTAAGATAGCGGGCGACACCGGTGATGGTACCGCCGGTGCCCACCCCACATACCAGTACATCAATATCCCCACCAGTATCTTCCCAGATTTCCGGGCCGGTGGTTTTTTCATGAATAGCCGGGTTCGCCGGGTTGTCGAACTGTTGCAGCATCAAGTGGGTATCCGGGCTTTCCTGCACCAGCTCTTCGGCCTTGGCGATGGCACCGGGCATGCCTTTAGGGCCCGGGGTAAGTACCAGTTTGGCGCCCAGCGCCTTGAGGATCTTGCGACGCTCTAAGCTCATGGAATCCGGCATGGTGAGCACCAGGTCATACCCTCGGGCGGCCGCCACATAGGCCAGCGCAATACCGGTATTACCACTGGTTGGTTCAACCAGGGTCATGCCCGGCTTGAGCTTACCGCTCTTTTCCGCATCCTGAACCATGGATGCCCCGATGCGGCACTTAACGCTACCAGCCGGGTTACGGGATTCGATCTTGGCGAGAATATTACCCTGGCTGATACGATTGATCTTTACCAAAGGAGTGTTGCCGATGGTTTCGCTATTGTCTTGGTAGATGCGGGTCATATTGATCTCTCCGTTCTTGGCGCATGGCGCACAATGGCTTACTGCGGTTTATCCTGCTTTTTCAGCCGCCGGTTCCAACGCTGGCGCGCATACAAACGCAAGTCGGCCACGTTATCAGTTTCATCCATAATTTCACGGCCCAAGATGCTTTCTAAAATATCTTCCAGGGTGATCAGACCCACCCAAGTGCCGTGCTCATCATAAACCACAGCCATATGCTGACGTTGCGTCAACATCACACTGAACAACTCTTGGATACTCAGCGTGGTATGTACCATGGACACTTGCCGAGCCAACGTTTGCATGGTCTTTTCCATGTCGCTGTCGAGCAAATCGGACTTATGGATATACCCTTTCGCTTCACCGCTGTCACTCATCACTGGGTAACGAGAGAAGGGCTGCCCTTTCTCACGTTCGCGAAATTCACCCACTGTCATGGTCGGAGACACCGTGCGGCATACCGTACGCGGCGTCATGATGGCGCCCACAGGAATATCGTGCAAACGCAGAATATTATGGATCACTCGATGTTCGTCATCATCCAGTGCCCCCTGATCCTCACCCATGTCTGCCAGTGCGCGAATTTCTGCACGCACATCCACATCGTGTTCGTTGCCACCGATTCGGCTGGTAATCAATTTCGATAACCAAACGAAGGGAAGTAACGACACCATAATGACCTTGAGTGTAGGCGGTAGAGCCGGTGCCAACGAGCGCCAGTATTTAGCGCCAATGGTTTTCGGGATAATTTCGGAAAAGATCAAGATTGCCAGCGTCATGATGCCGGACGCAGCCCCCAGCCACGCTTCCCCGAATACCACCGCCACCTGGGCACCTACCCCCGTGGCACCCACCGTATGCGCCACCGTGTTCAGGGTGAGAATCGCCGACAGCGGTTTGTCGATATCATCCTTAAAGGCGCGCAGACTTTTATACAGTGCTGGGCGAGTGTCACGCAGGCCAGCAATAAAGCTTGGAGTAATAGACAGCAACGCAGCTTCCAGCACGGAGCACACAAAGGAAAAGCCAATGGAGATGGTGGCGAAGATAATCAGTAACGTCACCGATGCATGCTCCTTATGCCAGTACGCGGTTCAACTGAGCCGCGCACATCAGGGTTATTAGGGTATGTAATGCGCCGCGAAGTCCGCTAGCACCTGTCGTACATTGGCCATGCCATCGTGTATCACCGCGTCAATTTCCGCCATGGTAATTTCATGGCTGGACTTGCCGGCCGCCGGATTCACTACCAGAGACAGCATGGCGTAAGGCAGCTCTAGCTCCCGAGCCAGAACCGCTTCCGGCATACCGGTCATGCCGACGATATCGCAACCATCACGCTCCAAGCGGTCAATTTCCGCCGCCGTTTCCAGCCGTGGGCCTTGGGTCGCACCGTAACATCCCCCATCGTTCCAGTGCAGATCAGCCGCGCCAAGTCGCGCTTTCAGAGCATTGCGTAAAGTAACATCAAACGGCCAACTGAAATCCACATGCACCAACGGTTCGCTAAGATTGTCGAACAGGGTCATCTCCCGACCGTAGGTGTAATCGATAATCTGATCGGGTAACACCAGCGCGCCAGTGGGCGCTTGGGCAGTAATGCCCCCCACCGCATTGGTCGCAACAATGGCGGTAGCCCCCGCCGCTTTCAACGCCGCCAGATTCGCCCGGTAATTCACCTGGTGGGGTAACAGCAGATGGGGGTCGCCATGACGGGCTAAAAACAAGACTCTCTGCCCATTCAGTGCCCCTTCTACCACCGGCGCAGAAGCAGCCCCAAAGCGGGTCTCAGGTGTGTGCGAGTCGATGATGCGCAGGTTGTCCATACGCGTCAGGCCTGTACCACCAATAAACGCCAACATTAGAGATCACTCTCTTTGACCGCATAAATACCCGGAGCATTGCGCCAGAAGCCCTTGTAATCCATACCCATACCAAAGAGGTAATAGTCATCCGCTTCGAGAGCGGTGAAATCAGCTTTCAAACCAGGTCGTGCTTTTCGATCGTGTTTCTTGTCTACCAATACACAGGTCTTCACAGAGGCTGCGCCTTGGGACTTACACGCTTCGATAATCGACAACAAGGTGGAGCCAACATCGAGGATGTCGTCCACAATCACCACATGGCGGCCTTGCAGAGTGGCGCTGGGCGTCACAATCCACTCCACTTCACCACCAGTGGTGGCGCCCAAATAACGGCTGGCGTGGAGATAATCCATTTCCAGCGGAAAATCCAATCGCTTGACCAGTTCCGCCGCGAAGATCATCCCACCGTTCATAATGGTCACGAATACTGGCACCTTGCCGGAGCAGGCTTCGGTGACTTCAAAGGCCAGTTTACCGATGGCTTCCTGTACCTGATCAGAGGAATGCAGTTCGATGGCGTTACGCCGAACTGTCATTAATTCCTTTTGCAGTTCTTCAGCGCTGGACATGCTGGAGCTCCTCCGCGTTGCTGTCTTCCAAACCCGTTGCCGGGGCATCATCGTTCTGGCCAACCAGGTGCAACGTGCGTGTGGGGAACGCAAATTCGGCACCGTGTTGATGGACAATATTCATGATTTTCATCAGCACATCTTGTTTGATCTCATGATACTGAACCCACTCCGTGGTTTTAGTGAACGTATAAATAAAGAACTCCAGGTGAGAGGCTCCATAGCTATCGAAGTTCACGATCAACGTGCGCTTATCCGTTTCCAGATCTTCATGTTCAACCAGCATGGTGCGAACGTCCGCCACAATGGCGGGCATTTTCTGCCAATCATCATAACGGATGCCGATTTTTTCATTGATTCGGCGGTTGTACATCCGCGACGGGTTTTCCAGCACGATGGAGGTAAACATGGCATTGGGAATATACAGCGGGCGTTGATCAAAGGTGCGGATGCGCGTTAGGCGCCAACCGATATCCTCCACGCTACCTTCGATGGAACGATCCGGTGAACGCACCCAATCCCCCACCCGGAATGGTTTATCCAGGTAGACCATCATGCCGCCGAAGAAGTTGGCCAATAGATCCTTGGCAGCAAAGGCTACCGCCATGCCGCCAATACCGCCAAAGGCCAGCACACCGGAAATGCTATAGCCCAACGTCTGCAAAATAATCAGCAGGGAGGTAATAATGACCGACACCCGCAACAACTTGGCAACCGCCGCCGCCGTGGATTGATCCATGGGTTTACGCATGCGGCCCGGATCAATCAGGTTCTTTTCGGTATAGGAAATAAACCGGCTCAGGAACATGGCAATAATGATAATAAAGGCAATGCGACGAGCCTGTGGCACCATTTCAAACAGCACGTTGTCTTCCTGTGAAACCGCCTGCAACAGCTCCATGGACACGGACAAGCCAATGACCCAGAACACCAAACGCACGGGAATTCGCACGGCTTCCAGCAAGGCGTCATCCCACAGGGTTTCAGTTTTTCCAATTAACCGCTCAGCCACGTCGATGCTGCGCATCAAAATAAAATTGATGGAGACAGTGCACAGCACAATGATAAACAGCTGAGTCAGCCAGATATCCATTGGCGTCTCGACCGTTGGCCACTGCAGCAGTTGATTCCAATCCCAGTTCATTAATATTGTCCTTCGCGTTTACGGTTCAATTCAGTGTTCACGTAATGCTGCAGCCAAATCAGCGGCCACCGCCCTGCGCTGTGCGTCCATAGGCAGGCGCGGGCGGGCACGCAGCCCTGCCGCCGGTACCTGCCCTGAAAAGTTCTGTGTGCCCAGAAAATCCAGAACTTGCTCCGCCCCTTCGCAGCAATTGCAAGCCAATACCATGTCGCAGCCCGCCTCCAACGCTGCTTGCGCGCGCTGGGGGTATCCGCCCACACCGTGGGCTCCAGCCATGGACAGATCATCAGAGAAAATTACACCACGGAAGCCCAGTCGCTCACGCAGCTGCGTCTGCAACCAATAACGGGAGAAACCGGCGGTCTGTTGTTCCACGGCGCTATAGATCACATGGGCCGGCATGATGCCGTCCAGTTTTGGCGCCAAAGCCATGAAAGGGCGCATGTCCGCCGCCTCCAATTCAGACAGAGGGCGTGGATCTATTGGTAATTCCAGATGAGAATCCGCGCCCACATGGCCATGGCCGGGAAAGTGCTTGCCCGTGGCCGCCATGCCAGCGGCGCTCATGCCGTCGATAAAGGCGCCAGCCAGAGCAATCATGGCATCGGCATCGCCATGGAAGCTGCGATCACCGATCACCGAGCTGTTGCCGTAATCCAGATCCAACACCGGCGCAAAGCTGATATCGATATCCAGTTCGGTTAGCTCCGAGGCCATCAGCTCCCCTAGCAAGGTCGCTTCCCCCACGGCTTGAGCCGGAGCCTGATCATAACGCTGCCCCAGGGCCGCCATAGGCGGCAAACGCACAAAGCCGTCGCGAAAGCGCTGTACGCGCCCGCCTTCCTGGTCCACGGCAATCAGCATCTCCGGGCGCACAGCACGAACCTGCTGCACCAATTCCGCCAGTTGTTGGCGATCCACATAATTGCGGGCAAACAGAATCAAACCACCGGCACCGGGGTGTGCCAGCATGTCTTTTTCCGAGGCACTGACCTCAAGACCTTCCAGATCAAGCATTAATAGCGGGGACGCGGATGCAGACATGGCAACCTTATAGACAGAGGACATTAATCGGTGATTGTCACCCGGGTGCCAACCGACACTTGGTCAAACAGACGAATCACCGCATCGTTTCGCATCCGGATACAGCCATGGGAAGCGGGTGTTCCCATGGGCTCATAGTCCGGTGTGCCATGAATATAAATAAAGCGCCGAAAACTATCCACGTCACCGCCAAGATTCCTACCTGGTTCCATCCCCCCAAGCCAGAGAATTCGACTGAGCACCCAATCACGTTCGGGGAATCGGGCTCCCAGCTCGGCATCAAACACTTCACCGGAAAACTTACGCCCCAATAGTACCGCTCCGGGCGGTAGGCCCGCACCAAAACGCGCCCGTACCACATGGACACCACGCGGCGTAGCACCACTGCCCATAGCTTCACCGGCACCATTAGCGGCACTGGATATGGCAAACCGTTCAGTAACGTGCTCGCCGCGCAGTGCCAACCACTGCTCAGACAAATTGATCATCAATTTCATGGGAATAGTTTCAGGCTGGGCATTGAAAGTTGCAACGTGCGCGCTAGCGGGACCCGATGATCAAGGTTATCAGCATGGGCACCACAACGGGTCTTTATTGAGAGCCCTTAGTGTCAACGCTTAACAGATCCGGCACATCTGCCTTAATGCCCCCCACCAAAAACGACAAGAGACGGCGAGTGATATCTGCGGCACTGGCATCCACATTGAAGTCGGCCTTGCTAATACTCTGCAGCGATTGCATACCAGACAGGGTAAAAATCACCGCGCCGAGACTGAACTGCACCCGCCAGAATAGCTCCATGGGCGACACACCCGGCACGGCCTGATGCAAATGTCGCTGCAAACGGGCAAAAACGGCGCCGTAGTGTTTGTGAAGATATTCGCGCAGGTGAACCTGCGGCTGACTGTAAGCCTGCCCGGAAAGACGGAAGAAAATCGCCGCCCGTTGAGGGTCATCAGGGTGAGTACCCAACGCCAAGCGGAACACGATACCCAGCACATATTCAGGAGTATCAAGAATACCAGAGGTTTCCATTTCGTCGAGTTTGGCATCCAAAGCCCGGCTAAATGGCTTCAGAAATCGTTCAAACACCGCCTGAATCAAGGCTTCTTTTGAACCAAAATGGTAATTCACCGCAGCAAGATTCACTCCGGCTTTACTAGTAATGGCACGCAAACTGGTTTCTGCAAAGCCCTTTTGGGCGAACAATACCTCTGCAGCATCAAGAATCCGGTCTACTGTTCCCGCCTGTGCCATACCCTGCCCTGTGTGTTCGAAACATACGTTTCAAACATACGTTTGCCCGACAGGAGGGTCAAGAAAGAAAGCCAGGTATCCAGCGTAAACTTCAACGCTCGCCATCTCATGAAAACACGGGTGTTATCACCACGTATTTGGCGCCCAGCATCATGCTAAAAATAATACACCAGCTCCGACTGGATAAAATCAGAGCGGCTGACGGGACCTAGGCCGGGGTTGCTATTCACGTTGCGCAGCGCATCTTGATACAGTTGCGTGGCACTTTGTGGCTTCCCAGCATCGGTATAAAAACGGGCTTCCAGAGTTACCTTCAGGTTGTTGCCAATACGACGGCTGGATTCCACGCTAAACGCTTTTTCTTGCTCTTGCGTATCATAGATAACCCCGGCAAGGATTTCAGTGGAGGCCACGTTGTTGAACGTAAACCGGGTTCCGAACAACACATCACTTGCCATGGGCGAAGCCAAACTATCGGCTCGGTCTTCCCACATATATTCCACGATCCAGCCTAGATCTGCCGCCGTATCAAACAAACCCACTTGGGTATATTCAAAACCGCCATCCACGGCACTGAAACGCTCGCCCTGACCGGATCGACTTATCGCTTCCAGTTTCCACAGCCAACCGCTGTTCAGGTATTGAAGCTCCAGCCCTGTCTGATCAATAACGTTATACAACGGAGTCAATTGCGGATTACTGCCCGCCGGCAACTGCCCGGTGGCAATCAGTGCTGACAACTCCGCCATGGTGAGAGCATCAGGCACCAGCAACGGCTCCCGACTGGTGCCGGAAAAATGCGACAGCGCCAGCTCAAGCCCATTGTCGAAGTACTGCTGGTAGCGAATGGCAAAATCGAACCGCTGATTTTCCTTTGAGGATTCGTAGTAGGCATTGTTGGATATCGGCAAAGGTGTACGCGGTCGACCGTCTTCGCCCGCATAAGTGCGCTCACGAAAGCCTGGTAGAATGAACACATCGACAATCCCCCAGTTGCGAACAGTGGACAGGTTAATCATGGGTTGGCCGAGCTTTTCCTCGCCGTCCACCTGGTCCACCAGATCGGTCTGGTTGATAACGTCCACCAAATGCCGGCCTTCAGTTACGCCCCAAAACACCTTGCGAATACCCACACGCGATTCCCAGCCGTTGCCCACATGAATCCAAGACAGTTCGCGAATATCCCAATGGGTCCGCTCCGTATCGTTTTCATCCACTCGGGCATAGGGAATAAACGTGAGCAGGTCATCACGGTTGTTCCATTCATGGAGGATTTCCGGCTTTAGATACACGGAACCGTTGGTCGAATAATCCGACTGAGGGTAAGGCGAATCCTGGGTAAAGTAACGCCCTTCCAACCCCACTTCACCGCGAAATTCCCACGCAAAGGAAGCCAATGGCATCGTCAACAGCGAAGCCGTAACCAACCCGATTTTCATAGTACTAACGCGCGAGATCAACGTGCGCGTTTCAAGCTATTTTTGTTGAAATCCGCACCGTCCAGCCCGGTACCGTAGCGGTAGTTACTCCAGAATAGGTCGGTGGATTTTCCGGTTTGGTGGTTGACCATGGACATCTTCCCAGGCTGCCAATACTTGTCCTGGTACTGGGAAAAATCACTGGCTTTCAGTGTCTTGAGCAGGCTTTCCTTGCGATCGTAATAATCTACTTTCCAGGTACGGTATTCCTGCTGATCGATCCAGGAAACCTGACGGATATAACCGGAGTCTTCATCTTGCGGGTAACGAGCTACCACAAAACAGGTCAGCTCGCCGCAGGGCTCATCGCGCAGGTATTCGTAGGTGTATTTCTCCACTTCCTGGCCGCGCATGTCTTCAAAACTAAACTCACTGCCCATGAAAGGCCCGGATTTATTCCGCGAGGCGATGGTCTTTACCCGGCGGAGGGCGGGCAGATACAGCCACTGGTCGTCGTCGCGGGTTTTGTAGCTGAACGTGAGCATGGCCGTACCACGTACATCACGGGGGGTATCGAAAATGGTCAAGCTCTTGTCGCCCTCCCCCTCGCCGGTGCCTTCCAGCGTTTTCACTCGCAGCTCCCGCTCAGAGGTCTGGCCGCTCTTACTGATCAGCACCATTTTCATGTCCGCCTGGAAGTCCCCGAAACCCTCGCCACGGCTATCCGCCTCCTGGGCGATTTGCAGCCCTTTTTCTTCCGGGCTCTGGGCCAGCACAGTGGGCGCAGCCAAGCTGATAAACAAAACGGCAGGCAGTAAACGAACGTTCATGGAGTTCCTCACGGTACACATGTCTGGGGCGATGCCGGCAAAGCAAGCAACAGCGTGTTTACCATGATAGCGATTTAAACCAAAACGGCGATGCTCAAAGAGGCCAAAAAATAATTGACTGTTGATAGTGGCCCGCTGAGATTTCCATGAGCCCAAACGCAAGAGGCCGCCCCCTTCTCTGGGAGCGGCCTCTTGCGTTTGCCACCAGAAACATCATCGATGCACCTAGCGCTCAACTGCCTACGATCAACTATCGACTGACCTTCACCACTCTTCCAGATACCCCATGCAGTGCTCTACCAGCTCTCCCACGCGGGTAACGCTGTCAGCAAGGCGTTGCAGGTCACCGTCGGCCAGAGGGGCATAACGGTCTTCTGCCATCAAGTTAAGCGCATCACTTTCATTGGGCGGTGTCGGACGACGGGCCAAACCAGCCGCGCCCAGTGCGGTTTGCATTTCACCATCCAGCCAGGCAATCAGATCACCCCGATCGGCACGGGCACGAGCCAAAATAGCGATTTCCGGCGCCTCCACTCCCGCGTCCCGAAAAGCCTGCTCCAATGCAGCAAGGCTGAACAAGGTATCGGTATGGGCAACCTGAAAGGTCTTTCCAGATTGCCGCGCCAAGCCCACCAGCACGGAATAAAGGTGAAAGACCACCGCCCCACGCAATGCCAGCCGCACGGTTGGGGTGGCATCGGCCTGATCGTGAGTCAGTTGCTGCAACAGCGCGCGGGCAAAGTAGAGCCGCTCGCGCAAACCACTAACGGTATTATCTCGAACCATTCTGGACATAAAAAACACTCTTAAAACAGCTACCCACTACAAGCTTTGAGCTACAAGGCGCGGAGCACACCCAATGAATTGGCTAGCCGTACCCGCGTTCATCCTCTCTTTGCTGCGCGTGACCCTTCATCATTCAAGATACGAAAACAGCGGCCACAGGCTATAGCATGCATGTTACTTCTTGGCCGCGGCTTTTTTCTTCGTGGCCTTTTTCTTGGCCGCGGCTTTCTTTTTCGCGGGGGCTTTTTTCTTGGCCTGTTCCTCGACCCATTTGCCATCACGATAGAACGCCATCCAGCCGGTAGCCTTACCGTCGATCTCGCTCATCACATACTGCTCTTTGGCCTTGCGGCTATAGCGCAGCACGCCTTTATTGCCGTCCGGGTCCGTAGCAGGCGCTTGGGCCAAATAGGCATGTTTGGGATCCAGCTGCTCGGCCACACTCTGAATTTCTTCGATTAGTGGCGGCCGCGTTTCCCGATTTTTGGGGAACTTGCTGGCGGCCAGAAACAGGCCAGAGGCACCGTCACGCAACAGATAATGATCATCCACCTTCTGGCATTGCAGGTGCGGCATAGGAATCGGGTCGGCTCGTGGCGGTGCCGGCTCGCCGCTCTTAAGCAGCTTGCGGGTATTGCCACACTCATCATTGGTGCATTTGAAGAACTTGCCAAAACGCCCTGTGCGCAACTGCATATCATTGCCGCACTTCTCACATTCCAGCACCGGGCCATCATAACCCTTGATACGGAACTCACCCTTCTCGATCACATAACCGTCGCAGTCCGGGTTATTACCGCAAATATGCAATTTGCGCTTTTCGTCGATCAGGTAGTTTTCCATTGCGGTGCCACATTTCTGACAACGCTTCTTACTACGCAATTCATTGGTTTCCGCTTCTTCATCATCATCCGTTTTCACCGCTTCCGCTTCTTCACCAGGCAACAGGTTTAGTGTCGCGGTGCAGCGCTCTTTCGGCGGCAAAGCATAACCAGAACAGCCCAGGAACACTCCGGTGGAGCCGGTACGAATCTGCATCGGGCGGCCACAGCTAGGGCACTCGATATCGGTGTCGGTAGGCAGGTTGGCTCGCATGCCGCCCACTGCCTGCTTGCCAGTGCCTTCACCTTGGGCTGCATCCAGTTTGCTCACAAAGTCTTTGTAGAACTCGTTGAGCACGTCCTGCCAATTACGCCGCCCTTCGGCAACCTCATCCAAGGTTTCTTCCATGCTGGCGGTAAAGCCATAGTCCATCAGGTTGGGGAAGCTCTCTACCAGACGGTCAGTGACGATGTCGCCCATCTTTTCCGCATAGAAACGGCGGTTATCCTGACGCACGTAGCCACGGTCCTGAATGGTGGAGATAATCGCCGCGTAGGTAGACGGGCGACCAATGCCTCGCTTTTCCAGTTCCTTAACCAGGCTTGCTTCGGTAAAGCGCGCCGGCGGTTTGGTGAAATGCTGGTTGGCGTCCACATTATCGATGGCCAGCACATCGCCTTCTTTCACGTCCGGCAGCAAGGTGTCTTCTTGGCCCTTGCGCGAGGCCGGCGGCTGAATGCGAGTCCAACCATCGAACTTCATGATGCGCCCTTTCGCTTTCAGCTCATAGCCATTGCCGATGGCCGTCAGCGTGGAGCTGAGGTATTCCGCCGGGGGCATCTGGCAGGCAATAAACTGACGGCGAATCAATTCATAAAGGCGTTGCGCATCGCGTTCCATATCTTTCAGGGAATCGGAGGTACGCCGTACATCAGAAGGACGAATCGCTTCGTGCGCTTCTTGGGCCCCTTCCTTGCTGCTGTAAGACAACGGCTCGTCGGGAAGATACTTATCCCCCAGCTTTTCGCCGATCCATTCCCGGCAGGCTGCCACCGCATCGGAACTCAGGTTGGTGGAGTCGGTACGCATGTAGGTAATGTGGCCGGCTTCGTAAAGCCGTTGCGCCATCATCATGGTCTTTTTCACCCCGAAGCCCAGCCGCGTACTGGCCGCCTGCTGTAGGGTAGAGGTAATAAACGGCGCGGAAGGCTTGGAACGGGTCGGCCGTTGCTCGCGCTGACTGATGGTCAGGCGGCCGGCATTTTCCAGAGCTTGCTTGTGCGCCGCGGCATCGTCGCCGTTGTTAGGGCGGAACGCCAAACCGTTGTGCTTTGCCACCTGCAAACGCAGGGCTTCACCATCGCCGCTGTGGGTATCGCTGTAAAGCTCCCAGAATTCTTCCGGGATAAAAGCGCGGATTTCACGCTCACGCTCCACTACCAACTCCACCGCTACGGACTGAACCCGACCGGCAGACAATCCGCGGGCGATCTTTTCCCACAGCAGCGGGGAAATCATGAAGCCCACCACCCGATCCAGGAAGCGACGAGCCTGCTGGGCTTCTACCCGGTGCAAGTCCAGCTTGCCGGGTTCTTCGAAAGCCGCCTGAATGGCTTTCTTGGTAATTTCGTTGAACACCACCCGGTCGAAGCGCTCTTCATCGCCACCGATAACTTCCCGCAGGTGCCAGGCAATAGCCTCCCCTTCGCGGTCCAAATCCGTTGCCAGATAGATGCGGTCTGCTTTCGCAGCCAGGCGCTTGAGCTCATCAACCACCTTGTCCTTACCGGGGAGCACTTCATAGTGGGCGGCCCAGCCATTTTCCGGATCGATCCCCATACGATTGATCAGCTGCTTCTTGGCCTTCTTCTTTTTATAGGCATCCCGCTCTTCCTTGGGCAAGGAGCGCGTGTAGGCTGCCTCCTTGGCCCGCTCTTGAGGGGTGCTTTTTTTGGAGCCACCACTGACCGGCAGGTCGCGCACGTGGCCGACGCTGGACTTCACGATGAAGTCGTCGCCCAGGTAGCGGTTAATGGTTTTTGCCTTGGCAGGCGACTCCACAATTACTAACGATTTTCCCATTCTCAGGTACTCAACATCCGGTCTAAGGCGTGTGATGGGCGCTATTTAGACAGCGCCGGTATAGGCGGGTCAAGCAGGAACTGCCCCCTTGCTCCTTTTTTAGTAGTAGTACAAGCCACCCTGTCAGGGCAACCCTCATCTGTAAAACAGCCTGCTAGCAACGCCGCACAAGCACGCTATACTGCAATGAACCTCATTTTTCAGGGAGAGAACCGTGCTGAGTCCCTATCGCAGAATACTGGTTGCCATCGATGGCAGCGATGAATCACCCCAGGTACTGTCCCGCGCGGCTGGCGTACTGTCGGGCAATGACGGCGAACTGCATTTAATCCATGTGATAGAACCGCTGGCTCTGGCCTACGGCGCGGATGTACCCATGGATGTAACCGACCTGCAAAGCGGGCTGATGAAACAAGCCCAAGAAATGGCAGATAAATACGCCGGCCAATACCACGTGCCGGAAGCCAACGTTTACGTGGATATGGGATCTATCGAAAAAACCATTCTCGACAAGGCAGACAAGATAGGCGCGGATTTAATCGTGGTGGGCAGTCATACGCGAAGCGGCCTAGCACTGCTGCTAGGCTCCACGGCCAGAGGCCTGGTCCCCGGTGCGCACTGCGACGTGCTGGCCGTTAAGGTAGACCAGCACTAGCAACGGGGAAATAGCGCAGCGCGTATTCCCCGAAGCAGAGCCCCTCAGGTCAGCTGCAGAGCCCCGGTGCTGGCCTGGCCTTCCTCGTTCCAGCGACACAGCAATTCTGCCAGCCCTTGCGCCTGCGCTTTCAATGCAGCCAGCTCTTGCGGACTGTTTTTCTCGCCATAAAACACTGGCAACTTGCGCATAGACTGAACCAGTTCATGGGTCGGTGCCTGCATTCGCTTCACCTCCAAAGTCCAGCGAATGTGATGCACAATCATATGGAAAAAAGCCAGCCGGGTTGCCAGCGAATAGGCACTGCCATCATCATTAAAATCATTGAAATCCAAGCTTGCCAATACCGCTTCGCGGGCATTATCTGTCACCTTAATAGTCGCACTACGCGGAGTCCCCAGCAGCATAGACAAGGAGCCAAACACCTCACCCGGTGATACATAATACAACGGCGCACCCTGGGGATTCTCCGATAACACTTCCAGCTGCCCCCTCAACAAAAAGTACAGAGTGGAATCCACCTCACCGGCTCGAATTACGCTTTCTCCCGAAGCGGCAACCCAAAGACGGGTGGTCTGTTCAAGCCGGGAAAATTCGTTCTGATCATCACGATTAATTTCATTAAAAAACGGCACGCCCGCTAACAGCTGGCGACGCCGTTGCTGGCCGAAATCATTATTATTGGCCTGCTCCATCCACTACCCCCACTGGTCTGATGGCATTGTAATCAACTACACACATGCTAGAGCGACCTCCACAACAGAGCAACGGCAAGGAAAAAAAGAGGGGTGAACTCTTCTCCCAATGCTGACCAAATAACACTGTTCTTATTGTCAGTAAACATGCTAGCATCCTGAATATAGCACTTCCTGTCAGCCATTACTTACACGCTCAGGCAAGTGACCAATACATAGGCCTACACGCACCGAAAGGCGCCCAACTAGCCCCCCCTAGAGGCCACGGCTAAGCGCCACACTCTGCAGGAAACAGGGAGAAGGTTATGAGCAGCAAACTTACCGACCGGCAGCAACAAGTCCTCGACTGCATCCGTGAATGTCTTAAGGACAACGGCATGGCCCCTACCCGTGCAGAGATTGCCGACATTATGGGATTCCAATCCAAGAATGCGGCCTCAGACCATCTCCGTGCCTTAGAGCGCAAAGGCTATATCAAACTTCACAGTGATCGCTCTCGCGGAATCCAACTACTTGATCATGCCTACTGGGGTGAAGAGGAACTGCCCGTCGTCGGTAAAGTGGCTGCGGGGATCCCCATTGAAGCCATCGAGAACGTGGAACGAACCGTGCCAGTACCCCAAGGCCTGTTTAAACAGCGCCCCACCTATCTATTAAAGGTGCAAGGCGACAGCATGGTGGATGCGGGCATTTTCGATGGCGACCTAATTGCCGTGCGCAAATCCAATGTGGCCCGTTCCGGTGAAATCGTTGTCGCGCGCATTGACGAAGAAGTCACGGTAAAGACCTTAAAGTTGAATAAATCCAGCGCCACACTACTCCCGGCTAACGAAGCCTATGAACCGATCAAAGTGCCCGCTGATCAACTTATTATTGAAGGCATTTTTGTGGGGCTAATTCGTGACCCAAACTCTTTTTAAAGCCTGTATCCGTGCCGGTACAGGCCTTTGCCTGATTGTATGGAGTGCATTTGCCATGGCTGAAACCCATCTTCTGGCACCCTGCCCGGACTCACCCAACTGTGTATCCAGCCTGGCTACACAGAGTGACAAGCGCGTTGACCCGTTACAGGTCGCCGCCGACCGGGAAAGCAGCCTGAAAAAGCTGGAAACACTGCTGGGCAGTCTTCCCCGTGTGGACTACGATGTTGTCGGCCAGTCGCGTATTCAAGCCCGCTTCACCAGTCGGATCCTGCGTTTTGTAGATGATGTCACTTTCTATGTTCGCGAGAATGGCATGGTGGAGGTCCGTTCCGCATCACGGGCCGGTTATTGGGATTTAGGTGCCAACCGTCGTCGGGTAGAATCCCTGCGCGAGCAGCTATTTGAGCAGGAAACCGATGACCGCACTTCACAACAGCCCCCCTTCGGAAACGCAGAAAATCGCGCCTGAACAATGGGCCGATATCGGCGTTAACCTCACCGATCGACAATTTCATGACGACCGGGAGGCCGTGATTGAGCGTGCGGCTTGCGCCGCAGTTACTTGGCAGCTAATTACCGGCACCACTATCGACGATTCCCGCGCGGCCATTGCCCTCGCCGACGAGCACTCAGGGCTTTTCGCCACCGCCGGCCTGCACCCTCACAGCGCTCGTTTTTACTCTGCTGCGCTAGAAGCAGAGCTACGAGATCTACTCGCCCATGAACAGATAAAAGCTGCCGGCGAAATGGGCTTAGATTTCAATCGGGATTTTTCTCCGCGCCCAGAGCAGGAGCGGGCCTTCGAGGCTCAGTTAGCCCTGGCGGCGGAATACAAATTGCCGGTTTTTCTTCACGAGCGTGATGCCCATGAACGCTTTCTGCCTATCCTGAAATCCTTCCGCGATACTCTGCCTGGCGCCGTTGTGCATTGCTTTACCGGTTCCCGTGAGGCTCTGTTCGCCTATCTGGATCTGGATTGCCACATCGGCATTACCGGTTGGGTCTGCGACGAACGACGTGGCAAATCGCTGGCAGAGCTGCTGCCTAACATTTCGGATAACCGCCTGCTTTTGGAAACAGACGCGCCCTATCTACTCCCCCGGGACCTGCCGCAAGCGCCCCCGAAAAAGCGCCGTAACGAGCCTGCGCTACTGCCTTGGATTGGCCAACGTGTCGCACAATTACGCGGGCAGGAGACGCAACAAGTCGCCGCCATGACGTATCAAAATGCGTTAACGCTGTTTCGCTGACCGGAAAAAACGCATCAGGACAATGCGCAGGATGTTTGTCGGGCTAGCCAGAAAGGCGTAACCCGACATCAAAACATCAGCAAAGAAACTGCTGTACGTCGAGCAAGCCAAACGGCCAAGCCAGCTCCTGCCCTTCGCGCATGAATACCGGGATTCGCTCACCATACTGTTCGATCAAGGTGTCATCTTCAGCGATATCTACCAGCGTAATTTCAAGATCCGGCCTGACCATGGCTACCAGCTCCCTGGCCTGATCACAAAGGTGGCACCCCAAGGTGGTATACAACAGCACCGTCATGCATCCTCCACATGACGAATGGCATAGCAATAATGGATTTTTTCATTGCGGCGGAAATCCTCCGGGATACTCCAACGTGAGATATCCTCTACCGCGTACCACTTGCTGATGCTTTCATCCATTTGGAAGCGACGGTAATTACAGGAGAAATACAGCACCCCACCCGGTTCCAAGCAGCGCATAATCTTGCGAATCAAATCACCGTGATGCTCTTCCACCACAAAGTCACTCCGTGACTTATTATTGGAAAAAGTGGGCGGATCGCAGAACACCAGATCAAACTGCTCCTTACACTCATCCAGCCAACGCATGGTGTCGGCCCGAGCCAATTCATGCTGATCGGTGGAGAAACCGTTAGCGGCCAGGTTGCAGGCTGCCCAATCCAGATACCGCTTGGAGGAATCCACCGTAACGGTGCGCTTTGCGCCACCCACAGCAGCATGCACCGTGGCAGACCCCGTGTACGCAAACAGGTTAAGGAAGCGCTTACCACTGGCCTCTTCAGCGATACGCAAACGCGTGGGCCGGTGATCGAGAAATAGCCCGGTATCCAAGTAATCCTGCAAATTAATCAACAACTGCGATTGCCCTTCACGCACAACCCGGTATTGTCCCTGAGCATCCAGCTTTTGATATTGCTGATTCCCCTTCTGCTTTTCACGGGTGCGCAGGTGCACCTGCTCACGGTGAACACCTAAGGCCGCTCGCACCGCTGTCACCGCCCAATCACGGCGCTCTTTCGCTTTTTCCGGATCAATGGTTTTAGGTGCCTTGAACTCCTGCACCAACACCTGATCCGCATAGATATCCACGGCCACATTGAATTCTGGCAAATCGCGGTCATACAGCCGGTAGCACTGAATGTCCTCCCGCTCCAGCCAACGGCGCAGGTGTTTGCCATTTTTACGCAGCCGATTTAATAAGGGTTGCGCGCCCTCGGGCACGTTGAACGCACTATCATCAGCAACTTTCACCACATTGGCTGGCGTCTGCTTACGGGGCGAATAAAGACGGATAAAGTTATTGAACGGGCCATTTTTCAGGCGCCATTGCTGTTCCAAATTCATCCCGGAGCGGTCCATGACTTCCGCATCCGCACCCAGCAACAATGCCTGGTAGCCCGGCGCTCGAACCGACAAAATACGACCCAGCGCATAATGCAGCCAGCCCGCTTGTGGTTTTTCCTCCAGGCGCTCACCCCAAGGCGGGTTACCCACCACAATACCGTTATCAACAAAATCTCGACGCCGCAGAGCACCCAGTTCCCGGCGCTCAAAATGAATTGCGTTACGCACTCCGGCGCGCTCTGCGTTCTGCAAAGCCAATTGCAATGTGCTCGCTTCAGAATCAAACCCTTTCAGCGATACGGCTGGCACTGGCCGCTTACCACTCTCACCTGCTTCCTTCTGGGCATCCAACCACAATTGGCGCCGACAACCACGCCACTGCTGAAAGCCATAGTGCTGACGCTGGGCACCTGCGGCGCGGCCTGCTGCTATCAGCGCCGCTTCAATCACCAGGGTACCACTACCGCAAAACGGATCGATCAGCGCGGAATGACGACCTTCCTTGCCCCACCCTACAGCCCATAATATGGCTGCAGCCAAGGTTTCGCGTAGCGGCGCACGACCGCCTGCGAGGCGATATCCACGGCGATGCAAAGGCTCGCCGGCCAGATCCAACCACAGATGTGCCTCATTCAAATCCAGCCGGGCACGAATACAGCAACTGCCTTTCGGCTCACGGGAGATGGCAAACTGCTCCGGTAATGCATGAATAAACCGTTTGGCACTGATCCGATTATCACCACGCACTTCAGCGCCGTGCTCAATATGCAGATGTACCGGTGCATTGTTCCCCACCAAAGATAGCCAATCCTGGCTAGCCGCCAACTTTTCCGGTGCAATATCCGGTGTTACACCCAACGTGGCCAGATGCAGCAGCACCCGCTCGGACAAACGGGACCAGAGGCACACCTTCAGAGCATCCGCCACGCCCCCGGAGAAACTGACATGCGCACGCCCGGTTTCTGTTACGGATATGCCCAGTGAGCCTAGTTCGTCGCTGAGCAGATCTGCCAGACCTGGCATGCAGGTGGCCACAAATTCCATTATCTAATCCTCTAAAATGACTAATTTATGTGCAAAACAAAAAATAAACCATTATTTTTCAATGTATTACACAAACTGTCATCAAACTGTCCTTTATACGCCATATGCTTAAACAGCAGTGGCCATATTGCTACATGGTATTCGACACTACTTTACCGGTTTCCCATACTGAATGTGTCGGCCCCATACTTGGCTACAGTCTCAGCCGGGGGTCATATTTCGATTCCGCTATCGGTGAAAGGGAAAGCGTTTATGAAGCGACAAAAACGTAATAAAGACGACCGCGCTTACAACCGGGGATATAACGCCGGCCTGGATGGAAAATCTCGCGAAGACTGCCCGTTTGGCACTCTCCAGGCTCGCACCAACTGGATGGGAGGATGGCGCGAAGGTCGCACTGACTTTGCTCACGGTATGCTCGGGGTTGCCAGCATTCAGAATCTAAAAAATATCGGTTAGTTCCTTCCATTTTCACAACACCGGCGCATTCAGCGCCGGCCCGCAGGGCCCCACCCGGGCCCTTTTTAATATCAACTCAAACTCAGATGCTCTTCGGCCAGGCGCGAGCAATATCGCCGATTAAACCGGGCCCCTGATAAATCAGACCGCTGTAAATTTGTACCAAGTCAGCACCTTGGCGCTGCTTTTCCAACGCATCGCCCGCGCTATTAATGCCGCCTACACCGATAATCGGAATGCGGCCATTGAGCGTATTGCGCATAACTGCCAGCGCCCGGTTGGCGATGGGGGTTAGCGGTGTACCACTGAGGCCACCTTGCTCCCCACCATTTTTCAGGTTCTGCACACCATCACGGGAAAGTGTGGTGTTACCAACACAAACCCCATCGATTCCATGCTGTAAGAAGGCTTCAGCCATGCTCTGCAGCTCTTCTTCACTGTTGTCCGGGGCAATTTTGATGACCAGAGGCACTCGACGACGCTGCTCTTGATCCAAGCGTGTCTGGGCTTCTCGCAGCGTGTCCAACAACTCATCCAGTGCCGCGCCATGTTGCAAGGTTCGCAGTCCGGGCGTGTTCGGAGAGGAGACATTCACCACCAGATAGCTGGCATAGGCATGCACTTTCTGCTGGCAAATCAGGTAGTCCTGCACGGCATCTTCAACCGGGGTGTCCTTGTTCTTGCCGATATTGATGCCTAATACGCCCTTGTAGCGGCTGCGTTTGACTGCAGCCACTAGGTAATCTACACCCAGATTGTTGAACCCCATGCGGTTAATCAGCGCTTGGGCCTCCGGCAGCCGGAACAAACGAGGCTGTGGGTTACCCGATTGCGGCCGCGGCGTTACAGTACCGACTTCAATAAAGCCAAACCCCAGATCCGCCAAGCCATCGATGCAGTCACCATTTTTGTCCAGGCCAGCCGCTAAGCCCACTGGATTAGGGAATTCGATCCCCATTACTGTCTTAGGCACCGCCGGTACCGTACCGGGCCATAGCTTGCCTGCACGCTTGCGCAGCAGCGCCAGAGTCAACTCATGGGAATGCTCTTCTGATAGAGAGAACAATAAAGGTCGTGCCAAGGAGTACAGCATGAAAGAGCCCGATCGGTAGTAATCGCCGGCATTATAGCCAAGGGCATCGGGGACTTCGATGTTTTGTGTCGAACAGTAGGAAGAACAGTGAACCAATTGAGCACCCAGCCTACGTCCACAGTCTCAATTGTTGAACAGGTGACATGCTACGGGCGCTCTAGCAGCCGCAAAACGGCATAAAAAAACCCGGCAGAGCCGGGCTAAACACAACCAACGAATCAGCGCGCTGGTTAACTACGAAGGTTCACGCGGACTGAATCAGGCTTGAGCAGGAAACGAGCCAGAGCAGGCAGAAGCCACAGAGCGCCAATCATGTTCCACAGGAACATAAAGGTCAGCAAGATGCCCATGTCCGCCTGGAATTTAATGGAACTAAACCCCCAGAAAATCACCCCCACCGCCAAAGTGATCCCAGTAAAGGCCACCGCTTTACCAGTAGTTTTCAACGTTTGCTTGTAGGCCTCCTCCAAATTCATACCCCGCTTCAGGTACTCGGATAACTTGCTGTAGATATAAATACCGTAATCCACACCGATACCCACACCTAGAGCAATCACCGGAAGCGTCGCCACTTTCACACCTATCCCTAGATACGCCATCAACGCCTGGCAAAGAATCGAGGTCAACCCAAGCGGCACGATGATACAAATCACCGCCCGAAAAGAGCGGAAAGCAATCAGAATCAACACAGACACCACCGCATACACCAGCGCCAACATGGGGTACTGGCTAGCGGCAATGGTCTGGTTTGTGGCAGCCTCCACACCTGCGTTGCCGGAAGCCAGCTTCAACTCCAACACATCCGGGTTGTTACGGATCTGGGAAAAATCAGCCACCGCACGGGTAACACGTTCTAGGGTTTCCGCCTTGTGGTCATCGAGGAACACGAAAATCGGCGTCAGCGAACAGTCCAAGTTGTATAAGCGATCAGGCATGAAGCTCATCACGTTATTCAACGCATACTGGTCTCGAGAAATGGTCGCCCACTTCATGGAGCCTTCATTCATGTTGGTGGATATCTGTTTCGTAGCAGACGCAATCGTGGCCACATCCTGCACCCCTTCTACATTACGCAGGTTCCACGCTAGATCATCCACCGTCTGCATAGCTTGGTAGGTGTTGCAGGATTCCACTGGTGTCTTGCCCATAACCACCAAAACGTCGGCGCTCACTGAATAATTCGATACCAGGAAGTTCACATCGTGGTTATAGCGGTAACGAGGCTTGGGCTCATAGCCACGCGGACATTCCATATCTTCACATGGGTCCGGCCACAGCTCGGGGGCCCCCTTGTCCAAGTCACCGATTTTCAGGTCTTGGCTCATATAGATACCCACTCCGTAACCGGCCACGGCCACGGCAATGGACAGAGCAGCCAAAGGCGTACGCGTGAAGCGGGCAAACAGGCCAGCCAACGGGTGATCTTTCTTCTCTCCTGCCTGAATCTTTCGAATGGACGCATCACTTACGCCCAGGTAGGACAGCACCAACGGCACGATCACCAAGTTGGAAATAATAATCACGGCCACGCCGATACTGGCCGCCATGGCCAGCTCACGAATCACACCCACATCAATCATGTAGAGCGTGAGGAAACCAATGGCATCCGACACCAATGCCACCATGCCCGGCACACACAATGCCCGGAAAGTGGAACGGGCGGCTTCCAGGGAACTGAGCCCTTGCGCTGCGTAGTTAGCCAGGGTATTCACAATCTGGACACCATGAGAAACCGCAATGGCAAAGACGAGGAACGGCACCAGCATGGAGTACGGATCGATGGTAAAACCCAGACTACTCACAATCCCGAGCTGCCAGATTACCGCCACAAAGGAACAAACAGTAACGGTCAGGGCACTGCGCAGGCAGCGAGTATCAATTAGCAGCAGTAGCGCAATTAGCGCCAGGGTGAAGAAGAAGAACATGGCCACTTCTTCCGCCGCGGCCATCACATCACCGGCTTTTTTGGCCAACCCGACAATGTGAATGCGGACGTTAGGGTATTTCTCTTGATACTGACTGCGAATCTCTTCAAGACGGGTAGAGAGAGCCGGAATATCAACCCCATCCTCCCCCAGAGCATCCAGCAAATAAGCATGCACAACACTAGACTGGAAATTATCAGCGACCAGACGGCCTACTTGACCGGAGCGCAAAACATTGGTGCGCAACTGCTCCAGTGAGTCCTGGGAGCCATCGTAACCGGCGGGAATCACCTCACCGCCTTGAAAGCCTTGCTCCGTAACTTCATTCCAGCGCACATTGCTGGTCCACAATGAACGGATCTTGCTGGGATCCACCCCCTCCAATGCGAACACTTCATCGGTGATTTCTTTCAACGCTTTAACGTAATCGTCGTTGAAAATGTCTTCACTCTGGGTTTCAGCAACAATTACCCGGACATCATTGCCCAGGCTCAAGTCGTTCTGATGCTCCAGGTAATTCTGGATATACGGATGATCCAGCGGGATCAACTTGCGAATATCGGTGTTCAGTTCGATCTTACTGGCTTGGAAACCCAACAGCACTGTGGCTGCAATAAAAGCCAGGAGAATTAGGGGCCGAAAAGCAAACAGCCCACTGGCAATACTTCTTGAAATGCGACCAGACATGCTGTGCCCCTTATTTAACGTCTTCGATCACACGCAGCCCACCCTGCCCGGCGACAAGAATGCCGCCCGCATCACGGGGAAGAACAGCGGAGATTGAACGGCGGCCCGGCAGGTACCGTAGGGAAAAGGATTGACCACCATCGCGACTGGTAAGGATGCCGCCAGCATTTGTGACCAGCACCACCGTGCCATCCGCCAGTACGGTGCCATCGTTGATACCACGGGTCAGCTTTGAGGGAATTTTCACCCAGCTGCGCCCCCGATTAGCCGTCAACCACACATTGCCCTGCAAGCCATATGTCAGGACGTTGTTATCAGAAATCGGGGTTACACCGAACAGGGTGCCGCCATAGGGGCTATCTAGCTTTTTCCAACGGATGCCTTTGTCGGCGGAATGGAACATGAGACCTTTTTCGCCTACAACGTAACGGTCATTGCCCCCTTTCACGGCGGTATAATCGTACAGGTGCCAACCCTCACGATTATCCAAGCTGTCCAGGGCTTTATCCCAGGTTGCTCCGCCATCGCTGGTTTTCAGGAAATAACCATAGCCCCCTACGGCGACTGCACTCTCACGGCTGTCGCAAAACACATCCAGCAACGGCGCACCAGATGTATCCACTGGTGCCATGACTCTATCGCTACCATCATAAAGATCACCACCGTCATCCCCGTAAGCATTATCGCTGTAGGGATCACCATAGAGATCATCCATGGAGTAATCGTCCCGTTTTTCTTCCGCGAGCCCTACATCGCCGTCGCCCCCCAAAGGATCACTGTACTGAACGGTCCAGGATTCTCCGCCATCACTGCTGGCTAATACCAACGCATCATGGCCAACAGCCCAACCGTGGCGAGCATCGGCAAAACAAACGGAGGTGAGCAGCACTTCAGACGGTGTGATCGCCTGCGTCCAATGATCACCTTGATCATCGGAATACAGAATTTTGCCTCGGTCACCCACAGCAACGATCCGGTTATCCGCATAGGCGATATCCAAATAGCTGTTTGCCGTAACCAGAGGCCCATTATTGGAAACGAAATCTGCCTGCGAAGGTGCAGACAGCACGGCTGACAAGGCCATTAACACTGTTTTTTTCATTCTTTTTTGCTCTTCCCAAAGGCCCTGCTTCACGGCCAAGCAAAACCAACCGGGTGCCATAAGCACTCCGGTCGCCTTGGCTTTCCGGCTTCATTAAACCGGCATTTTTTTATAATTAACGGCCGCGTCGGCGTAGCGCTGCTGGGTGGAAATAACGGTCGCCGGGTACTGGCTGACTATAATCCAGGATAGAGGACTCCTCGTTATCCAAGAACTGCACGTGGTAACGCTGGGCGCGCAGATCGTGGAACGTATCCAGTGCGGTCCACTGGCTTGGTACTTCGTAGTAATTCTTAATATAGGCTAAGCTGACCCGCCACAACTCACCACGACGGTCGTACTGGTCGATGGCGGCGATCTGCCAGGAGTCCGCATCAATGTAGAAACGGCGTTTGGCGTAGATATGCCGCTCACCCTCTTTCAGGTTGGCTTCCACCACCCAAACGCGATGCAACTCCCAACGCTGGTAATCCGAATTCACATGCCCCTTTTGCAGTAGGGTCTCATATTTCACATTCGGATCATCCAGTTTGTAGTTGTTATACGGGATGAACATTTCCACCGGTTTATCGCTGACTAGCGTCCAGTTGTACTTGTCAGGTGCACCGTTATACATATCGGTGTCATCGGCAGTACGCAGGCCATCCGCTGCAGCAATCGGAGTATCGTATGCTAGGTTAGGCGCACGACGAACACGACGCTGACCTGCGTTATACCCCCAGGCTTGGCGTGGCATTTGTTTCTGGTCCAGCATTTCGTGTACCAGTACGGCACCACCGGCCAGACGGGCCGGGGCCTTAGTAAAGGACAGGTAATAGAAAATGATATTGTCCAGGCTTTCAAAATTGTACTTCGGGTCATAGTAACGGAAGTACACTTCCTGCTGAGAGGTAATCAGCGAGTAAGCACCGCTACGCTGCACCGCTACTTCCGAAGCACGGCGAACCACGTACAAACCGCGCCAGCGCAAAATATGGTTCCAGACAGCCTGCTTGGCTTTTTGCTCATTAGTACCACTGAGAATCGGGAACGGAATGCCACCGAAAGCATTATCCACGCCGGTTTCACCCAGCTTGGCCTTAATGGCATTATTCTTAGTGTTGTCGTATACCCATTGTGGCGCTGAGGTGGAGCGGCGGCTCGGATAGACGTTCATTTTAAACGTATCCGGGTAAGTCTTCAGCATCGCCTGCACGCCGTCAGGCACTTTGTCCGCATACTGGGACACGTTCTGAGCGGTGATCGTGAAAGCAATTTTGTCAGCGGTGTACGGATCTGGGTGATGTTGGCCCGGACGGGTATAGGTCTTGGGAATATCTTTGCGCTGGATGCCGCCGGTGTAATCCGGAATGCCCAGCCCGGTTGAAATGGTTTTGCCGTTACCTTTGACCTGTGCACCGAAAGGCGTCAGCGATTTACCCAATTTCGCCGCCTCTTGGCTAGATACGCCAGCGTGCACATTGGCCGTCACACTCAAGGACAGAGCCAAAGCACCGCCCATTGCGGTCAGTTTCTTCAACATGATTGCTCTCCGTTAACAACAGGCCGGCACTCCGACCTGGAACATATTAGAAAGAGTACTTAACAGAAACGGACGCGTTGTTCCGGTCGGCCAGTTTGTTGGAGTATTTGGCGCCCCAGAACGTGGTAGCAGACATGGCCACTTTTAGGTTATTCAAGTACAGAAAACTCACCCCCAGTGTCGCAGCCTTACGGTCTTCCATAAAGTTGCCGCCAATCGGAGAGTTACCATTTACATCATGAGCAAAACGCACACTCGGGCTCATGGAAACACCAGCAAAGACATTGCTGTAATCCGCTTTCAGCACCGCACGGTAGCCCCAGGAGGTGGGGTCCATGTAATACCTGTTCGGGTCATCAGGGCTGAGAATTTGCGCTTCAGAATCTAGAATTGCCGCCGTAGAGTTGTATTCCAGGTCAGGATTTTCAAGCCCTTCAATGTGTTCGACGCCCAATTCCAGCAATGCAATCAGGCCATCAGCGCCAAACGTCGGGCCGAAATTGAAGATACTGACTAAAGAACCGTTGTAACTTTCTACCTCATCGTAGAAATAGTAGAGATGGCCATCTTGTACTAACGTGTCCGCAGACAAGCAGGAGCCCCCCATTTCCGCGCGAACACAATGCCCTGTCAAATCACCGATAGCCACATCCTGACCCTGCAAAGCGGATTGACCCGCAACACCAGCAAGAGCAGATATCAGGTTATCACCCCCTTCGTTAATAATGGCACGTTTAGGCCTATACGCCAGCTCCCCAGCAAGTGACATATTACCGACACTGGTATTAAAACTTGCGCCGAACATGTCTTGGTCTTCTACATAGGCCATCTGATACTCAGCGGTATCAATGGTTCTAGCCATTTCTGTAACGCCACCACCCTTGCCGTTTTCGAGGTTATTCAGGCTAGAACCAACGACGGGGGTACGAGCATGGGTTCGCGTATAATAAAGCGCAAACTCAGTACCGTTTAGCCCTTCTGCGAAGTAACGGTACGCCAAACCAAACTGACCACTATCGCTAGCCTCTTTATCGCGAATTCGATTTACTGTTACCTGAGTCGCTTCATACTGATAACCAGAACCGTAATTAGACGCGGTATAATTCGCAAAACCAGGCTCAAGGAGCCCCGGCGAAGGAATTGCACCCGCCTGAACAGCGCTCAGCGCAACAACTCGACCATCGACGATGACATTGTCTGCCCCTTTACCCGGGAAGCCATCATGGGTAGAGAAGTAAGTACCCGAGGGCGCATCCTCAGAGTTTTTCCATTCAAACTGGTAAAAAGCTTCCACGGTTGCATTAAAGGTCAGGCCATAAGAGAAGTAGACGCTATCCAGCGGCAGCAAGGCTTCCTTAATTTCGGAGCCCGGCAGGCGCAAGGCATTCAAATCAAAGTAGTTCGCCGTATTCACCCCATTCTGCATAAACAAGGCTTCACCCCAGTTGATCACCTGCTGCCCAAGGCGAACATTCAATGGGCGCTCGAACATATCGAAGTTCCCCCACACATACGCATCTAAAAGACGAGCACGCTGGCCGGCGTATCGTTCAGCGTCACCGCTGAAATCATCACCGGTGCCATTATTCGCGTAATCAGAATACGTGGCGTAACGGGTAAAACCCATGGCGCCAGGGTAGCCAGCAGCCTTAATCAACTGCCCACCATCATGCCCACCGCCCATGATCACCTGATCATAAAATGCGGTGCCGCGGAGAAACATGCCATATTTCCCCTTCCAGCTCAGATCCAGCTCTGGGGTAATTTTGTACACCAACGACGCCAAACCGGTATCGTAATTGTTGTTGGCATCGTTCTTATTGATTTGGGACCCATAACCTTTCGTAGCCATATCGACCACGTCACCGGTGGCCGCCAACATAGAATCCTGGCTCTCGGTTCGAAACAGGGCACCCACAGACAAGGTTGTATCCAGCCGGCCCGACCAGTCCGGGTTCTCGAAATCTAGTTGAACCGCTGAAGCGGGGAGGGAAAGCCCGGTAAGGGCGGTGATACTGGCAACAGCCATCGCCAGCCTGCTTCTACACAGGTGATTATTATTCATGTAGTTCTCCGAATTGCCATGCGCATGGCTTTATTGTTCTTACCCGGTCAACAGTCGCTCCCATTTGCGACAGGTCTCATTATTCTTCCCGACCTGCCGCCCAGGCTAATACATAATTCTTACACACCAGAAAAAAAAATAAATCCCCTGTGTGCTCTATTATTGACGACTAACCAGTCATCGTCCTTTTTCTTTCTATACCCCCATAGAAGATCAGGATGACAGGATCCGCCCAAGCACCTCCGCCACGTTATCGGACGCTGTCTTTTGCACACCCGCAAGGTGCTCCGCCAATAAAGCCTTCCGGCCCGGTTCCAATACAGGCAAACGAGAAGCCCCATTGGCCAAACGGGCCGCAACCTGCGGGTTGATGGCGTCCAAGCGAGACAAGGCAGCCGAAAATAGTTGATACCCTTGCCCATTTTCCGCATGAAATGCCGACGGATTTGCGTTCGTGAACGTGCCCACTAGCGCTCGCACTCGATTCGGTGTCTTCCAGTCAAAAGCAGGGTGTTCAAGCAGGCGGTTTACCTGATCGACGGTGTGAGCCCCCGGCACGGATGCCTGGACAGCAAACCACTGATCCATAACCAACGCCTCATCCTGCCAGCGATCCGCAAATTGCATCAGTGCCTGATCGGCACCGGGCAAACCATGGTGTACCAGCGCTCGCAATGCGCCAAGCTCTTCACTCATACACAGTGGCAGCTCAAATAACTCCACGGCTATCCGACCTGCTTCCGGGTGCTCTCCTGCTGCTAAAAAATCCAACGCCAGATTACGTAACTGCCGCCGCCCCATCGCCCGCCCATCCATACTCAGTTCCGTAGCCAGCAGGTTCTCGGACAGAGACAACCAGTGCGACTGCAACGCCTTTCCTAACGCTTTCTTCATGGCACTGTGCGCGCGATGAATGGAGGCCGGGTTCAGCGGCTTATGCCGGTCTCCCAACGCTACCTCGCCAGGTAATGAAAGCAGCAATGCCGCTTGGGCCGGATCTTCATCACTACGGGCAATCACTTGCTCCAGCACCGGCACCAGCGCTGCGGCTTCTGCATCCGCCTCATCGGTTTCGGTCACTAACCGATCCAGTGCCGCAAAGTACAGGCGCTGGGCGGCATTCCAACGGCAATAGCCGTCACTGTCGTAGGCCAACAGTCGCGCCAATTGATCAACGGAGTAGTCATAATCGAGCACCACTGGCGCTGAGAACCCACGCAGCAGAGAAGGTGTCACCCCAGCAGGCACATTAAACGACACGGTTTGCTCAGCCTGGTCCATGATAACCACCTGCTCCCCCTCAGCCGCACCGTTGCCTCCAGCATCCAACGCACAGGGAGCGCCCTGCTCATCAAGCAACGCCAGACGAATAGGGATAACCAAGGGCTGTTTCTGCTCCTGTCCGGGAGTGGCGGGCGTATGCTGACGGAACCTAAGGTGATACTGCCCGTCCCGGTATTCATCGGTAACCGTCAGTATCGGCGTGCCGGCCTGGCTGTACCAACATTTAAACTGGCTCAAATCGTAGCCGGAAACGGTTTCCATGCTGGCCACGAAATCATCGCAAGTTACCGCCTTGCCATCATTGGTCTCGAAATAATGATCCGTGGCCTTGCGGAAATTCTCTGCCCCCAGCAGGTGATACTGCATACGAACAATTTCTGCGCCTTTTTCATAAATGGTTAGGGTGTAGAAATTGTCAATTTTCTGGTATTTCTCAGGGCGAACAGCATGGGCCATGGGGCCTTGGTCTTCCGGGAATTGATGGTTGACCAGGAAATCCACATCTTCAACGCGTTTCACTGCGGCGGAATGCATGTCCGCCGAGAATTCCTGGTCACGAAATACCGTGAAACCTTCCTTAAGACTCAATTGAAACCAGTCACGGCAGGTCACCCGGTTTCCAGACCAGTTATGAAAGTACTCATGGGCCACTACAGATTCCACCCGTTGGAACCCGGCGTCGGTGGTCGTAGCGGGATGCGCCAGCACACAGGAGGTGTTAAAGATATTAAGGCCCTTATTTTCCATGGCCCCCATATTGAAGTGGCTTACCGCCACAATCATGTAGATATCCAGATCGTATTCGCGACCGTAGGTTTGTTCGTCCCAGCGCATGGCATTTTTCAACGACGCCATGGCATGGTCCAGCTTGTCCAGATCACGATGCTCAGCATAGAGGCGTAACGCCACCTTACGGCCCGATACAGTGACAAACGTATCCTCCAGGCAGGCTAGATCTCCCGCCACCAAAGCGAACAGATAGCATGGTTTCGGAAAAGGGTCTTCCCAAGTCACCCAGTGACGAGCGCCCTCTTCTCCATGACTCTTTTCATCGCCCGAAGCCACCGGATTACCGTTAGACAGCAACAGCGGATAGCGGGCCTTGTCAGCACGTACCGTGGTCGTAAAGCGGGCCAATACGTCAGGGCGGTCCGGGAAAAAGGTAATACGCCGAAAGCCTTCCGCCTCACACTGGGTGCAGACCATGCCATTGGACTGGTATAACCCTTCCAGGGCGGTATTGTTTTCTGGATCAATATCCACCACGGACGTTAACGTGCAGGTATCTGGCAAGCCCCGCACGGTCAGCAGGTTATCTTCATACTGATAGCGAGCACTATTGAGCACCACATCATCCAGCGCCAAAGTGCGTAAGGTGAGCCCTTCGCCATTGAAGGTCATTGTCGTGGAATCAGCAGCAGCCGGATTACGGCGCAGCGATAGACTGCTGGTCACAGTGGTCACCCCATCCCGAATATCCACATCCAGAGCCACTCTATCGACTAGATAGGCTGGGGGCTGATAGTCCGCCAAATGGGTGAATTTCACCATTTCTGCACTTTCCATAACCCTACTCCTCAAAAAGGTTAGTCTGGCGGCCATGCCAATCCGGCCTAGCACCGCTCAAACATCATATCCACGAAAACAACAACACCCCGGCTTGCGGGGTGTTGTTGATGATGCCATTTGTTGTGCTGTAGATCAGCTCACTATCGCGTCGGCATCTGCACATAAGGCGCAGTCGGCGCCAAAACCAAACCATTGCCAAGCAAATCAACTTCAGTGATACCCACTGCGGTCTGGTTCGGAGCCACAACAAAGCTCACTGTTTCGGTCTGTAACTCGGTCAACGCAATGACACCTCCAGCCGTCGCTGGGTCCCCTGGCGTCAACAAAGAAGCATGCTCACCCACGGTCAGATTAACCAACGCATTAGCGGCACTCACATCCGTAACATCAGCAGGCCCGCTTCCAGCAGCTACTGGCTGAGCGTTTAACAAACGAGCCAAAGGCGTAGTCCCTGCCAAGGGGGCTCCGTCAGCGCTGTTCGGCACCACTTGATCGGCCAAGTATTCAGCGTTGTCTCCGTAAGCGGAGACATCACCGCCACCGACAATTTGCTGAACCAAAACAGGAATGGTCAAGCTGCCACAGGTTAGGATACTTGCGTAATCACCCGCCTGAGCCTTTACAGGATCACATGATGCTGCACCAGCTAGAATTTCAGCAAAATTCACCGGGTCACCGGAATCAACTATGCTTTGCGTTACATACAAAAAATTCTCGAAATCAGAGCTGCCCGACTCAACGCCTTCTGCTGCCAAACCATTCTCAATAGACGGCCCCAAACTTTCCGAATTGATCAACAACTGAGTCACTTGCCCTCCAGCAGCAGATATCACCAAGCCGCTCAATGGATTGAGCTTGCTCGCAAATGACGGGGTAGCGGCCTGTGCGGCCAACTGGCCATCCACAGCCACTGCCAGCTGGTTAACAGTTGCGTAAGTCGCTCCCACAATACCACCCAAAGAAACGCCCACCACCTTCACATCACGGGTATCAAGCCCAACCATCCCTTCATCTTCAAGCGCTACGCTGATATTAGAAAGACTGGCGTTGAGGTTCAGCAGGTCCATGACACTTTGGCGCAGGTTGTCACGAGTATTGGTCAATACACCTAAGTTAATGAAATTGAATGCGGCATTGCCTTCTTCAAAAGCGCGAGCCCCATGCAAAGGTAAATCAATCGCCACTGTTGCCACACAGGCTTTAGCAAGGCTATGTGCGAGCGAAACAACAGAAGTGCGGTCGCTGCCAATCCCATGCACATACATAACCACAGGCAAACCATCTGGTTTAGCCATGCCGCAGGTAACACCAGGCTGAACTTCATAAGCCCCATTAGGGAGTGTTAGCTGTAAAGGAACAGATTCAAGGCTAACCTGCTCAACAAAGGGGTACCGATAAGTTACGTTGAAAGTAGAGCCATCCGCATCAGGCAGAGGCAGTTGAGCTGGTAGCTGCGATGCTGCTTCTACAGGAAGGCTTGCTTTTATTTTTGCCAACAATACGGCGCCAAGCGCCTGATCTGGTTGCCAGCTATCCAGCTTATAATTGCCGGAAATCGTTGTCTCGGGGGTGCGCAAATAATAGGGAATATCCATTAACCCGGTGTACAACGACACCACACCGGCCTCCAGAGCCCCATTTGTCAGATCACTTACATCAATACCCGATGCTGACACAGAAACAGCACGGGGCTCAGGCGAATTCAAATCCACGCCCTCCATAAGAATGGCGCCAAGATTCTGCACGGCTAAATTGGGATCCACGCCAAAGCTTTTCTGTTGAGCCTGCACAATCGCCGCCTTTGGAGCTGCATTCGCCAGCAAAGGGGTAATCGGATCGGTAGTAGTAAACGTATAAGAAACCACCACCGACGCTTTCGCCCCTTCCGCGGGAATCCCCCCCCCGGACGCCACACCGATAAAGCCCGCAGCCAACGCTTCCCAGCCCTGAATAGCGTTACGCACAGACAACAAAGTTCCCGTAACCGGCGGCTCAGACTCACCCAACACATTGTAAGCTTGTGATGCACTAACAGAATTGCCATCCGTGTCTTGCAAGCCGGTGGTAACAAAAACCAGATACTTGGTAGCGGCAAGGAGCGGTTTGTACGGCGTAATTCTCAATACATTATTCTGTTCACCATCGAGGGATATCACTGAGGCCGACACTTCAGCCAGAGGGAACAGGAAAGGCGCATCTTGATTCACATCATCTGGATCAAGTGGGTCCCCGCCTTCCTCCGTGTTCAGTGCCAACACGAATACGTTGGATTGTGCACATTCACCAGTAGCCAACATAGATTGCTGACACACCTTGATGGAAGCTTCATCTAGCTCACCACCAGCGAAATAGATATCAAACGGTGCATTCGTCGAGAATCCATCCAGTGCATTGATCCCCACTTCCACAGGGTTCGTAGGAGCACCGATATCCGACGTACCATCCGACATTGCTGCTGCTGCAAAAACCAGATCGGTATTCAGCGGCAAATCAAATGTGACAGGATTAAAACGAGCATGAGTGTCAAAACTGGCGCCTTGACTCTGATCCGGTACGGTTTCACTCCCGCCGCCGCAGGCGGCCAGCGCCATAACCATAGCCACCGGCAGTACCTTCTTGTAAGTATGCATCTTCTCTCCCAAACCTCTTTTTATTATTTAATTCCTGCCGTTGCTCACATCAACAATGGAGGGCGGCGGTGGTGCTTACTACAAATAACAGAAGGCACATAATTAGATGCATTATTTCTGCCTACGCTACCCCCAGTGAAAAGAGGGTGCATAGGAACATTACATCAATTCTATTTCTCCACCAATGCGATATTGAGGAGAATAACGGCGGGAAACGCCCGCAGGCATTTTTTCAGGGACGACTCGCCGGTCAAAACGATTTATCTCATTATAATATGTTTACTGCAGAGTATCCGGGCCACGCAGAGTTACCGGCTGATCCTCGGTTTTTTCCTCCCCGCTTTTACAGGCCTGCTCCATATAACCGCTACGTTGCTCTTCAGGTAAATTCTGGGTTTCCCAAGCAATAACAGCCTGAAGACAAAGCTCTTTTTGCTCGCGGGATAAAACGCGACCATCGGCCCACTTACCCGTTTCAATAGCGCGACGCATGTTATCGCAAATGTTCTGATCCATACTCGCAATCAGGTCGTCAAAACTCTGGTAACTCATGGTTTAACTCTTCAAAAGGTCACGGTACGCGACACGCTACATAGATTTGGGCGGCCCACGGCCTATACAGTATTACTCGGCCTAATTGTTGTCACCGGGCCGGGAACTCCAGCCCAATTTAGACCGACAAGCCTGATAGAAATCGTGCCCCGGGGGATGAATCAAATGTAAGCGGTGAGGTTTTTTGCGAATCGCAATGACATCGTCAACCTGCAAGCGAATCCCCTCTGTGCCATCGCAACTGACCAACGGCCGCACTTTTTCTGTGGTGATGTGAATTTTGATTTCACTATCCCCAGCTACCACCAAGGGGCGACTGGTCAGGGTGTGGGGGTTTAGGGGAACCAAGACCATGGCATCCAGCTTAGGGTGCATGATTGGCCCACCACCGGACAACGCATAGGCGGTGGAACCGGTGGGCGTAGAAACAATCAGCCCGTCGGAGCGCTGCCCGTAGACAAAGTGTCCGTCGATCATCAACTCAAAATCGATCATGTGTACACTGTCACCGGATAGCAGCACGATATCGTTGAGAGCGCTCCCCTCGCCGACCACGGTCCTACCCCGGCGCACTTCCAGATCCAACAAGAACCGTTTTTCGGTACTGTATTCACCATCCAGCACCTGGCCGACCCGGGATTCAATTTCAGAAGGAAGGATATCGGTGAGAAAGCCCAGATGGCCCCGATTCACGCCCAATACCGGCACTTTATAGCGAGCCAGGGTACGCGCAGCACCTAGCAGACTACCGTCCCCTCCCACCACAATCACCAGATCGCAGGCTTCCCCCATTTGTGAGGCACTAGCAGCCTGCAATCCCATTTCCGGAAGATGACCAATAATGTGTTTATCGAGGATAACGGTGCAATCACGGCCATGCAGAAAATGAATGAGCTGGCGTAATGAGTAGAGCGCCTGCTCACTTTCAGACCGTGCGATCAAACCGATGTTGCGAAATTTCTCTTGCGCCACAAGGGATCTCATTCAGGTAGTGCTGCTTAGGTTGTTGCGGAAGCCGGACTGGGCAGCCTCACCAACCGGCAAGCACTACCCCTGAGTCAGGTACTCGTTCAGGGTAACAGCATTGGCATTCAGACCGCCATCCAACACGATCACATCCAGGCCGGCGTTTTTTAACAGAAAAGCGGCGGTGGCGCTACGTCGACCTGTATCACAGTAAGCGATATAGGTCTTGCCTGGGTCCAGTAGGCGAGACTTGAGACGCAATACGTTAAGCGGCATATTGGTCGCTCCTACCAAATGCTCCTGATCGAATTCGTCGCTAGTACGCACATCCAGCCACCAAGCGCCCTTTTCTGCCGAAGACAGCACCTGATCACCCGGCATGGTCTTGATGATCGGCTCGCGGAGCAGGGCATCAAAATCTTGTCGGTCCAACCTCATCAAGACACCATCCGTTGCCATAGATACCGTGGCATTACGGGGCTTGCCAGATAGCAATGCTTCTTCACCAAACCACTCACCCTCTTCCAGCATGGCCACCGAAGTCGGCTCGCCCTCCCCTATGTTAATAGACACCTCACACACGCCTTCTTTGAGGATATAGCAGCAATCAGCAGCCTCTCCCTGTCGAATAATCCGCTCACCTTCTTTGTGACGATTCGCTTTAAGTCGGCTGAAAATCCCCAAGATGTTACTGGGCGGCACTCGATGAAAAAGCTTGGACTTGAGCAGGCGTATCATCCATTCCCTGTCGTTCTGATACGCAGAGTTAGCATTAATGTCTAGAATTACGTAGCCCGCAGATTGATCCCAAGAGAGGATGGTATCGAGTCGGAAACTGTCGAATCGCACCACACTCACATCGCCTACCGCTCTGGCGGTGCTGCGGCGAGGCTGGACATGCTCCAGTGGGTGCCAAGAGGCCGTATCCCCAGCGCTTACTGTCCGCCGATCACCGGTTTCATCGCTCAGCTCAACCTTGCCACTAAGCAGATAGATGGTGGTGTTGTCTTGGTCTCCCAGCGAAAAAAGGACATCACCTGACACATAGCGACACACTTCCTGCTGGTCAAGCAGCCAGTCAAGCTGATCTCCAGACAGAGCATTAACTGGCACAAACGTCTGTAACAGGCTTTTATCGATGGATTGCCGTGTCATAACAGTGGCTCCCGATGTTCTTGTTGTTGCTATGGTGAATACAAGCGTGGCGCGGGCCGAAACCCTCATCGGAGAAATACGCTGCAAAAAGCTTACCAATCAAGCACCTGGCGGAACCAGTTCACAATTGCCGACTTAGCGGAATCGCAGTACGTTATCGATGGCGGAATCATTGCGGCAGTTCTGGCAGCGGTTAGCGTTGCAATCAGACACCCCCGGCTTGAACTGATTGGGAACTTCCACACGAATCACTCGCTTACCACAGGGAGCCCCCTCCGCGCCTATAGGCACCTGGCAGGTCGGGCTTTCATAATGGGATAGCCAAGCACGATAATGATCCTCGGTGACTAGGCATTTGCGCGCCGCAAAGGCAGTGGGATTCTCCATGTAACCGGCCACCTGATCGGCTGCAATGGAGATATGCCCGGCACCAGGATGAAACGCAATAAAACTCAACCCCAGCTCTTCAAGCTTCTCCAGCGTCTTCTGTGCTCCGCTGTTGGCATCTTTCAGCTTGTTGCGTTTCTGCTCAGAAATTTCCTCGCGAAGCTGGCCGATAAGATCATCACGGGTCAGCACATCCATTTCCAGCGAGTGTAGCTGCTCTGACATCTTCGCCCGCTCCTCTTCCAGGCGCTGCTCCAACGCCAGCTTGTACTGCTCAGTCAGCACCTCCATCTCACTACCCTGATGCTCACTGCGCCGGTTCTGCTCTTCCAAACTTTGGTTGAGGGATAATAATTGCCCCTTCAAGGAATCATTCTGCTCTCGCAATGCTCCATTCTGCGATTTGATTGCCTTGAACTGCCCCATTACCTTTTCCAACTGAGCAATAAGAATTTCTTCTTTTTGCTGGGCCGCATAGCGCACCTTAGCCGCGTCTTCTGACTGGGTGTTTTCCAGGGTTTGCACCCGCAGGCGCAGCTCCTTGATAATGCGAGCCAGCCTTACCCGTTCTTGATCCGCCTTCTTCTCGACATCCTTTCTCTCCAGGCCGACCGTCGGTGCAGACGCCCCAATCACAATAGGCACAGCCTCCATTTCATCATCCATTACCAGGCCCATTTTCGGGCCACGCTCTCGGATGGAGTCACGGATAACAATAAAATCGTTGGCGCCGGGCTTCATGCCAGGGTCCCACATTTGATCCTGGTGCCAGGCCACCGGGCATTGGCTACGGCAGGCAAGACGAATCGGTCCAGCCCCCATGTCGGGCCCTTGACCCGCATGCTCCGCCAAATGCCGTAACGGCACATTCCAGGTGGTATCGGCCATGCCATCCTCATCAAAATCGATGGTAAATAACACTACAGAGCGAACCCGTAACTGACCGTTGACCAAACAATAAGCGCATCGCACCTCTTTATCTGCAAATTCCGGCATCCCCACCATGCCATCGAGAATGGCTTCAAAATCGGCGTAGAGCATGCTTTTGGAAATACCCCGGTGGTCAAAAAACAGAATTGCTTCCGAGGTAACAGAGGATGCTGCCATGCTGTCTGTCCTTCTTATGAAGTTATTTATTGTTGGTTGGCACAAGCACACCGACCAAGGTGCGTCATTCACAATCTGACACCCGCCGTCACACTGCAGTCAATTATAGTCAGGCACTATCAAAAGAGTGTGACCTGAATGGCAGTTAAAAAAAAGCGTCAACGCCAGGCTTCCCCATCAAGCCTGAAGACCTTTTACGGCCACAACAATAGCTTGCGGCAACGAACCCAAACAGAAGCGTATCAGGATAACTTTGCGACAGAAAAGGCAGGAACCTCCTCCAGACACAAGAAGCTGAAAGGATAAAACAAAGCATTACAGGGATAAGCGGCGGGGAAGTGAGTACGAAGCAGTAACAAGTAAGAATCAAAGAGCACGAACGGCATTATACATAGACAAACGGTCGAGGATTACAGCTCCTCACCGTCGTCCACCCAGCCATCATCTTCAAGGCACTCTTCCAAGCTTTCCATTAACAGCCTTTGTTCTATGCGTTCTTCCAAATAATCATCCATTGCCTTTTCTTCCTTACCATTTCATTTGTTGTCCAAATGATTAGACAGAAGAAAAGTGACAAGTTCATGAAAGAAAACGCCAGGCAGGAAAAATCTGGATGTAAAGAATCACGAAGGGAGGGACGCTTACTCAAAGGTAAAAGCGACAGTATTACATCAGGCCCCAGAACCCGATGCCACGAAACTAGCAGACACAAAAAAGGCCCTCCATAAGGAGAGCCTTTCTTGCTGAATAGTGGCGGAGCGGACGGGACTCGAACCCGCGACCCCCGGCGTGACAGGCCGGTATTCTAACCAACTGAACTACCGCTCCACTTATCCCTTACGGAATTCTTTCACTTACAAAATATGGTGGGTGATGACGGGATCGAACCGCCGACCCTCTGCTTGTAAGGCAGATGCTCTCCCAGCTGAGCTAATCACCCTTGTTCGCGCTGCGAAGTGGGCGCCATTCTATGGATTGGGCCGAGAGTGTCAACGGCTTTTTTCAGAAAATTGATCGTTTGCCTAGAAAATGGTCGATATGTCTAAAACTTGGGCAAAATGAGAGGGATTAGCATCAAATATCAAAATTCGCGCCACAAACCACAACACAGCTTAGTAGCTTGAAGATTGGAGCTGGACGCTGTCACCCAGCTTCTAGTGCCTCAATCTTCGCTTTAGCCTCTGCCAGGCTGAACTGACCCGGCAGTAACTGTCCATTGGGCTTGGCAAGTAAGTAGTGATGCACATCCAGCGCCCAAGTCTGTCGGTTCAACTCCCCCTCCTCAATAATGGAGTAACCTGTTTTCCCCCAGGCTATCGCGTTACCAATCATCTCTCCGCCTCACCAATCACACGGGCAAGTATAATATCGGCCAAATCATCCAGACTCAGCGGCCCCTCGCGGTCAAACCAATTTGGCGCCCAACCGGTCATCCCTGTCAGCAAACGCCGCATAATGAAGGGATCAGTGGTAAAAACCCCCTCTTTATGTAGGCGTGTTAGCACATCCAGCCACAGTTGCTCGTAGATACCGCGCAACTTTAGTGCCCTGGCTTGCTTATCCTCACTCAGGCAGCGCCACTCGGTGACCATCACCGTCATTGCCTCGGCAGTATCGCCCACAATGGACTGTAACTCCGCTCGGATCAGCGCTCGCAATTGCTCCTGCCCCGTGCTGTGGGCGACCACCGCCTGACGCAAACGCTCAGTATTGAAGTGGATTACCTCTTCCATCACGGCATAGAGGATATCCTCTTTGGTTTTAAAGTGATGAAAAATAGAGCCGCTCTGGATCCCAACTGATGCCGCAATATCGCGGACAGTGGTACGGTCGAACCCCTTATCCCGAAACAGATGCGCCGCCGCGCTGAGCAACCGCCCACGAGGAGAATCATCAATTCCATGAATTGCCATTAAACCAGCCATTGCTTACCCCTATCATTAACGCACACATTATCCCGCTTACGCGCGGGGGGCAGCAAGGCAGGAGCAGGAGAACGTGAAACATTAAAAAACGCAGCCCTGAAATCAGGCAGACACGCTCCCATCCTCAGAGAGTGAATCGCGGCGCATGAAGTCAATGCCTGGCAGCCAACCCAGACCATGATTCAACTTTTCACTTCCAACTGCTGTTCTCGTCCTTTACAAACCAAGCGCTTGCTTGGTAGCTTACGAGACCATGAATTCACACGCAAATGGAGCCACCATGACAAAGCCTGTTCGCATCGGCTGTGCCGCCGGATTCTGGGGCGATACCAACAGTGCTGCTTTCCAGCTCGTCCACCAAACCGAGTTGGATTATTTGGTGTTCGATTATCTCGCTGAGGTTACTCTGTCGATCATGGCCGGGGCACGGATGAAAGATCCCAATGCCGGCTATGCCCATGACTTTGTCACTAACGTGATGACCCCCCTAGCAAAAGACATCAAGGCAAAAAACATCAAGGTTGTCAGCAATGCTGGCGGAGTAAACCCGCGCGCCTGTCGGGATGCCTTGGAAAAAGCCTTTGCTGCTGCTGGCGTGGAAATGAAAATCGCCCTAGTAGAAGGAGACGACCTAAACAGCCGCCGCAACGATTTTGCGGCTGTCACCGAACTGGATAGTGGTGCTCCCCTGCCCCCCATGACAGTCACCATGAACGCCTACCTGGGCGCTCTGCCCATCAAGGCGGCGCTTGACGCCGGTGCCGACATTGTACTCACCGGGCGCATTGCCGACTCCGCCGTCGTACTGGGCCCGCTGATGCACGAGTTCAACTGGTCCACCGAGGATTACGACAAACTGGCCCAGGGCTCCCTTGCCGGCCACGTGATTGAGTGTGGCGCGCAATGTACCGGTGGCAATTTCACCGACTGGCGTGAAGTCCCTGACTTCCACAACATGGGCTTTCCGGTGGCCGAGTGCCATGAGGATGGGCACTTTGTGATTACCAAGCCTGCGGACACCGGAGGGCTTGTCACCTGCGCCACCGTCGGCGAACAAATTGTTTACGAAATTGGCGACCCTCGCGCCTATTTACTGCCCGACGTGGTCTGCGATTTTACCCAAGTAAAACTGGAGCAGGTCGGCGAACACCGGGTTAGCGTCTCTGGCGCCTTGGGCCGCCCGCCCACCGACAGCTACAAAGTGTCCGCCACCTACCCCGATGGCAACCGCATTACGGCCTCATTTTTAATGGGCGGCATTGATGCTCCAGAAAAAGGCCAGGTCGTCGCCGATGCCATTCTTAAGAAAGTGGCCGGCCTGTTTGAAAAACAAGGTATGGCCCCGTTCCGCGACACCAATGTGGAAATACTTGGCAGTGAAACGACCTATGGTGCCAACGCCCGGCGTGCCGACACCCGTGAAGTGGTGGTAAAAATTGCCGCTCTGCACGATGACAAGAAAGCCCTTGGCCTGTTTGCCCGGGAAATAGCCCAAGCAGCCACTGGCATGGCTCCTGGTCTATCCGGCCTAGTCGGTGGTCGCCCAAAACCATTCCCCCGCATCCGTCTGTTCTCCACTTTGGTGGATAAGAATGCGGTCACCGCAAGCATTGATCTGGATGGCAAATCCCACCCCGTGGACATTCCCACAGGCCAGATCTTTGACGCCAGCGCTCTACCAAAGGATAGCGATTATGGTACCGCTAGCGGCGACATCACCGTGCCGTTGATCAAATTAGCTTGGGCCCGTAGCGGCGACAAGGGCAATCACGCCAATATCGGAGTGATTGCCCGCAAAGCGGAATACCTGCCCTACCTGAACGCCGCCCTCAGCGAACAGGCGGTCGGTCATTACATGCAACACGTACTTGACCCGGACACAGGCAGCGTTCATCGCTGGTCCATGCCCGGCATGAATGCCTTCAACTTCCTGTTGAAAAATGCCTTGGGCGGGGGAGGTATCGCGTCGCTGCGTATTGATCCGCAAGGTAAAGCATTTGCCCAACAGTTACTGGATATGCCTATCCCCGTCAGCCAGACCATCGCCGACGCAGTGAGCAAGTAATTTTGATTGTAGCGCGCTGCCTGCAGCCAATGCAGGTTAGCGCCTTTAGGATTTCAAGGATTAGATAATGTCATACCGTTCTGTTTTTAGAGAAAACCTGTTCGCCGGCCAAAACATCATTGTTACCGGCGGCGGCTCCGGCATTGGCCGCTGTACCGCCCATGAACTGGCCGCACTCGGCGCTCGAGTCGTGCTGATCGGTCGCAAGCAGGAAAAACTCGATGCGGTGGCGGCGGAAATTGCCGAAGACGGCGGACAAGCGCTGGGGTTTTCTTGCGATATCCGTGATGAAGAGGCAGTCAAAGCCACCGTGGCCGAGGTCTACAAAGCCGTAGACGTGGTCCACGGTCTGGTCAACAACGCCGGGGGCCAATTCCCTTCACCTCTGGCTATGATCAGCCAAAAAGGCTGGGAAGCCGTGGTGCGCACCAACCTCACTGGCGGCTTTCTGATGGCCCGGGAAGTGTTTCTTCAGGGCATGAATAAAAACGGTGGTGCCATCGTTAATATCGTCGCCGACATGTGGGGCGGCATGCCGGGCATGGGGCACTCCGGCGCCGCCCGCGCCGGCATGGTTAACTTCACCCAAACATCCGCCTATGAATGGGGTAGCTGCGGTGTGCGCGTCAATGCAGTCGCTCCTGGCTGGATCATGTCCAGTGGCATGGACACCTACCCTGAAGGCTTCAAGGCAACGCTTAAGACCTTACGCGCCGCCGTACCCCTTCAACGCATGGGCAATGAAGCGGAAGTTTCCGGCGCGATTTGCTTTTTACTCAGCGACGCAGCTGCCTTCATCAGTGGCGACACCCTACGTATTGATGGCGCTGCCAGCCAGGGCAACGTGGCGATCTTCCCACTGCCCGCCCACGACAAAAGCAAACCGTTCGATGGTTTCCACCGCGCCACCACCCCGGACGTTTTCAAGGATCTCTAATGGCCACTCTCGACAGCGCAATTGACCCCAACAGCGAAGAATACCGCCAAAACCGTGAGGCTCTGCTTGCGGCGATAGAAGAGTTCCGCGCCATCGAACAGGCCGTAGTCGATACCGCGGAAAGCAAACGGGCAAAATTTGAAAAACGCGGCCAACTGCTTCCTCACGAGCGTATTTCCAGGCTGCTGGACGCCGGCTCTCCGTTTTTGAGCCTTATGAACCTGGCCGGCTACCAAATGCACGATGACAAAGACGGCACCGAAGCAGGCGGCGGCACTATTGCCGGCATCGGCTATGTATCCGGTGTGCGGTGTTTGGTCACGGCATCTAACTCGGCCATCAAGGGCGGCACCATTTCTCCCTCTGGTTTGCACAAAACCCTGCGTCTGCAACGCATCGCCCTGGAGAATAAACTACCGGTGGTAAGCTTGGTGGAATCCGGTGGTGCGAACTTGAATTATGCCGCAGAAGTATTCGTGGATGGCGCCCGCACCTTTGCCAACCAAGCACGCTTGTCCGCCGCGGGTATCCCCCAAATCACCGTGGTTCATGGTAACGCTACCGCCGGTGGCGCCTACCAACCAGGCTTGTCTGATTACGTGGTAGTGGTTCGCGAACGCGCCAAGATGTTCCTGGCCGGCCCGCCACTACTGAAAGCCGCTACCGGAGAGATTGCCACCGACGAAGAACTGGGTGGCGCAGAAATGCATGCGGGTACTGCCGGCACCGCCGAGTACCTAGCGCAATCCGATGCAGACGGTATTAGCCAGGCTCGTGATCTGGTGAAACTACTGGGCTGGCGCCGAGCGGCCGCGGACGTTCCCGAACATGAAGAGCCGAAATTCCCACCCGAAGAACTGCTCGGTGTGGTCCCTTGCGATGCCAAGAAACCCTACGACGTGCGCGAAATCATCGCCCGCATCGTTGATGGATCCCAGTTTTTAGATTTCAAAAACGAATGGGACAGCGCCACCGTCTGCGGTTGGAGCACCATCGAAGGCAAACCCGTGGGCATTATCGGCAACAATGGCCCCATTACGCCCCGTGGCGCAGCCAAGGCCGCCCAGTTTATCCAACTTTGCGACCAAACTCGCCGGCCCTTACTGTTTCTTCACAACACCACAGGCTTCATGGTTGGTACCGATGCAGAACAGAACGGGGTCATAAAAAACGGTTCGAAAATGCTGCAAGCTGTGGCCAATGCCCGAGTACCAAAAATTTCTGTGGTGGTGGGCGGCTCCTACGGCGCCGGCAACTACGCCATGTGTGGCCGCGGGCTAGACCCACGCTTCATCTTTGCTTGGCCCAATTCCAAAGTGGCGGTAATGGGCGGCCAACAAGCCGGCATGGTGTTGCGCATCGTGGCCGAGGGCAAACAACGGGCCAACGGCATTGAGCCCGACCCGAAAGTTCTCGACATGCTGCAACAAAGCACCGCCCAGAAACTCGACAGCCAGTCCACTGCCCTATACGGCACCGCACGCCTCTGGGACGACGGTATTATCGACCCACGCGACACTCGCCGGGTAGTAGCTTATGCACTGGACATCTGCGACGACGCCGAACAGCGCCAGCTCCACCCGAATTCATTCGGTGTGGCAAGACTTTAAAAACAGTTGAAGGTCCAGAGCCGCGACCGAGGGGCTACAGGAATGCAGAGGCCCACCTTTTCCGCACACAAAGTGTGCGGCGCGGCTCCAGTTAAGCAGCCAATCGACATGGCACATTGGCGTTTCAACGTTGAACGTTAAACTCAAACGATAAACATAACGAACACAACAGGGAGCTTCCCATGCAATTCACTCAAGAGCACGAAGAACTTCGCCGTACCGTCCGCAATTTTGTCGACAAAGAACTCAACCCCCATGTTCGCGAATGGGAAGATGCGGGTCGTTTCCCCATTCATGAAGTCTTCAAAAAAATGGGCGACCTGGGGTTGCTCGGGGTGACCAAACCGGAAGAATTTGGCGGCATGGGACTGGACTACTCCTACGGCATGGTAATGAGCGAAGAAATGGGTCGCGTTCATTGCGGCGGTGTCCCGCTTGCAGTCGGCGTGCAAACCGACATGGCCACCCCTGCCATCGCCCGCTTTGGTTCTGATGAGCTACGTCGTAACTATCTGGCACCCGCCATCGCCGGTGACATGGTGGCCTCCATTGCCGTCTCCGAACCCCACGCTGGTTCCGATGTGGCCGCGGTAAAAACCACTGCGGTTAAAGACGGTGACGACTATGTGATCAACGGCACCAAAATGTGGATCACCAATTCGCCCAGCGCGGATTTCTTCTGCCTGCTCGCCAACACCTCCGACGGCAAACCCCACGTCAACAAGTCTTTGATCGTGGTGCCAAAAGACGCAGGCGGCATTACCGTGGACAAACCGCTGAACAAGCTGGGCATGCGTTGCTCGGAAACGGCCCAGGTATTTTTCGATAACGTGCGCGTCCCGCAACGCAACCTGATTGGCCAGGAAGGCATGGGCTTCATGATGCAAATGATGCAGTTCCAAGAAGAGCGCTTGTTTGCCGCAGCCAACAGCCTTAAGGGCATGGAACACGTGATCGATGAAACCATCGCCTACGCCAAGGATCGTAAGATTTTCGGCATGCCGCTGATTGATAACCAGAGCGTGCATTTCCGCCTTGCCGAACTGCAAAGCGAGGTCGAATCTCTGCGTGCCCTTACCTATCGCGCCTGCGAAATGTATGTGAACGGCAAGGATGTATTACAACTTGCGTCCATGGCAAAACTGAAAGTGGGCCGTCTAAGCCGTGAAGTGGCCGACAGCTGCCTGCAGTATTGGGGCGGTAATGGCTTCATGTGGGAAAACCCCGCAGGCCAGCTTTTCCGTGATGGCCGCTTGGGTTCCATCGGCGGCGGCGCCGACGAAATCATGCTCGGCATTATCTGCAAGACCATGGATATCCTGCCCGGCAAAAAGAAGTAACAGCCGGACAGCACCACTCTGATCCGTAGGAGCGTCGCTAGCGGCGTGATTGCGAACGTATCGGGCCATCCCGTCGTTTGGCGCGCTTCTACAAAAAAACGAGGTCAAGCATGAGCCTACCCAGCACTGAAACCTTGCTAACAAACCAGGACGGCCCGGTTCTGCATATCACGCTGAATCGTCCCGACAGCCGTAACGCCATGAGCCTGACCATGGTGAATGAACTCATGGCGGTGTTTGAGAGCGTGGCCAACGACACCAACATTCGCGCCATTGTTCTGCGCGGCACTGGCGGCCACTTCTGTGCCGGTGGAGATATCAAAGATATGGCGGGCGCGCGCCAGCAAGCCGCCAGCGGTGACAACAACGCTTTTCAGACATTAAACCGCCGCTTCGGTGAAATGATTACCCTGGCTAACCGTCAACCGCAGGTAGTGATCACAGTACTTGAAGGCGCCGTACTGGGTGGTGGCTTCGGCTTAGCGTGCATTTCAGACGTTGCCCTTGCCAGTGCGAACGCCACCTTTGGCCTACCTGAGACCGGGCTGGGGGTAATCCCTGCCCAGATTGCCCCCTTTGTGGTGGAACGTATAGGCCTGACCCAAGCGCGCCGTTTGGCGTTGACTGGAGTGCGTTTCAAAGGCGACGAAGCACTGCGACTCGGCATCGTCCATGAAGTGGCAGCTGACAGCGAGGCGTTGACCGCAGCACTGGAGAACACCCTCACGGCCGTTCGCCGCTGTGCACCACGCGCCAATAGGGTGACTAAGGAACTGGTCCTGAACGTGGGCCATATTCCTATGAACACCCTACTAGACCAGGCCGCCACCGACTTCGCCGCTGCCGTCAACAGTGAAGAAGGCCGCGAAGGCACCATGGCGTTCGTACAGAAACGCCCAGCAACCTGGAATCAATGAACATTTGATTTACCACAGGAGGCACAACGTGTTCATAGCGAGCCGTGGGCCGATAACAAGGCTTCGGCATCCCCAAAGCGTGTCCATCTTGGCCGCAACGGGATCAGGTTGTGTTTCTCTGTGAACGCTGTGGTGGAAAGCATCATAACCACCAAGCCCCAATACCGGTAAGGAACTCCCATGAGCTTTGAAAAAATTCTGATTGCCAACCGCGGCGAGATTGCTTGCCGGGTGATAGCCACCGCCCAATCGCTCGGGTATCGCACCGTGGCAGTCTATTCTGAAGCAGATGCAGGCGCCCGACACACGGCCTTGGCCGACGAAGCCGTTTGCATTGGCCCGGCCTTGGCTAGTAGCTCCTATCTGAATATGGATGCCTTATTGGCTGCCTGTAAGCAAACAGGGGCCGATGCAGTACACCCCGGTTACGGCTTCCTCTCCGAAAACGCCGCCTTTTCCAAAGCCTGCAAAGACGCAGGCATTACCTTTATCGGGCCCGATGAAGGGGCCATCCAATTAATGGGTTCCAAACGACTCTCCAAGATTGCCATGCAGGAAGCAGGGGTTCCCTGTATTCCCGGCTATCAGGGAGAAGAACAAAGTGACGAAAGACTGCAACAGGAGGCCGAGCGCATCGGCCTACCACTCATGATCAAAGCCAGTGCCGGCGGCGGTGGTCGTGGCATGCGCGTGGTCACCGATGCGAGCGACATCAGCGCGCAGCTGAAAAGTGCCCGCCAAGAAGCCAAAAGCGCCTTCGGCAGTGACGAACTGATTCTGGAGCGGGCGGTGTTGCAGCCTCGTCATGTGGAAATCCAGGTATTCGGTGATCGTCATGGCAACGTAATCCACCTAGGAGAGCGTGATTGCTCCGTGCAACGTCGCCACCAGAAAGTGGTAGAAGAAGCGCCCTCCCCTGCGGTAGACGAATCCCTGCGTCAGCGTATGGGCGAGGCCGCGGTTCAGGCCGCCAAAGCTTGCCAGTATGTTGGTGCCGGCACGGTGGAGTTCCTGCTTGCTCCGCAAGGGGATTTTTTCTTCTTGGAAATGAATACGCGCCTGCAGGTAGAACACCCGGTCACCGAGCTGGTCACTGGGCTGGATCTTGTAGCGTGGCAGATCAAGGTCGCTCGAGGCGAGGCCCTGCCGCTGACTCAAGATCAGGTACAACTGACCGGGCATGCAATGGAAGTCCGCCTCTACGCCGAAGATCCAGCGCAAAATTACATGCCACAAACGGGGCCGATTCTACGCTGGCAGCCCGCCAGCGGTGACGGTATTCGTGTTGACCACGGTCTAATGGAAGGCACCGAAATTGGCAGCCATTATGACCCTATGTTGGCCAAGATTATTGCCGTGGGTGACAGCCGCGAAGACGCCCGCCGCCGTCTTATTCGTGCCGTGCAAGACACCACCTTGATGGGCGTAAACGATAACCGCGAATTCCTGGCGGCCATCCTTGCTCATCCCGTTTTTGCCCGTGGCGATGCCACCACCGCGTTCATCGGCGAAGACTTTGCCGACGATAGCAGCCTGGCCGGCAGCGCCCCTGACAAAACCCTATGGGCACTGGCCGCACTGCACCACTGCCGTAGTGAAACACCCAGTGACGACTTGCGCGGTTGGCACTCCAGTACGCTGGGCGCTCAACCCGTCGTACTTCGCAGCGGAGAGCATAAGCAAACACTCTATATTCGCTATGAAGGCGAACAAGTCCACGTTACGTTTAGTACCGAGCCTGACATTCTTACCCTGACACCGCTAACGGGTGATCGGATAGCCGTGAACGGCGTAGAAGTGACCGCCAGCGTGCTGCAAGATGGCAATCAATATTGGCTGCAAAGTCAGGGCCGCACGGCCTGTTTCAGTGATGATACCCACACCGCCGCCGACAGCAGCGAACAAGCGGGCTCTGGCCTGATCCGTGCTCCCATGGATGGCGCCATTATCGACATTAGCGTCAAGCCCGGCGATACCGTGAGCAAAGGCCAAGTGTTAGTGATCATGGAAGCAATGAAGATGGAACACAGCCTAAAGGCAGACTGTGACGGCACTATTGAAACACTGGATCTGAGCGTCGGCAATCAAGTAAAACGCCAGCAGTTGTTGGTTACGGTCACGCCAGATGTCGGTTAGTTTAGTAACAATTTGCCGACGGAAAAGGACACTGCATCGTGATCCAATAATTTACACTGGGGTAAGTTGTGCCATAACACCCAACTCATTACCCGAGCATTACCAGCATGCAGGGCGCTTGCCCTGCTCTAATGCTGCGGTTAAGGTAAGCGCCCGCTTGCCAACACTGGGTTCCCGGCTTTTCGGGGCCTTCCAAGAACAGACAATGGAGATCCTATGAGCAACGCCGACATCATCACGTTGCCCAAGCTTCTGTCCAAGATCCCAGAGGTGATCACTCATCTTCCCGGCCTGATCAAGGGCTCAAAGCTGACGAAAATCACCGATACCAGCAAACCATTGGGGCTGGGCGTTGCCATTGAGCGCGCCACCAGCATGAACCCTAATGGTGCTGCCGTGATCTACGAAGACACAGAACTTACCTATAAGCAGTTTAACGCCTGGGCTAACCGCCTGGCAGACTACCTGGCCTCTATCGGCCTGAAAAAAGGCGATACCATTGCGGTCAATATAGAAAATCGCCCCGAGCTGCTTGCCACCGTTGTCGCCTGCGCTAAACTCGGCGTCTGTGCGGCCCTTATCAACACTTCCCAACGGGGTAAAGTGCTGATCCATAGTTTCAACTTGGTGAAGCCCAAAGCTGCCATTATTGGTGAAGAACTGGTTGATGCCGTGGAAGAAGTTCGCGGTGATCTGGACCTTAAAGACAACTTCTTCTGCTTCGCAGATCAGAACACCTTAGATAACCCCGGTGACGTACCGAGCGGCTACAAGAATCTGGCCAGCGAAAGCCGTGATTGTTCCAGCGAGAACCCCGCGTCCACTAAGCAAACCTTCTTGCGTGACCCGTTGTTCTACATCTACACCTCCGGCACTACCGGCCTACCCAAAGCGGTTGTCTTCAACCACGGCCGCTGGGAAAAAGCCTATGGTGCTTTCGGTTTCTCTGCCTTGCACCTGACCAAAAATGATCGTATCTACACTACCCTGCCGTTTTATCATGCCACCGGTATGGTGATCTGCTGGTCCTCGGTCATCGCTCCGGCTGGCGCCGTTGTCCTTGCACGTAAATTCTCCGCCAGCGGTTTCTGGGACGATATTCGACGCCACAACTGTACCGCTTTCGGTTACGTGGGTGAGCTGTGCCGCTATCTGCATGAACAGCCAGAAAAACCCACCGACAAAGACAACAAGATCCACACCATTGTAGGTAATGGTCTGCGTCCGAGCATCTGGAAAGACTTCAAGGATCGTTTCGGCATTGAGCGGGTGGCAGAGTTGTATGCGTCATCTGAGGGCAACGTAGCGTTCACCAACATATTCAACTTTGACAACACCGTTGGTTTCTCCCCTGTGAGCTACGCCATTGTCAAATACGACAAAGAACGTGACGAACCGGTGCGCGATAGCAAAGGGCACATGACTAAAGTCGGCAAAGGCGAAGCGGGTCTAATGCTCGGTGAAATCACCGACAAGACTCCTTTCGATGGTTACACCGACCCAGAAAAAACTGAGAAATCTATCTACCGGGATGTGTTCACTAAGGGTGATGCGTGGTTCAACACCGGCGATATGATGCGCGACATCGGCTTCCGCCACGCTCAGTTCGTGGATAGGCTGGGGGACACCTTCCGCTGGAAAGGCGAGAACGTATCCACCACCGAAGTGGAACAGATTCTCGATGGCTACGATGGTATCCAGGAATCCGTGGTCTACGGTGTAGAAATTCCTAACACCAATGGCCGTGCGGGCATGGCCCAGATTCGCCTAACCGGTAACCACAAAGACTTTGACTTCAAAGGCCTGTGTGAGTATCTCAAGCGCGAATTACCCGCTTATGCCATCCCCGTTTTCCTGCGCATCAATGAAGAAGCCATGGAAACCACTGGCACCTTCAAGCACCAGAAAAACAAACTCAAAGAACAGAAGTACGACCTGAAGCAGCAGAACAATGCGGTTTATGCCCTGCTGCCTGGAGAGAGCTGCTACCAGCAACTGGACGAGGCCACGCAGGACGGCATCGACGGTGGCAAGTACCGCTTCTAAGCGATCCAGATGATCTAGGAAAGCAAAAAAGGCGCCGAAAGGCGCCTTTTTTGTGCTCCATTACAGCGCTAGTGGTGGCTTAACCCATTAGCGCAATGCCGCAATAGACATTGTTCTCGACACCGCCAACATAGGCCAGACATAGCGGGGGTTGTAACGTAAGTCCACAGGCGCTCTCCATCGCTACAAGACCATCACCTAACGATTTATGCCACCGTGCCACGCCCGCCTTAGTTTCCTTTACTCCTTTTCTTTACTCCCTTCATTTATCCAAACACGTTCACGTTACCCACATGGCCTTTTCTATCCACGGCATCTGTGGATAACACTGTTAACGAGCCTCGGATAACGCTTCGAAAGCCAGCATTTACGGTAGCTACAGCGACTTGTGTGGTTTTTCATCAAGGACATATGGATATGGATACCTTGAAAAAGGTCAAGACCATCGCCGTTTTTTCTTTGCTGGGATTACTCCACAAAAGCTGTGGATAAATATGTGAACAACTTGACCACAAGTATCTGCATCGCCCGTAATTAGGCGCTTAGCGCACAATGGTTCATTTTTAAACGAATCATAAAGCACTGATTATTCAATAACTTATTATTATATTTTCTCCTGCACACAACTCACCTTTGACCTAATGAACAAACCCCTTAGTCACGATCAGCTTGTGTAAAAGCGCCAGAGAGATCGCAATCCCCTCATGACCCACTGGTTTTATGGATTCAAAAATTACGTCAGCAAAAAACGCGAAGATATTGTCCACAGATCTTGTGGATAACCCTGTGCATAGACAGTAGAAAAGCGAGCATAATCGCCTATAAATCATGCCCCGAGACGATGTGTTCATTTTTTGATCTATATTTTTTCTTTAAATAAATCATATAGTTATACTATTTACCAAGAGATTTTAACGAGATTGTCACTTTTTCGTTCAGAAAAAGAGCATTGACAACAAATCTGTGTACAACATTGGGGCATTCTCACGTTACCAAGAGTGACACCCTGATACAGACACGCACATAACACCAAGGAGGTGAAACGGGGAAGAAAACGCAAGGAGGGGAAACCCCCGGCTATTCTGACAAAACACCAGAATAACCAGGGCTAAACACTAGGTACTCATCAGCCGAATGCTTGCAGCCCGGTCTGGGCCCGGCCCAAGATCAGGGCATGGACATCGTGGGTACCTTCATAGGTATTCACCGCTTCCAGATTCATTACGTGGCGAATCACATGATACTCGTCACTAATGCCATTGCCGCCATGCATATCTCGAGCCTGACGAGCAATATCAATGGCCTTGCCACAGTTATTGCGCTTCATCAACGAGACCATTTCCGGCGCCCAGTTTCCCGCATCTATCAAGCGCCCTAATTGCAGCGCCCCTTGCAAACCTAAGGTAATCTCAGTCTGCATGTCCGCCAGCTTTTTCTGAATCAGCTGGGTAGCCGCCAGCGGGCGGCCAAATTGTTTGCGGTCCAAAGTGTACTGACGAGCCGCCTGCCAACAGAATTCAGCCGCACCCATGGCTCCCCAGCTGATCCCGTAGCGCGCTTTGTTCAGGCAACTGAAGGGCCCCTTTAAGCCCTCCACGTCCAATCGGTTTTGTTCCGGTACAAAGCAGTCATCCAGCATGATCTGACCAGTGATCGATGCCCGTAGAGAGAACTTGCCTTCAATCTTAGGCGCGCTAAACCCGTCAAAGCCCCGCTCTACCACAAAGCCGTTGATCTTACCGTCTAGGTTCGCCCACACCACCGCCACATCGGCTATTGGCGAATTAGTAATCCACGTTTTGGAACCATTTAACAGGTAACCACCATCCACTTTTTTAGCGCGAGTGCTCATGGAACCCGGGTCAGAGCCGTGGTCTGGCTCGGTAAGACCAAAACACCCCACCCATTCGCCACTGGCCAACTTTGGCAGGTACTTGTTGCGCACCGCTTCACTGCCAAAGGTATAAATGGGAAACATCACCAGGGACGACTGCACACTCATGGCGGAGCGATACCCGGAATCCACCCGCTCTACTTCCCGAGCCACCAAGCCGTAGCTAACGTGGTTCACTCCCGCGCCACCATATTGCTCAGGAATGGTGGATCCAAGAAACCCCTGTGCCCCCATTTCTGTCATGATCTCGCGATGAAAAATCTCGTGCCGGTTCGCCTCAAGCACCCTGGTCATCAGTTTACTTTGGCAGTAATCCTGCGCTGCATCACGGATCATCCGCTCATCGTCGCTGAGCTGAGTTTCCAGCAATAGCGCATCATTCCATACAAAAACACTCATGAATCTACCCTCTCCAGCACCATGGCAACGCCCTGACCTACGCCAATGCACAAACTAAGAAGTGCATAACGACCGCGGGTTCGCTCCAACTGACGCATGGCAGTCAAGACCAAACGCGCACCGGACGCACCTAACGGATGGCCGACAGCAATAGCGCCACCATTTGGGTTCAGGCGCTCATCATCCCCAGCCAAGCCCAACTGCTTACAGCAGCCCAGCACTTGGGCGGCAAACGCCTCATTAATTTCAATCACATCCATCTGAGCTAACGCCAGGCCCGCCCGGGCCAATGCCTTGTTGCACGCATCCACCGGGCCTAGGCCCATAACGCGAGGCGCCACTCCGGCAACCGCACCAGACAGAACTCGAGCACGGGGAGCAATACCCGCCGCCACACCAGCCCTACGCGAACCCACAATCACTGCCGCCGCCCCGTCATTTATCCCAGACGCATTACCCGCAGTAATAATGCCCCCATCGACAATAGCAGGCAGTTGTCGCAACTTATCAACGCAGGTTCCGGGGCGGGGATGTTCGTCGTCAGCCACACGCAGTGGTGTCGCCTTGCCCCCCTGGGGCACCGTAACCGGTAACACTTCCTGCTGATAAAACCCTTGCTCACGGGCGACCTCATAGCGTTGTTGAGACTGTATAGCAAAAGCATCCGCATCTTCACGGCTAATACCCAGGTCGTGCGCTACATTCTGTGCCGTCTGCGGCATAGTATCGGCACCAAACTGCTTGAGCACTTTCGGGTTAGGGAAGCGGGCGCCGATAGTGCTATCGAAAACTGTCATCTCCCGGCTAAACGCTTTTTCTGCTTTGGCCATTACATAAGGGGCACGGCTCATCGATTCCGTACCACCGGCAATGATCAACTCGCCCTCGCCCACCGTCACCATACGTGCCGCATCCAATGTTGCGGCGAGGCCGCTGCCACATAACCTATTCACGGTGATCCCCGCCACGGACTGCGGCAACCCAGCTAATAACCCGGCATGACGAGCCACATTACGGGCATCTTCCCCCGCCTGATTAGTATTACCAATGACAACATCTTCATACAGAGAAGCCGCAAAGCCATTTCGCTGTACCAGTTCGCGAATCACTCCGGCCAAGAGGTCATCCGGGCGTACCGATGCCAGAACGCCGCCATGGCGACCAAAAGGGGTACGCAGACCATCGTAGATATAGGCATCAAGCATTACATCCTCCCAGGAGTTACACGCTCAAGCGGCAAAGAGACTCGATATGTAGGTAGAAAGGCCTCTCTCACCCATTTCATTCTGTTCAATCACACAAAGCATTACGAAATAAGGTGGGGGCCGGAAAAAGTGCTTTCAGCCAGTCAATATCCTTAGCGTGTTGTAGCGTAAAGGTTACCGTCTTCCGATCGCTACGTAGAATTCTATTTTTAAATTTCAGAGCAAAGTAAGCAGTAGCCAGAGTGCGATACAAATGATAATCGCTGACAAAGGCTAACCAATATCGTGTGCCTGCCATCGCTACAACCTCGCGTGACTACACCACCGTTATTTTTAGGGTATCCGGAATGGGCTCTTCTTTGTGTTGGCAATGCCAATGCTAACGTTGCGGAATTGCGATAATGGCGCAATGGGCGTGAAAGCAGCTACAAGCTTAAAACTACAAACCACGAGGCGATGAAAACGGCGTAACCAGCTGAGCTGCACATATCTACGTATTTCAATCAAACCGGTAACACAGACACCGCCTAGCTGTTTATCCGTGGCTCGCCCGCGCTTTGTAGTGTGTCGCTTTAAGCTCCTCCTCCTAATCAGGCTGCGAAATACCAAATACCGTTACGCTCTTCGCGCTGCACTTTGCCTTGCTCCAGCAGGCAGTTGAGATGCGCAATGCTTTCCCCCATTGCAAACATCATTTGCTGCACATCCAATTCGCGCTTAAACATTACCGGCAGCATATCGTGAGCATTATGGGGCTGCTGCCCACAGGCAACCAGCACCTGCTCCAGCTGCTGCGAATGATGATCCACTAACGCATTAATGCGCGCATGCAACCCGCGAAATGGCAGCCCGTGGGCGGGCAACACTAGGGTGTCTTTAGGAAGCGCATCGCGTATCACTGTCAGGCTATCGACAAATGCCATCACCGGATTAGCCTCAGGCTCCGTGGGACGTACCATTAAGTTACTGGAAATAGTCGGCAGCACCTGGTCGCCACTGAGTAACACGTGGTCTTTCTCGCGATACAGGCACAGATGCTCCGGCGAATGGCCACGGCCAATATACACCTGCCAAGGCTCACCATTAATAAGCAGCAAATCGCCCTCGCCGATAAAGTCCGGGGATTTAGGCAGCGGCATAACCACGCGGCGAAAGCCATTACCTTTACCCGCCACTTTGTTCAGGTCGTCACCCAATAGTCCATGGCTGGCAAGAAACGCTTTGAAACGCTCAATAGTTTGAGCATCAGAGGCAGTACAAATACTGTCAGCCAGCTGCCACTCACCATGACTCATCGTCACCGGCACCCCACAATGCTGCTCAAGCCAACCGGCCATGCCAAGATGGTCAGGGTGGTAATGGGTAACAATAACCCGAGTTACGGGTTTGCCGTCGAGCTGTTCAGCCAGCAACTGCTGCCAAATTTCGCGACTGCGCCGCACCCCAAGACCGGTATCCAAGATGACCCAGCCATGGGTGTCTTCAAGCAACCAAAGATTGATATGGTCAAGAGCAAACGGCAACGGAAAACGCAGCCAGAAAACACCTTCGGCAACCTTGAAGCGTTGACCCGCCAACGGCAGCTCAGTAAAGGGATAATCTAGTGACATAAGGGACCTTTTGTTTTTGGCGAACAGGGGGTGATCATTCGATACACAGAAAAAACCAGTACCTTTTGCCGTGCCACTGGTCTGTGAGCACAACGACAGGCCTGGCGACAAACCGTTTTCTTTGTAAACCCTGTGACTTTGGCGATAAGCCATCATTGATAGGAGCACGATCATGCGCGCTTGGTGTATTGAAGAGAAGCAATTGCAACTGCATAGCCTTGAGGCACCGCAGCCCGGACCGGAGGAAGTCCAGGTACAGGTCAAAGCCATCGGAGTGAATCGGGCCGATCTGCTGCAGGTTCAAGGCCGCTATCCGGCCCCACCCGGAACCAGCAGCCGCATTCCTGGGCTGGAATATGCAGGGGTCGTCAGTGCCATTGGAAAACGAGTTCAAAAACGAAAAGTCGGCGATGCGGTAATGGGCCTGGTGCCAGGCTGCGCCTATGCGGAGCAAGTGATTAGCCATGAACGCGAAACACTGACGATTCCTCAAGGCATTACTTTTATTCACGCTGCCACTTTGCCCGAAGCCTTTCTCACCGCCTACAGGGCATTGTTTCTGGAAGGCGGCTTGCAGCCGGGCCAGTGGTGCCTTATACGCCCGGCCACCGCCGGCGTCGGCCTCGCGGCTACACAGCTGGCCATCACGCTTGGCGCCCGCCCCATCGGGGCTAGCCGCGAGCCAAACAAACTTACTGCCGCCAACGACCTGGGGCTTGTGGCTCAGGTCCGCGAAAACGGCACCTTTACCGCACAGCTCAACACCATTACTGACGGGGAAGGCGTAGCTGTAATTCTGGATATGGTCGGCCCAGATTGGAACGATCTGCTCGGCGGCCTGCGTGCAGAAGGCAGCTTGGTGAGTATCGGTGTATTGGGCGGCTTGAACACTGAGCTGAACTTGGGCGCACTGCTGATGAAACGCCAGACACTGAAAAGCATGACTATGCGCAGTCAGCCACTGGAGAAGCGAATTCAGCTGGCGCAGGTTTTCAATGACCGGTTGGCGCCTTTGTTCGCCAACGGCCAATTGCGACCGCTGCCACTGGAAACGTTTTCCTTCGAAAACGCCATCGAGGCCCACAAGCATATGGCCAGCAACGACTTCAGCGGCAAGCGAGTGATTGTTGTCAAATAATAAAAGGGCCAGAGGAAGCATTGCGCCCCACAATAAAGCAGTATTTAAAATACTATTTCATGCTTGCTACATCGTCCTCAATGACCAAAATGATCAGTGCCAATCCCTTAAGCACAGAGGCCTGCGGGTTCCTCGAAACAAAAAAAAACGGGTACCCAAGGCGGGCACCCGTCAAAAGACACCACTAAGGGGTTAGCGGTGTGCGCTACAATAGAGTTTGAATAGCTTAAAGGTTTTCAGAGGTTCCTTTAACTTTCCTCCGAGTCGGGCGTTTCGCGGCAGGCTTTTCGGGTTGCTCTTCGGCGTGATCTAGTGCCTGAGTCAATTCCTGCACCCGTTTTTCAAGCTGTTCGATCTCCCGCTTGTTCGGCAGGCCTAGACGGGATAAAGCCTTGTTAAAACGGTCATCAAAGGCTTTTTCCATTTTTTCCATCGTCTCGCCGGTATGATGGCGAACCCGTTCTTTAATCTCTTCCACCCGGGATTCGGTTTTATCCTTGGTATGCCGCTCCACTTCCCGGCCAGCTTCCACCAAGGCATCAAAAAAACCGCTGCCCTCTTCCTCAGCGCGAGCAAAAGCGCCCAGACCGGCTAGCCAGATCTGATGAGTGTATTTACGAATGTCTTTTGAAGCCCCGCTCAGGGCTTTCAGCGGGTTTTGACGCCCGTCTTTTTCGTTCTGGTTCTGTTCTTGGTCGGACATAGCCCAAACTCCCGAAGGCAATTCCACGAGCGAATGCAGCGGGAAAACAACACACAAACATTATCAACGCGTGGGGCGAATTATAGAGGGGTAGAGGCGCCTGATATCGACAAATTGTAGAACAATAAATCAAAAGTGATCCAAGACAACGCTTGCAATACCGGGTGCCCAAAATTCGAACCAACGATACTATTTATCCACATCATCCTTGTCTATGACGCCCTGCTGTCGCCCGCTGATCAAACCAACACCCCGCGCTAGGCTTTTGGCTCTTTCGCGAAGCATGTCCCGTGACCCGCCCGTTAGCATGTCCATGAAACGCCGACGAAGCCGATCTTCAAGCTGTGACGCTCCCTCATCCAGGCGACGATCTACTTTGCGCTCAATCCGTGGACCTAGCCAAAAGTGGCCGATGAGACCCAGTAGAATTAGAGTCAGCAGTGAAGAGCCTGCTGCTGCCGCAAACAACAACCACGCCAAGGTGGCTATATCTATCTGCAGCACCTGCATTCAACTAATCCCAAATATAAACACAAGCTGGAAAAGGCCAGCCATGGCGCCAAGAAAGCCGCCGACCACAATCAGAATCCACTCGTCTTCCTGAAAAGCCGGTCGCAGCAAATCCTGAAACTCATCGGAACTCAATGCCTGCATACGCTCAGACATCAGCCGCTCGACAATCTGACCCCGCTCTTTGTTGAATCCCTGGTCCTCAAAAGGCTCCACCGCCAAGTCCACGGCCTTCTCTTCCACCGCTTTTTTCAAGTCAGCGTAACCCTCTGGCCCTACCGTAAGCTGGGCGGCGGTTCGCACCACCCCACCATTAAGCAGCGGTTTGAGATGACGTTTAATTAACGCTTTGGTGCGATCACCCCGCGGCCCATTCACCACCTGGTACATAATGTTGTGCAAGGTAATCACTTTGGCCGTGGAGAGACGAGCAAAGGACTCAGCCACATCTTTCTGACGCTTTAAGAATAAACCCTGAATCCGGAATGGCCCGACCTTGATCGGGTTCAGTGGGCGGAAAATCAGGTTCAGGGCCAGCCAGTTTGTCGCAATACCCACAATGAAGCCGAACAGTGGCAACACCCAGTTTTCTGGGAAAAAGATAAATACAGGCACCTGGATTAAGCCAAATAGAAAACCGAAATACAGACCGGAGTTAGTAACAAAGCGGAATTCGGGATCACCCACTTCGCGGAACATCTGCACCATGAGCTGCTTGTCTTCGCTCATCTGGGTGATAACCATATGTTTCATGTCAACCAGGTTATCAAGATTACGGCTGATGTCGTCGACCACATTATCCATAACGGCAGGAATGGCGCGCCGAGCACGACTATAAACCCGTTTGCGCACCAGCAAAGGCAAGTTTTCCCACAGAACGGCATTGCGTTCGGTCATCACCTCGTCGGTGTACTCTTCGATACGGAGCTGGATAGTACGAGTGAGGTGGTCAGCGATTTTTTCCGGTTCCATTTCGCGGAAAAATTCATCCAAGCTGCCCAGCTTGGATAGCGCCTTATCCACCACAATGCCGGCCATTTTTTCCACCTTGGAGGGGATAATGCCCTGCCAGCCGAAAAAAGGACGGATACCCAGAAATTCCAGGGGATAGAAAGTCATCTGCACAGCCATCCAGTTGGTTGTCCAACCGACGGTTCCAGCGATGAACGGAATACTGACGTACTTCCAGAAATCCGGGTACGCAAGCAAAGATTCCAGCATTGAAAAACAACTCCCCTTCAAGGGCTGGTGCACTGTAACTCGACAGCGCTAAGGCGAACAGGTCCCGCGTACACCCATCCAAGTCAAAAAAGCCAATGTAGTTTAATTATGAAAATGCATAGTATAGGGAGCAGTCATGCCAAATATAAGCGGCATCGCGTAATTTTTGGCAACAATAAGAGACCGGAACGATCACTCCGGGTCAACATAAAGACAGGATAGCGCTGCCACCATGCCTGAAACCGGTAGTTTCCCCCAACTTATTGTGCTGGGAGGCCTAGAAAGTGCCCTTAATCAGGTGCTCACAGGTACACAGCACGGTCGAGACCATCTCGCCGCCCTCCATGGAACCGTGGTGCGAGTCCGTGCCGAACGCCCCCGGTCAGTTCTGTATGTGCTGATCTATGAAGATGGCGTGGAACTGCTGACCGACTACGAAGGCAATGTGGACATTCGTGTGCGCGCACCGCTGGGGGCAATGATTCACTGGTTGTTTAGCAACGGCCCACTAGAAGACCACGAATCATTGCGTGTAATCGGCAGTGAGCAGCACATTGCCGTGCTCGCTGAACTAATAAATCAATTCAGTCTCTGGCCGCTAATCCGCAACTGGCTGGACGACCATGTAAGGCTCAAGGAGCTGCTTGCCCTGTTACGCCGGGAAGACCCAGTCTGGCTTGAGCAATTAGCCACCCTACCCCAACAGGTCGGTCAGCTGGCCGAACAACAAGCCCAACAACAGTTACTGCAGGAAGACATCCTTGAAGAACTGCGTCAGCTGCGCGGCGAGCTGCAACGGGCGCGCAAACTGGATCAGTTCTTTACCCTCACCGGCATGCTGCTGATTCTATTGTCGCTAATGAAAGCGTCCAGCTTGTGGGAAACCACTTGGCATGCCTTACAACAAGATTTCCTGTCACTGGCCATGCTTAGCCTTGGCATTGCCTGCTTGGTGGTCCGGTTACTTCCTAAACGGCTCCCTTAAAAGCCGGACATTATAAAACATAGGCATAGCGAACCAAGTACGGGTCAGGGTTTGTCCTTGCGTCCGAAAATATTCCCCAGGCGCTCACCCACCATTTCCGCACTGCTACGTGCCAAGTTACGACTAGCGCCTTCCAGTAACTCTTTAGACGGCAAGTTACGCACGCCTTCCGCCAGCCCTCGTCGAACCCCGTCTTCCACTCGATCCGAAAGAACCTGCGCCGCTTTTTCCACCTGCTCATCCAGCTCCCGTTGCAAGCTGTCACGTAAACGGGGCTGAAAATAAAAATTCGCCCATACACCGACAACCAGCAGAGTACAAAAAGAACTGAGTAGTGCCGACGCGACAATCCATGTAACTGACATGATTTCTTCCTCTGCGTGGTCCCGATTCAGGCCCCGGCCTAAAGCAACCACGTGTATAAGGGGGCCGGCATTATTGTTAAGTTGCGCTGTATAAGAGTATGACCTGATAACGGGCAACCGTGAACCCGCTAGAATCTTTGCAGCAGGAGTGGAGGCCAGCAACGACTGAAGCCTCTGCTCGCAGAAATTAACGAGGCTCTCGCATTATCCAGTGCTAACATCAACATCTCAGCCGGGCCGTTACCGGATTGACTCACTCGCCATGAATCCACACTTAACGGATTTAGCATCACGTTGAATGTACAGATCGCTCACATGAGGACAGCGGGGCAGATACAGAGACGGCGGGTCAGCGATACACTGAAACTACTGCGCCAACCGACGGGACGCGGCCAGCGAATTCTGTCACCGCAGGCACAAAACAGTCCGGCCAAAAATAACGTAGGCGGATACTGAACAGGTCCCACACAAGACGCTCAATCACGCTTCTTTGACACAGGCACTCCAAGCAGACTTATCGACACTCTAACGCTCATACTCGCTAGGAGCCCAAACCTTATGGCTTGCGTGCAACCAACACCGCACGGCGTGGTGCCGGGTAACCTTCACGGGTAAGGCTATGATCCTCGGGATCTAAAAAATCAGGAAGCGACTGGAAACGCATCCAGTCGGTAGACCGTTGCTCTTGCACCGAAGTGTTGCTTTCGTCCACACAGCGCACATCCACAAAGCCGCATCGTTCCAACCAGCGCGAGAGCATAGCCACCGACGGCAAGAAAAACACATTGCGCATCATCGCATAGCGATCTTGCGGCATTAACACCGTACATTCATCCCCTTCCACCACTAGGGTTTCCAATACCAGCTCGCCACCAGCGCACAGCGCCCCCTTTAACTCCAATAGGTGATCCAGAGGCGAGCGCCGGTGGTACAACACCCCCATGGAAAACACCGTATCAAACTGCCCGCCTTCTGCTGGCAGCTCTTCCATACGCAGAGGCAGGAACCACACAGGTAAATCCGGCGCAAAACGACGTACCGCCAGATATTGCACCAAGAACAGAATGGTCGGGTCGATCCCCACCACGCAACTAGCCCCAGCAGCTGCCATACGCCAGCAGTGATAACCACTACCGCAGCCCACGTCGAGAATCCGTCGCCCCTGCAACGATGACAAATGCGGTGCTACCCGTTGCCACTTCCAGTCCGAACGCCACTCGGTTTCCACCGGAACGCCAAAAAATTCAAATGGTCCTTTGCGCCACGGGATCAACCCCTGCAATGCGAGTTTCACAGCCTCTTCATTCTGCTCACCCGCTCGTCCAATGGTCAGCGTGTTCTGATCCAGTGCGCAGTTCGTCGGCCCAGCCGGTAGAGCATCCAGTGCCGCCATCCAGCGTGGTAGGTCACCGTGGGGACGCTCGACCAGGCGCTGACGCGACAGCGCCATAACGGCAGACAAAATTTGCGGAGAAAACAGGGGCTCAAGCCCACGTTCGCAGGCCTGCAGGTAATCAGTAAGCATTAACGCACAGCCAGTAATGAAACAAAGTTAAAACAGCGGAACCAGACATGAATCTGGCGGTAGCCCGCTTTTTTCAGTCGCGTCTCGTGGGCCGCCAGGGTTTCCGGAATCAGTACATTTTCCAGCGCATTACGCTTCTGGCTGATTTCCAGATCGGAATAGCCATTATTGCGTTTGAACGCATGGTGCAATTCGGTCTGCAAGGCATTCTCAGCGTCATTGGCGAAACGGATTTTCTCCGATAGCACCAGGATGCCACCAGGCACCGTGGCATCGGCCAGGCGTCGAATCAGGGCATCACGTTTTTCCAGGGCGATGAACTGCAAGGTAAAATTGAGCACCGCCATGGAACAAGAATTGAACGCCATCTCTGCCACATCGCCTTCTTGCAGTGTCACCCGATGTGCCTGACCAGCTTGAGAGAGCAAGTTCTCGGCCTGCTCAATCATGGCCCGGGAATTATCCACCGCAACAATAGGATTACCGGTGTCCCCGGTCAGGGTCGCCATGGCAGTGGCGGCGGCCCCTAGGGAACACCCCAGGTCATACAGGCAAGTATCCGGCTGCGCGTACCGGGCCGCCAGCACCCCAATCATGTCGATAATAGTCGGATAGCCCGGCACCGAGCGGCGAATCATGTCCGGAAAAACCCGCACCACTGTGTCGTCGAAGGAAAAACGCCCCACCTGCGAGTGTGACGTGGCGTAAATACGATCTTGTTGATCAGACATAAAGGCCCCTGTATGCATCTGCGGCGCCGATTATAGCGAGGAGCTGAGCCCGGAAGAAACGCTTATTCGTCCAGGCTAACGGGCACATTACGCCCCTACCGTCGGGCTATCCTGGCAAGAGAGGCAAAGCAACGACCCGCCGAGAACACCATGTAAACAAACAGCACAAATGCTAAACATTACATAATAGGTTCTTCGCCTGCCCAAGCCCATTGCCCCTGCTTTCACAACAAGAGGTTCGCAACAATCTAGATACAAGCCTTTAGGCCCGAGCAGAAGAATTAAAGAGCATACTCGCCAGTTTAAAACGCAGTTAACACAATGAATTTAATGATGAAAAAAAACCTATAGGGTGGCAATATTCACACAAAACCAATAAACAAGAACTGGATTAAAAATCATTAAAAGAATGGGCTTAAGCATGATGCTTGCCTGCTAATTGGAAACCACCGGAACCATCTTGCGAGTGTTGAATATGCTCATATTCCGCCATCACGAATCATTTTCTTTTCTTACCACCAGCGCCATCGGTCTCACCCTTTGTGGGCTCGGGCTAACCTTTAATAGCATTGAGTGGCAGCTGATCAGCATGGCCAGCTTTTTTGGTGGAATCATGTTGGCCGCCTATGGCTGCGTGCTCCACGCGATACAGAACCATCAAGCATGGCGCGTCGAAAGCGCACTATTGGTAATATTTATGGTGGTCTTACTTGCAGAGCCCTTGCTACCCACGGCAGTACAGGACACGTTAATATACCTTATGCCGTAACCCCCAAGTACTTGAACAAAGCTTGCTTCATGGCCGCCAGAGAAAGAGGCTTAATCAATTGTCCATCCATACCTGACCGAGACATTCGCCCAGAGTGTTCGCTAATCGCATGGGCGCTCAGTGCTAGTATCTGGCAAGGGTTCCAGCCGCGCTCTGCCTCCAGATCACGAATGTGTCTAGCACAGGCAAAGCCATCCATCACCGGCATATCCAAATCCATCAGCACCAAATCCAGATTACCGCTCTGCGCACCAAAAGCATCAAGCCCTTGTTGACCATCTTCAGCGACAATAATGTGCACAACCCCAAGCCGTTGCAGGTACCCTTTTGCCACCATCTGGTTTACCGGGTTATCTTCAACGATAAGGACACGCAAATTGGAGACAGATTCCACCGCCGCTGGTTCAGTGATAATTGGAATCACACCCGGCACATGGCTTCCCAATAATTGCTGAAGATCAGAGACTGTGATCACCGATCGGCGCAGCACCAGGACATCGCCTGACAGCCACTGCGGAGGGGAGCAGCGCATACCGATCAACAGTAGAATTTTGATGTCGGCCGAGTTCAAGCGTGTCATCTGTAATGCTTCCCCGAACAACGCCTGATCAGGCAAACCATTGATCAGCAAGATACCACTGTCCGCCTCTGCGTTAGGCTCAGCGAGCTGCCCAACAGTCTTTATCACCTTCACGGTCTGAAAACGCGGATCATCAATCAACCAATCAGCCAGGCTCCCCTGCACATCCCAGAGCCAGCTGGCAGGCGGCAGTTCAGCCATCATCGGGACCGTTTCTTGATCGCTGGCCATCTGGATACTGAAGCTGAACCGCGAACCCTGCCCTGGTGCGCTGTGCACATGGATCTCTCCCCCCATCAGCTCGACTAACTCACGGCTGATAGACAACCCCAATCCCGTACCCCCATAACGCTGTGCTGTATTGGCTGATGCCTGTGTGAAACGTTGGAACAATTGGGCCTGTTCCACCTGACTGAGCCCAATGCCCGTGTCAGCCACCGAGAAAGTATATAGCGGCGCCTCGCCGTACTGCCGACGGCATACTAAAGACAATACGACCCGCCCATTACGGGTGAATTTCACCGCATTGCCAACCAAATTGATCAAGATCTGGCGCAAACGAATAGCGTCACCCACTACGTCCGATGGCGTCTGCGGATCCACATCCAGAATCACTAGCGTGCCGTTGTCACTGGCCGGCAGATTGAACATTTGCACACACTCAGCCAGCAACACCGGTAGGTCAAAGTGCTCTTCCACCAACTCCAGCTTGCCTGCTTCAATCTTGGCGAAATCCAGCACATCGTTAATCAACGCGGTTAAGGTACGGCCAGCGCTGTCTATTAAGCTGATGTACTCCTGCTGGCGAGGTGATGGGTCGGTCTCACGTAACAACTCGGCCAACCCAATAACGCCATTCAACGGCGTTCTAATTTCATGGCTCATACGGGCGAGAAACAAACTCTTAGCTTGGCTTTCAGCACGGGCATTGATTGCTCTAGAATTAGACCAATACACCCATAGAGCCAAGCTCAACACCACCATATAAAGCAATACGATGCCCAGCATCATCCAAACTGTGGCCCGCGCTTTCTCATTGCGAGCATTACCCAATAGCTGGTCAGCCAAGGAAATCAACATGGCGGATAAGCCATCCACTGATTTCATGACACTGCGGCTACGATCATAGGCATCCGTCCAAGACACCTCGATCTGTGTGGCCAAAATCAGTTCCTGTTCAGACCACGTCAAAAACGACAATAAACTTCCCCGCACTAACCCCCATTGTTGCTGCAGCTCGATGGCTCCGGTACGTGCCGCCAGTGCCTTGATCTCACTGTCGATGATAGTCACCTGATGTTGCAGCCGCTGCCAGGCATTTTCCAGCCGGCGGACATCATTGTCGCCCAGGTAGCCGCCCCGTAGGCTCACATATAATGACAACGATCTAATCAAGCCGATATCTTCCTGCACCTGCATGAATGAACCCAAGGGAAGCGACAGCACTTCGTTGGGTTCCAAGCCCTCACCTATCGATAAGTCCGACACAAACAACACCGTGGACAAAACCGTGCTTAGCCGCTGGGTAATTTGGTTCACGTTATCAAAAGGGCCAACCACATCTTCCATAGGAATGCCGGTTTTCACCGTCAAGTCGCTCCAAGCCTCACTGAGTAAGCGGGCCTGATCACGTAGCCCAGCAGTATCGCGTTGCCGTACGCCGTGGAGAAAGGCCTGCAACCGACTGCCCGCGCGGGAACGGCTAAGCTCGAAGCGCGAGACGATCCCCGGTTCCTGGGTATAAATAGCTGCCGAGGCCAGATCTCGCATATCATTAAGAGGCGGCACGGCCTCCAGCCCCAGGTCAAACAAGCCCACATCTGCACGCATGGTATCGTAGGTATCCAGCAGCCCTAGGCGATGCTGAAGCAAAAGCGCCGAAGCGATAGCAAATGGCAACGTGATCAACGCAAACAGCAGTAACATGGCCGCACTGGTTCGCAGACCCACAACCGGCAGCCTCGGAACTGATTGCGCCCCATCTTGTGACGCAGTATGTGATGGCTTTTCCATCGGCCTGCCCTGAAAAAGGTTATGCTCGTAGTTTGCCACGTGGGAGGGCCTGAAAAACCCCCTGCATGGCCTATAAGGGTATAAATGCTTAGGACACCTGTGAATAACGCCTTGCACACTAAGGCTTTCAGGCTGGTCCCCCCCCAGTTGGACCAGGTAGAGAGGAGCGCACTTCTGAAGGCCTGCGGGTTGCCTGTCGAGGCCGTACAACAACGGGATATCCCGATAACAAGATAATAACCTTCCCTATGCTGCGATCTATGAATGTAAAATTTTGCTATCTGTTGCCCGCCTTTATCTGGGCCATTTCGCTGGCCGGCTGTGCCAGTAAAACGGCCCTGGAAACCTCAAGCGCACCATTGCACGTACAAAAGTTAGACAAATCCGCCCTGAAAGCCACAGGCTCGGAAAACCAAGCCCGCGCTCTACCCGCGCACAAAGCGCAGCTAGCGTTCTATCAGGCCCCCAAAACCCTGGCAGGCCTCCAACTTGACGGCGAAATCAGCTCCGAATACGCACGCACCCTGCGTTACCGAGGGCCCAATAGCAAAGAACAACTTACCCTTACCCTCTCAGGCTTACCCACAGGGTGGGATAGCATGCCTGCGCATCGTGCCGTAGCAGGCTACTACAGCGAGCTTCGCCAGCGCCGAGTGAACAAAGCGTTAAGCAACAGTGCCTATGCTCTTAGCATAATCAGCGAACAACTGGTCGACCTAGAAGGAAACCCGAGCGCGCAATCACAAATGCGCTGGATAGAACCCAATCGACCGATTCAGAACCAAGCGTTACTGGTCACACTGATCAATAACCACTTCGTTCGCATCAGCAATGCCAGCTACCAGCAAAAAACACGCTGGTTACTGCAACAGGCCAAGCGTGCCCTCGCAGAGTTCAAGGCAGCACAGGCCGTGACGGCACCCTGAACGCAACATGTTATTATTTCGCCTCACTGGGAGGTTCGCTAACCATACCGGCTTCATTAACGCTCCCGTGTTGGCAACCCTGATCCTCGCCCACACAAATGGGCCCTCTTTTTTATGACAGCAATTGATTTCGCCCTGCCTAACTGGGGTGGCCACGCCATTGTCATCGGCGCTGGGCTGGCTGGCGCCACCACCGCCCGAGCCCTAGCCGAACGGGGCTGGCGAGTAACCGTGATCGACCCTCAGGGCATTGCCAATGGCGCGTCCGGAAACTTAGCAGGCGTGGTATACAGCACCCCTAGTCCTCACCTAACCCCACAGAACCGTTTCTACCAAACGAGCTACCGCCATGCATTAACTTGGCTATGCCGCCACGGCTTTCCTGCCAGTCACCGCGACGGCCAACTCAACGGCGTGATTCAGCATTTCGTCAACGACAAACAACGGAAAAAGCTCACCGCTGCCATGGACAGTGGCGCCTGGCCAAAGGATTTGCTGCGACCGGCCAACGCCGCCAATGCCGTAGAACTGGTGGGCGGCGGCTATCTGCGCCCAGATCGCTGGTGCCAACATCTTCTCGACCACCCCGCCATCGTGTTGCGCCATGAAGCAGTAACGTCACTCCATGAAGGGGCACCCGCTAGCGTATGGCTAACTCACAGTGGGCCGCTTGAAGCCAATGCTGTGATCGTTTGTGCTGCCGGTGCCAGCCAGCAGTTAGGCGGTTTGGCCTGGCTTCCCCTCAAGCAGATACGAGGCCAGGTCAGCTATTGTCAGGCCACCGATACATCCCGCCAGTGGCAACAGGCACAATGCCACGGAGGCTATCTAACACCCGCGTTGGACGACCTACACTGTGTCGGTGCGACGTTTAATTTGCACGATAGCCACCCTGCGCCCACGGATGCCGACGATGCCGAAAACCTTGCACAGCTAAAATATTATCTTCCAGATGCTTGGCAGGCTTTGGGGGGCAATGCCATTGCGATCAAACACCGCCGCGTGGCCTTTCGTTGCCAGAGTGTGGACTTTTTGCCCTTGTGTGGCCCCTTGCCTGTAGCCACCGACAACCCCCACCGTACAGCCACAGGCTTGTATCTCAACCTTGCCCACGGCAGCCGAGGGATTACCGGTACACCGCTGTGTGCTGACCTGTTAGCCGATCTCATAAGCGGGCAATCGTTACCCATAGACGCACAATTGGTTGACGCCCTGGACCCTGCACGGTTTATTGTTCGCAAACGCAAAAAACAACCGGAGTGGAAACCATGAATTTAGTGAGCGTGCCTGTCACCGCCCTGTATGCCGCCCTGTGCGGTTTTCTTATTATCGCCCTAGCCGCCAACGTAGTCCGTTACCGTTTGGGTAAAAAGGTATCCTTAGGGGATGGTGGCCACGAAGATGTGAACCGCGCCATTCGCGCCCACGGTAACACCATAGAATATATCCCACTGGCACTGATATTGATGGCCTTGCTGGAAATCAATGGTGCCGGCAATACCTCCTTACACCTCTACGGCATTGTGCTGCTGGCCGGGCGTATATCCTACGCCTACGGCATGCTGGTTCCGCACAGCAGCATCAACCAGGCCCGCCAGATTGGAGTGCTGTCATCCTGGATCGTCATCGTCGCCACTAGCATTCAGTTGCTGGTGAGCAGCCTCTGAAATCGCAAGCTTACAAACGTAGAAAGCGCCTTTCGCGCTTTCTCATTTAAACCGCTTAACCCGACACTATTTATGCCAATCATTGTTCCTTGGAAAGATCTGCCCCCCGACACACTGCACAACCTGATTGAAGAGTTCGTGACACGGGAGGGTACCGACTACGGCGATACCGAGATCGCCACTGCTACCAAGGTGGAGCAGGTCCGTGAGCAGTTGAAGAAAGAACAGGTATTTGTGCTATTTGATGACATTACCGAAAGCGTTTCCATATTAAGCAAGGAACAGCTCACCGACATTGAGAACGGACAGTAATCACAGGTTGCTGCTAATTCTTAAGTTATTCGCTGTGAGCGCTGTCTACCCCCTGCCGTATACGCAATGTCACCAATACCGTGCGCAAATGCGGAACCGGCACATCAAGACGGTCAGCGATAGCGACTATATTGCCAACAATGGCCTCCAGCTCGATAGGCCTATCATTCAAGTAATCCAGCGCCATAGAGTTTTTATATGCGCCCATGGCGCGAGTCCCCGATATATTCTTCTCGATGATGTCGGGGGGCATGGGGTAACCATCAGCCTCAGCCACCGCTATCACCTCTTTCATCATAAGGCGGATCAACGCTTCGCCACCTGGAGCATCAAGCATGGTCAACGTATCAGCACCGTTGGCCAGCACGCTCAACGGATTGAACGATGTGTTCCAGACACATTTGCGCCAACGCTCGCCAACCACCGCATCAGTACCGTTGACATCGATACCGCCCTCGCGGAACAAATTGGCCAACTGTTCGCAGTGCTGATCAAAACCCTTTGGAAAATTCCCCATCACCAGCTGTCCATAGGCCTGGTGATTAACGGTACCCGGCCCGGTGCGGCTCACAGCAATGAATGCCAAACAACTTAGCAATGGATTGTCGGGGAAGGCATCGGCCAGCTCACGTTCAATATCCAGGCCGTTCTCAATCAGCACCAGTGCGGTGTGATTTCCTAACCAAGAGCGAACGAGTTCTGCCCGGTCCACACCCGGCAACACCTTGACGCACAACAACACATAATCTGGCGTTTGCAGCGGGGTTTCACCAGGCTGATAGACATGATCTGGAGTCCACGAAAGGTCACCCAGCGGGCTAGTAAAGCGGAAACCAGAGGCTTTCACTGTCTCATAATCTGAACGCAACACAACACTAACCGCACACCCTGCCCGTTTCAGGATCGCGCCATAAAAACTACCAATGGCACCAGCGCCTATCACCACAATGTGGGGCTTAGCCTCCGCGCTTTTGAGGATCATTGCCTCTATTCTCCTAACAGGCTGCGTTCTTGTTGGGGCCCAAACAACGCCGGCAAACCGAGCATGACAAACAAACCCATCGCCGATGAATACAAAGTGCTGACTCGCTGATGAACCTCACCTGACGCCCGCGGCAACAACAGCACGCCACCGAGTATGTTTCATACGCCCAGGTTATCGAAAGTTCAAACGAGGTTTGTTCATGAAAAATAAGCGCGAGCCGTTCTCACACAGAACCTTCACCAACCACAAGGCTGGGGGAACGCTGCAGGCTGAACAGGAAAGTATCCACATAATCCGGCGCGGCATCCGCCAGATCAAAAACTGACGGATCCAACAACCAATACATGATCACGCCATTGAGCAGGCTATGCAGCAATGTCACCGCACGCCCAATGTTTAACCCTGCAGGAAGCTGCCCTTTGGCAATAGCATTCCTGAAAGTCGTTTCCAGTCCGTCAGACGCATCCCTGCACGCATCGCGCTGGCGCAATAGCAGATCCCGATTCTCATCACTGAACTCGCACTTCTGAAAAATGATCTCGAAAACCCGGCGCTGGGACGGATCCTGAGCCACTTGCTGTAACAAATACACCATAAACTCACGCAGGCGTCCCATTGGATCCGCCTCATCATCCGCCTCTGCCCGCTGGGCTAAGGCCTCAAATGGCAAGCGCCGACGGTCCGCCATGGCCACAAAGACATCATGCTTATTTTTGAAGTGCCAATAAATCGCTCCGCGCGTCACTCCCGCCTCACAGGCAATATCATGTAATGAGGCAGACAACACGCCCTTGCGATGAAAAACTTGTTCCGCCGCATCCAAGATATGGGTACGGGTTTCCATCGCTTCTGCCTTGGTGCGCCGAACCATTGGAGACTCCCAAATGGAATTGACAGTATTTTGTTCAAGTTAGCCAAAAGATCTATACATACATTACTGAATGTATATACTGAACCTGATTCATTTTTCATGCAAGCACCACAAGCCGTCTTTAATGGACAAGCTGATGGCGTGCTATAGCGTGTTTCCAAGCACTGAGGTGATTATGCGCAGCGGTTTCATTCTCCCCCTGATAGCAGGCGTACTCGCACTGCAGCTAAGTGGCTGCGGCGATGCCGGCCAATCCGGCCAACAACAACAGCAACAAGCACCCGAAGTCGGCTTTGTCACCGTCAAGGCGGCCACCGTCACCTTGAACCGGGAACTGCCCGGGCGAACCACTGCACACCAGGTTGCCGAAGTGCGGCCCCAAGTCAGTGGTGTGATAGAAAAGCGCCTCTTTGAAGAAGGCCAAGAAGTAAGCGCGGGGCAACCGCTGTACAAAATAGACTCACGCACCTATCAAGCAGCGGTGGCTAGCGCCCGAGCGGAGCTGGCCCGTGCCACTGCCACCCTGAATTCCAACGACTTGCGAGCCAAACGCTTCAAGAAACTGTTGGATTACAAAGCGGTGAGCCAGCAAGAATACGACGAAGCTCAGGCCCAGCTGGATGAGAACAAGGCCGCCGTAGCCGCTGCACGTGCCAATCTGCAAAGTGCCCAGATCAATCTGGATTACGCCACGATTAAAGCGCCAATCAGCGGGCGCATTGGCCGCTCCAGCGTCACCGCCGGTGCTTTGGTCACCGCCAATCAGGCAAACGCCCTGGCCACCATTCGCCAACTCGACCCGATCTACGTAGACCTGACCCAGTCAAGCAACGAGCTGCGTCAGCTGCGCCAAGCCATGCAGGCCGGTGAGCTGCAACAGGTCAGCGACGACGAAGCACGCATTACCCTAATACTCGAAGATGGCTCCCACTATAAGGAAGCCGGTGCCCTGCAATTTTCCGAATTCGCCGTGGATGAAAGCACCGGCTCAGTCACCTTGCGTGCCCTATTTCCCAACCCGGACGGCGAACTGCTGCCCGGCATGTTCGTTCGCGGCCGCCTACCGGAAGGTCAACGCAAGGATGCCATTCTGGTTCCCCAAAAAGGCATTACCCGCGACCCGACCGGCCAAGCCTACGCCATGCTGATCGACGACAATAATCAGGTAAAAAAAGTGAAAGTCCGCACTGAGCGCGCAGTCGGCAACCAGTGGCTTATTGCCGACGGACTGAAAGACGGTGATCGCCTGATTGTGGACGGCCTGCAACGGATTCAGCCCGGCGCTCCGGTTTCCCCAGTGGACACAGAAAAAGCCAACGTCGAGCCCGCACCCGCACAGCAAGAACAACCCCAGTCCCCCGCCAGCGACGCTGGCGAGGCACAAAGCGCAGCGCAATAATACGCAACGACGAGAAACGGGATTCCCATGGCCAGATTTTTTATTGACCGTCCAATTTTTGCCTGGGTGATTGCCATCATCATGATGATGGCCGGTGCCTTGGCCATTTACACCCTGCCCATTGAGCAGTACCCCACCGTTGCGCCTCCGCAAGTCTCCATTGCCGGTAACTACCCCGGCGCTTCGGCGAAAACCGTGGAAGATTCGGTCACCCAGGTGATCGAGCAACAAATGAACGGGATCGACAACCTGCTGTACATGAGCTCCAGCAGTGACTCTTTCGGTAATGCCGCAGTGAACCTGACGTTCGCCCCCGGCACCGACCCGGACATTGCGCAAGTACAAGTACAGAACAAGCTACAGCTGGCGACCCCCCTGCTGCCCCAGGAAGTGCAGCAACAAGGAATGCAGGTCACCAAATCCTCAGACTCTTTCCTGATGGTGGCGGGCTTTACCTCCGAAGATGGCAGCCTATCCCGTGCTGACCTAGCCGATTACGTGGCCTCCAATGTGCAGGACCCGGTCAGCCGGGTGCCCGGCGTGGGTCAGATCCAGCTGTTCGGCTCTCCCTATGCCATGCGCGTCTGGCTGGACCCGAACAAACTGAATAAATTTGATTTAACCCCCCAAGATGTTACCCAGACAATCGAGGTTCAAAATAATCAGGTAGCCAGCGGTCAATTGGGCGGCGCACCGGCCGTAGAAGGCCAGCAATTGAACGCCACCATCATCGCCCAGACCCGCCTGGAAGACGTGGATCAATTCGAGAATATCCTGCTGAAAGTAAACCCGGACGGCTCTCGAGTGTTCCTTAAAGACGTGGCCCGAGTCGAACTGGCAGCGCAGAACTACGACGTGCAGGGCCGTTATAACGGCCAGCCCGCCGCCGGCCTGGCCATCAGCCTAGCCACCGGCGCCAACGCCCTGGACACCGCAGAAGCACTGCGTGCCCGCCTAGCCGAACTGCAGCCCTACTTCCCTGATAAGATGGAAATGGTGTTTCCCTACGACACCACGCCCTTCGTCAGTATCTCCATCGAAGAAGTGGTACATACCCTGTTCGAAGCCATCATCTTGGTCTTCCTGGTCATGTATCTGTTCTTACAAAACTTCCGCGCCACCCTCATCCCCACACTAGCGGTGCCCGTGGTTCTGCTAGGCACCTTTGCGGTGCTGGCCGCCTTCGGCTTTTCCATCAATACCCTAACCATGTTTGGCATGGTGCTGGCCATCGGCCTACTGGTAGATGACGCCATCGTGGTGGTGGAAAACGTGGAACGGGTGATGCACGAGGAGGGCCTCCCGCCCAAAGAGGCTACCCGTAAATCCATGGGGCAGATTACGGGCGCGCTGGTGGGCATCGCCTTGGTACTGTCAGCCGTATTCGTTCCCATGGCCTTTTTCCCGGGCTCCACCGGAGCCATTTACCGCCAGTTCTCCATCACCATTGTGTCCGCCATGGTGCTGTCCGTGCTGGTGGCCTTGATCCTCACTCCGGCCCTGTGTGCCACCATGCTCAAGGCCAAGGACAGCGAGCACCAAACCGATCATGGCTTCTTCGGCTGGTTTAACCGCACCTTCGACAAGAGCAGCCGTCGTTATCAGGGCAGCGTGGAAAAAATCCTCGGCCGCCGGGGCCGCTACCTGTTTATCTATGTGGTGATCGTCGGTGTGCTCGGCTTCAGCTTCATGCGCCTTCCATCCAGCTTCCTGCCGGAAGAAGATCAGGGGATTTTGTTCACCCTAGTGACCCTGCCAGCGGGCTCAACCCAAGAGCAGACAGTCAAAGTGCTGGAAAAAATGGAGGACTATTATCTAAATGAAGAGGCCTCCGCTGTGGATGGCCTGTTCACGGTGGCCGGCTTCAGTTTCACCGGCCGCGGCCAGAACGCCGGCATGGCGTTCGTGAACCTGAAGGACTGGTCAGAACGGGATCTGTCCGTGGACGGCGCCGACAATGTGGTTGCCCGCGCCATGGGCTATTTCTCCACCATTCGCGAAGCGATGATGTTTGCACTGAATCCGCCATCGATTCCTGAACTGGGCAACGCCAGCGGGTTCGACTTCCAGCTGCTTGACCAGTCTGGTCAAGGGCACGAAGCGCTGATTCAGGCTCGTAACCAGATGCTCGGCATGGCCGCCCAAGATCCTCGACTGGCCGGGGTACGCCCCAATGGTTTGGAAGACAGCCCGCAGTACCAAATCGATATTGACCAGCAGAAAGCCAAAGCGCTAGGGCTGTCCATCAGCGACATTAACAGCACTCTGCAAATCGCCTGGGGCTCCAGCTACGTCAATAACTTTGTCGACCGGGGCCGGGTAAAACGAGTGTATGTGCAGGCCGATGCCCCCTACCGCATGCTACCGGAAAACGTCAACGACTGGTTTGTGCGTAATAACCAAGGGAAAATGGTGCCGTTCTCCACCTTTGCCACGGGCCACTGGACGTATGGTTCTCCCAAGCTAGAACGCTATAACGGTGTGTCGTCGGTGAACATCCAAGGCAACGCGGCACCCGGCTACAGTACAGGCGACGCCATGGATGCCATGGAAGAACTATCCGCTAAGCTGCCCGCCGGGTTCGGCTTCGAATGGACCGGAATGTCCTACCAGGAACGTCAGTCTGGTGACCAGGCCCCTGCGCTGTATGTCATCTCACTATTAGTAGTATTCCTCTGTCTGGCGGCCCTGTATGAAAGCTGGTCGATTCCATTCGCGGTAATGCTGGTGGTCCCTCTGGGCATTCTCGGTGCGGTACTGGCCGCTACCTTCCGTGACCTGAACAACGACGTCTTCTTCCAGGTGGGGCTGTTAACCACCATCGGCCTCTCGGCGAAAAACGCCATTCTGATTGCGGAATTCGCGCTGGAGCTGGAGCAAAAAGGCGAGCACTTGCTCAAGGCCACCCTAGAAGCCGTGCGCATGCGGCTGCGCCCGATCCTGATGACCTCACTGGCCTTCATGCTCGGGGTAACCCCACTGATGATCAGTACTGGTGCTGGTGCCGGTGCTCGTAACGCCATCGGTACCGGGGTATTCGGCGGAATGCTCACCGCCACCGTCCTCGCCATCTTCTTCATTCCGCTGTTCTACGTGGCGGTGCGCAAACTATCCGGCGTGCCCCTCGACGGCAAGAAGAAAGGCAAAGAATAAGTCCACGCGGAGTAATACTGATGACCCGTAACCCACTGACGCTCGCCCTTCTGGGCGGGCTGATGCTGGGTGGCTGCACCCTCGCCCCCAGCTATCAACAACCACTCTCTCCCGTCCCTGCGCAACTGGGCGAAGCCAACGGCAATAGTGCCAGCGAGCTAACCCTGCCCAGCTGGTCCAGCCTTTATCAGAGCGCGGAATTGCAACAGCTGATTCAAAGCGCATTGGATAACAACCGAGATCTGCGCATCGCCGTACTCGATGTGGCCGCCCTGCGCGCCCAGTACCAAATCCAGCGTGCAGACCTGTACCCAAACCTATCCGTGGACGCCAGCGGTTCCCGTCAGCGTCTGCCCTCAGACCTGTCCGGCACCGGCCATTCCACATTATCGGATCAATACGGTGTGCAAGTTGGCGTTACCGCCTGGGAACTGGATCTGTTTGGCCGGGTACGCAGCCTGAAAGATGCGTCGCTGGAAAAATATCTGGCCAGCGAAGAAGCCCAGCGCAGCACCCAACTGGCGCTGGTTGCCCAAGTGGCACAAAGCTACTTAACCCTGGTTAGTGATCGCCAAAACTTGGCAATCAGTCGCGAAACCGTGGTCGCACAGGAGGACTCTCTGGCATTGATTGAACGCCGATACGAGAGCGGTTTGGGATCCGAGCTGGATGTGCGCCAAGCACAAATTGCCTTGCAGGAAGCCCGCGCCAATCTGGCCAGCTTTGAACGCCAGGTGGATCAAGACTATAACGCCTTAGCCGTACTGGTCGGCGGGCCACTGCCCACCCTGAAATCGGTGAACTTGGACAACGATGCCTTGGCCCTCGTCGCACCAGTTCCGCAAGGCCTACCCTCAGCACTACTCACCCAGCGACCGGACGTACAACAAGCCGAGCATCAGCTGCGGGCCGCCAATGCCAATATTGGTGCCGCCCGAGCCGCCTTCTTCCCAAGCATTCAACTCACCGGCGCCTATGGCACCATGAGTAGCGAACTGTCCGGCCTGTTCGACAGCGGCTCCAAAGCTTGGTCATTCATCCCCAGTATTTCCCTACCCATTTTCTCCGGGGGCCGTAACAGGGCCAATCTGGATCTAGCCGAAGTTCGTCAAGATCAAGCCGTGGCCAGCTACGAGAAAGCCATACAAACCGCCTTTCAGGAAGTCGCTAATGCGCTGCAAGCCCGCGACACTCTGGCTCGCCAACAGCAGGCTCAACAGGCACTAGTCACCGCCACTGAGCAGTCCCTGACGTTGTCACAGCAACGCTACGAACAAGGCGCAGATGATTACCTTGCGGTGTTGGACGCCCAACGCACTCTGCTCTCGGCCCGCCAACAGCTAGTGACGCTAAAACTGCAGCAGTTGACCAACGAAACCGAGCTTTACCGCGCCTTGGGTGGTGGCTGGGATGCGCAACAGCCCACCCATGTGGCCAGCCGCTAACGCAGCTCAGAAGCAACCGTTGTGCCAGAAGATGACACCGCCATGTGACTAATCTGGCCAACAACGCAAGCTGATGGCGGCACCGTAGGCCGTCGCTGCTGCGGCAATTGCGCTGAATGATTAGCCGTTTTGACAACGCGCCCCTCGGGGCGCAAACCTAGGAGCAATAACGCGCAAAAAAACTATTCCTACGTCAACGTAAATGTCTTCGCCGAGGGTCAGCCGCGTGCTCAGCACACCGCATGAAGCCACCTCTACAGAGAGCAGCCCACATACAATCAGGCATCGGCATCGCCCCGGGAAAGTCTCTCAGCACGCAGAGCTTCACTCCTAGTCTCATGTTCATTTTCTGTTTCGCTGACGCTAGCACACCAACCGCATGCCCATTTTCCAGCTGCGGCCTCGCATCATCTTATCCACTTGCCGCACCACCTCTTTCAGGCGGGGCCCAAATTCCGCAGGGAAGAACCAACACCGTTTTTTAAAATTACATGCCACTATTGTAGTGTTGACCCTCCATACTCAATGGAAGACCAACAAAAGGACCTCTCCATGGACACGTTGCAGCAGTTCTACATTAACGGCCGTTGGGTCTCTCCCACAGAGGAAGCCACTACCCACGCCGTTATCAACCCTGCGAATGAAGAACAGATTGCCACCCTGCCATTGGCCCAAGCCGCGGATATTGATGCAGCCATCGCCGCCGCTCACCAAGCTTTCCCCTCTTGGTCCGCCCTGCCGCTGGAAAAGCGGCTGGGGTACATGGAAAAAATACTGGAAGCTTACCAGGCTCATCTACCCCAAATGGCGGAAGCGATTAGCCAGGAAATGGGCGCACCGATCACTTTGGCGAGCAAGGTACAGGCCCCTATGGGGCTTGCCCATCTGAAGACCGCCCTAGCCATAGCGCGGGAGTTCCCTTTCGAAGAAGCCGTCGGCCAGTCGCTAATTCGCCGTGAAGCCGCAGGAGTGTGCGCCTTGATTACACCGTGGAACTGGCCCATGAACCAGATCATGTGCAAGGTCGCTCCGGCCATGGCCGCAGGCTGCACCATGGTGCTCAAGCCCAGTGAATTTGCCCCGCTGTCAGCCAACCTGCTCACACAGATTATTGATGAAGCGGATCTCCCCGCCGGGGTTTTCAATATGGTCTATGGCGACGGTGCCGCCGTGGGGCCATTGCTATCCAGTGACCCTCGCATTGATGTGGTATCCCTTACCGGCTCCACCCGAGCGGGGGAATCCGTGAGCCGGGAAGCGGCCAGCACCATTAAACGCGTGTCTCTGGAGCTGGGCGGTAAGTCCGCCAATATCTTGCTGCCAGGCTGTGACCTAGAACAGGCCGTCACCCACGGGGTGCGGGCAATGATGGCCAACACAGGGCAGAGCTGTAATGCGCCATCACGGATGCTGGTACCGGAGGATCAACTAGCGCAAGCCGAACAGATTGCCGCTCAAGTCTGCGACGCCATAGTGGTTGGCGATCCCTCCGATGACGCGACCGTAATGGGTCCAATCGCCAACCGCCGTCAGTACCAACGGGTACAAACCATGATCGAGAAAGGCCAACAAGAAGGCGCCAAATTAGTAGCCGGCGGCACCGGTAAGCCCGAGGGTATCGACAAAGGCTACTTCGCCCGCCCCACCGTGTTCAGTGAAGTAAACAACCAGATGACCATTGCCCGAGAGGAAATCTTTGGTCCCGTGCTGGTGATGATTCCCTACGACACTCTCGAGAACGCCGTCGACATCGCCAACGATTCCGACTACGGCCTTTCCGGTTATGTGTTCGGGGACGATTCCCAAGCCCGACAGATCGCCGCTCGCCTGCGCACTGGCAATGTCCATATCAATGGAGCGGGCCCGGATATACAAGCCGCCTTCGGTGGCTACAAACAATCCGGGATTGGCCGGGAATGGGGCCGCTTCGGCTTTGAAGAGTTTCTGGAAACCAAATCCCTGTTCCTACCCAGCTAACGCCTTCGTCCTCAATGGACAATCAAAAACCTTGTTTTGTGCACTCGCAGAGGGGGTCCAATTGCACGCTCAGCGTGGCTGATTGGCCCTCTAGCCCCGACCCGGGCGCGAAAATGCCATTTACCTCACCTACTCTAACCCTGAACATTCATTACATTGAGTAATGTAACAGTATGAATTCAGCGGCGACTCTGCCGCCAGGGACAGGAGTACACCATGACAACAACAGCATCCACCACCATTGAGTCAGGCCAAGCGAAGGCCCAGAAAGTGCCGTTGGGCGCCACCGTGGATATTCCACCCCGTCGGCTCGACTTTGAATTTGATGACAAAACATCCGTTCGGTACTTCTACGATAACGACCCCTTTCTGAGCGCGTTCTGGTTGAGCATGTCCACCCTGTTCCCAAAAGGCGAAGCTTTCTTCGTAGATTCCGTGCGTCATTACCGTAAAGAAATTACCGACAGCACACTGAAAGCACAGGTGGCCGGATTTATTGGCCAAGAAGCCATGCACAGTAAAGAGCATGAAGCCTGGAACAATATGGGCATGAAATTCGGCTACCCCACGGACAAGCTGGACAAATCCCTGGGCAAACTGATCGGCCTGATGCAAAAACGTACCCCAAAAATTTTCCAGCTAGCCACCACGGTGTGCCTGGAACATTACACTGCCATCATCGCTGAACAGCTGCTACGTGAAGACGAGCATCAGAAAAAACTCATTGATGAAACCACGTTAAAACTGTGGTTATGGCATGCGCTGGAAGAAAACGAACACAAAACCGTGGCCTACGATGTCTATGAGAAAGTCAGCGGCAGCTACGCCATTCGTACTGGTGCTATGATCCCAACCACCGTCCTTTTCTTCACCGTAATGGCCGCCTTCCAGGCACGCATGTTGGCCTCAGACGGTCGCCTGTTTGATCTGAAAAGTAACTGGAAAGGCCTCACCTTTTTGTTCGGTCGCAAAGGGTTGTTCACCAAATTAACGCCCCAGTACCTAGATTTCTTTAAACGAGATTTCCACCCTTCCCAGCACGACACCGATGCGTTGCTGGAGGAATGGCGAGAAAAACTGTTTGGACCGAACGGCCTGCTCACCGAGCAACATGCCCAGGCAACCCAGCGCAAAGGTAAAGGTAAAAAAACGCACTAAAGAGCCGTTGAAAAGCGCCCTGTATGCTTACATAGCCTTCAGGGTACTCCGGCTGGCGCGCCGTCGTTTTTTGCACTTTAATCGACGGCAACCAACATGCCTTCAAAAGTGCCTGCACTATGCCCCAAATGGGGCATAGCTTGCTAACCAGCCTAAAAGAAGGCGCATACACGCCGAAAGCCCCCCCCGTTAACCTTCAAACAAGCCCACAAGCCGAACCCAAAACGGCAAATCAAAACGCGGATACACCACCATCCACAGCAAGGGCCTGGCCACTCATATAGCTGTTGGCCGGCGACAGCAGCATGAGCATGGCTGCAACAATCTCAGAGGGCTGTCCCAGTCGCTTCATTGGGCAACCGGAGGCAAGCATGGCATGCACCTGTTCCCTGTTTTTTGCTAGCTCACCTTCATCCAGCATCGGTGTATGAGTATAAAACGGGCAGATCGCATTCACGCGAATGTTGCGCTTGGCATATTCCACTGCTGCTGTGCGTGTGAGCCCAATCACCGCATGCTTGGCCGCCGAGTAGGCCCCTATTTTAGGCGCACCACCTAACCCCGCCATGGAACTCACGTTGACGATACTGCCGCCGCCCACCTTCATGGCATCGATTTGGTGCTTCATGCCGAACATCACGCCTTTAACGTTCACGTTCATCTGCTGATCCAGCACTTCTTCGCTCAATTGCGTAAACGGAATAAAACCGTGGGCAATACCCGCATTGTTCACAGCCAAGTCCAGGTGACCGAACTGAGACAGCGCCGCATCCACCATGGCTTTACAATCCGCCTCACTGGACACGTCACAGCGCAGTGCGGCAACTTTAACGCCCTGCTCAGCCAGTGTGTCTGCCAACGGGTTAAGGGCATCCATATTGATATCGCCCAATACCAGCGCGGCACCGCGCTTACCCAGTTCTTGTGCCAGTAATTTGCCAAAACCGCTGGCCGCACCGGTGATCAACGCCGTCTTGCCGGTAAAATCGAGAATTGGATCCATTACTTCCTCCTGCACCGAAAGCGGTAAAACAACACTCTTGACCCGCCTTGGGCATCCATCTGCTTACAAAAAGCCGCTGTAGGCCTTCCCTTATCTGGGCACAAACGAAGGCAGCAAAACGGAAAACAGGCAGATACACTAAAAATCTACCTAGCCTCACCGCACCGAGAGCACCGGAGCACCCTACCCGCGTTTTGCCCCCTAAAAGCGAAGACCTATAACGGTTTGATAGCAACGTGAGTGTTAAATCGTAAAGCCGCCATCAACCACAACACACTCACCTGTCACGAAGCTGGCAGCATCAGAGACTAGATAAAGGACCGTGCCGGCCATTTCTTTGGGTTCCGCGTGACGACGCATGGGGATTTGGCTCAGGGCCTGTTTATAGATATCTTCGTTGGCAAACAGGGCACCGGCGAACTTGGTTTTAGTCAGCCCCGGCAGCAACGCATTCACTCGCACGTTGAATTGCGCACACTCTTTGGCAAACGCCTTGGTCATGCTGATCACGGCAGCTTTAGAAATGGAATACACCCCCTGGCCTTCGCCCGGAGTCAGACCATTCACCGAAGCAGTATTGACGATAGCGCCACCGCCGTTTTCGCGCATCAACTTGCCCCCTTCCACGGACATGTAAAAGTAACCACGTAAGTTCACATCCACGGTCTTATCGAAGGCGTCCACCGGGGTATCAAGAATATTCCCGAAAAATGGATTAGCCGCGGCATTGTTTACCAAAATATCGAGTTTTCCGTGCACCTTACGGATATGGGAAAACACCGCTTCAATTTGCGCCAGCTCGCCCACATGACAAGCAAAAGCTTCTGCGCTGCCACCGTCTGCCTTAATGGCATCGGCAACGACCTGACAGCCATCAATCTTACGGCTGGACACAATCACATGGGCGCCCTGCTCTGCCAACAGGCGGGCAATTTCTTCGCCAATACCCCGGCTCGCGCCGGTCACCAGAGCAACCTTGCCCTCAAGATTAAAAAGATCGGTACCCATTATTTCTCTCCCGAAAAAAGGCCATAAGCCGCAAGCCCCATAGCCTGCGGCTATTCGAAAGCACAATAGCCACATTGCCGCCCGGCTTTCCTTTTCGCTTGCAGCTTGCCGTGGCTTTATGCCCCTTCATTAATAATTTGCATGGCCATGGAGGCCAGTGGCTCGACCAGAGCACCTACTTGAGAGGCCTGCTTGCTGGAGGCATTACCGTCTTGAGCCCTTTTCGCGACTCCCTGGCAAATGGCCGCAAGGCGGAAAAAACTGAATGCCAGATAAAATTCCCAATTGTCGATATGGGCAATACCACGGCGCTCGCAATACATGGCCACGTATTCTTTTTCAGTAGGAATACCCAACGCAGTACGGTCTTTGCCTTGCAGACCGGCCATCTTGGCGCCTCGTTGAGGCATTCGCATACCCATACACTGATACGCCAGATCCGCCAGTGGATGGCCCAAGGTGGATAACTCCCAATCCAGCACCGCCATGACTTGCGGCTTTTGCGGGTGCCACATCAAGTTGTCCAAGCGGTAATCACCGTGCACCAGTGACACTTGGCCGTCATCCTCTGGTTGATGGGTCTGTAACCAGGCGATCAGCGAATCCATGGCCGCAATTTCCTGCAATTTGGACGCGTCGTACTGCTGGGTCCAGCGGTCGAGTTGACGTTCAAAATAACTGCCCGGCTTACCGTAATCAGTCAGGCCGACGGCCTCCAGGTCCACACTGTGAATGGCCGCCAGCACCCGGTTCATTTGCGAGTACATCTCGCGGCGTGCCGCATTTGCGGCATCGCCCTCTCCCGCCTCGGGAAGCGCCGCATCCCAGAGAATGCGTCCTTCGCAAAACTCCATCACATAGAACATGGAGCCGATAACATCACGGTCTTCGCACAGGTGCAGCACATTGGGCACCGGTACATCGGTGTCTTTCAACGCGGCCATAACACGGAATTCGCGATCCACCGCATGGGCGGATTTGAGCAGTTTGCCCGGCGGCTGACGGCGCAGCACATAGGAGCCAGAGGCGGCCGTAATCTTGAAGGTAGGGTTGGACTGCCCCCCCTCGAATTTCTCCGCTTCAATGGGACCCTTGAAGCCCTCGATATGCTGCTCAAAATACTCAGCCAGTTTCTGTGTATCTATCTGGGACATGGAGCCCTCCTACTGTTCTTCTTTTTTCTGCTGCGCAAAAAGCAACACCCAGAACGCGATTGACGCTGCGGGCCACACCTGAAATCAGGCGAATTGTTTAGCCATGTTCCGGCCCAACTGCATCATGTGCACCTGATCCGGGCCATCGGCCAGACGCAGCGTGCGCGCGTAGCTAAAGAAGTGAACCAACGGCGTATCCTGGCTCAAGCCCACGGCACCGTGGATCTGAATCGCCCGGTCGATAACATTTAACGCCATATTAGGCGCAACCACCTTGATCATAGCGATCAAATCCTTCGCGTCTTTGTTACCTGAGCGATCCATGGCGTCTGCGGCTTTCAGCGTCAGCAACCGTGCCTGCTCAATCTCGCAGTAAGATTTGGCGATATCTTCGCGCACCGAGCCCTGCTTGCTCATGGGCGCACCGAACACTTCACGCTGGTTTACCCGCTTGCACATCATCTCAAACGCCTCCTGAGCCGCGCCGATCATACGCATGCAGTGGTGAATCCGGCCCGGACCCAGGCGCCCCTGAGCGATTTCGAAACCCCGCCCTTCACCGAGAATTATATTGGCCTTGGGCACACGCACATTGTCGAAAATAACGTCGGCATGGCCTTCGGGTGCATCGTTGTAACCAAATACCTGCATCGGGCGAACAATGTTGACCCCGGGGGTATTGGTAGGCACCAAAATCTGGGATTGCTGCTGGTGGCGGTTGGGGTTATCCGGGCTGCTCTTGCCCATGACAATCATAATTTCGCAGGTTTTTCGCATGGCGCCGCTGATATAAAACTTACGGCCGTTGATGATGTAATCGTCGCCATCTTCCGTTATACGCGTTTCGATATTAGTCGCGTCAGAGGACGCCACTTGCGGCTCGGTCATGGCGAAGGCACTACGAATACGGCCTTCCAACAACGGCAACAACCACTGTTCTTTCTGAGCATCGTTGCCGTATTTTGCCAGCACCTCCATATTGCCAGTATCCGGAGCAGCACAGTTAAACGCTTCGGATGCAATACGACAGCGCCCCATTTCTTCTGCCAGCGGCGCATACTCCAGGTTACTTAAGCCTGCGCTGTACTCTGCGTACTCTGTAGGCAAAAACAGGTTCCATAACCCTTTAGCTCGGGCCTTTTCTTTCAGTTCATCCATGATCGGCGGCGTTTCCCACGGGCTCTTTGCCAGCTGCTCGTAATACACGTTTTCCGCCGGGCGGATTTCGTTGTTAATAAAATCACGCACCTGAGTGATCAATGTCTGCATTTTTTCTGTGTACTGAAAATCCATGACGCTCTCCCTATTACCCGTTTGCTCCTGCAGTCTCGTGGCTGCGTTAAATGCGATGCAGCGCGTACAAGGTTGGAGCACAAAGCACGAAAATTAGTAGTAAGTGATCGCGTCGAAACGGTCAGGGCGATCTAGATGCGGCACGTTATTAAAACTAGCCATACGCACCACCTTTTGATTAAAAAAACCGTGGCTCACACTACTGTTACGAATCTGCAGATTCAGCTCCACTACGGCCTCGTCCGACGCGCCAAGAATATGTTTGATGAACATGGCCATGGCACCACCAGAGCTGACAATCAGCAACCGGTCCTTATCGTTGTACTGCTGCTGGATGTGATCGCGGGCGGCAGCAACCCGGTCAGAGAAGCCCTGCCAGCTTTCCGGCAGATCGCCGGTCAGCGTATCCATTCGCCAGTGTTTCATGGCCGTTTTCAAGGCCTTGTAAAAGGCCGCCACCGGAGCACCTTCGCTAGGCACCTGGTCCGGGTGCTGAGCCAGGTAGGCATTCACCAGTGACTGGAAATCGAATTCGTTAAGGCCGGACTGAATGTCTTCGGGTAAGGCCACACCCAGGCCTTCACAAATACCGGCTCCCGTTTCCCGATGCCGTACCAGATCACCGCACACAAGGGCATCAAAGCCCATATCCCGTTCGGCAAAATACTCACCCAGCCAGCGAGCTTGCTGGTGACCCAGTTCGGAAAGGCGATCGTAATTATCGGTACCGAACGATGCTTGCCCGTGGCGGACAAGGTAAAACTGGGCCATGCGTGTATCCTCGGCTCAAAATAATATTCAACCAGATTAGATTAGCGCCATTAGTTAGTGAAATTGATATTCTTCATCCCTGTGAATAAACACCATTCATTATGGCGCCTCCCTTCAAGACACAGAGGCTGCAATTTTGAAGTTCTATGTCCTGTTATCGAAAGTGCCACAATATTTTGGGGCCAGCCTCGAAGAGCAGAACGGCGGGGTAACCAAGCCCAGAGGAGATGAGCTTGTTTAGGAGAGGCAGCGCGCCAGCTGCCGGTTAAAGCGCCTTCGCACTCAATGGTTGCTTCATCACGCTTTGTCGTGCCACCAGCAACGCTCTTTCCTTAACGCTTACCCTCTCCCAGCACCACTATGAATAGGGTTTCGCACTGATTACCAGGGGCCGACAAGCCGGTTAACGGGTCACGCTGCTCAGCGGTAGTGTGTTATGCAAGCCCATCAGAATCGCTCTCACCGGCCACCCTAGGCTATTGTTTATTAAAAATTTCTTCCTAAAAAACCGCTTGCTTCTAATGTTTAAAATAGCGTCAGAGATACACCATTGGCCACACAGCAAGCCATGACATATTTTTCGCCCTTAATGGCGCCTTTCATCCTTTACGACTGATTAGGTCACCCACATACTCCTTCTTCTAAAAGACATTTTGGAGAGTGGATCTCGGCTGCTACTTACCGGGCCACCAACGGGAAAGCACTATGAGCAAACAGCAAACCACCCTTGAAGAGCTGCAGGCGAACATTGGCAAAAGCGTTGGCACATCCCAGTGGCGTACCGTCGACCAGCAACGCATCGATGGCTTCGCTGAACTCACCGAAGACCCGCAATGGATCCATACCGACCCGGAGCGCGCCGCCAAGGAAAGCCCCTTTGGTGCCACCATTGCCCATGGCTTTCTGTCTCTGTCAATGCTATCGGCCATGGCTATGGACGTACTGCCTACCATCAAGGGGCAAGTCATGGGCATCAACTATGGCTTCGACAAGGTCCGCTTCATGAACCCGGTCCGCGAAGGAAGTAAGATTCGAGGATCCTTCACTCTGCTGGAAGTGAAGCAGCGCTCCGACCAAGAATGGCAGCTGCGCCACGGTGTCAAAGTTGAAATTGAAGGTCAGGAAAAGCCTGCCTTGATGGCGCAGTGGTTAAGCCTGGCGGTAGTAGTACCGAGTTAAACGTTCAACGTTTAAATCGCAAGAGAACGCGCTATTAAGCTGAAACATTCCGCACATTAGTGCCTGTTTCACGGCGTGACAGCCCGTCACTCGACAATGCCGTTACTTGCGTTTCAACTTTGAATTTTGCACTTTTCAACTCAAAAAATTTAGAGAGATAACCCATGACAATCCGTTTTGATAATCAGGTGGCCATCGTCACCGGCGCGGGCAATGGCCTGGGCAAATCCCACGCGTTGGAACTGGCTAAACTCGGCGCCAAAGTGGTAGTGAATGATTTCGGGGGCGCTCGCGATGGTAGCGGTGGTTCCAGTGAAGCCGCCGAGCAAGTGGTTGCAGAAATCAAGGCTGCCGGTGGTGACGCTATTGCCAACGGTGCAGACGTTTCCGACATGGCTCAGGTCGAAGCCATGGTAAAACAGGTGATGGATACCTGGGGTCGCATTGATGTGCTCATCAACAACGCGGGCATCCTTCGCGACAAGAGCTTCGTCAAGATGACCCAGGACGACTGGGATAAAGTCGTGGCGGTTCACCTCACCGGCTCAGAAATCTGCAGCAAGGCCGTTTGGCCGATCATGCGCGAACAGGGCTATGGCCGCATCGTCATGACCTCCTCTGCCTCCGGCCTGTATGGTAACTTCGGGCAGGCCAACTACAGCTCCGCCAAGCTGGCAGTGGTCGGGCTGATGAACACCCTGTCTTTGGAAGGTGAAAAGTACAACATCAAGATAAACTGCATTGCTCCTACCGCCGCCACTCGCATGACTGAAGACCTGATGCCGCCTAAAGTGCTGGCCATGCTGGAGCCAAAGGAAATCACCCCGGCGGTGCTGTTCCTGGCAAGCAACGAAGCCCCTACCCATCGCATCCTGCTGGCTGGCGCTGGTTGCTACGCCATGGTACGTATAATGGAAAGCGAAGGCGTTTACCTGAATGACGAAGAGCGCAATGCGGATGGTATTGCCGCCCACTTTGAACAAATCGGCAATATGGATAACGCGAGCGAAATAATGACCGGTGGCGACCACGTAACCAAAATTCTAACCATGGTCGCCAAAGCCAAGGGCATCAAGCTGGGCTGAATCAAACGCCACTCAGTATTACCGAGTGGGAGGCGAGGACAACCGCCTCCCACTCAACCCTGGCGGGACTACAGCGCAGCAATTACTGTGGGCCCGCAAACCATGCCATATAAAAAATAGTCAGCGGCTATCGTGCAACATGGGCCTAGCCTCTTGCACCTCTCTCAAGCTACCGCTACTCTTTAGCCTTAAATGAAGCACATTCAAGAGACATAACTATGCACGCAGCACAGTTCAACACACGCACCCTGACTGGCCTGATGGCCGGTATGGCGGTGTCTGCTGCGTCATATTACGGGTATTGGTTTAGCCGCTCGCGCGCCTGATTGATACTCAGGCGCGCCCGCTAGCTAAGGGACGCCTGCCGAACACATCCAACCCCGGCCGGTAACCCGCCCGGGGTTTTTTATTGGCTGATATACAGCCGCAAACAACAGACAGCACCAAGAGGCCAGTAGCATGTATCGCTATCAACCGAACGATCTGACAACCCGATTTAGCCGCTGGCCTAACCTGCACAGCACAGAACAGCGATCGACGAATCACGCGCGACGATAACGCGCCGCCGCAATAAGGGAACACCATGCAACAGGTAAGCACACAACATATCGAAAACGCCGCCAGCCTAATCCAAGAGCGCCAGGCGACCCCACGCCGCAGCCAGCCGCTGCCCTCCCCTGCGGTACTGCGTGAGCGCTTGCCGGTGAATACCGCACTCGCCGCACACATTGAGCAGCACCGTCAGACGATTCGCAATATTCTCAATGGCAAAGATTCACGTCTGCTGGTAATCACCGGGCCATGCTCACTTCACGACCCTAAGTCCGCCTTGGAATACGGGCACCGTCTAGCAGAACTCGCGGCTCAGCTGGACGACAAAGTCTTCATTGTGATGCGAGCCTACGTGGAAAAGCCCCGCACCACTGTGGGCTGGAAAGGCATGCTCTACGACCCACATCTAGATGGCAGCAATGATATCGCCACTGGCCTGAATGTGTCCCGCCACCTGTTGCTGGACTTAGCCCGGTTAGGCCTGCCGCTTGCCACCGAGCTGCTGCACCCCATGGCTGCAGATTACCTAGGCGACCTGCTTAGTTGGGCCGCCATCGGGGCACGCACCACAGAATCCCAGATCCACCGGGAAATGGTCAGCGGCCTGGCTCTGCCTGTGGGTTTCAAGAATGGCACTGACGGCAGCATTGACGTGGCCTGTGATGCCATGGGCGCGGCGATCCATCCTCACACCCACTTAGGCATGGATGAACACGGCCACAGCGCGCTGCTACAAACCGCCGGCAATCTGGATACCCATTTGGTGTTGCGTGGCGGCCACGACGGGCCCAACTACGATGCCAACAACGTGCAGCGCGCTACTGCCGCCCTCAAGAACAAAGGTTGTAACCCACGCCTGATCGTGGACTGCAGCCATGCCAACAGCGGTAAAGACCCGTTACGCCAGCCTGCTGTGCTACAAAATTTGCTGCAACAACGAGCTCAAGGACAAACCGCCATCGCCGGAATCATGCTGGAAAGCCATCTCCACGACGGTAAACAAGGCCAAGGGAAACCGCTTCAGCATGGCCTGTCCATCACTGATGGCTGCCTAGGCTGGGACAAGACCCGCGCCGCACTCTGCGCGATTGAATAACACCAAACACCGGGCCTCCTGCCATTGCAGGAGAGGCCTGGCAGTCACTGGCCATGCAACACGCTAGCGACCATGCTAATTTGAAAATACATTTTCACCTATACACCAAGGAAGCCCCATGCTCAGTAATTTGACCCTCGACCAACTGATCACAGCCTTCGTGCTGTTTCTTACTGTCATCGCCACCGTGGCGTTCATCGTCTACCTGAAAAATCGTTCAGGTAACGAATAAGCTCAGGGTCACGAATACAGCAGTGACCCCGTCCCCATCTTGATCACGTTACCGCCAATGCGGCAGCGCACCTCTTTGCCCGGGCGCTTATCGAATTCTGCATGGAGAATGCTTTTACGGGTTTCATGGCTACCTCGATCCACAGACAGGGTATGGGTACCGGGCGCCGTCTCGCCCTGTTCTGCCAGGTAGGCAATAAACTCCGGCATCACCGCACCAATCGGCGGAAACGCATCACGGGGCAGCGAGGGGTTTAGCAACCGACCATGAAATTCCGTAAACCCGGTAATGGTTCCCGGAGCGAATAGAAAAAGCTCCGAGGTATAAACACCACCGAACAGATCCGACCAGCGATCCGGGTTAAGGCTCGCCGCCAGTACGTGTTCCGGTTTAGTAAAGGGCACGATCAGCGTGGGCTTGTCCACACTCACCACCATCGGCTTGTACTTACTGAACGAAATATGTTTTTCGTCAATGTTCAGCGCCGCCGCCAAACGAGGAACTTCTGGAGTGTAGCGGTCGATTGTCGGATTCAGCACTCGCGCAAACTGAATCGCCCCCGGCGAGCTATCGCCCTTATCAATAAAACTCTCAATCAACTGCTCATTTTGTTTCAGCAGAAACGATGCAAATTCCCCTTCATCTTTTGTCAGCCCCATTTCATAAGCGACATAAGACGCTGCCAGAATGGTGTGGGCACCGAATAGTTGTTTACCCTTACTATTAAACACCGTCACCGGCGAAGCATCATTTCCCGGCTCGATAAACACGGTTTCAGTTTGCTGAAACTCACCGGCAATAGCCGTTTTACTGGCATCACTACTGTTGGCCGAATCCAACATCACCACTGGCACCTGAGTGCCCTGAAATGGTGCGCCAGCAAATACATCAAGCAATGAATAATTGAGAGCCATCATCCTCACCTTTTTATGATTTTCTCACTTGACTATGCAGCAAGGAAAAAAGAATGCAATCAGCAAGAGAGGAAATAATGGCAAATGGAAAAAGATTATTTGCACAGGCGGAAGGCTCTAATCAGGCACTCAAGCAGGCCTTAACGTTGAAGCAAAGATTCAGGAAATAGCCCCTTCACGGGCCCACTCGCAACGCACCCGTAAAGGCGCGTCAGAGGGTGCGTGGTACGCGTCGGCACTATCCCACACGAAGGTATGAAACCCGGACAATTCAGTTTCCAAGTGCACCACCGCATTCACCCAGTACATATTCTTGAGCAGAGATTCAAATTTAGCGATCCAGTGCTCCCACTCGTACTCCACCGCACGGTAAGACATACCGAAATGAATCACCTGAGTCTGGAAGGTGCCGCCCATCAAGTCGTCTCCGGGTACGCAAAACATTTCCCGACACAGAAACGGCCATTCGTCTGCCTGCGGTAATTGCCGAATGGCCTTGCGGTTTTGAAAACAACTCGTCTTACGCTCCTGCAAATTACCAAACGGTAAATGCTTAATGCAGCCGTAAACGATGGATTCATTATCCAAAAAACACCCCAGGGAAAATCAGCTACAAACTCTAGCTTACCGCGACAAGTAACAATCAAGCACCATTCAAATCAAACCCCGTCATAAGGCAGGGAGTTTTCCTACCATTCCAAACCCATCACTTGTCGCTATTACCTTCCACAGCCCTGCATTTGTTGCTCATATCGGTTCGCCATGGAGGCGGTGCGCTGGGCGGCGCCTTTCATCCATTTGTTGTTTTTCCAGGTGCCGCGGGCATAGCCGCCGTGGCCGGCGTAGTAGTTCAGATAAAGGTTGTAGGTATCGTTACGGGCCACGCCATTTTTCTTGTAACTCTGGTAGTGATACCAGCCGACAAATCGCACCGCATCCTTGAAATCATTGCGCTTTACGCCACGGCGACCGGTGGCGTCTTTGTACCAATTCCAAGTGCCGTCCAGCGCCTGAGGATAGCCATAGGCCGACGACGGGCGTTTCCAGGGGATAAAACCCAGTAGCTTGGTGCGCGGCGGTTTCGCTCTAGCATTAAACCCCGACTCTTTGTAGATCGTTGCCATCAGCACGGGCACCGGCACCCCGTACTCTTTTTCCGTGTTCTTGGCGTATTTGTACCAGTTATTGAACCAGCCCCCCCGCTGATCAAACACCGCACAGACATTATCTGTATGCGTCGGTGTGGCAGCACAGCCACTCAGAAATAGTACTACCAAAAGCAGGGTTAGCCAGACTTTCATAACGCTCCCGGATCAATACCGTGCTGGTTCAATAGGGACAGTAGCGCAGCTTCATCGCATACCTCAATGCCCAACGATTCCGCTTTCGCCAGTTTGGAGCCCGCAGATGCACCTGCCACCACCATGCGAGTATTTTTAGACACCGACCCAGCCACTTTGGCGCCCAGCTGCTGTAGGGCCTGTTTAGCCTGATTCCGGGTAAACTGCTCAAGCGTCCCGGTCAGTACCCAGGTCTGCCCTTCTAAAGGCTGACTTTCCATTTCCTGGGGGGCACGGGCAGCCATATCAGCAACCTTTTTTTCCGCATCCTGCAGCCGGCCTCGCCAGTCATTTTCCGCCAACGCCTTGGCCAGCTGTGTCATAACCCCGGAGCGTACGCCCTTGGGTTCGGCGCCCGCCCCTTCAGCCGCCGCCGCACTCAATTCAGTGACCGTGCGGAAATGGCTACCCAAGATGTCCAGTGACTTGTCACCAATCCCTTCAAGATTCATGCCCAATCGCTTGGCGGACTTTAACAATTGCGCCAACGTCAGACTTTTCACAAAGGCAGCAGACGGTACTCCGCTGGCCTGTGGGCTCACCCCCTGCGCCAACAAACCGTCGATCACCGCCTCGTTATCACTTTCGGCAAAGAAAGCACCGATGGCCTTGGCCACTTCCAGACCCACATCCGGCACCGCCAGCAACAACAACAACGGAGCATGGCGAATGCTATCCAGATCGCCAAAACAGTCAGCCAGATTCTTGGCGGTTTCTTCACCAATCTGTAGGATCCCCAGCGCGAACAGGAAGCGGCCTAACCCCACGGTTTTAGAGGCTTCCAGCGCCGCAATAAGATTATCCGCCGATTTCTCCCCCATGCGCTCCAGGCCCGCCACCTGCTCGGCTTTCAAGCGGTACAGATCGGCCACAGTGGTAATCAGCTCCTGATCCACCAGCGCATCCACTAGCTTGTCACCCAGCCCATCAATATCCATGGCCCGGCGGGAGGCAAAATGCTTGATGGCTTCACGCCGTTGATCGCCACAGATCAAGCCGCCGGTACAGCGCGCCACCACTTGATCATGGCCACGCAGAATTTCACTACCACACACCGGGCACGACGACGGCAAAGCAATGCCTTGCGCATTTGCCGGACGTCGCTCTGGCAGTGCCCGCACCACCTTGGGAATCACATCGCCGGCCCGGTACACCACCACGGTATCGCCAATGCGAATATCCAAGCGCTGAATTTCATCAATATTGTGTAGCGTGGCATTGCTAACGATCACCCCGCCCACGTGCACCGGTTCCAACCGCGCCACCGGCGTCAGCGCCCCGGTACGGCCTACCTGCCAATCCACACCGTTCAGCACGGTGAGCTCTTCCTGGGCGGGAAATTTGTGGGCGATGGCCCAGCGCGGCGCCCGGCTAACAAAGCCCAGGTCATCCTGCCAGTCGAAGCGGTTTACCTTGTACACCACACCATCAATGTCGTAATCCAGATGCTCGCGTTTTTCCAAGATGCCCTGATAAAAACGCAGCAAGGCCTCTACCCCGTGACAAACGCGAATCTCCGGGTTTACGCGTAAACCCCAGTCGCGTAATGCATCAAGCATGGCCGAATGGGTAGGCGGATGCTCCCAGCCTTCCAGCTGGGCCATGGAGTAGGCATAAAATTCCAGCGGGCGGCTGGCAGTGATGCGAGAATCCAATTGCCGCAAACTGCCTGCCGCGGCATTACGAGGGTTAGCAAAAAGCTTTAGCCCAGCCTCTTGCTGGCGAGCATTAAGCTCCTCAAAGCCAGCGTGGGGCATGACCACTTCACCGCGCACTTCCAACCGCTTAGGCACATCATTGCCACGCAGTTTAAGAGGCACCGAGCGAATAGTTCTGGCATTCACGGTAATATTCTCACCGGTTTGCCCATCGCCGCGGGTGGCCGCCCGCACCAACTCACCGTTCTCATAAAGCAACGACACCGCCAACCCGTCGAGCTTGGGCTCGGCCACGTAATCAATGATTTCGCTCACATCCAAGCGTTCACGAATACGCTTATCAAAGGCCCATAGCTCCTCATCATCGAAGGCATTGTCCAGGCTCAACATCGGCACTTCATGCTGCACCTGCTCAAACGCATCCAACGGCACATCACCCACCCGCTGGGTGGGCGAATCTGCGGTAACTAGATCAGGGTATTGCGCTTCCAGGTCTTTCAGTGCGCGAAATACCCGATCGTACTCCGCATCCGGCACCGCCGGGTCATCTTGAACATAGTAACGGTAGGACCAGTCGTTAAGCTGATCACGGAGGGATTGTGCTTGCAGGGAAGGATCGTTGTTATTCGTCACAGTGGTCGCAGCAGTGAGAGTTTAGTGATTGAAAAGGCGGGGTGCGTTGAACGCGTAAAGCTTAACGTTGAAACACGGGCTGTCGCCTCGTTATTGGAAAGGCCACGCCAGCGATTTTCAGTAAGGGCGCAGCAAGAACCCAAAAATACAAGTACCATTGAGATCCGACAATCTACGCTGCACGCCCCCTAAAGCGCCAAGATAGGGCTTGGCTTTTGCTTTTCAACGTTAAACGTTCAACTGCTTTTACACGCTCGGCACCCGTTGGCGCCGTTCGAATTCTTGCACGCGCTGACGTAGGTGTTCCATGGTCTGCGGGGTCAATACGCTGTGCTGTTCATCTTTGAGTTCACCATCCAGTTCCGAAGCCAGCCGTTGGCAAATAGACAGCATCTTGTCCAATGCGCTCCTGGCATCAGTAGGCCCCGGCAGTTTCAGGAAGAATGTCACCCCGGCAAACGTCTTGCTCTCCATGGTATCCAAATCAAAAGTGCCGGGCTCAACCGCATTGGCCATGGAAAATTGCAAATCATCGGCACCGTTCACACTTACATGGCGATGGAAAATATTCATGCGACCATAACGCAACCCCGCTTCCAACAGCATGCGCAGTAAAGCGCCACCGTCAAAAGGCGCACCACGGTGGGCAATCAGGTGTACCACGATCACTTCCAGCACGGGCTGAGGCTCGCGGGGCGTTTTCGGTGCGGCCTTAGGCTCTATCCGTGGCTCTTGGCGAGGCGCCTCACGAGGTTCGGGAGTCGATTCTGGCTGTCGCTCTACTGCCGACGGGTTAGGGGCCGGGGCAACCTCTGGCTGGGGCTCGGGCGCCCCCCCCGGTTGAGGCGCCGATCCTTGCTCGGCTTCGAACAGGCTTTGCTGTTCAGCCGTACGGGTATCTGCGGCCGCTTCATCCGGCTCCATTACCATGGGTGGGCGTTCCTTTTGATCCTCTTCCATAGCACGACGGATCACGCGAGCAGAGCCGATTAGCTCTGGGTTATGGCCGCGGTCTTCCTCTTCTTCCGGTTGGTCACGGTAACGGGGGTCAATGCGCATACGCAGGCGCCCATGCCGCTCTCTGATCATCCGCCGCATACCGTCGACGAGAATCAGCAGGATCAAAATAACCAGAATGCCAATCAATGTTTCTAAGTTCAGGCCCATCGCCTCTTCTTCCTTGCTTGTGCTGAAGCACCGCTATTACAACGGCACCGACTCCTCACATTGCCGCCATTTCGGCCGCTTCTTCCACATCCACTGATACCAGACGGGAAACCCCTGGCTCATGCATAGTGACACCCATCAGAGTAGCAGCCATCTCCATCGCAATCTTGTTATGTGTGATGTAGATAAATTGCACTTTTGCAGACATTTCCGACACTAGGTTACAGAAACGTCCCACATTCGCGTCATCCAGCGGCGCGTCAACCTCATCAAGCAGACAAAACGGTGCGGGATTAAGCTGGAAGATACTGAATACCAGCGACAGCGCGGTCAGCGCCTTTTCCCCACCGGAGAGCAGGTGAATGGTGCTGTTTCGCTTACCCGGGGGCCGCGCCATAATGGTAACACCGGTATCAAGCAGGTCATCGCCAGTGAGTTCCAAATAGGCATGGCCACCCCCGAAAACTTTCGGAAATAGCTCCTGCAGGCCACGGTTAATGCGATCGAAATATTCTTTGAAACGGGCCCGGGTCTCGCGATCAATCTTGCGAATGGCATTTTCCAGGGTGCCCAAGGCATCTTCCAAGTCGTCATTCTGACTGTCCAGATAGTTCTTGCGCTCGGATTGCTGCTGGTATTCGTCGATGGCCGCCAGGTTAATCTGGCCCAGGCGAGAAATCCGCTGACCAATCATGTCCATTTCCTGTGCCCACTGCTGCTCATCCGCCTCGTCCGGCAGGTTCTCCAGCACCGTATCCAGGTCAAAGTTCTGCTCGGCCAGCTGCTCTGCCACGGTTTGCCGTCGGGTGCTCAGGTCCTGCCACTGCATCCGCTTCTGCTCCATGGTGCTGCGCACTTCCTGGGCCTGGCGTTCGAATTGGCCGCGCTGGCCTTCCAGGTTACGCATTTCATGGTCCACGGTTTCCAGTTCACGGCGAGCTTCGGCCAGCTTGTGCTCGGCTTCCAGGCGCACTTCCAGCTTTTCTTCCAGCTGCATCTGTAATTCGGTGCCCGGCTCGTCGCCTTCGTTGGTCTGCTCTTCGAGCAGCGCCTTGCGCTCGGCCATCATCTGCACCTGAGCTTCCAGGCGACTCAAATTCTGTCGCAGCGAATCCGCTTGGGTGCGAGCACCCTGCACCTCCATAGCCAGCTGATGGGACCGGTCACGATCTTGGCGGGCTTTCTGGCGAGACTCATCCAGGCTCAAACGCAATTCGTCCCGACGGGTGAGCAACGCTTCGCGCTCACCGCTATCGGTTTCCATGGCGTCCAGCGCTTCGGCCAGCACCGCCCGGGCTTCTTTCAGCTGTTCCTGTTCCTGCTCCAGCTGCTCGTTGGTCTCGTCCATTTCTCGGCCGAGACGCTCACGGCGCATGGTAATCTGCTCCAGACGCACCTGACGGGCACTCACCTGAGCATTGATTTCACCCAGCTCTCGGTTAATTCGGCTCGCTTGTCGCTGCACCTCTTCGCGCTCTTCTTCCAGCTCGGAAATTTGCTCGCGGGTGCTTTCTAGCTGCTCTTTCAGATCATCCACGGTGGCCTGAAGAGTCTCAATCTCGCCGACCAACGCCTCCAACTCGCGGCGGCGTTCGAGGATACCGGCTTCTTGGTCTTCCTCTTTCGCCACTTTCAGCCAATCCGGCCCCAGCCAAATACCGTCACGGGTAACCACGGATTCATGGGCCTCTAACTGACTGCGCAGGGTCAGCGCCGCGTCCAGATTATCGGCCACATAGACCCCTGCTAGCAGGCCTTCCGGTGCCTGACCTTCAACATGGTCGCGCAATAGTGTCGCCTTACTACCGGCTGTGGCCTTTACCGCCCCCGGGCTAACCAGCGCCAGGCGGCCGTGGGACAGGTCGTCCAACCAGTCGTTGAGCTGTTCAAAACCACTCACCGCCACCGCCTGAATGCTATCGCCGAGCACCGCTTCCAGCGCCTTTTCCCAGCCCTCGGCCACTTGCAGCTGGTCCGCCAGCCGCGGTTCATCATCCAGCTCATGGCGGGTGAGCCAATCGCTGACCGCGCCATCATCCCCCATGGCCGCTTTCTGAAGAGCCTCCAAGGAGCTGCGTCGGCCCTTCAGGCTTTGCAGCTTTTCGCGGGCTTCATCCAATTGGCGACCCCGGTCACCGTTAGCCCGGCGAAGCTGGTTGATCTCTTCCTGCAGAGATTCGCTGCGCAGTTCGTTTTCTTCCGACTGCCCGCGATATTGCTCAACCTGCTCTTCCAGCTCGCGCATTTCCTGGGCCAGCGGGCCGGCGTCCAGGGATTCCTGTTCTTTTTTCAGCCGGTCAATCCGATCGCGCAAACGCTCCTGGGATTTATCCAGATGCTGAATGCGGGACTGCTCCACCTCCGCCTGACGGCGGGATTCGCCGGATTTGCCGTTAAATTCTTCCCACGCCTGCTGCCAGCTCTGCATAGTCTCTTCAGCCAGTGCCAGCGCTTCGCTGGAGGCTTCCTGTTGCTCGCAGACCATTTCCAGTTCCGGCTCACGCTCCGCCAGAATGGCGTCTAGCTCAGCCACTTTCTCGCTGTCGATGCGCAGGTGTGCATCCGCCTCTTTCCAGCTGGCACGAACTTGGTCCAGCTCTTCGTACAATTGCTGCTTGCGCTCACGCTGATGCTGGATGCTCTGCTCTAGGCGCGCCACTTCTGCGCCCAGGGCGTAAAAATGCTGCTGCACTTCGTTGAAGCGCTCCTGCACCTCGTGGTGCTTCTCGCGCAAACGTTCTACTTCCGCATCCACGTGGCGCTGTTCCGCCACTTTTGCTTCCATGGATACGTCCAACTCGCCAATCACATGGTCCAGCTGCTTAACCTGCACATCCAGCCCTTTCCAGCGCAACGCCTTGAGCTGGGCCCCTTTCAGCCGCTCTTCCTCTTTATACTGCTTGTACTTCTCCGCCGCACTGGCCTGGCGGCTCAGGCGTTCGATTTGCCGTGCCAGCTCATCGCGGATATCAGTCAGTCGCTCTAGGTTCTCGCGGGTGCGGCGAATGCGGTTCTCGGTCTCGCGGCGGCGAGCCTTGTACTTAGAAATACCCGCCGCTTCCTCGATATACACCCGCAGCTCTTCCGGCTTGGCTTCAATCAACCGGGAAATCATGCCCTGCTCGATAATGGCGTAGCTGCGCGGTCCCAGACCGGTGCCTAAAAAAATATCGGCAATATCCTTACGCCGGCACTTGGTGTTGTTGAGGAAATAGTTGGACTGGCCATCCCGGGTGACCTGGCGTTTCACGGAGATTTCGTTGAATTTGCCGTATTCACCGGTGACGGTGGCGTCGGAGTTATCAAAAATTAACTCAATAGACGCCTGGGCTACGGGTTTGCGGGCATTGGAACCGTTAAAAATCACGTCCGCCATGGACTCACCACGTAGGTGCTTGGCGGAAGATTCCCCCATGACCCAGCGCACCGCGTCAATAATATTGGACTTGCCACACCCGTTAGGCCCCACCACCGCGGTGAGGTTTTCCGGAAAATAGGTGGTGGTAGGGTCCACAAAGGATTTAAACCCAGCCAGTTTTATTGATTTCAGTCGCATACGATTGCTGTCTCTACGCCGGCAACGGCAAACGCCCTAGGGGCGCCAATAATGAAAGAGCTAAGTCTAGCGACAACCCGGCCCGAATTCATCCGCCGAGACGCTGAGATTACAATAACCACACCACACCGGGTTATATCGCATCCCAACCCCAGCGCACTGCAAAGAAGTGCAAAACATCGCCTACCGCTCCGTATTCCGATTTTATCCATAGGCACATAAACAGCGCAGAAGGTAAGCAGATAAACAGCATGAGCGATTCACCGCGCCACCGCCCCAAGCAAGTAGGCAAGTAAATAAGCCGCCAAAGACCGTTTGCTCCACCTACTGCTGCCACCACCGACCTGCAAGCATAGCTAGCCACAACGCCCACGTCTTTACCTTGCAGCGCGGGGCTTGTAGCGTGTAGCTGCTTTTAACCGCCAAGGATTAGTCGTGTCCCAGATCGCCGATGCCATTACCTACCTAACCCGCAGCTTAAAACTGGCCCGCAGCCCAGAACTGCGACGCTATGTAATTATCCCGCTGATCTTCAACATTTTAGTTTTCGGAGGCCTGTACTGGCTCAGCGGTAGTTGGATTGCAGGCTGGATCACCGCCGCCACGGCAGACTGGGTGCTAACCGGCTTCTGGAGTTTCCTCAATGGCGCCCTACACTTCCTGATCGATGCCGCAGTGGTGTTGGTGTGGATTTTATTGCTTGGTTTGTTCGCCAGCGTGTTTTCCATCGGTGTGCAGCTGATTGCCGCGCCCTTCATGGGCTTTCTGGCAGAAAAAGTGGATATCCAAATCACCGGCCATCCCATGAACGACGAATCTATCCCCGCCATGATCCTGCGTACTTTCAAACGGGAACTGCGTAAAACCTGGTATTGGCTATGGCGCGCCGTGCTGATTTTGTTTGTAGTCTTAGTGATTTACTTTATTCCGGTGGTCAACGTACTGGCATCAGCCATCTGGTTTTTGTGGTCTGGCTGGTTACTGGGCATGCAGTACATCGATTTTGGCGCCGACAATCGCCAGGTGCCCTTTGAGGTGATGCTAGAACGGCTAAAAGAAAAGCGCTGGCTAGTGCTCACCTTCGGCGCCATCGTCATGGCCCTAACCATGATCCCGCTGGTGAACCTGTTCATCATGCCTGTGGCCGTAATCGCGGGGACCCTAATCTGGGTGGAACAACTGGCGCCCAGCACCCCATCGCCCGGCTCACAGCAAACCATTAACGCCGTAGGCGCTCCCTTGCAAAGCACGCAACTTGCGCAGCAAGAGAATCGCCCGCAGGGCAATCGGGTAGAGCCCTAAACTGTGGGTCCGCTTTTAATAAGCGGACTTTGCTGACCAAGGCTCGGGTTCGCACCGTGGGAAGATGGGCGATTGTGTAACAGTGAAGGTGTCAATACACAAAGGGTTGGCGGCTACCCACAACGGGTATCTCTAGCGCATAAAACCCAGCTCTCTGAGCTGGTGAATCTTGTCACGGGTGGCGGCGGCATCCTCGAACTCCAGGTTCTTGGCATGTTCCATCATCTTCGCTTCCAGCGCTTTGATTTCCTTGGCCACTTGCGCCGGTGAGCGGGCACCCAGATAATCCGACGGAGACTCGGCCACTTTCTTTTCGCCCTTGTACTTGCGATCAAAACGGCTGCCACCGCTGTCATCCATAATGTCACGAATCTTCTTATTCAGCCCTTGCGGGGTGATGCCATTGGCCTCATTGAAGGCCTCCTGCTTCTCGCGACGACGATCCGTCTCGTCGATAGCCCGCTCCATGGAGCCGGTCATCTTGTCCGCATAGAGAATCGCGCGGCCATCCACATTCCGGGCAGCCCGGCCGATGGTCTGGATCAGTGACCGGTCGGAGCGCAGAAAGCCCTCCTTGTCCGCATCCAGAATCGCCACCAGCGCCACTTCTGGCATGTCCAGCCCTTCACGCAGCAAGTTAATCCCCACCAGCACATCGAACTTGCCCAAGCGCAGATCGCGAATAATTTCCACTCGCTCCACTGTATCAATATCGGAATGCAGATAACGCACCCGAATACCATGCTCATTCAGGTATTCAGTGAGATCCTCTGCCATGCGCTTGGTCAGCGTGGTCACCAACACCCGCTGCTCTTTGGCAATGCATTCCTTGGCTTCGCCGAGCAGATCATCCACCTGAGTGGTCGCCGGACGGATCTCGATTTTCGGGTCCACCAGGCCGGTGGGGCGCACCACCTGCTCCACCACCTGCCCAGCGTATTTCTTCTCATAGGGCCCTGGAGTAGCAGACACAAAGACCATTTGTGGCGCCAGCAGCTCCCATTCCTCAAACTTCAGTGGCCGGTTATCCATGGCAGAGGGCAACCGGAACCCGAAACTTACCAGGGTTTCTTTACGCGAGCGGTCGCCCTTATACATGGCGCCCAACTGGGGAATGGTGACGTGGGACTCATCGGCAATCAGCAGCGCATTGTCCGGCAGGTAATCAAACAGGGTGGGCGGAGCATCGCCGGGGGCACGACCAGAAAACAACCGGGAGTAGTTTTCTACTCCATTGCAATAACCCAGCTCCTGCAGCATTTCAATGTCAAAGCGGGTGCGCTGCTCCAACCGCTGGGCTTCCACCAGCTTGTTCTGCTCCTTAAGTTCGGCCAGCCGCTCGGCCAACTCTTCCTTAATCATCTCCACCGCCTTGAGCACGGTTTCCCTTGGCGTCACGTAATGGCTCTTGGGGTAGATGGTGGTGCGGCTAATACGACGAATCACCTCACCGGTAAGAGGATCAAAGATGCTGATGGATTCCACCTCATCATCGAACAGCTCAATACGAACCGCTTCCTTTTCCTCTTCCGCCGGGAAGATATCAATCACATCCCCACGCACTCGGTAAGTGGCGCGGCGAAAATCCATCTCGTTACGGGTGTACTGCAGCTCCGCCAACCGTCGCAACAGCTCACGCTGATCGATATGATCGCCGCGCACTAAATGCAGCACCATGGCGTGGTAACTGGCGGGATCACCCAGCCCGTAAATGGCCGACACGGTGGCCACGATAATGGTGTCCGGTCGTTCCAATATCGCCTTGGTGGCAGACAGTCGCATTTGCTCGATCTGCTCATTCACCGAGGCATCTTTCTCGATAAACGTATCGGAGCTGGGCACATAGGCTTCCGGCTGATAGTAATCGTAGTAAGAAACAAAATACTCCACCGCGTTTTCGGGGAAAAACTCTCGAAACTCCCCGTACAACTGAGCAGCCAGCGTCTTGTTCGGCGCCATGATGATGGTGGGCCGGCCCGTTTGCGCAATCACATTTGCCATGGTGAACGTCTTACCCGAACCGGTCACCCCCAGCAGCGTCTGGTGGCCTAGGCCATCATCAATACCCTCAATCAGCTGCGCAATGGCGGTGGGCTGATCACCGGCGGGCTGGTAGTCGGAATGGAGTTTGAAGAGGCTTTCAGACATTTGGGCTTCCTGATGGCTACTGCCCTCCCGACGACGGGAAAACAGCAAAAGTCATGCGTGCAAAATCACCGGGTAGTGTACCAGAGCCAGCAGATCAAATGCGTGATGATCCATGTTGCCCACTGGAGCGGTGGCTCCAGTGAATGGGATTTGAGAGGGAATAGAGACGCAATCGCAGCCAAACGACCGCTCCGACAAAAACGCTTACCTCCCCCAGCCACCTGTAAGAGTGATCGTTCAACCACGATGGCGATCAAAGAGCGACCCCATCAGGAAATACGGGACATTGGCACCCGAATCCGGTAAAGTTCCAGCCCCTTTCTGTGTCGATCGGTACGTTAAAAAAACGTGGCCAATCAACTATCAAGATGAACGAGGAGTGCATGTCCGATATCAGCCTTTCCGACCGCGTACAACGCATCAAGCCGTCTCCCACCCTTGCCATTACCGCCAAAGCCGGTGAACTCCGCGCACAGGGCAAAGACATTATTGGGCTGGGTGCCGGTGAGCCGGATTTCGATACCCCGGAACATATCAAGCAGGCCGCCATTGAGGCGATCAACGCCGGCAAAACCAAGTACACCCCGGTGGACGGCACTCCCGGCCTGAAAAATGCCATTATCGACAAATTCCAGCGCGATAATGGCCTATCCTACGAGCCCGGCCAGGTGCTGGTGTCCAGTGGTGGCAAGCAGAGCTTCTTCAACATGGCATTGGCCCTGTTGAATGACGGCGACGAAGCCATCATCCCGGCCCCCTACTGGGTGAGCTACCCGGACATGGTGTTGGTTGCCGGTGGTGTCCCAAAAATCATCGAAACGGACGTGAACAGCCGCTTCAAGATCACCCCGGAACAGCTGGAAGCAGCGATCACGCCGAAAACCCGCCTGTTCGTGATCAACAGCCCATCCAACCCCTCCGGCATGGCTTATTCCCTGGAAGAGCTCGCCGCCTTGGGTGAAGTACTCAAGAAACACCCAAACATCATCGTCGCCACCGACGATATGTACGAACATATCCTGTGGACAGGCAAACCCTTCGTAAACATCGTCAACGCCACCCCGGAGCTGTATGACCGCACCGTGGTCATGAACGGTGTCTCTAAAGCCTACTCCATGACGGGCTGGCGCATCGGTTACGCAGCAGGCCCGCAGAAGCTGATTGCTGCCATGAAGAAGGTGCAGTCCCAGTCCACCTCCAACCCAGCCTCCATCAGCCAGGCTGCAGCGGAAGCGGCGTTAGCCGGCGATCAAGGCTGCGTAGACGAGATGGTTAAAGCATTTAAAGAGCGTCACGACTATCTCACCGACGCACTGGATGCCCTGCCCGGCGTGAAATGCGCTAAAGGCGACGGCACTTTCTATGCCTTCCCGGACTTCTCCGACGCCATTGCCAACATGGATGGCGTGGAGTCCGACACCGATCTGGCTACCCTGCTACTGGAAACCGCCGAAGTGGCCTTGGTACCCGGTTCCGCCTTCGGCGCACCTGGCTGCATGCGCCTGTCTTTTGCCGTTGGCATGGACACACTGAAGGACGCTATTCGCCGAATTGAGCAAGCATTGGCTAAATAAGCAACAAACGCGCCTCCGGGGTGTTGACGACCCCGAGAGGCGTCACTAATATACGCGCCTCAAGACATTCCGCCTTAGCTCAGTTGGTAGAGCAAATGACTGTTAATCATTGGGTCGCTGGTTCGAGCCCAGCAGGCGGAGCCAAATAAGAAAAGGGCTTATCCATCGGGTAAGCCCTTTTTCTTTGCCCAATGGTTACCTCCTCTACAGCCAGCTGCTGCCCTCTACTCAGCCCGCCATCCAGTCACAAGCCCCGTTAAGCCTTAACCGAATTGTGGATACCAACAGGCATGGTAGAATTCCCAGCCTCGCCTATGAATTGTCGATAACACGGAGACAGGCTTTGACACTGCCCACCCGAAATGAGTTGAGCATGCATCAGGACCCAATCTCCATAACGCCATCACGCCACAACCGCTGGTATGAGCGAATCCTCCTGAATCCAGCATTCGGCCACCTTATTGCATTGGCCATTATTACCCTGGGCGCACAATTTCTTAGCTATCAATCCTGGGTTCAAAACGCTAATCAGGGGATTACCCTCGCCCTACTGGTGCTTTGCTACGCAGTCACGGCCTATTTGAGCAGCAACATCGCTAAATTTGTTGGAAGGCGAGCCATCCCCTATAACCTGGCCACAGTATTGATTGCTGTCGGCTTAGTGTTCACCTTGGTACTGTTTACCCGAATCGGCTATGCACGCACCTCACTTATCATCGGCCTTTCCCTGCTACTAACAATCCGCATCATCTCGGTTCTTATCAACCGCCGTTTTCGATACTTGAAGTTAGCCTGCGTCCCAACAGAGAGAATTGACAACATTCTTCCTCCGGTTTCTAAGAGTTTTGAATACCGTCTTCTGGACAACCCCAGTATGGGGGAAACCCGGTACGACGGGCTAATTGTCGATATGGAAGAACAACTTGAAGACCAATGGATACGTTTTGTGAGTCATTGCAATATTGCAGGACTACCCGTATTCAACGCCCGCAAGGTTGCAGAGACCATCAATGGCAAAGTAAACCTTTCTACTTTGCAAAGCATAGACTTGGCCAATCTTCAGCCACAACCGGTCTATCTGGCGGGCAAACGCGCACTGGATATACTGCTTACGCTGCTTGTAGCCCCCCTACTAATCCCTTTTTGCCTGATCGTCGCGCTCCTGATCAAGCTCGACTCCCCCGGCCCTGCTATTTTTGTTCAGCAAAGGATCGGAAAGGGGAATCGTATTTTCAGAATGTACAAGTTCCGCTCAATGCGGCCTAGAGAAGAAGGTGAAGGCACGGCGCAGTTTGCCGACCAGGATGCATACCGCATTACCCGCCTGGGGGCATTTATCCGCAAAGTGCGCATCGATGAACTCCCACAGTTTCTGAACATCCTGAAAGGTGAAATGAGCCTGATTGGCCCACGCCCCGAACAGCCAGAGTTTGTAGAGCAATTCGAAGAAGAAGTTCCTTACTACAGCTATCGACACATCGTGCGGCCAGGCATCACCGGCTGGGCCCAAGTCAATCAAGGCTACGCCAGCGACACTGAAAGTACACGAGAGAAGGTAGAACACGACTTCTACTACATCAAAAACCTATCCCCTGCACTCGACTTTCTGATTGTAATGCGGACATTAAAAACCATGGCCACAGGATTTGGGGCACTATAATGCACGATAGCAACCCGAAAATTTCCGTCATTATCCCCATCTACCAGCACTGGGAACTCACTAAGGTTCTGTTTTCTGCCTTGGCCAGACAAACACTGCCGAAAAGTCTCTGGGAATGCTTCATCGTTGATAACGGCTCGGATGTTGTGCCAGCAGCAGACACTCTACCGGATTTCGTAAACCTGCTTGAGTGCCACCAACCCGGCTCCTATGCAGCGCGCAACCTGGCACTTCAGCAAGCCCAAGGGGAACTACTGGTCTTCACTGACGCCGATTGCCGACCAAATCCCGACTGGCTAGAAATCATCTGGCGCCAGCACCTGGGCTGCAAAAAACCCACTCTGATTGCTGGTGGAGTCACTGTTCTGCGCTTTGACAATCTGAAACCTAACTGGATAGAAGTGTACGACATGGCAATGGGATTGCCTCAGGAACGTTACACACGACACGGCTACGCGGTGACAGCCAATTTATCCATTCCCAGGACAGTATTTGACAAAGTGGGCGTCTTTGACGACCAACGCTTTTCAGGTGGTGATGCAGAGTTCTGTCAACGTGCAGGTCGGGCAAACATTCCTCTTGTATACTTACCTGAAGCCAATGTGGATCATCCAACTCGCCATAGCTGGGAGGAACTCACCACCAAGCTCAAGCGGGTAAAGGGGGGCCAGGTTCGTTCAGGCCCAGTGAGACGCCGAGCAAAGTTCATCGTAAAAACCTTTATACCCCCGGTTTGGGCATACTGGTTTGTCATCAGCAGCCCTAAAATCAATCGCTGCCAGAAAGTTTCATCTCTTCTCATTCAAACCCGATTATGGCTAACCGAGATGGCAATCACAGTTCGACTCTTGGCAAACGGCACGATGGAACGGCGCTGATATGGATGTAAATATGATTCCTGAAGTTTCAATCATCACACCATGCTATAACGCCCGGCACACATTGGCCCGGACTATCGAATCGGTACTCTCCCAGAACTTTCTGTCATGGGAGCTACTATTAGTCGACGATAAATCTACTGATGACACAGATCAGCACGCTCAAGCATTTTGTGATCGTGATAACAGAATCAAACTGATACGGCTAAAAGAAAATAGCGGTGCAGCAGTTGCGAGAAACAGAGGCATTGCCTCTGCCAGAGGACGATACATCGCTTTCATCGACGCCGATGATGAGTGGCACAAAGACAAGTTAAGCATTCAGATAAGCCAAATGAAAGAACAAGGCTGGCCCCTGTCGTACACCGCCTATACACGCATAAACCCAGAAGGCGCCTGTATCAACACTGTAGGTGTACCGCCAACCATACACTACCGCCAGTTGTTAAAAACCAATTACATTGGTTGCTCGACCGCTGTATATGACAGCGAGCAGCTAGGTAAAGTCTTTATGCCCGAGCTTCGCAAACGCCAAGACTTCGGCTTGTGGTTAAAAATTCTCAAGAAAACGACATCCGGATACGGAATTAATTTAGCACTAACACGATACTGCGTTCATCAAGACTCTTTGTCTTCCAACAAACGAAATACGGCAGGGTACAACTGGCGATTGTACCGAGATGAAGAGCAGTTGAACGCAATCATGGCAAGCTATTACTTTGCCAATTATGCCTTGCGCGGGGTATTAAGAAGTCGATTTCCCAAACTTGCCCTTTTCTTGGGAATCCACTTTCCTGTTCCCGCTCAATCTTCGAACGCCCGATAATACAAATATCTCGGGTGTCAGGAACACCCGTTACTCTCATCATCTGTCGGAAAGTAGCAATCTTCAAGGCCGTGATACCCTAGGGCTTGCGCAACAACCGACACCCGCCTCCAGACATAAAGAGCCTGCTCTTCATCAAGAACTTTTCGCCAAGCCCCATTATTAACCCGGATTCTGGACTTAACCTGATCCCTGCGAACCACCATATTCCCCTTTAACACGGCAGAGTCATACGCCGTTTTTCCTTCCTCCAGTATTGACGGATCAAAACTGTCGCCAATAAATTCAAACAAGGAAATAAAGGTCGCTTCAGGGGCCGCAGTCAGGTCTTCATAGCGAACAACATAGACATTACCAGAACCTGCGATTCCAGCGACGATGTGATTATCGTTAACCCATCTCTCAATGGCCAGATCAAGGTCACCAAAACGTTTGAATAACGATGCCACATTGTCTAAAGGGTTTCTGATTGTCACCAAAACTTTATGGTTAGGCGCAATAACCCCTGCACGGTCGATAAAATAAATATGCTTCGGTGTCTTTTCGAGAACATATTCCTTGCCAAGATATTCTGCGCAATAAACCCATTCGGACAACAACTTTGAAGCCGTAACAAGCGAATTTTTATCCGGCAGAAGAAACTCTGTTTCTCTTCCCACTGCAAAAATATTAGGATGATTGCCCAGCTTCGCAGCAAGCAGGGTCGTGCCACTATGGCCACAACCTGCCACCAACAGTGCTTTCTTGTCAGTTATCACTGGGCTAGCAAACAGGTCTTCAAGCTTCCTAAAAAAAAATCTCGAATAAATGACCAGCGCCTCTTTTATAGAGACTCGGTGAACAACCCTGTATTTGATAATCAAAAAACCTCCGCGTATTCCTTCAGCCTTCAGGATAAAACTAAATAGGAAAGGGGCTTACCTTTACCTGTTTAATCACGAAGTAAGCCAGCACCAGATTCCAGACGATCAATCCTGCTCCAGTAGCCAATGCAGCTCCCACAGCACCATACGTCGGAATCAAAAAAAAGCACAGAATCACATTGACGCTCAATGCCAGAATATGACCGGTAACGGCCCTATTTTCCTGATGACTCATTGCCAACACATTGCCAACCGAACCACAAAAAACACTGAACAATTGGCTCGCAGAAAGAATCACTAGTGGCCAAAATGCGTACGCAATATATTCAAGACCAAAAACAAGGCCGACTATCTGCTCACCAAAAAAGAGAAACAGACTCGCCGCAGGTAATGCAAACAAAAGTGCCAACCTGGAAGACAGTCTTAAGGTAGCTTGCAGTTTTTCTCGGTCACCTTGCTTGAAATAACGAGCAATATACGGTGCGACAATCATGTTAACTGTGGTCAATGGAAGAAGCACAAGCGCGGCACCACGGTCAGCCACCCTCATTCCAGCTACGGCTTCAGGTTCACCGAGAATCCCTAGAAGTACAATGGAAATTTGCGCTCCGAGCAATGTAACCGCAGATAAAAGGCTAAATGGAATCAGAGAGCGCGCCCAGAAGCCTATTTCATAAGTCCTATTGCCCTCCCGCATATCCGCAGGCGCTACAAGTACAAAGATTATTACTGCAATGATAAATGCCAAAGAGAAACTTATTAGCTGAGCATAAATGGCGAAGTTTGCACCCTTAATCCCCCAGAGATAAAGCAGAACAACTATCCCAAGAAGCAGAGCGGGTTGGATCAGTCTTAGTGGCAGCTCGGACCAAAAAGGCTGCCCCAGAGCCTTGGACATACCACATCGCACTGAGTTACCACCAATAAAGGGGATAATAAAGATGGCAATGAGCATGATAGCCCATTTTTTTTCTTCAAAGATCTCAGGAAAAAGCTGACTAGCGACCAGAAAAAAAACAAACACAAGAACGGAATAAAGCAATATCCACATCCCTGCCAGAGACACCAGTCCCCTTGCCAGAGAAAATTGTTCGGCCAACCGATAGCTAACTACTTGCCGTGTCGCAAACTGCTGCAAACCACTGGACACAGGAATCGCAAGCAAAGGAACCAATGCCATCGCAAAAGAGTAGTAACCGTATCCCTCTGGTCCAAGCAGCCTGGCCAACAACACACTGGTTGCCAATGTCAGGGGAATCCCCGCAAGACGCATCCCACCTACAGATAAGAAGTTTTTATATAAAACTGATTTGAGCATGTTCCCAACCCACTCTCTTTATATAGAACCGTAAAACAGAAGCTTGGAAAGCACTCATTCAGTCAGCGATAGCTCCCTATCTCTCGCCATACCCTTCAGGATTACTTTCCTGCCAACGCCAGTGGTCACAGCACATATCATCAATGCCGCGGGCAGCCTTCCACCCGATGACTTCTTCTGCATGGGCAGGATCCGCGTAACAGGTAGCCACATCTCCCGATCGACGTTCCACAATCTGGTAGGGAACGTCTCGCCCGCTGGCCTTAGAAAAGGCCGCAATCATTTCCAGCACACTGTAGCCTCGCCCGGTTCCCAAATTCACCGTCAGCAGACCACGATCGCCCTCTAAAGCCTGCAGTGCCGCCAAATGTCCCTGGGCTAAATCCATCACATGGATATAATCCCTCACTCCAGTGCCATCCGGCGTCGCATAATCTCCACCAAAAACACTCAGCTGTGCTCGCTTGCCAATGGCAACCTGTGCAATAAACGGCATGAGGTTATTGGGAATACCATTAGGGTCCTCACCTATTTCGCCACTTTCATGGGCGCCCACAGGATTAAAATAGCGCAGTAACGCCACCTGCCACCGGTTATCGCTGGAGTAGAGATCACGGAGCATATCTTCAATGTGCAACTTACTGGCACCATAGGGATTGGTCGCACTAAGAGGAAAGTTTTCCTTAATGGGCACAGAGGCCGGGTCCCCGTACACCGTTGCCGATGAGCTAAATACCAGAGTTCGCACCCCTGCCCGCTCCATGGCTTCCAACAAACGCACCGTGCCTACCACATTGCAATCGTAGTATTGCAATGGCTGCTCAACCGATTCACCCACCGCCTTCAGGCCAGCAAAATGGATCACGGAATCGATATCATGGTCGGCGAAAAGTCGATCTAGGCAATCCGCATCGCGAATGTCGCCTTTAATGAAAGTCAGCTCACGCCCAGTTAACCTTTGGACACGGCGTAGGCTCTCCTCGCTGCTATTGGTGAGGTTATCAAGCACGACAACCTCGCGCCCAGCTTCAAGCAGCAACAGCACCGTGTGAGAGCCGATATAACCGGCTCCGCCGGTGACCAATACTTTGCTCATGATTCATCATCCTGTTCCAAGGTTATCGCCTGAGCTGCCACCACCCGTTGAAATTAAACAGCCAAGCCAATCGTAGAATTAACCCACCGCGGCCATCGCTTTGCTTACGTTAACCTCGAACAAGTCACGAATTCGGCCTAGGGCTTCATCGTTATCTGCCTCAAAACGCAACACTAACTTCGGCGAAGTATTGGAGGCCCGACACAGGCCCCAACCATCGGCATAATCCATACGGATACCATCAATGACGCGGCGCTCGCCTTCGCCGAACTCCGCATTCGTCTGCAGATATTCCACGATACGGAATTTGTTCTCGTCCGTCACATTGATATTGATTTCCGGGGTCGTGCACAGCACCGGGTAGCGCCCGAAAAGGGCCTCCGCGCCTCCCTCTGTTCGGCTGATGATACCCAGTATCCTGGCAGCAGCCACCAAGGCATCATCAAAGCCGTACCAATCTTCAGCAAAAAAGATATGCCCACTCATCTCTCCTGCTAACAAGGCACCGGTTTCTTTCATGCGTGCTTTGATAAGGGAGTGTCCGGTTTGCCACATTTCTGGCTCCCCCCCGGCGTCCCTAATCACGTCGAACAGGGAGCCTGTGCACTTCACATCAAAAATAACTTTTGCGCCGGGATGCCTGCTCACCATATCCTCTGCCAGCGCCATTAGCAGAATATCCGGATACACCACCTCTCCAGCAGGTGTAACAACCCCAACCCGATCGCCGTCACCATCAAAAGCCAATCCAAGGTCGGCCTTTTCTGCTTTTACGCTAGCAATTAAATCCTGCAAATTGTTGAGGTCACCCGGGTCCGGGTGATGATTCGGGAAGGTGCCGTCCACGTCAGTGAACAGCGGCACAACCTCACACCCTAACGCCTCAAGCACTTGCGGTGCCTGTAAACCAGTGATGCCATTGCCACAATCCACAACCACCTTCATAGGTCGCGCTAGGCTATGGGCGCTCAAAAACGCAGCCTGGTAGTCCACCAGCACATCCTGCTCACGATACTCGCCCTGCCCTTCAGCAAAGCGCTGATCTACAATTCTGCGATGCAACGCCTGAATGCGTTCACCCGAGAGTGTCACACCGTCAATTACAATTTTAAAACCATTGTAATTGCCCGGGTTATGGCTACCAGTCAGCATCACACCGGAATTGAGCCCCTCAATATGATGCGTTGCAAAATACAGCACAGGCGTCGGTACCAACCCCACATTCACTACTGCGCACCCCGTGGACTGAACACCCTCACTCAAGGCCTGCAACAAAGCGGGACCAGACAAGCGCCCATCTCGCCCTATAGCGATGGCCGTCTGTCCTTGAGCTTGCACCTCGGACCCAATCGCCCGACCAATTTCATAAGCCCATGCATCCGTGAGCGTTTCGTTATAAATACCGCGAATATCGTAAGCACGAAAAATCGAAGCGGGAATGGGGTGAGTCATTAATGTCATCCTTGTAAGGCACAGAGCACACAACCAGCTGGCACAGCATGATAAGGGAGGGCTCTGTCCATTTGCATTCGTGTTTAATGTTATTGCGTCGCTTGCTTGCACGCGATATGGCGCGCTAACGACAGTGAGGAATCATCCACCTCATGGGCGCCATCAGGGTCCGCCAGAACCGCCAACATATCGGTGGCAATCACCTTACCCATCTCCACGCCCCATTGATCAAAAGGGTTAATTCCCCAAATCACCGCTTGGGCAAACACCTTATGCTCATACATGGCCAGCAAGGAGCCAAGGGTTCTAGGCGACAACTCATCCAGCACCAGAGTGGTGCTGGGCTGATTACCCCGATAACGCTTGTAAGCAGGCAAAGCCAACGTTGAATCCAAAGCCTGCTCGCCAAACGCCAACAAACGCGATTGAGCCAGGCAATTGGCGTTAGACAGAGCATGCTGGCCTTCCAATTCCACCGCCGCACCCGAATGTGCGCTTTCGGTATAGCGCCGTGCGGTCATCAAAAACTCGCACGCCACCGGCTGAGTACCCTGGTGCAACAACTGGAAAAAGGCATGCTGTGCATTCGGGCCAACCTCACCCCAAATCACCGGACAGGTGTGGTAATCCACAGGGTCGCCATTACGCGACACACTCTTCCCGTTAGACTCCATCTCTAACTGTTCTAGATAAGCAGGCAGATATTTTAAGCGGCCATCGTAGGGCAGCACTGCACGGGCGCGGATATCCAGAAAATTGATATTCCACACATCCACCAAAGCCAACATAACCGGAATATTCTCGTGCCATGGGCGCTGGCGAAAGTGGAGATCCATGTCATGGGCACCCGCCAGCAACTCACGAAACCCATGCATCCCCACGGTAAGTGCAATGGGCAAACCAATAGCAGACCACAAAGAATAACGCCCGCCCACCCAATCCCAGAACTGTAACTGGTTAGTCGATGGAATCCCCCACGCGGTCATCTTGTCCGGTTGTGCGGAAATACCAATAAAATGGCAACGCAGCATCGCTTCGTTATCCATTTCAAGCCCCAGTGCACGGGCCATCCAGCTACGTGCCGTATTGGCGTTGTGCAACGTATCCACAGTAGTAAAGGATTTAGACGACACCAGCACCAGTGTCGTGCGCGGGTTCAGTTCCTGAAGCACCTGGGAAATCTGGCTGCCATCCATTGACGATGCGAAATGAAGGCTGGGCCGCACTTCTCCCTCTGCCAAGGGCGTCGAATGCAGCGCGAATGCCGCCATTAACGGCCCCAATTCAGATCCCCCAACGCCCACATTAACCACATCCGTAATCGCATCGCCCAATACACCCCGCCACTGACCTTCCAACACGCGCGAGACGATAGAGTCCATGATCTCCAGCTGGCCATGGATCTCAGCAGCTTGATCAGACGGATCACGGAGCAACCAGTGCTTGGCACTGCGGTTCTCGGTGCAATTCACCTCTGCACCGGCAAATAACGCCTCACTCCAACGATCAAGGCCCCGTTCATCGGCCAAACTCACCAGTAAATCACGAGCATGAGACGACACCCTCTGCTTGCTCAAGTCTACCAAGAGGCCATCGCTCTCAAGGCAAAAATGGGCACACCTTCCCAGCTCTTGAACGAAAAAATCAGACAAATGCAAAGAGCCTTCCTCACGTGCAAGGTTTTCAAGCTGCAGCCAGACCGAACTCTCGGTTAGATCATTTTGTTCAGGCACCATGCCTAGCTCCGTCCAATTCCACGATATTCCAGCCCCTGTGCCTTAACAAATGCAGGGTCATAAATATTACGGCCATCGAGAATAAGCCCGGTCCGCATCTCTTGTTTCAAACGCTGCCAATCTGGGCTCCAATAAGGTTTCCACTCGGTGACCAGCATCAATGCATCGGCGCCCAAGGTGGCCTCGTAGGGGGTATCACACAGCAACAGTTTTCTATTTTGCTTCTCAGCCCAGCGTTTTAAATCGGGCAAGGCCTTGGGATCATGCACAGCCACGTCCACACCCTGCGCCCATAACGCTTCTATAATCTTCAAGGCAGGCGCGTTTTCTACCCGGGCTGTGCCCGGCTTGAAGGACGCCCCCCAGATCGCAACCCGCTTACCTTTTACACAGCCGTTGCAGTACTGCCAAAACTTGCGAAACAGAACTTCTTTTTGCCGTTCATTGGTATGCAACACCTGCTCGAGTAAACCAGGCTCCGCGGCTTTCTGCTGCTGAGCATCCAGCAAAGCCAGTACATTACTGCTCAAGCCAGGCCCGCCAAATCCGCATCCCGGGTAAAGGTAAGCCTCACCTATACGAGAGTCTGCCCCCATTGCGACGCGTACCGCATCAATATCCACGTCCAACGACTCCGATAAGGCGGCCATGTCATTCATAAAACTGATTCGGGTAGCCAAAATGCCGCTGATGGCGAGTTTTGCGAACTCCGCCTCCCGCAGGCTCATCACCTGAAGAACATCTTTACGCCGATTGAAAGGGCGCAGCAGCTCACGCATCAGGGCCTCGCCTTCGCGCTCATAACACCCCAGCAAAATACTCTCAGGACGAGTAAAGGTCAGGAAGGCATTCCCCTCCTGAATCAAATCTGGCAAAGCCACTAGAGCCGCATCATAGCCTGCAGACAATAAGTATTGCCGCAATCGTTCCGCCACCCCTACGGGCCCCACGGTCTGGTTCACCACCAATCGACAAGCGCCAGGCTTTACATCAACAGCGAGAATATCCTCTGCCAAGGTTTCGCTACCCGGTGACAAAGCAAGAAACACCACCTCCGAGGGCGAGATATCAACTGCGCTTTGTCCTCTTAACAAAGGAACCAAACGGCCCGCGCTGATCTGCTCAACATACAAGCGGTCCAGCCCTTGCTCGTTAAATAACGGTTGCTCTTGATTTAGCTGCTCATGCTCCTCTATACCAAATACGTACCAAGCTACCTGATGCCCGGTCTGAGCAAGCGCCGTTGCCGTTACCTGGGCGCATAACGTGTCGCCATAAACCGCCACCTGCATATCACCAAACCCTTCGCGTTATCCTCATACGATAGACACCCGCAAGCAAAGTACCTGCAGAGCCCAATAAACCATCCACATTAGTGCTGGCTAGCTTCGGCCATCATGGCTCTGGCATGCTCGCCCAAATCTGGGTGTCGCGCAGCATAATGGAATATAGCGCGCAAATAGCCCGCCTTGTTACCGCAATCGAAGGTCTGGCCACGCATGGAATAAGCCTCCACAGGGCTTTGCTTAATTAATGTTGCAATCGCATCGGTGAGCTGAATCTCGTTACCTGCCCCGGGTTGTGTCTCAGCAAGAATGGCCATAATTTCACCGGGGAGCACATAACGGCCCACGACGGATAACCGAGACGGAGCCTCATTAATAGGCGGTTTTTCTACAATGGCGCGCATGGCAGCAGAATCACCAGCTTTGGGGGCATCCCCCTCCAAAGCCACAATTCCGTATTGATCAACCCTCTGCGCGGGAACCTCTTCCACCATAATTTGGGCGGCAGACGTATCATGATAACGGCGGACCATAACCGCCAGATCCTCTTCTATATCCTGGCAATCCACCAACACATCGGGCAGCAACACCGCGAAAGGCTCATTGCCTATCACCGGGGCGGCACAGGCAACCGCATGCCCCAGCCCCAGGGCGTGATGTTGACGCACAGAAATAATATTTACATCCGCCGGAAGGATATTCTGCAGCGCATCCAGCAAAGCCGTTTTACCTTTCTTTTCAAGCTGATGCTCTAGCTCAAATTGGGTATCAAAATAGTCTTCAATCGCGCTCTTGGAAGAATGGGATACCAATACAATATCTTTGATCCCTGCTCGAACCGCCTCCTTTACCACGTACTCAATAGCCGGTCGGTCCACAACGGGCAACATTTCCTTCGGTATCGACTTAGACGCCGGCAACATACGCGAACCAAACCCCGCCACCGGTAACACTGCTTTTCTAACCATTATGCCCTCTCTTAACCACGCACCGCCCAAGGCTTAGTACCAACAATCCGATAAGTGCGCCCGCCACATTACCGGCCATATCGCTCCAAGTGGCGGAACGCCCCGGAATCCATATCTGTACCACTTCAATAACGGCCCCAAGAGAAATGATGGCCATAAGAACAATTAAAAAAGGAGCCCCAAGCCATGCCAACAACAAGGCAATCAAGGCGCCAAAAAAAACATGCGCGTACGCATCCACATTGCCCAAATGAAGCAACTGACTAATCGACTCCCTTAATTCTCCTGGCAGTAATGCACCCAAAATAAAAATCGTCACACTGAAAATAAGAAATAAAAGAGACCGCTTTTTACGCTGCATGGCATTCCAAGATTAATCATTTCCAAAAAGATCACGGGTGTAAACCTTGTCAGCCACCCCTTCCAGTTCACTCACCATACGATTAGAAACAATCACATCACAGGTTTGAATAAACGTTTCAAAATCGCGAATCACCACCGAATTGAAAAATGCCTCCTCCGCCAGTGCCGGCTCGTAAACCACGACTTCAATACCTTTCGCCTTCAGCCGCTTCATAACACCTTGGATGGAAGAGGCCCTAAAGTTGTCCGACCCCGCTTTCATCACCAACCGGTAGATACCCACACGGGCGGGGTTACGGCGTAAAATATCTTCGGCTATAAAATCTTTACGTGTCCGGTTGGCATCCACAATGGCCTTAATCAAGTTATTCGGCACATCCTCGTAGTTAGCCACTAACTGCTTGGTATCTTTGGGCAAACAATACCCCCCATAACCAAAAGAAGGATTGTTGTAATGCCCCCCAATCCGCGGATCAAGGCAAACCCCATCAATGATCTGACGGGTATTCAAGTTATGGGTAGCGGCATAGCTATCCAGCTCATTGAAATAGGCCACCCGCATAGCCAAATAAGTATTGGAAAAAAGTTTAATCGCTTCTGCCTCGGTTGAATCTGTCAATATCACAGGAGGAGCAACGGTTTCCGCCCCCTGAACAAGCAAGTCAGCAAAAATACGAGCGGCTTCACACTGGGCCCCTACAATGATTCGAGAGGGGTGCAAATTATCATGCAGGGCTTTGCCTTCCCGCAAAAACTCCGGAGAAAAGATGATATTTTCAACACCAAAACGTTCCCTCAGCGTCTTCGTATAACCCACCGGCACCGTCGATTTAATTATTATGGTAGCGCGGGGATTAATAGCCAGCACATCACTAATTACCAGCTCGACACTACTCGTATTGAAATAATTTGCCTTTACGTCATAGTCAGTGGGAGTCGCCACTACTACAAAATCGGCACCTTCAAATGCCATATTTTTATCGGTTGTCGCGTGCAAATCCAGCGATTGCGCTGTCAGAAAGCACTGAATTTCAGCATCCTCAATCGGGGAAATTCCGTTTTGAACTTTCTCTACCTTTATGGCATCAATATCTAGCGCCACTACGGTGTTATTCTGGGCCAGCAACACCGCATTGGATAACCCGACATACCCCATTCCCGCCACTGCAATTTTCATTAATTTCCTCAATCCCAAACAGCTGAAAAGCTTCCGTATCGTCCATCCATCAAAACAAAATAACGCTTAAGCTAAATATTCTGGCCGCGCAAAAACTCAAACGGAGCGGTATTCTACGATCCACAGTTTACAAAGGCACCGCCAACATAGCCAAAAGAGGCTAAAGGTGGAAGGCTTACCTTACCGCCTTATTGAAAGGCACTATGTTGCATTGTTGATAAGAAGCCAATCCATTGGCCCTATCCTTTTCACACGGAAATGAATGGAAGCTCCGCACCGACAAACCCGTAAACGTGGATGCAATAAGCCGCTATTGGAGTGGAATCCAAACGTTCACTGGCTGGCCGGCGGCTCGAAAATGTGTATCAAGCTTATCGACCAGAGCACGCTTAGCGCCTTCATCACCGTGCACCACGCGAATTTCTTCAGGCCCCCGCGCTATTCCTGCCGCGAACCGAAGCAAATCCTGCTGATCACCATGGGCTGAATAACCGCTAATGGATTCTACTGCAGCTCGAATGGGGTAGGTTTCTGCCTCTAGCCTCACACTGCCGCCCTGCTCGCTTCGCTGAATCTCCCTGCCCGGCGTCCCCGCAGCTTGATACCCCACAAACAGCACATTGTGGCGCGCATCGCCCAGCATCGCTTTTAGGTAATTCACAATGCGGCCACCGGCACACATGCCACTGGCGGCAATCACCACCGCCGGCCTTGCGGTGCCAGCCAAGTGACGAACCATTTTCATGTGTGCCTCATGGCTGTCCACCGTTAGTAGCTGTTCAAACGCCAACGGCCGGCGGTCTGCCCGCAAGCGTTCGCGGGCCTCCTCGTCCCAGTAAGGCTCAAGCTCCCGGTAAACCTGGGTAAACCGGCTCGCCAATGGAGAATCAAGGATTATCGGCAACTCATCCCAGTCCAGAAACGAATGCATGGCGGCGCCCCGTTGGCGGTGGATAATCGCCTCCAACTCATAAAGCAGCTCTTGGGTACGGCCAATACTGAACGCAGGAATCAATAAAGTCCCCTTGTCACGTAAGGCCTTAACCAACGCATCTTCTAAGCGCTGCTGCCGCGTCTTCCGCCCTTCATGAAGACTATCCCCGTAGGTGCTTTCTATCACCAACACATTCGCAGCCGGTGGGGGCTCCGGTTCCGGCAGAATTGGCGCATCAGCAGCCCCTAAATCCCCGGAAAACACCGTGATGTGCTCACCGGCCAATCGGCAAGACACATGGGCCGAGCCCAAAATATGCCCCGCCCTGCCCAAGCGAATCTCCGCCACCGTTCCATCAGCCATCTCCAGGGCATGCCAATAACCAAACGGCACAGGCACTAACGCCGCCTCCAGCCGCGCCATAAAGCGCTCCACATCTGCCGGCTTGCGGCTCACCCCTAAGCGAAAGGCATCTTCCAACACAATGGGCAGCAGCTTGGCCGATGGGCCACTACAGCAAATCGGCCCGACATAACCCGCACCCAACAACCACGGCAGCCGCCCCACATGATCAATATGCACATGGGTGAGCACCACTGCCTGGATCCGGGAAATATCGAAATCGATGGCCAAATCATCTGCGCTAGCCCCAGCTGGACCAACATCACCGCCCTGGAAAAGCCCACAGTCGATGAGCACAGAGCAATCTGGGCTAGCCACCCATTCATGGGCGGAACCCGTTACACCACGCACGGCACCATGATGAAAAAGATGAGGAAACCCGCCTTCAGGCAGGTTATTGGAACGTTCCATGTGAACTCCTCCACAATGTCGAGGCAGGCCCTCCTTGGCCCGGGGCAAATCCGATCACCGCACAATACCGCATTACGGTTATGCTTAATCCGTTCTGCGCAATCAGCTAGCCCTTACACAATGGCCGCAATCAACTGCTTAACACAGGCTTCAATGTCGTTTTCAGCGGTATTCACCACAAGCTCCGGCTTGCTCGGGGCTTCGTAAGGGCTGTCGATACCGGTAAATTCCTTAATGATGCCCTGGCGCGCTTTCTGGTACAGGCCTTTGGGGTCGCGCTTCTCGCACTCTTCCAGCGGCGCATCCACAAACACTTCCACAAACTCACCGTCGTCAAACAATGCACGGGCCGCATCACGGTCTGCACGAAACGGGCTGATAAACGCCGTCACCACAATCAAGCCCGCATCTACCATCAACTTAGCCACTTCAGACACCCGACGGATATTCTCGGTACGGTCTTCATCGCTCATGCCCAGGTTCTTGTTCAAGCCATGGCGAACATTGTCACCGTCTAACAAGTAGGTGTGATTACCCTTCTCGGTCAGCGCCACTTCCAACGCATTGGCCAGCGTGGATTTGCCAGAGCCAGACAACCCGGTCAGCCAGATACACTTAGGCTTTTGCCCCTTAACCTTGGCGCGGTCGGCCTTCGATACATTCGATTCATGCCAAACCACGTGGGCTTTGGAGTCGTTCGCTTTTTCCTGGTACGGAGACTTCTCAGACATGCAATATTCCTTCAATTGAACGTTCACGTTAAAAGTTGAGAAGAACAACCCTCAACTTCCGGGCTCAGCCATGCTGTATGCCCTCGATCATAGCCGCCAGCATCCTTGAGTGTTGCTCTAGCTCAGAAAGCCAACGGCCGGCTTTTTCCTCGTCGATGTAACCGATTCCATGGCCCGAAAGCCAAAATCCTTAAACCCGGTAAAATACCGCCACATCACCACATAAAGCGCAGTATCGCGCTTCCATACATCCAGATTTTCAAACCGGAGCATCCATGCCCCTCCTGCTTGGCTCCCTCCATGGAGCGCAATATTGTTTTGTTTTTCCTTTCAACTTTGAACGTCTCACGTTCAACTCAAAGCTGCTCGGCATAGTTCCTCGGCATAGCCTTGCTAGAACCGCCAAACCATCGGAATAACGCTAAGGCTAATCACCGCTACCACCACACTCATGGGAAAACCTATCTTCAGGTAATCGCGGAAGGTGTAACCGCCCGGCCCCATAACCATCAGGTTGGTTTGGTAGCCCAGCGGGGTCATAAAGCTGGCGGAAGCGGCAAACATAACCGCGACAATAAAGGGCATAGGGCTCACTCCCAACTGCTCGGCCACGCCAATGGCGATGGGAAAAACCAGCACCGCCGCCGCATTGTTGGTGATCATTTCGGTGAAAATCGCAGTGAGCAAATACACGATCACTAGCGCCATAAAGGGCGACAAACCGCTATCCGGGATAGCCAGCTCCACAATCCACGCCGCCGCACCGCTAGACTCCATGGCCTTGCCCAGCGCAAAAGAAGCGCCAATGACCACCAACACCGGCAGGTTCACACTCACGTTCATCCGCGAACGGTTTACCGATACACAGCGTAACGCCAGCATCAGGCCTGCGGCCAGCATGGCGGCTTCCAGGGTAGAAGCCAGCCCCAGTACATTGGCTAACACCATAGCCACCAGCACGGCCACCGCCAGCGGCGCTCGGCGAAAATCCGGTGGGGTAGAATCTTTCAACGGGCTCACCAGCATAAAATCGCGCCGGTATTGATACTGCTCCACAAACTGTTCGCTCGTTTCCAGCAGCAGGGTATCGCCCACCTTCAAACACTGCTCGCCCACCTTGCCTGGCACCCGTTTACCATTTCGGCTAATACTTAAAATGGCCGCCTGGTAACGGGTGCGGAATCCGGTTTCCTTCACCGAACGGCCAATGCCGGGAAATTCCGGGCTCAACACCACTTCCACTAAGTGCCGCTGATGGTTGTTGAGCCCTAACTTGTGGGCCCCACCATGGGCAGCCTGCAAGCCATTAATACGCTGCAATTCCCGAGCGCACTCCGGCACCCCAACAAAAGCCAGTAAATCCCCTTCCTGCAAGGTCATTTCTGGGCCCACTGCCGTAAACAAACGCTCATCACGCTGAATATCGGTCAAAAAGCCGTGGGTAAGATTGCGCAGCCCCGCATCCTGAATCGTGCGGCCCGCCAGTGGGCTACCTTTCGCCACCAGCATTTCCACGTGGTACTCGCGGGCATCTTCCCACTGGGATGCCATGCTCGCCCGGTTGGGCAGCAAAAAACGGCTTATTAACAACATGAAAGCCGCCCCCCCTAACAGCACAGGAATGCCCACCCAGGCCACATCAAAAATACCGAACGCCGGCAGCCCTTTTTCCTGAACCAGACCATCCACCACCAGGTTGGTGCTGGTGCCAATTAAGGTACAAGTACCGCCGAGAATGGCCGCGTAACTCAGCGGCAACAGCAGTTTAGACGCCGATAACCGTAACCGTTGCGCCCACTCTTGCACCGCAGGAATCATCATGGCCACAACGGTGGTGTTATTCAGAAAAGCACTCAGAATAGACGCTGGCGCAATTAGCCTAAACTGGCTGGAAAACACGGATTTTGGCTGCCCTAATAACCGGTGCGCCACCCAATAAATCGCCCCGGTATCCCGTAGCGCAGCCGCCACCACGTACAGTGCCGCAATGGTCATCAACCCCGGGTTAGCAAACCCAGACAGCGCCTCCCCCGGCGAGACAATCCCGCTTACCATCACCAACACCAGCGCCGCCATCATGGTCATATCCGCAGGCACACGGTTACTCACCAGTGCGCCCAGCACAGCCAACACAATCAATAGTGTTATCAGTATTTCCAGGGTCATTAGAGCAACCAGACAAAGCCCACGCCGCGCAGCAGATCGCACAGCCAAACCGGCATTTTACAGGGAGAAGGGAATATAAAAAGGGGGTATTTAGTCAAATATAGAATAAGCAAAACCCAGCATACTCAAAAAATCATGGCGAAGTACCACAGCGTCTAATCTGGCCTAGACAACAGGCCTAAACGATAAGCGCATAGAAGCAAGGAAGACAAGGTAAGCCGGATTCGCCCGACATACCCCCCCAAAAAAAGACTACTCCGTAACGCTAACGGCTTTACCGGTAAAGGCCGGCAATTCACGTACCGCAAGGCTCTCGGGTGACTCAGCACCCACCCCCTCTGGCTGATACCCATTGACATAACTACGCAGTAAAGCCCGCAGAGCATCCTGGTCGGCACGGCTTAACGCCTTACGGAACGCCTCCAGGGCAAAATGCACCTCGTCCCAGCTCAGCTTTTCCTCATGGGCCTGCATAATCATTTCATGCTCAGTGCGGATGCTGCACTCACCAATCAATAACTCTTCATAGAGCTTCTCACCGGGCCGCAGGCCGGAAAAGGCAATCTCAATGTCACCCTCCGGCATTTTCTCATCGCGCACCGTCATCCCCATCAAATGCACCATGGTGCGGGCCAAGTCAACAATTCGCACCGGCTCACCCATATCCAACACGAATACTTCGCCGCCCTGGGCCATGGCACCCGCCTGAATCACTAACTGGGACGCTTCAGGGATGGTCATAAAATAGCGAATCACATCCGGGTGGGTCACCGTTACCGGGCCGCCTTTACGAATCTGGTCACGGAACAAGGGCACCACCGAACCAGACGAGCCAAGCACGTTGCCAAAACGTACCATCGAGAACACGGTGTCCGAACCCCTAGCGGCTATGGCCTGGAGCACCAGTTCTGCAAAACGCTTAGTGGCCCCCATCACGTTAGTTGGGCGAACAGCCTTATCCGTGGACACAAGAATAAAGTGCTTCACATGAGCAGCTTCTGCTCCCAGTGCGGCCTCCAGCGTCCCCAAGATATTATTGCGCACTCCAGCCGTAGGGTTAGCCTCCACAATCGGCACATGCTTGTACGCTGCGGCGTGGTACACCGTATCCACCCGTTGGTCACTGCAAAGCCGCTCCATCAAGCCCCGGTTCACCACTGAACCGAGCACCGCCTCAATTTCGACGCTTTTACCAAGGCTGTCCGCCGTTGCTCGCAATTCTTTCTCAATGGCATATAGGCCAAATTCACTTTGATCGAGCAACACCAAGCGGGAAGGGTTCAACTTAAGAATCTGGCGACAAAGCTCGCTACCAATGGAGCCCGCCGCGCCCGTCACCAGAACATGCTTACCACTAATACAGCGCGACAGTAAATCCGCGCGGGGGGGCACCGGGTCACGGCCCAGCAAGTCTTCGATAGACACGTCTTTGACTTCTTCAAGCCGCGCCTTGCCGCTAGCAATATCCGCAAACGAAGGCACCGTCTGCACATGCACATTCAGGGTTTCCAGCCAGCGCACCACTGCCATCCGTGTCGCCCGGCTCTCAGACGGCAGAGCCAGTAACACCGTACGAATAGCCCCCCGTTCTACCGCTTTTTCCAAAGCGCGCCGCCCCACCACCGGCACACCGCAAAGCAACATCCCCTGTTTACCGGGCGCATCGTCCACTATCATCAGCGGGCGCAACTCGGTGGAAGACAATAACCCAGACACCAGCTGAGCCCCCGCTCCACCAGCACCGAATACCGCCACCGCTTCACGCAAAGTATGCTTACCTAGCACGTTATAAAGGAAACGGCGCATCATAAAGCGGCTGCCCCCTAGGTATAGCACTAGCAACGCCCAGAAAATAATAAACACTGAACGCGGGGTAGAGCCCGATACCATATAAGTCGTCGCCGCCAGCAGCACCACCGAAAGAGTCGCCCCAAACAGGATAGACCACGCCACTTCAGCCCCTAGGTAACGCACAACCGAACGGTAAAAACCGAACGCATATAGCACCGGCAGCACCACCAACGGCGTAGCCATCAGCAACCATAGGTCGGCCACTTCCGGGGCGGCGGTATTGAGGCGCAAGCCATAGGCAAGCCAGAGTAATAGGGGGGCGGCGACTGCATCAGCACCCAGCATTACCATTCTTTTGGCAGTACGAGGCAGTGACACCATCCGGTGCACAGGGGAGTAGAAGTACTTGTTTTTCATAATAGGTCAGTCCATGCGACCAAAGGGCCGGCCAACACAGCTAGATCCCTCTTAGCCATAAAATTGGGACACACATCACACAAATTAACCGGTATGAATATTATAAGCCGTTTCACTGGATATCCAACGGGTAGAAAGCACTATTCCCGAGACAAACTAACCCTAAATCGTGACATTTAAGCGACAAAAAAACCCTCTTCCTAGCGGCCTTTACCCGCAACGGTGAGTCTTTTTCAATCTGTTGCAAACAGGCGCTCGGCAGGCAACCGAACGCTCACCCTGCGATAGATCGCCAAACACAACAACGCTGCGGCAACCGCTAACACCCGCAGCATCGCATAGGCAAGAAGCTTAAACACCAGTAGAAAAGCGAGAAAAGAAAGCAGCACAATGCTCGCTGAGAACCGGCAAAAGGGAATCAAGCACTCACCTCATCGGTAGCTCGAATTAGCCCAAAGAACGTAATCAGACAGCCATATGCACTAGACGTAATCGACATTCTGATGCGTTTACCTGTCACAATAATTGTCGGATTACACCTTACAGGCTAATTCGACCTACAAATCACAAACACACACATCCATTCGTATGTCGTGTTTACCCCAGGGCACAGAGAGGCCCAAGGCCGTAACCCGACACTTATGAAGTCACGTCACTCATCACCTTGCGCAACACTTCACAAGTCTTATCAATCTCGGCCTCGGTTAATGTCGGGTGCACCAGAAACATCAAGGAACTCTCACCCAAAGCCTTAGCTACCGGCAAACGCTCTTCAGGCCCCAAACCAAGGCTGGTAAACGCCTTCTCCAAATACACCTCGGAACAGGAACCCGAAAAGCACGGCACTCCTTTTGCAACAACGGCATTCATAATCTGGTCACGCACGCCTGCAACGGGCTCATTAAACGCGGCTTCATCCACAAACACATAACACTTGTAACCGGCATGACCAATGTCTTCAGGCACCACAGGCACCCGCAGCCCCGGCAACGAAGCCGCCGTTTCCCATATTCTTAGGCAGTTAGCCTGGCGCGCGGCGATCCATTCAGGCATACGCTGCAGCTGAATACGACCGATGGCGGACTGCATTTCTGTCAGCCGCCAATTAGTGCCTACAGATTCATGCAACCAGCGAAACCCAGGCGGATGCTCACGCTCGTACACCGCCTCCCAGCTTTTGCCATGATCCTTGAAGCTCCACATACGGGACCACAGCTCACGGTCGTTGCAAGTGACCATGCCCCCTTCTCCGCCAGTAGACATAATTTTGTCCTGGCAGAACGACCAGCACCCCACATGACCTAAGCCACCCACCGGCCTTCCTTTGTAGGTGGCACCATGGGCCTGGGCACAATCTTCAATAATAAACAGACCCCGCTTCTCAGCCAGCGCCATCATGCCATCCATATCACAGGGCCAGCCGGCAAGATGCACACACACCACCGCCTTAGTCTTTTGCGTGATCACTGCCGCCACAGTATCTGGGGTAATGTTCTGGGTATCCGGGTCCACATCGGCGAATACGGGTATAGCCCCAGCATTAATCACTGCGGTGGCCGAGGCCAAAAAAGTGCGAGGCGTAACGATTACCTCATCACCAGGACCAATCCCGAACCCTCTTAGCGCCAGATCCAGCGCGAGGGTGCCGTTCCCGACAGCGATAGCAAATTCCGTACCGGCAAACGACGCAAATTCACGTTCAAATTCACGTCCCTCCTGACCCGTCCAGTAGTTTACCTTGTTGGAAAGGAGTACGCGGGACACCGCTTCTGCTTCTTCCTCAGTAAAGGAAGGCCAGGGGGAGAAAGGACCGTTAAGCATGGAAATCCTCAGAGAATTTTTTGCGGGCGAGCAGGGGTACCCACCACCGTCAAACCATCTTGAATATCAGATACCACTGTGGCGCCGGCGCCTACCATCACATTTGAGCCAATGCTGACCCCCTGTCTCACCTGGCAGCCGATACCAAGCCAACTGTGCTCGCCGACCGCTACCGTACCTGCCAGAGCCGATCCTGGGCAGACATGACTGTACGCACCAATCGTACAATCATGGTCGATGGCCGCTCGAGTATTCACTATCACTCCTTGGGCAATGTGAGCATCTGCATTGATCACAGCGCCGGCAACCACAAGCACCCCCGACTCAAGCATAGCGTACTGGCTTACGGTCGAAGCCGGATCAATCACGCTTGCAACGGGCAAACGACGATCGAGCAGCCATTCACACCACTGCTGCCTGGCCTGGCTATTTCCGATGGCAACAAAGTAGCCATCGCATTCATGAGTTTGCGCATCTTCCGGAAAACCCAGCAACGGCCAGTGGGCGTGAGTCTGTTCAGAGAGGCCAAAACGTGGATCAAAAAAAACCACCTTGGACCAGCCAGCCCGCTCAGCGGTATCCGCCACCACCTTGCCGTGCCCGCCGGCACCGATAATCCCAAGACGACGGCTCATTTCTGGCTCCCGGTAAAACGCGTCATGGTCGCCTCACCATCCTGATTGATGTCGTCCCGCTTGATCACCTTCCAGACCGTCAGAAACAGGATTTTTATATCCAGCCACAGAGTCCGGTTTTCCACATACCAAACGTCCAGCTCGAATTTTTCATCCCAACTCAGGGCGTTACGGCCATTCACCTGCGCCCAACCGGTAATTCCGGGGCGGACTTCATGGCGGCGCGCCTGGCGATCAGAATAGAGAGGAAGATATTCCATCAACAAAGGGCGCGGCCCCACCAGGCTCATATCGCCCTTCAGCACGTTCCAGAGCTCAGGCAGCTCATCGAGGCTACTGGAGCGAAGAAACTGGCCAAAGCCGGTAAGCCGGTCCGCATCCGGCAGCAATTCACCGTTTGTACCACGGGCATCCGTCATGGTGCGGAACTTGGCCATTTGAAACGCACGGCCATCCATTCCTGGCCGCACCTGCCGAAACAACACCGGGCTACCCAGTTTTACCCTGACCAGCACAGCCAATAGCAAAATCACCGGGCCAAGCACCAGCAGCCCACACAGGGCGCCCGCGATATCCATCAACCGTTTCATCACAGCCCCATTTCCTTGAGCATTACCGCATTCACCTTATGTACATCGTACTTCTCTTCCGCCATCTGCCGCGAACGCGCCCCCATGGCAGCCGCTTGTTCGCGGTTCTCTATCAGCTTGATCATGGATTCCGCCAATGCAGACACATCCTGCACCGGTACCAGAAAACCATTGTCCCCATCCACCACAGTCTCTCGACAGCCGGGGGCATCGGTAGTAATCACCGCCCGCCCCATGGCCATGGCTTCCAGCACAGTGCGAGGGGTCCCCTCACGATAGGAAGGCAGCACATACACACTACTGTCGGCAATGGCCGGGCGAACATCCGCCAGCTTGCCAAGAAACTCCACAGTACCCGAAGCCACCCACTCCTCCAGCTCCTGCTGGCGAATGGCATCCGGATTATCATCAATCCAGCCTACCAGCCGGAACACTGCATCAGGATACTGCGCTTTAACCAAGGCGGCGGCTTGGGCGTACTCGCGAACGCCCTTGTCACCAAGCAGGCGGGCAATCAGAAGAAAGGCCGGCGCCGCCGGCAGCGGCGACACCGCATATTCCGCCACATCGACACCGGAGCCATTGACCACACGGGAAGGGATGGCGGTCTTCAACAATTTCAACTGCCTGAACAACGCCTCATCATCCGGGTTCTGGAAAAACACCAGACGATTTCGAGACAGGGAAAACCGATACAGCTGCTGAATCAACATCCGCAGGACCTTACGCAATCCTGTCGCCTCACCAGTAAAGGCATACCCCAGGCCTGTGATCAGGGCAAAGCGGTTACGGGCCCCACCCAACCAGGCCGCCAAGGTGCCGTAAATGACCGGCTTTATTGTGTAGCCAAGCACGTAATCCGCCCGGATCTGCCCGACCAGCTTGCGCAATGCCAGCAACGCAGAAAGATCCGTCACGGGATTCAAGCCGGTACGCTCAAGAGGAATATCGTGAACCGTCACCCCCAAACCCGTAAGGCGCGAAGCAATATCAGATTCAGCCTCCAGCCCCGGCACCGCCACATGCACGGTGCAGCCCGCCTGAATCAGCCCTTCAATCAACGGACCACGAAACTTGATCAACGAATCCGGAAAACTGGCCACCAACAAAAAAACCGGGTTTGTCATCGAGCGCCACCATCAACAGCCGGGGTGTCTGACTCGGCTGGGTACCGTGAACGGCCAACCACCGAAATCAGCAAAAAGATCAGCATGGGAGCAAACATCCATTTCTGTCGCAGAGCGATACCCAAGTTCGCCGTTGTCATGGCAAGAATCAGCCAGGCACATAATGAGTAGATCCAGAGGAACATCCTGTTGTGAGCCAACAAATGGGGAGGCAATGGTTTTTTAAGGATTGCCCAGCCCCCAGCAATGAACAGGAACAGCAAGATGGTGTTATCCAGCGCTGCCGCCAACGAGAAAAGATTGCGAGCCTCAATCAGGGTGGGGCGGAACAGGTAGGTAAACATCTGCACCGGCGGGCTCATACTGGAAATATCAACCGCACCACCGCCTTTCAGGTTATGTCCCTGGCGGCCTTCAATGTACTGCATGACATCGTCAGCGCCCGCATCTTCCCCGACTCCCGCGTAATTCAGCCCAAGCGGAACCAGGAAGACGGCAGCGGCCAGCGCAATCCCGCCCAGCACCACCCGTTGCGGTAGCGGAATGCCCCGCTGAAACACAAAAGAACCAGCCAGTCCCAGCCCTAACATCCCAGCCATATGAGGACGCACCAGCAACATGAGCAATACAGCCAGAACTAACAGCCACCAACGGCGCTTCAAACTCAATGCAGCCCAGAGCGACAGTCCCATGGCACAGAACGACAGCGCATCCTTACCCAGCCCGGAAGACCAGAAACTGACCGACGGAAGGAAAACAATCAGGGTCGCCAATAGACGAATATTGCGTGACTTATCCCAAGTGACTTCACGAAGGGCACCATCAAATGCCAAAAGGCCAATAAAACCGAACAACTGGAATACTAGCGAGCAACCAAGAAACGAGAGGCCCATACCTTGCGACAGGAAAGAAACCACGAAGCGGACACCGTAGGTACCAAAAGCAAAATCGATATCAGGGTGCAAACTCATCCTGAAATAGCCGGAGGCGTCCCCCCCGTAGTTAAGTACGTAGGCAAGATAAATAACACAGAAAAAACTGTGCCAAAGATAAAGGGAAACAGATCTGGAGAATGGGGCACGGAAGTACCCTCTTACCGAGACGGCAAATACCAAGCCTGCGATAAAGATGAAAAGCGCCAGAACAAGCTGAAGCGGCGTCGAATCAAGATCCGTCAACGCTCACCTCCTGTAAACACGAGGCTCGAACTGATCGCTTCAAGCTGACTTTCAATTGAGAAACCCTTACAGACTGCGGCGCGGCCGGCCTGCCCTAACCGTTCTCTAAGTGCCACATCACTAATCAGCTGACGAAATGCTTCCTCCCACTCATCAAGTCCACTGGCAAGCATTCCACAACCAGCACCTTCAACGATAGAAGGGTTGACCCCAACAGGGCTGGCAACCACTGGCACACCGGAAGCCATATACTGAATCAGCTTGTAGCCGCACTTACCCTTCTCCCAAGGGCCATCTTCCAGCGGCATGATGCCAATAACCATTTCCCGAATCAGAGCCGCCTCGGTATCTTCAGACCATGGCTGAACCTCCACCTCGACACCCGGCAACCGGGCAACGATGTCCGCTGTGACACCCACCAGCAAAAGTCGAAACGCCTGCAGTTGGGCCAGTGCCTGAAAAGCCGGCAACAGCTGCTCAACATACTTCTGCGTCGTCGGCGAGCCAATCCAGCCAACCGTAAAGGGTTGGCCAGCCTTCTGCCGGGCATCATAACGGTGGTGATCCACCACCGTGGGAATCAAAACCACCCGCCTGGCACCAGCAGACCTGGCGCGCTCTGCCAGGTAATCATTGCCTGCAATTACACAGGCAGCATGGCGCATCACAGAATCGATCTTCCTGCCAAGCAGGCGACGTATCCACTTGTTCCGGGCAAGATCATAGTTGTGAAAAATGGCATCATCGTAATCGACGACATACCGTACACCCACCCAGGACAACACCACCTCGGCCCAGGCCGGAATATAAGGGAAAAATTCTTTCTCTACCCAAATCACGCGGTAGCGCCAAAAGCCGAACAACACCAACAAGCGACGGAGATAAGCCAGGACAAGGCCTGAACGCGAGCGCCCCTTGCCCGAATAAAGAGAATCCAGATAAGCCTCATCAAACAACGGCTTAACAGTAAAATCCCACCCTTTATCCTCGAGAAATGGCAAATACTGAAAGGTGCGCAGGCGGGAGCTGGCACCTTTACGCGCATACTTGGGAAGCACCAGCACACGCCTGCTCATGATTCAACCTGAACAGACAACAGCGCCTTACGATAGGCTTCAACGCTGGCTTCGAGGGAAAAGTGTTCAACACCCACGGAACGACAATGGGAGCGATACCCCTCTCGCGATGGCAGCACCTTATGGATAAACCAGTCAGCCACGGATGCCAAAGTGTCAGAATCACAGCCATCGACGAGAAATCCAGAGTTTTCATCAATGAAATGAGAATCCCCTACCCCACGGGTGGCCACTACCGGAAGACCACACAGAAGGTATTCACCCAACTTGATTGGGGCCACCCCTTGCATAGAGAAGGTAGGTTCGCGGAACGCCAGCCCAAGATCAGCAGCAGCAAGCCATTGAGGCACCTCATTAGCGTCAACGCGCATCACAGTCACGCTAGAAGCAAGGCCACTGTCATAAGAAAAAACCAGGTCAGTCATTACTTCAGGGGAACCACTTAGCACAAGAAAGTGAGCATCCGGGCGGGACTCGCGGATAAGGCTAAACAAAGACAACATAGCCTCAGGTAAATACTGAGGTCCAAGCGAGCCAGCATAAACCACTAAGGGAGCATCAGCAGGCATACCCAAGCGCTCTTTTAGCGCAATACAGTCCGACGTCTCTCGAGGTGAGAACAACGCTTTATCACGGCCATTACTGACAACATGAAACTTTTCGGCCGCAGTGCCCGCACCTGCCCGGGCTTGAAGGATAGAAATCACTTTGTGGGAACGAGTCAGGACCACATCTGCACGCCGAACGGCCTGTGACTCAACGTCCCTAAGAAGGCGATAAACCAGGCTGGAGGGACGCTGACCTGCAAAATCAACACGCTCATCAAGAGGAAGACCGTCTGCATCAAACACAAACGATGTTTTTTTGCCCCGCAAATACAAAAGTGAGCTCAACGCGGGAAGTGTGCTACGCGCCATGATGATATCAATATCATGTTCATTAATAGCCTTGCGAACCTGTCTTGCGCCCAGCAAGGAAGTAAGCAACCCGCCAAGGGCAACGTGCCGACGAATGACAGGGACGTATGTATAGCTACAGCACTTCGATTCGCATTCCAGCTTTCTTCGATTCGTCACTTCAGCGGAGGACCATGAAAACTGGAGGACGTGAAAGTGCAAACCGAAATGTTGAAGCTGCTTAAAAATAGGCAAAAACAGGCTTTCAAGATAAGAGACTTGAGGGCCGTCCCAGGTCACGAACAAAACATTCATATCAAACCGCGTTCAGAAAGAAGACGAGTGTAGAGGGTGTCTATATCAGACACATATCGGTCTTCGCTAAACTCCCTTCTGGCCCTCGCCAGGCCAGCAACAGAAAATTTATCTCTTAATTCCGATGACGTGTATAGTTTTAAAATATTGTGAGACAAGACTTTGGGGTCAAACGGAGGGCTCAAAAGTGCCGTTTCGTTCTCAACCACCACCTTTGGAATCCCGCCCGTCCTCGTAGCAACAATAGGAACCCCAGCATACATTGCCTCCACAAGAACCAACCCGAATGCTTCAAAAGCTGATGGCAAACAAAAAACATCCATTAGCTCATAGTAAATTCGAGTATTGACTTGATAACCTGCGAATATCACCCTGTTTAATACACCCAGATTCTTCGCCATCGTTTTAAGCATATCTTCGTCAGGCCCTGTGCCGACGATCAACAACTTCGCGTTGGCCGAATGCTCCAAAAGCATCTCGAATGCTCTAAGTAAATCACTTACCCTTTTATGCTCGTCAAAAAGTCGTCCAACAGTGCCGATCACAAAGTCAGAGTCACTTATTCCCAACTCCTTCCTTAGGCAAACAACCTCCTCGCTTGCAGGGGCGGGCTTTTCTGCAACCCCATTGGCAACCATGGTGACTTTATACTTGGGAACAAAAATCTTATTTCTCAGGTAGCGCTCAACTGCGGGGGAGACTGCAACCATATGATGAATAAAAAAAACCAGGAATCGATAAAGCAAGCTTCCCTTCCAGCTTCTATTTTGTGGATCGCTAGTCTCTTCACCAATAATTACAGGAACACTGCACCGTCTGCCAACGATTGCGGCCATGTTGACCCCCTCGAAAACTGCCCCATGAATAATATGGGGCTTAAAGTCCTTCACCGCTGCAGCAGCACGCCGATACCTCTCAAAGTCAAACACCTTTTCAAACTCGCCAACCTCAACTATTTCACAACCCTCTTGTTGAAAAAGTTCAGGCAGCCCACCTATTGCTTTAGTACAGATAATCCTCTGTTCATACCTAGAAGAATCAAGGCACTTAACAAGTGAAAGCCGTGTTTGCTCAACCCCACCAGACCCAATTGTCTCCAAACAATGAAGTACGCGTATTTTATCCATTCCCAGATCCGCTTTTAGCCAGGCCACTATAAAGATTGTCCAGCTCTACCATATAATTCTCAGGCTCAAATCTGCCTCTAACGGACTCTTTAGCACATTCGCCAATCTCAGTTAAATTTTCTCGTTGATTCCAAATTTGGTAGAGGGAATCACACAAAGAAACAGGGTCTGAATTATCGATAAGCCAACCCGTTTTACCATGATCAATAATCTCAGGCGCCCCCCCCACTTTTGTGGCCAGAACAGGAACCCCACATCCCATTGCCTCTACAAGCGCAATACCAAAGCCTTCAGAGAGAGAGGGCTGAACATATATATCGCATTGAGAAACATAGGATCTTGGGTTATTTGAATACCCAACAAGCTCAACCTCATCTATTAAAGAAAGATCAGAGCATAGCGAAATACAGCTCTTCATCTGACTCCCGTCACCAACAACAAAAAGCTTAACGGGTACATTTTTTTCTTTCAGAAGAGCTACAGCACGAATAAGCGCAAGAGGATTTTTAACTTCCTCCAACCTACCAACATACCCAATTTTAAAAACATCATATTCCCGCCGTTCAGATGACAGACGCTCTGTCAAAATCAGCTCAACAGGATTGTAAATTCTTACAGCTTTACGAGCAGGCACCTCAGAGCTATTAACCAGCCAATCTTTTACTGCATCAGATATACCAATTACCCGGTGCGAAAAAGCGTACACCATTTTAAAGACCAGCTTAGCCAGACGACTATGCCGGGGAATACCAATCTCTTCACCAATCCTAACCGGAACTCTACATAGCCATGCAGAAATTAGCCCATGAAAGTTTGCTTCCGAACCATGACAGTGAATAACCCTAGGCTTTATTCTAACCAGCAACCCCAAAAGATTATAAATAACCTTAATATCAGGAATTTTGCCAGAGCAATTCAAGCAATAAACAGGAAACCCTATCTTTTCCAGCTCATCAGAAACAGCTCCGCCAGACCCAAGAGCGCAAAAGTAAATTTCATTGTTTGAGCAATGCGCATTTCGGGCGACAGTTAGAGCATGCGTTTCAACACCACCAAAATCGAGAGAGGTGAAAATATGTATTACCCTAACTGTCATGTCACGGCCTTATCATATCTTTAGCTGCGCTTTTCCAACCCTGGCTGTATCTATACCCGCCCTGCAGCCAAAAAAGGGACACATGAAGGAAGCGCAAAAACCTATTTCTTCCAACCAGTTTTATTCGCTTCCCTAATAGCTCAGCCCTTTTCTCAATATGCCACACCGATCCATTAACAACTCTCAAATCCGCATTTATATCACCAAGATTAGCGACTTCGAGAAGCCTTTCTCGATAAAGCTTCAAATAACCAATCTCAGCATTCCACTGATCGCGAGAGTCAGAAATTCCATACTTTCTCAAAGCATGAAAGAAACCTCCGCCCCCACTATCACTAACAACGGTGGTGGATGTATTATCATCATGTCGTCGATACTTCTGAAGCGGCTGCTCAACAATTCTCCTCCCCCCCATATAAATAGCAAGTTTGTTTAGCCAAGTATCATGGCCGGGAAAATCATCAGGAAAAGGCGAAACCAACTCAAAAAAACTTTTCCTTACGGATGAGCAGCACCCATAAATCACCCAGTCATCTCCCAAGCCTAAACTCCGAGCTTTTTCGAAGCTGGTAAAACCATAACTTACCAAATCCCCATCACAAACTAGTTGATCGTTAATGAATATTTGGGTTTGGGGGCTTTCTGAAAAACATTGCTCCACAACCGACAACTTACTTTTATCCCACACATCGTCCTGATCACTCAAACAAATAATATCCCCCTGACACAGGGACATTGCTTTTTCAAAATTTTTAACAAACCCAAGATTAGTTGCATTCCGGTGAAAAATAACAGGAAATGGTGCCAGCAGGGAAAAGCGTTTGACAATTTCTTCGGTGCTATCCGTTGAACCATCATCTGCAATCACCAACTCATCCGGAAGGCGAGTTTGCGACACAAAACTCTCCAACTGCTCCTTGATGAATTTCTCACCATTATATGATGTCATTGCGATAGATATTTTCATTTATCCACCAATATTAATCCCATGTATAAAATGTCTTATTCCCTGCTTCCTCGCACCCCAAAAAGCACACCAATAAATTAATGCAACTTAAATAGCGCCATTTTGATTCTGAAGCGACAGAACGGGAGCAATAAAGTTCAATGCACCGGAGTATGAAAGGTGATTTGAGTCATAAAAAACAGGCGTGCCATTTTTTTCAAATTCACACCATGCATCATCGCAAAAAGCCCCCAGAACGGGATAAAAACTTGCGCTCTCCGGCAATAAATTCATGATTATCTCATCGGAAAACCTGGCACGATTACCAGCAACCTCGAAAGGTACTCTAGCCTTATCTTCGCGACCGAAATTGCGAGCCATTGCTGTAGACTCGGGGACATTGAATCCAGCCTCAGGAACCGAACCAATAATAACAACTTTTTTCCCCATTCCGGCCAGACGATCAACGGTTCGTTTCAACGAACGTATAAAAACCAGTTCATTTTCATTTTTAGAATACGTTGCCGTAACATCATCTGCCATCAACGTCATTAGTGAACCGCCGCTTTCTGGTAACGTTCCTGTAACTTGATATGGCCAGCGCCCACCCAAAATAACAGTCTCGATGCTTCTGTCACCCTCAATGATTCTCCAAACATTTTCCTTGAAGGTCTTGCATTCTTTCTGACCTGGATGATTAACTCTTCGAGAACCATCCAGCAGGGGGCAGGCTTTCATCCAATATAGCGTACCCCTCTCTCCCTCAACTAAACTTGAAGCCGAAATGGCTGGTCTCAATGCCGCTGCATGGCTATCACCCACTACTATATAGCTGACTGGAAGAGATTGATCTCCGAAAGTACAGCCACCCCTTTCCTTCGTTCCGAAGCACTCATCACGAAGGGGATCGATATCCTTTGCCGCCATGACAGCTTCTAATGCATGAGGGCTAAGTCTGGATGGAAATCCTGAACCCAAAACAACAAGAAAGGAGACAATACCCGCTACTGCTACTCCCCCACCAAGCAACACTATCTTTTTAAGATCACCAAGATTTTTTCGTCGGAATGGGACTTCAACATATCTCCATGAAATGATTGAAAAAACCAAAGTCAAAATCATTCCAAGCACCACCATACTTCTATCAAGGTGCACGCTCGCGTTAACAACTCGCAGAAATGTTAGAATTGGCCAATGCCACAAATATAGTGAATATGATATCAAGCCAACATAAACAATGGGCTTACAAGAAAGCAGCTTCTTTGAAACGAAAGAATCACCACCAAAGTTAATAATTAGTGCAGCACCAGCACAAGGAATTAAAGCAGCCACCCCTGGAAAAACCATGTCACTTCGAACATAAAAGAACGAAAGCAATATTATAATCGTACCTAAGGCCGTCAGAGTTTCATTCAAAATGATACTCTTCGATTTCGGGACAACCCCTACCGCCAAAGCCACACCAAGCGCCAGCTCCCAAGCCCTGGCGGGAAGCATATAGTATGCAAACATTGGGGACTTTATGGAGAGCCACCAACCGAATACAAACATCACAATTGCGCCAACAGCAATCATCATCTTTATATTTAATTGAAGGCGGAAAAAAATAACCATAAGAACGGGGAAAATGAGATAAAACTGCTCTTCCACTGCCAATGACCAAGTATGGAGCAAGGGCATAAAATCAGAGCTCGGAGAAAAATACCCGCTCCCCCCCCAAAAATAAAAGTTTGACACAGAGAATATTGCTGCAATGGCTGATTTCGCCACACTTACAGATTGATCTGGAAGCCCCAACACAGAGAAAACGAGCAGAACAACGACAATCATGAACAATAATGCGGGAACAATTCGATTCACCCTTCGTTTGTAAAAACCAATAAACGAAAAGCTATTATTCTCAACTTCTCCCAGTATTATTTTCGAAATAAGAAAACCACTAATAACAAAAAAAACATCAACACCAACAAACCCACCGGGCAGCCATGCTGCACCAGCGTGATAAATAATTACAGGAATGACCGCCAAGGCTCTTAGGCCATCGATATCTGCTCTATATTTCAACCCAGCCACCTCAGCGTTCACCAACCACAATTAAATCGATTAAAATACATTTATAGATTTACAAAAAGCAATCACACAGCAGAGCCTAGCTGTCGAGCATCTTGACATCCGCACTTTACTCTCTCATAAAGCAAGATATCTTCGCGATAGTACCTACCAATAAAATCAACGACATTTTTACTGGCAAACACGCCCCCCACTTTTTGATCTCTGTCGACATAAACTCCCCTCTTTACAGCCTCTCTTGCCCCTTGAGGAAGCCAGGAAAAGAAAATACGGAACATTGGTTTCGAAAACCCCATAAAAAAACGCACAACATCACTGCGGTACACGACAGTGCTATTCAGTCTTGTCTCGCTTTCAGTGCTTTCGCCTACGGCATCAAGCGAACATCCAAGCCTTTCCTTTAAAATATCCACCAAATCGCCCACCATTTCTGAAGAATATATGTTGTCAATTAACAACTCATCTCCAAGGTAAATATAGTCAATTTGACGTTGAAAGTGGATATAATCATGCGGCAAGAGAACTTGCGGATCTTCGTATTTTTCAAGAAGTGCTATGCAGTTTTCCACTTCACTTCTGATTTCTCGTTCGCTCAATGCTTCAATTGGCTTTTCCCCATACATTCTCAAACGCTGTGTAACTGATGACGCAAAACGTTTATAAGGGTCCCTCATCACAGCAAACGACCAATAGCGATGAATCAGCTCAAGCTCAGTCGGGAAGTGCTCTTTTAAAATATAAAGCGGAATGTGAACAAAGTCGAGCATGCCAAGCTTTTCGTGCATATCAACACGATCAGAAAAAAAACCTTGTGATCGATCATATTCCTTTAAGTATTCCCGCACAGTTGTCCCGGCACATTTGGGAATGTGGACAAAAGCGATCTCATGCTTGTCATCTATAATCATATCTTCAACCTAAAACTGTTGGCATAAAGCCCAGTCTCTTCTTGAAAAGCCAAGCCAGCACTAAATTCCATATCACCAGGCCAGCTGTTACCGCACTAGCGGCACCCACGGCGCCAAAATCAGGAATTAGAATTACTGCCAATGCGACGCTAGCCATCAACGCAACCACTTGTCCAAGCAGTGTATCCTTCTCATAGCCACTCATGGTCAGGAACTGACCTACAGAACCACATGCCACGTTAAAGAGCTGCCCAGCAGTTAATATCGCCAGCGGCAACACGGCAGAATTGATGTATTCATCACCGTATAAGTAATGAACAATTGCATCTCCGACAAAAATTAGTGGCAGACCTATAGGCAACGCGCCAAATAGCGCCGCGCGGGAGGAATACCGGGACAGCATTTGCAGCTTATTTTTATCGCCTTCTTGCCTGGCTTTGATGATATGAGGACTGATAACAAGATTTATTAGAGCCAGAACAAAAACCACCAATGCCGACCCACTCATACCAATCTGCAAAGCAGCCACATCCTCTGGCCGGCCGAGCCAACCAAGAAAGAGAATGCCTATCTGGCTATTGAGAGTCCCAACTGCTGCAAGCAAGGTAAACGGCATTATTGCCTTTCCCCATTCTGCGGTCCGATATTTGGGAGCACTTAAGCGTACTTGGCCAGGAATTTTTAGCTGGAGGAACAGAGCCCCTACCAAAAAGGCCACTCCCGTACCCGCTATTTGAGCGCCCAAAGCTGTTGCCGGATTGAGCAATCCTGAAAACATCAACATAGCAGCTACTACGAGATGTGTAGCAGGCCTAAGCAACAAATCGGGCAACTGTGCAAGAACTACGTGACGCAATCCCTGCAAGGTATTTGACCTGACAGTATTTAAACCAAGCAGAGGCACAAGAAAGCTAGCGATCAGTAACAGCGCCCAACGATCATTTACTTCCCATTTGGCATTCCAACTTGCGGCCGATACGACAACGACTAGGAATAATGTTGCGGCAAGCACAACCCACTGATTCGAACGACGTAATACCCCCCGGAAGAAAGACCATTGCTCTGAATATTGGTATTTGGCGACCTCTCGTGTAATAAGCTGCCCAATTCCAGGCCCTACTGGAAGTGCCAACATGGTTATGAGGGACAGAACAAACACGTATTGACCATAACCTTCAGGCCCCAACCCTCTTGCCAGAAGCACCGATGCTCCAAGGGTTAGCGGCATCGACAGCAACTTCAGGCCGCCGACCCCAAGCACACCTCGCACTAATTGCGCTTTAAGTCCCTGCCCCTGCTTAATCTCTGCGAGACGAGTGCGCCAATTATTCAATCGTATACCTCTGCATCCAGCAGCCGTGCGCCTGCCGCATCCTTTTGCGATACGAGGGGCGATCGCGCTTCTGGTTCAAATGGCCAGTCAATCCCAATTTTTGAATCAGCCCAGTGGATGCACCGGTCATGCTCAGGAGCATAGAAATCAGTGCATTTATACTGAAAATCAGCCGTTTCGGTCATCACCAAAAAACCATGGGCAAACCCCGGCGGCACCCACAGCTGGTTCTGGTTCTCTTCCGATAGTATTTCCCCCACCCACTGACCAAAGGTGGGCGAGCTTTTTCTCAGATCTACCGCCACATCAAAAACCTCACCACGGGTACAGCGCACCAGTTTCCCCTGGGGCTGCTTGATCTGGTAATGAAGGCCGCGAAGGGTATTTTTGACAGAGCGGCTATGGTTGTCCTGGACGAAGGTGGCGTCGATACCGGCTTCGGCAAAGGCTCGTGCATTCCAGGTTTCCATGAAGAAGCCACGCTCATCGCCAAACACTTTCGGCTTGATGAGCTTTACCTCTGGAATACGGGTTTCAATCACTTCCATGATTATTCCTGCTCCACTAACTTCACCAGATAGGCACCGTAACTGTTCTTCTTGAGCAGTTCGGCCTGCTCCTTTAGCTGCGCCTTGCTGATAAAGCCCATGCGGTAGGCAATTTCTTCCAGGCAGGCCACTTTCAGGCCCTGGCGCTTTTCCAGGGTTTCGATATAGCCCGCGGCTTCATGCAGGGAATCGAAAGTGCCGGTATCCAGCCAGGCGTAGCCACGACCGAGCAGTTCTACGTTGAGGTCGCCACGATCGAGGTACATCTGGTTTACGGTGGTGATTTCCAGCTCACCTCTGTTTGATGGTTTTACCTGCTTGGCGATCTCGACCACATCGTTGTCGTAGAAATAGAGACCAGTAACGGCGTAATTGGATTTGGGCTTTGCAGGCTTCTCTTCGATGGACACCGCGCGCTTGTTTTCATCGAACTCCACTACCCCAAAACGCTCCGGATCGGAGACGTGATAGCCAAAGACGGTGGCGCCGCTTTGCTGGGCATTTGCGTTCTTGAGTAGTTGCGACAAACCTGGGCCGTGATAGATGTTGTCGCCCAACACCAAGCACACCGGCGCATCGCCGATGAACTCTTCGCCAATGATAAAGGCCTGGGCCAGGCCATCCGGGCTTGGCTGGATGGCATAGGTGAGCTCGATACCGAACTGACTGCCATCGCCCAGCAGGCGCTGGAAGCCGGCCTGATCTTCCGGGGTGGTGATGATCAGCACTTCGCGGATACCCGCCAGCATCAATACTGACAGCGGGTAATAGATCATGGGCTTGTCGTAGATGGGCAGTAGCTGCTTGGACACACCAATGGTGAGTGGATACAGGCGTGTGCCGGAGCCTCCGGCCAGAATGATGCCTTTACGGTTGGTTGCAGTCATAACTAACCCTTTTTGATCCATTTTCGGGAGAGGGCCAGAACCGGCTTTTCCCAAAGTTTGTAGTAAATAGCGCCAGCCAAGATAGAAGCGATTACAGCACCAATGAATATTAGCTCTACATTGACCTGATACACATTAGCGAGCGGCGCCCCTACCCTATTCAAAAATGAAAGGAAAGGATTGTGTATCAAGTAAATGGAATACGAAGCGGCGCCCAGAAAAAGAAGTATTTTTGATCTAAATACAGAGCTCAACACCCCACTGATCTCCATACTGATCAGACTCAGGATCACCATGCCAAATAGTAGACCATTCAAGAGCTTTGCATATACACCCACAACGTCTCCGAGTGTGGCAATCAGCATAGCCATTACCAAACTCCCTAGAATGAAGAATCCAGGTTTTATTTCCGAGCGCCCTTTATCCGTTTTTTGATGATAATAAAGAGCGCAAAGAACACCCACGGAAAACTGGAGATTGTGCATATTCAAAATGAACTTTGCATAAAACCCATCCACACCACTCAGGGGCGCCACCAATATAAGGCCGGACCAGACTGCCAGCACAATCCAGAACGCCTTTCTTGAAATAAAGAAAAGAGAAAAAACAACGTAGAAAAGGAATTCATGCATCAGCGTCCAGCTTACGGACAATGCAGGACTCCCATACATTGTGGGGATAAGAAAGAGAGAAGATGCCAGGCTAATCTCTCTTCCTCCCTGGCTCAGATTCGGCAAGATCATATAGAGTGCAAGCATGGCGATAGATATTGGTATGAACGCCGGGTAGAGCCTGAAAAAGCGTTTTTTACTGTATAAAGTCGCCTGTGCTCGTCCGCCCACATCATTTTTATGGGCCCAGTAGATAATAAATCCACTGAGCACGAAGAAAAAATCAACGCCTATATTTCCAAAGCCCCAAAATCCACCAAATGCCTCACCATAAAACTTGCGGCTTCCCAACGTCGCATGGTGCAAGACAACTAATAATGCAGCTACCGCTCTACCAATCTGCAAGCTGTTAAACATCAAACACCTCAGACATCATGTGTTCCACGCCCTGCTTCCACTCTGGTAATTGGAGGTTGAAGGTGGTTTCCAGCTTTTGGCCATCCAGGCGGGAGTTTTTAGGCCGGATGGCGGGTACTGGGTAGTCTTCGCTGAGGATCGGGTTGACTGACTGAATCGCCAGCGGCAGTCCTTCATTTTGCGCCCAGCCGAACACGTAGCAGGCATAGTCGTACCACGACGTCTCGCCGCTGGCGGCCAGGTGGTAAAGGCCTGAGACGTCAGGCTGTTGTTGCCACTGGCGCAGCGCGTGGGCCGTTACATCTGCAATCAGTTCGGCACCGGTGGGCGCGCCGATCTGATCGTCGATCACATTCAGCGTGTCGCGCTCTTTGGCAAGGCGCAGCATGGTTTTGGCGAAGTTGTTGCCCCGGCTGGCATACACCCAGCTGGTGCGGAATATCAGATGCTGGCAGCCGCTGGCCTGAATGGCCTGCTCGCCGGCCAGCTTCGTGGCGCCGTAGACGTTGAGGGGGCCGGCGCTGTCTGTTTCTTTCCAGGGCTGGTTGCCGCTGCCATCGAAGACGTAATCCGTAGAGTAATGTACCAGCCAGCCGCCATGTGCTTTCATCAACTCTGCCATCAAGGCCGGAGCCTGATGATTGAGTCGCTCAGCCAGCTCCGGTTCGCTCTGGGCCTGATCTACTGCAGTGTAGCCCGCGGCGTTGACCAGCACGTCCGGCTTGATGTGCTCGATGGTTTCGCGCAGGCCATCCAGGTTGCCAATATCACCACACCATCCATTTTGGCCGGCGCGATCCAAGGCGATGAGTTGACCGAACGGCGCCAGGGCACGCTGCAACTCCCAGCCGACCTGTCCGTTTTTGCCTAGCAGCAAGATTGTCTTTTTTGCCTGCGTCCTTGCCATGGCCTTTATTCCTTTCCCTCAGTGCCTGAACCGGTGCCAAGCCGTTCGCGCCGGTAGCTGCCATCCTGCACTCGTTGGCACCATTCGCTGTTATCGAGATACCACAGCACGGTCTTGCGGATGCCGGTTTCAAAAGTTTCTTGCGGGGTCCAGCCCAGCTCTCGCTCGATCTTACTGGCGTCGATGGCGTAGCGCAGATCATGGCCTGGGCGGTCCCGGACATGTGTGATCAGATCCCGGTACTGGCTGATACCTTCTGGTTTACTCGGTACCAGCTCTTCGAGCAGATCACAGAGGGTGTGTACCACGTCGATGTTCTGTTTTTCGTTGTGGCCGCCGATATTGTAGGTCTCCCCCACTTTGCCTTCAGTTGCCACTTTGTAGAGGGCGCGGGCATGGTCTTCCACGTAGAGCCAGTCACGTACCTGGGTACCCTGGCCGTACACCGGTAAAGGTTTTCCTTCCAGGGCATTGAGGATCATCAGCGGGATGAGCTTTTCCGGGAAGTGGAAAGGCCCGTAATTGTTGGAGCAGTTGGTGATCAGTGTGGGAAAGCCATAGGTCCGCAACCAGGCGCGCACCAGATGGTCGGAGCTGGCCTTGCTGGCGGAATACGGGGAGCTGGGTGCATAGGGAGTGGTTTCGGTAAACAAGTCTTCCGGGCCATCCAGATCGCCGTACACTTCATCGGTGGAGATGTGATGGAAGCGGAAAGCCTGCTGGGCAGTGTCGTCTAGGCTGTTCCAGTATTGGCGTGCCGCTTCCAGCAAGGTGTAGGTCCCTATGATGTTGGTTTCCATGAAGGCCGCCGGGCCATCAATGGAACGGTCCACGTGGCTTTCTGCGGCGAGGTGCATGATCACATCGGGCTGGTGCCGTTGTAATACCCCATCCAAGGTATGCCGGTCACAAATATCCACTTTTTCAAAGGTATAGCGGGGACTGTCGCTGACACTGAGCAGGCTTTCCAGGTTGCCGGCATAGGTGAGCTTGTCCACATTGACGACACTGTCGTCCGTGTTGCTGATGATGTGACGAATAACGGCGGAACCGATAAAGCCTGCACCGCCGGTGACCAGAATTTTCATGCGTCGCTTCCAGTATTCAGTGTGCTTTCGTACCAGGGCATGGCCTTACCGATGCCATCGTAAATGCGGTAGGCGGGTTCATAGCCCAGCAACTCTTGTGCCTTGCTGATGTCGGCCTGGGAGTGGCGAACGTCTCCTGCGCGGAAATCACGGTAAACAGGATCACTTTCATAGTTCACCCCACACTCTTTCAGGGCTGTTTTAAGCGCATCGAACAGGGTGTTCAGCGTGGTTCTGTCGCCCAAGGCCACGTTGAAGACCTGGTTTTTTGCTTCTGCCTCTGCGGTGGCGGCCAACAGATTTATCTGCACCACATTCTCGATAAAGCAGAAATCCCGGCTGGTTTCGCCGTCGCCATTGATGAACACGTCCTCGCCCTGGATCATGGCGGCGGTCCATTTGGGGATGACCGCGGCGTAGGCACCGTTAGGGTCCTGGCGTTTGCCGAACACGTTAAAATAGCGCAAGCCGATGGTGTTGAAATCGTAGGTGCGGGCAAATACGTCAGCATAGAGTTCGTTGACGTATTTCGTGACGGCATAAGGGGAAAGGGGCTTGCCGATTTTGTCTTCCACTTTGGGTAGGCCCGGGTGGTCGCCGTAGGTAGAACTGGAGGCCGCGTAGGTGAAGCTGGCCACGTTTTCGTCTTTGGCGGCCACTAGCATATTCAGAAAGCCGTCGATATTCGCTTGGTTAGTAGTGATTGGGTCTTCGATAGAACGCGGGACGGAGCCCAGGGCAGCCTGATGGAGTACGTAGTCCACACCCGTGACCGCTTTTTTGCAGTCATCCAGACTGCGGATGTCGCCTTCAATGAAGGTGAAGTTGGCCCATTGGTCAGCAGTGACGGTTTGCTGGACTTCATCCAGGTTGTGCTGGTGGCCAGTGGCAAAGTTGTCCAGGCCGATGACAGTTTGGTTCAAGCCCAACAATGTTTCGAGTAAATTCGAGCCGATAAAACCGGCCACGCCGGTGACGAGCCAGGTTTTGGGATTGGCTTTAAGGTCTTGCTGTACCTGTTCGTAGCGGGTTGTCATGGCGATTCAGTTTCTCGTAGATTCAGTTTGTTTGTGGGCGCGGTTGTTGCGCCGCGACTTTCCTGCTTACGTTCCTTTCTCGGTAGAACGACCGCCCCACAAAAATTGCCTTTCGGGTTTCGACTGTGGAGGCTCGAGCTGCCAGCGACGTTATCCGCTCCGTCTACTCTACCGGGCCGCGCTTCGTACGCGCCTTCTCATCGCTCAGGCCTATGGGTTTCTTCCCTAGTGGCCCACAGCTAGCAACGTTCCTTCACAACCTTAGGTCCACCTCTTCCTTGGGGAGGCTGTATTTCAGGTCATACAGGATATGCTCGGGTTTGCCGAAGCCTCTGATAGCCTGGGAGCCCATGGCTTTGAACTGGTTGTGGCCCACGGCTAGAAGGATGGCGTCGTAGGCCTCCATCTCTGGCGTTGCTACTGGCGTGATGCCGTATTCGTGTTGGGACTCTGCAGCGTTAATCCAGGGATCATGAACGTCTACCTGGATGTTGTAGTCCTGCAGCTCTTTCACCACGTCGACCACACGCGTGTTACGCAGGTCCGGGCAGTTTTCCTTGAAGGTAAGCCCCATAACCAGGACTCGGGAACCGTTAACCTGAATGCTACGGGTGAGCATAGCCTTAACCAGCTCGCTTGCCACATGGCGGCCCATGGCATCGTTAATTCGACGCCCAGCAAGTATGACTTCCGGGTGGTAGCCTATCGATTGGGCTTTATGCGTGAGGTAATAAGGGTCTACACCGATACAATGCCCGCCCACCAAGCCTGGCCGGAAGGGTAAAAAATTCCATTTGGTGCCTGCGGCCTGCAGCACTTCCTCGGTGTCTACTCCCATTCGATTAAAAATCATCGAGAGTTCGTTAACCAAGGCGATATTCAGATCACGCTGAGTATTTTCGATAACCTTTGCGGCTTCGGCCACCTTGATACTGGACGCCTTGTGGGTGCCGGCGGTGATAATGGAGGCGTAAATTTGGTCCACCAGTTCCGCCACTTCCGGGGTAGAGCCGGATGTGACTTTGGTGATCGTAGTAACACGATGCTCTTTATCACCTGGGTTGATACGCTCTGGGCTATAACCGGCGAAGAAGTCCTTGTTGAAGACCAGCCCGGAAACCTTCTCCAACACAGGCACGCAATCTTCTTCTGTGGCACCCGGATAGACGGTGGATTCGTAGATGACAATATCGCCTTTTTTGAGCGTCTTGCCGATGGTTTCTGACGCCTTTACCAATGGCGTTAGGTCAGGCCGTTTATGCTCATCAATCGGCGTAGGCACAGTAACGATGTAAACGTTGCAGTCACGCAGGCTGGCTGGATCAGCACTAAAGGTTAATTGGTTAGCCGATGCAAGCTCTTCATCATCCACTTCCAGCGTAGCATCATGGCCATCGTTCAACGCATCAATGCGTGGCTTGTTGATGTCAAAACCAATGACTGAACGACGTTTACCAAATTCCACAGCCAACGGCAAACCCACGTAGCCCAAACCGATAACGGCTAACTTAATATCACCCAATTCCATTACTCTTACCTTTCCGGTCTGTACCGGCCCCTACACTGATTTCAATCGGTTAGTTATTACCGCCTATCGCGCTGCCAACGAAGGCTTCTACAGTGGAACGATTCTAATCGTTACTTTTACTGTATTCATAAGCGTAGTAGCTGTATTCATTAGTGGCCCGCCGTTCCATGCAATTCAGGATCGCCCCTTTAATTTCAACATTGTTTTGGGCAAAGCGGGTCAAGGCTGCGTCCACTTCTTTAACGGAGTTAACGCCATAACGTGTGACTAGCAGGCTGCTACCCGCCAACTGTCCAATAATGGCAGAATCCGTGACCGCAAGGATTGGGGGCGTGTCTATCAGCACTAGATCATATTCATCGCTAAGCTCTTCCATTAAGTTAGAAAAGCGCGCATGCATGAGCAGTTCAGACGGGTTCGGCGGAGCCTTGCCACGAGGAATTAAATGCAGGTTATCATCCTCCGTTGCAAGGATAATCTCTTCCTTGGTGTGCTGGCCTGAAAGATACCCGGACAATCCAATTTCATGGCCTCGCGCAAAAAAACGATGCAAGTGTCCTTTGCGCATATCCGCATCAATGACGAGAATCTTCTGGCCTGCTTTTGCCAATACTGCGGCCAGGTTCGCGGACACAAATGATTTACCCACACCAGGACTTGGACCAGCTACCATAAGAATATTATTGCTGGCGTCCATCATCGCAAAGTGCAAGCTAGTACGGAGGCTGCGCAAGGCTTCAATGGCAAGATCATTAGGATCAATATCCGCCAGTAGAGGAATGCTATGTAGGCCTTTACTGCTCTTGCGACGCTTAACCAATGAGCTCATGCGTTCTGCTTTTTGCTGGTGTTCTGACAATGGTATAGCGGCGTAAACAGACACCCCCTGCTCTTCCAGTTTTTCTGGGGATTCAATACCTTTACTAAGAAGGGACCGCATTAGAACCAAGCCGGCTGCAGCCCCCGCGCCAAGCATCGTCGCAATAACAACGACAAGAGATTTTTTGGGTTTGATCGGGGCGGGCTGGACTAGCGCTTCATCAATTATGCGGACACTACCCACCGTGCCGGCTTTAAGAATGCGCAGCTCTTGAGTCTTGTTAAGTAGCCCAACATAAATTTGCTGCGTTACTTCCACATCGCGCATCAAACGTAGTATTTCCTGCTGGGTTTTAGGAAGATCTTTTATCTGTTGGTCCAGTTGGTTTTTTTCTTCGACCAGAGACCTCCGCTGCCGGATTAACGTCTGGTAGGTGGGGTGCTCGCGGGTGAAGCGGCTGGCAATTTCGCCTTCTTGGATTTTCAGCTCATTGATTTTTGCTTCCAGCCCCACACTTCGTTCCAGTACTGATTGTGTTTCCATGGTCAAATCCACAGATTCACTTTCCAACCGATAGGCATTCAATTTTTCTTCTGCGGCCGTCAATTTTTCCTTAATTTCAGGCAATTGTTTTCCAAGAAACGCTAGGCTATTTTCCGCTTCTGCCGAACGACGCTCTATATTCTGCAATACGTAGACGTTGCTGATCGTATCGAGAACTGCTTTGATTTGTTGCTTGTCGGGCCCCGTCGCTGTCATGGACAACATACCCGTTTTCCCAATTTCTTGAACTGACAACATCCCTCGTAGTCGGTTAATCGCTGCGATTTCGGGTAAACGAGTAATTAAGACTGGCTCGCCGCCAAACACCCAGTCAGTGATAAACAAACGCACACTTCCATCTTCACTGATAATCGGTTTTCCAAGAGGCGCCGTACCCACAAGGCCGCCCTCAAAGTACAATGCCGGCTGTCCTTTCTCCTCGATAATCTTGAATGATCGACCCAAAAGACGGTCTGGCACATTAAAGGCACTGACCTTTATAAAAGTTTCGCTGTCTCGATAACCCGCAAATGCGGGTCGAGGTAAGAAAGGCGGCGCAGGATCAGGAGCCGTCATTTTTCCCCACAGGGAATTTCGCTCAGGCTGGACTTGAATATCCATTTTGAGCTGTGAAATCACCTCTCTGAGAATCATGCGCGAGCGAAGAATTTCAATTTCAGCCGCAGTGGAGGATTCCTGCTCAAACATCTGATTGAGTTCAGAAAGGCCGGGCACACCACTGCTTTTCTGCTCAACCTGTAAGAGCGCATCGCCTTTATAAATAGGCGTGGCAAACATGACATAGCTAATCGCTGCCAGCATCGCAACCACTGCCGTGGATGCAATTAATAGCCAATGCTCCACGAGCACGGCCAGCAGGAGTGCGAAGTCGATATCAGGCTCTGCATCGTTAGCTGATAGATGCCGTTTCATGCTGTTATTTTCTGCCATTCGTTTATAAACCGGTTGTATACTTCTCGACCCTGGGACTTTCTACCTACTTACCCCTGATCCCTAAATTTTTTTAGCCCACGCGTGCGCGGCACTATCCATTAACAAATAAATAGACTCGAAAGCCTCACGCCCTCGCTTATAGGGATCCGGAATGTTATGTCGCCCATTCCAATGGCTTGCTAGAAACGTCTTTCCGCTAGCTTCTGGAAACTGCCGAGAAAGACGCTCCTTCTGATGCGCTTCCATCACCAGAATCAAATCGTATTCAGCACACATTGCTGAACTCAGTTTACGTGCTACATGCTTAGGGCAAGTGAGCCCATGATTTTCAGCGACTTGCCGCGCTGTGGCATCCATATCTTGGCCCTCCAACCCAACCAGCCCTGCTGATTCAACGATTTTCTCGGGCCTTAGTGCTTTGAGTTGTGCAGCCAAAGTGGGACTTCTACAAATATTTCCATCACAGACAACCAGAATCCGGTTGAACATGCTTAATCCCTCAATTTATCTTCTGTACTGCTCCCCAAGTACAACGCACTAACCGAAGGCAAAATCAGACTAAGCACGCGGTTCCACTTGGCCAGAGGCGCCGCAGTAACATAAACAATATCCCGCTCTTGTAACGTAAAGCTGTCTGCCAGTACCAGAGCTGCGGCATCTTTTGCATTTAGCTGATAAACATCAATACCATGATCTGCTGCCAAAGGAGCCTTGCGGAAGACAAACACCCCTGAAGCATCGGATTGACGCTGGTCAAAGCCACCATTTTCAGCTAACGCTTCCGCCAGCGTTATACCATTGCGCCCCATCTTCAGGCTGGCAGCTTTACCTACCTCACCAAGAACAAACACTTTCGCATCCGTCACCGGGTTTACGTTAATAACATCATTAGGCTGCAGCAGGATATTCTGGCTGGTATTGCCATACTGATAGATATCACGCAACGAAAGGCGATAATCCCTGCCATTACGGGTAAGAACGACGCTACTCCAGTCCGCTGCTTCTGTGAGCCCGCCCGCTTCGCCAATCGCGTCAATTAATCGAGTAGGCACATTCGTCACCGGAAACAAACCGGGCTCATCGACTTCACCGGTAACATAGATTTTTTTGTGACGAAAGGCCGCGATAGACACATCGACTTGTGGGTCTTCGATGTATTTAGAAAGACGTCGGGTAAGCATGTCTCGTATTTCCGTTACCCGCAGCCCTTCAACACTCACGATCCCTACGTACGGGTAAAAAATAGTGCCATCACTGTGAACCCAATTCCCCGACTCAGCCGAACTGCGCAAAGAACCGGCAGGAATAGTCAGCTCGGGATGATCCCAAACCGTAATCTGCAGCACGTCGCCCGGGCCAACCAAATAATGGTAATCCTCATCGGACAAATCGATAGCAGGAGGAACGCCTCTGTCAACCGGATGTATATCTTGTTTTTTGAGTATCCCCGTTCCAATTGAATGAACTTTTACTACATCAGGAAGCGGCGCGCCTTCTGATGAACCATCCTCATCATCCAGAAACCAACCCGGAGTTGGAGAATGATAGGAACCCGGCACAACCGTACAGCCCGCCAATAATACAAACAGGCCAGCAGCCAAAAATTTACCGAGTGGATTCATAAATACCTGCATAAACTCTGTTACCAATTGATGTCGCGGGTCCACTGAAGGCCAGCGGTAAACCGCTCCCGCTTTTCATAGGTGACTACGGCTTCATTCGTAGTAGAAAGCAACCAGTTCAGCCGGCCGCCCAGTAGGGGGTGGCCGATGCGCAATTCGGCCAGCGTGATGTCTTGTTCGTCTGCGGCCTGAAGAATTTCGTCCCCATCGATATGCAGCACTGCGCGTGTGCTCCCCTCGTCATTCAGGGTCGCTCGGGAAAGGCTCAGAGAGACCGTCACATCGTTACGAAAAAACTGCTGCACACCCAGGGTGGTGACTTTGGCGTCACCCTCCCAAGTACTGGCCAGGTTACGGCCATGGTAGCGGAAACCGGTCTTGTAGGTGCTGTGCTCGTACATAACATTGTGGCGTCGATCACCAAACCAACTACCCGCCACGGTCTCGGTGGCTTCAGCAAAGAAACGCTGGGAGCCTTTTCCCCAGCCGGTGACTATATCGATACCGGCGAGAGACGATCGCTTGGAGGGCAGGCCACCGGCTTCATCTTCACCAATGAACTGGCCATAAATCCCCAGTGGCACATCACCGGGATTCAACGACAGACGAAAATCCACCCCCCCGATTTGATTACTGGGGTCATCATCATCATCGAAACCTGACGATTCGCCGTTATCTCGGCCAATGGTCGCGTCCCAGAAAGCCTGAAAGTTCTGCGGACGCCCTTCCCCGCCCCACTGAGCCAGCCGCGTGAGGCCGATTTGTAGCGAGTCCAGCGGTTTGAAGACAAAGCGTGCACCTAGCACATGGGCATCGGGCACAGCCCGGTCTTGTTCCTGGCGCCCGGCAATAAACTGTAAATCCCAAGGGCCGATCCAGCTGAGCCAAGGGCTTTGCGGAGCCAGCGGCATTTGCCGAGACAGCCACACTCCGGGTATCGGGCGGGCATTGTTGGAGAGCGCCAACGAGCTTTGCCAGCCCGGCCCCCACCAGCGGTCGATAGCGCCTACGCCCAGCTGCCAGTTGCCAACAATACCGGCCAGGTAACTGTCATCCATGCGCACATATTCATTGTCGCGATCGCCATCCACATACCCGATGGCCAATCGCCCCGCCCAACGATCACCCATGCCATAAAGTGTCACTTGGCTGGTCTGTTCATCTTCCACTTGGGTGTCGAAGCTGGTGTAAAGGGGCTCTTGATTGGCCACCCCCAAAGTAATAGAAGCACCACGGGTGCTTTGCTTGGCTTGGCGGAGGGCTTTTTCAAGGAAGGCGGCATGCTGGCTTTCACAGCGTTCTGTTTCCCCTTCCGGGAGGCTATGGCGGGCAAGGCGATAACCCTTCATTAGGGCGGCCCAGCTGATTGGCCAGCTGAGCGTCACTCCCTCTAGGCAGCCTTGAGATTGCAGCACCTCAATGTGATGGCGTGCAGCCAGATCACCAGCCGACACCCATGGAGAAGAAGCCTGGGCGCTGCTTGCAGCCAAAAGGGCAAAGCCCGCAAAATACCAACGAGTTGATCGTAAAGAGAACGGCACTACGGACATCCTATCCAGCTGTTTAACATCATGGGGGCGAATTATTAATGCTTTTTTTTGTCATCCATATGACAAGCTGCGGCATTTTACCGTTTGTTTACCGTAATGCGAATGGTCTTCAATACTAAACCAACGTAATTAATACGAATTAATGACACAGGCCCCTTGATGACTAGGGATACGGTTAGAAAAAAATACCGGATTTTGTCTAACAATCCAGCAGGGAATACTAGCCCGTTAGCCTGTTATCGCTAGAGCGAGGGGAAAGGGAGCAAAACGAAGAGAGCAGAAGGGTCGGCTTACGGCCTTTGGGCCATAGCGGCCTAAGCCGACAATGGAATGAAGCGCCCGCCTTAAAGGCTTTGCAGGGCATCGCGTATGGGGGTATCACCAGAGATGACGTCGAACTCTTGGTTACGAGTCTCCATTCGGGTGACTTCCGCCAGCACCTTGGTCACATCTTCTCGGGAGATTTCCCCGAAACCCTTTATTTTCTTCTCCAGCCTGATGTGCCCCAGCGGCGGTTCCTCAGTGAGGCGGCCCGGGCGGACGATGACATAATCTAGCCCGCTGCTGCGCAGGTGATTGTCTGCATTACCTTTGGCTTCGAAGTAATGGCGCATTTTTTCCGGGCCACTGTCCGGATCATCCGCACGCATGGAGCTGACCATGATAAAGCGGCTGGCGCCCTGCTCTTTTGCTTGATCCACCAGCGAGATGGCACCGTTCTGGTCCACATCGATGGTTTTATCCGGGCCGGTGTGAGGGCCGGAACCGGCGGTGAATATGACAGCATGCTGCCCTTTCAGGGCATCCCGGCAGTCGCCCTCCAAATCTGCCACCACCACATCGGCGGCTCCCAGCTCTTTGAGTGACTGTGCTTGGGCGGCATCGCGGACCATGGCGGTCACGTGGATGTTGTCGGCGGCCAAATGAGGAATCAGCCGGCGGCCAATTTTTCCGTTTGCGCCTGCAATAAGAACGTTCACGCGGGTCTCCTTTTCCGGTTGGTTAATAACAGGGGTTGTGATGGCGCGGAGGACTTTCAAGGGTAACCGGTGTGTGTAGGTCAGATTGACCCAAGGGCACAGAGAGCCTGAGAGGCGTAATCCGACATTTCATCATTATGGATGGGCAGCAAGGCTTGGTTGTCGGCTTACGGCTACACCTAAGTCGACCTACACAATCACTAGGATTCACCCGATGTTGCACCTCAAGGCGTGATCATCACTGTCATGGAGACATTTATGCGCCCGATACTACTGATAGTGAGCCTGATTATGCTCAACGCCTGCCAAAGCACACCTCGCGCCCCCATTGAGGTGGCCGCCCCCTTCGACCTAGACCGTTTTATGGGCAAATGGTATGTGATTGCCAATATTCCTACTTTTCCCGAAAAAGGCGCTTATAACGCCACGGAAACGTACCGCCGGGCCGGGCCGAATGAAATTGCCACCACCTTTACCTTCCGTAAGGGTGGCCCAGAGGGTGAGCTGAAGACCATGACTCCCACCGGGTTTGTGAGCGAAGAAAACCCGGCGATATGGGGGATGCGGTTCCTCTGGCCATTCAAGGCCGACTTCCGGGTGCTGTACGTAAGCCCGGATTACCAGGCCACCATTGTGGGCCGGGAAAAACGCGATTACCTGTGGATTATGGCCCGCAGCCCTGAGATAGAAGCCAGCACCTACCAACACTTGCTGGAGACCGCCAAGGCCCGCGGTTACAGCCTGAACAAGCTGCAAAAAGTACCCCAGCTGTGGTGATGTTTGTTGCTGGCGCGCGCCGGCTAACGGGGTAGCCACCTCTGCCGGCCTATGGTCAGTGTTCTCATGCTGGGGCCAGCGTAACGGGAATGCCATTGAGCTGCGCCATGGCCGTTACCGCTTCCACCCGCTCGGTGCCCAGCACATCGTTGATGCTGCTGCCCGCTGTACTCCGGGCAATGCCCAACTGAACGCCCGCGCGATCATGGCCCCAACCATGGGGCACGCTGACCACACCGGGCATGATGTCGTCACTGAGGGTGGCCGGTAGCGTTATGCTGCCGGCACTGCCGCTAATGAGCACATCTGCGCCCTCTTGCACCCCCAACCGTTCTGCATCCACAGGGTGGAGCATGGCGTTGAAACGGCCTTTGCCTTTGATTAGCCGTTGGCTGTTGTGCATCCAGGAGTTATTGCTGCGCAGATGACGGCGGCCAATCATCAACAGCTGATTGCCTTGCGGGGCATCCGGCACCGGCAACCCTTGCAGTGCCCGGTTATAGAGGGCGGGAACCAGATTGATCCGTTGATTGGGGGTGTAAAGGCGTTGCGGCAGCATGGGCACCAGCGGCCCTAAATCAATGCCATGGGGAGCGGCTTCCAAGCGCTTTAACGTTAACCCACCGCTGTTGCCACGCAGCAAACGCCAAGCCACTTTAGGCAGGGTATGCAAGCCCTTTTCCCTCAGCTCGGCTAGGGCCTTGCCGCCACTACCATAGGGCCCCAGGCGCAGGCCCAAATCGATAATGCCCCGGTCGCCCAGCGTGCGGATAAAACGATCGGTGGCGGCAAACTTCAAGCGGTTGCGGCGACTGCGGGCGTTAAGCCGGTTCAACCGTGAGGTGAGCCCAAGCAGGATTTCCCAATCGTGCAACATGCCTTCCGGGCGAGGCACCAACGGTGGCGTGTATTTCACCACATTGCGCACCGCCACCGCCTGAAAAATAGGGTCGAACTGGCCGTGTTCGAGCTGGCCGGTGGGCGGCAGAATAATGTCCGCATGGCGGGTGGTTTCATTGATGTAAAAATCGATGCTGACCATGAAATCCAGGCCACTGAGCGCACGATCCAGCTTGTTGCCATCTGGGCACGACAACACCGGGTTGCCGGCATGAGAAATAAAGGCTTTTATCTGGCCGCGCCCCGGCGTCAGCATTTCATCGGCCATGGCCGTGACCGGAAATTCACCGCCGAACTCCGGGTAGCCGTTCACCCGGCTGCGATAAGCGTCGAAGCTGCCGGTATCGCCACTCAGGCCACTCATGCTGACAACATCAAAAGCCGGGTTGGTGAACATGACGCCCCCTTGGCGGTCCAGATTGCCGGTGAGGATGTTAATCACATAGACCAGCCAGGCGCTGAGGCTGCCGTGGGCGCTGGTGGTTACCCCCACGCGGGAGTACACCGCCGCGCTGGGCGCGTTAGCAATATCGCGAGCCAGCGTGCGGATAGTCTCGGCGGGTATGCCCACCGCCTCAGCCACTTTTTCCGGGGTCCAGGGCGCCACCAGCTTCTCTAGGGTTTGCTTGCCATCAAGCAAGCCATCGATACGGCCCGGCGCCACCAATAATTCCGCATACAGCACCTGCACTAGCGCCAGCAGCAGGTACACATCGGTGCCCGGGCGCACGAAATGATGCTCGTTTGCCAGCTGGGCGGTTTCGGTACGACGCGGGTCCACCACCACCAGTTTGCCCCCGCGGCTTTGCAGCGCCTTGAGGCGATTTTTCACGTCGGGGACGGTCATGATGGAACCGTTGGAAACCAATGGGTTACCGCCAATGATCATGAAGTAATCGGTACGGTCGATATCCGGAATCGGGAACAGGGCCTGGTGGCCAAACAGCTGGTAAGTAGCAAGCTGATGGGGCAACTGGTCCGTTGAGGTGGCGCTGAAGCGCTGGCGGGTATTCAGCGCCCAGGTAAACGGCAACAACATAAACAGGGCTCCGTGGTTGTGTGCCGTGGGGTTGCCCAAGTACAGCGATACCGCATTGTTGCCGTGCGCGCGCTGAATGTCGTGGAGCCGCTGGGCGGTTTCATCCAGGGCTTCATCCCAGCTAATCGGCACCCAGCCATCGGCGGTGCGCTTCACCGGGTGGCGCAGGCGGTCTGGGTCGTTATGCAGATCTTGCAACGCCACGGCCTTAGGGCAGATATGCCCACGGCTGAACGGGTCGGCCTTGTCACCACGGATAGCGTGTATGTCATCTCCGTTGTGCTCTACCTCGATACCGCACATGGCTTCGCATAAATTACAGGTGTGGTAGTGAAGGTGTGTCATCGGTAGCCCCGTTGGTTGCGCGAAGAGTTCTTGTTTATCAGATTCGCGAAGAAAAGGCGCGGTGAATATAGGGTTTTATCGGCGGAATGTACCCAAGGGCTCCGAGGACCTGAAAAGGCGTAATCTGGCAGTAAAGGTGATTTATTTGCCCAACACCTTGAAGCGCTGCTTTAACCGAAACCCCTGATCATCCACCAACGTGAGGGTATGCCAGCCGGGCTCGGCGATGAGCGCCCATTCGTGAAAATGGCGGGTTTCCCCTAAGTAAGTGGCATCCAGGTGCCAATACAGGGTGGCATCGGCGCGCTGGTGCACCGCGCGCAACACCGCCCGGCCCAGCCGACCATTCAGCTCCACCGGAATATAAATGGCGGTGCCCGCATGGGGGTAGATCAGTGCCATGGGCGGCTCGCTATCCATGGCCCGAGCCCCCGCTAAGCAATCCTCCCGCCAGCTGGGCAACGGCCGGTAGTGCGGGTGGCGGCGCTGGTAGAACCAGGCCTGACCGGGAGGCAGCACAAACCAATCGCGATGACGCATGGCGCTTACCGGCTCGCACTGGCTATGCACCCGCTGGCCATTGTTATCCAAATGCACCCGCACATGGTACGGCGTGACGGTTTCGAAATGGCTGTGCAGCGGCGCCTGCCGCTCCACCGTGGGGCAACGCCCCCCGGCCAGATAACCGTCGTCACTGCACACATGCACGGTTTTCAAATCAGCCAAGGGCGCCTCTGGCCAGCGAGCCGGCCCCAGCAGGCTGAACGCGTCCAACATCAACGGCGCTGCAGTGGCCGCGCCGCCCAGGCTAGGAGCCGGCTCACCGTTGCCGTTGCCCGCCCACACGCCCACGGTGTAGCGGCCATTACTGCCGATAGCCCAGGCATCGCGCAGGCCATAGCTGGTACCGGTTTTCCAGGCGATGGCTTGGCTGGAGCTGAACAACCGCCATTGCCGGGCGGTGCCGGGCCGTGCCACCTGGCGCAGGGCATCCAGGGTTAACCAAGCAGCGCCGGGGCTAAGAACAGGGCTGGGCTGCGCCCTGCCGGGCTCTCTATTGGCAAGGGAGGATTGCAACACCGCCACGGGGTAAGCCGGTGCCTGCCGGGCGCTAGCAAACAGCCGTGCGTAAATACCCGTGAGTTCGTTAAGCGCCCCCTCTGCTCCACCCAGCACCAGGGTGAGGCCGTAATCTTCAGCGTTACGAAACAGGGTGGTCATACCCATGCGCTGCAGCTGGTTATGGAAACGCCCCACCCCGTATTCGCGCAGCATGCGCACGGCGGGAATGTTCAGGGACTGACTGAGCGCCTGATGGGCAGGGACAGCGCCCCGGTAGCCATGGTCGAAATTTTCCGGGCTGAAGCCGCCATAATTGGTAGGCAAATCCGGCACCAGCGTATCGGGCAGCAACAACCCATCGTCCAGCATCAGGCCATATAACAAGGGCTTGAGTACGCTGCCCGTGGAGCGCGGCGCACTGGCGATATCCACGGCGGCACCGTATTCGCGGGCATCGCCGTGGGTCATGTTGCCCACGTAGGCGCGGGTGGCCAACTCGATGTGATCAATCACCACCACCGCCACATTATGCACGCCCTCCCCGGCTAAGCGCCGACCATGCCGGCGCGCCAGCTCGCGCACCCGGTGCTGCAGGTCTGCATCCAAAGTAGTGCGGAACAGGTGTTGTTCGCTACTGACGGTGAGAGAGTTCAGCAGGTGGTTGGCGTTAGCGGGCAACGCCTTGGGGGCAGCGGGCAAAGGTTCCAGCAGTGCCAGTTGCAGGTCCCTGGCCGGCAGTGCTCCGCTCTCGTGCAGGTCATTGAGCAACCCATTGCGCTTGGCCCGTAATCGTTCCCGGTTTCGCCCCGGGTGGATCAATGAGGGGGCATTGGGCAGCACCGCCAACAACGCCGCTTCCGCCCAGCTCAACGCCGCCGGTTCCCGGCCAAAGTAACGCCAAGCGGCGGCGCGTAACCCCACAATATTGCCCCCAAAGGGAGCCCGGCTAGCGTACTGGATTAGCAGCTCATCCTTGCTGAAGTGCCATTCCAGCTGCAGCGCCAACAGCGCCTCGCGGGCCTTCTCTGGCAGTGTTCTGGGCGGGTCATCACGCAGCAGCCGGGCCAGCTGCATGGTCAGCGTGGAGCCACCGCTAACCACGCGGCCGGCACGGGCATTGAGCCAGGCAGCCCGAGCAATCGCCAGCGGATCGACCCCGGGGTGAGCGAAGAAGCGCTTGTCTTCGTAACTCAGCAAGGCGCGGCGGTATTTGTCCGGCAACACCTCCACCGGAACGAAGCGCCACTGCTCATCTGCGGCAATACGCGCCCCGAGCAAGCGATCATTGCGGTCCAGCATCAGGGTGGCGTACGGAGTGTGGGTTAGCCGCTCGGGCAATGGCCAGAACTGCAACGCGACCACCATAGGCACAGCGATAATCAGCAGGGTAAGAATTGAACGGCGCAGAAATTTCATCGCGGGTGGGGGCCGGTTGCAAAAGCCTGTATCGGGTTACGGCTACGCCTAACACGACCTGCGAGCGGGAAAGTAGGTCGAATTAGCCTGACAGGCGTAATCCGACATTGCGCATTATTCGTTGCCAACGTCTTCCGGCAGTGACCATTCCCCCCCCCAGTTCGCAGGGTATCGGCCACGGGCCACGTCCCGGTGAAAGCTGCTGTAAGGCCAATCGGCAGGCTGGAGGACATAACCATGCGTTACCGGGTTGTAGTAGAGGTAATCGGTGTGAGTTTGCAAATCATACTCGTCACGAAGGGTATGTTCCCAGAAACGCTTTTGCCAGATCGGTGTGCTCATTTGGCCATGTTTTGTAACCACCCCCTTGATGAAGCGCCAGCGGGTTGAGAAGTCATGGTCCGTTTCCGGCAGGGTCCAGATGCAGTGGAGATCGCCCGGCAGAATAACAATGGCATTCATGCGGAAAGGGTGGCGCGTTTTTACCCTTTTGAAGGCATGACGTAATGAAAGAACGACACGAGAGGGGGTGGCGCAACCCAGCGTAAGTCACATCCCCACCGTGTAGGTCGGATTAGCCTGAAAGGCGTAATCCGACCTACACGGTGGGGATGGAATCGCAGGGCAGCGTAATCCGGTCTACTCCCGCGTTACCTCAACCCATTGCCCTTTACTGCGCGCTTGGCGGCTGCCGTCGTACATGGCTTGCACGTTCCAAGCAGGCAGGTAGAAGCGTCCGGCGAAGGAGGCATTGAGCGCCACCCGCACGGTGAGGCGGTGCTTGCTGCCCGGTTTCAGATCGAAATAATGCATCACCCGGTCGTCGCGCAGGTCCTGGTAGGTAATACGCTCCTGCTGCTCATCGCTGCCATCCAGCCGGCTGCTGGTAATCTGCCAGCCGGAAGGAAGGATTTGGGTGAGAGCCAAATTTTCCAGGGTGCGGTTACCGGTGTTGGTAATGGTAACTTCGGCCACAAAATCCTGCCCTTGAGGCAACTTTTGCGGGCTCACCGCTTGGCCATCCGCAAAGAAGCGGGTGCTAAGGGTGAGCCCTTCACTGCTGGCCTGTTCGTTACCCGGCAGCGGCGTTCCCACATTGCTCAGGGTGGCAAACAGCTTACGCTGGCTATCATTGCGCACGGTAAAGGCCTGGGCGTGCTGGCTATCGGCCAGCGTTTGGCGATACACCGGTGAGGTGGCTGCGATCTCCTGCCATGCCTGCTTGCCTTCGCGAATCGCAAACCGGTAGCCCTGCTCATCACTCTGACTGCCGGCATAACGGGCCATGGCCATGAGCGACCACGCGGTGGTTTGCGTGCTGTACCAATTGTCACTGGCCAGCTGGCTGGCAATGTCCTCTGCCAGGGTCCAGGCCTTGGCGCTATCGCCACGGGCATCGGCCACGGTGAGGCGGATAGCCTGGTCACGCAACTGAGAGCCATAGGTGTAGCTAGCGCCGTCGTATTCCAGGCCCGACGCCGCCGTGGCGGTGAGTTCCGCCGCCACGTCGCTAAGCCCCATTTGCAGGTATGCCGCCGCCAGCAGCCAACGACCACTATGGTAGCTGGCACTGCGCGCATAATCCGCCCGGGCCATTTGCAAGCGTTCGCGCAGGCGATTCATGACGCCCACTTGGGGCTTGCCGGCCAGTGCTAGGGTGTATTGGCGGTAAGCTTCCGCGCTCCACTGCCAGGGGCGATCGCCCAGGCTCTGGCTTCGGCGAATCTGGTAAGCGGTCCAGTTATCTAACATGGCCGCCGGCACGGCATAACCGAGCCGCTTGGCTTCAAGCAAGAAATGGCCCGCATAACTGGTGCCCCAATCACTGGCATTGGCCAAACCCGGCCAGTAGCTAAAACCGCCATCGGCCAGTTGGAACCGCTGCAGCCGCTCGATGCTAGCGGCAACGTTATCTTGAACGTCCTGGGCTTGTTGCTCATCCAGTTGCAGCAACTGATTCAGGTACAGCTGCGGCAACACCGCCGAGGTGGTTTGTTCGATACAGCCATGGGGGTAGCGCAGCAGGTAATCCAAACGACGCTCTAGCCCCATGGCAGGCAAGGCACTAACCACCACGGTACTGCTGTTAGTACCGGCCATGCCGTGAGGTTGGGATCCCAGCGCCCACAGTTCACCGGGCGCCAGCACCTTGCGGATATCACGGGTGGTGGGCGGGTTGGCCGCCCGCACTGGCAAGTGCACGGTTTCCGACGTGCTGTGCTCGCCCCCTTTCGCGGTGACGGTGATATCGCCGATACCCACCTGCTGTTTGGCGGTGATTTTCAGCATGGCAATCTGATCGGACGGGCCGGTGAAGGTGAGCGATGCCTCGCCCTGCTCCACCTCAAACAGATCGTCGTCCGCCTCCACAGTCAGGGTCACGTTCTTCAGGCTGTCGTCGGTGACAAACACGGTTACCGGCAACGCAACACTTTCTCCCGGGCCTAATACCCGCGGCAAGGTGCTCAGCACGGTGAGCGGCTGGGTCACGGTAATATCCTGCTCTGCCTTGCCGTAGGCGCCGTTATCGCCGGCCACCACCATGGCCCGAACCTGCCCCATATAGGGCGGCAAAGTAATATCGTGGTGCGCGGTTTCATGGCTATCTAACGGGAAAGGGCCAAGGAATTTCACCACTGGCGGGAACCGACGGCGTTGCTTTTCTCGGCCATCATCGGCGCCATCGGAGCCCCCCAGCGCCAGCAGCTGATCCAGCTCTGCACCGTAGGCGCCAACCACCATGTCGAATAGATCCCAGGTGAGCACCCCCAAGGCTTCACGGCGGTAGAAGCTGTCGTGGGGATTCGGGGTTTGGTAATGGGTGAGGCCGAGCAAACCTTCGTCCACCAATGCCAGAGTGTAGGTCATCGGCTTACCCTGCTGCTCACTCACCTCCACCGTGAAGGTCTCTTCGGGTTTCACCTTTTGCGGGGCACTCAGTTGCGGGTTGAGGCGCGTATTGGGGTCATCCACCAGCAACGGCACCAGCCCATAAAGGCGAATGGGCCGATCGTTATTGCGGCCACTGTGCGGTTGCAGCAGGGCCACATGCACATACACATTGGGGGCCATGTTGGCGGTGACGGGGATATCCAATGTTTGTGCTTTGCCGTTAGCCTCTAACCAATAGTGGTCCAGCACTCGGGAGCCGGTTTCCAGGCTCACCAGCAGACGGCCCTTGGCCACGGCGGGCAGTTCAATATGGGCGATATCCCCTACCGCATAGCGGTCCTGATCGGCGGAGAGTGACAGCCGTGTAGCTGCATCCTGACTCCCGCTGGCCTGCTCCCAGCTCCAGCCCAGATAGACTGTTTGCGCGGTGCAATGGTCACTTTGCCGATCACAGATGCGGATCAGGTGGCGGCCCCAGTCGTAGTCTTCCCCGTTCAGGTTCCATTGTGCGCGGCCTTGGCCATCGGTGGTGATTTGAGCCTGGGCTACACGCTGGGTGCTGGGGTCGCTAATGTAGTTGCTCAGGTCATCGCCTGAACGATCCCACCACCAGCGCCAGTCGATCTGGTAGACGCTGATGTCCAGGGGCCGACTAGGCTCTGCTTTGCCATCGCTGTTCAGGCTGATCAGATCAATGGCGTGCTGGCCTTCGCGGGACAACGCACCGCCCCAACCACTGCCTTGCGGAATACGCATGCCCACCCAGTGCTTGAACGGGTACACCGGCACGCTGCGAATTTGGGTGCTGTAATCGCCGCTGTTTTCAAACACACGGGTGGTCAGCGTGGCACGCAGCATGCCCGGGGTCTGGTCCACATTCACAGTGAGCGGCACGGTAGCGTTGCCCTGCCCGTCCACATTGCCCTCGAAAGCTGTGAATGGTTCGCTGCTCAGTTTCCGGGTGGGGTCGTCGAAGTGATAAGCATCGTAGCCATCGAAGCGGGTGGTCCGCGCACTAACGCGCACCTGCATGTCCGCTTCCAGATTGGCCGCAGTGGCGCCATTGAGCCATTGGGTAAACAAGCCAATGTCCGTGGCCTCGTTGGCATACAGGGTTTCGGGCAAATCCAGCTCGATCTTCAGCCGGTTAGGCTTAATCGCTTCCACCCGAATAGGGGTATCAAAATAGCGCTCCCCCAGCCGCGCCACCGCACGCCAGTTACCGGTGGGCGCATCTTCGTCCGTGTGTAAGGTAAAGGCATAGAAGTCACCCACGGGTGTATCCAGGGTGTAGCTTTTCACCTTATTCCCTCTGGGGTCGAACCAGTCCAGCGTCAGCGGGTGCCCCTCGGGAATCATGTTGTCCTGATCTTCCAGAATGAAGGTGAGGTGGATGGCATCACCGGGACGCCACACATCTCTTTCACCGTAGAAAAAGCCTTTTAGGCCATCACGAACCTGCTGGCCACCGGTGTTGAACTGGTTGGTGGGCAAGGCCCGGTTACGGGCCAGCTTCAGGTAGCCGTTGTCCCGATCCTTGACCGCCTCCAGATAATAAGCGTTGCCTTCAAGGGTGAGGCTGGCCATGCCTTGGGCATCGGTGAGCCCCATGCCCACTTGCTGCAGTTGGTAGTTGTAAGCTTTGAGCACCACGCCTTCAGCAGGCGTATTGCTATCCAGCTCGGTGGCCACCACCAGCAAGGTGTCGTTCTGGCCTTGCTTGGCAATCAACCCCAGGTTGGAAGCCAAGAAAGCCCGGGTGCTGCTGGCCAGGTCGTTATATTCATAGTAGCTGTCGGAGCAGGGGTTATCTTTTTCGTACCAGCTCAGGTAACCGCCATCGATGTAATAGTTTTCGTAGAGATCATTGCCACCATCATCTTGCCCGGGGCCTTCGTAATTGTCGGGCAGGGTAGTCTTTTTATTCAGGGCACCGTCCGGGCAGTGGTAGCTGATGTCGTCGCCATCGATGGCCAGGGTTAGATGCACCAGGCCATTGGGGTGTTTGGCCATCAGCTCGGTGAGGTCCAGCTGATAACGCTGCCAGCCATCGCCAGTGCCCGGCAGGCTCAGGGTTTTCTGCCACAGGTAGCGGCCAGTGCGGGAATCCATGTCCGCCTCATTCAGTTCACTGCCCTGCAAATAGCGGCCGATATTGTCATCGAATACCCGGAATGCCTGCACTTTTACCGAACGCACCCCCACCGCTTCAAAGGGCACACTGAGTTGCTTGCCATCGGGCAAAATAGTGCCTTCACCAACGAAGCGAACCCCAGGCTTGTTGGTCACCAGGGTCAGGTTCTTTTCCAGCGTCTTCGCCAGGCGCCCCTGGCTGGCCGAGCGCAAGCTGGCGTCGATAACCAACGCCACATCGTCGTCCAGCTCTTCCTGCGGGTAAATGCGCAGGGTGCTGCCGTCTACCTCCACGCGGGCATTGTTGTCATTGAGGGTAACCAGGCCTTTCAGGTTCTGGGTGGCGCTCAGTGCTTCAGAGAAATTCACCTGGATGTGGGGTTGGGGGTAACTGACCGCGCGCACATTGGTGACCGCAAAGTTTTTCAGCGCCGGTACGGTGTAGTGGCGTTCACCGTTGTTGCTCAGCCCCAAGGGCGCCGCATCCCAGCGCAGTAACACATCGCTGGCTTGCGGCTTACGAACAATGCCGCTCACTGAAAATGCATGGCGAAGCCCGGCGCTGTCATGTTGCCAGGCAATGGTTAAGCCATCACCGTTCTGGCTGGCGGCCAGCACCGACTCCACCTTGTCGTGGTCCGCCAGGTCACGGGTCTCAAGGCTGCCGCGTAACACCATCTCACGGCCATCTTCGGTGGGTAACAGGGACTCCACGCTCAAGCTCAGTTGCTGGCGCAATACCTGCAGGGAAAATTCTGCCGGGCTCAAGGTGTCGTCCACATTTGCCAACCCCTGTGCGTACAGCACTAGGGTCAGCGATTCACCACTGGGCAAAGGTTCTAAGGGGCGAATTTCCAATCGATCTTCAGCGGTAAACACCGCCGTCACCGGACGTTCCGGCAACAGCCGGACCACGCCGGACTGGGGCTTGTCTAACTGATCGGGGCTGGCTACGGGATGGTTAAAGCGCACGATCAGCGGTGCACGGGCACTGATGGTGCCGGTGGGCAGGCTCGCTAGATGGGTCTGCCAGCGCTGATCCAGTGGCGAGACGGCAGGCGCTGCGTTATTTCCCTCTGCGGCCGCGACGTTATTATCCTCGTTGCGTGTGGTGTCTCCGGCTTCATCACAGCCGACCACCAACAGCACCGCCCACAACATCAATAGACGAAAAACCGACAAACCCAGACGTGGCATGAGCCCCTTCCCCTAGCAACATGATTAACGTGGAAAAGATACCACAGACATGGACCATTCGTTGGGTCACTCTCGTAACGGCGACTTCCCGGCCTTGCCGACGGCAACAACCACGTTAAGCCTGAAAGGCAGTGTGTTCTTTCTCCGTGAGAGAAGAGGCAATCCGACACACCACCTGTCAATTAAGCATGAAGGTGGAATATTCCAGCTCTGCCATTTTGCGGCTGACCAACCACAAGCCAAGCAACACACAGACAGCCAAGGCCAGCAAGAAACCAAAACCGAAAAACTGAGGGCCTAGGTACAGGCTAATTCCAGTAAAAATCACATTAAGCACGAAGAACAACCCGGTCAGCAGCACCAGCATGCGGCGCTGATCCAGGTAGCAGAACACGTTGATGATGGCGAGGAATACCACCTGTAGTGCGGTAGCAATCAACTGCACTTTGAGCAACGGTAGGTACAATTCCGAAATGCCCAGCGCATGAAAGATCTGCGCACCGGCAACCATAATTACCAGCGCCGAGATAGCCTGAATCTTGAGAATCTGGAAGATCCCCTGGCGAATCACAAAGACCATTCGATTGCGCATATCTTCAATATAAGACAGCGAGCCGCCTTCACGAACTGCATCGTAGAAGTTGGAGTAATACTCCACAAAGTCCGTTTCCATGCGCACCAGAAACACTGCCATGCCAGGAATAAGCGACAGATACGACAGGAATACCGGGATATCGTAGATTAACGAAGCCCGAAGCGGCCCGATCACATCGCTTCCGGTGCCATCGTAGAACCAGAACATGGCCTTGTCGGCCCACACACCGGCGTTGTAGAAAAAGCCGACCAGCATCAAGGAGGGGTACAGGTATTTTTTACTGAACATGGCGAACGACACCACGCTCTCGGCAGGGTAGCCCCGCACGATCAGCACCAGCATGCCTGCCAATAAGGTGACTTGCCCAAGCAGAAAGCCCAACAACAACCCTTCCAGCCCCAGAAACAGCAGCAATAGCGCCGCTACAACCGTAATCCCGTACCCGAGTGCGTACAGCAGAAGAATAGCCTTGTACTGCTTCATGCCAGACAGGAATACCGTGGCGATCCAGATATTGCACAACACTACAAAACAGGCGATCAACAACACTCGGAAAAGAATGCTTTGCTCCGGAAACAGGAACATGGCCACCGGTAACGACAGTAGCCCAGCAAAGATCGTGACCAGCAAGGTAACGCCGCCAAAATTAGGCAGAATCAGGTCTTCGCGCTTTTCAAACGAGCGGTCGGCACAGAAACGAGTAAACGCCAGCTGGACAATACCGGTGAGGGTCAAACTGACCGCAATCAAATAGGTGACCGTGACCTGAAATTGCGTCACCGCCGCATTGGGTATCACGATCCCCAGGCTGAAAATACCGATAATCAGGATACCGATGATCGATAACACCCAGGGACCTGAGCTGATCACTCCGGCATAGGCGTAGGCACGAATGAGCCCGAGCAAGGTGTCCTTACGCAACAGACGGCGCAGCTCAAAACCGATGCCTGCCATTAGTGGCGGCCCTCCTTATTACTGGCCGAGGCCGCAATGCCTGAATCATCAAGCAAAGAACGGTATAAATCCCGATAAGCGCCAAACATCATTTCCTGGGTATACAGGTTTTCAACCCGACGAATACCCGCCTGCTGTGCTTGAAACCACGCGTCTTTGTCTTTCAATAACTGAGCCACGGCGTTACCCAGCGCTTCTGGGTCGGCAATGCCCACCACCTCGCCAGCTTTACCGTAGGCACGATCATCTTCATCAAGGCCTTCGATCAACTGGCGGCAAGACCCCACATCCGTGGATACCGCCGGCACGCCGGCAGCAAACCCTTCCAGCAGCACCAAAGGTAATGCCTCACTGATGGAACTGAGCACGATCACCCCCACCTTAGGGAGCAATTCATCAATTTTCTGAAAGCCCAAAAACTTCACATTTTTTTCCAGCCCCAGGCTGGCCACCAAGCCACGGCATTCCTTGGCGTAATCTTTATCTTCATCTTCCGGCCCGGCAATCCAGCCTTCCGCTTCGGGAATCACATTGACCAAGGTGCGCATGGCGCGCAGGAAGGTTTTCACATCTTTAATGGGAACCACACGGCCAATCAGGCAAGCCACCGGGGGAATGGCTTCACCACGGGCGGCGCGCACTTTCTGCATACGTGGCAAGTCGATGCCATTAGGGATATTCAGTGTGCGGTCCGGGGGGGCGCCATCTTCCATCTGCCGTTCCCGGTTTCGTTCATAAAGAGCCACGATCCGGTCTGATGCCTGATAACACTCACGCCCTAACTCGGTGAAGAAATTCACCCATTTCTCCCGAAAATAGGCCATCTCCGAGTTATTCTTTTCCACCAAGCCACGGTTATCGCTGATCCATTCACTCTGGAATAGATCGATTTTGCGCTCTTTGGTGTAAATACCGTGCTCGGACAACAATAAAGGCTTGTTGGTGCGGCGCTTTAGCATGGCCCCTAGAAAGCCGGCATAACCGGTCGAAATGGTGTGGTACATTTTCGCCGGAATTAAATTATCGGCAATGTCGTTCAGCACCCAGATGGGCGAGTGCATAATACGGATGGTCCAGAAGTAATCCACAAATGACGGGTCACGGCTAAAGTTCCGGTACGCTTCGGCGATATAATCCCAGCTGGCCCGGCTGTGCAGGAACGACTCTTCGGAATAATCCTCGCCTTCGCCCAGATGAGTCACAATGCGGCTGAACAATTGGCTGCGTTCGCGGGTCTGGACGCCCTCTTTCACCATGTCGTGAAAACGCCGCAAATCGGCATAAGCTTTGCGATTACCCTTGAGGGAGCGTTTTTGCGCCCCCCGCTGAAAATTGTGCAGGTAGTGCACTTCAAGGTGCACCACGTTGTCGGGCAGTTCGTATTTCATCTCGCCGTAGTCTTCCGGGCGGCTGCCTACAAAACAACAGGCAAAGGTGTACTCGGGAAAACCACGAATAATCTGGTTTACCCAGCTGGACACACCACCACTCACGTAGGGGAAGGTGCCTTCCAGTAATAGACAAATATCGGCGCTATCCGCCCGTGGCAGGCTCATAGGCCCTCCAGAATTCAACGGATTTATTCAGCTGGGTAAACTGGCTGTCATCGGTGATTTCCAGCATCAACATACGTACCAGCGACATTTGCCGGCGCTGCAACGCAATTTCGGCAAGCCAGGGATTCACTTTCGCCGCAGAAAGGCCAAGTCGGCGGGCAAATGTCATGGACTGGTGCGCTTCGCCTATCTGTTCCTGGCTGAGCTGGATACGCCCGCGTAACAGCCACAGCCCAGCATCTTCTGGGCTTTCCATCAGCCCCATATCCGCGTAATAACCGGCTCGCTCTAACGTTAACGTACGAATATCACCGCGTACCAAATTCTGATAATTGAGCTCCCAGTAGAGCTCGGCCAGGCGACGCGCCAAACGGTAACGGCGGGACTCTTTGGAGCGCTCCAGTAAATGCAGGGCTCGCTCAATATCACGGGTAATTTCTTTTTCTTTTTGATCAAGAATCCCGTAGGCCAACAATCGCAGATCTTCAAAGGAGTCGCCGAGGGAATGGCGTAACAGATTACCGGTTACCCTGGCAGGCATATCTTTAAGCACCAACATGCCTTGCACGCGTAAGGCATTTGGCGCCTTTGATGAGATCAGCAAATTTTTTAGATCGATCTGTCGAAAACCCGCGGTGCTATTCACTTGCACCGGGGTAAAGTACGGCTGATCCACCAACCCAAACGGTAGATCCCGAAACAATGCCGGCAGCCAGATACCCAGCGCAACACCACCCAAAATCGTCACTAACCCCATGGCGGGGATAAAGAACGCAAAGGAAAAAACCAGCACCCAGGAAAGGATTTTTGGCGTTCTGAAACGTTCAGGCAATAAACTCCAGGCCACCACGGATAACAAGGCTGAAGCCAAACCGTGTGATAACAGATACAACAAGAAAATCGATAAATCCGCCTGCTTGCTCAACAACAGCATTAGCGATGCGATTTCTGCAGCGACGGCATAAATAATTAGCTTGAGGCTAGACACCGGCTGCCTCCAGCAACCTGGCGATCTGCACCTCGGGGTCTCGCTGGTCCAGGTGCCGGTAAAAGAACTGTATGCCCGCCTGGCGTAGGCTCATGAAGACGTACTCCTCTTGCAGCCATTTTTCCGTACGCAGAACATAGCCCTCCAGACTGGATTCCCCGGTCATAGGCATCATGATCATCAGTACCCTATCGCTGATCCACCATGCCAAGTCGAGGCTACGCAGGCCACGCGCCAGAGCATCCAGAATTAGCCCGGCCTGCTCGCTTTCATCGGCCACAAATAGGGTCAGGGAAGTATCTACTCGGCCACCTTCACGCAAACGCACCAAGGCAGCCAGCTCGCTGGCAATACGGAAGGGCATGGTCGGCCAGCGATCCAACATCTCATCCACTTCATCGCCGGCGTGCACGATATCCGCATAAAAGTTCAGCAGCACAGACAGCAACTGCAGATTTTCATAGTTGATCGAGAGGAATGGCAGGCGCTCAATCACCATCATCCCGATGAGGTCTCCACCGCTGTTGATGATAGGCGCAGCCACCAAATATTGGCCATGGTAATTGCTGTCGTGGCCTTGCTGCTGAACGTGGGCCAATAGCCGATGATCTAGCGCGTGCTGAAGGAGTTCGTTATCTCGGTCCAGGGGGCCATTTTCTCCCAACAGGGCCGCCGGCTCGTCATCAATCCGGCCATTAACAACGCGGTACAAGGCACAACGCTGTAGCTGGCAATACTCTGCCAGAAGATGCACCAGATCATCCGCTGCAGGCAGCCGAATGCTGTCACTTTCATCTAAGGTCAGCTCGCGCAACCGCGCCAGCGCATCGCGCACGGTGTAGGGTTTAACGAGTAGATTCTCTTCCAGGCGGTCATGGGACAAACGCAACAACACATAGCGCTGCGTAAGATTCTGCAGGCGCTCCAACGCATAACTGGAAGCACTGTCGGCGCGCATCAGTTTGACCCGCCACATATCGGCAAACTCGCCGCAGATCAGAATAATAACGAAGCCACCGAGCATGGTGGATTCAGGAAAGGGCAAACTGGGGTAAAAGCCGAAAAACCTGAGAATAAACCAGCTACTGACCAAGCACAGCATGCCAAACACACCGAGCAGGCTGCCGTAACGAAGCGCCAACAGGATAGGCACTAGCAGCACCCAACGGAAAGTTCCGATAAGCGTCAACGGATCGTCATAACGTAACCAGAGGCCCAAACCAACCGCCAGGGCGGTCAGAATGATCGCTTCGCACATCGACCAGAGCACTCTCGGCTGCGGCATAAACAGCCCCGCCAGCCTACCGTTGCTGAGGTGCTCCAACATTACTGCACCACCGGCGAGATCAGTTTATCGATCACTTTCTGGCCGACTTCACTGAGCGACTGGCGGGCCCAGCCCGCGCGCGAGCCGGTGCCGCTATAAACAATGCGCCCCTCAGGCAGTTCTCGGATTTCAATCATCACCCCTACCGCCGGCTCACCGTCCACACCAGTTTTATAACGCCATTCGTGTACAACCCCACTAACCACATAATCCGCCGATTGGGAGCGAATCCACTTATCCATTTTCTTGCGGCTGGCGGCGGATGTGCCTTCGAATAACACTCCTTGGTTATCGCTTTGCGGGTAGCGGGTCACCGTGTTAACGCCATGGCGAAACAGCACCGATTCTACGATCGCTGCCGCCCGCAAGCCGGCCTGGGGCGTCGCGGTACGGTTAACCAAAGGCAACACCAGCCATGTGCCCTCCCCAGACAATTCCACATTCTGACTGCTGCGAACATGAGTACAACCGGCCAGCACGACAGCCAGCAGCAAGGTACCCAGTAGCGGAATGCTCACTCTCATTGGATTCACTCCTAATAATAAATTCTATATTGCAGCCCAAAGCGGTAGCTGTCTTCATCACTGCCACCGCTATTGAGCTGTTGCTCCGCGTAAATCTTCCATTCATCACGCCCGATCAAAGGGCCTTCGACCCCGAAGCGGCCGGTAAAACCCGCCCCAGACAAACTGTTCTCGCTGTAGCCAATTTCTCCCCAACCCTGTAATCGGTGCGCACGAATATGGACATCAGGCTGGCCCAACAACAGTACTATTTCCGACTCGTGATAGTCTTGCGGTAGCGGCAACGTCTGGGCCCCCGGGGGTAGCAGCGCACGCACTTGCGCCATGCTGTCGCCGCCAGCGGTGAAGTCCGCACGGGTGTGCCTCACCCGTACGCCGGGGGAAAAGCGTGATAACCAGGGGCGCCAGGTGCTTTGAGCATTGATGATACTGCCACTGCCCAGATCGCTCTCATTGAGATCATGGTAGTCATAGTTGGCCCAATCCACACTGCTTTGCCAGGTGGATGATGGCCTCCAATTCAACAACCACTGGCTACCCGTGCGTGACGCACCGAGAATCAACAGGGACGATTCATCCGCCGGCGTTCGCCATTGGTAATTCAGGCTACCGGACCAATACTGCGTCCAGTTCGCCCCCAGCTCCAAGTCCGCCATGGTTTCACTATTGTTCAACAGATTGCGCTGGCCCAATTTCAGGCGACTGCGGAACCGTTCGCGCTGGTAGGCTAACGCCACCGAGAGGCGCTGCTCATCATCACTGATCTGCAATAATTCATCGTCATTACTACTGAAATTGCGCTGACGAGCCTCCACCGACAACTGCGTGAAGTCACTGATCGGGTGGTACTGAACAAACTGCAGGTCCTGAATATCCAGCGCACCCAAACGGCGCTGCTCAAGATGAAACTGGGAGGAAAGCGCCGTAGGCAACAGCAGGCTTTCCTGCAGATTATTACTGCCTGCCAACTCTGGCGCTCCGGCCTGAATGGCCATGAAAGTATTAGCGGCCTGGCGCGGTTCATCCAACCGCACGTGGGCTTCCAGCTGTTCGGACAGGCTAAGCTGGCCCAAGTACTGCTCACGCGTTCTGGCTACCGAATCCAGATCACCCTGCACCAAGGCATAGGCCAGCGCTGATCCAGCCTTAAGCGGGCCCTGCTGTGCTATTTTTTTACGTAAATACCAGCTCTGAGCCAAGCCAGGTTCCGACTGACCAATGGCCCACTGCGCTAGCCATTCAGCATGAGCGGCGGGCACGTCTTCCATGCCGTCTATTTGCGCTTGGGCCAGTTTGAGGGTGGTGTCGCCATCATCAAATAACAGGCTTAGGGTCAACTTCATGTCCCTATAGGTGGCCTGTTGCTGCGGTTCGACCGTAAACGGAAGCTGCTCTTTTAGGCGACGCATTACCGGCCAAGCTTGCCCGTTTCGCCCAGAAGCAATCAACGCCTGGGAGTAATACCACTGCCTCTCCCAGTTATCGCGGGCAGTTTTCAGTAGTTCAATTTCATAGCGCAGGGACTGCTCCGCATTACCCAAGGCCATTTGTGAAGCTGCCAGCACGTTCCAATAGCGGCGGTCACTGCGAGCCGAGTCTTCCCAATTCACCAGAGCCTGTTGCAGCGCGGTATCTTGGCCTGTGGCGATGAGCAGCCACATCCAGCTAATGCGGGTTTCTCTGTCCTCGGAATTTAAAACCAAGGCTTTATTAAGCCACCGCTGCGCCGCGTCTGCATCCCCGCGATGCAATTGCAGGTTGGCATAGAAGCGCAAAAATTCCGGGGTTTGTTCAAGCCGTTGTCGTTGTTCCGCGCTCAGCCCCTTAAGAAAGGCATCAATGGCGGCATCATCGCCGCGAGACTGCAGCTGGTACAATGCGCCAAGTGCCAATTGCGGGTCACCGTTCTTGCGCCAGGCCCGGCCCATCAGCAATGCTAGCCGCTCCGGCTGGTAATAACGGGACAGCGTTATATAGTTATACAGGTCGTCTATCTGATCGTCTTCATTGTCCACCAGCTCCTGGTAACGGGACAGTGCCAGATCCCACTCCCCCAACTCCCCGGCCATCACCGCAATACGACGGGACAATGCGGGTATATAAGGCAACTGGTTAGCATCACGATTTAGGTCTAACAGCGCTTTTTCGCGTTGACCATTTAGCCAGTACAGATCTGCGGCCTGTTCTGCCATCAACGGCTCAGGACCAAAACGATCCATGTATTCCCGGGAATAACCTGCCGCCAGCAAATCTTCTCCCTGGTTCAGAGCCAAGCGTTGCATTTCTCTTAGCACCGCTTTGCTGGGATAACTACGACGCCACTGTTCGAAGAAGCGCAGCCCTGCCTCAGGCTGACCCAACAACTCGTATTGCCGACCGATGGTGGCAATGATGCCCGCATCGTAAGGGGACACGCTCAATAGCGCCTTGTGAGCCCGCAGGGCAAGGCGGTTGTTATAGGTCAGTGGCGCTAACTCCAGTACGTGCTTCCACGCCTGCGGGTCATTACTCAACTCCGCCACCTGACGCCAGGCCTTCAATGCGGTTTCCGGGTCGCCCAACCAACGGGATACTTCAGCCAAACGACGCCACCAGCGCTCATCGTCGGAACGCCAGTAGAGCGCATTTTCAATCACTTGCCGGGCACGGGGTAAATTTCCCGACGCCATAAACACCCGATAGCTGCGATCGTAATAGCGTTCCACATAGGGTTCTGGATCCGCCGCATGGGCTGTCCATGCGCCGGCCAATACCGAAGCAAGAACAACCATAAGCAACAGACGGAACTTCATCCGGGCTCCTCGATATCCGCCAGCCTTAACAGCAACACCGCATAATGTTCTGCCGCTGCCATATTGCCGCCAGCCTGAGCCAAGGTCATTAACCGGTACAAAACGTCTTTGTCATTATAAAACGACCGTTCACGGGCGCCGGCCAAGCGCATGGCCTTGCGATGCAGGCTCCCTGCCTGCAAAGCATCCAGCGCAGCCAGAAAATAGCGCTTGCGCACCTGATAATTGCCTCGTGAATCCATAGCGGCAATATAGGCGTCCGCCGATTCCGAGTAACGGCCATGGGCCAGCAGCACTTTGGCTGATTTCACATACCAGCGGCTGGGGTTAGCCGCATTGTCAGCCAATCGAGTGAAAGCCTGTACCGCCTGGTCTACGTCCCCCAGGGCCAGGGCCATATCTGCAAACGCCATGCGCTTTTCATTATTCAGCGCACCCCAGTCAATGCTGCGCAACTGCGCTAGGGTGTCATGCTGCAACATGGTTCCAAAACGGTTGTCCGGTGTGATGGCCATCAGGCGGGTAAATTCGCGACGTAATTCCAGCCAAGCGATCTGGCTGTCATAACGGCCATTGCTGACACGTGCCACATAGCTCAGTTGATTATCTGCCTCCACAAAATCGCCTTGCAGAATCAATTCGCGAGCCATCAGCAGCCGTAACTCGTGGTCGTCGGGTTTAGCCTTCAGCCATGCCTGCATATAACTAAACGTAACCGCATCCAGACGAGCGCTGCGCAACGACGAGGATAGGTCCCGTGGGAAGACCATCCAGCACACCACCGCGATGAGAATCAGGAAGGCAAATAATTCGAGTAAACCAACGACCCGCAGCCGCTCAGTGCGGACATTGTAACCGTAGCTCGTTGAGCTCACGTGCCGCACTCCTGTAGCGATTAAATCGACCGTGACGGCCAATCGGTTTAATAATGTTACCTTGGTGACGCAGGGTGCAGCCTTCGACGTTGGCCAAGGTGAACGCCAGTGGAGCCATGGCGCTCAGGGAGAATTGCAGTCTTTTCCCATTCCGAGAGAACGCCGTCAGCCGCCCGTTCGCCTGCTGTAGATAGGGCATGGCATCATCCGATGCTACCCGCCCCTGCCAACGGGCGCGGCCACCACTGAGGTGAACATAACGGCCCGGTTTATCCTCCCGGAATCCAGCTACCCCATCGCTCCCGGATATTGCCGGAAAGCTCAGCTCATCCGGTAAGCGCAAAGTACGCAACTCACCGCTGCCCTGAATTAGCCATTCATCACCACGACGGGCAATGACCATATCGTTGAAATCGAGCACTTTACGCACGTATTGCGATGCAAAGAGCGGAAAATACGGTTGCTCACTGGCCCACTGATATACCCGGCGCAATGATTCCAGCGACGCATTCTTACTAGCAATATAGGTGTGGTAGTAGATATCCACCGGCTTAAAACGATGCGGAGTCTCGGTCAGCTTGAAGGTTTCGATGACCCTTTCAAACCCGTAAAAAGGACCGGTCCATTCATTGGTGTAAATATTTTCATTCTGGTTAGGTGCATACACCTGAAACTCATCGCCTTTGGGCACACCAATACCTTTGACTAGGGTCCAGGTCGGTGCACTTTCAGTAATGGTGGTATTGCTGCCATTCATGTTCAGCAAGCCACCTTCACGGGCCGCTTTTAGCGCTTCCGGAGTGGGGATGGTATCTCCGCTCCACAACACCATGCGTGTTTTCTTACCCGGAGGTAACAGCTCGCGCTCAATATAGTTTGCCGAACCTACCACCTCACGCACCGGGTCCATACGGTAATCAGGAATCGGCAATCTCAGCTGCCCTTCCGGCCCGTAGAGTTCACCGGGATTTTCCTGAGCATCGTACCAGAAGAAGGGATGTGAATAGGTATGGGTTGCCGCTTCCACATGGGGAAGCGCAAACATGGCGCGGGCAATGCGTTGCAATTCCGGCGCCATTTTCGGGTACAGGCCCTCGCTGGACACCTCCCCTTCAATCACCGAAATGGTGGTTGGAATATCGAATTTCTTAAGAATCTCATCTAATAAAACCAAGGCGTCGGCTTCATTGCGATAGCCCTCCACTTCCGCCAAGCTGGGGAAGCCATCGCCATCCATATGCGCAAATAGTAAGCGACGTCCATTTTCTGTTGTTACATCCGGAATCGGCATGGCCGGCAACTTCAGCGCTTCACGGGTAAAGGTGAGCGGGTTGATCATCCAGCGGTTCATGCCTTCTTTAATACCGGGCATCATGGAGCGAATGGGGAAGGGCTGAAAGGCATAGCCGCCCCACGGGGTGGTGGCCACCGGAATCAGTGTCTGGTTGTCGCTACGCAATTCAAGCCAAGGATTGGCCTCTTTACTGTCCAGCGGGGAAGATACATCCAGTAATCCCGGTAGCGGAATTTCGAACCCCATGTCCGGGTGCTGATAGTGAATACTGGGCGGGCTGGTCGGCGTGCCCCGTGAGATAAATCCAAAGTCCTCTGCATGGGAACCTTTCGGGTCAATTGCAGGGAAACCCAACATGAGAATGGGAACGCCGTTGTCTTTCTGTAGAGCCAACCAGTCTTCAAATTCATCGCTGCGGGCTTGCGGGTCTTCTAGCCAAACCACAATACCGGCATAACGGCCCGCCAACGTTCCCGCGGGCATCGGTGTATCTATTACCCGCACATCGGGTACCAGCCCTTGAAACTGTAGTGGCATTAACCCATAGAGCACCGCCATGGATAATTCCCAAGTGCTTTCTTTACTACCACCGGTGACCATCAATACCTGGCGAGGGATGACCTCCAGCTCTCCCACGCCCAACATATCCAGCGCCGGGTTAGTCACCCAAGGAATCACATTATGGCGGGCAATGTCGCTAGCGATTTTACGTGCCTGGTCACGGTCCCTGGGGGGGGCATAATCAATGGCAATAGTGCTAACACCATAGCGCTCACGGACTTGCTCAAACTGATCCAGCAGCCATTGCCGGTCCGACTCCGGAACCACCGCAAATTGATCTTTGCTTGGCAACCAACGCTGGTAGAGGGACTCTGCCGCCACCGCATCCACGCGGGCCTCAATCAATGGCATCAGCTCAAAACCGCGATTGAAAATAAACCCGGCTTCGGGATGGCGCTCGGCAATAGCGTTTATCAGCGCGGCCAACCCTTTTTGTTGACGTTCACGGGCGGCGTCGTCTTCCGCGACCAGTTGATAGCTATCCAGGGTATCAAGGAAAAAACCGCGATAGCCCTTTTGCCATAGAGGCTCAATCACGGCATCAATAAAGTAGCTGCGTAGCGCCGGGGAAGACTGGTCAAGAATAAACGACCCCCAGTCCGGGTTTTTCCCCAACAACCAGGCCTTGTCCAAACCAGAGAAATAATGACGTTGGGCCAGCACTTCACCCAAGCTCACATAGGCATAGAAATGTTCACCCTGGTAGGCCTGGGGCACAGTGTCAGCCTGATTTGGCTCCACCACGGGAAAATCAAACACGGCCAGCGAAGCCCATGGAATATCGGGGCCATAATAAAAGGCCGCTGTTTTGGCGTCAGCCTTACTCTCTACTGCCGAGGCAGTAGCCGCAACACACCAACACAAGAAAAAAATGACGTAACGAATGGGCACGTCCCTGACCAGAAATCTGAAAAAGAATTTTAGTCTATCTGAATTCACGTCAAGACGAAGTGAAATATGGTAATTGAGCCTCCCCAATGTAAATAAGGACCCATCAGCATTTTTTATTTTTACATTTTTCTTACAAAAGCCGGCTTTCCTTACCAAACTGGCTACGTAGAAAGGCCATCTGGTCCCCCCGTATACGGTGGCTATTAATCAGCGCCAGATACTCTGCCATATTCGGCACATAAGGCAGGGCCAGTAATTCCATGCCAATTTCGTCCAGTCGATGGCTACCCTTACGCTGATTACAGCGCCGACAAGCCGACACTACATTCAACCAGCGATCCTTACCACCACGTGAGGTAGGCACAATGTGATCACGGGTAAGCGCATTTTCAGCAAAGGATTTACCGCAATATAAGCACAGATGCTTGTCGCGACGGAAAAGAGCCCGATTGGTTAACGGTGGAGGCGGGCGCTTATAACTGTGGGTAATGCCATCGCAGGCGATAATCGAGTGGAGGGATAAGAGTGATCGAGCACCGGTAGTGCGACTGGTCCCACCATGCAACCGGTAGATTTCTTCCCCCAGCGTCCAAGTGACCAGACCACGAGCATAAAGGGTGGCGGCGACCTGCCAGTCCAACCATTCGACCGGGGCCCCCGCCTTGTCCAAGCGCAAAATACGTTCAGTCATGGGCAACCTCAGCAATGTAATTGAGTGTGGCTGTATCAGATATAAACGTAAGGTGATGACGATTCTGCAACAGAAGGCAAAAGAGATAGGAACGCTATTGCGGGAAACCCCGTGGAAGGTCGTGCATTGCCGGTGTGGGTATGTCAGCACGGTGGCGGCGCCTTTACTTTATTATCTCTGATTAATTTGCCTCAACACCCTAATCACAGACAACCAGCTGAACAAATAATAAACAGGGCAGCGCGCTAGCCGCAACTCTCTTTTCACATTGAGCGTTTCCTGATTAGCGTTTGTGTTCGCAAGCCTGGCCAATGATCAACTGACGTTCCGCTTTAATGCATTTGTATTCAAGGCATCTCGGAGCGAAAGGACGGCAACTGGTAACAGCTGGTCACCGTGGCCCCAGTATTGTCGCCATCGGTCATGATCGCCACTGCATCCACCGATGTCACCGCCATTCCATGGAAACGCTGGAAGTCCGCTTGGACATTACGTGAAAACATATGTGCCACTCCGGCACCGCCTGGCCCCTGCACCACCACCATTTCTGCCTGGTGCGCAAATGGGTTTGGCCAATGAGCGCCAGGCGCAGATTGCCGCGACCAAACATAATTGATCGCCCGGGTTTGCCAGGGCAACCACCCCTTTTTCACTACATACACCCGTGCCTGAAAATCATCACCGGCTTTATGCTGCTCGTTGGTATCCGGCCAGGCGGCCACAGCCTCAGCCCGCCATTGCCAGACCAGCCAAGGCGTTTTTTCAAGGTCGACGCTTTTCTCCCGCACCAGCCCTGAGGCCGTTCCCTGTGCACGGGCCTGCCAGCACTCAGTGGTTTGTCGATACGCCGTATGCCCGGCAAAAACCACTTCTCGCCACTCCGGAGGCGCTGCCGAAACCGCCAAAGCAGGCATTAATGCCAAAAACAGCGCCATCCAACGTGGTATACATTGGACTCGCCGGTCACAAACAAACCTCGTTTTCATACGCCGAATTCCTAGAATGCTCTGTTTACTGTGTCACTAGCACAAGGCAGATACCATGCAGTTTGATTACATCATTGTTGGCGCCGGTTCCGCCGGCTGCGTACTCGCCAACCGCCTCTCCGAAAACCCGAATAATCGCGTGTGCCTCCTTGAAGCCGGCCCCGCCGATAACAGCCTATTTATTCGGATTCCTGCGGGCATCATCATGATGATGCGCTCCAACGCACGGAACTGGCGCTATTACACCGTGCCCCAGAAAGCCTTGAATAACCGCCAGATTTATATTCCGCGAGGGAAAACCTTGGGCGGCTCTTCCGCCGTCAATGCCATGTGTTATACCCGTGGCCATAAGTGGGACTATGACCACTGGGCGGAACTGGGCAATAAAGGCTGGGGATACGATGATGTCCTGCCTGTTTTCAAACGCTCTGAGCATTATGAAGCGGGTGAAAGCACCTACCATGGCACTGGTGGCAAGTTAAACATTGCCGACCTGCGATTCACCCACCCGGTGAGCCGCGCCTTTGTTAAAGCCGGCGTGCAAGCCGGGCACCCTGCCACCGACGACTTCAACAATGAAGTACAAGAAGGCATGGGCATGTACAAGGTGAACCAGAAGGATGGCGAGCGCTGCGGTGTTGCCAAAGCCTACCTGCACCCGGTAATGGATCGTCCTAACCTCACCATCATGACCAATGCACTGGTCAATCGCATCTTGTTCGACGGCAAACGGGCCATCGGCGTAGAAGTGGAGCACGACGGTCAGATCCGCACCCTAAAAGCAGACAACGAAGTGGTTCTCTCCGGGGGCGCCATCAACTCGCCACAGGTGCTAAAGCTATCCGGGGTAGGCCCGGCGGCGGAACTGGCCGAACACAACATTCCGCTGGTTCATGATCTGCCTGGGGTTGGCGAAAACTTGCAGGACCACCCCGATGCGCTAGTGGTCCATAAAAGCCTGCGTAAGGACACACTGAGCCTAGCCCCCGGCGCACTCATGACCACCGGGCTAAAAGGGATCTTCAATTTCTTTTATCGCCGCACTGGTCAGCTGACCTCTAACGTGGCAGAAGCCGGTGGCTTCATCAAATCGCGTCCTGAAGAAAACATTCCTGACCTGCAGCTGCACCTGACTGCTGCCAAGCTGGATAACCACGGCCTCAACATGCTCTTCAGCATGGGCTATGGCTACTCCGGCCATGTCTGCATTTTGCGACCTAAAAGCCGCGGCAACATCACCCTGCGTGACGGCAACCCCCGCTCCCCAGCCCTGATCGACCCGCGTTTTCTGGAGCATCCGGACGACATGGAAGGCATGGTCCGCGGCGTGAAGGCCATTCGCAAGATCATGGCACAACAGGCGCTCACCGACTGGCGCGGCGAAGAGATCTTCCCGGGCAAAGAGGTACAGAGCGATGAAGAAATTCGCGGTTTCCTCCGCCAAAAGTGTGACAACATTTACCACCCGGTGGGTACCTGCAAGATGGGTAGCGACGAAATGGCGGTAGTCGATAGCGAGCTGCGTGTCCACGGCCTAGAAGGCTTGCGCGTAGTGGATGCCTCTATCATGCCGACCCTGATTGGCGGCAACACCAATGCCCCCACTGTAATGATTGCCGAAAAAGCCGCTGACGCCATTCTTGGTCAGTAACATTCGGTCAGCTGCTTTAGGTGGACGCCTGCCCACCTAAAGCAGCGTCTCAGGGAGCGGGTAGCGAATTACACTCGTACTTCTGTCTGCACTTTCTTGGCGGCACGCCCCATCATTTCGATCACTTTCTCACGATCCCGTTTTTTCAAGGTGTGGCTTTCCACATGCAAGCTGAAGCCTTCCGACTCATAGTCCACTTCCACTAGCTTGTCCTGTTTCAGATCTGTGGCGCAATGGGCCAGGGTGCGCAGGATAGTGTTCTTGTCGAAGTTACGAATGCGCTCCAGGTCGATATGCATACCAAAACCCGCCGTTTGCGCCGACACATAACGGTTCTTTGCTCCGCTATCCCTTTTGGCTCCTAGAGCTTCAAACACCGAAATCGGCCGGTTAAATCCTTTTACTTGGATGTCACCCATGTTGCGGCACTGAATTCGGTCCTTCACCAGTTCTTGGGTCGCCTCTGAAATCAGCACGCCACCTGGACGGCAAGCCGATTCTAGGCGACTGGCCAGGTTCACATCAGTGCCCAAAATGGTGTAGTCCATACGAGAATCGGTGCCAAAGTTGCCCACCGTCGCATACCCGGTGTTAATACCAATACGGATTTCCAGCTTGTGTTCAATACCTTCGTGAGCCCAGCGCTGGCGTAATAATTTCATTTGCTCCTGCATCTCGATGGCCATTAATACACATCGGTAGGCATCTTCCTGGGCACCGGCGCTTTTCGGGTCACCGAAAAACACCATCACTGCATCACCGATGAACTTGTCGATAGTGCCACCGTGGCGCAGTGCAATGCGGGTCATTTCGCTCAGGTAAGTGTTGAGCATCTTAGTCAGAGTCGCTAATGGCAGCTCTTCGGAAATGGCACTAAAGCCTTTAATATCAGAAAAAAATACCGTGAGCCGCTTACGCTCGGTTCCCAGCTTGGCATCGCGCTTGCCGGAAAAAATGGAACCCCACACCTGGGGCGGTAAATACTTGGCCAGCTTGCGAGACATATCCACCGCTTGTTTCTGCTGATGGCGCACCAGCTCCTGTGCCTGTTGCAAATAGCGAGCCTGCAGGCGAGCAAATGCAGATGACGCCCCGACATAAATGCCCAAACCGAGCATGGAGATAACCGACAGCAAAACCGGTGTCTGTTGCGGTGGTAGCACCTTGAAATCCAAAACCCAGCCCATCAGCAGAGCGCCAACGCCGGTCATCAGGATATTCATCAGCCAGGGTTTGAGGCCTCCGCTACTTACCGCGTTGGCATGAACAATGATCAACAGCACCATGGCGGGCACCAGAGAGAAATGTAGCAAAGCACACACAAGGCCAATCACCATAGCATCTGCTTGCATCAGCAGCTGATGAACCATTTTGGTGGGTCGATCCTGCTTGTCGAACAAAAAAAGTAGGCCCTGGGCGGACATGGGGTAAATCAGCAGCCCCGCCACCCCCAGCATATATAGCGCAGGAAACAGGTTCAGGTTTAGCCCCGCAATAAGGATCATGGCGGCCACCAGAAAAGCCAAAAGGCGAATATAATTTGCCTGGCGGCGCGCGCGCTCCATAGGCCCCAGCTGAGGACGGCGAGATTTCTTTTTTGTGATGAAGGTCATGTGATCGGTTTCACGCGATTTCTGCGGAGCTTAGCGGTTTACCGTATAAGAAAAAAGACTGGGATGACTAAAGGTCGAGGATTCCTTGCTGCCTGGAAGCATCCGAACTCTACAACTGGGACTCATCTGCAATTCGGGCTACCATGGCGCGGTTATAACAGGAGCCCTGAATGGACACCCTCACCGCCCTGACCACCCGTGTCTCAAGCCCCCGCCTTCAAGAACCAGGCCCCAACGATGAGCAAATCGACATGCTGCTGCGTGCCGCCATTCGCGCTCCGGACCATGGCCTGCTACGCCCCTGGCGCTTTATTGTGCTGCAGGGCCGCCAACGTGAACGGCTGGGCGATATCATGGTGGCGCACTTGCTAGAACAACAACCGAACGCCGACCGCCGCACCCAGAATAACGCCTACAGCAAGGCCCTACGCGCGCCCACTATTATCGTGGCCGTGGCCGAAGTCACGGAAGGACACAAGATTCCCGTCTGGGAGCAGGTGTTAGCGGTGGGAGCATCCGTTCAAAATATGATGCTGGCAGCCTATGAACAAGGTATCGGCGCTATGTGGCGCACTGGCGCACTGGCCAACTCAGACCTTGCCAAGGAAAAGCTCGGCTTTGCCCCCAAGGACCAAGTGGTGGCCTACCTGTACCTGGGTACCGCGGCGAGCAGCCTCAAATCCTTGCCCGATGAGCGCCCTGCCGATTTTATTCGTGAGTTGCCATGATGGACTTGGCAGCACTAGCAGAACAGGTTCGTGATGCCATTCCCCTCACCCGGCATCTGGACTTCCAACTGACATCATTCGACGGGCAGACACTCACCGTTACCGCCCCCCTGGCGCTTAATCATAATGACAAAGGCACTTTTTTTGCCGGTAGCCAGTCAGCTCTGCTTACACTCTCCGGCTGGGCACTTACTACATTGCTTGCCCGCCAGGCGGGCGCTAACGCAGACGTGGTGGCGGTGAAAACCGACCTTGAGTATCTGCTTCCCTTGCACAGCGACATCCATATCACCGCCACGGTCAGTAACGAAGCGCGGAGCCAATTCGAACAGCGCCTTGAACGCCGGGGAAAGGCAACTTTGCGCATTTTGGCCCACGGCACCAGTGCTAATAGTGCCCGAGTCTGCGAATATCAGGGTCTTTATCTTGCGAGGATTGGACTCAATGATGACTGAAAGTACAATAACAACCACTCACCTGTTTCTGCTGGCCTATGCGGGCTGGGCACTGTTCTTGCTCATCTTGCTCATTTCCGCCCGCTCCCTTGCCGTGCTAAGCGGCAAAAGCAAAGCCGACGGTTTCCCCCCTTATCATTACAACCCAGCCTGCCCGCTGAATCGATTACACCGGGCCTACCTCAATACACTAGAGCTGCTTGGCATCATCATCGTAGTGGTAGCCACCGCCCTATGGATCGGCAACACGGACTTGAGCGCCACATTACTGCCTTGGCTGGTCGCTGCCCGGGTAGCCCAAAGCATTATCCATCTAGTAGGCGTGAACCACTGGCTGGTGCAAATTCGTTTCGGTTTCTTCCTGGTACAGGTGGCCTTAGTGAGCTGGCTGGCCGTAGACCAAGCCTGTTTATTACTCTCGCTAGCCAAACAGTGAACAACCGGCGGCGGGATGCTTGCCTCCCGCCGCGCCCTCCGGTACTCTACGCGCCCTCAACTGCTGCCCAGTGCACTTTTGACGACAATCTGGTGAGGTGTCCGAGTGGCCGAAGGAGCACGCCTGGAAAGTGTGTATACCGCAAGGTATCGAGGGTTCGAATCCCTCCCTCACCGCCAAATATAAAAAAAGCCCCGCAAACGTGGGGCTTTTTTTATTCCTCTCTGCTCCCCGTAACCCGCTACAAAATCAGCTTAAATGCTGCCAATCAACGCCAAAGCCATGGTTCGAATATAACGTGAGGCACGTGGGTATCGAACTTGCGGCCTGCTATTACTTGCCCGCCATTCGACCCACTCGCTACAGTAGAGGATACACTTCAAGGAAATACATCCATGACCCGCACCCATGGCTGGCTGGCTCGACTGGAGCAACTGGGCAATCGATTGCCCCACCCCACGCTGTTGTTTGTCTGGTTTTGCTTGCTACTGCTGCCTCTTACTGCCGTGCTGGGCGCACTGGATGTGACCGCCACCCACCCGCTCACCGATGAAACCATTACCGCCCATTCCTTGCTGGATGCAGACGGCCTGCGTTATCTGTTCACAACCCTCGTGGGTAATTTTACCGGCTTTGCCCCTCTTGGCGTGGTGCTGGTCGCCATGCTAGGCCTAGGCGTGGCAGAGCAGTCCGGCCTACTGTCCGTTAGTCTGGCCAGCTTAGTACGACGCTCTTCCGGCGGCGCTCTGGTATTCACCGTTGCCTTTGCCGGGGTACTCTCCAGTTTGACCGTGGACGCCGGTTACGTAGTGCTGATACCGCTGGCAGGACTGGTGTTTCAGCTGGCCGGCCGCCCCCCCATCGCCGGTATCGCCACCGCCTTTGCCGCAGTTTCTGGCGGCTTCAGCGCGAACTTACTGGTCGGCCCGGTGGACGCCACGCTCGCAGGGCTCTCGACAGAAGCGGCACACATCATCGACCCGGACCGCACGGTGGCGGCCACCGGCAACTACTGGTTTATCATCGCCTCCACCTTTCTGGTGACCGGGCTGGTCACTCTAATCACTCGCACGCTCACCGAACCCCGGCTGGCCCACGCCAATACCGTGGCTGACGCATCAGTGGACGCGCCGCAAATCCATTCCCGCGCCATGAAGTGGACCGGCCTGACACTGGCAATCCTACTGGCAGGGCTAGCGCTACTGGTATTGCCAAACGATGCACCACTGCGCCACCCGGATACCGGCAGCGTGCTGGGCTCGCCGTTTATTCATGGTCTGGTGGTCATCGTGGCGTTGATTGCCGGCATCTGCGGTGCGGTTTATGGCAGGGTCAGCGGACAGTTTCGCAACAGTGGAGCGGTTATCACTGCCATGGAAGTGACCATGGCGTCCATGGCCGGCTACCTGGTATTGATGTTCTTCGCCGCGCAATTTGTTGCCTGGTTTAACTACAGCCAGCTGGGCCTGCTATTAGCGGTGAAAGGCGCCGCCTGGCTCGGTGCACTGACCGTGCCCAAGGTGGTTCTGTTATTACTGTTTGTGGTGCTCACCGCACTGATCAATCTGATGATCGGCAGCGCCTCGGCCAAGTGGTCGATCCTTGCGCCGGTCTTTATTCCCATGCTGATGTTACTGGGCATTTCTCCCGAGGCCAGCCAGGCGGCCTATCGAGTGGGCGACTCCAGTACCAATATCATCACTCCACTGATGCCCTATTTTGTGCTGGTGCTGGGTTTCGCTCGCCGCTATCAGCCAGAGACGGGCATCGGCACCCTCATTGCACTGATGCTGCCCTACAGCCTGACATTACTACTGGGATGGTCGGTATTATTGGGGGTGTGGATTGGGTTTGGCTGGCCTTTGGGGCCTTGAGTTAAAAGTGAAGGTTGAAACGCGTGGCAACTTACTCGAATTAGAACGTTAAGAAGCCGTACCTCCAGCCATACTAGACAGAAGGCGGCAACAAGATAACGCCAATGACACGAAGGTAAACAGCAAAACCACAAACCCGCCGCTACTTTCCCTTACTGGCGAATAGTGCGACGGTTCGGTAATGGCTGCTCACTGTTTGAGCGGAACGGATTGATATCAATTCCACCACGCCGGGTAAAACGACCGTAAACGGTCAGGTGGCGAGGCGAACATTGCGTCATCAGATCGACAAACATTTGTTCAATAATCTGCTCGTGAAAGCCCTGATGATTTCGCAGCGATACCACATAGCGCAAAAAGCTGGCCGGGCTGATAGCACGACCGGTGTAACGAACGACCACTGTCGCCCAGTCTGGCTGATCGGTAACCGGACAATGGCTGCGCAACAAATGAGAATACAACTGGCCAGTTTGTTCGGGGCCCTGATCGCATAACAGCAAATCAGGCCGGTACTCGTAATGCTCGAAATTCAGATCTATATTGTCCACGCAATCGCCGCGATCTTCCCACACAGGGAAACCCGCCGACTCCTGCAGCGAAAACAGTAATACCTCAATGTTGCCCCCTGCTGTTTGTGCCACATCTTTCTCAATAGCAGCACGCACCGCATCGCGGCTTTGAAAGCGAGTATTGGCAAACGAATTCAGATACAGCTTTAAGGACTTGGACTCAACAATGTTCGGGGTTGTGCACGGAACACGCAGTTCGCACATGGCCACAATGGGCTTGCCCTTTTCATTGAGCCAGGACAATTCGTAGGCATTCCAAATATCCGAGCCGTGAAAAGGCAGTGTGGCACTTTCCAGCTCCAGGCCCTCGCGCGCGTCCCAGCGCGGCACCGGACACAACAGCGAAGGCATGTATTGATCAACATACTCACTGGAGCGACCCAGCGGCGTTTCTTTAAGATAACTCATGATAACCTCTTGGTAGCCCCCACCATGGGTCGTCGGCAATGGTTAAAGATAACCGGATTCAAGCCCATTGGTTAGTGCCGGATACCGGTACCACGATGCAATAACCATAGTGCGAATAGATAGAAAGCGATCACGAACACCAGAATTGCTGCCAATGAAGCGTACACATTCACATCACTCACGCCCAACACGCCATAACGAAAAGCATTAACCATATACACGATCGGGTTCGCCAGGCTCACGGTACGCCAAAACTCGGGCAATAGATCGATGGAATAAAACACCCCGCCCAGGTAAGTCAGAGGCGTTAGGATAAAGGTGGGGACAATGGATATATCATCAAACTTAGTGGCAAAAACCGCATTGATGAACCCCCCCAGCGCAAACAACGCTGCAGTGAGCACCACCACCGTCACCGTAATAGCCATGTGCTGCATGGAAAGATGGGTAAAAAAGAGGCTCAACACGCTGACAATTAGCCCTACCAGCATGCCACGCACCATGCCGCCGACAATATAGCCATTGAGGATCACATGGGACGGCATCGGCGACACCAACATTTCCTCAATGGAATGCTGGAACTTGGTGGAAAAGAACGAGCTCACTACATTGCCATAACTATTCTGGATCACACTCATCATGATCAAGCCCGGCACGATATATTGCATGTAATCGAAGCCTCCCATGTCACCAATACGGCTACCGATGAGATTGCCAAAAATCACAAAATATAGGGTCATGGTGATCGCAGGGGGCAACAAAGTCTGCGGCCAGATACGGGTAAAACGACGAATTTCTTTCGTTACCAGTGTGAGGAATGCAATCCACTGCTCGCGTGCATTCATGACGCCCTCCCCCCTGGCAGGTTCTGCTCAACCAATCGAACAAACAATTCTTCCAACCGGTTCGCCTTATTACGCATGCTCATTACTTCAAAGTTTTGCCTAGCCAATTCCGCAAACAGCGTATTCAGGCTTTCGCTTTTCGGCACCGCCACCTCCAGGGTTTTGGCATCACGCAGCGACACTTCAAAACCGTCCAGCTGTGGGGCCTGCGTAACGGGCCGAGCCAGATCAAGAATAAAAGTTTCTACCTGCAATTGTTCCAATAGAGATTTCATGTCGGTGTTTTCGGCGATGACACCATGATCAATAATGGCGATATGCCGACACAAGGATTCCGCTTCTTCCAGGTAATGCGTGGTCAGAATGATCGTTTTACCTTGCTCATTCAGCTTAGTGAGAAAATCCCACATAGATCGGCGCAGTTCGATGTCTACACCTGCGGTGGGTTCGTCCAGAATCAACAACTCCGGCTCGTGAACTAGGGCACGGGCAATCATTAAACGGCGCTTCATGCCCCCCGAAAGAGTACGAGATTGCTTATCGCGCTTGTCCCACAAGCCCAGTTGGCGCAAATACTTTTCTGCCCGCTCCCGGGCCAACGGGCCAGGAATACCGTAGAACCCGGCCTGGGTCACCACAATATCGAACACTTTCTCGAACTGGTTGAAATTGAATTCCTGAGGCACTACGCCGATCTGCTTCTTGGCCAGAGAGCGCTGAGTATCCAGGGAGTAGCCAAAAATACTCACATCGCCGTCGGACTTATTCACCAGAGAGCTGATCACGCCAATAGTGGTGGATTTACCAGCGCCATTGGGGCCTAGCAAGGCAAAGAAATCGCCCTTCTTCACCTCAAGATCAATCCCTTTAAGCGCTTGCACGCCATTGGCATAGGTTTTGGTCAAATTGCGAATTGTCAGTGCGGACAAGGCACACCTCATGAGAAATCGGTAAACGGAGAAAAAGGCTGTCAGCGTGGTCAGTTACCCAACGCACGGTGTCCGTGATCACCACGCCACACCCAGTGAAGTTGGCCTCCACTGAACCACAGCCACAGACCTTCCATCATCCAGGGCCAGTCGTCTTCGGTAATACGCCGATGCCCGTGCAGCTCCGCCACCAGCACAGCAAGAATGGTGTCATGGGTCACGTGCACATTAAGGTGGCCGGGCGCCGGTTCACGCTCGCCTAGATAACGCGCCAGCTTTGCGCGTCCCTCTGCCGGCGACAGCATGCCATCGAAGGGTTGCTGCAGGTGCCGATTAATGAATTTAAACGCGCCCATTTTCAAGAACGTAGGGCCAACCTGATTTAGGTCTTCTACATAGCAGCCCGGCTCCACCAAAGTGGTATCTGTGGTGATCTCGGGAATCGCCTCAAGCAGCCCAGCTTTGCGAGCACCTTCAGCCATGGCTTTAGCGGTGTTCACACAACGCCCCACCGGACTCGAAAAGAACGCATCCACCGGGCGCGCCAACCGGCCACCCCATTCGCGCGCCATATCAATGCCTTCCGGCGTCAGAGGCAACCGATAGTCCGCAAAACCGTTTTTGGCCAATTCACGCACGGAGTGGCGCGTCAGCAAATGAACGGGTTTGTCCTGCGGCAACAGGTTGAGGGCTTCCAGCAATCGCGGGTGTAGGCGCGCCATAGTCTCTTCACTTTCGGTGAAGCCTTAGTGTACGGAGCGCCGTAGCGAAAGCAAATCATGAGAATGAATTTCGCAATACACGGGCAAGTCAGCGAAGAAGCTCGCAGGTTACATAGAAGGAATCGATAAAGACACAACCACAAGCACCAATAAAAAAAGGGACCCGTTTGGGTCCCTTTTTTATTTGGAGCGGGAAACGAGATTCGAACTCGCGACCCCGACCTTGGCAAGGTCGTGCTCTACCAACTGAGCTATTCCCGCTTAACTGCTTGCCAGCTAACTACTAGCGAATTAGTGGCGTCCCCTAGGGGAGTCGAACCCCTGTTACCGCCGTGAAAGGGCGGTGTCCTGGGCCACTAGACGAAGGGGACCCGGGCTTGACGTGGTACGTCAAAGCGGCGCGTAGAATAGGTATCTGCCGGGCAATCGTCAAGAAAAAAATTTTCACTAACCGCCATTGACCCAAAAAAATCATGCTGCTCTAGTAGGAAGCCTAGCGCTGGACCTATATAAACCACACCGGAGTTTGCTACTTTAACGTGAAAAGAGTGCTTTCAGGTCGTGTTTGCGGATTATGACGTGTGATCATCTACATCAACAAAAGTACCCGCAGGCTGGCGTCATAAGAGCAAACGCTTCAGATTATCGGCTGAAGCGTGCAAAGAACTCTGAGCAGCCTGTTTAAGCGCGCTATAACAACCATGCCAATTCCACCAAATTGGCAAAATATATTCATTTATCGGGAGAAACGCATGTCCATCAAGCTGTACGGGGCCGCCCTGTCACCGTTCGTCCGCAAAACCCGGGTCGCCCTCGCGCTGAAAGGGATCGAATTCGAATCCGTTCATATCGACCCCAACGCCCCCCCGGAGGGCTACGAAAAAATTAGCCCCATGAAGCGTATCCCTGCACTGGAAGTAGATGGTCAATTCCTGGCTGACTCTGCCGCCATTTGCGCTTGGATGGAAAAAATCCACCCGGAACCGGCGCTTTACCCAAGCGATGCCATGGAAATGGGGCAAGTCATCTGGCTAGAACGCTTTATTGATTACGATCTTGCCATGCGCTGTACCTTTGCAGTATTCCGTAATCGCGTACTTATGCCCCTACTGGGCAAAGAATGTGACGAAGAAAAAGTCCAGCATGCGCTAAGCACGACTATCCCTCCCCTGTTTGTCTATCTGGAAAAGACACTGGAAGGTCGGGAGTTTCTAGTGGGCGACAACATGACCGTGGCTGACATTGCGCTAGCAAGCCAAATGGTGAACTTTCATCATGCTGGCGAACAGCTGGATGCCACCACTTATCCCAATCTGGCCGCACATATCAAACGCATGCACGCGCTGCCGCCCTTCGTCCAAACCATTGAGAAAGAGTCTGGCTTCATCCAAAAAGTTCTTGGGTAAAGCGACTGGATAGCCTTGCGCGAAAGCGTGCGGCTCCTTGCTCAGAGGCCGCGACCATAGAGTGGACGCGGCCTCTGACGTTTTGAATACTGCAGCGCACCAGTGAGCTCTTGGACAGAGCGCCTTAGAGTCTTTCTGCTGCTGCGCACTTGAGGCCACGTCATTCGGGCCTTCCTGCCTAGCCCGCTCTCATTATTACGCTTTATCAACAGGCAACCAGCCCCTTCACATTGGCAAACCGATTCGCTTGGCCTCCAAACGCCGCAAAAATTCCAGCATCACTTGCCGATACAAGTCTTCGCCTAGCCAGGCATCTTCCACCCCGGCATCAATATTGGGGTTATCGTTGACTTCAATCACGACCACCTCCTCACCGGACTGTTTCAAATCCACCCCATAGAGGCCATTACCCATGAGCTTAGCGGCCTTCAAAGCGGCTTTTAGCACCTTGGGGGGCACCTCCTGCACGGGCAGGGTACGACTGTTACCCGACGCGGTTTTGCCGCTGCTCTGGTGATGATAAATCTGCCAGTGGCCCTTGCTCATAAAATACTGGCAGGCAAACAACGGCCGATGATTGAGCACCCCAATGCGCCAATCGTAATCGGTGTACATGAAGGCCTGGGCCAACACCACAGAGGATTGCTTAAGGTAACCTCGCAAGGCCTCCGTCAACGCTTCGCGGGTCGCGACTTTGCTAATGCCCCGAGAAAAACTGCCGTCCGGAATTTTCAGCACCATGGGTAGATTCAATTCTGCAATCAGCGAGTCAATCTGGGCATCATCGTCACTGAACACAAACGCCGTCGGAGGCACCGGCACATTGTTGGCCTGCATCAACTCCGCCAGATAAATCTTGTTGGTACAACGCAGGATGGAACCGGGATCATCCATTACCACCATCCCTTCCTGCTCCGCCTTGCGGGCGAACTGGTATGTGTGATGATCCAGTGCGGTGGTCTCACGAATAAACAGGCCATCGTATTCACCCAAACGCGTATAGGCGTCACGGCCGATCAGATCCACCTTGATACCCAGTTGCCTACCAGCACGAACAAACCGCTTTAGGGCCATCTTGTTGCTGGGCGGCAGAACCTCTTCCTCGTTAACCAACATCGCCAGCTCGTAGCGATCACTGCGACGACGACGGGGATTACGCCACACCCGGGCATTAAACTGCTCAAGAGCACGGGCAAACGCATCCTCCTGCGCCCCTTGCAGCTGCTTCAAGGTCAGCGGCTTCAGCGCCTCAATACCCCAGTGTTCCCGGCGGCGGAAATCCACCTTTAGCAACGGGCACGGTAACTGGTCGAAAATCTGCCGGCCCAGGTCGATTAGGCCTTCCTGTTCGGTATGACCGAAAAACAACAGCAGGCTAAAATGATCATTGCTACCGCCCTTGTGTTTCATCGCCTTATCCAGCGCGGCCTCGAACTGACCAAAGTGCAGCCCATAGAGCGCTTTGCGACTCAAGTCATTCACCGTGCGCACAGACGGCAATACTCGCTGACCACGGGCTTCCGCCAGCAACGAACAGTAGTACCCCGGGCTCAAATACTTATAGCTGCGGCACAGGTTGATCACCTGCACCTTTTTGTCGGTACACACCGGCTGCTGCGCTTGCAGGTAGTCCTTGGCAGAAAGTAGATGACGGGCAGGATAGTAGGCGGCCCAGTCAGCGGGGTCGTCTACCAGGATGATGGCCTGACTCATGAAAAGCCCTAGAACGGTGGCCCCCCGAACGGGGTCCGATAAAGGCGAATGTAGGGCCGAAACCAGGCGTTGAGCAAGAGAAATTTACCGGCTGCCGCCAGCCGGCTTCTCGACTACCCGCTAGTAAGCTGGCCCGCTTTGCGGCTGAGCCTTGCCTTCTGGTTTTTGGGCACCCGGATGACCCGCTTTTTCCAGCGCATCCTGTACCTCCGGTGGCATATAAGTTTCATCATGCTTGGCCAGAACTTCCTCGGCTTCAAAGCGGGTCTGGCTGATCAGCGTGCCGTTGGCAACAATACCCTGCCCTTCGCGGAACAGGTCCGGCAGTATCCCTTGATAGTGCACGGTGAAGCGTCCCTTGCCATCAGTGAGCACAAAGGTCACGTCCAATGTTTCCGGGTTACGGATAACGGTACCCGGTTCCACTAAACCGCCCACGCGCATCTGGGCATCCAGCGGAGCCTCCCCTGCAGCAATTTGCTGAGGGGTATAGAACAGGTTGATGTTTTGGCGCAGCGCATAAAACATCAGGGCACAGGCAACCCCCAAGCCAACCAAAACGGCGAGTACCACCAAAAGACGCTGCTTACGTACCGGATTCATCGTTTACCTCAGGCGTTTGCTTACTGGATTGCTGTCGACTCGCCGTGTCTTGAGCTTGTTGCTTAGCAATGTCCTCAAGACGCCATTGCCGCGCCAGCGTTTGACGCACTTGTCGCTTACCGCGCAGCGCCAGCAGCATGCTGGCAATCATCAGAAACGCACTGATTCCATAGGCGCTCCAAACATAAAAACCGTGTTTTCCCATGGCGATGAAATCGGCAATGCTATCGAAATACATGCTATTGCCCTCCATCCTTCATCAGCTTGCGCACCCACTTGCTGCGCCGCTCTCGCCATACTACTTCGGTACGCGCACGCACCATTACATTGACCGCATATAGCAGCCAAGTTCCCAGCATGCTGATTAACAGCGGATATTTCATGGCCGGGTTAATCGTGGATTCCCCTAACAGCTTCAGGGTCGAGCCCTGATGCAGGGTCTGCACCCATTCCACCGAATATTTCACGATCACCACATTGATCACCCCCACCATGGCCAGTAAGCCAGCGGCGCGGGCTGCCTGGCGAGGATCGCGGATCACGTTTTGCAGGGCAATCACGCCCACATACATGAACAGTAAAATCAGCATGGAGGTCATCCGAGCATCCCACTGCCAGTAGGTGCCCCAGGTAGGCTTCCCCCACAGTGCACCGGTGGCCAAGGAGATTGCCGCCAACACAGCCCCGAAAGGGGCAATGGCTTTCATCATTACTTCGGCCATTTTCATCCGCCACACCACAGCAACCAACCCCGCAACGCCCATGGCCACATACCCCATCAGAGCACCACTGGAAGCCGGCACATGAATAAAAATAATTCGGTAGCTGTTGCCCTGCTGATAATCACTGGGGGCAAACGCTAACCCCCAGACAATGCCCACAGTAAACACCAGCAACGCAATGGGCGTGAGCCATGGCAGCAGCGCAGAACTGAACCTGTAGAAATAGCGCGGCGAACCGAGCATGTGATACCAGCGTTTTATTGTTTGCCAAACCATGCAGACACCTACTTTCAATACCGCCCGCTTTCCCGTCGGATAGCGGCGCGCTTAATTCCCTGAGCTGATTTTTAGGCCGGCAGCCACCGCCAACGGGCCTAAGCTAATGGTCAGCGCCAGCAAGGCCCCGAGAATAGCCAGAATGCCATTCACTGCACCGCCATCCACAGCGGCACTCACCGCCCCGGCGCCAAAAATCAGTACCGGGATATACAAGGGCAGCACCAGCACCGCCAACAGAATACCGCCCCGATTCAACCCCACCGTAAGCGCTGCACCAATAGCACCAATAATGGTCAGTGCTGGCGTGCCCAACAATAAACTCAGCACCACCGTAGCCAGCACCCCATTGGGCAGCTGCAGCATATGCGCCAGCACCGGTGAAATCAGTACCAACGGCAAGCCAGTGAGTAACCAATGAGCCAGCAGCTTGGCGCTCACCGGCACCACGGCCATCACCGGGGCTGTGAGCAACAACTCCAACACACCACTTTCCTGGTCGCGGCGGAACAACCCATCCAGCGATAACATCACCGCCAACAACGCGGCCACCCAAAGCACCCCGGGGGCCACCAGCGCCAATAATTCCGGTTTCGGGGAAATCGCCAACGGAAACAGGCTGATCACCATGACAAAGAAAAACAACGGATTGATGATTTCTGCCGGGCTACGCCACAGCACCAGCAACTCACGGGACAGCGCCGCGCGAAACACGCTCATACCCGCCCCCCTTCCGTCACTTCTGCCTGCCCGTGGGCCAGATGTAATCGCCGCACGCCATCGCCAACCTGGTGGTGAGAGGTATAAATCACCAAGGTGCCCGCTTCAGCCGCCTGCTGGATTTGCTGGTCCAGCGCCGCCACCCCATCTTGATCGATGGCAGTATAGGGCTCATCGAGCACCCACACGGCTTTACGGTCTAGCCACAGACGCGCCAAGGCAATGCGACGCTTTTGCCCAGCAGACAGGTGTGCCGCCGGCACCTCCTCAAAACCTTGCAGCCCCACGGCAGCCAGCGCCGCCATGGGGTCTCCCCCCTGCTGGCTTAACGCACAAGCGTAACGCAGATTTTCCAGTGGATTTAGCTCTTCACGTACCCCAGGCTCATGCCCCAAGTACAGTAATTGCTGCTGCCACTGAGGCTGCCACCACTGGCGCTCACCCTCATAGAAGCCATGGAGCCCCACCAGAATCCGCAACAGCGTGGTCTTACCTGCCCCGTTGGCCCCGGTAATCTGCCAGATTTCACCAGCCGATGCGGTGAAACTCAAACCACTGAACAACAACCGATCATCGCGCTCGCAGCTGAGCTGCTCAAGCACCAAGCGGGTGGCGGGTTCGGCGTCAGAATGGGTGGCTGGCTGGCTCAAATCGGGCTCCCTAAAACAGCGCAGCAGTATAGCACGACAGTTCAAAACGGGCTTGCTCGACGCTAATAAGCCGATCTAGGCTGTAAGCCTTAACATGGGAGAAAAAGATGTTCATGCCTCACCCTGTCCGCACCACTCGCCTGCTGGCCATCTTGCTCGTCAGCGGGCTGCTTTGCGCCTGTGGGGGCGACAAACCCCTGGCCACGGTGGGTCAAGTCGACTTACAACGTTATACCGGCACCTGGTATGAAATTGCCCGTTTGCCACAATGGTTTCAGCGCGGCTGTTACGATTCCACCGCCACCTACAGCGCCAATGACGACGGCACCCTTAAAATAGTGAACCGCTGCCAACGCGAAGGCGACGAGAGCCGTGAAGCCGTGGGCACGGCACGGGTTGTCCCCAATACCGGCAATGCCAAATTGAAAGTGCGCTTTGATAACTGGGTATCGAAATTGATCCCCACCATTACCGAAGGCAACTACTGGATTATTGCTCTGGATAAGGACTACCAGACTGTGGTGATAGGAGAACCCAGCCGCAAATATCTGTGGATACTCGCGCGCCAGCCGGAGCTGGGCGATGACCAGTATCAGGCACTGTTACAGCTGGCCAAGACTAAAGGCTTCCCCGTAGATCAACTGGAACGTAACCGTGACCTGCGGCCCAGTAAGCAATGAGCGAGCACCACGTCTACTTCGCCATTTTCAATTTTGATCACGATCCGGCCCAGTTGGATGTACTAATGGGGCAAAGTGCTGACGATTACTGGCGTAAAGGAGAAAGTTTCAGCGACGCTAACCCCGAAGCCAAGCACCGTCAGAACCGCTGGATTGTGTCCAGCCAACTAGACCAGAACGCTAGTCACCGGGATCATTTCGAAAAGCTGCTGCTCAAGCTGCAACGCCTCAGCGTACCTGTGAATAACCTGCCTGCGGACTACCGCTTTGGCATCGGAGTATCGCAATACTTCTTCATGGACGATCCTTCTTTTTACCTCCCCACCGAGATCCTCAACGGTTTTCAGGCCCTCGGATTCAACATCAGTTTTGACCAACTGGGACTAGACCATGGCACTGGAAATTGAACGCAAGTTTCTTGTTCGCGACCTCAGCATCACCGACTCCCTCGCAGGAGAGCGATTAACACAGGGTTATTTAAGCCACGACAAGAACGCCACCGTGCGAGTGCGCACCACTGGCGACACGGCCTGGTTGACCATCAAGGGAAAAACCGTGGGCGCGACCCGCAGTGAGTTTGAATACGCTATTCCACTGGCTGACGCCCAGCAGATGCTGGCCGAATTGTGTGGCGCCGGCGTCATCGACAAGACCCGCTATCGATTGCCTCAAGGGGAGCTGTGCTGGGAAATCGATGTGTTTCACGGTGATAATGAGGGTTTAATCGTTGCAGAAATCGAGCTCCCCAGTGAAAAAACGTCCTTTGAAAAACCGGCTTGGCTGGGGGAAGAAGTTACGGGAGAAACGCGCTATTACAACAGCGCATTAAGCACCAAACCTTATAAAAGCTGGCCGTAACCACAGCCAACGTTAGCCAAAAAACCGGAAACAGCGAATGGAATCCAACGTATACCAAGCCCCGGCCAGCGAGATCCTAACTGCAAAACCTGAAGCCGCCGGGGTCGCGCTCTATGTGGTCGCCCCCTGGAAGTTCAATCTACTTTTCTGGGCCACTATGGGTATTTACGGCCTTTACTGGAATTTCAAAAACTGGCAATACCAAAAAAACCATCGAGGAAAGAATGTACAGCCGGTATGGCGAGCCCTGTTCAGCGTTTTTTTCTTTGGCCCGCTGTTGAAAACCATCAATCAGGAAAACGAAGGCAAAGCAAAACCGTTACCGGTCTTCGCCTTAGCCACCCTGTATATTCTTGCCAACCTGATCAGCACCGTATGCGACCGGGCCGCCGCCAGAATGGATAGCTTTGGGATACTGGACTTGGTTTCACTGGCGCTTATACCCGTGACTTGGGCGGTGATGTTCAAAGCACAAAAAACTATCAACTTTTCACAAGACGATACGCAAGGTCGGCGCAATAACCGCCTAACATTAGCCAACGGCATCTGGATAATGCTAGGCATGGTTCTGTGGGGGCTCATTCTATTGGGCCTCGCCAGTGGCTATTTCCCTGAACAAACAGAAGCCTTTCTCTCTTCCTTAATCATGACGGCCTCGTAACTATGTCATCACTAAAAAAATCCTTCGCGTGCCCGCTTATTATCGTCAGCTTGATGCTGTTGCTGGCCGGCTGTATTCCCACCATTCAACGTATGTGGGACGCACAACCGGTAACTGGCACGGTGGTTGATGGCAACACTGGCGAACCGATCAGCGGCGCCACCATCCGCTCGATTACCTTAGCCGAGGACCCAGAGCAGACGCCACGCACCGCCATCAGTAATGCTAAAGGCGAGTTCACTTTACCCGGCGAATCCCATATTGGTTTTCATATGGCTATGCCCGCCAGCTACATGGCCTCGACTCATTGGAAAATCAGCCACCCGGACTACCCCGATGCAGTAGCAGAAACGCGCACCATCGCCCCCCCCACCGGTGAACAACCACGGAACATTACCGTACCGCTGTTTGCAGAGATAAACGCCAGCAAGGTGCAAGACTGCCCCTACTTTCACTACCAGCAACAATTGGCCCAATGGCTACATCATTTGGACGAAGAGGCACGGTACCCCTTCCAAGATTCCATGCTCACGTTCTGCCATGATAGCGAGCGTATTGAGCAGATTTTTGCTGCACAAGAACGCGGAAATCATTAAACAGCCTTAACCCATACATTTGGCACAAGCCCCACCCATGAGTCGCCCATGAGTATCGGGGCGACCCCATGCTAGAAGGCCCCCCATAGCATGGGCAGGATCATGCGCACAGGCATCGTTGAAACGGGTGGGGCACTGGGGTCTCCCATCGCCCCTGACGATCACCGTCCTGAAAACCCGTATCTGGCCATGGGTAAACGCCCCCCTGGGCACCGCCGACGCAGGTGACGGCGGCATAGGCACTGTGTTCTTAAGCATCCTGCATCCTGCAGCCCCCCCCCCCCAAGATTCCATCAACACGCGCTGCTTTGCCTGCCTAACAAAACCCTCAAGGCGGGCATTATCGGGCAAAAAAATCGCCCCCCCTAGCGATTAAGCGATAATGCCCCCGTGTCCCCCTCCTGCGGTTCCCTGTACCATTACGGCTTGAACTAGGGCAGTCGCGCCCTCCGTTTCCCTCACCACAGGTCCAGCATGCTCAACAACGATGTCCTCCGCCGCACCCGGTACATTTTCGATTTTGACGACAGCCGCATGATTGGCGTCTTCGCTGAAGCCGGAGAAACCGTCACCCGGGAACAAATCAGTAACTGGCTGAAAAAAGATGAGGACCCGGCCTTCCAAAAGTGCACCGATCGCACTCTGGCAATTTTTCTCAACGGCCTGATCAACGCATTGCGCGGCAAAAAGCCAGGGCAGCAGCCAGAACCAGAAAGCCGCCTGACCAACAACATGATTTTCATGAAACTGAAAATCGCCCTAAGCTTGCAAGCCGAAGACGTGCTGGCCGTACTAGAACTGGCCGACTTCCGCATGAGCAAACATGAGCTCAGTGCCTTCTTTCGCAAACCCGGCCACAAGCACTACCGGGAGTGCAAAGACCAGATCCTGCGCAATTTCCTCAAAGGCTTACAAATTCAGTATCGCGACAGGGACTAAGCGTTAGTATTACTCAGCAAGCCTCATGCTCAATGGCTCTCGCATTTTAGAATACACAAATAAGGACTGACATGGATGTCATCGCCGCCCTGATTGAACTGAAACCAAACAGCGACAACGAAGTCCACGACTGGAAAGCCTTTATCGAAAATCACAAGGAACAGGCACTAGAAAGCTTGCGTGCGGAAGGTGTCTGTGTGGAATCCTGGTTCTCACTAGCACTTGAGGGCAAAGATTATCTACTTTGCTACATGCGAGCGGACTCTATCAAACAGTCACAGCACGTTATGGCAGATTCCAGCAACCCCGTAGACACACGGCATCGCCAGTTTAAAGAAAATGCTTGGGTGTGGGGAGGTCAGGTAAAAACAGAACTCCTCGTTGATCTGGCAACCGAAACAGACGAACAAAAATCGCGCCGCTAGCGAGGCTAGCCACCCGCAAGCGTGCCCCCCATAGAACCAGCCCTACCGTTATTTTTTATAAACATTAACTGCCCTTTACTGCCCGCACACCACTTAGCGTCTTGAAACACAGGTCCCGGGCGGTGCCGAGAAACTCCTGCACATAGGGGGTCTGTTCGTCCTCCACACGCACTGCCGCATAAAGCGTTCGCCACACCCCCTTTTCACCAAGCCGTACGGTTTTCAATAAATCGTGTTCGGTATATTCCGTTAGTGCCCAGTTTGGTAACGCGGCTACACCGCGACCTGCGGCCACTAATTGCGCTGTCATGGGGGTCAGCTCAGCCGTGCGTATGGCTGCGGGTTCTTTACCCGCCGGGCCCAAAAAGGCGCTGAACACATCCAGTCGCTCACGATCCACCGGGTAGGTAATCAGCGTTTGGTCGGTGATGTCGTCGGGGAGGATCCACTTTTTCCCCGCCAGCGGCGATTGTCGTGACACCGCCAGCACCAGCTCGTAGCGGAACAATGGCACATACAGCACGGCATCGTTTTCCACCGGATCGGAACTCACCACCATATCCAGGTCTCCCCGCGCCAGCGCAGGCAACGGTGCAAAACTGAACGCCGCCGATAAATCCAACTCCACTTCAGGCCAGTGTTCCCGAAACGCATCCAGGGCCGGCATTAGCCACTGAAAACAGGAATGGCACTCGATGGCGATATGTAGCCGCCCAGTCTGGCCGGCGGCCAAGCGTTTCAGTTCCCTTTCTGTTTGCTGCACCCGGGGGAGCACATCGCGTGCTAGCGCCAGCACTCGCAACCCGGCCGTGGTAAAACGCACCGGCCGGGTTCGCCTCACCAACAGCGCCACACCCAATCGATGTTCAAGATCTTTCAACTGATGAGACAAGGCCGACTGGGTAACGTGCAGCCGCTCTGCCGCCTCCACCAGTGATCCAGCCTCCTCAATGGCACGCAACGTAGCGAGATGTCTGAGTTCAAGCATGAATGCCTTTCCTTGAGCTAATTGTAGAGGTGAAAACTGGCTTGCAGGCGATGAGACGCCTGGAGCAAGCAAATTCTATTGTTGAGAAAAATTCATACTTATAGTGAGATATTTGATTTTGCCTCATGAAGCATAGCCACCACAATACCCTCGACCTTAAACAAGCAAGGCACCACAGCAACGTATTGCGTGAAGTGTGCTTGCAAGCAATGGCGAAGGAATAATGTCATGACCACCCTGCACAACTTGGGCTTTCCGCGCATCGGCGCCCGCCGCGAACTGAAACAGGCACAGGAAGCTTACTGGGCCGGCGACCTGCAACAGAGCGAATTGGAACACGTGGGCAAAAGCCTCCGTGAACGCCACTGGGCCTTACAGGCCGACGCCGGAGTAGACTTGATGCCGGTGGGCGATTTCGCTTGGTATGATCATATTTTGGAGTTCTCCTCTCTGCTGGGTGTCGTGCCATCACGCTTCGAGCAAGATGCAAATGCCCCAGTGAACCTGGACACCTTATTCCGTATGGCCCGTGGACGTGCGCCCACCGGCACCCCGGCAGCGGCCTGCGAAATGACCAAGTGGTTTGATACCAACTACCACTACCTGGTGCCGGAGCTAGCCGCCGACCAAACCTTCCGTATTGCCCGGGAAAGCCTGTTCGAGCAGGTCGAAGAGGCCAAAGCGCAGGGCCACAACCCCAAGCCGGTGATCCCCGGCCCGCTTACTTATCTGTACCTGAGTAAGGGGGACCGCTTTGAAGGCGCCGAAGACAGTGCCAAGCTCGCGTTGCTGGATAACCTGATTCCGGTTTACCGCGAAATATTGCAACGCTTCGCAAACCAAGGCGTTCAATGGGTGCAAATCGACGAGCCTATTCTGGTTCTGGATTTACCCGATAGCTGGCAACGAGCCTACCTGCGCGTATACGACCAATTGGCCTCGGCCAGCCAGACTAAACTGTTACTGGCCACCTACTTTGGCGGGCTCGGTAACAACCTGTTCACCGCACTGGAACTGCCCGTGCACGGCCTGCATCTGGACCGGGTTCGTGGTAATGACGACCTGGGCCAAGTGATCCCCCGTCTGGGTGATAAGGTGCTGTCGTTGGGTGTAATCAACGGCCGCAACATCTGGCGCACCGATCTAGACGCGGCTCTGGATAACATCACCGCCCTGCACAATGAACTGGGGGATCGGCTCTGGCTGGCGCCGTCCTGCTCTTTGTTGCACTGCCCGGTGGATCTGGAGCAGGAAGACACCCTCGATAACGAACTGAAAAGCTGGCTGAGCTTTGCCAAACAGAAACTGGAAGAACTGGCACTGCTTGGCGGTGCCCTGCGTGGCAACAGCAACGTTAATAGCGGGCTGCAAACACAGCGCGCTGCCCTCCAGGCTCGCGGTCTATCTTCGCGGATTCATAATCCTGCCGTGGCCCAGCGCCTAGCGGATGCCAGCCAGCTCTCCCGCGACCGGGTGAGCCCGTTTGCCGAACGCATTGCGCAGCAGCAACACGCCCTGCAGTTGCCCGCTTTCCCCACCACCACTATCGGCTCTTTCCCGCAGACTCGAGAAATCCGTACCGCTCGCCGGGACTGGAAAGCCGGCAAGCTAAACGATGCGCAATACCAGCAACAAATGCAGGAAGAGATTGCTCGCTGCATTCGCTACCAGGAAGAGGTGGAGCTGGATGTGCTGGTGCATGGTGAAGCCGAACGTAATGACATGGTGGAATACTTCGGTGAACTGCTGGACGGTTTCGCCTTTACTCGCTTCGGTTGGGTGCAGAGCTATGGCTCACGCTGCGTAAAACCCCCCATCATTTTCGGCGATGTGCAGCGCCCCCAGGCCATGACCGTGGAGTGGGCCCGTTACGCCCAGTCTCTTACCCACAAGCCGGTAAAAGGCATGCTCACCGGGCCGGTCACCATTTTGCAGTGGTCGTTCGTGCGCGATGACCAGCCCCGTGCGGACACCTGCCGCCAGATTGCCTTAGCATTACGTGATGAAGTACAGGATCTGGAAAAGGCCGGCATCAAGGTTATCCAGATTGACGAACCCGCTCTGCGCGAAGGCTTACCGCTACGCCAAGAAGAGTGGACGCAATATCTGGACTGGGCGGTGGATTGTTTCCGCCTGGCCACTGTCAGCGTGGATGACGACACCCAGATTCACACCCACATGTGTTACTCGGAATTCAACGACATCATCGAAGCTATCGCGGCGCTGGATGCGGATGTGATTACCATCGAAACCTCCCGCTCCAACATGGAGCTGCTGGATGCCTTCCGAGATTTCCACTACCCCAATGACATTGGCCCCGGCGTTTACGATATTCACTCGCCCAACGAGCCAGACGTGGCCTGGATGGTACAGCTAATGGAAAAAGCGGCCGAACGCTTGCCTAAAGAACGGTTATGGGTAAACCCGGACTGCGGCTTGAAAACCCGCAAGTGGGACGAAACCCGAGCAGCCTTGGCAAACATGGTCAATGCGGCGAAACAGTTGCGGCAGGCGAGCTAGCCTTTCCTGTCGTTCAGCGCTGGCCTGTCCGGTTACGCCTTTCAGGCTAACGCTGACCTGCTCCTGAAATGTCGAAACTTGCCTGCAACGGGTTCTTTTGAACCACGTGCAGGCAAGCCCCTCCCCGCACCGTCATCACCAATCCTGCTAAGCCTTTAGATCAAGGGCGCCCAGCAGCCGATCGGGCCCTAGCTCTACCGGCTTAGGCTCACCGGGCAACTGCCAATGGCCACCATGGCGTTCATCCGGTTTGCTGTCCATGATCGGCAGGCTGGTAAGGTCGCTCATGGCATCGCGGAACAAGTCAGTGCGATAGCACTGGGCCGCAAAAGTTTTCGCCTCCTCCAGAGAGCATTGCCGCCAACGCTGCATTTCCTGGAGCAGAAAAGCCGCATCCGAGCGCCAAGGAAAGTTAGCGTGAAAACCGGCAAATACATGGAAATGATGTGGCAGGAACGGTTGCCCTGTCAGCCCACCGGGCAACCGTTGGCTGAACGGCGCAGCGATGATTTCTGCTGGCACATCCAGCCACGCCGGATGCGCCAGCAAGGACAGACTTTCAACCAAGTTTTCATCCGCATGGCAGGCCGCTTTATACAGCGCCCGCAGCACCGCCCGGTGAGTGTCCGGATGTCGTGACACCCAGTCCCTGGAGACCGCCAATACCTTCTCCGGCGCGTTCTCCCAAATTTGATAACCCGACAAAATACAATGCCCGGCACCCGTCAGGGCGGCCAAGCTATTCCACGGTTCGCCAACACAAAAGCCATCAATGTGGCCCATTCGCAGGTGGTCCACCATCTGCGAAGGGGGCAGCACCACCAGCTTAACGTCGTGATCCGGATCCAACCCCGCAACACTTAACCAATGACGCAACTGATAGGCATGGCAGGAAAAAGGAAACACCACGGCCAACACCAGAGGGGATTCACCGCTGGAAGCCCGAGCCGCCACCAGCTTGTTCATGGCGGCAGCAATATCGTTAGGTGTCGGACCTTCCGACAAGGCGCACAAGCCCTGAAACAACATCGGCGATACAGTCACTCCATTGCCGTTAAGGCCCATGGAAAAGGCGGTGGCCAGGGGCTTCTTGATGCACCCCAGCCCCAGTGACGTGGACAACAGCATGGGCGCCAACAGGGGTGCCGCATCCAGTTGCCCCACCAACAGACGGTCCCGCAGACTGGCCCAGCTCCACTCCGGCTGCAATTCCACATCCAGCCCTTCGGCGGCAAAGAATCCCCCCTCCTGAGCCACCGCAAGGGGCAAGCTATCGGTGAGCGGCATGTAGCCAATACGCACTTTCATCGGGGCGGCTCCGTACACGAAGGGCGCCGGACCTCAGACGCCTGGCGGCGCACACTCCGAAGGCCGTCGACAATAGGGGCGCGGCTCACGGTCTTATCCGACATATCCATAAGGCTTCGCGCCTTCATCAAGGGCATCACTCGTCGCATGCTATCTCCTGTTCAACATTATCCTTTGGGCATTAAGCGCTAGTCTTTCTACCCTTGCGCCTTGAGCATTTCGGCATAATCGAGCACCGATCGGGCCACCTGAATCAACGGTTGCCCGCTGTTCATGGCCTGGCGACGCAGGGTGCTGTAGGCATCCTGTTCGTTAAGCCGACGACGCTGCATCAGCAGCCCTTTAGCCCGCTCGATAATTTTGCGTTCGGCCAACGCTTCACGGGTTTCTTCCAGCTCTTCACGTAACGCCTGATATTCCCGAAAACGCGCGGTCGCCACACGCATTACCCCACGCACCCGGGTCAGGTCTGTTTCGCCGGCCACGTAGGCGCTAACACCCGCGCGCAATGCGGCAACCACCAGATCCTCATCGTCCTGATGGCAAAACATGACCATGGGGCGTGGCATGTCACGCTGCACCAACGCCATGCTTTCCAGGGTATCGCGGTCCGGCGCATCCATGTCCACAATCACCACATCCGGGTTACTGGAGCGCACTTTCTCGGCAAGGCCGGCAGCGCTGGTGAGCCGGCACAGAATCTTGTGGCCCTCATCAATGAGGGCCCGCTCGAGGATCGCCGCGCGGGGGGGCTGGTCATCTACCAGCATAATTGTCAGAGCCATAATGTCTGGCGCATCCGAACAAATGGAATTATTGAAGTGTTCTGCAACGGTTGTGCCAGTCATACTCTTTCTAACCCATTGTTTTATGGTCTATTTTATTTTCCATGAATAAGGCACCCCAAAAGCGAGCCATTGTGGTGCAAATCCAGGTGCCAAAATGGCCCTTATCCCTCTAGGCGCCTTAATAGTCCGCGGCGGCAATCATGGTCGTGGCCAAAATGGTGTAGGCGGCAACCCAGGCGGCTTCTGTGTCGCTGTCGAACGCATCGCCCAGCCCCTGGCCCAAAGTCCAAAGCAAGGCCTGTGCCACCGTGTCGTAGTCTGCTGGTTTCACACCATAATCCTTGTGACGAGCGCCCAGCTTCTGAACAGCGGGGACGATGGTATCGAGCTTGTCCAAGCCTCTCACTGCCACACCAATCATGGTCATCAGCTTCTTGCCCTGTTCTTCCATGTTGCCCTTGAAGAGCGGTTTCAGGGCGGGGTCATTGGTAAACAGGCGATCGTAAAACAAGCTCGCAGCCTGATCGGAAATAGCATCCACCTTGTCCCAGCTGTTCTGTACCAAAGCAATCTGTACCGGAGTCATGATGTTTCTCCCGTTGAATATAGATAATGGCCTTTAGCGCCGCCCATCCGACGCTATAATCGGTTAAGCCCGTACTTGGGTCGTTGTTGATCGAACTTTAGAGCGCCTACATCGGCACCCTAATCACCACGCCGCCCATCACATCGCCCAGTTCGAAATCGGTTTTCGGAGAATCCTTATGGTTGTTGTGGCAAGCCACACACGGCGCGGCCACAGCCACATCTGGATAAACGGCGGTGTAGTAGGTCACATCACCCAGTTTTTCTTCACCGTAAAAATTTTCACCAGGGTTATCCACGATGTACTGCAAGCCCTCTTTCTCCAGGCCGGTCTTCGGTTCGTTTTGCCCATTGATCGGCCACAGTGACTGCAACGAGTAGCTGAATTCACTGGTCATCTCACTCACCGACTCCGCCCCGTAGCGAAACATCTGTGCTGGCAGTGGTGCGCCATTTTCAAGGTCTTCCCAGTACTCATGGGGTTTGATGCTATCCGCCCCTGCCGGACCAAGACGCCCGATGATCAGCTTGGTGTAGTTGGTTCGGTCTGCGTTCATCACTGCGAACAGGGAATCGGTGTAGACCTTGGGTTCAATCCCGCTGACAGGCGTTGCGGCTTGTTCACCTCCACAGCCACTGAGTATCAGGGCGGAAATGGCCGTGGCCATCAGGGTGGTGGCTTTGCGTTTCATGACGTGTCGCATGGGTAATACCTCCTCAGGTTTTTAAACTTCGTTATGCGTAAATCAGTAAGGCCCTATTTTTTTGTCGCGGGCCTCGTCACGGTCCACCGCCATATCGATGGACGGTACATGGTGTTCGGGCTTGCCGTTGAAGTTGTTTTCCAGCAGATGCGGATCGGCTAAGGCATCCAGTGAAAACGCCAAGCTATGGCATTGCAGGCATACCGGACGCACCATCTTTTCCACCGGGCGCATGGTCAGGCTCTGGTTGTGCTGGACAAAAATGTCGTCGCGATGCTCTTCACGGGGCATGTGGCAGGAGGCACAGGTGACACCGCTACCGGGCGGCAACTCGCCGCGCTTTTCCTTTTTCCACAGGTCATGATGAGGGGAACGCAGGTATTCGTTGCTGTGCTCGTCATTGTGGCAGCCAATACAGCTATCCACGGCAGCACTCTGGGTATCAAAGTCATGGGCGCCGTGACAGCTGATACACGTCAGCTCGCGATGACTGGCCTCCACATGCATGTTGAGCACAGACTGCGACGGCGTCATCGGCGCCAGCCCTTGGGCCAAGCGCATGCCATGCCGGCCCTGCAGAAACCCTTCTGACTCCGGCTTATGGCAGGTGGCGCACTGCAGCATCTCCGGTGAATCGACCCACTCACCGGCAGCACCATGGCAAGCGGTGCAGGTGACGCCCGCTTGTGCATGGGCCGTCCCCTCCCAGTGCTCAGGGGTTGGCGTGCCTTCAGGCGCTTTGCCCTGGCCGCGCATCAACGCCAGCAGAGCGTCATCTTTCATCTGTCTGGCAAGCAGGTTACGGGGCGGTTGCCGGGCAGGCGGCTTCAGCCAAGGCTCATCGGAATGGGCAAGCAGAAAGTCTTCATACAACGCGCGGTTATCGTGGAAATTATGACAACCCGCATTCGCACAAGTATCGAAACCCATTCCCTCATGACTCGGCCGATCTTCGGCAATGCCTTCATGACAGTGGCCGCACATGTCCATGGGCAGAGTCACCCCCAAGCCGACGTCAAGTTCGGGACGATGCTCCACATGGCAGGACACGCAAAGCCGGGCATCCACATTGGCCAGCCGGTCGGCATTACGAGGGTCAGTAAATTTGGATTTGGGATGAGAATCTTGGGCGTCTTCCAATTGCTCCCCATGACAATCAATACAGGCATTTTGCAATACGGTTTCGCTGTCGAAGCCAGGGCCATGACAAACACTGCATTGCATCTCGATCTGGTGATGGCCGTGGGTCATTGGGCCAGGGATAAAAGCGGTCTTTGCTGCGTCTTCATCCACTAATTGAAGACTCAACCAAATGGCCAAGCCGACCGAACCAAACAGCCAGATAGCCCACAACGCCGAAGGATGTTTCTTACTGCCCATCACCGCACCCGCCCTTTAGAAGTAGTACGCCGAAACGATGTGAAAGATCAGTAGCGTCGGCAGCGGCCAGCACACCAGAATGTGCAGCCAAGTGCTGCCTTGTCGCAGCCACCCCACTCCGTTCATGGCAACCTGCAGACGGGTTAGCAGCGCCGCAGTAATGCCAACCATGGCGGCACCGATAAAACTCAACATCAGCCAGCGGTTTAGGTTTTCCCCCAATGAAAAACCGGTGTGCCAATACAGTGCTAACAAAGCAAGCAAAGCCAGTACTGCATGGGCAATGCGCCACCCCGTAAAACTCCCCATGGGCACTTTCGGAAAACGTTTTTTCAAGGACATCAGCAACAGCAGCACAGAAACGGCCAACACGGCATAGCCGCTCCACTGTCGCCACAAGCCGTTGCGGGAAAATTGTTCAAACAGAGAAATATTCTGTACCGAGCTGGCCGGAGCCGGTGACGGCAACCAGAAGGCCAATGCCATAACAAACGCGGCAACGGCTGAGATAATGGCTAGCGCGGTGGCCCCAGGCACCTTACGGGCGGCAGCTGCACCACCACTGCACAAACTATCCAGCAGCGGCTCACAGCCACCACATACCGTGCCGGCGCCGCTCACAGATTTCAGGGTGGCCACGTCACAGCCGTCGGCCATGAAATCCTGTAGTTGGCGACGGGACAGCCCCCGGCACTGACAGATCACGGTGGCGGCCGGCCATTCGCTCACTTGCCCGGCGCCCCCTTCATTCAGCTCACCAGTGAAGCGGAAACGCAATACTTCCCAAGGCTGTATGCGACGACCATCGGCGATGCGATTGAGCACTTTCTGACGTTCCGCCCAAGAGCCCACGGAAACCACGCCCACCAACCGCCCGGCGCGCAACATCAAGGCACGATAAATGCCAGCATTGCTATCGTGGTAAACAAGACTGCGATGCACCATGCCCCGCTCTTCGTCAGTAAAGCGCCCGGCACTGAATACCTCCAACGACAAAACTTTTAGCCAAGTGCTATCAGCCACCGGTGTATAACTGTCATCACTGCCGGCAAGGCATCCCGCAGCGACCCGGGCCTGTTGCAGTGCCGGCATCACTAGGCCGCATACCCGATCTTCAAACTGGGCGCACTCGCCCACCGCATAAATATGCGGATCTGAGGTCTGCATGCTCGCAGTGACACGAATACCATTAGCAACCTTGAGCCCCGCCTTGCGGGCCAGTGCTGTCCGCGGGGCAATTCCCGTTGCGAAGACCACCGTGTCGCAAGGCAGCTCACTGCCATCCGCAAGCACCACTGACTCCACACGTTCCGTTCCCTTAATACGCCGGACACTGGTATTGAGCCGTATATCCACACCGGCTTCGCGCAGGTTATTGGCCACCATGCTGGCCGCTTCACTATCAAGCTGGCGATTCATCAACCGATCGGCATGCTGAATCAAGGTGACGTTGGTGCCGAAACGACACAATCCGTGGGCAGCTTCAATACCGAGAAGACCGCCGCCAATGACAACGGTATGGGTACTTCGCAAGCGACGGGCGATTAACGCTTGGGCGTCGGCCATATCGCGAAAACGCAACACACCAGACAAGGTTGTGCCCGGTATGGAAGGAATATGGGCGTCACTGCCCAGCGCCAGAACCAGGCTACTGTAGTGGTGACGCTGACCGAGTCTGTCCTCTACCCAGCGACGGCCGGGATTAATCCCGGTAACAGGCCGCCCAACCAGATGCTCTACCGAGTCATCCAGTTCAGGGGGCAAGTTGGTGAGATCATCAAAGTCGGTGGATCCGAAAAGAAAGGTGGAAAGCTTGACGCGATCATACGGGGCCCAATGCTCTGCACCGAACAGCTTCACTGGTGTGGTCACACCACGGCGGCGCAACTCCACCAGGCACTGTATTCCCGCCGGGCCATTGCCAACAATGATGACGGGCTGTTCGGCCTGGGCATCAGGTACCCGGGGTTGGGGCTGATAACGTTTTGCTTCCACCTGACACCTCCTTTTCTGAGGATCTAACGGGGAAGGTCGGGGATCAGAATTTCAGTTCTGCCCAGGCCCAGTACTTGCGGGTATCAGACTTGAAGTCATCGGCGCTGTAGTCTGCATACTTCAGTCCTACTACGTAGTTTTTACCGATTGGGCGCGCTACCAGCACATTGGTTTCTGTACCGTAGTCAGTGCTGCCTTCGTTGGACTTGAAGTCATGGAATACCGCCAGCAACTTGAAACCCGCCAGCTTGCCACCCACTGACACAAAGGTATCTTCCAGACCATCATCCGGTGTCGCCAAGAACTGATCCGACCAGCCATTAAAGGCATGCTTGGTGGCCAGAGGCGTCTGGAACGCTACGGTGCCATCATCAGAACCAAGCACTTCCTGTGCCACTTTTACTGTCACGCCAGCAATTTGTGCGCCCAATTCGGCAAAGTAGTACTCGGTATCACCGGCGTCCACTTCCTGCTGGGCCCCTTCCAGAGTCAGCAACAATTTGAGTGAGTCCAGATCAAAAGCACCGGCATAACGCAGGCCGAAAGTATCGTTATCGGAATCCGTCACATTGTCTGTTTCAAGCAGATAGCCATAGGCGCTTAGAGACCCACCTGGCGCGCCGGCCCAGCTAGCGTTGAACAGATAATGGGAGGTATTGGCATCAAACGATGGGGTAATGCCATTTACTTGAGTCAGGTACGCCGTGGAGAACGTCAGATCACCGACACCATAGTCTAGCTTGGCACCGTCGAAGGTTTGCTCATCCTGGCGCCAGCCCACATTGCCCACAAAGCGCGCATTGTCATAAATGATGCGTTGACGGCCATAGGTAGCAACCAGGCCTTCCAACGCATCGCTACCAGTGTAGCGAATGGCAGCGCGGTTCAGTTCAGTCACTTCCGGATCCGCAATGATCGGATAGCCACCTTGCTCCGGGGCATAATTATCCACCTGGCCAACGATGCGGGTATCTTCAAATTCGCCCATTACGTCGAAGCCGTAAAATTTGCCACTCTGGTAGCCCAAACGGGTACGCAGGGTGAGTGCCTGACCTTCGTCAGCCATACCGTCAATGTCGACTTCTTCGTAGCGCAGGCGCATGTTCAGCAGCGGAGTACCGCCTTTGAGAGCCGTAATAAAGGCATCATCTTCGGCGTTAGCGGTACCTGTAACACCCAGCGCGGAGAGCAGGACACCGGCAGCAATGGCAGCATTTTTCATCATCATTTCCTCAACACCTTCCCAAAGTTAAAATCGTTTTTTGGTTAATTCAGAGCGCACCTTCCCTGTTCCCGCTTTCCGTGCACAAAAAAGCAGGTGGGTTCATTCCATCGTTATGCGTTTACTTCAAGCCTGTTTGCGAGCCGCCTCAGCGTTATTGCTATTGCGTTTTCGCATTGGCTCCACCTTGCGCTGCTTTTCGTACAGGAACTGAAGCACCTGTTGACGACAGCGCACAAAGGTCGGGTCATCTGCCAGTGCCAGGCGATCTCGTGGCCGCGGTACGTTCACGTCCAAAATTTCGCCAATGGTGGCAGACGGGCCATTGGTCATCATGACGATACGATCGGACAGCAGTACCGCCTCATCCACATCGTGGGTAATCATGATCACCGTGGTGCCCAGCTGAGCATGGATTTCCATCAGGGAATCCTGCAGGTGAGCACGGGTCAGTGCATCAAGCGCACCAAAGGGTTCATCCATGAGCAGCACCTGGGGCTGCATGGCCAACGCACGGGCAATACCCACCCGCTGTTTCATACCCCCGGAAATTTCGTCTGGCTTTTTGTGCAGGGCGTGCCCCATGTGCACCAGTTCCAAGTTGTGCTCTACCCAGTCGCGTATTTCCGCTTTGGTCTTGGTCTTTTTGAAGACCTGCTTGACCGCCAGCTCGACATTTTCGAACGAGGTGAGCCAGGGCAGCAGCGAATGGTTCTGGAATACTACGGCCCGTTCCGGGCCTGGCTCGGTCACCTCATGGTTGTCGAGAATGACACCGCCATCGGTGGCCTGTAGCAGGCCCGCGACGATGTTGAGCACGGTGGATTTACCACATCCGGAGTGACCAATCAGAGAAACAAATTCGCCGGAATCAATTTTAAGGTTCACCTCTTTCAGGGCTTCGAACTGGCCCTTGGGCGTATCGAATTTCATACCAACGTTGGAGAGTTCCAGTAATGCTTTCATGTCGTTTTCCCTGTGCTTAGCGCTGTACGGAAGATTTGTCCCACACCAGAGCGCGTTGCAGCATGAGCATTAAGCGATCCAGCAGAAAACCGATCAGACCAATTACGATAACGGCAACCATAATTCGGCCGAGAGATTGAGAACTACCGTTCTGAAATTCATCCCAAACAAATTTCCCCAGCCCCGGATTCTGCGCCAGCATCTCGGCAGCGATCAGCACCATCCAGGCGATCCCCAAGCTCAGGCGCAAACCGGTGAACATCATTGGCAGTGCAGAAGGCAGTACAATCTTGCGTATATGGCTCAGCGCATTCAGCCGCAGCACCAAAGAGACGTTGGTCAGATCCTGGCTCACAGACGTCACCCCCACGGAGGTGTTCATCAGCGTTGGCCACAGACAACATAGAGACACTGTGAACATGGACGTCAGGAACGACTTAGCCACCATCGGGTCGTCGGTCACATACAACGCGCTCACCACCATGGTGACCAGGGGCAACCATGCCAACGGTGACACCGGTTTGAACAACTGAATCAGCGGATTCATAGCCGCATACGCAGTGCTGCTCAAACCAATGACGATACCGAGAGGAATCGCAATCAATGATGCCAGCAAGAAGCCACTCATCACCGTGATCAAGCTGGTGCCAATCTGATCAAAGAAGGTCGGCGCCCCCGTGTAATTCCGTTGGACCGGCTCCCAGTCCGGCTGCTGCTGCAGACGCGAAGCAATGTATTTTTCCTGGCGTTCGTGAAACGCCTCTTCCTTCGCTCGGGACGCCTGATGTTCATCCACCAGAGACCCTGCCTGCTGCCAAACATCCGCTGGCCCCGGGAATTGCCCCAACGACGTGTCGATACGTTGGGCCGCCAGCTGCCAGAGCAACAGAAAGGCGGCAATGCCCATCACCGGCCAGATCAACTGGCGCAGCAACGCCTGCCACTGCTCACCGGACATCTTGCCGGTAGCCAGCGCACGGTAGGGTTCCATCCAAGTTGGGAAAGTCAGGGTCACCATGATTGCTTCTCCTTGAAGGAGACACGCTGTTAAAGCGCGTCGCCCTCTTTCAGACCAATCGGAAACTTCTTCAGGTACGCATTAGGTTTGCGGCCGTCGTAAGTGATGTTGTCGATAAAGCCTTTTTGCGGTGCTTTAAAGCCGTCTTCGGTGGCGAAGTCAGGAAACTCATCCGCAGAGATCTTGCCTTCAGCAATCAGCGCCTTAGCCGCCTGGGCATAGATGTCCGGGCGATACACTTGCTTGGCGATATCCATGTACCAGCTATCCGGTTTGGATTCGCTGATTTGGCCCCAGCGACGCATCTGCGTCAGGTACCAGATGGCATCGGAGTAGAATGGATAGGTAGCGTTGTAGCGGAAGAACACATTGAAGTCCGGCACTTCACGCTTATCACCTTTCTCATATTCAAAGGTCCCGGTCATTGAGTTGGCGATCACGTCATAATCCGCCCCCACATAGTTAGGCTGAGACAGGATCTTCACTGCTTCCGGGCGGTTGGCATTGTCGTTCTCATCCAGCCACTTGGCCGCACGAATCATCGCTTTCACTACACGGATATGGGTGTTGGGATACTTGTCTGCCCAACCCTTACTCACACCGAACACTTTTTCCGGGTTGTTCTTCCAGATTTCGTAATCAGTAATTACCGGCACACCGATACCTTTGAATACAGCTTGCTGATTCCAAGGCTCACCCACGCAGTAACCGTAAATGGTGCCCGCTTCCAAGGTGGCCGGCATTTGTGGTGGCGGGGTAACCGACAGCAATACGTCAGCCTGCAGCTGGCCACTGGTGTCGCCCTTGTGTGGGGCGTAGAAACCCGGGTTGAGGCCACCGGCGGCCAGCCAGTAACGCAGCTCGTAGTTGTGAGTGGATACCGGGAACACCATGCCCATGTTGAAAGACTTGCCCTCAGCTTTGTACTTTTCCACCACCGGCTTGAGTGCATCCGCCTTGATCGGATGCACCGGTTTGCCATTCTCCACCGGGATGCTCTTCTTCATTTCCTCCCACACCGCATTGGAAACGGTGATGCCATTACCGTTTAAGTCCATGCTAAACGCCGTAACAATGTGCGCTTCGGTGCCGTAGCCAATAGTCGCCCCCAGCGGCTGGCCTGCCAGCATGTGCGCCCCATCCAGCTGACCGTCAATCACCCGGTCTAGCAGGACTTTCCAGTTGGCCTGGGCCTCTAAGGTCACAAACAAACCTTCTTCTTCAAAAAACCCTTTCTCGTAGGCCACAGCGAGCGGCGCCATGTCGGTCAGCTTGATGAAGCCAAACTTCAGATCAGCCTTTTCCGGCCAGCCCACAGAATCTTCCGCCATGGCGTTGGCCGAGAGCCCCACCGTCAGTGCAGTAATTGCTATGCGAATAAACTTTTTCATCCGTCTTCCCTCATTTGCCTGCTATCGCGCTGGCATAAAAAAAGCGCTCAGAGAATCCTGTCATCGTTGACCGGATGCCATGAGCGCCTTTGCTCGAATCTGATCGTGATCGCCATTGATCACGAAGAAGTATTTGGGTCACAACACTGTTGCTGTGATGTACCCACTAAGGCAATTGCTGTGCCAACTTTGAAAACACAATACTTTCAATAACTTAACGATTAATGCTGTCTACAGAAACGATGGCCACGCCCATAAATTGCACAAACAGCACTATTGTGAATCATTTCGTTCTCACCAAAATGCATCACTGTTGTGCTGCATAGCCGATCACCCCCCACAAAACCCGCTTTTGCGCCAGTATGGTGAAAAAAATGCGCACCGCTTGCGACCAAAGGCCCATTATCACTGAGAGAAATAATGAACATCATCTGAAAGGTGCAGAGCAACAAGCGCCGACCTGCTAGGCTGCCCGGCACATGACCGCAGCCATCCATCATTAATTTAGACCGAGCCCTTATGGCCCAACACGACAACGACGCCCTGCGCATTGCCCTGGCCGGCGCCCTCAGTTTGGTCATTGCCCTGGGCATTGGCCGCTTTCTCTTTACCCCTGCCCTGCCCGGCATGATTGCTGACACAGCGCTAACGGCGGTGAGTGGCGGCTATCTAGCGGCGGTGAACTACGGCGGTTACCTGCTGGGTGCCATGCTTGCCATGGCCGTCCCCTCTCACCGGGCACGTAGCGCCTTCTGGGTCGCACTGTGGGTGAGTGTGGTTAGCAGCCTATTGATGGGTCTCAGCGAGACGTTTCTTCCTTGGGCAATCAACCGCTTCTTGGCCGGCATCGCCAGCGCCATCATCATGGTCAACGGCTCTGCCCTGGTGCTTGGCGCCTTGCCCAATCACCTGCGCGCCCGGTTAGGCAATATCCATTACGCCGGCATTGGCTTGGGCATCAGCATCGCCGCCCTCACCGTAGCATTGGTTGAGTTCCTGCAAGGCCGCTATCCCTTTATGTGGTTTTCCTGCGGCGCGCTGGCACTTGTCTTCATGGCGTTTCTGCGTGTGATTCCCGCCCTGCCCCACGCCAGTGAACATGCCCATACCCGGGTACCGGTAAACCGCAAAGCTCTGGGCTTCCTTATTGCCAGTTATTCTCTCGCCGGGTTCGGCTACATCACCAGCACCACCTACCTGCCGGTGATCGCCAAACAACAACTGCCTGGGCTGGACAGCGCCGCCTTCTATACTTGGCTTGCCGTGGGCCTGGCTGCCGTTCCCGCCAACCTGCTGTGGGGCAAACTGGCCAGCCACACAAGCGAGCGCAATGCCTTGATGATGGCGCTGGTAGTGCAGGCCGTAGGCGTGAGTGCTCCCGCCTGGCTCCCCGGTCTGGCCGGGCTGGTCACCAGTGGCCTGCTGGTAGGCGGCACCTTTACCGCCGTGGTCGCCCTAAGCATGTACTGCGCCCGCCAACTGGCCCCCCACGCCGCCAGCGCCGCCCTAGGCGCATTAACCGCCTGCTATGGGGTCGGGCAGATACTGGGGCCAGTAGTCACGGCATGGTTACTGGAAAGCAGAGGGAGTTTTTCGCCCGGGTTGATCGGCGCAGCAGTGGCGTTGATAGGCGCAGCGGTGCTGTTGATGCCACTGGGAAAGGAACGGTTTTAGGGTTTGGCGCAGGAACGCACTGACAGAAAAGGTGGCTTTCAGCTGTTAGCGGTGCTCCCCACGCGGTATCAGGACTTAAAACAACCAACACTGGGTTATCCTGGGACCGAATTCGAAATGCTCGTGTCCAAATTGGTTCCCTTCGATTTCAATCTCGTCGGCAAAAGCCAATAGAAAATGCGCTATAGCCCTCAGCTCAGATAGCGAAGCTAGATATCGTGACTTCGGGGGCTTTGCGGGTTATCGACCTGCAGTAACTCATCCGTATAGCCCAATAACTCGATTTCAATTTCTTCCTGCGCTTATTTAACGCCTGGCTTTGCGGCGTGCCGGAGCGCAGCGTAGGAACGTCCGGCAACATCCACTAGTTAGCTTTTATTGATAGATGGTTTTGCAACGAGGCTCCAGGAGTTAACATCTGGTTCACATTGCATCATCTTGATATCTTTTCTCCCCCAGGACTGAAGCACACCTCTCAATTCTTCATCGGTAACAGAGGCTCTCTTGGTAACATTTCTATATATATGCCTACCCAAATAAATTTCTTTAAGCGAGATCCCTGGCACTGAGAAGCAGTATAAAGGTCGGCCAAATACCGTCACCTTATTCCATTCCCTGTAACGCCCACCACCGGTATGGTAACTGAAGGGAAGATTTTCTATATTTTTAACGACACGGACTTCTTCTTCGTATGCCCACTCAAGAGATTTATATAGAAAAGCTCTCTTCATTAGATTGAACGCACTTGAATCAAAGCGAAGGCTGCCACCTATATCCATTAGCTCATGCTCGCTAATTACAGCCAGATCCTTATGCGGCTTCGTAGCTGAGTAGATCATCTCTCCATACTGGCTTGGAATTACGTTGCTTTGCAGATCTGAAAACCCGGCCGCATCACAATCAAAACCAAGAACTACCCCTTGGTGAGAATCACCATAATGTGACCACATAAGCGCATTTAAAGGTTGACGAGTCAAAGATAAGACACCGTATTTTTTTGAGAAACGGTTTCTACAAGCACCCGTGGCAATTTTCGCGCTTACAGCAGCCTCATCATTGTCTTTAAAACCAAAGGCTGTGCATTCAAAAGGGTCATTCAAGTCTTCAAGGCATGAAAATCCTAGTGACAAGGTTTCTATAACCTTGCGCGCGGCACCGAATGACATGTACTTGTATAGGATCATGAAATCCCTCGAAAGAAGCTAACGCCCGCATTTGTGGCTGATTTGGAGCGCAGCGGAAAGCCAGTCCAACTGGCATGCACTTGTTAGCACTCATTCCAATGGAATGATGATCTCTGTGAGTTTCCAGCCAATGCCTTGTCGGCGAAGGACAAACTTTCCATCTCCACCGTCCGCGCCTTTGGCCTTTACAACAAATTTATCGAAAGATTCGTACGACATAGAAGCATCCTCCCATGGGTTGCGTTCCGCGCTGCCAGTACTGTCGTCACCTTGTCCCGCTCCCGGCTGGGGCTTCTCGCCTGCCATTAGCTGAGTGATGCCTGCCGGAGTGACATAGGCATCCACCATTTTGTCGACCATCACTCCCGCAAACGCCGCTCCCAACACCGCAAACGGGTTGTCTTTCATTTCCTCGTCTTCCGTCATCTGCTTCGCGAACATAACATTCATCTGGTCCTTTAGGCTCTGACGAACACTAGGGAACTCAATGTGTTCGGAAAGGGCCTCCCCATCATAGTTTTCTGCGGCAGATTTCATTTGATACACGGTAATGAAAGGCGCAGCCACCACGTAGATAGCAAACAGCCCCAATGCAATACCTAAAGCTACTTTCCCCTTGCTCATAACTTCCCCTTTTGAGTGCTAACGCCCGCAGCAACCGCGGCTTTGTAATGGAGCCGGAGGCGGAATGAAAAAGGCGTCGGATTGCCTGCGATTGTTATGGCTATGTGGAAAATATTGCACGACCATATCTTGCTTCCATTTTATCTCTGATTAGCTGTCGCTGCCCCCAAAGAGCATTAACGCTAAACCTTTCCTCGTGAATAGCTACTTCGTAGTCTTTTTGGAAACGCTCAGCAGTATTTTCTGGGGCCAATATCACCGCAATTGAAAGCCCCGTAATAAAGGATGGCGGTAGGTTCCAGGTATCACCTATCTCCATGCCGGAGTTATTGTTAAAGTTTAGACGAGGGTCTAGCTCGCCCTCGTGAGCTATCGAAGTCCGACCAAATTTGTATATAGCTTCTGGAAACGACACCCCGTTACAGTTGACTATAAATATATTTTTTGTAGCTATATCGCTAATGATTTCAAGCTCGTCATCAAGAAAAGCCCTAATTCGCTCACCGACTTTCGCAGCAGGTCGTCGTTTTTTTGCAGTCTTGTCTAGAGCCGGAAAATAGTGAACTAGCGCTGCTTCAAAGTCCTTTTCCATCAAAGCCTCAATACAAGATTCCATTCTTCTACTTATTGAGCTGCTACTCACGTATCACTCCTAACGCCATAACAGCGTATTCAGTCGAACGATTCGACCTATCTTTTTTCGACATAATTCTTTATGGCTTTCGGGGGAAACACAGAAATTCGCAAGGCCGTCAGATTCTTACCGTGAAAAAAAGAATCCATCTCGTCTGGCAAAACGCGAAGAAGCGGCCTATTTTCTGACTTTCCCCGATACTCCCCAGTTCCAAAAACCACTCTATATCAACCGCTTAGCTTTTTCTGTAAGCCATATCCTACAAAGATATGGCGGGTTCTGTTGAGCACGGCATAGTCGGGATAGCGGTTTGGAGGGCTTCGGCCCAAAAGGGTCTGAAAAACCCTGGGCCTAGCGTCCGAAAAGGCAGAGGCTCGCGAAGGCACGGCAGTGACGTCAGCCTCTTCGCCTTGCGAGCAAGGCGCCAACGCGGGTTGGGGTGTTGAGGGGCTTGGGGGCGAAGGGGCGACTGGGGAGCCGCAGGAATCAGGGTGTGATAGTAAACCGCATCACGCCGATGATCTGGTTATCCCCGGTACGCACTTCTACCCGCCAGTGCCCCTGTGACGGCACAGGAATGTGGCGTTTGTGGGACCAGGTGCGAAAGCCCGATTCCCGCCCGCCAGAGACTTTCAATGGAATGCGGTCCACCTGTTCGCCGTTGCGGAACCAGTAGTGGTACACCTCCTGCCCGAGCCCCAATGGCGCCTTGATGGCGGTGTAGGCATACAGCCCTTCGGCCACTTCGTTTGCGCTAAAAACTTCGCCACTCACCAGCGGCTTGCGCTCGGCGCGATTGAATGACAAAGCGACGGCGCGCTCCTGCAAAGACAACGTTAGCGGTGGCACCAGCGGGGCTAGCCAGCGCGGGGCCAGCGCAATTAGGCACGAGATCAGTATCAGCCCCAGCCAGCGAAACCACTTTCGTGGCCCGCCAAACCGCCAGAAGCTGGGCAAGGCAAACAGGGCGGTGAGCCAGCCTGCCCACGCCAGGGCCGAGTCGGTACTCCAGTGAAAGATTAGCGGCAACAGCACTAGCAGGGCCACAAACAACGCCCAGGCGTGGAAGCCGAAATACAGCGCCCGATGCCGGGCCAGCCAAAAATAGACCGGATCAATAATACTGGCCAAGGCCGCACTGACCACCAGGGTGGTGAAGAAAATATATTCCGCGCCACCGGACCATTGCAGCAACACGAATGGCAAGCTGAAAAAGAATGCCTCTTGATGCACTGCCTGCAATAACAATTTGAGCATGCCCTGGGGCAAGCCATCAAAACGGGTTCCGATGAATTTGTTCTGCCAGATTCCTTCGGTAAGCAGTAATAGCCAGCTCAACACCAACAGCCCGGTGAGTACCGCCGCCAGCCAGGGTTGGCGATCCACTAGGAAATAACTACTCAGGCCCAACGAAAAACTGATAAACGCCCAGATATGTCGGATCCGATACAGTTTTTCAGTCAGCGTTTGTAGCGTCAGCGGCAACGGGAGAACTCCATCGAAGGGCGGGGGATTGCGTCTTCGACGTACTATAACTCTGCGGGTTCCCCGTGGCAGCAAAGGATCGCGTGACCCTGGGGCCACCGCGGGGAAAATCGATCAGCCGGCAAAGTTGAGCAGCACGCCGGCGGCCACAGCAGAGCCGATAACTCCAGCCACGTTAGGGCCCATGGCGTGCATCAGAAGGAAGTTATGGGGGTTGGCGTCCAGCCCTACCTTGTTAGCCACCCGTGCCGCCATAGGCACGGCGGAGACACCGGCAGCGCCAATGATGGGGTTAACCGGGTGGCGACTAACGCGGTTGAGCAGCTTGGCCATTAACACGCCGGTTGCGGTGCCAATCATGAACGCCGCCAGGCCCAAGGCTAGAATGCCCAGGGTTTCCATCACCAGGAATTTGTCGGCGCTGAGTTTCGAGCCCACGGCTAACCCCAGCATGATGGTGACCACATTAATCAGCGCGTTACTGGTGGTATCCACTAACCGGTTCACAACACCGGATTCCTTCATCAGGTTACCCAAGCAGAACATGCCCAATAGCGGCGCGGCATCGGGAAGCACGAGGGCCACCAACACTAACAGCAAAATAGGGAACAGAATTTTTTCCACTCGACTGACAGGACGCAATTGTTCCATTTTTATCTGGCGTTCTTTTTCCGACGTCAGCGCACGAATAATGGGAGGCTGAATAATCGGCACCAGCGCCATGTAGGAATATGCCGCTACAGCAATGGCACCGAGTAAGTGTGGCGCCAGTTTGGTGGTGACATAGATCGAGGTGGGGCCATCCGCGCCACCGATAATGCCAATGGCCGCCGCATCCGATAGGGAAAACTCCAACCCTAGAAAATTCAGAGCCAACGCCCCCATCAAGGCGGCGAAAATACCGAACTGCGCGGCAGCACCCAGCAACAGGGTGCGTGGGTTCGCCAGCAGCGGGCCGAAATCCGTCATCGCTCCCACGCCCATGAAGATCAACAACGGAAAGATCCCGGTGGTCAGGCCCACGGTATAAATTAAATACAGAATTCCGTCACCGTAATTGGCGTTGCCGGCCAGATGGTGCAACTGGTCCTGTACTGAGGGACCTGCCGATTGAGCCGCCGTATAAAGCGCCTCACGGCCAGCATCGGGTTCCATGCCCAGCACCTGCGCCATGGAGGCCAGTAGCTCGGCTGGACCAAAATGCAGCGCCTGGCTAATAGCAGACTCCGCCAAGCCCGCCAGAGGAATATTCGCCAGCAGGCCACCAAAACCAATGGGCAACAACAGTAGCGGCTCGAATTTCTTGTGAATCGCCAACCACAACAACACCAGACAAACCAGCAACATGACTAACTGGCCGCCGCTCATGTGAAACAGCCCGGTGCTGTGCCAAAGGGTTTGCAGCTTATCCATGGGCAGGCTCCACGCTGAGCAAGGCTTGCCCCACAGTCACGGCATCGCCCTCTTTCACAATAACCTCGCTGACCACACCGGCACAGGTACTGGACACATCGGTTTCCATTTTCATGGCTTCCAACACCATGATTTTTTGCCCTTCGCTGATCTGATCGCCAGGCTTTACCAGTACCTGAAAAATATTTCCGGCTAACGGCGCAGCCACCGACACACTGTTGGCCGGGTTTGCGGCGGGCGCGGCGGTAGCCGTTTGATCGGCCCGGTCTCCCATTTCACGCAGGCCGGTGACATCTCCGCCCTCGTTCACTTTTACCGTGTACTGCTGGCCATCCACTTCCACGGTGTAAACGCCTTCAGCCTGAGCGCTATCACACGTGTTTGCACCGCGTTCATTGGGCGCCGCCTCAAACGCCGAGGCATCGCCACGGTTTTCCAGAAAACGTTGGCCAATTTGCGGGAACAGCGCGTAGGTGAGCACGTCATCGGTTAACCGCGGCCCTTCCTCCAGCGTCAGGCCTTTGTCTTTTGCCAAGCACAGCACTTCGTCACGCAGGCTGTCCATTTCGTTGTCGAGCAAGTCACCGGGGCGGCAGGTGACCGGCTCATCGCCATCCAACGCTCGCTGCTGCAATTCGGCATTGTACGGCGCGGGAGCAGCGCCATATTCACCACGCAGAATGCCGCGGGTTTCCTTGCTGAGGACTTTGTAGCGCTCGCCGGAAAGCACATTAAGCACTGCTTGGGTGCCGACGATTTGCGAAGTAGGCGTCACCAGGGGAATAAAGCCCAGGTCCTCGCGAACGACGGGAATTTCCTTCAGCACTTCATCGAATCGGTCCGCCGCGCCCTGCTCTTTCAGCTGGCTTTCCATGTTGGTCAGCATGCCGCCCGGCACCTGTGCCACCAGGATGCGTGCATCCACTCCACGCAAGCTACCCTCGAAGGCGGCGTACTTTTTACGCACCTCACGAAAATACCCGGCAATACGGGTCAGCTTTTTGATATCCAATCCGGTATCCCGGTCCGTACCTTCCAGCATGGCCACCACTGATTCTGTAGGGCTGTGGCCGTAGGTCATCGACATGGACGAAATGGCCGTATCCACGTTATCGATACCCGCCTCCGCCGCTTTCAACGCCGTGGCCGTGGACAGCCCAGTGGTGGCGTGAGACTGCATGTGCACGGGAATATTCAGGGCCGCTTTCAAGCGAGTCACCAGTTCATACGCCACCGCAGGCCGCAACAGCCCGGCCATGTCTTTAATGGCAACCGAGTGGGCCCCCATCTGTTCGATAACTTTGCCCTGCTCCACCCACATATCCAAAGTATGAACCGGGCTGACCGTGTAGGCGATGGTGCCCTGGGCGTGCTTGCCCTGTTTCACCACGGCGGCGATGGCCCGTTCAATGTTGCGCATGTCGTTCATGGCATCAAACACACGAAACACGTCCACGCCGTTTTCTGCTGCCCGCTCCACAAAGGTATCCACCACATCATCCGCGTAGTGGCGATAGCCCAGCAGGTTTTGGCCGCGCAGCAACATTTGCTGCGGCGTTTTCGGCATGGCCTGTTTCAATTCTCGGATACGTTGCCAAGGATCTTCACCCAGATAACGGATACAGGCGTCAAAGGTCGCCCCACCCCAGGATTCCAACGACCAGAAGCCAATGTCATCCAGTTCCGCGGCAATCGGCAACATGTCATCCAAACGCATACGGGTGGCAAACAGGGATTGGTGCGCATCGCGTAACACCACATCAGTAATGCCCAACGGTTTCAGGTCACTCATGGAATAATCCGGTATCTATGACAGAGAAGTCTGACGGTGCTGCTGCACCGCTTTTTCGATCGCTTTGATGATTGCCGGCGGCGGCAAATCTTGAGAAGGGGGTGAAGCAAGCTGCGGTGCCGGAGATGATTGCTCTGGGGCAAATTTCTGGACCAGTGCCGACATAATGGTTGTCACAGCGACCAGCACAATCAGAAAAACAAATACAACCCCCATGCCAATCAGCATGAGTTCGACACCCTGGGCCATCATGGTGTTCATGGAACACTCCTTTTGGTTCCAAAAGCGGATTCAGTCACCGCGTGCGAAAGCATGAGGCACCGCCGTTTGGGCGGGCATCGTAGTGGCCTTGTGAGCCGATACTGCTTTCGCAGTTTAAAGGGCAATGTAGACAGATTGTCGACAATCTGCAATGAACCGTGCGAGGCTCTGGATGGTGATTTTGGTCAACTAACCGTGTGAAGGGAAGAACTCTCTAGGCCATTGAATAAAAAAATACCGCTGTACCTAGTATGAAAAGCAATATGGTGTGTCGGGGATATTGAAAAAGAGCCTCACACTATAGAGCATGAGTGTGCCCACCAAGTCCGTAACGTGTTGCCTACGAGATGAAGCATCTGGCGCCCGCAGAGCGGCATAAAAAAAGGCTCCCATTTGGGAGCCTTTTTTTAATCGTATGGTGCACCGGGAGGGAGTCGAACCCCCGACCTACTGGTTCGTAGCCAGTTGCTCTATCCAGCTGAGCTACCGGTGCAAGTCTCGTTGCTGTAACGCCCCGAGAGGCTGCGCATTATTCCGAAAGCCCCGCGGTGAGTCAAGCGTATATCGGTTAAAAGTTCAGCAGTCAGCCTTCTGCAGACGCCATTTGTTTTTGCATGTAATTTTCCAAGCCCACTTTATCGATCAAACCGAGCTGAGTTTCCAGCCAATCGATATGCTCTTCTTCGGATTCAAGAATCTCTTTGAGCAGGTTACGACTGATGTAATCCTGAATGGATTCGCAGTAAGCAATACCTTCGCGTAGGTCAGGCACAGCCATTTGCTCCAGCTTGAGATCGCACTCCAGCATTTCCTTGGTGTTCTCACCAATCATCAACTTGCCCAGGTCCTGAAGATTAGGAATACCTTCCAGAAACAAAATACGCTCGACTAACATGTCAGCATGTTTCATCTCATCAATAGATTCGTGATATTCCTTGGCGTAGAGAGCCTGCAGTCCCCAGTCCTGATACATTTTGGCGTGGAGGAAGTATTGGTTGATCGCAACCAGTTCATTGCCGAGTGCACGGTTGAGGAATTCAATCGCTTTGGCGTCGCCTTTCATTGGGGTATCTCCGTCACATGAACTTGGGGGTAGGCGCCCATTGTTCAGCAAGAATGTGGCAGAGACAAGTCAAACAAAGAAAAGCGCTTCAAATACAAGCGCTTATGAAAATGAGAACGATTTTTATGCGGTTTGTGGCCAGAAAACAACGGCTTCACCAGCGGTAGAAGAATTCGAGAAAGAGGTCGCCTCATTCACGCTACGGGTTTCACGCAAAATTTGGCGGGCGTGACGGGCACATTTACCACACTGACTTCCAACCCCAAGTTCCCGACGAAGATCACGCAGGCTGTCGCAGCCAGAATCGACCGCTTCCCGTATATGGTTGTCAGTAATGCCCTTACAAATGCATATGTACATAAGTCGCCTTTCCTCAATCTCTGGAAAGGATGCTAACCCTAACGCGAATCATTATCAACTCCTTTTGGCGATCTATTCTTTACCTCTTTCACCCAGACCATAGAGGTCAAGCAGACCCATATCCCCATTCACTCACGCGGGTTACAGCCTCAAAGAAGCCCCTCGTCACTTCCCCGCCTTATTGAGCCCACCCTGCTCCCTTCCCGGCTAGGCAATATTCGCAGGCATAAAAAAGCCCCGCAGTGCGGGGCTTTTGGACTCTATAAAGCTCGCTAACGTATCAGGAAGACGCAGCCTTCTTGGCCGGAGCACGCTTAGCTGCCGCCTTCTTAGCAGGGGCTTTACGAGGGGTTGTTTTCTTTGCCGCAGGTTTACTGGCCACCGCTTTTTTGGCAGGCGCCTTCTTAGGCTTGCTTGGCGCTGCCTTCTTGGCAACACGCTTGGCTTTGGCTGCCGCTTTACGAGCTGCCACTTTCGCCTTTTGTTCAATCTTCTTCTGTTCTGCTTTAGCTTTCTTCGCCAGTTTACGTTCGTGATCACGTAACTTCGCTTTCAGATTACGCTCAGCTGTGCGCATTTTTTTCACTTCGCGGGCGACAACTTTCTTCGCGGCCTGGATCTCGGCGCGAATCAGTTTTGCTTCAGCACGAATATCCTGAAGTTTCAAGCGTCCGGTATTCATACGGCCACGAGCGGTATCAACAGCACGCTTAGCGGCTGCAGTAGGAGTTTTTTGTGCTTTTTCACGCTTGGCAGCAACATCAGCACGCAGCTTCGACAGCTTGGCATTTTCAGCGTCGATCTTGGCGCGATGTTTATCTAGTTTAGTTTGTGACTGGGTAACTTTCTTTTCTGCCTGAGCAACGGCTTTACCTTGTAGCTTAACCTTGGCCTCAGCGTTGGTAACAGATTTAGGAAGAGCCGGTGCTTTTACTGCAGCAGCTTTTTTTGCTGCGGGCCTACGTGCCGCAGTTTTTTTTGCGGCGGCTTTCTTTGCTTTAGCCATGATTGATCTCCTAAGCTATGGCATTGTCATCAATTACTGCGACAAATGGAAAATAGCATAAAAGAAAATCGGTTGGTACATTATTTAACCAACTCAATTTTTATTTCCTGATTTTTCACCGTTTCTGATAACTCTTTTTCCTTTCGTTTATCTTAATCGCTTCTTTGTTTTATTTTTCACAGCTTTTATTTCTTAACAAGTTAAGATCGGGGCTTACTAACACCACATCTTCGTTCCTTTGCCCTTCCCTACTGCACGCCCTAAGAAGCCTTTATTTCACCACTCCGCCCACCACCTTCATGCCATAGATAACCCGGCCCTTTAATACTCACATAGCTGCCAGATACAGATTCAAACCAACCTATCTATACAACCTATTTCATTTCTCACCGCATTTAAGACTGCAGTGGCCGAATGAACCCGTGCACCAACTACGGTAATAAAGTTGCCACCCTAAATGAGGAATCAAATGACCAAAAGAAGACGTTCCTTTACATCTGAACTCCAGCAGCAAGCCTGCCCACCGAGCTTTGGATCAGCGCTACACATTTTCTCAGGTCAGAATATCGCTGGGTGTTATCGAGGGTGCGCTGCAGCGCTGGGTTAAACCGTTTGAGGGTAAGCATCATGGCTAGAGGCCAAACTCTCGGCTCTGAACAGCGCGTGCAGAAGCCGCTCCAGCTACTACGAGCACCCTCATCAGCGGCGCCACCATATTAATGCGGAGCCTGTGGCCCTGAAGCTATCGTTAATCACGTGTTCAGGCAAAGTAGAAGCTCAGGGACAAGCCACACGATACAAAAGGCTCTTAATGGGCAAGGAGAGGAAATCGATCACATCACGGTGTGAAGCCTGTGACGTGAAATCGGCTTGATCTTTAAGCCGCCAGGCCCATATGCCTGCAAGCAAGCAGGCCAGATATACCGAACCATGGAGGGACGAAGGTTTACTGTGGCACCCCCGAATAAAATGTGGTGCGCAGAGATCCTCTATATCTGGATGGAGCAGAGCATCCGCCTGCGAGGTAGAGAAAAAGATATCGGTGACTACCTGATGGGTCACTACAACCAGTACCGTCCTCATTCCTTTAACGGCGGCATCGCCCCGTTGTGGCAGAGGAAATCTTAAATCACTGTCCGGTATTCGTTGACCACTACAAGGTCAGCCGGGAAGAGAACCGCAAGGTAAACCCCCCAAAAATAATCGATATGCATATCATCCGCGCAATTGCGCTAACCGCGATGGCGCTAAAAGTAAGCCAGCAGCCGGCGAATTAAGTCCAGCCGCGCCTCTAAGGATGGCGCGTTTAGAATCACACACACGTTAGAAAGGCTTTGCGCTGGCAGGAATAGTAAACGGCCAAGAACACGGACCGGATGTGGTGCTAGGCAAGGCTAGGGCCCTGTGCACTGTTAATCCGCAAAAAAGAATACGCCATTATGTAACTGTGGTGGTAATAGGCAAAAAAACGGGAAGCCTCAGCTTCCCATTCTTTTTTTGCTATTCAGGTACCGGCAAAGCAGTAATCAGCCTTTAAGAGCAGACAGTACTCGATCGCGGATATCGTCCACGGAGCCAACGCCGGCAACACGCACATAACGTGGGGCGTTAGATTCTCCCTGTGTAGCCAGATCCTGGTAGAAGTCCACCAGAGGACGTGTCTGCGCTTGGTAAACCTCTAGCCGCTTACGCACCGTCTCTTCTTGATCGTCATCGCGCTGAACCAGCTCATCACCGGTTTCATCGTCTTTGCCTTCAACTTTTGGCGGATTGTACTTGGTGTGATACACACGACCGGAGGCCGGGTGAACACGACGCCCGCTCAAACGTTCAATAATTTCTTCATCATCGACATCGATCTCCACTACAAAATCGATATCAACGCCCTGCTCAACTAGCGATTGCGCCTGTGGGATAGTGCGTGGGAAGCCATCGAACAGGAACCCGTTGGCACAATCATTTTCCGTAATACGTTCTTTCACTAGACCAAGGATAATATCGTCGGAAACGAGACCACCCGCATCCATCACTTTTTTAGCTTCCAGGCCCAAGGGAGTGCCTGCTTTTACCGCAGCGCGCAGCATGTCACCGGTGGAAATCTGAGGAATATTGAACTGTTCCTTGATGAACTGCGCCTGGGTGCCCTTGCCCGCACCGGGGGCACCAAGCAGGATGACACGCATAGGATTCTCCATCTTTCTATCGTCAGAAGAGGTAAAAAGTGCCTCTGATTTGTTCACCTTCACCGCTGCGGCCCTATGTGTTCCAGCCCAGAAGCGACTCACACCTCTCTCCTTTGGGAGAGCGAAGGCCCGCCGTAGACGGCGCTAATCGGCGCAGTTTCAAGCGTATGGATGTACAAATCAGAGGAACCCAGCCTCCGAAGGGCTGCAACTTTACCTTGAGGCCCCGTTCATCACAAGGGATAGGGGCTGCTACTTAGGTAGCAGCCCAAGGCAACAAGCCCCTATTGGCGGGACAAATTAAGCACTGCGGGCTGGCGCTGGGGGAGTTTGAGCGGGGTGGGGACGGCGGTAATGGCAGCTTGGTCCACCGAGGCTCCAGGTGCCGGTGTATAACGTGCGCCAATGACAAGATCTGCCTGCTCGTCCGGATAGGACTGTAGCCAGTTAGCCGCCGTAAGCTCAATATTAATAGGGAAATGAGGGACAACTTTTCGTTGCGCAGCCAAGGGCTGCCCCGCACTACCCGCTTCACGCAGAAACACAAACAAAGTGCCCCCAGCGGGTAGATTTTCGCCATGAACTGTAGCGCTGAGATTGGCGAAAAGCCCTTCCCGTTGCTTCTGTTCTCTTGCTCGATTCAGTCCTCGCTGTAACAGATCTGCGGTTTCACCCTGACTGTGTCGCGACAGCAACGACGCCCAAGCCTGTTCCGCCAACGCGTAACGACCAGCTCGATCGGCCGACATGGCCAACAGCATCCAGGCACCATCATGATTCGGTTCACGATCCAGTACCCAGCGAATCTCATCTAAAGCGGGATCAGTTAGTCGTGCCTCGTTCTTTTCGATCAGTGCCCGAGCCAGTAATAAATGCATGGCGGCATTCTCTGGGTTGAGCTGCAGAGCCTTACGGGCAGCTTCCTCCGTTTGTACCGGCGCGCCTAGCTGATCATACAGGGCCCCCAATGCATACCAGCCCACGGCAGAGGGCGTTTGCGAAAGTTCAGACTGAAGAACCCGCACCAGAGCGCCAGCGGGCACTTCGGAGGCCGCCTTCTCCGGTGGTTGGCCGGCAATGATTTGCTGCGCAACATCACCGTATTCCTGCTTATGCGTTAACCAGGTGCCAGTGTGCTCATTTAGCCCAATTAATCCGTAGCCAGCACCCGCCAGAATCACCATCACCAATGGAATCCCCAAAGCCCCGGACATGTTTTTGCCGGCCTTGCGGGCTTCACTCCGCCACATCAACCACAGCATGGCAGCCAATATCAGTAACAGAACCAGCGACATCACCCACAACATCATTTTGTTCCCTCTCCCGGCTCTTTATTCTGCAATTTCTGTTCTTCCAGTGCGGCCTTACGGCTGGCTTTTCGCAGCAACAACACGATCAAAACGGCACCGCCCAGCAATAACAGTATTGGCCCTAGCCACAGGATCGAGGTGCCGGCATTCACTGGTGGCCGATAGCTGACAAAGTCTCCATAGCGGGAAACAAAATAATCAACGATCTGTTCATCGCTCTTGCCTTCCAGAATCATGGTATGCACCCGCGTACGCATGTCCTGGGCGATACCCGCATCCGAATCGGCGATGCTTTGGTTCTGACATTTCGGGCAACGCAGCTCTTCTGAAAGGATACGAAAACGCTGCTCCTGCTGCTGATTATCGAACTGGTAAACATCGATAGCGGCAAAAGCTGACATGGACAAGGTGAGCAACAAGACAATACGTAGCATTATTGGCCCCCCTTACCCTGCCCCGCCTGAGCGGGCAGTAACGGCAGGAATTTTTCTTCCCAAACACGGGCATTCAGATCACCCGCATGGCGCAATACGATCTCGCCAGCCGGGTTAATCAAAAAGGTTTCCGGGGCACCGTACACCCCTAAATCCAGACCCAGCTGACCATCCGCATCGACAATGACATGGGTGAATGGATTGCCCAAGTTGGCCAAATACTGGCGGGCAGCGGGCAGCTCGTCTTTATAATTCAAACCGGCAATGGCCACGCCCCGAGCGGCCAGCTCCAGTAAATAGGGATGTTCAACATGGCAAGTCGGGCACCAAGTAGCCCATACATTGAGTAACTGCCAGCGCCCTTTCAAAGAATCCTCCGTATAGGTTTCTTCGGTCAGCAGCGACGACAGAGAAAATGATGGCACCGGTTTACCCACTAGAGCAGATGGCAGTTCCTGCGGATCGCGCCCCAAGCCACTGGCCAACAGCACCGCTAGCAACACAAACCCGACCAAGGGCAAAAACACCCAGGGAGAATTAGCTTTCATTGGCCACTCCTGCGTCATTGGTGGCAAAACGGTTGCGCCGATAACGTTTGTCCGTCAATGCCAGCGCGCCGCCAAGGGCCATAATCAATGCCCCCAGCCAGATCCACCGAATGCCTGGTTTGAAATAAATACGCACAGCCCAAGCATCGCTGTTATCCAAGGGCTCACCTAGCGCCACATAGAGGTCGCGCCAGAAACCAGCATCAATCGCCGCTTCTGTCATTACCTGGCCACTGGCGTGATAAGTCCGTTTTTCCGGGTGCATCACCGCCACCGGGTCCCCGTCATGGCTGACATGAAAATGGCCGCGGGTAGCGTCAAAGTTGGGCCCGCTGTATTTATCCAAGCTGTCGAACACAAAGGTGTAATGGCCCAGTTCAGCCGTATCGCCCGGCCCCATACGAATGTCCCGCTCCACCTCATGGAAGCTCACCAATGTAATACCGGCGATCAACACCGCCAAACCACAATGAGCGAACACCATGCCCCAGTAACCGCGCCCCAGCTTACCCAAACCCGTAACGAAACCTTGCTTGTAAGCGCTAGCCCGGCGGATTACATCATCTATATGAGCAAAAACCAGGAACAAAGCCAGCATGATGGCCAAAACGCCCTGCCAGGGGCTTGGATCGGGCAATCGAGAGCCGAACCATCCCGCAATGATCGCAGCAGGAGCCAACAGGGCCATGCGTTTAAGCAAGGTATTGCCGTCCTGACGTTTCCAGTTACTGAACACCCCCGGCACCATCAATAGAATCAACACCAGCGCCAACGGCACAAAGAAACCATTGAAGTATGGGCTGCGGATGGAGATTTTCATGTCCAGCGCTTCGCCAATCAGGGGAAATAGCGTCCCCATCAACACCACAGAAGTGGCGGTTAGCAAAATCAGGTTATTACCCAACAGGAAAGCTTCCCGGGATACCGGTTTGAATCCGGTGTTGCTGCGTAACGATGACGCACGCAGACTAAACAACGTTAACGCCCCCCCGGCGACGACGATAAGGAAACCCAGGATAAAGGCCCCCCGTGCCGGATCATTGGCAAAGGCATGAACCGACGTTAGCACCCCCGAGCGGACCAAGAAGGTACCCAACAGGCTCAAGGAAAACGTAATGATCGCCAGCAACACTGTCCAGGCACGGAACATATTGCGTTTCTCACTCACCGCTAAAGAGTGAATGAGCGCGGTCCCGGCTAACCACGGCAGCAAGGAAGCGTTTTCCACCGGGTCCCAGAACCACCAGCCGCCCCAGCCCAACTCGTAATAGGCCCACCAGGAGCCCAGCGCGATGCCCACCGTTAGGAAGCTCCACGCTACCGTGGTCCACGGCCGCGCCCAGCGGGCCCAGGCAGGATCCAGGTTGCCCATCAGCAACCCCGCCACGGCAAATGCAAACGCCACCGCAAAGCCCACGTAGCCCATATAAAGCATCGGCGGGTGAATGATCAGCCCCGGATCCTGTAACAGCGGGTTCAGGTCAGCACCGTCCAGCGGAAACCAGGGCAGGTTTCGATCGAAAGGATTGGACGTAAGTAGCATGAACAACATAAAGCCCACGGCAATCATGCCCATGACAGACAATACCCGGCTCACCATGGGCAACGGCACACTGCGACTCAGCAGCCCGACCATGGCGGCCCACCCGGACAGCATCCAGCCCCACAACAACAGGGACCCTTCATGGCCGCCCCAAATGGCGGACAACCGGTACGCCAGCGGCAATGCCGAGTTACTGTGGCCAGCCACATAGGTCACCGAGAAATCATTGATGTAGAAGCAATAGCCTAACGCCACCATGGCGATGGTCATTGCCAACCATTGGATCCAGGCCAACGGTCGAGCGTACCACTGCCAAGCGGGCATGTTGCGATAAACGCCAATCAGCGGAAACACTGATAGACACAATGCTGCGGCCAGTGCCAACCACAGAGAGAGATGCCCGATTTCTGCCGCCACGAGAGCTCCTTACTTATACGACTAAATACACGACTGGGATAAACAACTTGCGATTCTGACTGGTCAAAGGGCCGCCGGACGCTGCTTTGGCGCGATCCAGCGCGCATAGCATCGGTAGATGGTCCGGCAATTGCAAGTCCATGGCTCTGCCACAATGAAACGATCCCCCTCAACGATACTAGACCGCCGTGGTCACGCTCCGTTCATCGGTCATTTTCGGTAAAACGACGCCAAGACATATTTTGAGACGGTTGCTATTCGTATGCTTTCACTTTGCTTTGCTACTATCAGCTAGAACATAACAGTGTGTCACCGCGCTGAAGATAAAACGTCACGAATAATCCATATACTCAAAATGCGTCGCCCTGGCCTGCATGGAGTAAGACTTTGAGCACTACGACAACACAAAAATCTTCTTATACACGCGAGGATCTCCTCGCCTGCGCGCACGGGGAACTCTTTGGCCCCAATAATGCGCGATTGCCTTTACCCAACATGCTGATGATGGACCGTATCACCCATATCAGCGACCAGGGGGGCAAATACGGCAAAGGTGAAATCATCGCCGAACTCGATATCCACCCAGATCTCTGGTTCTTTGATTGCCATTTTGAAAGCGACCCGGTGATGCCCGGTTGCTTGGGCTTGGATGCTACCTGGCAGCTGCTCGGGTTTTTCCTGGGCTGGGTAGGCAACCCAGGCCGGGGCCGTGCACTGGGCGTAGGTAACGTGAAGTTTTCCGGCCAGGTTTTGCCTACAGCCAAAAAGCTGACTTATCGAATCGACCTGAAACGGGTCATTTCCCGCAAGCTGGTTCTGGGCTTGGCGGATGCCACCGTATCTGTGGACGGAAAAGACATCTATCAGGCCGACGATCTGAAAGTTGGCTTGTTCACTTCTACCGATGGTTTTTAGGAGCGATTCATGCGCCGCGTAGTAATCACAGGGATGGGCATAGTTTCCTGTCTAGGCAACGACGCTGACAGCGTCACTCGTTCATTGCGAGAAGGCCGTTCCGGTATCCGCTTTAAAGAGCAATATCAGGAAATCGGCATGCGCAGCCAAATAGCGGGCACTCCCGACATCCAGCTTGATGATTTTATCGACCGTAAACCACGCCGCTTCATGGGTGATGCGGCCGCCTATGCCTACGTGGCCATGCAGAATGCGATTACTGACTCCGGGCTCAGCGACGAGCAGGTCAGCAATGAACGCACCGGCCTGATCGCCGGCTCAGGTGGCCATTCCTCCTTTAACCAGGTGGAAGCCGCCGACATCGCCCGCAACCGCGGCGTAAAGCGGGTTGGTCCTTACATGGTACCGCGGGTGATGGCATCAACCGTCTCAGCATGCCTGGCCACACCGTTTAAGATCAAAGGGGTGAACTACTCCATCGCTTCTGCCTGTGCGACCAGTGCCCACTGTATTGGCAATGCCGTAGAACAGATTCAACTGGGCAAACAAGACGTGGTATTTGCCGGCGGTGGTGAAGAAGAACACTGGACCTTGAGCTGCTTATTCGATGCTATGGGGGCCCTATCCAGCAAGTACAACGACACCCCCGAACAGGCGTCACGGGCGTACGATGCCACCCGTGATGGCTTCGTGATCGCCGGCGGCGGCGGCATGGTGGTAGTGGAAGAGCTGGAACACGCCAAGGCCCGTGGCGCGACCATTTATGCGGAAGTGTTAGGCTACGGCGCCACCAGCGATGGCCACGACATGGTGGCCCCCAACGGCGAAGGCGCGGCACGTTGTATGCGTCAGGCGCTAGCCACGGTGGATGGCTCCATTGATTACATCAACGCCCACGGCACCAGCACACCCGTGGGAGACGTGGCCGAGCTGAAAGCTATCCGCGAAGTGTTTGCAGATCAGTGCCCCTCAATTGGTTCCACCAAGAGCCTGTCCGGCCACAGCCTGGGCGCAGCCGGGGTTCAGGAAGCAATCTACTGCATGCTGATGATGCAGAACGACTTCACCGCCGTCAGTGCCAATATTCAAACATTGGATGAACAAGCCGAAGGCATGCCAGTACTCGTGAAAGGCAAAGATAGCGGCCCCACCACCGTACTGAGCAACAGCTTTGGTTTCGGTGGCACCAATGCCAGCCTGGTGTTGCGCAAATGGCAGGACTAAGCTCAACCCTGTGCAGTAATGGCTGACAGCGCCAAAAGCGTTTTCTAGCCCTCACCAAAAAAGCCCGGCACTTACCGTAGCCGGGCTTTTTTGTGGAGCCAGAAAAACCGATTTCATCTCTCTACCAGGCTAAACGCTTGTGCGCCCACGGAAAGTGCACAGTTGGATTCATCCATGTCATGCCCCCTAGTCACCGAATAGAAATCAGTACGACCATCACGGCCACAAGCAGCATCGTAGCGACACGATAAGGAGAGGACGTTTTGCTTTAGCAGCAAACATCTCGCATCGGCCATTGAGCAGAACACACAAAATCAGCCACCCTAGCACTGAGCCGAAATAACGGGTGTTTGTACGCTAACTCGCGCCCCCCCCTAAAAAGCCCCTTAACGTGGGTTCAAAAGGCTAGCAGAGCGTCTTTTGCCAATGACAGATTTAAAGCGTGATAACGATAAGCGCACTCGGTTAATCCAACCTGCATAGCCCGATCGAAATCGAGGCAAGATTAGAACCAGCTGGGATCCATATCTGCAAAAGTGTCGTCGCCATTAATCAACTGTTGTGCATCCCACTTTACCCGCGGCAATTCCCATCTGAAGAAGTAACGGGCGGCCTGCAGTTTCCCTTTGGCAAAGGCTGCATCATCAGGATTCGTCAACAAGGCTGCCGCATTGGCCTGTCGCAACCACATCCACGCTGCCACCACCTGGCCAAGCAACTGCAGGTACGCGTTAGCGTTAGACAAGGCAATACGAGCACCTGCACTGGCCATTTGGTTGCCCACCGCCTGAGTCGCTTTTTCAATCAAGGGGAGCATGGCCTGCAACGCACCTGCCATGGGCTTACAGTTCTCATTAGCGGTGGCCAGCACATCGGCCATGATACGGCTGGCCAGCAGCACCAGGCCTTTGCCATTGTTTACCCACACTTTGCGGCCCAACAAATCTAGCCCCTGCACGCCAGTGGTGCCTTCGTGGATCGGGTTAAGGCGATTATCACGCCACACTTGCTCCACCGGATACTCACGGGTGTAACCCGCACCACCAAAAACCTGAATGGCCATGTCATTGGCTCTTACACCAAACTCAGAAGGCCAGGTTTTCAAAACCGGGGTCAGCAGATCAAGGAGCAGCTCAGCCTCTTTTGACGTCGTCTCGTTCCCGGTTTCAATATCGTCAACCAGGCGGTAGCCATACAAGCTCATTGCAATGGCGGCTTCTGCATAGGCTTTCTGGGTGAGCAGCAGCCGCTTCACATCGGCATGCTCAATGAGCGGCACCTGCGGCTTGGAAAAATCGGCGTCGTCAGGGTGGCGGCCCTGTCGCCGGTCACGGGCATAATCCAGCGCAAACCGATAACCACGATAACCAAGCAAACCAGCGCCGAACCCGACACCGAGCCGCGCTTCATTCATCATCTGGAACATATAACGCAGGCCTTGATGGGCTTCACCCACCAAATAACCATGGCAATCATCAGCGTCGCCGAAGCTCAAGGCCGTGCTCGTGGTGCCACGGTAACCCAACTTGTGGATCAGACCCGCCAAAATCACATCATTGCGGACGTCCGGGTGGCCGTTATTATCAAGTCGATATTTCGGCACCACAAACAGAGAAATACCTTTAACGCCGACCGGGCCACCGGGAATTTTCGCCAACACCAAGTGGACAATATTATCCGCCAGCTCATTCTCGCCACCAGAAATAAAAATCTTGCTGCCCTTGATCCGATAACTGCCGTTATCCTGTGGAACCGCACGGGTGCGTATATCTGTGAGAGAAGAACCAGCATGGGGCTCCGTCAGCGCCATGGTGCCGGTGAAACGGCCCGCCATCATCGGTTCTAGGAAGCGGGCTTTTAGCGTGTCATTGCCAAAGTTGCGAATCACATTGGCTGCTGCCGCCGTCAGGAAGACATAACCGGTAGAACTGGGATTCACGCACGTGAACATGCCTTTACAAGCCGCGGCGGCAATTTCAGGCAGCTGCATACCGCCCTCTTCATAGCGGGCTCGCGATGAAAGAAAACCGGCGCGGATATAAGCATCAAACGCTTCTTTGACCTCGGGCCGCATCACCACTTTGCCATCCACAAAGGCCGGCTCCTCTTTATCAGACAGAGCGTTGTGGTTTGCGAACTTTTCCCGCGCCAGTTTCTCCGCAGTATCCAGTGCCGCTTCTATGGTCTCACGGCTGTGATCTTCAAAGCGCGGGCGGGCAAACAGGCTATCGGTATCCTGCACCTCAAAAAGCTGAAAGCTCAAATCACGGCGGTCAAGAATCACATCACTCACAATAGCCTCCCGTTATTTTGGATAACAGATTGCCATCGTTATGTTGCCTCTGGCATTGTCGCCTATGACTAATTCATGGCGGAAAACGACAGATGTTTACGGTAGCGGTATTAGCTTTTGACGGCGTCTTTGCCTCAGCCCTGACCGGAGTGGTGGATTTACTCAATTTGACCGGAGTGACCTGGAATCGAATCCACGGTCAACCCCTGAGCCGGCAATTTAAAGTACACGTGGTGTCTCGTGGCGGCACCCCGGTGCGTTGTACCAACGGCATACGCATGGCGGTGGATTGCTCTCTGGAGCAAATAGATCAAGCTGATCTGGTGGTGGTACCCACCATTGGCGGCCAGATCGAAACCGTGTTGTCACAAGAAAAGGACACGCTGTCCTGGTTACGCTTTCTGCATCAGGGCGGCGCAGATCTGGCCAGCAACTGTACCGGGGCCTTCCTGTTAGCAGAAGCCGGATTATTAGACGGCAAAACGGCTACCACCCACTGGGGATTTAGCCAAGAATTTCGCCACCGTTATCCACAAGTCAACCTAACCGAACGGGAGCTTATTACCCGCCACGACAATATTTTTTGTGCCGGTGGCGGCACCGCCTGGCGAGACCTAACCATTTTGTTGGTTGAACGCTTTTGCGGTGCAGAAATGGCCCGCGAACTGGCGCGAGCCTTTGTCATCGATGTACGCAACGACCTGCAAAGCATCTACGCAGGCTTGCCTGCCCATACCTACCATCAAGACGACCAAGTACAAGCCATTCAGGCCTGGATCCATGAGCACTTCAAGGAAAACACCAGTCTTGGAGAGCTGGCAGAGAGGGCGTGCCTGAGTCCGCGCCAGTTGCAACGGCGATTCACCACCACGCTAGGCGAGCCACCTTTGCAGTATCTGCAGCGAGTTCGCATTGAAGCCGCTCGAAAAATGCTGGAGCGGGGCAGCAATAATCTGGCCAAACTAGCCGAGCGCGTGGGCTACCAGGATGTAAGCAGTTTTTCACGCCTCTTCAAACGTCACACCGGCTTATCACCCAGTCATTACCGGCAGCGCTTCGCTCGCACGGGTGCGCTGAATGACTAACACTCAATGAATAATATTGAGCCTGTTGAGCCGTTGATCGTTTGTGGATTGCGCTAAGGAAGGAAAGCGCTGAAAGTGGAATGATTCAGGCACGTGAAGGCAATTGACGGAACCTTGACGGGCGAGCAGTGAGGATACTCACAGACACACAAGGAGAGTCCTGTGAATAATCTGTCCATTTTGCTGGTAGAAGATCATCGCCAGCTGGCCCAAACCGTATTGGAATACCTAGAGCAACAAGGCGCCACTGTGGACTACGCCGGTAACACTCGCCTGGCCCGGGAACTGGTCCAGGAGCATCATTACGACTTGATGCTTCTAGATGTGATGCTTCCCGGCGAAGACGGCTACAGTTTCTGCCAGTACTTGCGCGAAGAACTGGCACTGGATATGCCCGTTATATTTATGACTGCCCGAGACCAACTGGAAGACAAACTAGAAGGGTTTGATCGTGGCGGAGACGACTACATCGTCAAGCCTTTTGCTTTACCGGAACTGGTTGCCCGGGTCTCTGCATTGATACGTCGACAGCGCAAAGAAGTGACCGCCAACACTCTGCAGATTGCCGATCTGGAGCTGGACCCGGCTCGCCAGGAAGTTCGCCGTGGCGGGCAACGGCTAAAACTCTCCCCCACCGCCTTCCGCATCTTGCGTATATTAATGCGTGAATCGCCCAAGGTAGTAAGCCGAGAACAACTGGAGCATGAGCTTTGGGGCGACTTGGTGCCCGATTCAGATGCCCTGCGCAGCCATCTGTATAATCTGCGCAAAGCCGTGGACAAACCCTTCGACGAGGCCCTGCTGAATACCCTGCCTGGAGTCGGTTTCAGCATCCAGGAAATGACCGAAATCGCACCGTGATCCAAGGGCACTTGCACTTTGATGGGTTAGGGGCTGAAAATGGGCAAAAAGTAATTTTGCCCATTTATGCCCATCGACAGCAACAGCAACAGCACCAATAAAGCGTTAACCAGTTACTCTTCCTGCCCAGAGTTACTGGATGCTCACCTTGACGAACTACAAAAACGTTTTGGTATGGCCCTGTGGATGATCACCCGCCACCACAATGAAGAACTAACGGTACTGCGAACCCGGGATACTTATTACGGCTTGACCCAAGGCAGCCGCCTGCAATGGGCAAAAAACTATGGGGCCCGAATGCTGCAACAGGGCGCCCCCTGCATTACCGCCAACGCCCCGGCCACTCCGCTGTATAATCAGGCACCGATCAAAGATGAGCTGACAATCGGCGCCTATATTGGCTTGCCTCTGGTCGACCTAAAACACCAGCTTTTTGGCACCCTTTACGCACTGGATCCCACCCCCCAGAACCCAGCCTTGGAACAAGCCCTGCCCACTCTTCAGCATGAAGCACGGCTTATCAGCTTCTTACTAGCCCATGCCCTGCGTGACATCGAGCAACAGCGCATCAATATTTTCCTGGAACACCCAGATCGTTGCGTTGATACAGGCTTACCCAGCCAGCAGGGCTGGGCAGACATCATCACTCAGGAACAACAGCACTGTCGGGATTTTGGCATGGAATCGTCGGTGCTTGCTTTACAAGCACCCCAGGGTAGCAACAGCATAACGATCGCCGACTCTCTCGCGGCCCTGTTACGCGAGCAGGACAGCATTGCGCATCTGGGCAACAACCATTTCGGGATTCTTCTCGCTGACGCAGATTCCAACAAAGCGGAAAACACTATTCATCGCATTCGTGATGCGTTAAACGCCAAACAACTACTGGTCCGGATTGAACAGCGCCCCCTAAACAGAGCCCAGGAAATGGCGATATAAGAATGCGCTCCGCAGAGAAGAAATATACATTTAGAATTGCACTCTGACTTCCGTGCCTTTACCGGGTTCACTAGCTACCATCAACGACCAGCGATAGCGTTCGCACAGGCGCTGCACAATCGCCAACCCCAACCCATGGCCGCTTTCGATGCTCGTACCACGCTCAAAAGGTTGCATGATGCGCGATAATTCTTCCGCATCCATGCCCGCACCATAATCCACAACCTGCACCGCTTGCTCCATTACCACGATGGTGACATCACCCGATCCACTGTAGTTGATGGCATTGCGAACCAGGTTTGTCAGCACAATGGTCAACGCAGCTTCCGGGCAATTCACACTCAACAGTGCAGTCTGCCGGACCTGTAATCGAATGTGCTTGCGTTCGGCCAACGGGCTAAGGCGTTCGATCAAATTCACCGACAGATCATTAACAATCACGTCTTCACTTTGCTGGCTATGCTGCTCGGTACGAGCCAGCATCAGCAATGTCTCCAACGTCGCCTCCATATCATCAACCGTGTCATCCATACGCCGTATCAGTGGCCGATCCCCAATCTGAATCACCAGCAATTCCAGGTTGGCTCGAAACACGGCCAGTGGCGTACGTAACTCATGGCTGGCATCACGGGTAAACTGGCGCTCACGCTCTACAAACGACACTAACCGATTGGCATAACCATCCAAAGCGGTAACCAGCACAGCCACTTCACTGCCGGCGTCCGCCGCTATTTCGCTTAGATCAGGGCGAGCCACGCTTGGGTCGTTTACCGGAGTCTGTCGCAACGCATCAGAAAGCTGCACCAGTGGAGAGAGTAAATCGCGGGATTTTTTCCAACCGAGAAACGAGGTGATATAGATCACCAACAGCACCCCCGTCAGTGGTAAAATCCCGAACATGAATGCCAGCACTGACAAGCGCTTTTCATCAAAGATTAAATAAAGCCGGGCGTCATCGCGATGCTCGATATAAACAATAGGCCGTTCTCCGGCTAGATCCACACGTTGATAGCCATCAGGTAGATCCATGAGTACCTTCGGCACGGCATCATGCACCGCGTCACTGGTCAGCAAACCGAATAAGTGGCGGGTATTGGGCCGTGGTTGCGTTGAATTTGCCTCAAACAAAGACCAATAATGATCGGCCTCCTTGATTAGGGCCTGTTTGACCAACACATGCTCAATGATATTGGCCGTCGCCCATACACCCAGCACGGTGGCCAGACTGATCAGCAATAACTGAACCAGATAGACACGGGTTATACGATGCTGGACGCCGGTTTTTTTCATGCATAACTCATCATCAAAACGTTACATCAATGGCCGCAATATCGCCGGCTCAACTGACAACAGCTTTACTGAAACGGTAGTGTGCAACAAACCACTCTTGTCCCTCACCATAGTTAAACAACTCAGCACACGCCATGAAAAATATACGCCAACGCTGCAACCAGACTTTACCTTTCCCCTCGCCATAAACTTCATCCAGCAGGAGAATCAACTGTTCACGCTTTTCATCCGCCAACACCAACCAGGCCTCCAGCGTTCGTGCATAGTGCGTCCCATTCACCGCCCAACGCTGTTCCTCCTCAAGGTTCCCCGCGCACTGCGGCAGCCAATCATAGGCAGGCATCATTCCACCGGTGAAAAAATACTTAGCCATCCAGTCCTTGCTGCCTTCCGTCTCAAACAGGTACGTCAGATCATGATGGCAGAACACATGGATGAATAATTTCCCCCCCGGCTTCAACCAATCGTGAATACGTAACATCAAGGTTTTGTGATTTCGCATATGTTCGAACATTTCTACCGAAACCACCCTGTCATAGGGCTTGGAAGGCTGATACTGGGAAGCATCGACGGTAATCACGTCCACATTATCCAATCCGCGCTCAGCAGCGCGCCCTAAAATAAAGGCTCGCTGGGATGACGAATTGGAAATCGCTGTAATCCGACTATTGGGATACTGTTTAGCCATCCACAGTGTCAATGACCCCCACCCACAACCCATTTCCAGCACATCTTGACCATCTAACAAATCAGCTCGCTCACAGGTCATGGCCAACATCGCCCGTTCAGCATCGTCCAAGCAACTCGATGAACTAGGCCAATAGCCGCTGGAGTACTTCAAATGTGAGCCCAATACCTGCTCATAAAACCGAGCATCTACTTCATAATGCTGCTCATTGGCTTCATCTTGGCCCACCGCCACTGGCCCCTGCTGGAGAGCCGCTTCAAAGGTCTGACGGTTATCGCGCTGTTTTTCCTGCTGCAGCCGCTGTCTCAACAGACGACGAATACCCAAACGCACCAGCCCATCGGGTAACAGGCCAGATTCAGCCATTTGAATCATCATGATTTAGGTCTCCAAGGAAAGAACGCACTCGTGGTGCGCTGGTAGTCACGGTAATTATCACCGCGGGATTTCAGCGCCTGTTTTTCGGTATACGGAATGCCGGTGACAAACCACAGAAACACAAACATGGCCAACGGCAACAACCATAGCCATTCGCCGTGCAGCGCGCCGATGGCAATCACCGGGTAACTAACCCAGTGCAACCACTCGCCAAAATAGTTGGGGTGGCGGCTATACCGCCATAGTCCTTCACGACAGGTTTTGCCTTTGCTGTCCGGGCGCTTCTTAAACCTTGCTAACTGTTTATCTGCCAGAGACTCCAGAGCAATCGCAAACAAACCCATCCCCCCCCCGAGAAGAACCAGAGGCGTGGTGAAAAAGTCTTGCTCGGCCACCACCCAAAACGTCAGTGCAAAACACCAGGCCAGCAGCGCTTGGCCCCAATAAAAAAACAGAAAAACCGGCTGGGCCTTGCCTCCTAACGCCTCTCGCATAGCGGCATAACGTCCATCTTCTGATGTTTCCTGACTGACTCTTTGGAAAATATGACCGCCAAGGCGCAGCGACCACACCAATAAAAGACTGCCTGCAATCACACGGGGAAGCAGCGCGCCGCTACCTGTCAGCAAAAAGCTCATTCCGACAATACCCACGGACCAAGCCCAAAACACATCGACCCAACCGGCATTTTGAGTGCGCAGCTGTTGCAGCCACAACACCGTAGCCACCATCAGCAGAACAATAAGTAACAGGTAATGAATATTAAGCATTCTCTTTTCCCCGCATTGTCATCGTGGCAACTTGTGCCAATATTGGTACCGCTATGGCCCAACCAATAGCGTAAATAACCGCCAGCAATACCCAACCCTGTGGGGCACTCGCAGCCCCCAAACGCATACCCATAGTGACGGAAAAAACGCCTCCCACCGCACCAAATAAAGCAGCGAGAGCGGGGCGGCCACACAACCAGCCAAGGCTGTAACGAAAACTCACAGCAAACCCCATCCACAAAGCCCAAACCCAATGCGGAGCCCACCAACGATGCGGCCAATTCCTATATTCCAACACATCAGTCAATAGCCACAACGGCTCCATCACGACACATAGAGCCGCCCCTGCCACTACCAACACCCCATCGTTACGCCATCGACCGGTCAGTGCGACTTGCGTAATCAGCATGGCCAGCAACACACACCAAGCGAGCATGGCCCAACCCAGAGACGCGCCCAAAACGGCTGCTGGCCAGAGCAACTGGAAGGCAAGAAAATTCACAATGACAACATTAGCGGGCAGATTCATGGGTTGAGCTTGCGGCAGGCCTCGTCAAAGCCCCGTGAATCGTTATCCACATTCTTTACCCGGCTGGCCATACCTGCGTTGAAGTCTATTTTTCGAGGCTTCACACCCGATTCACTGCTTATTCGCCAGAGTGATCCGATGAATTCTTCCTTGAGATTACCCATTTCGTTATTGATGGCTGTGCTACTGAATGCGTGTAGCAGTACTGTCAAAGGCCCCTACGGGTACACAAACCAGTATCAGCAAGCACTCGCATCATCAGAAGCACAAGCCAGCCCCCCACCTGATAGCAGCGTAATAAATCGTTTTGCCGCTTTTTATAACCCACTGAACGCGACGCTGATTCCAGAACAAATCGACTCAATCTATGCCGACCCGGTGTATTTCAATGACACTCTAGTGACCCTGACAGCCCGAGACGAACTAGCCGCCCACTTACAGGCCACAGCAGAGGGCCTTAACAGCATGTCGTTGACGATTACCAAGGTTATCAATGACGGCAGCGATCTTTACTTACGCTGGGTAATGGACGCACGTTTTACGATGCTTGGAAGCGAACGGCTATCGCGCACGATAGGGATCAGTCAATTACGCTTTAATGCACAGGGACAAGTCATTTTTCAACAGGACTTCTGGGATAGCAGCCAAGGAGTTGATCAGCACTTACCCTTGATAGGACCAATAACACGATGGTTAAGAAAACACTGATAAGTCGAGCGGTACTGCTATTCGTTACTGCGATATTCACTGCCCCTGGCTACACCAGCGAGAACAACCAGCCTTGGCAGGTTTGTGCCCGTAGCGATGTAAAAGCACTGCGTTTCATTACGGTAGGAGAGGCCACTCTGTCACGGCACAAGTGCCAAGCCAGCAACCTACAAAACCCTCCCATGCGGCTAAGCTTCCGCTACTTTCGTGAAGTGCCCGGTGATGCCTTCGCTAAGGCTGCACTCAATTTCCTGGAAAAAAATCTCAGCAAAGCTGACTTCGAACGCTATAAAGCGCGATTCAAACAATTCAACAACCATTACCAGGACATTGGTGACGGTGATGTCTATACCCTAACCTATCGCCCCAACAGCCTGACACTGGCACTTAACAACACCCTGCTGGCCACAGAAACCGGGGATGACTTTGCCCGCAACTATTTACGCATTTGGTTTGGTGAAACGCCTTATTCACGACCACTAAAAGAAAACCTACTACAGCGTTGATGCTCACTCGCTAACGGTTGCACGCCATGCGGGCAACCGTGATACTGACAAAGCATAATAATCAACACGTTGGGGGGGACCATCGAGCATGGGTAAGCTTTTTCATGTGGTAGCGACGACCGCCAAGCTAATCCGTAATAGCGACCGCCGCTCAGCGCTAAAAGGCACCGTCTTCATCACTCTCATTTCCATCTTGGTGTCCCTGGTGCTGACCAGCATTGGCATCATGCTGGTCGGTGAACGCGATTGGTTGTCGCCACTGGTTCTTGCCGTCTTACTACCCCTATTACTGGTTGCCCCACCGCTCTATCTATTCAGCTGCCGACTGGTCGCGCTAGACCGATACAACCACCAACTTCAACAACTGGCGCGAGAGGATCACCTCACCGGCTTGTTCAATCGCCCCCACCTGCTTGGCATGCTTGAACGGGAACTGGCGCTTAGCCAACGGCACAGTTACACCGTCTCCATCCTGCTTATCGAAATTGCGGATTTCACCCAGCTACTGGATCGTTACGGGCGCCATACTGGAGAAAAAGCCCTTCGCTTATTTGCAGACTGCATTCGGGAGAAAATCCGCGAGAGTGATCTATTTGGACGTTTTGATGGCGCTCAATTTCTTTTGGTGCTTCCCCACACCAATTTCGACGATGCCGCGCGCATGGGGGAAGGGTTAAAAACCTTGGCCAGCAATCTCGAGCTTTCCAGCCTAGGAGCGGCACCGCAGCCAGAAGAATCGGTTATCGTCTCAGCCCGTATCGGAGTCGCAAGCACTGAAAATAGCGGCCGCAGCCTTAACCCCCTGCTTAACGAAGCAGATTATGCGCTCTACCAGAACCGCAACGAAGGGCGTGAAAAAGTACTCCAACCCCCCTCATACAAAGACATCGCTGATGTAACACCTCAACAGGCCAAACAGGCTAATATTAAGGACCCACAAAAATAAAACTTTTAATGCTTTAACATTACAACGTTACAAAAAAACGCCTTCCTGCTACCGAATAAAATCCATATTTGTAAATTTTTTTATTAATCTCTATGTGAGGATTTACATGGGAGACAGGCTAGCCAACACTGGTAATGTGTTTGATCTGCCTACTGAATAAAATAAGGAAGGAGCTTATGAACGCTAAACGTTTTTTAGCGGCGAGCATTGCTTGCGCATCGGTCACCGCGACCACCACTGTCATTGCTGACGACATCCCCGAACAGTTTTTCTACTTCGGCGGGCACATCAGTGAAAATTGGCTGGACGTGGGTGACCACATTGACCAAAACACCAGCGATAGCGAAGTGACCCTTCCCGGCGCTCAAATGGGTTACCGCTTTAATCGTGACTGGTCCTTCCAAGGTTGGTGGGAGCGTAACAACTCCAACACCAATCTCGGCGGTGATGCCGATATCAATATTGCCCACGGCGCAATCCGCAAACATTTCGCAGGCAACTCCGCCTTCGAACCCTATGTGGGTATAGGTGCGGGTGAACTGCGTTTCGAGCCTACCAGCAACAGCTCAGACGACAATGCTGAAACAATCGGCACACTGGAAACGGGTTTCCAAACCCTCCTCCACCCACACTTTCTGCTGGACGTAGGCGCACGTCCTTACTACAGCTTTGACGCAGAGCGCTGGGATGCCGAAGTTTACGCTGGCCTTAACTTCCTAATCGGCGGTTCCAGCAACGAACAAGAACCGGCTCCGATCGAAAATGTCGTTACTGATAGCGATGGCGATGGTGTGCCAGACGACCGGGATCAGTGCGCCAACACCCCAGCAGGCGCGCAGGTAGATGCCACTGGTTGTGAACTGGACGACGACAACGATAGCATCGTCAACAGCATGGACGACTGCCCGAACACTCCTGCTGGGGCCCTAGTTGATGACAAAGGCTGTCAGAAATACCTAGAAAAGGACGTGAAGGAGACTCTGTACGTTGAATTCGGCCACGATAAAACCGAAGTCCGTCAGACCTCTTACCCGTCTTTGGAAAACCTAGCCGAAGACATGCGCCAGTACCCGTCAGCCAACCTAGTACTGGAAGGCCATACTGACAGCACTGGTTCAGCCGCTTACAACAAGAAACTGTCCCAGCAGCGTGCAGATGCTGTGAAGGCCGTACTGGTTGACAAGTTCGGCGTTAGCGCAGATCGCATCACCACTGTGGGTTACGGTGAAGAGAAGCCTATCTCTGACAACAAGACCAGCGAAGGCCGCGCCGAAAACCGTCGCGTAGAAACTATCCTGAAAGCGACCACCAAAGAAGCGCAGTTCCAGTAAGGAGCCACGCTAACTGAAAAGGGCCGGTTTTTACCGGCCCTTTTTTCGTTCTGTGATCTCAGCACTCTCACAGCAAGCAACACAACCTGAGCAGATCGTTTCTGCTGACGCCACGAAAGGTCTGTTTTCCCAGCAACGTTCTAACGCGGCCTCTTTCGACGATCCGCAAAGAAACGTTTGAGCAGCATAGCGCTTTCCTCTGCCAAAACGCCTTTTTCCACTTCCACCCGATGATTGTAGAAATCCACCGATGGCAGCTGCAACTGGCTTTCGCATACCCCCGCACGTGGCTCACTAGCGCCATATACAAGCCTGCCGATGCGGGCATGAACCATGGCACCAAAACACATGGTGCAGGGCTCTAGGGTGACATAGAGCGTACAACCGCTAAGACGGTAATTCTTTTCTGCAAGGGACGCACTACGCATGGCAATGATCTCCGCATGAGCACTGGGATCATTGGCGGTAATCGGCTGGTTATAGCCCTGCCCCAACAACTGCCCTCCACGAACCACCAGCGCCCCCACAGGCACCTCTCCCTGATCTGCCGCCTGACGAGCCAGCATTAGAGCCTGTTGCATCCAGTCTTGATCGTCCACCTACTCTCCTTAATTCACGCCCCAGACTAACTCGCCCAGCAAGCACAACACACCAAGTGTACCGCAAGCCTCCTGCGCACAGAATGAGGCAAGGGCAGCCACTGCTGGCGTAGCGTCTGCTTTTCATTACAATCAGGGCACCACACATATTGAGAGCTGTTATGACTGTCATTGGCACCCCTTTCACCGACAACGCCACCCGTGTGATGCTGCTGGGTTCCGGCGAGCTAGGCCGCGAAGTTGCTTTGGAACTAATTCGCTATGGCTGCGAAGTGATTGCGGTGGATCGTTATGCTCACGCTCCTGCCATGCAGGTCGCCCAACATAGTCATGTCATCAACATGCTGGATGGCACCGCCCTGCGAGCAGTAGTCGAACAGGTAAAACCTGCGCTGATCGTTCCGGAAATTGAAGCTATCGCCACAGACGAACTGGTTAAGCTGGAAGCAGAAGGCTACACAGTGGTACCCACCGCTCGCGCTGCACAGCTAACCATGAACCGCGAGGGCATCCGCTGCCTTGCAGCAGAAGAACTATCATTGCCCACCTCACCCTATCGCTTTGCAGATAGCCTGGCAGGCTATCAACAAGCCGTGCGCGAAATTGGCTTCCCCTGCGTGGTCAAACCGGTGATGAGCTCTTCAGGGAAAGGCCAAAGCACCCTGAAAAACGAAGCCGACATTCTGCCCGCGTGGGAGTACGCACAATCCGGCGGGCGCGCAGGTAAAGGACGGGTCATCGTGGAAGGGTTTGTGGACTTTGACTACGAAATCACCTTGCTAACGGTACGCCACAAGGCCGGCAGCGAGATTAAGACCAGTTATTGTGCCCCCATTGGTCACCGCCAAGAAAACGGCGATTATCAAGAATCTTGGCAGCCACAACCGATGAGCGCCGCAGCATTACAAGCATCTCGTGAAGTCGCACTGGCCATTACCGATGCCCTTGGCGGCTTGGGTATTTTCGGAGTCGAATTATTTATCAAAGGCGATCAGGTGTACTTCAGTGAAGTCTCCCCCCGCCCCCACGACACCGGGCTGGTCACACTGATTTCCCAAACCCTATCCGAATTCGCCTTGCATGCCCGCGCCATTCTCGGCCTGCCAATACCAACCATTGAACAACGAGGGGCGTCGGCTTCCTCCGTGCTACTGATACAAGGCCAGTCTGAAGCCATGCGCTACCATGGCCTGAACACGGCCTTAGCCAACGCGGATACGGAAGTGCGACTGTTTGGCAAGCCGGACATCAACGGCAGCCGCCGGCTGGGGGTGGCATTAGCAAAAGCAGATACTATTGACGCAGCACGAGACAAAGCCAACACCGCTATTGCAGCATTCAAGGTCGACCTGTAAACCCTCGTTATAAAAGGAATCAAATATGCAGAACCAAGACACACACAGTAAAGTGATTGGTTATCTACTATGGATCTTTGGCTTCATGGGTGCCCACCGTTTTTACTATGGCCGCCCGCTCACAGGCACGCTTTGGTTCTTTACCCTGGGGCTGTTCTTCATCGGTTGGATTATTGACCTGTTCCTGATTCCCGGCATGGATGACGCGGCGGACACGCGCTACGAGGCAGGCAGTATTGATTACAACCTCAGCTGGATTTTTCTCACCTTCTTGGGCATTTTCGGTGTTCACCGCTTTTACATGGGCAAAGTCGTCACTGGCATTATCTACCTGCTTACCGCAGGCCTGTTCGGACTAGGTATTCTCTATGATTTCTGGACACTGAACGGTCAGATCACAGAGAAAAATCGTCTGGCTTAATGCCCTGCGTAACCTAATATGGAAAAGCCCGATGCTTGACGTTGAAAAGACCTGACGCGATCGTCTTTATCTTTTAGCGCCCAACATCGGGCGCTAGGGATCCGATCAGCTAATCAGTTTTTCATCGCGTACTTTCCTGCCCCCAAGAATACTAACGCCGCCGCGGTGAACAAATAGAACGCCTGCAGTTCAATCGCCCAGCCACCAGTATTATTCAGGCTGAAAAGCTCTCCCATATGCGCTAATACCAGAGCGACCAGCATGTTGGTGACAATCAAGCCGGCGCCAATGCGTGTCTGATAACCCATAATGATCATCACTGGCGCGATCACCTCGCCAATGAATACCCCATAGGCCAAAACCCCAGGGAGATCATGCTGCGCTAACATAGCGAAAATCCAGCCCACGCCAGCATGAAGCTTATGGACACCATGCAACAGCAGCATTAGCCCTAAAGACAGGCGTAAAATTAGCTTTCCTATATCTGGATTATTCACTATTTTCAGGCTCCATCGACTACCGCTTTTAAAATCCATTCTTCACTTTCCTGAAAAAAAAGCAAAGACCACATCAAAGTCTAACCCTGCTTGGTGATGCACATTGAGGCCAACCCTTCGACAACGCATACTGCCCGTTTCACTGTCGGAATTCACCATGCCCACGCTAACGGCCTGGGAAACCCCCAAAGCGGGTAGCCTTGCCAGACTGACCCAAAAAACAATGCCTCTACCGACATTACCGCTCGGGCAGCTACGCATAGGCGTCCATGCAGTAGGCCTGAATTTTGCCGACATTTTCGCTCTCACCGGACTGTATTCCGCAACGCCACAAGGCGCGTTCACCCCAGGGCTGGAATTTTCCGGCACGGTCATCGATGCTGGGGCTCACAACAAAGCGACTGACAGTCTGTTTAAGGTGGGCGACCGGGTAATGGGCGTGACCCGCTTCGGCGGTTATTGCTCCGTGATTGATAGCGAACCTGATTATTTGATGCCACTGCCCCACCACTGGGATTTTCCTCAGGGCGCGGCTTTCCCCGCCCAGACACTCACCGCCTGGTATGCACTGACGACCTTGGGCAACCTCCAACCCGACCACAACGTCCTGATTCACAGCGCCGCTGGCGGTGTCGGTTTGCAAGCCATGAAGCTGACGCAAGCGCTGGGCGCCACCCCCGTGGGTACTGTGGGTAATCCAAACAAAGCACGAATACTGCAAGACATGGGTTTTAGCGATGTGTTGGTACGGCAACGGGATTTTTCACGGCAACTGACAGAAAGCGGCCACCGTTTTGATCTAGTACTCGATGCCATAGGCGGCACCGTCCAGCAAGCCAGCTTTGCAGCACTCAATCCCATGGGCCGTCTGGTGGTTTTCGGCGCCGCCGAATTCACACCGACCGGCAACCGCCCTAATTATCTTAAAGCCGCCTGGCGTTACCTACGCCGCCCTCGCTATGACGTCATGGACATGATCAGCAACAACCGATCGGTAATGGCTTTTAACCTGATCTGGCTATGGGAACAAAAAACCATCATGCAGACCTTGCTACGCGAACTACAAGCCATTGATTTACCCCCACCTCACGTTGGCCACCGCTTCGCCTTCGACGATGCCCATGCCGCCTTAGCACTACTGCAATCGGGTCAATCCGTGGGCAAGGTGGTTCTTGAAGTGCCTCAATAGCTCATACGCAATCCCCGGGGAAAGCGCTACAAGAAAAGTTGGCGAACCTGATCAGCACTCTCTGGCCGCACCACCCGGTTTATTTCCTCACCATCACGAATCGCTATCAATGTTGGCCATAACTTCACACGGAAACTGCGGCCCAGGGGCCTACCCGGCCCGTCTGCTATCTTTTCATGCTTGAGCTCAGGGTGTTCCGCTAGCGCCGCTTCGATATCCGGTTGTGCGGCAATGCAGTAGCCACACCAATTGGCGCCAAACTCAATAACCCTCAGCCCGGCACTCTCATCCAGCTGCTCGCGGGTAATGCTCTCATCCTCATACTCACGCACATACGTCATCACTTTCTCCAACTCTCTAGACGGCTATGCCGCAGGAGAGATACCGGCCAATCTTATGCTTAGATAATTTCTCTGTCATGATTTCGCGGCCAGAGAACCCAGGTGGTGCTGTGAGCGATCCCGTTGCGAACAACGCGAAGGCATTTATATCATCACCCTGAATCGCCAGGATAAACGCTACGCTGTAGACCGCCCACCGCTGATGCGCTGCGCGCTACTTTATACAACGCCGGGCAGAACCCGGCTCAGCATCTGGCTATTTTGCATGGCTCCGACAGTAACTCTGGCTGTCAGCATACAGCTACAGCTAAGCCGACCTACGGAAAATAAGAGACAAAAAAGCCGGCACTGATTGCCGGCTTTTTTGTCGGCGCTACCGACCGTCGATTAGCGCACTACCACAAAGAAAACGCCACCATTGCGGTTAACCCGCAACAACAGGGCAGCTTCTTTATCGTCCACCGCTTTACGTAATCCGTCCATGGTTTCAACATCCTGTCGATTCACGTTGATGATCACATCACCTTTACGCAACCCGGCACGCCAGGCGGGAGAGCCTCGTTCTACTTCGTCCACCAGCACGCCCGTGTCGGCATGTTGCAATTCGCCTTTTCTCAAGTCGCGCAGATTGGCACCTTCCAGGAATTTGGAAACCACCTCACCACCTGCGGTTTCCCGCGATAACTCGCTAATCACAGCAGTAATATTTCTCTTGTTACCCTCACGGAGGATACTGAGAGTGACCTTCTCGCCCACCGGAGCCATACCCACTTTATTGCGCAGGTCCGCGGCTCGGTTTACCGGGCGGCCGTCCACGGCAGTAACGACGTCACCACTTTTCAAACCCGCTTTCTCTGCCGCACTATCTTCAACCACTTGAGTAATGACTACACCACGCTGGCGCTCTACACCAAAGGCTTCAGCCAATTCAGCCGTTAAGTCCTGAATGGTGACACCAAGCATGCCACGGCGTACTTCACCGTGTTCAATCAACTGCTGCATCACGTTTTCGGCCATCTCCGTGGGGATGGCAAAACCGATGCCCACATTACCGCCGGCTGGGGCCAAAATGGCGGTATTTATACCGACCAACTCGCCGTTCAGATTAACCAGCGCCCCACCAGAGTTCCCAGGATTAATGGAGGCATCGGTCTGAATAAAGCTCTCGTACCCTTCAATGCCAAGACCAGTACGCCCCAGTGCAGACACGATACCGCTGGTCACCGTTTGCCCAAGCCCAAAGGGGTTGCCGATGGCCACCACAAAATCACCCACCCGCAAGCCTGTGGAATCAGCAATCGCAATCTGAGTCAGGCGCTCCGCATCTTCGAGTTTAAGTACGGCAAGATCCACTTCATCATCCACTCCCACCAGCTCCGCCGACAGTTCACGTCCATCAGTGAGAGTGACTTCAATGTTGTCAGCATTCTTAACCACATGGGCATTGGTCAGCACATAACCTTCTCTAGCATCCACAATGACCCCGGAGCCGGCACTAACCGCACGGCGCTCTGCAGGCCGCTGTTGTTCCGGTATATTGAAGAACCGGCGAAAGAAAGGGTCATCCATTAATGGGTTTCGCGCTGCCCTCACCCGGGTTTCGATAGCGATATTGACCACCGCCGGGGAGGTTTTCTCCAGCATGGGGGCCAGAGAGGGAAGCGCATCGCCTTCAGCGGTGACGGCAGGCAAGGCCGCATGAACCGGGGAAAAGGCCAGGTATAACAACATCAGCACACAGACAAGAGAAAGACTCGGCTTATTTTTCATAGACAACGTTTTTTCAAACAACGGTTGTTCCTCCTGTTGCAAGGAAACATCATCGTTAAAAACGATGATGAGCTAAAGGCAGTAGCGGATGACACCCAGAAATGCTTGTAGCACAAAGCGGGCACTAAGGATTGGGGGTCACCCACTTTTTTCTGACCAGAACAATCCGCTACGGTTCCGAAGCAAACAGACGAACGTGGTTATACTCTTGCGATTCCCCTAAGTCCGGCCAAGTACAAGATTCCCATTCTCCTAGTAAACGGTAACCTGGCGGGTTCAGGTCTGGCACCCGAGAGTCCGCCAACAGCACCGCACTGGCCAACTGCAACTGGGCCAGTAACGGCAGATTATCTCGGTCATAAAGGATATCAGCGGCGGTGGTTAAATCTGCTTCTTGTAGGGCCGCACTGAGATCATTACTCAAGCTCACATCAACACCGTTTTCCCGGGCGTTCATGGCCGTGGCAGTGAGCGCATCCTCATCCAAATCACAGGCAATCACCTTACGCGCCCCAGCCATGGCGGCGGCAATCGCAACCACCCCTGAACCCGGGCCGACGTCCACCACACAGCGTCCAGCTACACAACTGGGGTTATCCAGTAGATATCGCGCCAGTACCTGGCCCGAAGCCCAGCAGAACGACCAATACGGGGGCTCTTCCATAATTGCATTAACAATCTCTGGAGCCAGAGCTTGCTCAGGGAACAACTCATCGAGCAACCACAGGCGCAGGGCCGGTGTTTGCGGCAAAGGCTGGCACGACAAAGACACCGTCGGCAGCACACGATGCAGCCGTTCATGCAGGGCCTTAAGCCCTACTCTTTCCTGTTCTATTGGCATAATCTCAAATCTTCTTTTTCGCCTCTCTAACATCCTTAAAAAGAATCACAAAATGACTGTCAGACAGGGATGAATTGGTTTGATTACGCTGCTCGTCAGCGTTACTAGCGCCCCCTCTGCTACGCACGCGAAATCTGACCAGATCGTGTACCTGATGCCTATCGTAAGCGTTTTTGAGCGCTGCCCTAGAGGGCGTGACCACGGGCATATTCTATAAAGCCGATACTACTGCGGCGGTGGATCAGATTCGCCACGGCAAGGTCGTTGGTCGCGATGATCGCTCTGGCCTGCGAACGAGGCACCGATATTCGCCGCCTGCGCTACGCCACCATGGACAATACCCTGCGGTTCCCGGCGTGGGGGGCAATAATGCTCGGGCCGGTGGCGTCTATCGCAACCAACAAAGCCGCCACTACGCCTCCGTCTGAGTCTTCTGCAACAGCGCCGTAAGCGCGGCACTGTCTTTCACCTGCCCTTCTTCATCCAGCTCCGGATACGGCACGCCGTGGGCATCGCACAAGCGGGCAATACGGGCATAGCCCCAGCGGAACAACAGCTCATGATAGCGGGCCGCGGCCACCCGAGGCTGGTCATAAAAGCCCTTGGCACGGCGCTGCTCGCAGGCCTCGGAAAGAATGATCGCCGCCGCCACACTCACGTTAAATGACTCCACCATACCCATCATGGGAATGGTTACATTCTGATCCACCGCGCTGGCCACCTCATCGCTGACGCCAAACTTTTCAGTCCCCAACAGCAGTGCAGTGGGACGGGTGTAATCTACCTGCCGATACTCAATAGCGTCATCCGACAGGTGTGCCGCCAGCACCTGTACCCCCTGCCCCTGCAATTCACGGATCACGTCGGTGCTTTCATCGCGTTTGTGCACCTGCACCCAACGCTGGGAACCCATGGCCGTCCCTGCAGCCATGCGGGCACGATTTTTAGGCAGCACCGCATGTACATCAAGAATGCCCACCGCGTCGCAGGTGCGCACAATGGCGGCGATATTATGGGGTTTGTGAACACCGTCCATAATGACAGTCAGATCAGGCTGGCGGCGGTCCAGGGTATCGCAAATGCGACGGTAACGTTCCGGGGTCATGGGTTTTCCTTAGAGCCTATTCAGATCACTACACCGCTTCGCCGGCCGTCTTCATTCAGTAAAGAGACCGCTCGCTTATGAGTGCGATTATGTGGTGTCGCTATTCTACATGAACAAGCGCAATCGCGGGCGGCCCGACTGCCACTGACGCGCCGAATCCTATAGTCTTGTGCGCTAAAAAATTCACTTATCGGAGGCCCTAATGTCTGACACTCCATCCCGCCGCCTGCCTTTAGACGGCGTGCGCGTTATCGAACTGGGACAACTGCTGGCCGGGCCGTTTACCGGCACTCTGCTGGCTTACTTCGGCGCCGATGTGGTGAAAGTGGAGCCGCCCGGTGGTGACCCGATTCGCGGCTGGCGCAAACTGGACGAGAATGGCACCTCGTTCTGGTGGCGCAGCCTGGGGCGCAACAAGAAGTCGGTGACCCTGGATTTGAAAACCGACCAAGGCAAAGCACTGGCCCGTCGATTGATGGTGGGCGCCGATGTGGTGATCGAAAACTTCCGCCCCGGCACCATGGAAAACTGGGGATTGGGCCCGGACAGTTTTGCCACCGATAACCCCGGGTTAATCTATACCCGTATTTCCGGCTACGGACAGACCGGCCCCTACGCCAACAAACCCGGCTACGCCTCGGTGTGCGAAGGCATCGGAGGGCTGCGCTATGTGAATGGTTTCCCCGGCGAGCGCCCGGTGCGCCCCAACCTGTCGCTGGGTGACACCATTGCCGGTCTGCACGCAGCCCTTGGCATCCTGCTCGCCCTGTTCGAGCGCCAAAACAGTGCGCGTGGCCAAGTCGTGGACATCGCCCTGTACGAATCCGTGTTCAACCTACTGGAAGGCGTGATTCCCGAATTCGATGGAGCCGGCGTGATTCGTGAACCCGCAGGCTCCACGGTCACCGGCATTGTGCCCACTAACACCTACCGCTGTGCCGATCGCAAATTCGTGGTGATTGGTGGCAATGGCGATTCTATTTTCAAGCGTTTGATGGCCGCTGCGGGCCGGCCAGATATGGCCGAAGACCCGGCCATGGCCAACAATGCCGGCCGCGTTGAGCATGAAGAGGCCATTGATGCAGCATTGGACAGCTGGTGTCGCAGCCTGCCCAGCGACGACATTCTCGCCATCCTCGCCGAGGCCCGAGTGCCTTCCGGCCCCATCTATTCTGTAGCCGACATGATGGAGGACCCTCACTTTCAAGCCCGCGGCCTGTTCCAGCAGGTAGAGATCAACGGTAAACCCTTAAAAGTTCCGGCGATCACCCCGCGATTAGCTGACACCCCCGGCAAAACCCGTTGGCCAGGCGGAGAGGTGGGCAGCCATAACCACAGCGTACTCCGTGATGAACTAGGCCTAAGCGACGCGGAATTTGCTGAGCTACAGGCCCAGGGAATCATTGGCTAAATTGTGATGCTGTACGGCAGGCGAAATTGACAAAAAAATGGTTCCAAGAGTAAAACAAAGGTGCGTCGCGGGTTGCAGCAAACCATGCTCACTCTTTGCGTAACACACAGAAACTGCTTCACGACAATAAACGGGGCACCGTCATGAGCCAAATTCTCTGGATTGGGATGTTCATTGTGGCAGCAGGATTGCTGGGGGCTGGCGTGTATTTTCATTTGCGTCGAGAGGCACTGGGTTCAGATCCAATTTTGATTACCAGCTGCTACCTGAGTGGTGCGAGCTTACTCGTGGGTAACTTCATCATTCCCCTGTTCTAGGAAGCCGCTGGCCCGGCGGGCACTGAGCTGGCTATAGAGATTATTCATGACGCGCTGGGCAATCAAGCGAGCACGGTCAGTCATCGGCCCGTGAAAGTTGCCGTCCAGGTTCGCCATAAAATGCCCCAGCCACCGTTCGTGATGCTCCCCGGTCAGCGGCTCACGATCATCCAGCGCCCGATGCTTGGCCATCATGTGCCGCTGATAACCCTGTTCACCGAGTAGCATTTTGTACCAGTACTGGCAGATGGTCGGCAGGTGCTGCTGCAGGTCGATACCCGCCACCGCCAAAAATACCGGCGCCATGACTGGATCATTCAGCAAGCGCTGATAAAACCCGTGGACCATGGCATCAATATTTTCCCGACAATCCAGATCCGGCAGCTCACTATCCTTGGCCGACGATTCACCGGGCCGAAAATATCCAACCGCCGTCATTCTGCTTTCCTCGGGCGAGCGTCCAGCCTGTTGCCTGTGGTTACGCCCTCTACCACTCAATCCGCCCGGTGAGAATATCTTTGAACATGACGAAATCACCCGCAAGGCTGTACCAAGGGTGCTTGAACGTGGCTGGGCGGTTTTTTTCAAAAACATAATGTCCCACCCAAGCAAAGCCATAGCCCACTATCGGTAACAGCAATAGCCCCCACAGGTTGCCGGTCATCAACACACCGGCCAGCACACCGAACAGCCCCAGGGTGCCGAAAAAGTGCAGCCGGCGGCAGGTAGGGTTGCCATGCTCCTGCAGGTAATAGGGATAAAACTCCGCAAAGCTCTGAAAATTGGATTGCTTGATGGTCTCCATGGGGCCTCCTGTTAAGAGCTTTTGTTCTAATAAGTTATCGCGCCACAGCGAGGGCGCTCATCGTTGTAGCCAACAGCAGCGTAATAAACACTACGTTTCATTGTAACGCAGTAGACAGGTTTCAACGGGTCAATTTGTTGTGATTTAACGCCAATCAGATGGCGCAGGCAGCCATTGCAGTGCCCCAACGATCATGGACAATGTCGTACTTTCACAATAAATATAGCGTCGGCCTCTACTATCGCCGCCTGCATACTCCTTGTACGACCCTTTTAGCGAGACAATTATGGCCCTTCGCCCGCGTGTACGCCGCCTGATCAGTAAGCATGGCAACCCTATTCCCCGCAGCCTTGATGAACTAACCCTGCACGGTGATGAAGCGCCACTGAGCAAAACGGGCATGGGCTCCGAACAGGTTGAGGCTATCTGGCGTGCCACCCGCAAACTGTATCGCAGCGGCATGAGCCCAGCGATCAGCCTGTGCCTGCGTCGCCACGGCGAGCTCATGCTTAATCGCAGCATCGGCTATGCAGACCCACAGGCGCAACGCATCATGACACCAGATACTCCCGTGTGCCTGTTCTCTGCCTCCAAGGTGGTTAGCGCTATGCTGCTGCACCATCTAGTAGAACAGGGCCAGATCAGTCTAGATGATAAGGTAACCCGCTATCTGCCCGCCTACGGCCAGAACGGCAAGGGCCGGACAACCCTGCGCCATCTGCTTACCCATCAAGCCGGCATTCCACGCCCCCAAGAGCCGCTGGAAACAGACATCCTCTACCGGCCGCAGGAAATAATCGACATTCTCTGTGCCGCCAAGCCCAGCGGCCTCAATACGCAGGCTTACCATGCCATTACCGCAGGCTTCATTCTTGGCGCCGTGGTTGAAGCGGTAACCGGCGAATCCCTGAATGCCACCCTGGACCGGGTCATCCGCCAACCCATGGGAATGAAATACTTTACCTTCGGCAAGACCGGCGAAGAACGTGCGGTAGATGTATCCACTGGGGTGCCGTTGAAACTGGTCGATCTGTTTCTCAATTATGCTGTGGGCGGCAGCATTGATGAAGTGGTGGAGGTCACCAACGATGATCGTTTTCAAGAGGTGATCGTGCCCGCAGGCAACCTCTACGCCACCGCAGAAGAGGCCAGCCGTTTTTTCCAGATGTTGCTCAACAATGGCCGCTATGGTGACCAACAGATCTTCCAGCCAGAAACCGTTGCCCGTGCACTGGAGCCTGCCTACCACCGGCCTCGCTTCGACCGCACCCTGATGCTGCCACTGAATTTCTCCAGCGGCTTCATGCTCGGCAACCGGGGCATGAGCATGTTCGGGCCCGGTGCCCCGGAAGCCTTCGGGCATTTGGGCTTTATCAGCATCTACTGTTGGGCCGATCCACAACGCGATCTAAGCGGCGCCCTGCTGACCACCGGCAAAGGGATAATCGGCCCCCACTTGCCCGCCCTGCTCGGCTTACAGCACACCATCAACCGGCATACTCGGCTGCGCCGAGCCTGACATATCACGCCCCTGCTGTTTTTACCGTCGCACGTGCTGCGTGGAGCAGAGCGCGCTTTTATTCCACTACGGGCATATCCTGCTGATTCTGGAAATACAGGCCTCCACACTGTGCACCTAGTTTCCATACGATCACCCAACGCCGTTTGAAAAAACGGCCGGTTGATACCAGGTTGCAGCCGCTAAGCGACATAAAAATGCCCGCATAACGCGGGCATTTTTATCAATCACAGAATGTAGATCAAGCCAGTTTCAGGCGCTTACGTTCTGCCGATAAGGCCATAAACAGGCTCACACACATAAACAACAATACAATGGTAAACGGCAGGCCCGTAGTGACCGCACCGGATTGCAGAGCCTTGAGCGCTTCTTTACCGCCACCGTACAGCAACACGCCAGCGATCACCCCTTCCATTACAGCCCAGAAAATACGCTGAGGAACCGGGGCATCGAGCTTGCCGCCAGCGGTAATTGAATCAATCACCAGAGACCCCGAATCAGACGAAGTCACGAAGAACACTAGCACCAGCGCAATACCCAAGAAGGAAATAATCCCCGTCCACGGCAAGTGAGCCAGCATCTGGAACATGGCCAGGGAGGCATCACCCACCCCATTTGCCAATTCACCCACGCCATTGATGGATTGCTCCAGCCCAGTGGCACCGAACGCGGTCATCCAGATAATGGTGATCACTGTGGGAACCAGCAACACTGCCACAATGAATTCTCGCACGGTACGGCCTTTGGAAATACGCGCAATAAACATCCCCACAAACGGCGACCAGGAAATCCACCACGCCCAGTAGAAGACGGTCCAGCCGTGCATCCATTCCCCGTCTTCACGGCCAAACCAAGTACTCAGAGGAATAATATTACTGATGTAATCCACCGCCGTGGTGCCAAAACCCGTGAGAATCAACGCGGTGGGACCCGCGATAATCACAAATAGCAGAAGGAAAACGGCCAGGCTCATGTTGATATTACTGAGCACTTTCACACCACCATCCAAGCCACGGATCACCGATAGCACCGCAACAGCGGTAACACCGACAATGATGCCGATCTGTACGTTAATGGCGTTGGGCGTGTCAAACAGGAAGTGCAAGCCACCGGAAGCCTGTTGAGCACCCAGCCCCAGTGACGTGGCCAGACCAAAGATCGTCGCCAGCACAGCAAGAATATCGATGATATGCCCCGGCCAGCCCCAGCAGCGCTCACCCAGCAAGGGGTAAAAAGCCGATCGGATAGTCAGCGGCATTCCTTTATTGTAGGAGAAAAAGGCCAGCGACAATGCCACTACAGCGTAAATTGCCCAAGGGTGCAGACCCCAATGGTACATGGTAGCGCCCATCGCCATATGCCGGGCCTCTTCTGAGCCGGCTTCCACCGCCAACGGCGTGCCGTACCATTGCCCATTAAGATAGGCTACCGGTTCCGCCACGCTCCAGAACATCAGGCCAATGCCCATCCCTGCTGCGAACAACATGGCAAACCAGGACAGAGTAGAGAATTCCGGCTTGGCATTTTGCCCACCGAGGCGAATTTTCCCCAACGGCAGTACCGCCAACATCACGCAAAATAAAACGAAGACATTCCCGCTCACCATGAATAACCAGTCAAAGTGCTCAATAACCCAGCCTTTGGAGCCATTTAGCAAAGCGTTAGCTTGTTCAGGGAAAATTAATGTGCCAATCACAAAAGTAAGAATCAGTAATGCACTGATAAAGAAGACAGGATTGTGCATGTCCATTCCCATGACCTGCACGTTATCTTGGCCGACGTCATAGTCGGTCTCGTAATTAATTTTCATCTAAGCTCCGTATTCCGTCTTGCTTCGAGGGGCAGATTACCTGCCTTGCAGCCAGTCGGCTCGGACGATGCGAGGAAACCGAGTTGATCTCCTCTATAGCCTCACAGCCAAACATCATCTGAACGCGAAGCGACCCTGCGAGTCGCAGCTTTATCAGATCGTCAAAAATATAAACCTGCGCTAACCCTCTGCCCAGAGGCGCTAACGATGAAGCCATACGCCGGCCCAATGACACTTGGCGTTGCCAATAACGATGTTTTCATCAGTCTCTCCCTTCTTGGTCGTTTTAAACAGACTAGATGGTGGTCAACCAATGTCAAAGCCTCTCTGTAACGATGCAGTGGCACGCACAAAATGGGCTATTAGATTTGGTCAGGGGGGCAGGAACAAAGTCCAGCCAAAGATGGGCACAGTCAGCCCAGAGAGGAGGTATTACACGTAGGTGGTTTCAATAATCTCGACACCGGGTCGCCGTTCCTTTCGCCACAAAAGAACGCGCATGGTACCACACTGCGTAAGCACCCGCTTTTAGCACCCGCATCCGGTGGCGCCAGTCCGGCCCGCCCGTATCCATAAAAAAACGGAGCCAATGGCTCCGTCTTTTTATGTCCACAAGCTTAAGACATGTTTGACAGAATTGCGCCTTTCACCGCATCCAGATCCGCATCAATGGTCACCATGCGACTGTCCTGACACTGAGCAATGGCCGTGTCAGGGTCTTTCAAACCATTGCCTGTCAACGTGCAAACGATGGTAGAGCCTTCCGGAATCTTGCCAGATTGAATATCTCGCATGGCACCACCGATTGACGCGGCGGAAGCAGGCTCACAGAAAATGCCTTCTTTTTCTGCCAGCAATTTCTGTGCCGTCAAAATCTCGTGATCACTCAGCTCGTCGAACCAACCTTTAGACTCTTCCTGTAGCTTCCAGGCCTTGTCCCAGGACTGCGGGTTACCGATACGAATAGCGGTTGCTACCGTTTCCGGATCCTCAACCCGCTCGCCACGCATAAAGGGCGCAGAACCTTCAGCCTGATAACCAACCATCTTCGGCGCCGCATTTACGATGCCTGATTTGTGGTATTCGCTGTAGCCCATCCAATGTGCAGTAATATTACCTGCATTGCCCACAGGCAGGCAGTGGTAGTCTGGCGCGCGCCCCAGTTCTTCCACAATTTCGAAGGCAGCAGACTTCTGGCCTTGCAGACGATACGGGTTTACCGAGTTCACGATGGTCACCGGCGCCTTGTCAGCCACCTGTTTAACCAACTCCATACCCTGATCGAAATTGCCACGGATCTGCATGATCACGGCACCATACATCATCGCCTGAGCCAGCTTGCCCATGGCAATCTTGCCTTCCGGAATCAGTACGAAAGCAGTAATGCCCGCACGAGCTGCATAGGCTGCAGCGGCTGCAGAAGTGTTCCCGGTGGAAGCACAGATGATGGCATTACTGCCCTCTTCCACGGCCTTGGTCACCGCCATGGTCATACCACGGTCCTTAAAAGATCCCGTGGGATTAAGACCTTCGTATTTGACGTAGATATCCACGTCCTTGCCCAACAACTTGGGAATATTCTTCAGGCGAATTAGCGGGGTATTCCCCTCACCCAAGCTGATGATCGGCGTGTCATCATTCACCGGCAGGTGGTCACGGTAGCGGTTGATCAAGCCGGTGTAACGGTCACGAAAAGGCATGGTTAGGTCTCTGTTTCTAGTGTAAAGCCTCTAATCTAGGCTCTACGGTTCTTGAATGTGGTCATATTGAGCGACACGACATACGCTAGATGCGTGAGGCCGAACGCTTAAACCGCAGCGTCCAACATCGGAAATCAAGCGTCCAGCATTTCTACTCGAATCCGCATTATATCGCTATTCACCGACTCAAGGGCACCGATCTTGGCGAGGGCGGCACTCATGTCTCCTTCGCGGACCACGTGGGTCATCATGACAATGGGCACCAAACCCTGATCCACGTCACGCTGCACCAGGGCATCAATGCTGACATTATTGTCGCTGAGAATGCGCGTTACGTCAGCCAATACACCGGTCTTATCTTGCACGTGCAAACGTAGATAGAAGCTACAGGACACATCGTCGATGGTGAGAATCGGCTCATCAGACATCTGGTCTGTATGGAAGCCTAGGTAAGGTACCCGCTCGTCATAGTCTACGGTCAGCGCACGGCCCAGTTCGATGATGTCCGCCACCACCGCAGACGCGGTGGGCTCGGCACCCGCACCAGCACCGTAGAACAGTGTCGGCCCGACGGCGTCACCGTCGATCATGATCGCGTTCATTACGCCATTCACTGCAGACAGCATGGTTTCCTTGGGAATTAGGGTTGGGTGCACACGCAGCTCAATCCCGTTACCGGTGTCCTTGGCAATCCCCAAGTGCTTAATGCGGTAGCCAAAGTGCGCGGCGCTGGCCACATCTTCAATGGTGATCCGGCTGATGCCTTCGGTGTAGACCTTGGAGTATTGCAGCGGGATACCAAAGGCAATAGAAGCCAGAATGGTTAGCTTGTGGGCCGCGTCAATGCCTTCCACATCGAAGGTAGGGTCCGCTTCCGCATAGCCCAATTGCTGCGCTTCGGCTAGCACGTCATCAAAAGCGCGGCCGCCCTCTTCCATCTCGGTAAGGATAAAGTTGCCGGTGCCATTAATGATCCCCGCCAGCCAGTTCACGTGGTTCGCGGCCAGACCTTCGCCCAGGGATTTGAGAATGGGAATCCCGCCAGCCACAGAGGCTTCGAACGCCACATCCACGCCATTATCCTGAGCCGCCTGGAAAATTTCGTTACCGTGTTCGGCAATCAGCGCCTTGTTGGCAGTGACAACGTGCTTGCCATTTCTAATGGCGGTAAGTACCAACTCACGGGCAGTATCAATGCCGCCAATAAGTTCTACCAAAATGTCGATATCTGGATCTGTCGCCACAGCAAAAATATCGCGAGAAAGGCGAATATCACTGGTATCACAGGCCGCATTGTCGCGGCGCGCACCGATATGGGTAATTTCAATCGGACATCCGACGCGTCGAGCAATATCCCGCGCGTTACGCTTCAACACATTCACGGTGCCTGAACCAACCGTACCCAGACCAGCAATACCCACTTTCACCGATTTCACGACATTTCCTCTCTTTATTCAGGGGCGCCGAGGCGCATCCTGTTAGTCCAGCAACCCATCCTGACGGAACATCTTTTTGATGCCGCGCATGGCCTGCCGGGTACGTTGTTCGTTTTCAATCAGTGCAAAGCGCACATGATCATCGCCATAATCACCAAAACCCACGCCTGGCGACACTGCTACACCGGCTTCGATAAGCAGTTTCTTGGAAAACTCCAGCGAGCCCATGGCCCGATAGGGTTCCGGAATTTCCGCCCAAACAAACATGGTGGCGCGGGGTTTTTCAACCGGCCAACCAATGTCGCCCAAGCCTTCTACCAATACATCCCGCCGTTGACGGTACATCTCGCAGATTTCCGCAACACAACTCTGGTCCCCTTCGAGGGCCGCGATAGCCGCCACCTGGATCGGCGTAAAAGTACCGTAGTCCATGTACGATTTGATCCGGGCTAGGGCATGGATCAAGTCTTTGTTGCCGCAACAGAAACCCACCCGCCAACCAGGCATGTTGTAACTTTTGGATAGGGAAAAGAACTCCACCGCCACATCCTTGGCTCCCTCTACCTGAAGAATGGACGGTGCTTTGTAGCCATCGAACACGATATCTGCATAGGCGATATCGTGCACCACCCAAATCTGATGCTCACGGGCGATAGCGACCACTTTCTCGAAGAATTCCAGCTCCACGCACTGCGCGGTGGGATTGCCAGGAAAATTGAGCACCAACATTTTCGGCTTGGGCCAAGATTCCTTGATCGCCCGCTCCAACTCGACAAAGAAATCCACGCCCTTAACCATAGGGACATGGCGGATATCCGCGTTGGAAATCACAAAGCCGTAGGGATGGATCGGGTAGCTAGGGTTCGGCACCAATACCGTATCGCCTGGGCCCATCGTAGCCAGCGCCAAGTGCGCCAACCCCTCTTTGGAGCCGATGGTAACAATAGCTTCGGATTCCGGATCCAGATCCACCTCATATCGGCGCTGATACCAATCTGTCATCGCCTTGCGTAAGCGAGGAATACCACGTGACTGCGAATAACGGTGGGTATCTCCTCGTTGGGCGGTCTCTGTGAGCTTATCGACAATGTGCTTCGGTGTGGGCTGATCCGGGTTACCCATGCTGAAATCGATAATATCCTCACCCCGTGCTCGCGCGGCTGCCTTCATCTCTCCAACAATGTTGAAGACATAGGGAGGCAAACGACGGATTCGCTGGAAATCAGTTTCCACGACAACACCTTGGGTGGGAATAAAAGAAGGCGGACACATTAACGGCGCAGCTCGGCGCCGTCAATGTATCCGCCCTGTGTTTACAGCAGCAAACCGCCGTAATACGGGGGGTTCAGACTGATCAGTTCAGTCGCTTGAGCAAATCTTTCGGTGGTAAATACCCCCCCAGTTGCTTGCCCTCAGAGGTATAGATTGCCGGTGTACCACGCACCCCAAATTTCAAGCCCAATGGGTATTGCTCATCCACTGGCTTGGCACACTCACCCAGCTCGGCATCGCTAACCTTTTCGTTGAGCTTGGCATCGGTCAGTGCTTGAAGGCGATCTTCTGCGCACCAGATATGGCGCATGGCCGCTGCTGCCTTGGTGGTAGGGCCACCACGAGGGAAGGCCAGGTAATGGACAGTCACGCCCGAGTCCATGTATTCCTCAATATGGCGGTGCAATTTACGGCAATATCCGCAGGTAATATCAGTGAACACATACACTTCTGCTGTCTCTTCAGGCGCCACGTAAGAGATCATGTCGTCCTTGTTTAACGTCTTGATGCCGTCGGCGCGAACTTTTTCTAGTCGCTGCTCGGCCGGGTTGATCACCTCCCCGTCTTTTAGCTCCAGCAACTTACCGACCATCACAAAGCGGCCATTCTCACTCATATAAACGGTTTCACCACCGTTCACTTCAAGCTCAAGCATGCCCGCCATGGGGGCAGCGCGCACATCACTGACTTCAACCCCGTCAAAAGCGTTCTCGAACGCCGCTTTGGCTTGATCACCATCGATTTCGGCGTTCCCTTTATTACCTTCAGAACTGGCCCCACAGGCGGTCATCAGCCCCAATAATACAAACAGCAAACCTTTTTTCATTGTGTCGTTACTCCTTCTCTTAACCGTAAGAACCCGCCAACAGGCTCAAGTTCCCGATCGAGGGTGATGTTTCTGGTATACGTCTTGTAACCGCTGCTGCGCCACATGGGTATAAATTTGCGTGGTCGAGAGATCCGAATGGCCCAACAACAATTGCACCACCCGCAAATCTGCACCGTGATTCAACAAGTGAGTGGCAAAAGCATGCCGCAGTGTATGGGGAGAGAGCTTTTTTTGCACCCCTGCGACCACTGCTAGCTGCTTGATTCGATGCCAGAATGTCTGTCGGGTCATGCAGGTGCCACGGCGGCTGGGAAACAGTAGCTCCTGGTTGCCAGGCGTTGCAGCCCCCCCCATCAGCAACGCCCGTCCTTCACGCAGATAACGCTCCAGCCAGTGCAGTGCCTCTTCGCCCAACGGCACCAAGCGTTCCTTGTCGCCCTTGCCTATCACACGAATCACGCCTTGGCGGGGGTTTACCTGACTTTGCGTCAACGTCACCAATTCAGTGACCCGTAAGCCGGTGGCGTACAACACCTCCAGCATGGCCCGGTCGCGCAACCCTAAGGGGGTGGACAGGTCCGGCGCCGCCAACAGCGCCTCCACATCCGCTTCGCTCAGCGTTTTCGGTAACGGCCGCCCCAGTTTGGGACGCTCAATCAGCAGGGCAGGATCTTCACTAATACGCCCTTCGCGCTTAAGCCAACGGTAAAAGCTTTTCACCGCAGACAACTGACGAGCCACTGAGCGGGCACTGAGGCCCTGCTGGTGCCGGTAGGCCAAAAACTCCAGCAGTTGATAACGCTCGCAACCGAGCAGGGCTACCCGCTGCCCTTGCAACCAGCAAGCCAACTGGCTGAGGTCGCGACGATAATTAGACAAACTATGCTCACTCAGTCCTTTTTCCAGCCACTGCTGATCCAGCCAGCTATCAATCAGCCGGCGGTGGTCCTCGGTGAGCTGTCCATCGATTGCCGTTACCATGACGCCATCAAGCCTTATGCAAAAAGAGAAAACAACGTGTTACGCGGGCATTACCATGGATATCCGTGGGCGGTTTTACTAAATATTACCCCCACACCCGGCCATGTTAACGACAAACCCTGCCATTAAAGGCAACAATGGAGACGAGCAACATTGATTAGAAACCGTTACCAAGGAGAGCAATCGTGGGAATTTTATCTTGGATCGTATTCGGTCTTATCGCCGGTATCATTGCTAAATGGATTATGCCTGGAAAGGATCCGGGCGGCTTCATTGTCACCACCCTAATCGGTATCGCGGGTGCTGTGGTCGGTGGCTGGCTAGGCTCCATCACTGGCCTAGGCGGTTCGGTCAGCGGGTTCAGCCTAGGCAGCTTTGTCACCGCCATTATCGGTGCATTGGTACTGCTGGCTCTGTACCGGCAGATGAAAAAGTTTTAGCAAACAGCTGCAAGCCGCACGAGGATCCAAGCTCCTGCTTAGCACAAAAAGCAGGGGGTTCGCGCTGTAATCAAAATGAGGCAGAGTCCCTTGTAGAATCAACGCTCACCGAAACCCAGGCACCGCGTTTAATGCAACTGCAAAGCGGCTCCTGCGTTGCAGCTTTGTGGCTTGGAGTTGTCGCTCTTTGCGGATATTTAAGCCGCAGAGCGGACCCAAAAAAGCCGCTTCCTTTACGGGAAGCGGCTTTTTTGTTGGAGCAATCTACCGGGCCAGAGGTTGATTTCGCATGCCCTACAGCAAAGGCTAAACCAACATTCACTCGCGGTAGAAGGAATCCGCAATCTACCGGATTTTTTCTTTGATCCGTGCAGACTTGCCTGAGCGATCACGCAGGTAGTAAAGCTTAGCGCGGCTAACATCACCACGACGATTCACTTCGATGGAATCGATCAGCGGGCTATGCAGCTGGAATACACGCTCAACACCGACACCGTGGGAGATTTTACGCACAGTGAAAGCAGAGTTCAGCCCACGGTTACGACGAGCGATAACCACACCCTGGAACGCCTGCAGACGCTCGCGGGTACCTTCCTTTACTTTCACTTGCACGGTAACAGTGTCACCGGCACTGAATTCCGGAAGTTCGGACTTCAGCTGGGCTTCTTCGATGCCCTGGATAATAAGGTTCTTGCCACTCATGGCAGTGCTCCTAATCAGTAGTTTTTGCTGTATGCGACGGCTGCTCGGCGATGTATTCGTCCAGCAGCTGTTGCTCTTCTTTGCTCAAGCCCCGCGCCCGGCGGGCCTCCAGCAGGTCTGGACGCTGTTGCCAGGTCCGTCCCAACGCCTGCTTAAGGCGCCAGCGGCGAATCAGTTCATGATTGCCGCTGAGCAGTACCGGTGGCACTGCCTGCTCGCCATACACCTCCGGGCGGGTGTAGTGCGGGCAATCGAGCAAGTTTTCGAATTCACCCGAAAAAGAGTCCTGCTCGGCGGAGTCTTGGTGACCCAACACTCCGGGTATCAATCGGCTAACCGCATCGATCAGCACCAGCGCTGGCAATTCACCACCGCTGAGTACGTAGTCGCCGATGGAAATTTGCTCATCCACCTCGGCATCGAGCAAACGCTCGTCTACGCCTTCATAGCGCCCGGCCAGCAATATTAGGCCAGGCTGTTCCGCTAACGCCGTGGCCTTGGCCTGGGTTAACGGCTGCCCCTGAGGGGACAGGTAAATCACTTTGGCTGCCGGGTTGGCGACGCGTGCAGCCTGTAAGGCTTTCGCCAGCGGCTCCACTTTCATCACCATGCCAGGGCCGCCCCCAAAAGGGCGATCATCCACGGTACGGTGGCGGTCTTCGGTGAAGTCCCGAGGGTTCACCGTTTCCACCTGCAGCTGACCATTATCGACAGCCCGCCGAGTAACGCCAAAGCCAGTAATCGCTTGTGCCATCTCCGGAAACAACGTTACCAGAGTGACGGCAAACGTAGGCTTCGTCGTCATCATTTAAAAGTCCGGATCCCAATCCACCGTCATTTCGCCGTCTTCTAGGCTAATCGCAGTGATCACGTCCTCCGGAAGCCAAGGAATCAGACGCTCACGCCGATCCAGGCTATTGCGGTCCCCACGCACCACGACCACGTCATTGGCACCGGTTTCCACCATGCGCGTCACGCTGCCCAGGTCCATGCCATTCACATGTTTTACCCGTAGGCCAATCAAGTCGCGCCAATAATACTCACCCTGGCCTGATTGCGGCAGCAAATCGGCAGGTACGCCGATATCCTGCCCCACCAAGGCCGCCGCAGCTTCCCGGTCGGATACGCCTTCCAGTTGCGCGATCAACCCTTTCCCTTGAGGCCGAAAGCCGGTCACTTTCACCGGTTTCCATGTTCCAGCAGCGCTAGAACCGCCTGAGTTCAGGGCGCCCTGTTTCAGGTGCCAGGGCTGGTACTGCTGGAGGTTGACCATGGGGTCGGTATAGGAATACACCTTTACCCACCCCTTGACGCCGTGCACCCCAAGGATGCGGCCGACTACCACCAGCTGGGAGGACGCGCCCCCTTCAGCCGAAGAGGATTGTCCTCGCTCTGCCATCAGGCTGCCTTACGGGCCTGTTTGGCAAGGGTCTTAACACGGTCAGACAGCTGTGCACCCTTAGCAACCCAGGCATCCAGGCTTTCTAAGTTCAGCTTGAGAGGGATTTCACCGCCACGGGCGATGGGGTTGTAGAAACCCAGTTGCTCGATAAAACGACCATCACGTGCGTAACGGCTATCTGCAACAACGATGCTATAGAACGGGCGCTTCTTGGAACCGCCGCGAGCGAGACGAATAACTACCATGGTTTACTTACCTTATTTATCAATCCGGTTTCCCGGCCGAACCATCAACAAGACGCTCCGACCATCGTATCCGCTTGAAAGCCACCCGTGAGAAACACGCAGAGGCCGCGAAGGGCGCGAATTATACAGGGAGTCGAAGCAGGCAACAAGCACCACACTCCGTGCATTTTCATGCGCTTGCGAAAACACCTTTTTGAGTGCAGGCCTCTCGTAGCGAGAACCTGTACCGCAGGGCAATCAAGCATTGCCGGGCTTAACAGGAGAGACCGTGCTGCATAGCGTTTAGACTACCTCGCACCCCAAACGCAACGCGGGCAGAGGGGTAGACCTTGCCGCCCGCTCTGCCCGCGCTCTACAGCTTGCGCCTTGACGCTGTTCCTACATCGGCGGCATGCCACCTGGGCCACCCATGCCCCCTGGCGGCATGCCGCCACCGGGGCCGCCTTGGCCTCCCCCTCCCATCATACCTTCCATACCCCGCATCATGTTCTTCATGCCACCCTTGGTACGCATCTTCTTCATCATCTTGGCCATCATTTTTTGCTGCTTGATGAGACGATTCAGGTCCTGAATTTCCAGGCCGGCACCGGCGACAATGCGTTTCTTACGTGACCCTTTGAGCAATTCCGGGTTGCGACGCTCTTTCGGCGTCATGGAATCGATCAACGCTTCCATGTGCTTCATTTGCTTCATGGCTGCCGGATCTTGGGCTGCTTCCATCATCCCGCCCATGCCCGGCAGCTTGTCGAGCAGGCCGGCCATACCGCCCATATTACGCATCTGTTGGAACTGGTCCTTCAGATCCTCGAAGTCCATCGCCTTGCCTTTCTTGAACTTCTTGGCGATTTTTTCGGCTTTCTTTTTGTCCAGCTTGCGCTCGGCTTCTTCCACCAAGGACAACACATCGCCCATGCCGAGGATCCGGCTGGCAATACGATCCGGGTGAAACGGCTCCAAGGCATCGGTTTTCTCACCCATGCCGATAAACTTGATGGGCTTACCAGTAAGCTGGCGTACGGACAGCGCAGCACCACCGCGGGAGTCACCATCGGCCTTGGTAAGGATCACACCGGTGAGAGGCAAAGCCTCATTGAAAGCCTGGGCGGTATTCGCCGCATCTTGACCCGTCATGGCATCGACCACGAACAGGGTTTCCACCGGGCTAATAGCGCCGTGTAGACGCTTAATTTCGCTCATCATGTCTTCATCGACATGGAGACGACCAGCGGTATCAACGATCAGCACGTCCATATAGCGACGACGGGCTTCATCCAGCGCCGCATTGGCAATATCCACCGGATCCTGATCGCTGGAAGACGGGAAGAAGTGAGTCTCCACCTCACCAGCCAAGGTTTTCAGCTGCTCAATAGCCGCCGGGCGGTAAATATCCGCAGACACCACCATGACCTTCTTCTTCTCCCGCTCTTGCAGGAAGCGCGCAAGCTTGGCTACGGACGTGGTTTTACCTGCCCCCTGCAAACCCGCCATCAAAATAATGGCTGGAGGCTTAGTAGCCAAATCCAGACCATCATTGGCGTCGCCCATGGTATGGACAAGCTCGTCGTTGACGATCTTTACGAACGCTTGGCCAGGGTTCAGGCTCTGCAACACCTCCTGCCCCAAGGCTTTTTCTTTTACCTGCTCGACAAACTCTTTCACCACCGGCAAGGCCACGTCGGCCTCCAGCAGTGCCTTGCGCACTTCGCGCAGGGTGTCGCGGATATTGTCTTCGGTCAGGGAACCCTGACCTGCCAGGCTTTTAAGCGACGATCCCAACCGATCGGTGAGATTCTCGAACATGGGTCTACCTCCAAATGCACCATGTCTGCGGCCAGGCATGCCTGCCGCAGTGACAGGGGCGCAATTATAGCCCTCCTTGGGCATCAACGTCATGGGGCACGACCGTAACACACTCATCCGAACACAAAATGAGAATGATTGTTGATAGACAACTGGCGCCTATGCCAGACTTCAGCGGGCTTGGCCCGGAATTTTATACCCGGGCGCCTACTTCGGATAACAACGGCTTATGAACTTTTCCGTGATCACCGGCTTCGCGGCGTTTATTTTGTATCTCACCGCCTGCCTGATCCTGTATCGACAATTTCGCGGCAAGACCGTGCCATCCCGGGCCAGCATCCTGATCCCCGGCACATTGGCCGTGATTGCCCATGGAGCCAGTCTTTGGCAGGTGATGATCACCGACGAAGGGCTGCAGCTAGGGTTGTTCCCCATTGCCTCCGCCACAGCCGTGACGGGTGCCGCCGTGGTGCTTACGTCTAGCCTGTATCGTCCTTTCGAGTGGATATCCGCTCTCGTCTACCCGTTTGCGGCGGCTACCATTCCCGCCATGCTATGGGTAAACACGGGCTATACCGCTCACCCACTAACCCACGGGCTTGGCGCCCACGTGCTGCTTTCCATTATTGCTTACGCAATACTGGCCTTAGCCGCGTGCCAGTCGATTCTGCTTTGGGTGCAGGATCGGCAGCTTAAAAATGGCCACATCCGGGGGGTAATGCGCGTATTCCCGCCCATCCAGGTCATGGAATCCATGTTATTTGAAGCCATTTGGCTGGGCGAAATCCTACTCACCATCGCCATACTCAGCGGCTTCCTTTACGTAGATAATTTATTTGCTCAGCATCTGATGCATAAAACAGTGCTGACGCTCATATCCTGGGTAGTGTTCGCTATTCTACTTGGCGGTCGTCATCTACGCGGCTGGCGAGGGCACACAGCCATTCGCTTCACTCTTAGCGGTTTTGCCATGTTGCTAGTCGCCTTCTTCGGCAGCCAACTAGTTCTAGAATTCATATTGAAACGCTGAAAACGATAAAAAGTTGTGCCGCCAAAGGGGAAGAGTGCGGCGGCGGCCGCAGCAACGGGCTAAGGCCGTGCCCACGGTTCCACTTTTAACTTCCAACTCGCTCCCGCTTTCCTTGACACCTCAACCCCTCGGCCCGAACAATAGCGGGCCGACTGGCGGATAAACGATATTTCCTTTGGATACCTACTCTGACGGGTTGCTGATTGGCGCCCTGGTTATTCTCATTCTTGTTTCTGCTTTTTTTTCTAGTAGTGAAACCGGCATGGTGGCGATCAATCGTTACCGGCTTCGGCATTTGGCCCGCCAAGGTCAAAAAGCGGCCAAACGGGTCGAAACCCTGCTCAAACGAACAGACCGTCTGTTGTCTGTCATTCTGATCGGCAACAATTTCGTCAATAACTTTGCCGCTACCGTAGCCGCTATTTTGGCCATCCGCTGGTTAGGCGACAGCGGCGCAGCAGTGGCCCCGGTGGTAATCACCATCATCATGTTGGTGTTCGCGGAAATCACCCCAAAGACCTATGCTGCCATGCGCCCAGAGCGGGTAGCCTTTCCCGCCAGCCTGATCCTTAAGCCTTTGCAGGTTGTGCTCGCGCCCCTGGTATGGATGGTGAACGGGGTTAGCAGCATGCTACTACGGTTAGGCGGCATTCGCCCCAACGAGCATGATGACGACCACCTCAGCCCAGAAGAGCTGCGCACCGTGGTGAATGAAGCCGGCGGCCTAATCCCAGAAAATCATCAGAAAATGTTGCTTAACATTCTTGATCTGGAAACTGTCACCGTGGAGGACATTATGGTCCCCCGTAACGAGATGGTGGGAATCGATCTGGATGATGACATGCACGACATCCTCACCACTCTGCGCTCCAGTCAGCACACTCGTTTACCCGTTTTCAACGGCGACCCGAACAATATGATCGGCCTATTACACCTGCGTAAATTGAGCCGTTTACTGCTCAAGGAGGAAATCAACAAGGCCGAGCTAATGCAGTACACCGTCGAGCCTTACTTCGTCCCGGAAGCGACCTCCCTGCACCAGCAATTAATCAATTTCCAGAATGCCAAGCGCCGCATCGGCATAGTCGTAGATGAATACGGAGACGTACACGGCCTGGTCACCCTGGAAGATATTCTCGAAGAAATTGTCGGCGAATTTACCACCGACCTGGCCGCCACCAGCCAGGACATTCACCCACAGGAAGACGGCAGCTACGTGATTGATGGCTCCTCTACCTTGCGAGACATTAACCGCGCCTTGCAATGGGAACTCCCCACTGATGGCCCAAAGACGTTGAACGGCCTGATTCTGGAGTACCTTCAGGACATTCCCGACGCCAACATCTCGGTAAGAATCGACCGGTACCTGATTGAAATCTTGCAAGTGAAAGACAATATGGTGAAGGCTGTGAGAGCGAGGAGGGCAGAAGTTAATTAATCACTACGGATGGATAATTGATTACTGTGCGAGAAGCGCAGGCGGAACGCCAACGCCAGCCCTCAATTATCCAGCAGCTTCAAACTCTGTCCGCGATCGGCGAACCCACCCAAGCGAGAATATCGGCTTCATAGCGTTTAACCAGCGCACGCCCTTCTGCTATCGCTTCCTTCGCGCGGTGGAAGTCCATCAGCGCAAAATCTTCCAGCATTGGCACCAGTGTCACCTCTGGTGGGTCGCCAGCCATACGCGAGCGGGTAATACGGTCCTGCATGATATTGATACTAGACGCCACTACATCAAAAAACCCCGGGTCCTGACCATCGCCTGAGGCAAAATAATCCATCATTTTTTGCCAGATGCTGCGCTCTTCAGCGGTGCTCTCTTCACCCTCTGCCTGGCTACGAGTGTCCCGTGACAGGTGAGCGCCCACCAGCTGAGCATTCAAGTTTACCGCGATCACAACATCTGCACCCATGGCTCGAGCCGCAGAAACAGGTACGGGGTTAACCAAACCGCCATCGAGCATCCAGCGCCCCTGCATCTTCACCGGAGAAAACAGGCCAGGCAAAGCACAAGAAGCCCGTGCAGCATCCAACATGCGCCCTTTGGTTATCCAAACTTCGCGGCCGCTGGCCATGTCCGTGGCAACGGTGACCAACTTCTTATCCAGGGTTTCTATTTCGGGATTATCGTGGTTGTTCTGGAAAAAGCTAAACAGCTTCTCCCCCTTCACCATACCTCCGGAAAAGCTGATATCCAGCAAACCAAATACATCTTTCACCGTCAGGGACTCGACCCAATCGGCAAAGGCGTTGAGCGAACCGGTGACATAAGCGCCGCCCACCAAGGCGCCAATAGAGGTACCTGCCACCACCTGAGGATGAACGCCGATCTCATCCAGCGCCTGAATAACGCCAATATGTGCCCACCCCCTGGCCGAGCCACTGCCTAACGCCAAGCCGACAACAGGCTGGACAGGCTCTTGGCTACCCATCTCGGTCGTCATTTATCGTTCTCCTTACGCACTACGCAGGGGGCTGGCTCGCCATTCATGCGCTGATCAATACGGCGAAACACTTCTCGCTTTTCATCATCCGAGAGCAACCCCCAGATGGAAATCTCTCCACCGGTACGGAAACAGCCCACACAGATATCATCTTCATCCAATGCGCAAATCGACACACACGGCGACACTAGCTGTCTTTCAGTCATGGAACCGCTCGTCCACCTCCAGGTGCTGAGCAAACTCTTTCGCGTGGGCCACATAGTGCATGCTGCCCATGGTCAACATAGCCTTATGCCCCTCACCAATTTCTTTCACTACCTTGGCAGGTGACCCCATAACCAAGGAGTTGTCGGGAATTTTCATGCCTTCCGGCACGAGGGAGTTCGCGCCAATGATACAGTTATTGCCAATGACCGCTTTGTTGAGCACCACCGCATTGATACCGATCAGGCTGTTATTACCCACCGTACAGCCATGCAACATGACTTTGTGCCCCACCGTCACATCCTTGCCCAGTTTCATGGGCACACCCGGGTCCACGTGCAATACAGCACCGTCCTGAATATTGGTATTCTCACCAATTTCTATGACATCGTTATCCGCTCGCAGCACCGCGTTGAACCAAATACTGCTGTTGGCTTCCATGATCACCGAGCCGATGACGGTGGCGTTATCCGCTATCCAGTGGCCATCACCACGTTGCTCTAAGCGACGCTCACCAATCTTATAAATCATGCCTTTCCCCTTTTTACTGATACCCAGCGGCGGGTTATTTCACTTCGAACTCAATGCCTGCGTCATAAACATGGTTAATCAAGTCCAGAATCATGAAGGCGGTTAGCCCCCAAATACGCTTGTCTTCATAGTAATAGCTGGGAATACGAAACTGGCGACCAAACACATCGATAGGACTGGAAAGCTCTGGTATCTCATCCAGGAAAAACTGCAAGGGAACCTGAAAAATCGTGTCAATCTCGCCGGGCTCCGCTTGCAGCTCCACGTCAGGACGAACAATGCCCACAAAGGGCGTCACTTTCATACCATAACGGGACGCCAAGGGAGATAATTGCCCGAGCACATCCACATAATCCGGTGACAACCCAACTTCTTCTTCGCTTTCTCGCAAAGCGGTCATCAACAAATCTTTGTCGCCTGGATCCCGCTTGCCTCCAGGAAAGGCCACTTCGCCCGCATGAGTGGGCATGGAATTGGAGCGAACCGTCAGGATGATCTGGGGGTCAGGCACATCCACTAACGGCATTAAAACAGCGGCCTCAGGTAAGGCCAGGGACAATTCTGTGCGTCTGTAATCCGGCAAACGCTGCCTGAGCTGCTCAAGCACACCCTTCTCCAATTCACAAATTCAAACGCTAGTTTGAACAGCCCGGGCGCCCTGAGCAAGCCTTGTCAAAGCCCATTGCCGACCATCGGTCACAAACCCATCCCCCTTTTTGGGGCACGGTAAACTTTTGACTTACGCCAAACGAACTAACTGCTAACTGGCTCTCCCCCCCCCTACACCATACGCATCCCGCCATTTTCCCTGAAAACCGACTAACCAAAGTGCGCAATCGCTCCGCTTTCTATTACCCTATCGACTAGTAGAACGCTGATAAATTCGGCCCCAATGGCGAATTTCACTGCAGGAAAAGTCGCGTAAAACTGGGCGCATGGGGTTTAATTATCAGGGATGAACATGATGACAGAGGACGCCACCGCTCGCCTTTTTCTTGCCGGACTCTTGTTGATTCTGATGGCACAGGCGAACGCTACCGACCTTTCATTTTTCAATGAAACACCCACGGGAAATAAAGCGGATATTACCCAGCAGGGAAGGAGCGCCGCCACTCTTCAACGGGAGGAGCTAAGCCTTAGCGCCTCATGTCAGCAAAAGGATTTCGCCAACCAGGCCGACATCATCCAGCTCAGCTGGGAAAACCTCGCGGTGGTGAGCCGATACGGTACTGGGATCTAAACTATGCCGGGATCTGCCAGAAAGGGGCCAATAACACAATCACGCCGGGGGGAGATGACTCTCACGCAGAATTACTCTCCGCTCTCTTCCAAGTGGTTTTCATGCACCCAACGCATCACGCCCACCCGGCTTTTCACCCCCACCTTGCGATACAGGCTTTGCAAATGCGCCTTCACCGTATGTGTGCTCAGGCAAATAGCATCAGCGATTTCGTGGTTGCTCATGCCTCGCACCACATGGTCCAGCATTTGCCTTTCACGGCTCGTGAGGCTTTCAAAGATATGCCCACACCGAGTCGGGGTTTTGCGGTGACGGACCAGATAATCCATGTAACTGCGCGGGAACCAGCTACGTCCCTTGCAGACCTCATCCAACGCCTTGGAAATAAGCGCGTCGCTATCCTGCTGGTAGATAACCCCCTTGACTACCGGCCAGTTAAGCAAGAAAAAAATATTATCGTCTCGATCTGCATTAACCAGAATTACCCGACACAGCGGCATGTGCTCCTGGATACGACCAAGCAACCCTTCGATTTCCGGGGTGGAAAAGTCCAGCACATTGATGAGAACCAAGTCATCCTGAATCTGATCACAGAAAAGATCTTCACTGCTGATTGCTGTGCAGGATACGCCACGCTGGTTTTCAATTGATTTCGCTAAAAGCCGGATTGCAAGATTGTTGCAATGCGAAACCACCAGATAGGCTTTACTCTCGTCACGGGTCCTGTGCGCCATCGACACATCCATATCAATGTACCCTCCCCAATCAATGTCCCTAGCCCCAAGTGCATAGACAAGGGGCTAAGAAGCGCCGCCATGCTACATTACCAAACAGGCCAATGTCGTATGACTGGCTTCTATTAACCAAGATCGCTAGTCTATGGCCACCGTTTTCAAGAGCACCGGCTCTATCTGCGATATATTAAATATCTGCAAATTTGTGGTATACGTCACAAATAATGCCACTTTCATTTTCTACAGGCAATTGTCAAATCATTCATACCCCAAATGAATGGTCTGCGTTGAGGCGATATCTTCCGGGGCGTTAACCCCCCCCTCATTGTGAGTTTTTCATGAAATTCTGTAGCCATTGCGGCAATCCCAACCTGCAGTTCAGTATCCCTGAAGGGGATAACCGCCCCCGCTACTGGTGCCCGGATTGCGAGACGATCCATTATCAGAACCCCAAGATCGTGGTGGGTGCAGTGCCCATATGGGAAGGTAAAGTGCTGCTCTGCAAGCGCGCCATTGAGCCACGCAAAGGCTATTGGACGCTACCGGCTGGCTACATGGAAAATGGAGAAACGCTGCAGGAGGGTGCGGCCAGGGAAACGTGGGAGGAAGCCTGCGCCACGGTAGCCATTGGCGACTTGTATACAGTTTTCAATTTGCCGCATATCAATCAGGTGTATGTTTTCTTTCTTGGTGACGTGGAAGACGGTAAATACGGCGTCGGGGAAGAAAGCAGTGACGCCGGCCTCTTTTCCCTGGATGACATCCCTTGGGATGAACTGGCGTTTCCCACCATCGGCCGCACCTTGCGGTTTTATATCGACGACCTAGAGCGCAACGATTTTCCGGTTCGCACCCAAGACATCCAGCCGCTCAAACGCCGCCCCCAAGAGGAGTGACACAACACCGGCCACACTCAGTGTATGCCGGGCAACCTCTCCAGTTTCCACAAGTCAATGGCAGGCTCTTCGTAGGGGTGAGACAGACGCAGGGCGCTAATCACCGCTTGCAGACACGACTCAAGGCAAAGCGTTTCCACCCGGTATTCTTCCACTACTTCCACCTGATCCTGCTCACCTAAAAAAGGCTTACTCCCTGGCAAGGGGCGAAATTGCCCCTGCCCCAAAGTCTGGAAGCTGCAACAGTCATAATCGCCCAAGTGCCCTGCTCCCGCCTCGAATATGGCAGTTTTCACCTGCTCAACATGGCTAGCGGGCACATAGAAACACAGCTTGTAATGCAGCTCCTCCATTGTGGCCTCCTCGCGATTATCATTGGTTACGCCAAACGGCGCCCCAAGCACAAACGGCAATCAATGCCGCGCAACTTACGCGCCAACACGGGTTCCAGTTTTACACTTTCAACTCACCACACTCCGGTTTCAACTCATATTCACCTTGGGCCGAAATCCAGACACCTTCTGCCGACACTGACTGCACACCATTCACCCATACACTGCCTTCGCAGCGTAATTTACGGCGCTCTAAAGAAACCAACCGGGCCTCAAAATCCACTGGCGTGTTCAACGGAGTAGCCGCCAGATAGCGAATATTGAGAGTACCGGTCATGCCGAGCTGGCGAACATAATCCTGCGTCTTGGCCATCAACATATCCAATGCCAGTGCCAGCACGCCACCGTGCACCCGTCCTGGAGGTCCCTGAAACACCGAACCGAAGGTGGCCCGCCCGCGCACGCAGTCGCCATCCAGCCACAATTCCAACGGCGGCGAAAGCGGTGACGCCTTACCAGTAAGGATTTCAAAATCCACCAGATCGGTCACATCATCGCCACTTGCTTCCCCGGTCAGCATGCGCTGCAGAATCTGGTTGTAATCGCGCTGCCCTTCCTGCTGCAATGCCTGTCGCAATAGTTGCACCTGAGCAATGTAATCCTGCAACTTGGCCTGCGATGCATCCAGGCGTAGCACCTGTTCATTAAGGCCCGCGAGCTCCTGCCCCAGCTGACGATGCAGCTGAGCACGAGAGGAAGGCTCAGGCGTTTCCGCCACACGAATATCTCGAAAATGATAGGTGGTTTTCGTCATACGTTACCCCAAACTCTTAGGCATCAGCCAAATGCCTTGCGCGTGGACGGCCTGGATATCGCCATGCCAGCCAAGATAGTTATACCCGCCTGTGCACGGATCAAACGCTCGGCCAGCTGCGCCTAGCCGCACTGATACGGCGGCACTGACAAAATCGCTGGGCACAGGCCCGGTTTTGTAGGCCTCTTGCCGCTCCCTGGCCCCAAAGATTTTTTTCAGGCATGGAAATACAACGGGCTGAGGCTACGGGAAACTGACGGCAACACGCCATCAAACCATCGCTTGATTCTGAGCGGAGACAGGGACTGGCTCAAGGCCCGAACAGAACATAAAAAAGGCGGAAAGGGTCACCCCGTTTCCGCCTTCTACTCTTTTCACTTTAGCTTTTTAACCGATTTTCATCCTACCCATTTCCGGGCGTTGGCAAACATCCGCAACCAGGGGCCATTTTCGTGGCCGCGCCAGTCATCCGGAATCCAGCTATTTTGCAGCACACGGAACACCCGCTCGGGATGCGGCATCATAATAGTGACGCGGCCGTCAGTGGTGGTAAAACCGGTCACACCCTGTGGCGAACCATTGGGGTTGGCCGGGTATTGTTGCGCCGGATTCCCCAAGCCATCCACGTAACGCAGGCTCACCAGCCGCTGCTCGAGATTGCGATTCAATGCATCGTCCGCCAGCTCCACACGACCTTCCCCATGGGCTACCGCAATGGGAATTCGCGTACCGGCCATGCCTTGCAGCAGAATGGAGGGAGAGTCCTGCACTTCCACGAGGGATGTGCGCGCCTCGAACTGCTCTGACAGGTTGCGCACAAAACGCGGCCAGTGCTCAGCACCGGGAATCAAATCTTTCAAATGCGACAGCATCTGGCAGCCATTACAAACCCCAAGCGCAAAGGTGTCTTCACGGAAGAAGAAACGATTAAAAGCTTCACGCATCTCTTCGTTATAAAGCACCGTCTTGGCCCAGCCTCCGCCAGCACCTAGCACATCGCCGTAGGAGAAACCGCCACAGGCCACCAAGCCCTTGAAATCATCCAGCTTCACACGGCCTTCGAGCAAATCACTCATGTGCACATCAACGGCGGAGAAGCCCACACGATCAAACGCTGCAGCCATTTCCGTCTGACCATTAACGCCCTGCTCGCGCAGGATGGCCATTTGCGGTTTGCTGCCAGTATTGATGGAGGCAGAGCCAATAAACGGGGCTGCAGGGTTTTCCGTCATATCGAAGGTCAGCCGCACGTTCAGGCCCGGGCCATTGCTATACGCAATGGCATCGAATTCCTGGCGAGCACAATCCGGGTTATCCCTCAAAGACTGAATCTGGTAGCTGGTTTCTGCCCAGATACGCTGCAACTCCCGGCGCGGGGTTTCCAGTAAAGTACCGCCGCCCAAGCGCAGACGGATAACATCGTCGCCATCCGGTTGGCCTAGACAATGAACACACTGGCCCAGCCCGGCTTCCGCATAGCGCGCTATCACCGCGTCAGCCTGGGCTTTTTCAACCTGCAGCACGGCGCCCAACTCTTCGCTAAACAGGGCCGCAATGGCTTCCGGCGTATCACCAGCCAGATGATCCAAGGTGATATCCAAACCTGTACGAGCAGCGAACGCCATTTCCACCAGTGTGGTGAACAGGCCGCCGTCGGAACGATCATGGTAAGCCAGCAGTTTGCGCTCAGCCAGCAACTGTTGAGTCACTTCGAAAAAGGCAATCAGGTCTTTGGCATCATCCAAGTCCGGGGCAATGTCACCGACCTTGCCGTACACTTGTGCGAGAGCAGAGCCAGCCATACGATTCTGGCCACGGCCCAGATCCAACAGCAGCAACTCACTCTCCACGCCAGTTTTCAGTTCCGGGGTCACCGTCAGGTCGATATCGGTGACCGTGGAAAATGCAGAAATCACTAGCGACATGGGCGCAGTCACACTTTTATCGATGCCCTTGTCGTTCCACACCGTACGCATGGATAGCGAGTCCTTACCCACCGGAATGGCAATGCCCAGCTGCGGGCATAGATCCATACCCACCGCTTTCACCGCATCAAACAAGGCCTGGTCTTCACCAGGGTGGCCCGCCGCTGCCATCCAGTTGGCCGACATACTAATCTGGCCCAGGTCGCCCAGGTGTGCACCGGCAATATTGGTGATTGATTCGGCCACCGCCATACGACCAGACGCCGCCGCATCCACCAATGCCACTGGGGTACGCTCCCCCATGGCCATGGCCTCGCCAGTGCTTTTGCCCTCTGCGTTGGGATTAAAACCGGTCGCGGTTACCGCACAATCAGCCACCGGCACCTGCCAAGGGCCAACCATTTGATCACGGTGCACCAGCCCGGTAATGGAGCGATCCCCGATGGTGATCAAGAAGCTCTTGGAGGCCACAGACGGCAAGCGTAAGACCCGCTCACTGGCATCCTTGAGGTCAATAGCTTCGGTGCTGAACGACTGGCGCACAAAGTCTTCGCGCTCGAAGCTGCGCAGCATTTTCGGCGGCTTGCCGAACAGCAGATCCATGGGCAGATCCACCGGCGCCTTGCCAAAATGTTCATCGCTGACGGTCAAGTGCTCTTCATCCGTCGCCTCACCCAGTACCGCATAGGGTGCGCGTTCACGCTGGCAGATGGCGTCGAAGCCGGGCACGTCTTCTGGCATCACCGCCAACACATACCGCTCCTGAGCCTCATTACACCAAATCTCTACCGGGCTCATACCGGGCTCAGAACTGGGCACCTTGCGCAACTCCAGCTTGGCACCCATATCATGGTCGTGTACCAGTTCAGGCAAGGCGTTGGACAAACCGCCAGCGCCCACATCGTGAATGGACACAATCGGGTTATCGTCCCCTTGAGCCCAGCAACGATCGATCACTTCCTGCACCCGCCGTTCGATTTCCGGGTTCTCACGTTGCACCGAGGCAAAATCTAGCGCTTCCGCAGACTGCCCCGAGGCCATGGAGCTCGCCGCCCCTCCCCCCAGCCCGATCAACATGGCCGGGCCACCCAACACAATAATCTTGGCACCGGCGGGAATGGGATTCTTTTCCACATGGCCGTCGCGAATGTTACCTAGGCCACCGGCGATCATAATTGGCTTGTGGTAGCCGCGCACCTCATCACCGTTAACGCCCGGAGCACTGATTTCCAGGGTGCGGAAATAACCACACAGGTTCGGACGGCCAAATTCATTATTAAAGGCCGCCGCACCAACCGGCCCTTCGATCATGATATCCAGCGCTGAGGCAATACGCCCAGGTTTGCCGTACGGTTGCTCCCAGGGCTGACCAAAACCGGGAATATTCAAGTTGGACACGGAAAAACCGTTTAGGCCAGCTTTGGGCTTAGAGCCACGACCTGTCGCTCCCTCATCACGGATTTCACCGCCAGAGCCGGTGGCCGCCCCCGGATGCGGTGCAATCGCCGTGGGATGATTGTGAGTCTCTACCTTCATCAACATATGTACCGGTTCGTTGACGAACTGATACTGCTGGCTGCCCGGCACCGGGAAAAAGCGGTCTGCCACCGGGCCGGCCACCACCGAGGAATTATCGCTGTAAGCGCTCAGCACCCCATCTGGTGAATGCTTGTAGGTATTACGGATCATCCCGAATAGGCTCAGATCTTGCTCTTCACCGTCAATAGTCCAATCCGCATTGAAAATCTTGTGGCGGCAGTGCTCGGAATTGGCTTGGGCAAACATCATCAGTTCCGCATCGGACGGGTTACGCCCCAACGCAATAAACTGCTCCACCAAGTATTCAACCTCATCCGCAGCCAGCGCCAGCCCCAACTCACCATTGGCGGTTTCCAGCGCCGCCCGGCCCCCGCCAAGAATATCCACGGTCGTCAATTCCCGTGGCTGGTGATGGGTAAACAAGGTGACGGCGGCATCCAGCTCGGGCAGCACCACTTCTACCATTCTGTCATGTAGGGCGGCAGCCAGAGTATCTCGATCACCTTCACCGTCCAGTCGATACTCAATCCCGCGCTCAATGCGCTCCACCTGAGTAAGGCCAGCGTTATGACAAATATCCGTTGCCTTGGAAGACCAAGGCGAAATGGTGCCTGGGCGCGGCACCACCACAAAACGCTGCCCCTCAACCTGGGCTTCTTCAACACTGGGGCCATACTCAAGCAAACCTTCCAGCACCTGGTGTTGTGCAGCATTGAGCGGCATCGACAACTCCACAAAATGCACATAGCGCGCCGACAAGGCCGATACGCCATTCAAGGACTCGAGCAGTTTTTCCTTACGAAATGCGGACAGGGCCGGGCTTCCGGAGAGGATCAGCATAGTGCGCCTTATATGATTACCAATGGGGATTGAGGGGTGCCAGATGTTCAAGGCATTTATTTAGGCTGGCAATGATACGGGATTTGCTCGCCGCTCGCAGCCTCTCAAGCCGCCCAATTGCAGCGCAAGGCAGTATACTTCTTGCTCGCTCTTACTCTGCTATCAAGCATGGACGAATCGCCCACACACAGCCCACGATATACAATTTAATGCTCACCTGTTAACCTCTAAAATTGTGCAAAAAAAGAGCAATTGTTCGACAAAGGCATACAGAACAGTCAGTTGCCGATGATAGAGTCGCGCCTCAATTTTGTGATATGGATCACAAATATGAGATCATAACGACAGCATCTAGTCTTCCGCTGATTGACAATAAGCAGCAGCCATCTGTCTGGACAACCTGGTAGAGGTAGATCACCAAGTGACAGAACTCTTTCGACATAGCAAGCATTTGCTCGCCTCGCTGGCGCTGCTCAGCGTATTGGGGCTAATGTTAGCGATGCATCCCAGCCCCTCTGCCATAGAGCGCATCATGGCCCGTGGCGAGCTGGTGGTCCTGACGCGTCCATCCAACACCACCTATTACGAAGACCAGCACGGCTTCACCGGTATGGAGTATGAACTCGCCAAAGGGTTCGCTGACAGCCAGGGCGTGGAGTTGCGTATCCTCGAATCCGACGACCTGTCCTACATTCGATATGCCATCCGCAAAGGTACCGCTGATATTGTCGCAGCCGGCCTGATCGCCACTCCAGAACGTAGCAAGAGTCTGCGTTTCAGCACCGCCTATCAGAATGTCGATGTTCTGCTAGTCCGCCGCCTTACCAGCCACCGAATTACTGACCTAAGCCAACTTAACCAGCAAACCATTGCCGTAAGCGCAGGTTCCAGCCACGCAGAGCTGCTTCTCAAGGCACAGCTTGAGAGCCCAGAGTTAGAATTCCAAGAAGTGGAAAATGCCACTCCGGAACAATTACTGGCCTTGGTGGAAGACGGTCAAGTGGATTACACCCTGATCAATTCCAACAGCTATACCCTGCAGAGAGCCCTCTGGCCCGACCTGGTCGCCGATTACACCGTCGCCAGAGACATGCCTCTGTCGTGGGCATTTAACCCCAAAGACGATAAAAGCCTATACCAGGAAGCACAGCGTTACCTGACCCAGGCCAAGGCAGACGGCACCACCGCCAAACTGGAAGACCGTTTTTACGGCCATGTAGAACAGTTCAACCTTTACGCAGCGCGCAGCTTTATGCGTCACTTGGATGATCGACTGCCTCTATACGAAGATCTATTCAAGCAAGCTGAAGAAGACAGCGGCTTTGACTGGCGCTTACTGGCCGCCCTCGCCTACCAAGAATCCCTGTGGGACCCGCAAGCCATCTCGCCCACCGGCGTGAAAGGCTTGATGATGCTCACGAACAATACTGCTCGCCAGATGGGCATCAGCGATCGAACTGACCCATCACAAAGTATCCGTGCCGGCGCCGGCTACCTGCGCCGCACCCATGCGCGGATTCCCGATCGTATTCCTGAGCCCAGCCGTACCTGGATGGCACTGGCTGCCTACAATGTGGGGTACGGGCATTTGGAAGATGCCCGCGTACTCACCCAGCGCCAGGGCGGCAACCCGGACAACTGGCAGGACGTTAAACAACGCCTGCCTCTACTGGCCAAGCCCGCCTACGCGGATCAACTCCGCTACGGAACAGCGCCAGGCGGCCAAGCAGTGGCCTATGTCCGTCACATTCGGCGCTATTACGATCTCTTAGTATGGGCAGAAAACTCCCGTCGTCGTGATGACACACTCATCGCTCTGAATTAATCCAAGCACCATCTGCCTAGCAATCACACGTTGAACACGCGAACCCACCCGGTGCTTACTGCCGGCGTACGACCAAGGCCATCCCCAAACCCAAATCCAAATTGCACGCACCGCTCAGGCAAAAAGAGCAAAGCCGCCTCATACATCATTTCGGTGGTAGAAACGCAGCTCTTCAAGAGAGCCACGCACACGTTCCACGAGTGCGTTACTGAGTTGGCGATAATCAGGATAAGGCGTTAACAGCAACCGCTTTTGCGGGTCTATGGCGACCCCCGGTACTGCCTGCAAATGCTGGGCATTGTGTTGCAAGCTGGTGAACCGTGACAGATTCTCCTTGCCCCCGATCCAATGCCAACACGGTGCCTGCACCAGTTCCGGCATGAAACATAACGCGGTTTCCCGAAACAAGACCTCATCTCGAAAATGCCGCCAATCACTCTCTACCGGGCAGGCTACCTTGGCCAGAAGGGTCACGATCTTACGCCAATGATTGGAATTAGCCGCCAGCAATGCTGCAACATCAAGGGTCATTTCATTGGGTCGATGCGGCAAATACAAAATCAGGGTCGGGCTGGTAGCACCCAAATAATCGGCGTTATGCATGCAACCATACTCGTGCTTGAGGAACGCATATTCTACCGATTGCGACACTGGAGAAGCGAAAACGAAAAAGGGCTTGTCGCAGTAATTACTGCGACAAGCCCTTCGTCTGAATCTGGTAGGCACGAGTGGATTCGAACCACCGACCCCCACCATGTCAAGGTGGTGCTCTAACCAACTGAGCTACGTGCCTAAAGAGGGTGGCAATTCTATGCAGCTTGATCCGTCAGGGCAAGACCCCCGTTGCAGATTACCGGCCATCAGCCAAATATCCACAACACAATGAGGAGTAATTACTTACGACGTCGCGAACCCCAGGCGGTTTCAATCTGCCGAGCACGGGTGATGGACTCTTCCACCAGCTCCGACTGATGCTCTGCAAATTCCCGAATAATTTCCAGCGCCGAGCGTACATCACGGCGAAAAATAGTTTCCACCAACGCCTTAAAGAACGACAAACACTCCTTTATTTCATCAGGCTCCAAATGCAACGCCATGAAGTAAGCCCGCTGCATAGCTGGCTGCATGTTAATCAACACATCTTCCACAAAAACATTACGCGCGAATGGATAAAGATGCTCCAGGAAACGAAAACTAAGAGTAAAAAAAGCATCATAATCCCGCTCTTCAGCCTCCACCTGTAACCCGTGGACCAGTTCGATGAAAGAATCCATATCTTCTTCTCGAACCACTTTAATAGCCTTTCGAATCACTAAACCCAGCAGCACCTGCATGACTTCATACAGATTACGCACATGGGTCTCTGACATCTCTTTCACCACGGCACCACGGCGAGGAAGAATGTCGATAAGCTGGCGACGCTGCAGGATCAATAAAGCCTCACGGACCGAACCTCGGCTGACATCAAGCTCACCGGCCACACGGAGTTCCTGAATGCGATCTCCCGCCAGCATATCGCCATGAATAATCTGCTGCGCAAGATGCTGGGCAATTTGCTCAGAGAGGCTTTCTTTTGCTTTGAAACCCATCGAACCCCCGGTACCTGTTGAACAATTCAGTCCATTTTGTCTGACTATAGTACACAAAAAAACCGCCACCAAGTGCAGGCTTTACTGACCCTCACCCACCAACAATCACTACATTGGTGCCATACTGACTCCCAGTAACACAGAGTCTTCTACAGCAAGAATGATGACCACATCAAAAAAACAGGCGGAGCGTCATGAACCAGAGCCTCATCACCCAGTTACCCAGAGTGGAACAACTGTTCGACCGTTACGCTGAACGTTTCGGCAAACAGCAAACAACGTACCGTAACCATGTATACCGACTGGTGAATCTAGTCATAGCGCAACGGCCCTTGAACGTAGAAGAGCTGGATAAATTACAGATTGCTGCTTTTTTCCATGATGCGGGGATCTGGTTAGCTGGCACCTTCGATTACTTGCCGTCTTCGTCCCGCCAAGCAGATCACTATCTGCAGGAGGAGCAGCTGGAAGATTGGAGTCATGATGTACACAACATGATCATGAATCATCACAAAGTTAGCCGTTTCAGCCACAACCATTTGGATCTTACTGAGGCCTTCCGTCGGGCCGACTGGATCGATGTTAGCCTTGGACTACTGCGTTTCGGTGTTCCCATGGCCAGAATTCGGCTGATCAAACGCAGCTTCCCCAACGCAGGCTTCCACCCGCTATTGTTGAAACTCAGCGGTCGGCAAATACTCAAGCAACCCTGGAGACCATTTCCTATGTTCAGGCGGTGAGCTTCGACCGACACTGTTTTATGGCTGAAAAAGTTACCCACAACTTCTGTGGATAACTCTGTGAATAGACTGTCAGGAACCTTCCCCACCACCTGCCACGCCTACCATTACATTAAAGTGATGAAAAAATGGCCATAAAATTAAACCATTTAAAATCATATACTTACAAATAAACATAACAAATCAACAGCTTAGCGATCAGCCTTCGCACAGCAGATGAAAAAATGCAGACATGCTGTGCAAAACTGTTGCCCATGAACAGGGCATTAAGGAAATAGCAAGAGGAGACGACACAAATTTCAACTTAATATTGATCGAGAGACTTATCGTTCAGGGTAATTTGAACAGACAGACAAAAGAATCTAAGTAACCTCTGAAAAACGCCTTACATGCTCAGCGTCAGCCAGAAAGGTACAAATGTTGTGTTTTATCGCAACGGGCAGCAGGTGAAGCCTTCACAGGCCACACTCTTCAGATCTTCCGGATGGACCGCACTCGTTATTATGCTTTTCATTGGATGAGCATCTCTCGACCTCCTTAAAGGAGGCAACCCCAAAACCGCGCCAAGATCGCGATCCTGCCTGAAAATCTAGGCCCGCAAAAGGTTTCAACCGTCCGTTAGAACGAGGGGATATTTCTCTTAGACAGCCAACCTATTACAAGCGTCAACGTATCAGCCAGTCCTGACTGCACTGGCCGCAGGAAAGACTAAGCCAATCGAGTTTATAACGGTATCTTATCGATGCTATCCGCCGTGTTATCAATGGCACCATCGACTTTTTCAAGGGCTTCATCGGCAGCATTGCCCGCCACTGGAATAATTGACAATACGGCCCCAACCACAGAGCCTGCCGCTCCCACTAAACGCATGGGCGTGGTGGCCAACTTGGTCAGAAAGCAACCACTAAGAACCGCAGCCAACAGAGCAATAGCGGCTAAACGCATCACAGATTTCATACTCCCACCTTTTCTACTTATTTTTAATTGGCAGTATTACCCATCAAATCACTGGCTGCAGCTTGATGGGTAATGGTTAACGATTTTAATATTCGAAGGTCATTCCCAGACGCTTACCCACTTCTTCATAGGCTTCAACCACTCCGCCCAACCCCTGACGGAAACGGTCTTTATCCAATTTTTCGCGGCTATCCTTGTCCCACAAGCGGCAGCCATCCGGGCTAAATTCATCCCCCAGTAATACCTCACCTTTAAACATGCCAAACTCCAGCTTGTAATCCACCAGCAGCATGCCCCCGTCCAGAAACAGCTGTTTGAGCACGTCGTTCACCGCAAAGGTGAGGGTTTTCATCTGTGCCACCTGATCGTCGCTGGCCCAACCAAAGCTACGAATATGGAAATCATTGACCATGGGGTCCCCCAAGTCATCGTCCTTTAAGAAGAACTCAAACGTTGGCGGCGTCAACTCCAGGCCCTCTTCCACACCCAAGCGGCGGCATATGGAGCCCGCAGCAATATTACGCACCACGCATTCCACCGGAATCATATCTAGCTTCTTCACCAGGGATTCAGTGGCCGATAGGGTTTTCTCAAAATGGCAGGGGATGCCCGCCGCTTTCAGCTTTTCCATAATGGCTGCGTTGAACTGATTATTCACTGCCCCCTTGCGAGCCAATGCCTCTTTTTTCTTACCATCAAAGGCGGAGGTATCGTCACGAAACAGCATAATCAGCATGTCTTCGTCATCGGTGGTGTACACGGACTTGGCTTTGCCGGCATACAACTCGTCGCGTTTTTCCATGGAAAGGCCTATTACTCAGGTCAGCATTAATGTACTTGTAGCCAGTCAAACCCTTCCGTCTGACTAGCAACGCTAATTCGTTCACGCCCGCGGGTTACCACCCGTTGCACGGCATCCAGTGCATGCAGGGACGTGTTGTTCTGTTCGCTCAGGTGCGACAGCACCAAATGCTGCAGGCGATCCACATTGGCCTGACGCAACAGCGCCGCAGCCTGATCATTACTCAGGTGGCCTAACATACCACCCACACGTCGTTTCAACGATGCTGGGTACGGTCCTGAGGCTAGTAATTGCGAGTCGTGATTGCATTCTAATACTAAGGCATCGCAGTCCCTGTAGGCATCAACCACATGGGGGGTAATCGCACCCAAGTCGGTAAGCACTCCCACCGTGCGCTGCTGCCAAGAAAAGCGATACTGGCAAGGTTCACGAGCATCATGGGGCACCAGCACCGGCAGAACTTCCATCGCTCCCAGTGTAAACGTCCGACCGGGGCGAATTTCTTGCCAGTTAGCCTCTTTCAGGCTGGCGCGTTTGTCGTGCACAGCGCTGGCGGTGCCAAATGAGCTATATACCGGGCACCCCACTTTACGGGCCAACGCCCCGGCGCTACGAATATGATCTCCGTGCTCATGGGTGACCAAAATCGCACTGAGCTGATCGGCGACCAGCCCCAGCTGCCCCAATCGCACCTCAGTTTCCTTAATGGTAAAACCACAATCAACCAACACCAAAGTGTCGTCAGCGTGCACCAGCGTGGCGTTGCCTTTGCTGCCACTGCCCAATGAGGCCAGCTGCATTAATCGAGCTCGTCGTAGATTCGCTCAAGAATGGCCTGCCCCGGGATTTTATCCACCAGTGCGGAGCCCTTCTCATTCAACACAGCCACCTGAATACCGTTGGTCGTATGGCTTAATTTCAACTGTGCTTCGCGGGCACCCAACTCATACCGATCGGGAACCTTAAGGTAAAAGATACCCACTTCTCGATCACGATCACTGACCTTTAAATCCGTCTGTTTTAGGGCATCACTCACATATTCCCATGCCCAGGCGTAGCGAGTGGACATCATGATAATCGGGTAACCATTGCCATCCCGACCTAGCAATGCTTTAGCGGATTCACCACGCGGAGCAGACTCAACGTTTTCGTTGCCAGAGGCACTCCCCAACACCACCAGTTGCGGCGGGCGCGGTGCCTCAAAACGCTTTTCATCTTCACCAGGAGCGGTTAGCCGCTCATCCTCGCGAGGCACCGCATACAGGGGCTGCTCACCAATAAACACGCCACCGTCGGGCACTTTAATCGGGTCGGTCACGGCCGCTTTACGGTATTCCAAACTGCTGTCTGGCAACCAGCTACAACCAGCCACCATCAAAGCGAGCATGAGTGGTGCCAGCAACGCCGCTTTCTTCATTTAACCTCCAACAGGCCGCATTGGCGCATGGTTTCACGTAACCGCGGCTGAGCCGCTTCTGACATCGGCACCAACGGTAGCCTGATACCCGCGTCAATTAGGCCCATTTCAAACAGTGCCCATTTCACCGGGATCGGATTCGCTTCAATAAACAGATCACGATGCAGGGGTTCGAGTTCCGCATTCAGTGCCCGAGCGGTATCCGCATCACCAGCCAGAGCCGCCTCACACATGGCGGCCATCTTCGCCGGGGCCACGTTAGCGGTCACCGAAATATCGCCATGTCCGCCAGCCAAAATAAAGTCCATGGCGGTGGCGTCATCGCCAGAATAAAGCATGAAATCATCAGAACAGCGCTCACGGATTTCGCGAGCCCGCTCCAAATTACCGGTGGCTTCCTTTATGCCCACGATGTTCGGCACTTTACTCAAGCGCTCCACGGTTTCCGGCAGTAAATCGCAAGATGTTCGACCGGGCACGTTATACAGTATTTGCGGAATATCTACCGCACGAGCTATCGCCAAGAAGTGTTGATACAGACCTTCCTGGGGCGGCTTGTTGTAATAAGGCGTCACCAACAGGCAAGCGTCTGCGCCATCTCGTTTGGCATCTCGAGTCAGGCGAATGGCTTCTTCTGTGTTGTTGGCACCAGTACCGGCAATAACCGGAAGGCGGCCCTTAGCCAGCGCCACCACTTCACGGATCACGCTATCGTGCTCTTCAAACCCAAGGGTAGCGGATTCACCGGTCGTCCCCACAGCTACGATGGCATGGGTGCCTTGTTCTACATGCCAATTAACCAGCGAGCGCAATCGCTCCCAGTCTACGGACCCATCTGCACGCATGGGGGTCACCAGCGCCACTATGCTGCCGCGAATCATGCCTGTCTCCTATTGTGCGCAAACCCGTTGCGCCACTCAATGCGCTCAACGATGCCTCCCAACTAGCGAGCCCTATCGTCGGGTGAAGGGCGCTATGGTAAACCCCGCCCCCAAAGCGGACAAGGAGCGCGTCTGCGGTTTACTACCTGGAATGCAACGTACAGCTTCAGACCCGTCTTCTCGGCAAGTGTTCAGTCTGAGATGAACTGGGTAAACTGATTGGCCAAATACACCTCATAAGAAGGCAAATTTCGTGCCCGCCACCGGTACGTGGACCTGAATATTGACGGCACTAGCAAAACGGAGAACAACAATGGATCAGTTGATTGTGATTTCTGCCTTAGGCACGGACCGGCCAGGCATTGTGCAGGCCCTGTCCAAGGCCGTGTTGGAATACGATGGCAATATCATGGATTCACGGATGACCGTACTCGGGGGGGAATTTGCTGTACTGATGCTGGTTGCCGGCAACGCCGCCACTTTGGACAGCTTAGAAGCCGGGCAGCAACAGTTGGCCGATCAACTAAACTTGCGGATAACCCTTAAACGCACCCGCGCCCCGGAGGCTAGCTCCGCCGCCCTGCCCTACGAAGTGGAAGTAGTGGCCATGGACAATCCGGGCATTGTCCATGAAATCGCCCACTTCTTCTCCGGGCGCAACATTAACATCGATGACCTACACACGGGCACCTACGCCGCCCCACACACTGGCACCCGCATGTTCAGCCTGCATCTAACTTTGAGCATGAACGCGGAACACTCCGTGGCCCAGCTACGCGACGCTTTTCTGGATTTTTGTGAAGCCCGCAACCTGGATGCCACCATGACGCCAAAACGCTAGCTGGGCGCAACGCAGCAAACTCATCAAGACTACCAAAGAGAACGGAATTCAATATGGCACACCCCAAAATTGGCAATCTGGCACCCAACTTCAAACTACCGGATCAAGATGGAAATCAGGTTGAATTGAAAGCGTTCAGGAATCAAAACCCGGTGGTGATTTTCTTTTACCCCAAAGCCTTGACCCCGGGCTGCACCACCCAGGCCTGCGGCATTCGTGACACCCAGGCAGAGCTTGAAAAACGGGGAGTCGTGGTATTTGGCATCAGCCCGGATGCAGTAGCACGCTTGCCCAAGTTTATCGACAAGCATTCCCTGAACTTCACCCTATTATCCGACGAAGATCACGCCATCGCCGAGAAATACGGCTGTTGGGGCATGAAGAAATTCATGGGCAAGGAATTCATGGGGCTTATCCGCACCACCTTTATCATCGGCAAGAATGGCAAACTGCTAAAGGTAATGGACAAATTCAAAACCAAAACCCATCACGAAGACCTGCTAGCTGAACTGGACGCGCTAGGGCTTTAACGCCACCTCACCAGTAAAAAGGGGCTTTCGCCCCTTTTTCTTTGCCTCATGCCTCTGGCTGGGATGCTAGCTTCCCGGGAGAATAGTCTGCCTGCCGAGGCCAGGCATTGATCACAGCTTTAATCAACGTCGCCAACGGGATGGCAAAGAACACCCCCCACAACCCCCATAGCCCGCCGAATAACAGAATGGCGGTAATAATCGCCACAGGATGCAAATTCACCGCCTCGGAAAACAACAGCGGTACCAGAATATTGCCATCAATAAACTGGATGATGCCATATACGATCATCACCAGCGCAAAGTCACCACCCCAACCGAACTGCACGTAAGCCACTGCCGCCACCGGCAAGGTGACCACTGTGGCGCCGATGTATGGCACCACCACCGACAGCCCGACCAGCACCGCCAGCAACACCGCATAATTCATATCCAGTAGTATGAAAGCGATAAACGTTGAACCGCCGACCAGCAGAATTTCAATCGCCTTACCTCTCACATAATTGGCGATCTGACCGTCCATTTCGTGCCATACGTGAGAAAGAATCCGCCGCTTACGAGGCAAAAAGCCCAGCATCCAGTTGACCAGGGTTTCCCTGTCTTTCAAAAAGAAAAACACCAACAAAGGGACCAGCACAAGAAACACCATTATTTCTACCAGGTTGGGAATCGATGCCAGCGACAACGTCAGCACTCCCTGGCCCGCCTCAGCCACCTCCCGCTGAATTACCGCGACAATGGAATTCACCTGATCCATGGAAATCACTTCTGGATAGTGAGCCGGCAGGCCCCGCAGCCAGATTTCCCCATTTTTGAGCATATGGGGCAGCTGATCCTGAACTAACAACACTAGCTGTCGCCACACCATAGGCAACAGCACCACCAAGGTGGCGGTCAACAGGCCAACAAACAGCACAAATACCAAATTGACCGCGAGCATACGCCTAACGCCCCGGCGCTCCAGCGCCCCCACCAGCCCCTGCATTAGATAGGCCACCACCATGGCCGTAAACACCGGCGCTAGCATGCCACCAAAAAAAGCAATCACCAGCCCAACGGCCAACAGCAGGACAACTAAATACACCGCCTCTTCGTCAGAAAAATAACTATCGGCCCAATTTTTCAGTATGCGTAGCATCAAGGCTCCTGTGTGCCGCAACGGATCACGAAATAGTAACAGCCTTTCGATTCCCCCATGCGAACTAGCGCATGGCAGGACTGTCTCAGATAGGCGGGAATATCATTGGCTGACCCCGTGTCCGTGGCAATCACTTCCAGCAATTGCCCGGCACGGAGCTGCCGCAACGCCTGCCGGGTTTTCAACAGCGGCAACGGGCACTGTAACGTGGACGCATCCACATGGAGATCAACCTTGTGTTCAGACATCTGGTGCTTAGTCATTCTTATCACTTCATTCATTGTCGCCCTGCCGGCATTATAGTCATAAGAGAGCCTTTGAATAACGCCTTGTGTAGCGATACTCAAGGTTACCCTACCCGTTACGACTCTCTGAACGGAGCCACGACTTGACGTTGTTTTTGCGTACATTTTTGCTATTCAGCTGCTGCTGGCTAGCCAACCCGTCCAGTGCCGATAACAATCTTCCGGTGCTAGGCGACCCTACCGCAGCGCTCATGTCTTCCGGCCAGGAATACCGCTTGGGTCGTGCTTGGCTACGCAGTCTGCGCGGGCAGACTTCCATCATGTCCGACCCCATGTTGCAGGAATACGTGGAGAGCCTAGTCTACCGGCTAGCCTCCTACAGCGACCTGAAAGAACCCAACCTGGATATCGTGGTAATAAACAGTCGCCAGATTAACGCTTTTGCAGTGCCCGGTGGGGTAATCGGGCTCAACGCCGGCCTGTTTCTAAATGCGGAGAGCGAAGACGAAGTCGCCGGAGTGGTTGCTCACGAAATTGCCCACGTAAGCCAGCGGCACTTTGCCCGCCGATACTTAGATTCAAAAAAAATGAACACTGCGGTGCTGGCCGCCATGCTGGCCAGCCTGGCCGTTGCCATTGCCGGCGACGGTGAAGCTGGGATGGCCGGTATCGCAGCCACCCAGGCCGGGGCCATTCAGGCTCAACTGGCCTATTCTCGTCAAAATGAACGCGAAGCTGACCGGGTGGGCATGCAGACCCTCGCCGCCTCTGGCATGGACCCAAGCGCCATGCCGCGCTTTTTCGAACGTATGCACGATAGCCAACGTTTCTCCGGAAATCCGCCGGAGTTTCTGCTCACTCACCCGGTCACCGAAAGCCGAATTGCTGACAGCCGCGCCCGCGCCCGCGCCCTTCCACCGGCACGTCTATCCGTTTCCACCAGTTTTCTGCTGGCACAGGCCCGCCTCAAGGCAGGCTTCATTACCTCTGATGAGCAAGCCATTGAATATTTCAAACGCTACAGCAATGAACGCAGTGCGTTAGGGTTACAGGCCGCACGATACGGCCTAGCCCTGAGCTATCTGCGTGCCAATCACTATGATCAGGCTCGCGGATTGATGCAGGGGCTAGCCGATCAATACCCCGATCAACTCTGGTTCCGCCTAGGGTTAGCTGAAGTGGCGCTGGATGAAGGTAGCTACCCGCTAGCGATTAAAGAAACCGGGTGGGTACTGAACATTTCACCGGACAATTACGCCGCGTCCATACTGCAAAGCAAAGCCTACCTGCGCAGCAAGCAACCAGAAAAGGCCCTGCCATTACTCAAACCGCTACTCAAAGACCACATCAATGATCCTCACATCTGGGACCTGCTGGCTGATGCCTACGGCAACAGTGGCGACACCGTGCGCGCCCTGCATGCCCGTGCCGAAAGCCAGTTTCTACGCGGCAACGATTCTAAAGCCCAGCAACAAATGCGCTATGCCCTGCGCGACGCAGAGAATGACTTTGCTTTGCACAGCAAATTGAACGGGCGCCTGCGAGAAATGAAGCGATTATCTGAAGAAGAGTTCTGAGCGCGGTGGCGGGGTACTGTCTAAATCGCAAGAATACAACCTGCGTTGTTTGCACAGGTTGTATCAGGCGTCACACAAAATAATAGCGGCCGGTCACGCTTTCAACTTGCGGCCGAAATCCAACATGCGGTTCAACGGCACCATGGCTTTTTCTGCCAGCGACGAGTCCACGAAAATTTCCTGCCCCATGCCGTTGGCATCTTCCAGCACCGCGAGCATGTTCTGCAGGCCATTCATTGCCATCCACGGACAGTGAGCACAACTGCGACAGGTCGCACCGGAGCCCGCCGTCGGCGCTTCCAAGAAGGTTTTGCCCGGCGCTAACTGCTGCATCTTGTAGAAAATGCCCTTGTCGGTGGCAACGATGAACACCTCATTGTCCATCTCGCAAGCGGCCTTGATCAGCTGTGAGGTTGAGCCGACCACATCCGCCATTTCCACCACCGAGGCCGGGGATTCCGGGTGCACCAGAATAGCGGCATCCGGGTAGGCGGCTTGCAAATCATGCAACCCTTTAGCTTTAAACTCTTCGTGAACAATGCAGGCACCGTCCCAACACAATACATCGGCGCCAGCTTTATCACGAACATAGCCGCCAAGGTGCTTGTCCGGCGCCCACAGAATTTTTTCACCGTTGCTATCTAGATGCTCAATCAACTCCACGGCGATGGACGAGGTGACCACCCAATCGGCACGGGCTTTCACCGCAGCGGAAGTATTGGCATAAACCACCACAGTGCGGTCCGGGTGCTGGTCGCAAAATGCGGAAAACTCTTCTTCCGGACAACCGATATCCAATGAACAGGTCGCTTCGAGTGTCGGCATGAAGACGCGTTTTTCCGGGCTAAGAATTTTGGCGGTCTCACCCATAAACTTCACCCCGGCCACAATCAACGTGGACGCAGGATGGTCTTTGCCAAAGCGGGCCATTTCCAAAGAATCAGACACACAGCCACCGGTTTCTTCCGCCAACGACTGAATTTCCGGGTCTGTGTAGTAATGCGCTACCAACACCGCATCGCGTTGACGCAACAACGCCTTGATCCGATCACGATAGGATGCGCGTTGCTCTTCGCTGAGCGTGTCCTCGGGCTCCACCTCAGCTAAATGCGCCTGGACCCGTGCTTGTGCCTCTGCCGTCATTGCCTTACCGCCCGGGGTTTCCCCCTGAAATCAACAACTTGGAAAATTGATAAAAGAATAAGGCGGGCATAATACCACAACAGCCAAAAACCGCTGAATAGCGGCCTGTTGTTAGCCCTGCAAAGGATTAAATGCGTCCGACGAGGGCGGTTTTCAAGCTTCCCTTCAAGCTTGGAAGGAAGGCCGGTAAGCGGGTCCGGCGGCAACCAGATGCACCGTGCTGATGGCCCGCTCCAGGAACGCGCCCTCGCAATAGCACAGGTAATATTCCCACATACGCACGAACCGCTCATCAAAACCCAGCTCGCGAATGCGGGGCAGCGCATCATGAAAACGCTGGCGCCAGTGATTTAAGGTCAGCGCGTAATCATGACCGATGTCGTGCAGTTCCGTGGTCACCAAGCGGGTATGGCGCGTGAGGTTGTCGCACATCACCGACACACTGGGCAGGAAACCGCCGGGAAAGATATAACGCTTAATGAAGTCCACCTGCTTCAATGCATAGTGGTAACGCTGGTCCGGCACCGTGATTGCCTGAATCAGCAGCAACCCTTCCGGCTTCAAACGCTTGCCCAACACATCAAAATAGCCAGGCAAAAATTCCGCCCCCACCGCTTCGATCATTTCCACGGACACCACCCTGTCATACTGTCCGGTGAGTTCGCGATAATCCTTTTCCAGAATGGTGATGCGATCACTTAGCCCGGCATCGGCAACCAGATCACGGGCATAACGGGCCTGCTCGCGGGATATCGTTGTGGTGGTAACGGTGACCCCGTAATGCTGCGCTGCATGCAGCGCTAAACCGCCCCAGCCCGTGCCAATTTCAAGCACCGTCATGCCGGGCTGTAATTGCAGCCGTTGGCAAATCAAATCCAGCTTGTGCACCGAGGCCTCCTCCAGGGACGCCTCCGGGCGCGAAAAAACCGCACTGGAATACATCATGGTGCGATCAAGAAACAGGCTGAAAAAATCATTGCCCAGATCGTAATGCGCGGAAATATTTCTGCGCGATCCTTGCAGCGAATTGCGATTATAGCGGTGCAGCATTCTCAACGCGGGTTTGGACAGCGCGGCAAAGCCGCCTTCCAGCGCTTGCATGGCGTCCACATTTGCGGCGAAATACCGTATTACCTTAACCAGGTCCGGGCTCGACCAGCTTTGTTCCATAAACGCCTCTGCCGCCCCCATCGCCCCACCGCTCATCATCATGCTGTAGGTGCACCAATCGGTGAGTACGATATGGCCGATTGCCTGGCTATTGTGTGAATCGCCGAGTAACACGGTGTTTCCATCCGGCTCATCAATACGCAGGCCGCCGTGTGGCACTTTCGCCAGCTTATTCAACACCAGAGTACGAGCCACTGATTGCGACCAACTCAATGTGCCGGCCTGGATACTTTTATTGTTAGAGGCTCTATCGCCAGACAGCATTACCTTACTCCCTGTTTCCATCATCGCCTGAATCACCATCATCACGTTGAGCGTTCTCGCCAGCGGGGTGACCGTGAAAGACCGCGCCTTTACGCCACAGTTTGAAGGCCTGCCAATAAATATTTTTCAGCGTGGCCAACCCTTGGGCACCAAACCGGAAAATGCCCTTGCCCATGGCGGCGGAATCCGGCGCAACTAATTGCAACTTCATTCCGGCCTTGAACACGCAGACCTGTTTATCCCGGTCCTCTAACCCTATTCGCAGATCGGGTAAGGCAACGTGAAGATGCCAATGGTATTGCAGCAGCATGGGCAAGAAAGGGGACACATGAAAAGCCTTGGGGTGGTTCACCAGCAGCACCCCGTTTTCATTTCGGGAAAACGTGAGAGGGTAAAAATGGCGCTCTCGCCATGGGGTATTTTGCACCTCGGCGATCATGCTGTCGGGCTGGCTTTTTCCTTGCGGGAAATGCAGGTACAACACCAATGGATTAAACAGGGTTCCGAAGGTACGCCACTGCGCCAGCATAACCGTTCTGCCATGGCTCCAGTTCAGCCCCAGGCTGAGCGCTTTTTCGCGAACTTTTTCCGCTAACGGCACGGCACGAGTATCCAGGTAATCCTGATCACGAAAAGTGACCGGTCGCCACCTCCTGCCCCAGGCCCAGTGCCGCCCGAGCATGGCATCAATTTTTTCCAGATCGCACCAAACCATCCACAGCGGGTAATCAAAGCTGTAGGTAAACGGTTGCAACCGTTGATGCCAGACGCGCCCGCGCGCAATAGCATAGGGCGTCAACGGGTCATTGACCGAAGCCTCCATCACGCAACGCCCCCTTCCTGCGCCTTGCCAGTGATCCCTGCCACCACGTTCAACGCAGACACCACACCATCTTCATGGAAACCATTGCGACACCAGGCACCGGCAAACCAGGTGGCATTTTTGCCGTTGTCTTTCAGTAATTGTTCCCGGGCCGCCACCGTCTGCGGTGTGAATAACGGATGCGCAAAATGGTAACGGGCGAGTACCTTTTTAGTATCAATTCGGTCACTGGCGTTCAGCGTGACACAGAAGGTTTCCGGGGCAGCAATACCCTGCAGAATATTCATGTTATAGGTCACTTGAACCCGTTCCTGATCCTGCGCATACAACATGGCATTCCAGCTTGACCATACCCGTTCCCGACGCGGTAGCAATGCTGTATCCGTATGCAGGACCACTTCATTGTCCTGGTAACCCAATTGCGACAGGTTCGCTTCTTCCCGTTCGTCTGGGTCACTGAGTAATGCCAGCGCCTGGTCGCTGTGGCACGCCAGCACAACCTGATCGTAATGCCGCTCTGTCCCGCCTACGGTGACGGTGACACCGACACCAGCCTCTACGCCCACTCCCGCTGAGCCCCGTCGTATCGACTGCACCGGGGTGCGGGTATGAAAGGTAGCGTTGCAACCGTCCACCAGAGGTTTCACGTATTGATTGGAACCACCAGGCACCACGAACCACTGAGGCCGATCATTCAACGACAATAAACCATGATTCTGGAAAAACCGGATAAAAAACCGAGCAGGAAAAACTTCCATCTGCTCCAGCGAACAAGACCAGATAGCCCCACCCATGGCGAGAATATAATCCCGGGCAAAGCGTTCACCGTAACCCTGCTCACGCAGATACTGCCCCAAAGGAAGATCTCCCTTGGCGCTATTAAGCAAAGCCGGTGCCTGCTTATTGAAGCGCAAGATGTCGCGAATGAAACGCCAGTGTGAAAAGTTCAGCAAATTGCGTTTCTGGGCAAACATGCCCCCCAGCCCATCGCCGCAGTATTCCAGCCCGTTCTTCTCATCACTGACCGCAAACCCCATAGGAGTGGGTTGGCCCTGCAAGCCAAGCTCCTCCAACAAACGAAGGTAATTCGGGTAGGTTCGATCGTTGAATACAATAAACCCTACATCAATAGCGTAATCACCATGGGGTCGAGATACCGGAATCGTACAGGTATGCCCACCCAGATAATCATTGGCTTCAAATACATCGACCTGATGACCCGCTTTTGACAGATACCAAGCGGTGCTAAGCCCACTAATACCGGCTCCAACAATAGCAATACGCTGACTCATGTCTTTCCCTTCCTACTATTGCCCATGGCCGGCGGCGACACGGGGTGTTGCTGATCCTAAGAGGTTTTATCAAACCGGCTTTTAGCCGCCTTGAACGCTACCGTCACCCGCTCACGCACTCCCGCATGGGGCACCACCGGTGGTGGATAATCCCGGGCCAGTAGCGGCTGCTTCCAGGGCTCATGGATTTGCTTGCTATCCAAGTCGCGCAATTGCGGCACCCAATGAGCAATAAAGCGGCCTTCGCTATCAAAACGTTGCCCCTGACGAACCGGATTAAACACCCGAAAATAAGGCACCGCATCGGTGCCAGATGAGGCACTCCACTGCCAGCCACCGTTATTGGCGGCAAAGTCCCCATCGATCAAATGTGTCATAAAGAACGCTTCACCGCGGCGCCAATCCAGCCAAAGATGCTTACTGAGAAACATGGCTGTCACCATGCGTAGCCGGTTATGCATCCAGCCGGTGGCAACCAGCTGCCGCATGGCTGCATCCACCAACGGGTACCCCGTACGCCCTTCACACCAAGCGGCGAATAGCTCGTCATCATTTTTCCATTCCAGCAAATCCGTTTCCGGCCGGAAGCCTTGTCCGCGGCTAACGCGAGGAAACTGCGCCATGATCTGGCGGTAAAAATCCCGCCAGGCCAACTCGTCGATCCAGCAGGCAGCACCATCACGGCTACCCGCATCCGCCATGGCCTGGGTTGCGGCCCGGAAACAACTGGCCACCGACAGGGTTCCCGCCGATAGCGCCACCGATAAGCCGCTGGTGCCAGACAAATCAGGAAAATCACGGTTGCGGCGATAGTCGGCCAGCGACCGCTCCATAAATTGATCAAGTTGTTGCCAGGCGGCCTCTTCTCCAGGCGCCCATTGCTGCGTTAGCGCCTCAGGCACGTCCAGCATTTCAAGGGCCTTCGCCACAACCTTAGCCCCCATAAACGTACCTTCAGCCCTGCATTGTGATGGCACCGGTGTCATCGCCGGGTGATGATCGGCCGTCCATACATCCCAACGTTTCTTATAAGCCCCAAACACCGTATACGGTGTTCCTTTACCGGTGCGCAGTGCCGCGGGTGGAACTAACACGCCATCGTCGAAACCGCGCAGGATAATCCCTTGCTCACGCAGGCGTTCAGCCACCAGTGTGTCTCGCTGCTTTTCATTGAGCGGATACTCACGATTGCAATACAGGTGTGTCACACCTTGGCTCTGGGCAAATTCTGCTAACGCCTCCGGCACCTTCTCGAAGGTGTCCACATCCAGCACATGCAGATCAATGCCGCGGTTAGCCAGGGACTCGCCCAGCTCACGCAAGCTTTCCAACACATACCAGCGGCGCAACGGCGCCACCTGATGACGATCCCATTGCCCCTGACACAGACAATACACCGCCAGCGCCTGTGGCCTCGTCTCACCCGCGCTTATCGATGACTCTGTCAACGCAGCGTGCAGAGGCGAGTGTGCCGCGACACGCAGGTCGTTGCGGTACCAGACCAGATTCATGGCGTACTCCAGGATTGTTGAAGTCGATCCAGTTCGCTCGCCAGCCCCTGCCGACGCCCGCCAAGCTGGGCTACCTCTTGCGGCAGTGTCATTTGCGATAGATCCAGCCCCCAGCACGCCTCACTGAGGCCACAACCAGAAGCGATACCGATTTGCTGACGCTGGGCCGCCGTTGGCCAGCGATCCACCACCCAGAGCACACCACCGGCCCGTTGCGCCAGGCTTTTGAGTACACTGCGCAGTTCTACCGTCACCAAAGGAGCCCCCAGACACCAGAGCGGGCGGTTCAATACCATCGCCAGTTCCAGTGCCGGCAAGGCTCTCCCCACCGGCACCAGCAACCAGCCGGCCTCCCCACCCCGTGGCGCCAGCGATAATGCCCGCGACGACCACTTGGCCTGCAGCACACCGTCAAACAGGGTGAGCCATCCACCCAGGGCTGAAGTGTCAGCCAAACGTGCCCGCACGGGATCACAAAAGTGATCCAGTACCAGAGCATGGCTATAATCATTCAGCAGCCCATTGAGCAACTGTTCCAGACGGCGGGTGTTGAGCGACTCCAGCGCGCAGATCGCGTCTGTTACTGCCCCGCGCCAAGGCCCTTGCTGTTCGGCACCCTGTTCCCACACCGCCCCGTTAGCCGCTGCTGAATCAGCCAGTAGCCCCGCCACCTGACTGATCGGCACCCCTCGCTCCAGCCAATGCTGAATCTGCTCGATACAAGCGATATCCACTTCGCTATAACGCCGATGCCCTTTATCCGTGCGTGCGGGCGTCAACAAACCATAACGACGCTCCCAGGCACGCAAAGTCACCGCGGGGATACCGCAGTGCATGCTCACGTGCTGAATGCTGATGCTACCGGCTTGTCGGTCCGCAACTTGAACCCTGCTTGTAGACTCGCTCATACCCGATTTCTCAGGCCTAGCGGGTCCGGGTACGGGGAAAGATAGCGCTGCTGGGCCAAGTAAGGCTGATCGGTTTTACGCAGGGCACCACGCAACAGGGTCATCGGCACAACCAGCGGCACCTCTTCACGCAGATAAGCGTCTATCTGTTCGTTGATCAACGCCCTGTCGTCTCCACCTAGATCCTGGCGCAAAAACCCGGCCAGATGTTGCAGGGTATTCACATGGGCGCCCCGGGATACACGCTTCTTCATGGCGGACATCACCGCATGAATATAATCCCCGGCAATGTCTTGCAGCGGGCGTGCTTGAAGGTCCGCCAGCATGGGGCCCACTTCACGGTAGGTTTTCTGGCAATGAGCCAACAGCTGAAATTTGTGACGGCTATGGAACACAATCAGCTTTTTAGCGGTCAGGCCTTGTTCCATCATCTGACACCAGTCGTCATACAGGAACACGCGCTCGATAAAGTTTTCACGCAGAGCGGCATCATTCAGGCGCCCTTCTTCTTCCAGTGGCATTAGCGGATAACGGCGTGCCAGCGCCGCAGCGAACAGCCCGCTGGCATCCCGACGTTGTACATTGCCCGCCTCGTTGTAGACACGGATTCTTTCCATCCCGCAGCTGGGAGACTTGGCCATCAGAATATAGCCACGCAACGGCGCTAGTGACGGCAACGTCCGGTCGATGAAATCCATCATCATCCCGGTGCAATCTCGCTTACCATCCGTGGTTAGCAACCGCAGCGGCGCTTCAGAGCCTTCGCCTGCGTCATTATTCACCGGATGCTTTTCCCCATCGTCCACCAAATGCATTGCTTTGCGCGGTGCCGACATTCCTGCCCCCATTTCTGGACACTGGGAGCGAAACTCAAAGTACTGCGACAGAACCTCGGTACAGTAACGCGAATGCTTGTGGCCTTTATCGTGGCGCACCTCCAAGCCCAGCAAACAGGCGCTGATACCAACCGGAATACGCGCCAGAATGTCCTTTTTCTCAGATTTAACCGCGTCCATGGAGTGACCTCAGTGGCAGTAGAGGCTGGCAAGCAGTTCCGCCGGCACCTCAGGGTTATACAAAAGTAGAAATCTGTACAACCTTACCCCAGCGACCTGTCAACGCATTGTGAAGGTGTTCCATCACACTTCAGCAAGACAGTGATCACAAAGGTGCAATCGTTGAAGTCTATGCTTATACTCCTCAAAACACTGACCTTATGGACAGCAAAATGCGCATTCTTGTCTGCGGTGGCCGTGATTTTGACAACCAGGCTCTACTGGCACGCACCCTGAACCGTCTACATCGGGATAACACCCTATCCCTCCTCATCCATGGCAATGCCAGCGGTGCGGACCGTCTGGCTGGGCAGTGGGCCCATGACCACGGTATTGATCAGGTGAGCTACCCTGCCAACTGGAAAGCCCATGGTCGAGCTGCTGGCCCCATGCGCAACCGCCGAATGCTGCACCACGGCCGTCCGCAGGCAGTGATTGCCTTTCCCGGCGGACGCGGCACAGCACATATGGTGGCGCTTGCAGAGCAAGCGGGTTTGCCGGTGTGGAGGCCTGCAGAAGAACAGGAAGCCTGCGGGTTTCAAGGTATTGGGGAGTTACAGCGCTAATTCACCTACCGCGCAAAGATCATCAAGGAAGAAAATAGAAAGGAAGCTGGAACGAAAAAGGGCCCGCCGTAGGCGAGCCCTTTTAAATATGGTGGGTCGTGCTGGATTCGAACCAGCGACCAATTGGTTAAAAGCCAACTGCTCTACCAACTGAGCTAACGACCCGCTCCCGAAGGAGGCGCAAATAATACGGATTTATTTCTTGGTGACAAGGGGTTAACCCATTTTTTTTCTGCTTTATTGATAGTTTGTTGGATCTTTAACCAATGCATCCTCGAAGCCTTGGCTGCGCAGACGGCAACTGTCGCATTTCCCACAAGCATTTCCATGATCGTCAGCCTGATAACAAGAGACGGTAAGACCGTAATCCAAACCCAACGCCACCCCCCGCTGAATAATCTGCGCTTTACTCAAATGCATTAACGGAGTCTCAATCTGCATGGGCCTCCCTTCTACCCCTGCCTTGGTGGCTAAAGTGGCCATGGACTGAAACGCCTCGATAAACGCCGGCCGGCAATCTGGATAGCCTGAATAGTCCACCGCATTCACTCCAATAAAAATAGCTTGCGCATCAATCACTTCCGCCAAACCTAGCGCCAGAGACAGGAATACCGTGTTACGGGCCGGCACATAGGTCACAGGAATACCGTCACCCCCGTTTTCCGGCACCTCAATGGAATGATCCGTCAACGCAGAGCCGCCGATATTCCCCATACCCAGCTCAATGACACGGTGACTCAACGCCCCCAACACGCCAGACACACGCTCCGCCGCATCCAACTCTGACCGAGTGCGTTGGCCATAATCGAATGCAATGGTATGGCAGGCATAGCCCTGATCACGGGCGATCGCCAAGCAAGTGGCTGAATCCAAGCCACCGGACAACAGCACCACGGCTTTTTTCATGGCAGGTTCCTTCATTACTCTTTGCTTTAGGGTTGTGAGACTTCACGTTTGGCGCATAGAGATCTTGCGTCTGACCTTAATCAGCGTCCGCGAGCATCATTCCAAAGAAGCTTATGTAGCTGCAATTGGAAACGTACCGGCAAACGGTCTTCGACAATCCAATTCGCCAAGTCTCCCGGGGCTAAAGTCCCTTGCACAGGTGAGAACAGCACATCACTGACCCGCTGGTGTAACTGGTACTGATCCAGCATAAAGCGTGCCCAATCGTAATCCTTGCGGTCCGCCAGCACGAACTTCACCTGGTGGTGAGCCTTGAGTAGAGCGATATTGCTCAGCCGATTATTGTGCTGTTCACCTGAACCCGGCGCTTTAAGATCCATCACCACAGACACCCGCTCGTCCACACCGGCAATATCCATGGCGCCGCCCGTTTCCAGGCTTACTTGATAACCCTCATCACAGAGCGTCTTAAGCAATGGCAGGCAGCTTGGTTGCGCTAAGGGCTCTCCTCCCGTCACCGTCACATACTGAGCACCGAGAGCCGCCACCTCCTCAAGAATAGCGGCCAAACTCCATTTTTCTCCCCCGGAGAACGCATATTCTGTATCACACCAAACACAGCGTTGCGGGCAACCCGTTAGGCGCACGAATACCGTTGGGCGGCCCACAGTGCGGGATTCACCTTGTAACGAATGGAATATTTCGGTGAGGCGGAGTTCCACAACATCTCCTGAAAGCCCTGAAAGAGGGGGGAAATGCGCGGATTCTATCACCTTTGCCCGCATCTGTGACGCAGATAAAGGTGATAGGCGCGGCTTACTCGTTGAGCTGCTCGAGAAGACCCTGAGCTTGCTTGGCTTCTCTACTATCCTGATATTGCTTGATAAGCTTGTGCAGATTGACCTTGGCAGGCGAAATTTCTCCGGCGTTGGCCTGCATGACCGCCAAGATATAGAGGCTTTTCGACGCCTTGCTATGGTCCGGGTAGTTGTCCGCCACAGCTTGGAAATGACCTTGCGCCTTCTGCAAATCCGGCTCTTTCTGGTCACTGTACAGCTTACCCGCCCAGAAATGGGCATCCGCCCGGGATAGCCCTTGCGGGAAATCCTTCAGGTACGCCTCGAAACCGGCAATGGCACCGCTGAAGTCACCAGCCACCAACTTGTCTTTAGCGGCGTTATAGGCAGCTCGATCCGCTTCCGGGTCATTGTTACCCGCGACTGCAGCCTCTTCCTTCGCAGTGCTTCCCCGCTCCGCTAACGTATTAATTCGGGCATCAAGATCCAGATAACGCTCACGCTCAGCTTTTTTGAGAGTGGAAAGTTCATGACGCAACTCTTCCAGCTGCCCCTGCAGCTGTTGAATCTGCTCTTCAAACTGTTGCTGCTGCTGCATTAATACCATCAACCCATCCTCATTCACCGCAGCAGACGGTGTGGAGGCACTGCGCATTTTTGATTGCGCCTGGGCTAGGCTGCGCTCTTCTACGGCCAGCGGCCCAGTGCTCTGTGCATGTGCACAGAACACCAAGGTGCCGAGCATCGCGCCTACAATCAGGCGCGCTCTCATCAATACCTTCATGCCTTACGGACGGCCAGACAGATAGTTAATTTCTACACGGCGGTTTTTGGCCCAATCCATTTCAGAGTGACCAAATGCTGCCGGCTTCTCTTCGCCATAGGACACGATTTCAAGCTGAGAAGAAGCAACACCCTGTACGCGCAGGAACTTCTCTACCGCTTTAGAGCGACGCTCGGACAGTGCAACGTTGTATTCACGAGTACCGCGCTCATCAGCGTGGCCTTCCAGACGAATTTTCGCGTTAGCGTTGTTCTTCAAGTAGGTCGCGTGGGCTCGCAGGGTTTCAAACGCCGCAGCCGGAATGGTGTTGCTGTCGAATGCGAAGTAAATAACACGTGAATCGGTGGTACCGTCATAGTTGGACGGATGGTTGTAGAAGTTGTCAGCAGTTAGCGGAATGCTGCTAGTGTCGGGCTTAACCGGCTCTGACCGCTCAACAGATGTTACTGGAGAGGTATCAGTCTGAGACATGCTATCGGTAGCAGAGGTATCATCTTCAGTCGGTGTACTGGAACAAGCTGCCAATGCAGCTGCCAGAACCAGAGCAAACAGCGGGTTTAGTAATGAACGCATGCGAAAAACTCCTATAATTTCCTAGTATTGGACTCGAGCACCACTCAGAGGAACGGCGACCATGCCGGCTCTCTGACTTCCCCTTCCTTCGACGGCAGCTCAACTTTGACTCTGCCATCAATGGATACGGCTTCCAGAACCCCCGCTCCCCCATGTTGCGTCCCGTAAATTACCATACTTCCATTGGGCGCAACACTGGGCGATTCATCCATATCGGTACGGGTCACAATATTAAATGTGCCACGCTGGAGGTCCTGCACACCGACATTGTAATTTCCATTTCGTCGATGCACATAAACGAGATAGCGGCCGTCTGGGGTTACATCCGAGCGCGCATTATAGCCGCCCTGGAACGAAACCCGCCGAACCGACTTATCATTTATGTTCAGTTTGTAAATCTGTGGCCCCCCGGAACGGCTGGAAGTGAACACCAAGTGTTCGCCATCGGGCAACCAACGCGGCTCGGTATCAATGCCGTAATTGTTCGTTAACCGGGTCAACACCTTGGTCGACAGATTCAACATATAAATTTCGGGATTGCCGTCACGGGACAAGGTCAACGCCAAGTGCTGACCATCTGGCGACCAGTCTGGTGCACCGTTAATGCCGCTAAAGCTGGACACCTTCTCCCGTTCAGTGGTGGCCAGGTTGTGAATATAAATACCTGGCCGCCCCTGATCTTCAAAGGAAACGTAAGCAATTTTCCTGCCATCTGGCGACCAGGTAGGGCTCATTATCGGTTCGTTACTACGCAAGATGGTCGTTACTCGGTGGCCATCCGCATCGGCATATTGCAGCTGATACGGATTGGCATCATGGCGATTATGGGTCACATAAAGAATTTTCGTAGAGAACGCTCCAGGGATCCCAGTGAGCTGCTCATAGATACGATCGCTGATGGCATGGGCCACATCACGTAGCTGGGACGCCGGCGGGCGATAGGTTTCCGACATCAATTTCTTTTGCCGCGCCACATCAAACAGTGCATAACCGACCTCGTAACCGCCGGTTTCCTGACGCTTCATGCTGCCGGTGATCACATACTCTGTGCCCAGCACTTTGAAATCCCGATAAATCATCTCTTGCTCATTACGGGGGCGGCTGAGCATGTCTTGCGGCGGCAGCGGTTTAAACTGACCGCTGCGGTGCAGGTCCGCCTGAACGATCGCGGAGACATCTTCCTCTGCATTTTTTGCACCATCAAAAGGCACTACAGCGATCGGCACCGCATCCACACGGCCCTCAGTTACCTTGATGAGCAACTCAGCCTGCGCACTGATCATCCACAAAGATGTCACCAAAGCGACGCTGATTTGCATCCATATCTTTCGTTTACAGGTTTGCTGCATCCTTAACACACCTATCATTGTGCAACTCCAGGATCGAATTCGATCACCAGTGAGCGAAACTGTTCGTTAAAAAGCGATCCATCAGGTACCGGTAGTGGGCTGGCTAGCTTGACTGCATTCAACACCGAGTCGTCAAAATCCGGGTAGCCGCTACTTTGCGCCACAGAGACATTCACCACTTCACCACCAGGGATCATCTTTATTCTTACCCGTGTGCGGATGTCATCTCGGTTACGATAATTGCCGGGAATCCGCCATTGCTGACCCACATGGGAGGCAATGGCATCGGTAAAACTGGCCACCTGTGCATTTGCCTGATCCGCGTTACTAGCCATTTCCTTATCTGGCTGGGCAGAGGCTTTGTTCTGCCTGTCCATTTCCAGCTCTTCCTCGGCCAACATCTCTTCCAAGCTCGGGGTATCGATCTCCGGTACCACCAGCTTCTTCTCGGCCTTGGGTTTAGGCGCCGATTTGGGTTTAGGTTTAGGCTCCGGCTTTTTTGCCGGCGCAGGCTTCGGATCGGGCTTGGGCGTCGGTTTAGGTTTAGGTTCCGTTTTGGGCTTAGGCTTAGGTTTTGCTGTCGGCTTGGGGGTCGGTTTTACTTCCTTCTTGGGTTTCGCTACCGGCGCTTTCTGCTGCTTGGAGCGCTCCACCATGGTCGCCTTCACATGGGGCGGCACCACTGGGGCCTTATGCAATGACGGATCCGTGCTCCAGCTAAACACCAACAAACCAAACACCAGCAAGTGAATAAGCAGCGTAAACAACAACGCAACACGGCGATCACTCATTGCGTCCCTGCGGCTCAGTCACCAACCCAAGTTGGCTAATGCCGGCTTCCTGCAACGCGCCCATCAATGACACCACCCGGGCATAGGCCACATTGCCATCACCTTCCACCAAAAACAGGGTGGACGGCTTATGCTTATGAATACGCAGAACATGACCTTTGACGGTTTCCAGGCTAGAAGATTTCTGGCTGTCACCGCCCACATCAATGAAATAACGGCCATCCGCAGTCACCGAAATGATCACAGGCTCGCTCTTAGTGGTATCAATAGGGTCGCTGTTGCTGTCCGGCAGGTCCACATTAATACCCTGGGTCATCATCGGAGCCGTGGCCATGAAGATCACCAGCAGTACCAGCATCACATCGATGTAAGGCACCACGTTCATCTCGGCGACGAGCTTGCGCGGCACCCGTATCTTTACGCCGCTCATGATTATGCTCCGCGCCCATGGGCTTGACGGTGAAGTACGGAAGAAAACTCTTCCGCGAACATTTCATTTTCCGTCAGTAACGCATCACTCTGAGCCGAGAAACGGTTATAAGCCATGACCGCCGGAATCGCGGCAAACAAGCCAATGGCGGTGGCGATCAGCGCCTCGGCAATACCCGGGGCAACCACGCTGAGCGTAGCCTGTTTCACGTTCGCCAACGCCATAAAAGAATTCATGATGCCCCAAACTGTGCCGAACAACCCAACGTAAGGGCTGGTAGAACCAACTGTGGCAAGAAAAGGTAAATGCTTGGTAAGGCGGGTCTGTTCGCGCTGCAAGGCAACCCGCATGGCACGCTGGGCGCCATCCATCACCGCCTCTCCGCCACGTGCGCTTTTAGAAAGCCGGACAAACTCCTGAAAGCCCGCGCGAAAAATCGCCTCGCTGCCGGAATCTAGATCCGGCTCTTTGCGGCTCTGGTTGTAGAGGGAGGCCAGGTCATCGCTGGACCAGAATTTTCCCTCAAAGGCACGGCCCGCCCGTTGAGCACGCCCAAGCACCCGGAAACGGCCAACAATCATGTACCAGGACGTCAGCGACGCCAGAATCAATAGCGCCATCACCAGCTGCACCACCACGGTGGCGTTGCTGATCAAACTGACGACAGACATGCTGGATGCCTCAACCATGTAGCCCTTCTCCTTTGCTGGCCGCGCTAAATTTTTTATACAGTGCCGTCGGGATAGCCGCCGGCTTGAGGGTATCGGCTCTCACGCAAGCCACCTTAATGTCTGCCTGACAAATTAATGCGCCGGCTTTACGCACCTGCTGATCAAACACCAGCGTGGCCTTACCCATTTTTTTCAGTGTGGCTGACACGGTCAGCGCATCATCAATACGTGCCGGCTGGCGATACTGCACATTGGCCGAGTGAACGACAAACTGAAAATTGTCATCCGCCAGTGCATAGTGCTGATAACCCAGCGTACGTAGAAATTCAGTACGCGCCCGCTCCATGAATTTCAGGTAATTCACGTAATAGACTATGCCACCTGCATCAGTGTCTTCGATGTAGACGCGCACAGGCAGGGTAAATTCCCCGTTTTGTTGATTTTTTTCAATCATTAAACAAATCACCGTCTTGACGCGGGCGCTGCAAACCAAAATGACGCCAAGCATGGTTAGTCACTGCCCGCCCACGCGGGGTGCGTTGAATAAAGCCTTGCTGTATCAGGTAAGGCTCCACCACCTCTTCCAAGGTTCCGGAGTCTTCATTGAGTGCTGCTGCCAAGGATTCCAGTCCCACCGGCCCACCATCAAATTTGTGCATGATCATATCCAGCAGGCGCCGGTCAGTGCCGTCCAGACCACAACTGTCCACCTCCAGCATGTCCAAGGCTCGCTGGGCGATCTCTTCAGTAATCCGCCCATCGCCCTTCACTTCGGCGTAATCGCGCACGCGGCGCAGCAGGCGATTGGCAATACGCGGGGTACCACGTGCGCGGCGCGCCACTTCCATGGCACCGGCCGCTTCGATAGGAATAGCAAGAATATCGCAGGCGCGGCTAACAATGCCGGACAAGTCATCTACAGAATAGAATTCGAGGCGCTGCACAATACCAAAACGATCACGCAACGGAGCGGTAAGCAAACCGGCTCGGGTGGTCGCACCGACAAGAGTAAACGGCGGAAGATCCAGTTTGATGGAACGGGCGGCCGGCCCTTCACCGATCATGATATCCAACTGGTAATCTTCCATAGCCGGATAAAGGATTTCCTCTACCACCGGAGACAGGCGGTGAATTTCATCCACAAAAAGCACATCGCCCTCTTCCAGGTTGGTCAGGATGGCCGCCAAATCGCCTGCCTTTTCCAGCACCGGACCAGAGGTGGACTTGAGATCGCAGCCCATTTCTCGGGCAATGATATGGGCAAGCGTCGTCTTGCCGAGACCGGGCGGGCCGAAAATTAAAGTATGATCAAGGGCCTCATTGCGTCCGCGGGCGGCATCAATAAAGATTTCCATGCGCTCGCTGACTTTCGGCTGCCCATGATAATCCGCCAAGCTGGCCGGGCGAATCGCCCTGTCTTGCTGTTCTTCTTGGCTACCAACGGCAACCGCGGTAATGACTCGTTCGTTATCCATGCCTGCAGCGGGCTTGCCTCTATATCGTGGGAGTCGCTAGCGTATCGTACCCTGATACCGTACTGCCATTACTGTTATCACAAAGTGTTATGCAACTCTGGCTCAAAGCACTAGCGGGCCAGACTTTTAAGCGCCTTACGGATCAGTTGCTCGCTGCTCATGCCTTCTTGATCTGCCGCTTTACCCACCGCAACAGCGGCATCCTTGTTGCGGTAGCCCAGCGCCTCCAGGGCCGCAATGGCGTCACTGCGAGCATCATCAGGTTGATCCGTATCGACCCGGCCCGGCACACTCACTGGCCCACCATCAATCTTATCGAGTCGGTCTCTCATCTCGATAACCAAACGCTCGGCGGTTTTTTTCCCAATGCCCGGCACCTTCACAAGTGACGTGGTGTCCTGATCCTGAATACAGCGCGCCAGACGATCAGCCTCTATGCCAGAAAGAATAGCCAACGCCATTTTTGGCCCCACCCCATTCACCTTGATCAAAGCGCGAAACAGCTCACGCTCATAACGATCGGCGAAACCATACAGCAACTGAGCATCTTCACGGACCACAAAATGCGTGTGCAAGGTGAGCTCCGCACCCGCCTCGGGCAAATCGTAGAACACCGTCATCGGTGCCTCGACTTCATAGCCAACGCCATTTACGTCCAGCAGCAGCACCGGGGGGCGTTTTTCCAACAGGGTGCCACGAAGTTGTCCGATCATCATTTTTCCATTTACCCGTACACAACAAAAGTATCGCGTAGAAAATACAGGGCGAATATTCGATGCTCACAATCAATCACTGAAGCAATCAACGAATACAGACACCACACTAACGAACCCGGCCGCGCCTTACCGATGTGGCACCAGCCATTCTAGCCAGGGAGAGACGCATATGAGCATGACAAAGCGCGATAGCCAGGGCATCAGCGGCGTCCTCCTGCGGGCGTTGATCCAGTTTAAGCAGATACTTCACCATTTCCCCGACCTGATTTTTTTCCGCCCCACCTTTGCCCACAACGGCCTGTTTTACTTGGCGAGCCGAATATTCAAACACTGGCACACAGGCCTGCATCACTGCCGCAATAGCTGCACCGCGAGCCTGGCCCAATTTCAGGGCAGAATCCGCATTGCGAGCCATAAACACTTTTTCGATGCTCACTTCAGCCGGCCCGTATTCCTTCACCACCTGATCAATTCCCGCGAATATCTCACCCAACCGCGGCGGGATCTCCTTGTGGGAAGTCGTAATAGTACCGAAAGCCACCGCGCGGGAACGATTTCCCACCACATCCACTACGCCGTAACCGGTGCGTCGAGAACCGGGATCAATACCCAGAATAAGCGCCATATTTCACAGACCAATAATAAAGAAGACAGGCACCCAGCCCAGCTCTTAGTAGGTGCCTCCGTTCTACCCGAGCACTGTCCAAATGTCCAGCCAACAAAGAAACGCTTCAGGTTAAACGGCTGATGCGACACGTCCTAAAGCCGCAGGCGGATTACCGCCACGCCCAGAAACCCAGACAGCAAAAAGCCCCAAACGATTCGGGGCTTTTAATTTTGCTTGCAGCTTGTTTTGTAACGTGAACCTCGCTGCTATTCCTCTTCTTGCGGTGCCGGCCAACTGGCATTGGTGTAGACGTTCTGCACGTCGTCCAAATCTTCCAGCATGTCGATCATCTTTTGCACGGTTTCAGCTGTATCCGTGTCCATTTCCGCTTCTGTAGACGGGTGCATGGTGACTTCCGCCTCAGCGAATTCCAACCCAGCTGCACGCAGGGAGTCCACCACTTCACCAAAGCTCTTATCCGGAGTGGTAATGACCAAAAAACCATCATCTCCCATCTCTTCCACATCTTCGGCACCGGCTTCCAGGGCGACTTCCATCAGCTTTTCTTCATCCACACCGGGCTCGAAAAAAATCTCACCACGTTTAGTGAATAAAAAAGCCACGGAACCACTCGTGCCCAGATTACCACCGAACTTGGAAAACGCGTGACGCACCTCAGCCACGGTACGGTTCACATTGTCCGTCATGGTTTCTACCAGAACCGCTACACCACCCTTACCGTAACCTTCATAGGTGATTTCATCCATGCTGCCGTCATCATCACCGCCGGCGCCACGCTTAACCGCACGGTCGATGGTGTCACGGGTCATGTTCTGGCCCAGTGCTTTATCAATCGCGGCCCGCAAGCGCGGGTTATCGTTGGGCTCGCCCCCACCCATCTTGGCCGCTACCGTGAGCTCGCGAATCAGTTTGGTAAAGATCTTGCCACGCTTGGCATCCTGAGCCGCCTTACGGTGCTTGATGTTGGCCCACTTGCTATGTCCTGCCATGTTACCTCCGCCAGCACGCAGCACGCGTCACGCAACACGTCTCTGGCACGCCTCTTCGCGTGATGCGTGATACCTGCCTGCGTTTCTCCTATATCAACCTTCTTCTTTACGTACCTGTACGCCAACTTCACGCAGCTGCTTGTTGTCCACCGGTGACGGTGCATTGGTCATAGTGCACGCCGCCGTTTGCGTCTTCGGGAAAGCGATCACATCACGAATTGATTCACAACCAGTCATCAACATCACCATGCGATCCAACCCAAACGCCAGGCCACCGTGGGGCGGGGCGCCGTATTTCAGACCGTCTAGCAGGAAGCCGAATTTTTCCTCGGCTTCCTCATCAGAAATGCCCAGCGCTTCAAATACAGTGCGTTGCATGGCTGGGCTATGGATACGGATGGAACCGCCACCCAGCTCAGTACCGTTAAGCACCATGTCATAGGCCCGCGATAACGCCTCGCCCGGATTACTCTTAAGCTCTTCCGCGCTACAGCTGGGCATGGTGAAGGGATGATGCAACGCATGGTATTGCCCTTCGTCTTCCTCGAACATGGGGAAGTCCACTACCCACAATGGCGCCCATTCTCCCTCGACCAAATTCAAGTCATGGCCCACTTTGACGCGCAGAGCACCCAGCGCTTCGTTAACGATCTTGGCCTTATCAGCACCGAAGAAAATCAGATCGCCGGTCTCGGCGCCAGTGCGCTCAAGGATGCCTTTAATCGCATCTTCGGTCAGGAACTTCAGGATCGGAGACTGCAGACCTTCAGCGCCGGCTGCCAAGTCGTTGACTTTGATGTAAGCCAAACCCTTGGCACCATAGATGCTGACAAACTTGGTGTAGCCATCGATATCCTTGCGCGACAGGCTGCATCCACCGGGCACTCGCATGGCTGCCACACGACCTTTCGGGTCGTTGGCCGGGCCGGAGAACACTTTAAAGTCCACGCCAGCAAGCAGGTCGGCAATATCAATCAGCTCCAATGCAATACGCAGGTCAGGCTTGTCGGACCCGAAACGCTGCATGGCCTCGGAGAATGGCATGCGCGGGAAATCCGGTAAGTCTACACTGAGCAATTCTTTAAACACCGAACGCACCATCCGTTCGGTAATGCCCATAATGTCTTCTTCCTCTACAAAGGAAGCTTCCAAATCAATCTGGGTAAATTCTGGCTGGCGATCGGCTCGCAGGTCTTCGTCACGGAAACACTTAGCAATCTGGTAGTAGCGATCAAAGCCCGCCACCATCAATAGCTGTTTGAACAACTGCGGAGACTGCGGCAACGCAAAAAAGCTACCCGGATGCGTTCGGCTGGGCACCAAGTAATCCCGTGCACCTTCCGGCGTCGCTCGGGTCAGAATCGGCGTTTCCACATCCATGAAACCCTCGCCTTCCAGGAAGGCGCGCACAACATGAGTCAGGCGCGAACGGAACTGGAAGTTTTTCAACACGTCCGGACGACGCAGATCCATATAACGGTACTTGAGACGCACCTCTTCACCGGCGGCGGAGTGGGCATCCAACTCAAATGGCGGGGTCTCCGCTTCATTAAGAATCGTCAGCTCTTTACCCAAGACTTCGATATCACCAGTGGCCATCTTGTTGTTACGCACTGATTCGTCACGCATGCGTACCCGGCCGCTCAAGCGAACCACATATTCACTGCGTACTTTGTCAGCCAGCGCGAAGGCATCCACAGTGTCCGGATCAAACACCACCTGCACCAGACCATTACGGTCACGCAGGTCGAGGAAGATCACCCCACCGTGGTCACGGCGGCGACTGACCCAACCGCAAAGCTCTACTGTTTCTCCGTCGTGGGAGGCTCGCAAATCACCGCAATAATGGCTTCGCATGCTTAAAATCCGCTTGTATTCTGATTACGCCGCCCGGCGATCAAAGGCTGGCTGAAGCCACCCCGAAGCCGGACCACTGAAAAAGGCGCCATAGTATAGCGATTCAACGGCCCCCGAGCCATGCCAGACGGCGATTCACTGCCGAACGGGGCACAAGCCTACCTAATTTCACAAAATACCTTTAAAAAGAGTGTATCTACGCCTTGTGCCCTGAAAACCCATGGCATATAAAAGATGCGAACCTTAGTTAAAGACCCTCTGCGTTGCGCAATCCAGGGGCGAAGCTAACGAGGCAGCATCGCCGGTCATCCGTAGCATTACGGGGCCAATACGACATCAAAAAGACACTAAAAAGGGGTAAGTAATTCATGGCTGCAAAAAAAAAGACAGCGGCTAAAGCGTCCAGTGCTACAGCAGCTCGCAAGGTGAAAACCATCACCGAACCGATGAATAAGACTCAGATTATCAATCAGATTAGCGAAACCACCGGCCTGACCAAGAAAGACGTGAACGCTGTTTTCGACCAACTCAACGACATTATGGAAGGCCACCTGAAAAAGCGTGGTGCCGGCCAGTTCACGCTACCGGGGTTGCTGAAAATCGTGACCCAGAAAAAACCTGCCACCAAAGCACGTAAAGGCATCAACCCTTTTACCGGGGAAGCGACTACCTTCGCAGCCAAACCTGCCCGAACCATGGTCAAGGTTCGTCCGCTAAAGAAACTGAAAGACATGACCGCCTAAATTCAAGCTCTACCACCGGGTGCCCGGTGCCCGGTGGGCATTGATTCCGTTTATCCTCACTCCAACTTGTCGCCCTACACTGGCCCCCAAAGCCCGCAACCCTCTATAATGCGCGCCGCACACGGAGGAGAACCCCATGGCTGAACGTAAAGACAAACAGAAGGTGATCGGCGAGCCGATGACCGATGAGCAGATCGCAGTGTTCCTGGATTTCTCTCCCGAGGAGGGTGTAAACGGGGACTTCCACGTACTGGAAAAAGCTTACCGCGCCCTTCGCGCCGAGGATTTCACCCGCTTCTTGGCATTTTTCAAGGACCAGAACCGGGACTTGGATGCTCGCGATCCACAAGGCCGCACCCTACTATCCCTGATTGACCAACACCCGAAAGGGGCGAAATACGCGCAGGCTCTGCGCGACGCTGGCGCCACCGCCTGAGTTTCCTCCCTTCTCCCTCTGCCGGGCCGGCACAAACCGGGCCGGCACAATAACGCGACGTCCCTGCACACCAACCCATACTGGGTAGAGCTTGTCCACATCCCGCCTGCGTGGCATTGTTATTCAATTACGGGCGATCTATGCCCGGCAAATTTGTTCGCCAACAAACACAACAACAAGAGCTGTAAAACACCATGGCAGCATATTCTGCACCCTTTTGGCGCTCCCTGTGCCTAATCGCATTCTGCGCGATCAGCTTGCAACTCCATGCGGCCAGCGATGATAAGGCCGAAGATGACATAGACGACGTCTCTCCAGAAGAACTGCAAATGCAGGACATCCCGGTGGATGAGCGTATTTTCGTCGAAAAATGGAACGAAGTGCCTTACAAGAAAAGCTATTTCACCTACACAGACAAGCAGATACGTGACAAGTGGGAATACTTGGTACGCGGCCTGAAGGTACCTTACCCTTCTGCTGCCTACATGGAAGAACAGTTCACGAAGTATCCCTTCATGAAAGAAGGCATCATAGGTTGGGATGGCGATTACCAGGCACTTGAAGCACGTAGTCTGCGAGTCTGGCGTAAATTCTTTGCCGGTGACTTTCAGGAAGCCCGCGAAGAGGGCTTACAACTAGGCCCCATCGGTAAGATTCCCGCCCTGTTTTCCCAGCTGATGTACGCTATCTACTTGGCTGACCGCCAGAGTACCAAGTACATGATGCTCCAGGACGTGGCCAACCAAGCAAAGGAATACTTCGACGACATGGAGGAGGCGGCTGACGATCCGGCCGTTGCCCCCATTGTTGCCTCTATTAAGCTGGGATACGCCTACGCCATCGCTCGTATCGCCGAAGAGTCACCGGTACCGATCGTTGTCGCCCGACGCTATATCGGCAAGATCAAGAACAGTGCGGAAGAAGTGGTTGAAATCATGCCCGATCAGCCGTTGGGGCATGCCTTCCGTGCCGGTGTGGACGCCGGCATCATGCGCCGGGTGGGCAAATTCACCGGCCGCATGACTTACGGCGCACGAACCACCACGGTGCAAGAATCTTTTGCTGACGCGCTCAAACTCGCCCCGGACATTCCCATCGTCAATTACGAATACGCTAATGCGCTGATCTACATGAATCGCAAACGCGATCTAAATGAAGCAATCAGTTATTTGGAAAAAGCCATGAAAATTCGCCCGGAATTTTCCATGGATGCGCTGGACGTCATGTATTCCTACAAACGTTTACAGGAAGTAAGGCTGTATGCGCTGAACTTCCGTAGTTTTCGCAAATTCGAGAAACTGCGTCGCAAGTACAGCAAGAAGACGGATCGGAACCTGACCAGCATCATCAGCGATCCGCTGAGCATGGAGATGCTCAATAACCCGGAAAAATACATCCTCCCAAAACGCAACTAACAGGCAACCCCATGTCTCTTTATGAAGACAAGCTGTTCCCAGTATTACTGAACTGGGCTACCCGCCCAGTTTACCGGGACCGCCAACGTTTACTCGCCCAAGCCACGGGTCGGGTTCTGGAACTGGGCGTCGGCACCGGCGCCAATTTTCCTTTTTACAGCCCTGCCGCCACGGAAATTCACGGCATCGAACCCGCCGGCGGGCTGCTTGCTTTGGCCCACGACAGTGCGCAACAGTGCGTCGCACCCGAACGCTTCCACATCCAGGAAGGCGACGCTCAACAGCTGCCTTATCCTGATCAACATTTTGATACCGTGATTGCCTGCCTAGTGTTCTGCACCATCCCGGATCCGAATCAGGCCGCGCAGGAAGCGTTCCGCGTCCTTAAGCCAGGCGGCAGTCTGCTATCGCTAGAGCATGTTCTCAGCGAACGTCCTTGGATACAGCGCCTACAGAAAACCTTGAATCCGGCCTGGAAACCGTTAGCTTGCGGCTGCCAGCTCACCCGTGATACCGCGCGCATTTTCCAGCGCGCGGGCTTCCAGGCCGATACTGCCCGCCAGCATCGCCACCCCAAACTGCCCGCCTTTGCTGGCGAGCTATACGAAGGGCGATTGCTGCGGCCCTGAAGAGGCGCAACAAAAAAGCTCAACGTTAAAAGTTGGAACGCGCGTTAATTCGGGTTTCAACTTTTAACTCGCGCCCTACTCAGCGGGACAAACTGCCACACCTCTGCACCCCAATTTACCGTTACAATAGCGGCCATGGATAACCGCCCCCCCTTATTAAACTGGCGCCTGCGTCTCATCTGGCTGCGCAGCCTGCTAGTACTGGCCATCACACTCGCCCTAATCGTGCTGCAACGTTTCGGCCACAGTGGCTATCAGCTGGCTGAACTAGGCTGGCTGGGCGCGCTGTTATTACCAAACCTTGTCACCCTACTCACTCGCAAAGCCCCTTCCCAGCGCCACAGCCAATTGCTGACGTTGGAATTGGCCATGGACGCGATTTTGTTTGCTGGTTTGATTCAAGGCTTCGGTGGTGCCGGCAACCCCCTTTCCTTTTATTTATTAGTGCCCGCCTTGATGGCCTCCCTGACTTTACCCATGGCCAACGGCATACTGGTGGCGCTATTAGCTTTAGCAGGATACATGGTGTCATTAAGCTGGTACCAAATGCCCGCCATGAACAGCCCGCTACACGCTCTCACTCATCAACTCAGCGGTCTTCACAGCACCGGAATGGCGGCTGTTTTTATCGCCCTACTAGTCATGCTCAGTGTGCTCGGACAAGTAATTCAACGGCTAATACAGCAACAACAAAAGCAACAAGAACAGGCTTTGGATCTAGCCGGTCGCCGTGAGCACATGTACCAAGTAGCTGCGACCTTGGCCGATCAGGCCCATGAACTGAACACCCCGTTAGGCACTTTGGTGATGCTGGCCGATAACCTTATCCATGCTCCCGAGATGCCCGACTCCCTGCGTCCAGAAGTGGAACAAATGGATCACCTGGCCCGCAACGTGGCCAACCGTCTTAAACAAGGCAATGAAGCTCAGCTAGAATCCGGGCTGCCGCTGAGCATACTGATACAGCGATTACAACAGCACCTGCGTCATCTGGCCCCTACGCTCAGCGTGACGCATACGTTGAAAGCAGACCCCATTGTGGTCGATAGTCAGAGCTGGTACCGAGTACTGTGTAATCTGGGTTATAACGCCATGGATGCAGGCGCCACCCGCTTGGATATCATCGTCAGCGACCATGCATCGCAATACCGGCTGCAACTCAGTGACGATGGCCCAGCCCACCCGGATTCAGAACGCGAAGGTCTTGGCATGGGGTTGACCTTAGTGCATTCCGCCTTGGCACACATTGGCGCTGAACTGGAAATGGACTTTGGTCATAGCTGGACCCAAGCCCGAATTCACTGGGCCCACACCGATAGCCCTGGAGCTGGATCATGAGCAACGCCATTTCCATCCGCCACCTGATGCTAGTAGAAGACGATGACCTACTGGCTGAGCAAACCGCACGGGCTCTGGGTCGTCATGGCATCCAAGTTCATGTCGCTCACAGTCGCGAACAGGCCTTACTCGTGATCGCTGAACTCAACGCACAGGGCACCCCACCCGATGGCGCCATTCTCGATCAAAATCTGGGAAACGATAACGGTCTTGATCTGATCGAACCGATTCGGCAACAGTTTCCCCGCTGTCGGGTAATTCTGCTCACAGGCTACGGCAGCATTGCCGCCGCCGTCGCCGCCACCCACCGTGGCGCCCACAATTATTTGACCAAACCCGCGAGTGCCAACGACATTCTGCAATCGCTTAATGCAGACCCTGCCAGCCAGACCTTACCTCTACCCGACAGCCCTCCATCACTGCAACGGCTAGAGTGGGAACACATCCAGCGTACTCTGGATGCCCACAACGGCAATATCTCGCGTGCGGCAGAGGCCCTTGGTATTCACCGCCGCACGCTGCAGCGTCGGTTGAAAAAGCGTCCCAGCGCCAGCGACTATTTACGTGACTCTCAGAGAGAGGCTCCACAAGAAAAACAAACAGAGCAGCACGTTAGCCCTACTGCCAACAAACCCACCCCACAAGGCTAACCACCTTCACCGTTAAGGTTCTCGTTCCCCTTCCCCTTGGCTTACACTGTGGGCTGACACGAACAGGGATGCAGAGCTTGGCGCACCATCGACACCACAAATGGCAGAGCAGGGCGATCGCCCTAATACTACTGATGCTATTGCCTGCTCTCGCGTTCAGCAAAACCGCGCCGAGCCTAGAAATTACCGGCAACGCCAGCGAAGCGGTGACTCATAATATACAGGCCCTGATCGATCTCTCACGCTACCCTTGCCACCCCCCCCAGGCCCAATATGGGCTGATTCGCCGGCAGATCATTGCCAACAGCACCGGTGCATTACAGGCTATGGGTTATTACGATAGCCAGCTAAACCTGTCCACCGATGAAAACAGCAATTGCGTCAGCTTCACCCTGGATGTGAACACTGGCCCCCCGGTGATACTCACGCACCTAAAAGTGGAAATTACTGGCGATGCAGCCCAGGATCCGGCGTTCTCCACGCTGCTGGAAAAAACCCAGTTGGCCATCGGCCAACGGCTTCAGCATGATCGCTACAGCAACCTGAAGAAAAGCCTGCAACAGCACCTGATCAGCCGCGGCTATGTTCAAGGCGAACTGACCGTGCACACCCTCGAGGTGGATACCAAACAACACCGCGCCAGCATCACCCTTCATGTGGACAGCGGGCCGCGCTATCACTTCGGCGAGATCAGCCTAACCGGCAGCGTGCTTGAGCGTTCGCTGGTCAACGCCTATGTAAGTTTTCAGGAAGGCGAGCCCTACGACAGTGGTCGCATGTTACAAACCCAGCAGGCTTTTTTGGGCGCCGGCTATTTCAGCGCGGTGCAGGTTCAAAAAGGGAAGCCCAACGACACCACCCGCCGGATTCCCGTCAGCATTACGCTCACCGACAACAACCGTTGGTCGCTACTCACGGGCATAGGTGTCAGTACCGATACCGGGCCGCGGGTGAGGCTGGGCGTGGAAAACCGCCGGGTGAACGAAGCGGGGCACCGCTTCCGGGCAGAAACCGAACTGTCTAAAGTGCAACAGGGCGCCGGGGCGAGCTACCAAATTCCGCTCAAAGACCCGCTCCATGAACGGCTCGATCTGCACACCAGTTTTATCAACGAAAACACCGACAGCAACGAAAACGAACGCTGGAGCACTGGGGCCGATTATATCGTCGAGCTGGAAAATCACTGGGTAGCGACCACCTCCCTGGAGTTCCTGCGTGAGACTTATCAAATCGCAGACCAAGTAGATCAAGCCGAATTGTTGATACCCGGTTTCCAGTTAAGCCGCGTCAAAGCCGACGACCCGGTCTACCCTACCTTCGGCTGGCGTCTCAGCACCGCCATGCGTTTTGCTACCCAGAGCCTGTCATCCACCGCGGACTTTTTTCAGTTCACCAGTGGCGCAAAAATTCTTTTTCCCTTACTGGGCGGGCGCGTATTGATGCGTACCGACCTGGGTTATACCGAAGTTACTGATGTGACCGAACTCCCCGCCTCTATTCGCTTCTTCGCCGGCGGCGACTCCAGTGTGCGTGGTTTCGCTTATGACTCTCTGGGCCCTGAAGACAGCAATGGCGAGGTCATCGGCGGGCGCAACCAGGCCACTGGCAGCCTGGAGTACGACCACTCACTTACTGAAAAATGGCACTTGGCCGTGTTCACCGATGCCGGCAATGCCTTCAATGAATTCGATGAATTTGAAGCCCGCCACAGTGCCGGCCTGGGTATTCGCTGGCGCTCGCCACTGGGCCCCATCCGGTTGGACATGGCCCGAGCTGTGGATGAGCATCGCGACTGGCGGGTGCACCTGAGCATGGGGCCAGACTTATGATCAGCCGCCAACGCCTGTACGGCTTTGCCATGGGGCAAATACTGACCCGCGGCTTGCTGGTGTTGCTCAGCCTGTTATTGGTCTGCCTCCTGGCCCTGGCGTTGCTGCTGGGCACCGCCACCGGCAACCGCTGGATACTGGAACAAGCTACCCCCTTTATCCCCGGCGAACTTACTGTGGGTGAGTGGCATGGCAGCCTGCTCAGCGGGATCACCCTGAACCATATCGACTACCGCTATCAGGAACTCAATATCCGCCTGGACCAGCTCAGCGCTGAGCTGGCACCGCACGCCCTACTGAAAGGCTGGCTGGAACTGACGTCGCTCTCACTGGGGACCTTGCACGTTACCTTGCCGCCCGCCGATGATACCCCGCCACAACCGGACTCCCTGCCCGATAGCCTGCTACTGCCTTTCGGTATCCGCATCGACGCACTCACCGTGGGTACCTTCCAGCTAAACGACACTGTTCTGATTCGCCAGCTGGAAGCAGACAACCTGGCCGCCTGGCGGCGCTTCCAGATCGCCCGCCTGCAAACCCTCACCTTAGCCGGCGCCAACGTACAAGCCACCGCCCAGGGCAAACTCACCGCCCCCTTTGATGTGCAGGGCACCGCCAGCTGGGCTCTGCCGCTACCCGAAAGCGACACCCTGCAAGCTAGCCATGCCAATGGCCAGCTCACCCTGACCGGCCCATTGAGTCAGCTCCAGATCCATCACCAGCTTAGCGGCCCGGTGAAACTGCAAAGCCAGGGGCAATGGCTGCTAAAAGATGGCCAGTGGCAAATCGCTTTACAGCACCACTGGCCCGCTCAAGCATTGCCGCTAACCCTGCCGCAACCGTTGGCGCTGGGCAAAGGGGAGCTAGGCACCCATGGGCCACTCGACGCACTGCAGCTGAAAGGACACACTGGCCTCGCCAGTGGGGAGCGCAAGGTAGCAATCACTCTGGATAGCGCCCTGATACCCGGCGGCATTACTCTGCACGACCTAACCGTCAAGGACGGCGAGCAAACGCTGGGCAGCCGCGGGCAAGTCCTGTTCAGTCCGTTAAGTTGGGATCTGGATTTAAGCGGCGACCTGGATACCGCCCTGCTGCATCCACTTTTGCCCGGCCAGTTGGCCATCGACGGCCACAGCAAAGGACAGTGGGACGGCGACCGCTGGTCCCTGTCTCCCAGTGAGCTCACCCTGCGCGGGGACGTTCGCCAACAACCTTTATCCGTGACCAGTACAGTGCAAAGCCAGACGGCCAATGGCAAACAACAACTGCAGTTACGCAGCCAAGGACGCTGGGGCGATAACTGGCTTCAAGCCAATGGCCAGGTATGGCCACAGTGGCAACTACGCAGCAAGCTGAACCTCACACGATTAGAACAACTCTACCCCGGCCTGGCAGGCAGCGTGGCAGGGCAAATTCAACTTAACGGCCGTTACAACGACCCCGCCCTCAGCGGCCAGCTCACTGGCAATAACCTAAGTTGGCAAGACTGGTCTCTGGATCAAATGCAAAGCCGTTTTTCGCAATTACGGCTACCACAGACATCCCAACCAGGATCGATGTCACTCACCTTGAACGGTCACCAGCTAACGCAGGCCAACACCGAGCACGTCGGCACTTTTGCCCTCAGCGCCGACGGCACTTGGGCCGAGCACCAACTCACCGCTAGCGCCCGCCGCGATACGGTGGAACTGAACACCCGTTTGCAGGGGGGCATGAATACCGCAGGTAACACATGGCAAGGCACTCTTGCCGACACCCGGCTACAACACCTTCAGCTCGGCATCTGGCAACAGGATACCGACAGCACCCTGCGCCTATCGGCCCAGTCACAATCTTTGAGTCCGTTCTGCCTGGTTCAGGCCCCCAGCCGCCTGTGTCTGCAAGGTAATCACGCCGCCAATACCCTAGAAGCTCAAGCCCGCTTGGCCGACCTGCCACTGGCCCTGATCAATACTCTGCTTGGCCCCACTCTATCGATGGAGGGCACCGTCGATGCGAACCTTTCAGTGCAGGGTCCGCTGGACAACCCGAAAGGTCAGTTTGCCCTGCAAAGCCGAGAGGCCAATATCACCATCAATACGGCGGATGCGCCCCCTCCGCTGGAAATCAAACAACTAAGCCTGCACGGCAACCTGGCCAATCAACGAGTCAACAGCGCGCTAACCCTGACCACCGCGCTAGGCAATGCCCATGCACAACTGGAACATGGGCTGGGGCTCGACGCCACGTTGCAAGGCGACGTGAATTTTGATCTGAGCAGCCTAGCCTTCGTGGAACTGTTCACCGCCGACCTCCGTGAAGTTAAAGGGAGCATCAACGGCGACTTTTCCCTGGCCGGCAGTCTCCGCCAACCCATCATAAACGGTGCTATCACGCTGCAGAATGGGCAAACATTGATTCCCTTCCTCGGAGTGGATATAGCCGATGTACAGGTAGCCATTCAGGGTAACCCCCAGGGCCAGCTGGATATCATCGGTTCTGCGCAAATGGGATCGAACACCGTGGCACTTAATGGTGCTGTGGATCCCAGCCAGCCGAATATCCCCATGCAACTTACCCTCAGCGGCGACCGTCTTCTCGCCGCCGACCGGCCCGATGCTCGCATTTTGTTAACACCGGATCTGACTCTGACAGGCTCACTGGAAGGGCTGACCCTAAGCGGCTCCTTGACCATACCTGAAGCCGAAATTAGCCCAGTGGAAATTCCAGAAGGCGCCATCACCGTCAGCAAAGACCAAGTACTGGTGCACCAACAGGCGGACAGCACCACTCCTCTTCCGCTGGCCATGGATGTAACCCTGACCCTGGGAGATAAGGTGCATTTTAATGGGTTCGGGCTCGATGCCATGCTCGGAGGCGCTCTGCAAGTGGAACAGAAACCCCAGCGTCCACCACAACTCAATGGCGAGCTAATCATCCTCGAAGGGCGCTACCGAGCCTACGGTCAGAACCTGGCCATCAGCGACGGCCAGCTGATTTTCCAAGGGCCGCCGGAGAACCCCGGCCTAGATATTCGCGCCATCCGCAAAATTCCCAGCGAAGGGGTCGTGGCGGGTGTGCAATTGAGTGGCACCTTGCAAGAACCGAATGCATCACTGTTTTCTGACCCCAGCATGGAACAAAGCCAGGCCATGTCTTATCTGCTCACCGGACGACCATTAGAAAGCGGCTCCAAGAGCGAGGGTAATAAAATCGCCCAGGCATTGGCATTGTACGGGCTGGAAAGAGGCAGTGGTGTCACCGAGAAAATCGGCGACAAACTGGGGGTAGATGAGATCAGCGTCGGCAGCGACTGGGAAAGCGATGACGCTGCCCTGATGCTCGGCAAACAACTCTCAGAACGCTTATATCTGACCTATGCGGTAGGCTTGTTCGACGCCATTTCCACCGTCATCCTGCGCTACACCCTGACACGAAGCTTGCACCTGGAAGCACGCTCTAGCAGCGAAGCTAACAGCATTGATGTGATCTGGGAGAAAGAACTGAGGTAACAGCAGCGACTAGCGCTGAGCTACTAGCCGCCAGGTAGCATAAAGCCTCCTGTAGAAAGCACGCACTTTTCCGCCTTTCCCTATCTTTTTTCGTAACGTGTAACTCAATGCGGCAGCGCGTAGGTCCCGGTGACGTGAGCCACCATTTCATCATTACCCTCACTGAACAGCTGTACTTCCAATACCGCAGCGCGCCGGCCCAACCGCAAGATCACCGCTTCAGCAATCAGATCCGCTGGCGCCGGGCGTGACAAAAAATTGATGTTCAGGTTCTGCGTTACGGCCATCTCCACCTGGCCCAACTCAGCCAAGATTGCCGCGTACATGGCCGCATCGGCCAGTCCCATCATGGTTGGCCCTGAGATACTACCGCCGGGGCGCAGGGTCGAAGGTCGAAACGGAGAGCGCAATCGCGCCCTTTGCTCCCCTACCGCTTCGATCTGCAGCCCCTCTTGCGAAGCCGCCGGCAAACCTTGGTAAATCAGATCCTGCACTTGTTGTGCATTCAGCATATCTATTTCTCAATTAACTCAGAGAGCCCAAGCATACGAAAGCCGAACAAATAAACACAGTGCAGGAAAACGCGGATGACTGGTTAGCCGTGCCCTTTGCCCATAGAATGGAGGGCTTATCGAATCAATTGGCCGAAGACTCCTTTTATGCGCACCTCCCAGTATTTGCTTGCTACCGTTAAAGAAACTCCTGCAGACGCCGTTGTAACCAGCCACCAGCTAATGCTGCGTGCCGGCATGGTCCGCAAACTGGCTTCCGGTCTTTATACTTGGCTGCCATCCGGGTTACGGGTATTACGCAAAGTGGAGCAGGTGATCCGGGAAGAAATGGACCGGGCCGGCGCTCAGGAAGTGCTGATGCCAGTGGTTCAACCCATGGAGCTGTGGGAAGAGTCCGGCCGCGCTCCGGCCTATGGCCCTGAACTGCTGCGTATTACCGATCGGCACAACAATCCCTTCTGCCTGGGCCCCACCCATGAAGAAGTGATCACCGACATGGTGCGCAATGAGCTGCACAGCTACAAACAGCTCCCCGCCAATTTCTACCAGATTCAAACCAAATTCCGTGACGAAATTCGCCCGCGTTTCGGCATCATGCGCTCTCGCGAATTCATCATGAAGGACGCCTACTCCTTCCACACTAATATGGACTCCCTGGCAGACACCTACCAGATCATGCACCGCGCCTACTGCGCCATCTTTGATCGCCTGGGCCTAGATTACCGCCCGGTAGAAGCCGATACCGGTGCCATCGGCGGGGCCGCCAGCCATGAATTCCATGTGCTGGCCGAGTCGGGTGAGGATGATATCGCCTTTTCCGATGGTTCCGATTACGCGGCCAATGTAGAACTGGCGGAGGCGTTGGCACCCACCAGCGAACGCCCGGCCCCAGGCGCGGCCATAGAAAAGGTAGACACCCCCAACGCTAAAACCATTGAAGAGCTGGTGACTCAATTCAACCTGCCCATTGAAAAAACCATCAAGACATTGGTTGTTAAAGGGGCAGAAGAAGGCCAGCTGGTAGCATTACTGGTGCGTGGCGATCACGAACTGAACGATATTAAAGCCGAGAAACTGGATGCCGTCGCCACACCGCTGGAATTTGCCAGCGAAGAGGAGATTCGCAAAGCAGTAGGTGCAGGCCCCGGCTCCCTAGGCCCCGTAGACCTACCATTTACGGTTATCGCTGATCGCAGCGTGGCAGTGATGAGCGACTTCGGCGCCGGCGCCAACGAAGACGGCAAACACTACTTCAATATCAACTGGGAGCGCGACGTGGCGCTGCCGCAAATTGCTGACCTACGCAATGTGGTGGACGGCGACCCAAGCCCAGATGGTAGCGGCACGCTGACCATCAAACGCGGTATTGAGGTTGGTCATATCTTCCAGCTGGGCACCAAATACTCCGAAGCCTTGGGTGCCACCGTACTGGATGAGAATGGTAAATCGGTGGTCATGCCCATGGGCTGCTACGGTATTGGTGTCACCCGCGTAGTCGCCGCTGCCATTGAACAAAACAACGACGACCGGGGCATCATCTGGCCAGAAGCCATTGCACCGTTCCAGGTGGCCCTAGTGCCGGTGAACATCAAAAAGAGCCCCCGTGAGAGAGAGCTAGCGGAAAAGCTCTACGCAGAACTCACCGCCATGGGTATTGAAGTATTGTTCGATGATCGGGAAAAAGAACGCTTGGGCGTGAAACTGGCCGACACCGAACTGCTGGGCATCCCCCATCGCATCGTGATCGCTGAACGTGGCATGGACAACGGCGTGCTTGAGTACAAGGGCCGCCGAGATGCGGACAAGACCGAGGTGGCCATGGACGAGATTGTGGCGTTCCTGAAAGAGAAGATGGGAATGAATTGATCATTAAGAATAGGTAGCTGTCGTAAGACAGTAAGTCATTCCTCGAAAAGCAAAGAGGCCGCGCCCATAGAATGGGCGCGGCCTCTTTGCTTTTGAGAATCACCAACGGCCCATTCGCGCTGTTATCAATTATCAGCTAGACCTTAACGCTCCGCTTTACCGCCATCACTTGGCTCATGGTATTGTCGCCGTGGGCCGTCAATTGCCAGAGCGGTAGGCCTCGGCTATCTTTTTCCGCGGAGCGGTTAATCAGCCCCAGTGCTCGCAGATGAATTTTCACCTGATTAAAAGCATGCGTTGCCAGCACCACGTTGCGTACCGCATGAGCTCGCGGAAAATCTGCCTGCACATCCCCCAATGCTTTACGGCCAATAAAACCTTCCAGAGCCTTCTGTAACACCGACTCAGCCACCGGGTTCAGCATTAGTGGCGCCACACAAGAAAACGCCTGGTCCCAGCTAATTTTAGTAGTCACCGTGGCCAGCTTACAGTCACCGCCCTCATAAACATTACAAGAATAATCCAGTGCCACCCGGTCCCCACCTCGGGCTAGAGTCCTCAATGGTGGGCGTGCTTGGTTAAAGGCCTCTTCCCGCTCTTTTTCGAGCATTTCAATACGCGCCTTCAGCGCTTCACTCGAGGCGCCGAGGCCCTCACCAACCTGATCGGCACGTACCCACCCCACCGCTTGGTGATCCCGAATAAAGTTAGGGATAACCTTACCAGCAAGCGCATTCAAGCCCGCTTCGGTACTCCACCGATAACAGACCACTTTTTCTTCTAGCAGGCGAACAAAATCGTCTCGTCGCACCTGCCCTTCACGGGTGGGCTCGCGTTGTGCTTCCGACAGCTCAGAAGGATTATCATGAATAAACGCGATGATAGGTTTGCGTTTAGTCGCGGCGAAAATGTACTCGCGATGTATCTCACTCAAGCCCATAGGAGAGAGCGTTCCGTAACGACCTCCCACAATCAGAATGAAATAATCACTGCTATCAATCAGCGTCTGGATGACCGGCAACAGCGTATTACATTCTGCAGCAGCACTGTCCAATCCGGTGGGAATCAGGCCACTAGCCAACATGGGCGGCATCAACGCCTGGCGCGCTCCCCGCATATCGGGAAACGTGGCGCTGATAAAGGCTTGATAGCATTTGTTGGCTGTCGCGCTCACCCTGATCATGACCTCATTCTTTGTAATTCCGGCCCATTGGGTTCGGTCGGCGGATGGTTATTAAAACGCCTGACTGCCCCGATCACAAGCCAGCCTGGTAGCCTGAAAGCCCAGCATACACCCGACATGGACATTTAACTGGTTCATGCTAGCCTGAGCCCAGTCTATAACGCGGCCAAGGCCGCTATAATGGCTGATTGCACCGGCGGCAAAGGAAGCCCACGCAGGCTTTGAAAAGCCCTTCCCCTTGCCCTATGGGGCTTTTCAACAACTTGCCCGCAATACACTTCCAAAGTTTACAGGAAAGGAACGCCATGCAAACCATTGCCTTTTACAACCTGAAAGGGGGTGTAGGTAAGACCTCAACAGCAGTGAACATTGCCTGGCATGCTGCTCGCTGGAAACACCGCACTCTGCTTTGGGACCTAGACCCACAAGGTGCCGCCAGCTTCTACTTGGGCGTAGATGATGGCGATGGCTACAAAGCAGGCAACTTGATCAAAGGCAAACAACCGATCGGCCGACTAAAACGGGAAACCCGCTGGAGCAACCTGGATGCTATCCCTGCCGATCTTTCCATGCGTAATGCGGACATCAAGCTAATCGAAAATGGCGGCGCCAAAAACCGCCTGAAACAATTGATTGCTCCGCTGGGGGAAAGCTACGAGCTGGTTATTCTGGATTGCCCTCCCACCTTAAGCCCGATGGCCGAAAGCATCTTCGCTGCGGTTGATTATCTGTTTGTCCCAGTGATTCCCACTCACCTGTCAGTGCGTGCTTTCCAGCAGGTTCTCGACTGGCTGGACAGCAAAAACTACAAGAACCTAACCGTAGTGCCGTTTTTCAACATGGTGGATCGCCACCGGGATCTACACGTGGAAATGCTGGTGAAGCGCCCCAAGGCAATGAAAGGCGGGCTAAAAACCTGGATTCCCTATTCCACTCACGTGGAGCAGATGGGCGACCACAGAGCCCCAGTAGGCGAGTTTGCCCCCTACACCCCAAGCGCCCAAGCTTTTCGCGCCATGTGGTTCGAGATTGTCGGAAAATTGAAATTATAGTTTCTCTAGGCGGGGGGGGCTTTTCGTGAGAGGCGAACCTCTCCTTACTTGGTAGCCCCGAGGACAAGTCCCAAGGGCACCAATGTGGCGCCAGAAAAAAGCTTAGTTCAGCATGGTCTGTGCCAGCACGCCCAGCATCGTCATGCACAGCACCATCCCCCATAGCGGCACCTTGCCGCTGTACAGCAACAATAAACCAGTCAACACCGCCAACAGATCCCAAACATCATGCACCGCGGAAACAAACACAGGCTGATAAAGCGCCGCCAACAGCAACCCAACCACTGCCGCATTGATGCCCGCCACCGCCCCGGCTAGTGCAGGACGAGAAGACAACCACTGCCAAGCGTCCATCAACCCCAACACCAGTAAGAAACCGGGCAAAAAAATGGCCAGGGTGGCAATCAATGCGCCCCACCACGGGCTAGCCGGCAATAACACAGCCCCTAAGTAGGAGGCCAATGAGAACATCGGCCCGGGCACCGCTTGCGCGGCGGCGTAGCCGGTGAGGAAGGCATCCGGGCTCAGCCGTGAGCCCACCAATTCCTGCAGCAAGGGGAGAACCACATGGCCGCCGCCGAAAACCAAGGCGCCGGCGGTGAAGAAATCATTCCACAGCGCCAGCAACGGTCCGTCAGTTAACAGCGCCGCCACCACTAATAGCCCAAACAGCACCAAAGGACGCCGCCGTAGCACGGGCTTGCCCACAGCTGGGCCGGCTAGCACTGGGCGCAACCAACGCCCCCCCACAATCGCCGCTAACAGCAACGCGATCACTTGCCCGTAGAGGGTAGGCCAACCGATTAACAGTAACGCCACCACCATTGCCAAACACCGGGTCAATTTATGGGTACAGAAGCGCCGCCCCATATTCCATACCGCATCAGCAACCACGACCACCGCCAGCCACTTAAGCCCGCTGATCACTCCCCCCTGCAGCCAGAGCGGCAATGCGTTGGCATAAAGGGCCAGCAACCCCATCAAGAGAAAAGACGGAAGCGTAAAGCCTATAAACGCCACAAAAGCGCCAGCCACCCCACCCCGTAACCGACCGATAGCAAAGCCCAACTGGCTGGATGCCGGCCCCGGTAGAAACTGGGTAAGCGCCAACAAGCGCGCAAAATCCTCGTCATTCAGCCATTGCAGTTGCACCACGAAACGCTGATGGAAATAGCCCACGTGCGCCGCCGGCCCGCCAAAGCTGATCAAACCCAACAACAAAAACTGCCGAAAAATATCGGTCATTAACTGCACTCACACCTATTATCAGTTGTACCCAAAACGCTACCACACCGTAGTGTCAGACGGATGTCATCGTTTCCGCCCTGCAGGTATACTCCCGACCATGCAATCCAATGCCCACTCCGTGCTCGAACATGTCTTCGGCTATCATCAATTCCGTGGTGAACAACAAACCGTTATCGATACCCTGATACAAGGTGACGACGCCTTAGTGCTCATGCCCACCGGGGGCGGTAAATCTCTTTGCTACCAGATTCCCGCACTGGTGCGCACAGGTACCGGTGTAGTGATCAGCCCATTGATTGCACTGATGCAAGACCAAGTGGACGCCCTTAAAGCGTTAGGGGTGAGAGCGGCCTTTCTTAACTCCACCCTGGCGCACGATCAGGCCCGGGCGCTGGAAAGCGCCCTGCTGCAGGGTGAGCTGGACATGCTCTACATCGCCCCCGAACGGCTCATACAACCGCGCACCCTGGCGCTGCTGAAACAGGCTGAGATTGCCCTGTTCGCCATTGATGAAGCCCACTGCGTTTCCCAATGGGGCCATGACTTCCGCAACGACTATCTGCAGCTATCCTTGCTGCACCGGGAATTTCCGGATGTGCCGCGCATTGCGCTAACCGCCACCGCGGACCAGCGCACCCGCACGGAAATCGCCGAGCGACTCGACCTAACTCAGGCACGGCATTTTGTCTCCAGCTTTGATCGCCCCAATATCCAGTACCGCATCGAACGCAAGGACGGCGCCCGCAACCAACTACTGCGCCTGCTGCGCGCAGAACACGCCGGCGAAGCCGGCATCGTCTACTGCCTGTCACGTAACAAGGTGGACCGGGTGGCTGAATGGTTATGCCAGCAAGGCATCAATGCCCTGCCCTACCACGCCGGGCTGTCTGGTCCCATGCGGGAAAAACATCAGCAGCGGTTTTTACGCGAAGACGGCATCGTCATGGTGGCAACGATTGCTTTTGGCATGGGTATCGACAAGCCCGATGTACGCTTTGTGGCACACCTGGATTTACCTAAAAGCATCGAGTCCTACTATCAAGAAACTGGCCGTGCCGGCCGCGACGGTAATCCGGCCACCGCCTGGATGGCCTATGGACTGGAAGATGCCATCAAATTAAAACAGATGCTCGCCCAGGGCAGCGGCAACGAGCAACACAAGCGCAATGAAAACCAGCGTTTGGAAAGCATGCTAGGGCTATGTGAAATCACCCACTGCCGCCGTCAGGCCCTGCTACATTATTTTGGCGAAACCCTGGAAAAACCCTGCGGCAACTGCGACACCTGCCTGCACCCACCGGAAACCTTCGACGCCACCGAGGCAGCTCAAAAAGCCCTAAGCTGTGTGTATCGCACCGGACAACGCTTTGGCGTCAACCATTTAATCGACGTCCTTACCGGCAACCGCTCGGACAAAGTCGCCAGCGCCGGCCACGACCATGTGTCCACCTGGAACATCGGTAACGAATTCAGCGCTACCCAGTGGCGCAGCATTTACCGTCAACTGGTAGCCCGTGGGCTTCTCACCGTGGACATGAATGGTTACGGGGCTCTCCAGCTCACCGATGCTTGCCGCCCTTATTTGCGCGGCGAGCAGCCCCTGCTCCTGCGCAAGGAAATCGCCAAAGCGAAGAAAGCGGGCCTGCGCAAAAGCCAATCCAACGTGGCAGAGGCCGACCGCACACTCTGGGAAGCGCTGCGCGCCTGTCGCAAACGGTTGGCAGAAGAAGAAGGCGTGCCACCCTACGTAGTGTTCCACGACGCCACCCTGATGGACATGCTCGCCATTCGGCCACGTAACCATCGGGAATTTTCCGCCGTAAGCGGGGTGGGCGATCGCAAACTGGACCGTTACAGTGACGACTTTTTAGCTGTCCTGAATGGCCACGCAGAGGGTAATGACAACGACGAGGCAGACGCTGCCGGCCCCGACAGCAACGACATTCTTACTCTGGCCCTGGCCAACATGGATCCACCCGCTATCGCCCGACAACAGAACGTGAACGAACAGACCATCTACCGAGCATTGAGCAAACTAATCGTGAGCGGTAAGTTGTCACTGGAACAAGCGTTGGGCCTTAGCCACGTAGAAATCGGTATTATTCAAGATGCCTTGCTTAGCCAAGCTAACTTGGCCGAAGACACGTTCAGCTACCGCCAGATCAAAGAACAACTAGCCGATGACTGGCCCACAGGCGTTCTTCATTGTGTACGTCAAGCCATTTTGGCGCAGTGCTAAACCTCCCTGCGCAGAAACACCGTCTTTTCCTCAGTGATCTCTGAATCCTGGCAGCTAACCATCTGCCCTAAACTGGTTATTTCACTCTTTTTCCGTGCCTCTCTTAAACGAACGCGGAAACTACAGTGTCAGGAAGTTTGATCAACGATGTACTAAGCCAATCTCGTAGCGGCTGTAGACCACCAGCAGGCCATACTCAACTTCGGCACGGTAATGATGACGCCGATGTAAGCAAAAAATTATACCGATACAACAAAATCCACTACTGGATTAGGCTAACGCAAGTACAAAAAACAAACAGCGGGAGGAGGAAAAAAAGGAACAGGAAGAATCTATACAGGGGAACATGCCAACCTCTTAACGGCCTAAACCGGTCATCGGCTTTACCAAGCATTACTCGTGTTCACCGCCCGGATCAGTTAGGCTTGCCGCCCTTTTCCAGCTGATCCTCCCAACTTCATGCATTTTTCAGATCTCGGGCTGTGTGATGCCCTGCAAGCGGCCGTCGCTGAACGTGGCTACGACACCCCTTCTCCTATTCAGGCTCAGGCCATTCCCGCCGTACTCTCTGGCCGTGATGTGATGGCCGCAGCCCAGACCGGTACCGGCAAAACCGCCGGCTTTACGTTGCCGCTTCTGGAGCGCCTGCGCACGGGCTCACCCGCCCGCAATAACCAAGTCCGGGCTCTGGTGCTCACGCCGACCCGCGAATTGGCCGCCCAAGTAGCAGAGAGTGTGGCCACCTACGGCAAGAACCTGCCCCTAACGTCCACCGTGGTATTCGGTGGAGTGAAGATCAATCCACAAATGCAACGCTTGCGTGGCGGTTGCGATGTGCTGGTGGCAACTCCGGGGCGCCTGCTGGACCTATACCAGCAGAACGCGGTGAAGTTTGATCACTTGGAAGTGCTTATTCTGGATGAAGCCGACCGTATGTTGGATATGGGCTTTATCCACGACATCCGCAAAATTCTTGCGAAACTGCCGCCCAAGCGGCAGAACCTGATGTTCTCTGCCACCTTCTCGTCGGAAATTCGCGCGCTGGCCAAAGGCCTGGTCAACGACCCGGTGGAAGTGGATATTAGCCCACGCAATACCACTACCGAACTGGTGACACAGTGGATTGCCCCGGTGGACAAAAAGCGCAAACCCGCTTTGCTTACCCATTTGATTCAAGAAAACGGTTGGTTCCAAGTGTTGGTATTCAGCCGCACCAAACATGGGGCCAATAAACTGGCCAAGCAATTGGAAGCCAACGGTATCGAAGCGGCGGCCATCCACGGCAACAAAAGCCAGAATGCTCGCACCCGGGCACTGGCTGATTTCAAGAGTGGTAAAGTCCGCGCCCTGGTCGCCACGGATATCGCCGCCCGTGGCTTGGATATCGAGCAGCTGCCTCAGGTCGTCAATGTGGACCTGCCCAATGTTCCCGAAGATTACGTGCACCGCATCGGCCGTACTGGCCGGGCCGGCGCCACTGGCCAAGCCATCTCTCTGGTCAGTGCCGACGAATTCCAGCAGCTCAAAGACATTGAACGCCTGACCCAACAGCAGCTGGAACGCAAAATTGTAGCGGGCTTTGAGCCTAGCGAACCCTTACCTACCGGCCGCGCGCCCCTTCCCCCCAAGAGCAAGCGCCCCAAGAAGCCTAAACCTGCCTCCGCAGGCAGGAACCGCAACGGCCAGCCCTCGGGTAACGGCCAGCGCGCCCAACAGGGCAGCAAGGGAAACCAGAGTGGTAATGGCGGCAATAGTAGCCATGGCGCCAAACCTGCCGGAAATGGACAACGCCGCCGTCGTCCCCCAGGCAACCGCCCCGCCAATGGCAACAAAGCCTAAATGCCGTGGCGAGACGCATAACGCCCGGCAACTGATGGCGAACAAAAAACGGGGCCTACAGGCCCCGTTTTTTGTACTCACGCCAAAACCTTAACGCTGGCGCAACAGGCTCTGATACTGCTCCATATAGGCCTTTAGATCGGCATCACTCAGGTCTTTCAAAACCTTGTTGTTCACCGCATGCATCGCTTTGCGGCTACCGTCCACCCCTACATTCAAGGCTTTCTGGGACACAAACCCCACCTTCACTTCCTTGGTATTGGCGACAAAAACCTCATCAATCACTTTGTCCGACACATCATTCATTGCACGGATTACCAGCGACACCTCTTCGGTTCCTTTACCCGCTGCACACAATTCAGTGGCCTTATGGAAGCGCTCGGCAAAATCGTCATCCACCGCAAACGCCATATACGCCTGGTTATCGTTATCGTCACCGGCCGGCCAGTACATCTCCTTTACATTGGCCAATACCCGCGAAAACTCTTTGCTCGTGATTTTTTTGAAAATCTGGCGAGTCAGCATGCTGGACGCCTTACTCCCCGTTGAAACGGCAAAATCGATCACTTTTTTCTGGCCGCCAGAAAGCTCGGTCCTGTTGGCCGGTTCCAAAAGAAGCAGGCTAATAACACGATCGGTCAGGTGGTCCACCATCTCAATAAACTTTTCTGCGCTATCTTTACGGTCGTTTTCAACCGCATGAATAAAATCTTCTGTGCTGTTCACCAGCGCCGGGTTTGCTGGAATCGCCACCACGTTTTTCATTGTTAGATCCTTGCTTTACAGGTCTGTGTGCCCAGGCCACCTAATGGGCGGCCGATCAAGTTGGCCATAATAACGGTGCCATGGGCGCAGGGGAAACGCCGATCAGGCCGGAATAACAAAGGCTATACGTATATGGGGCTAACGGGCGTCATGTGTAGCCGACTCTCGAGCTGCCGATCCACACCCGTTTGCCTGCTCCAACGCCGTGCCACACCAGTGATGCCGGCCCCAGCAGCCTGCGCAATGCTTCTGTTTGCTGGCATCACAAGCCATGCGCGGTACTCAAATACCCTCCGGCCCCAGATGCTGCGGGGTTCACATCATAAATAAAGACACACGTTTGTTGGCAAGCCGAGAAGGAGAAAGAGGCTTGCAGTCGGAGGGTATGCTGCAGCTAAATCAGACCCTCACCGGGTGCAGGCAGCGCCCCCTCCTTACACCAACCGGTAACCGATACTGCCCAGCACCGCCAGCACCACTATCCATTTGGCTGTCACATAGAACGGCTTGTTCTTTCTTTTTACGGACTTAAGGAACGCTTTGTAAGCCAACACCCCCTTGCCCAATTTGTTGCCAATACCCGTATGGCTGCTATCCACGTTATCGATCATGAACAAACGATTAAAGAACCAGCCAAAAAACCAATAGCTCTTCTGCACCCATTTAATTTTCATGGGCCGGTCCACGTCTGTCATCAAAATAATACGAGGCGTCTCGGTACGGTTCCAAGCGGAATGAATATAGGTTTCATCAAAGATAATACTGTCGCCATCACGCCAGATATAATCCTCTTCATCCACCGTCAATCCGCAGCCTTCATCGTTGGGTGTACTCAACCCAATGGAGTATCGCAAGGTGTAGGCAAAAGGATCATGGTGCCGATTGAGCTTCTTGCCCGGCATCAACACCGCGAACAAGGCGATATTCAGCGTCGGGATTTGCTCCAGCAGCGCCATGGTTTTAGGCGCTAAATTGTAGGCGGAGGGAAGCTTATTGTCGTACACCTTCAAGTAGAAGCTGGTCCAACGGTTATCCTTATAGAAGCTGCTAGCGGGCAGGTCATCCTTTGCCGTAATTAAACCACCTTGGTACAGCGCCACCGCCTCATCACGGATGGTTTCCCAGTTATCTTCAATCAGTTGCAGCTCCGGCAGATACGACAAATCGATACGCGGTGTGGTTGGCACTTTGGACAGCAAATAGGCGGGGATATTGAACGGCACCATAAAGGTGGAAAAATCCGACAACTGGCGCTTCAAGCCAAACGGCTCGCGATTACGCATCCGGATAAAAAGAATACAGCCGGCATAAATTAGCAGGCAGGCCAGAATCACTGTCATCAGCTTTTCCCTGGGTTCTGGGCAGACCTACTGCCCGAAAAATCGACGGACGGGATCTTAAAAACCACCCCGTAAAATCAGCATAATACCTGCCAATCAGCGCCATTGCTCTGTCAAACGGCTCCACTGGTCTGTTGCCTCTTTTGCGGGAATACAGACACTACCGTTATCACCATTTTGCTTTCTTTACAGATTGCCGCTTGAGTCCGTCAAGCCAGCCCGTAAACTTGCCGGTTAATGCTCACAAACTGACTGGAGCGCTTTATGCTCACTCGATTGATTGCCGTTCTTGCCTTTGCTTCGCTGACCGCCTGCGTAACCCCCGCCTCGCCGATTCGCGTCGCCGATGGCAACCAAGCCGAAGGCTCCGTGACCCTGGCCACCGACTACAGCCTGATGCAAAACCCACAGATAGATTGGCAACAGGGCCTGCAGAAAGCCAGCACCCAATGCCAAGGCTGGGGTTATAACGGTGCGATTCCCAGCGGCAAACCGAAGCGGACCTGCAACAATGAAACCCAGGATGGAAATTGCATCGGCTGGACCGTCAATGCCACCTTCCAATGCACGGGACCGAACCAGCCACAATAACACGGCTAAAAACGCGACGATGGCCAGCCGCTCTCCTTAGTTGCTTATAGTTGCTTATTTTTTCCTGTCCAACGTCGACCATCCATAAACAAAAAAAAGCCTCTTTCCAGAGGCTTTTTCCTTTTACTCAATGTCGATCAAGCGCAACGGCTCTTGGGGCCGATTACTTTCCGGCATCCAGCGCCTGATAATAATCCATCAGAATCTGTGCCACTTCCGGGCGCGAAAATTCCGGCGGCGGCGCAATGCCTTGGCCCAACATCTCACGCACCTTGGTACCTGACAGGAGTACAAAATCGTCTTTGGTGTGATCAGGCACATCGCGCATCATCACCACGCGATCGAGTTTTTTCGAATAGGCGGTGTGGTCGGCTTCGAAGATTTTAATTTCCAGTGCACCCGCTGGCACTTTCTCCTGGAAGATGGTTTGTGCGTCGAAGGCACCGTAATAATCACCCACTCCGGCATGATCACGACCAACGATCAAATGACTGCAACCACAGTTCTGGCGGAATACCGCGTGTAGTACCGCTTCACGGGGGCCAGCGTATAGCATGTCAAAGCCGTAGCCGGTAATCATCACGGTATTGGGCGGAAAATAGACGTCTACCATCTTGCGAATGGAGGCATCGCGCACGTCAGCCGGAATATCGCCGGCTTTCAGCTTGCCCAGCAGCATGTGAATCAGGATGCCATCGGCGTTCAGCGCTTCTTGGGCCATGCGGCACAGTTCTTCGTGGGCACGGTGCATCGGATTACGGGTCTGGAAAGCAACCACATTATTCCAGCCGCGTTCAACAAATTCATTACGGATGGACACCGCGGTGCGGAAGGTGTCAGGGAAGTCGTCAGCAAAGTAGGAGTAATTCAACACCTGGATGTCGCCGGAAACAATAAAGTTACCCGCAGCAAGGAAGTTGGCCACGCCCGGATGTTGCTTGTCTGTGGTGGAAAAAACCTTCTCCGCAACGGCTTCCAACTCAGCGTCAGTTGCTTCCTCAATGGCCGCCACGTCCATCACCGCAATTACCGGCTCACCCTCCACATTGGGATCGCGCAAAGCAATACGTTTGGCCCCGGCAATAGCGCTAACATCCTTCAACATATTGAGGATCGGCACAGGCCAGAACAGGCCATCGGCGGTCGTCAGGTTATCAGCCACCGACAACATATCGGCCTTATTCATATAACCCGTGAGCGGGGTAAAATAACCAGCCGCCATCATCACCGCATTGGCGGCGGCCGAGGAACTGATCACCACCGAAGGCAGAGTCTCCGCTTCACGCTGCAAGGCAACGCGGGCGTCTTCATCGGCGACGTAAAGGGGGGTTAATTCATCCGCACCATGCGGCTTGACCAAAGCGACCATCTAGTTACTCCAAATACTCAATCAACGAGGCATCCATATAGCGGCGCAGTATAACAAAAGACGAGTGTCAGGTCGGCCCAACAATGAGGCATAAGACAAACGCAAACCGGCATAAGGAGCCTTGTAAAGCGTTAAGCCGTTACCACGAACAGCGAGCCCCATTCTTTCCTGACTCAATTCAACGCGCCATGCTCTATGCTCTATACAATCGGCAGCTGCCCGGATTGCGTCGGCCCGTCTTCGATATCCGAGGTAAAGACTTCCAGTGACTCCGCCACTTCACTGACTTCCTCGAAACGAGCAATGTGATACAAGGCTTCGCCTTCATTCACCAGCGGCAAGTTATTGCGACCCACCAGAATGCCCGATGCGGGAGAAATAATATCCACGTCGTCGCCACCAAACGGGCTGGAAATGCGACCGATCAAATCGCCGCTTTTAATCCACGCACCCAGCGCCACCAGTGACAAGAACACACCGTCGCGTTCCGCACGGACCCAGCTTGAAGAACGAGCAATATAAGGCTCACGCGGGGCTTTGGTACGGCGGCTACCGGTCATTCCTAGGTGATGCATGACATTGAGCACGCCTTTGACGCCGGCACGAATACAGGATTCATCAAAGCGCAACGCTTCGCCAGCTTCATAGGTAATCACCGGAATGCCTTGAGCTTCTGCCACTTCGCGCAAGGTGCCTTCGCCCAGTACCGAGTTAATCACCACCGGCACGCCAAAGGCGTTAGCCATGGCACCGGTATCTTCGTTGGACAGATTAGCCCGAATTTGTGGCAGGTTATCGCGATGAATAGCGCCGGTATGCAAGTCCACCGCATAGCTAACCCGGTCCAGCACTTGAGTCTTGAACTGCCACGCCATTCGCGCGCCCAAGCTGCCGGTTTCAGAACCGGGAAAACAGCGATTCAAGTCCCGGCGATCCGGCAGGTAACGGGATTTATGGATAAAGCCGAACACATTCACCACCGGCACCGCCAGCACGGTACCGCTAAGGTTCTTTAATGCGGAGTGGCGCAACAGGCGGCGAATGATTTCCACGCCGTTCAGTTCGTCTCCATGGATAGCCGCGCTGACCATAAATACCGGTCCCGGCTTACGCCCATGAATCACATGGATCGGTACGTTTAACGGTGTTTGGGTATAAAGCTGCGCTAACGGCAATTCCACTTTCGCCCGAGTGCCGGGCTGAACCGTAATGCCGTTGATCTCGAAGGGGGTATTTTTAGGCTCTCTACTATTTTTCATTTTTTATTCAATACCTTAGAGAAAAACCGTTGTGCTAAAGATCTCCCTGCAGGAGCCCTTAAGAGGCCAATGGCGCCTACCCATTTCGTCCCTCAAGGGGCTCCTACGGTGACCTCCGTCAGCCTTTGGATCCTTTTGTCTGGGTTCTATAAGGCCGCGCATCCTTTTCGATAAATTTGATCAGCAAACCGGCCACATCCTTATTGGTGGCTGTTTCGATGCCTTCGAGGCCCGGCGAGGAATTCACTTCCATAACCACAGGGCCATGGTGTGAACGCAGGATATCCACACCGGCCACGTTGAGGCCCATGATGCGCGCAGCACGCACCGCAGTGGCGCGCTCTTCCGGGGTAATACGGATCAGGCTAGCACTGCCACCGCGGTGCAGGTTGGAGCGAAATTCACCCGGGGCGGCCTGGCGCTTCATGGCCGCAATCACCTTGCCGCCCACCACAAAACAGCGGATATCCGCACCGCCGGCCTCCTTGATGTACTCCTGCACCATCACCGAGACGTTCAAACCCATAAAGGCTTCGATCACCGACTCTGCCGCCTTGCGTGTTTCCGCCAGCACCACACCGATTCCCTGGGTGCCTTCCAACATTTTGATCACCAGCGGCGCACCGCGAACCATGTTGATCAGATCAGGAATGTCATCCGGAGAATGAGCAAAACCGGTAATCGGCAGGCCAACCCCTTTACGGGACAATAGCTGCAAGGAGCGAAGTTTGTCCCGGGAACGGGAGATCGCCACCGATTCATTCACCGGAAACACGCCCATCATTTCAAACTGGCGCACCACCGCCGTGCCGTACTGGGTAATCGAGGCGCCAATACGGGGGATCACCGCATCAAAGCCTTCCAGCACTTCACCTTTGTAGTGAATCTCCGGCTTGTGGGCCACCATGCTCATATAGCAACGCAGAGTGTCAATTACGTGCATTTCATGGCCCGCTGCTTCGCCGGCTTCGACCAGGCGACGCGTAGAGTACAAACGCTTGTTTCGGGAAAGAATCGCAATTTTCATGGTTGCTCTTTTGTGCCGCCCAGTAGGAATGAGGCTGTCGGGTCCACAGTTATCAAATCCATGGCGGTTCGTCCCAGCAGCATGCGGAATTTCATATTTTCACGGTCAGTGAGGGTGATTTCTATGGGCCATTGGCGCCCACCTAACGCGATCTCTGTGCGAATCACGGGCCGCTCTTCCTTGTGCCCACCGGAGTCAGTGACCACTCGGCGATCCAGCACAGGGGCTTCACATTCACGAATGGTGTTCTGATCTTGAATCGGATGAATACAAAAACGTACCCATTCGTTACCGCCGCGCTCAAAGGTTTCTACCTCATAGGCATGCAACGCCGAGGTACGAGCACCGGTATCCACCTTCATCTTGATGGCATCAATACCCAGCTCCGGCAAAGTAGCCCACTCGCGCCACCCTACCGTCACCTTGCTAAGTGCCTGCGAATCATTCGATACCATCAATCGCGTCCCAGCAATTCGACTTTGTAGCCATCCGGGTCTTGGGCAAAGGCCAGTACCGTAGTGCCGTGTTTCATGGGCCCCGGCTCACGGGTAATACGGCCACCTTTTTCCCGAATACGCTCACAAGCAGCGTACACGTCGTCCACGGCAAGAGCCACATGACCATAACCGTCGCCCAGATCATAGGCGCTCTGATCCCAGTTGTAGGTCAACTCCAGCACCGCACCCTCAGATTCTGGCTGGAAGCCCACAAAAACATTGGTAAAGCGGCCTTCCGGATACTCTTTACGACGCAATTCGGTCATTCCCAGCACCTGAGTATAGAAAGCAACGGACGCCTCAAGGTCGCCCACACGCAACATGGTATGCAGGATTCGCATGCAAGAATGGCTCCCAACGATATTAGAACGCTACAAGGCTTGTACAGGCCCTGCCCTATCAGGGCGGAGTGTGGTGTCAGTTTGGTGAATTAACAAGAAAAAAACCGTAAAGCTAACGCGTAAGGTCCCACGCCCGCCAAGGCCAGAGAACTATCTGAGCCTAGCATTCGGCAACATGATCCAAAGCAGCAACACAGAATCCTGGTAATCTACATCTGCTTTTCGGCCTACGGTCGTCATGTATACGTTGCAGGTGAGTATTCACTTTCACCCAGACCAAACGAGCAGGCAGAAACGTGCTGTCAGCTGCGCTCACAGCGATGCCGTGTAGGGCAAATGCAAATAGTTACCGTCTACCGAGGCAAAGATCCTACGATCGAAATGCGATTTGCAGATGTCCATGTGACCTATGGGGCTGAAAAACAGCCAAAAAAAACCGCCGCGAACCCAGGGTTCGCGGCGGTTTCCGTGCACATGCAACGTGCCGCGTTTCTTAGCTAAGCTTACGGCCGGTTTTAGCCGCAATACGTAAGCGCAGAGCATTTAGCTTAATAAAGCCTTCCGCGTCCTTCTGATCATAAGCACCGGCATCGTCTTCAAAAGTAGCAATGGAGGCGTCGAACAAGCTGTCATTGTCGGAACGACGACCCACCACAGTCACGCTGCCTTTATAGAGCTTCAGGCGTACTTCACCGTTCACGTGTTCCTGGGTGGCATCAATCAGCTTCTGCAGAGCCAGACGTTCCGGGCTCCACCAGTAACCGTTGTACAGCAGCTCCGCGTACTTGGGCATTACCGAATCTTTCAAGTGTGCAGATTCACGATCCAGTGTCAGAGACTCGATGGCACGGTGAGCCGGCAACATAATAGTGCCACCGGGTGTTTCGTAGCAGCCACGGGACTTCATGCCCACATAGCGGTTTTCCACGATATCCAGGCGGCCAATGCCGTTATCTCCACCCAGCTTGTTCAGCTTGGTCAGCACATCGGCCGGGCTCAGGGTTTCACCATCGATAGAAACGATATCGCCTTTTTCGAAGCCCAGAGTAATGTAAGTCGCCTGATCCGGCGCTGCTTCCGGGCTAACGCTCCAACGCCACATGTCTTCTTCCGCTTCCCACCACGGGTCTTCAAGGTTGCCGCCTTCATAGGAGATGTGCAGCAGGTTGGCATCCATGGAGTACGGGGATTTTTTCTTCTTGTTGGAGAAATCCACCGGAATATTGCGCTCTTCACAATACGCCATCAGCTTTTCGCGGGAGTTCAAGTCCCACTCGCGCCAGGGAGCAATTACCTGGATGCCGGGGGCTAAGGCGTAGGCGCCCAGCTCGAAACGCACCTGGTCGTTACCTTTGCCGGTGGCGCCATGAGAAATAGCATCGGCGCCCGTTTCTTCGGCGATTTCCACCAGGCGCTTAGCGATCAATGGGCGCGCAATAGACGTACCCAGCAGATATTCACCTTCGTAGATGGCATTGGCGCGGAACATAGGGAAGACATAATCACGGACGAACTCTTCGCGCAGGTCTTCAATGTAGATCTCTTTCACGCCCATGGCTTCTGCCTTGGCCCGGGCTGGCTCCACTTCCTCACCCTGACCGATATCCGCGGTGAACGTCACCACTTCACAGTCATAGGTATCTTGCAGCCATTTGACGATAACCGAGGTATCCAGGCCACCGGAATAAGCCAGTACCACCTTGTTGATCTTGGACATTGAAAAGACTCCGCAAATGGGTCGCCGGCAGCGCATGAGCCAGCGCCCGATGAATCGTGAGGCATATAGAGGGGGCGTATTGTACCCGCCTGCCCCCTTGCCCGTCACCTCCATGACGGCCGCGCGTGCGGTTTCGTCTGTTGCCTGCGTAGCTATTCCGGTAGCATAAGCCCCCCTCGCCGTTACGCTTAGCGTTCCTGCGGGGTCTTTATGTTTGATGGAGTGATCATGAGCGATCAGCATCCTAGCCTGGCGCTACGTTTCCGCGGCTTTTTACCCGTTGTAATCGACGTGGAAACAGGGGGATTTAATTCCCAAACCGACGCGCTGCTGGAAATCGCCGCCGTTTTGATTGAAATGGACGCCCAGGGCAACCTGCGCCCGTCCACTCGTATCCAATTTCATGTGGACCCGTTCCCCGGAGCCAATCTGGAACAAGCTGCACTGGACTTTACCGGTATCGACCCAAACAACCCGTTGCGCGGTGCGGTACCGGAAGAAACCGCCCTCAAGGGTGTATTCGACCCTGTGCGTAAGGCGATAAAGCAACACGCCTGCAGCCGTGCGGTATTGGTGGGACATAACAGTTTCTTCGATCAGGGCTTCCTGAACGCCGCCACCGACCGTACCGACATTAAGCGTAACCCGTTCCACCCGTTCTCCAGCTTCGATACCGCCACTCTGGCCGGCCTAGTCTACGGGCAGACGGTGCTGGCGAAAGCCTGTGAAGCTGCCGGTATCCGCTTCAGCCAGCGCGAGGCCCACTCCGCACTGTATGACGCTACTCGCACTGCAGAACTATTCTGCTCAATGGTCAATCGCTTTAAGACTTTGGGCGGCTGGCCGCCTCCACCCGCAAAAACCATCCCGCCAACTCTGGCGAGAGAACTGGATTGAGTTGAACAGCTGACGATACGCCGCGTTTTTGATCTAGATTTTAACGCCAGTCATCCAGCTTCAAGCATCCAGAAAACAGCATAAAAAAGGGGCGCTATTTCTAGCGCCCCTTTTCTTTGTGCGGCTTATTATTACAGTTTGTCGGCATTACCAGACAGGTACTCGGCCACGCCGTCCGGGGTGTCCTTCATACCGGAATCGCCTTTCTGCCAGCCCGCCGGGCACACTTCACCGTGCTCTTCGTGGAACTGCAGGGCATCAACCAGACGAATCAGCTCGTCCATGTTACGACCCAGTGGCAGATCGTTAACGATCTGGCTGCGCACGACACCGTTTTGATCGATCAGGAACACACCACGGAAAGCCATACCGCCTTCGGACTCAACGTCATAGGACTGGGCAATACCGTGGTTCATGTCTGCGGCCAGGGTGTATTTCACTGGGCCGATGCCGCCATCGTTAACCGGCGTGTTGCGCCATGCGTTGTGAGTAAAATGACTATCGATGGAAACGCCAATCACTTCCACGTTGCGTTCTTTGAACGCGTCCATGCGATGATCCAGAGCAATTAGCTCGGACGGGCACACGAAGGTGAAGTCCAGCGGGTAGAAGAACACCAGGCCATACTTGCCTTTAATGGCTTCAGACAGGGTGAACTCATCAACGATGCTGCCATCGCCCAATACAGCAGGAACAGTAAAATCCGGTGCAGGTTTACCTACCAGAACGCCCATTGTTTCTCTCCATTGTTTCCATTTATACGATATAGCCAGAGCAGTGCCATCTCTCTGGCCGCTTGAAATCAGTGCAGCAGATCATACAACGCCCATGGCAATACTGCATTGGGCTAGTGCCGCATTGGACAATCATGGGGATTGTGTCCCGGCTTTCAACAGGCAAAAGGCGTTCTTTAGCAGGAATCTGCATCGTTTGCGCAAAACGCCGTCAATTCAGGGCTAGGGCACGTATTAATCAACTGCAGCAGATCAACAAGAATGCCACAAAAAAAGACGCTATAGACAAAAAAACCCGGCGCTAAGGCCGGGTTTTACGTAATACTAACGCCCTATTCAAGCGTCGTCATCCGATTCCACGGCAACGCCGTCAACCATCTCTTTAAGCTGACCGGAGCGGTACATATCCATAATGATGTCGCAGCCGCCAACCAATTCGCCGCCCACCCACAACTGCGGGTAAGTCGGCCAGTTAGCATATTCTTTCAGATTCTGACGAATTTCTGGGGCTTCCAGAATATTCACATAGGCAAACGGCTTGCCAACGGCGGTCATCGCTTCCACCACCTGTGCGGAAAACCCACACTGGGGAAACTGGGGGGACCCTTTCATGTAGAGGATCACCGGGTTCTTTTCGATCTGGTCTTTGATGACCTGGATAACATCCATACTGACTACCTGGCGGTTGTGGGGTGTATTGGCTGTGGTTGGCCACTATTCTACCACTGATGGCCCTGCCCATCCCAGATGGGGTCACAGAGGCGCAGCTTCAAGAGGCACGAAACAGAAAAGGGGGCTTAAAGCCCCCTTTTCTTCTTACCACAAAGAGCAACCTCAGAAATGCACTTTCATGCCCACGTAGCCAGTACGCGGCTTGTTGGGGCGAGCACCGGCAGGGTCACGAGAAACGATTTCTTGATCGTCAAACACGTTATCCACTTTGACATACACTTCCATATCACTGTTCACCTGATAAGTCGCCACGATATCGGCAATCACGTAATCGCTGGTGCGTTTGAACGTGGTGACTTCTCCCGGGCGGTCACAGCTATTATCGATACACATGCCATCGGTGTGACTGACTGACATCAGCGCAGACCAAGCCGCCGGCTTCTCCAAACCAAACGTCAGGCTAGCCAAATGCTCAGGCAGGTAAGGCAACACATCGCCCTCCAGCACCGACAGGTCATCCGCATCCTTGGTGATTTCACCGTCGGTGTAGGTATAAGCCAGCCGTACCGGCGCTCGCAGGCCGGTATCACCTTCCCAAATCACACTGCTCAAGCCCACTTCCAGACCCCGTACTTCCGACTCACCAAAGCTCTGGGTGCCAAAGTCATTGCCATTGGGGCATGGATTAGCAATAGAACAGTTCTGAATGGTATTTTCATAATCGCTGTAGAACGCAATCACATCCGCACTGAAGTTTTCCTGCCAGTAGCGGAAACCGGTTTCGTAGTTAACGCTTTTTTCCGCATCAGTGCCTTTCTGGGAAGACGCACCTGCCGGCGCAAAGCCCTGGTGAACGCCCGCTAACAACGACCAATTGTCATTGAGCAGCCAAGTAGCCCCCAGCCCCGCCATCAGTTCTTCGTTACGATTTTCAGTGCGTGAGCTCACCGTGTTACGTGCCGGATCGCCCCAACGCTTGCTCTTGCTTTCCACGTTCTCGTAGCGCAATGAGCCGGTGACAATAAAATCACCAACATAAGCGTGATCTATAATCCAGGCAGACACAGCATCCGCATTTTCCAGACGGTTATCCCCCCCCGTGGGCAAGGTGGACGACTGGTACACCAAGCTGCCATTGACCTGATCAAACGTGTCCGTGGGCTGATAACGATCCACTTCATCCTGATGGTAACGAGCCCCGACAATCAGATCATTGTCCACAGAACCGGTCTGGAAACGGTGATTCAATTCAGTCTGCACACCTTCAGAGATGTACTCCCGATTATTGTTCTTGAATACCAAATCCGTGGCATCAGCAGCACCACTCAACACGGCCTGCTTAGTACCACCATTAGCGTTAGCATCCGCCACAAAGCCACCAATGCTCTGGCCACCAATACTGGCCAATTTGTACCAGTTACGGTTGAACTCGTTACGATACACCACGGAGTTCAACTGGGTGTTCTCGTCAAACACTAAGGTATGGCGCAAAGATACCGCGTCTCGATCATTATCCATCTGATCGATATCGCTCATACCGTAGCGACGGTTGGCATCATTCTCGAAATCCCGGTCGGTCAGGCCCAGGTAGGTTTCATCAGAAACCTCACTGGAATGCTCCAGCTTCAACTCAAATGCCTGTTGAATATCCGCGGTTTCCGGGGCCTGCCAGCGCAGCTTGGCGACATAATCACGCTTATCAAAACCACTATCGCGGTTGGAACGGTCGATATCCTTGAAGCCTTGAGCTCGTTGTTGATGGGTTTCCAGCATGAAACCAAACTGACCTTCGGTGGCCCCATAATAGGCATGGGCACGCTGCGATCCATCTTCACCACCCTCCACATTCACCATGCCAGACGCACGGGCAGGAATCGGGGTGGACAGGAAGTTAATGGACCCGCCCACGGTGAAGGGCCCATAACGCAAGGTATCCGGCCCTTTCAACACCTCAACACCGTAGAAACGACCGGCACTAGGGAAATAATAAGCGGCCGGAGCAGCATAGGGGGCCGGCGCAATCAGCACACCATCTTCCATCAAAGAGATTTTACTGGAGCGATCTCGGCCGGAACCACGGATACCGATATTTGGGCGCAGGCCGTATCCATCTTCTTCCTGGAAATACACGCCAGGCACGTCGCGCAGCATGCGGTGCACATCGGTGTTTTCCTTTTCTTCCAAATCTTCGTTAGAAAGCACGTGGGCAGAGCCACTGATGCTAAAAGTGCTCTGACGATCCCCAATAATCTGTACCGGTTTCAGCTCATTGGCTTGATCAGCAAAAGCTGGAGCGGCCATAGCGGAGGCGATGGCACAGCAAAGCAAGCGGCGCTGCAAATACATGACTTTTCCCTTCCCGACGCAAATGTAAATAATGTAAGCGCGCAGAAGATATAACGAAAAAGAATCAATATCAATATGCTATAGTTCTCATTTGCATTCCCTGCCGCGATACCCGCCACCGCCGGGTGAAGCCACTAACAACCGATCACCGGGGCGAGCGGTGAAGCTAGCTTTCGGTGGCAACAACCGGCCGTTATGGCGGTTTTCCCCCACCGCTCCACTCTGCCCGCCGGCCAGCCCCCAGGGAGCGAAAAGGCGACGCTCAGTAAGCAGGGTGACCTGGGCATCAGCCAAGAACTCCAACTCACGGACCAAGCCCTCGCCCCCCATAAACTGCCCACTCCCCCCACTGCCCCTGCGCAATTGATAACGGTGCACCCTCAGCGGATAGTGAGACTCAAGGCTTTCGACTGGCGTATTAAGAGTATTAGTCATATGACTGTGCACCGCCGACAGCCCAGGGCCACCAGCATGAGCGCCCGTACCACCGGCCATGGTTTCGTAATAATCCCAGCCATTGTCACCGCCAGCGCCCATAGCCACATTATTCATGGTTCCCTGACTGGCTGCGGGAATTGCCTCCGGCGCCGCCTGAGCCAGCGCACCCAGCACCACATCCACCACCCGTGAACTGGTTTCCACATTGCCGGCAGCCACCGCCGCCGGGCGGCGGGCATTGAGCAACGAGCCTGGCGGAGCGGACAGCTTTATAGGCCGAAAGAGACCATCGCAGGCAGGCACGTCATCGTCCATCAAGCAGCGAAAGCAGTAATAGACCGCTGCGGCTGCCACGGACAACGGGCAATTGATATTTCCCGCCACCTGATCTGCCGTGCCACTAAAATCCAGAGAGGCCTGATCTCCGCAAATCGTGAGGCTGACGGTAATGAGGATGCCCTGCTGGCCTTGGCCATCGTCGTCCATGTAATCCTGGAACCGGTAACAACCATCCGGCAGGGTCGCGATGCGAGCGCGAGCACGCTTTTCACCATACGCATTGAGGGCATCAAAGGCCGCCACCAGATCAAATTGCTGATCGGCCAGCTCCGCCAAACGCCGGGCACCCGCCTCACAGGCACTAGCCTGGGCAGAAAAGTCGGCAAAACGCGGAGTCTCTACCGGCAACGTCCCGTGCTCCTCCAGCCCGGCTAGGCGCCGGCACAAAGGCACCTGCCATTGCCCTGCGCGTTTTAGCCAACTGGGAGCAATAACAATCCCTTCTTGCTCCAGATGGGTAGATACCGGCATGGATCCAGGGCTGTGGGCACCAATATTCGCATGGTGGGCCCGGGTCACAGTGAAGCCCATTAGGGTCTGCGACTGAAATACCGGCGCAACCACCGTTACATCCGGCAAATGCGTGCCACCCAAATAGGGATCATTCACCACCATCAGATCTTCTGCCTGCCACTCTCTGCCCGTGACCAGATCCGCCATGGCATAAGCCATGGACCCAAGATGCACCGGGATATGGGCCGCCTGGGCGCACAGCCGACCTTGGGCATCAAAAATAGCACAGGAAAAGTCGAGTCGGTCCTTGATGTTCGGGGACAGCGCACTCAGGCGCAATACCGCACCCATTTCCTCACAGATACCGCCAAGGCGGTTGGCAAAAATACTCAGCTGGACAGGATTCATAGGGCAATAGGCAGTCAATAATGAATAGTTGATAGCGAAAATCTAATGCAGAGCAGTCTGCCCTTGTTCATTGTCTTGCATCAACTATTAACTATTGGCCAATAACTGCGCTATTATCGGCGGTTCCGGCAGCCCTCGGCTGCCGTTTTTTGTTTTGGGACGGGAACCAGACGCGGATAAGAGCGCACTGGCTCGTTATCAATTATTCATTGCCAATTATCAATTGCCTGCTATGTCGCAATATTTGATCCCCACCTACGCGCGCCAGCCAGTGGCTTTCGTGCGGGGCGAAGGCGTGTGGTTATATGACGAAAACGACCACAAATACATGGATGCCATCTCCGGAATTGGTGTGTGTAACCTAGGCCACTGCCACCCGGCGGTGACCCGAACCCTGGCTGAACAGGCCAGGCAATTAGTGCACACGTCCAACCTGTACCGCATTCCCGCCCAAGAATCGCTGGCGCAGCGTCTGTGTGAGTTGAGCGGCATGGCAAACGTGTTTTTCTCCAATTCTGGTGCAGAAGCCAACGAAGCGGCCATCAAGATTGCCCGCCTGTACGGCTCTCGCAAACAGATCACCTGCCCCACCGTGGTGGTGATGGAAGGCAGCTTTCACGGCCGCACCATGGCCACCTTGTCGGCCACTGCCAACGCCAAGGTGCAGGAAGGTTTTGCACCCTTGCTGGACGGCTTTGTTCGCGTCCCGTTCAATGACTTGGCGGCAGTAGAAGCATTAGCAGAGAACCGCGACATCGTCGCTGTACTGGTAGAACCGGTGCAGGGCGAAGGTGGCATCCACATTCCTGCGGACGACTACTTGGCTGGCCTGCGCGCCCTGTGCGATCGCAACGACTGGCTACTGATGCTCGATGAAATACAGTCCGGCAACGGCCGCACCGGGGATTACTTTGCCTGCCTGGGTGCCAATGTCACTCCGGATGTGCTGACCACGGCCAAAGGCCTAGGCAACGGCTTTCCGATTGGCGCCTGCCTGGTTGCCGGCAAAGCCGAAGGTGTGTTCGGCCCCGGTAATCACGGCAGCACCTACGGCGGCAACCCGTTGGGTTGCGCTACTGCCCTGACCGTCGTCAATGCGCTCACCGATGATGTCATTGATGGTGTGGCCGACAAAGGCGCCTGGCTGAAAGATGCCTTTACTCAGGCGTTTTCAGACCTGCCCATGGTCACCGAAATTCGTCAGCGGGGCCTGATGCTAGGTATCCAGCTCGATCGCCCTTGTCCCGAGCTGGTCAACCGCGCCCGCGACGCCGGCCTACTAATCAATGTCACCGCCGGATCCGTGGTACGGCTACTGCCGCCGCTAGTGATCAACCAAACTGAAATGCAGCATCTAGTGGACACTCTGTCTGCCCTGATCCACCGTTTTGCCGATGAGCAGGAGGTCGCATGACCCGTCATTTCCTGACCCTGACCGATCTAACTCCAGATGAACTCGGCTACCTGATTCAGCGCGCCATTGAGCTGAAAACCATGCTGCGCAACGGCCAGAACCATGAGCCATTGAAAGGCAAAACGCTGGGCATGATTTTCGAAAAATCATCCACCCGCACCCGGGTATCCTTTGAAGTAGCGATGACCCATTTTGGTGGCTCCAGCATCTTTCTCTCGCCCCGAGACACTCAGCTGGGCCGGGGTGAACCGATTGAAGATTCAGCACGGGTACTGTCACGCATGGTCGATGCGGTAATGATCCGCACCTTTGACCACGCCACCCTGCAAACCTTTGCCGACCACTCGGCGGTACCCGTGATAAACGCCCTCACGGATGACTTCCACCCCTGCCAGCTACTCGCCGACATGCAGACGTTTGTAGAGCATCGCGGCAGCATCCAAGGCAAGAAAGTGGTGTGGGTCGGTGATGGCAACAACATGTGTGCCAGTTACATTAACGCTGCCAACCAGTTTGATTTCGAATTGGTCATCAGCTGCCCAGACGGCTTCACCCCAGATAACGACCTGCTGGGCCGCTATCCGGAGCGGGTCAGCTTAGAAGCGGACGTGGCCACCGCCGTGCAAGGCGCTCATCTGGTAGTGACCGATGTATGGGCTTCCATGGGCCAGGAAGATGAACAGCAAACCCGCCTTAACGCGTTTGAGGGTTATCAAGTCACCCCTGAACTAATGGACAAAGCCGATCCGGATGCGCTGTTCATGCACTGCCTGCCCGCCCACCGTGGCGAAGAAGTCAGCCACGAAATGATGGACGACCCCCGCGCCGTGGTCTGGGACGAAGCCGAAAACCGCCTGCACGCGCAGAAAGCCTTGCTGGAATTTCTGCTCACTGGCCAACATTGATGGCAACGCTGCACGCCTCACACGCATACGTTTGCGTGTTGCGTGCAGCCTAGAGCTGCGCAATCATGAAAGAACCACTGCTTAGCCTCAATCATCTGGCCTGCGGCTACCACCAGCAGACCGTCGTCAATGACCTGAGCCTGACGCTGGCCGCCGGGGAAATCGCGTGCCTGCTCGGCCCAAGTGGTTGCGGAAAAACCACCACCCTGCGCGCCATTGCCGGGCTGGAACCAGTAACCTCCGGCTCCATCAGCATTCTGGGTAAAACCGTCTCCGGCCCCCACCAACAACTACCACCCAACCAGCGTGGCCTGGGCATGGTGTTTCAGGAACATGCCCTTTTCCCCCACCTTACCGTGGCCGACAACGTAGCCTTCGGCCTGCGGCACCAAAGCCGCTCGCAACGCCAGGAACGCGTGCAAGCCTGCCTGCAACGAGTGCGCCTTGGCGGCCTTGATCAACGCTACCCTCACGAACTTTCCGGCGGGCAACAACAGCGCGTCGCCCTAGCCCGAGCACTGGCCCCCCAGCCAGCCCTGCTGTTGCTGGACGAACCCTTTGCTAGCCTGGACTTGGATCTACGCCGGTCGCTGGCCCAAGAATTAGGCGATATTCTCCGTCAGGAAAAAGTCACCACCTTGCTGGTAACCCATGACCAAGAAGAAGCCTTTGCGTTGGCCGATCGGGTGGGGGTCATGCAGCAAGGCCGGCTAGAACAATGGGATACCCCCTACAATATCTACCACGCCCCGGCGAATCGTTTCGTGGCAGAATTCGCCGGTTACGGCACCTTCCTGCACGGCACGGTGCACGACGGTAACACCGTTCACACAAGCCTTGGCGATGTGACCGGGCGCAGCCGCGCACCCCTGCAACCCGGCACCGAGGTGGAAGTTCTGCTACGACCGGAAGATGTGATCGCCGACGAATCCGCTCCTCTGGCCCTACCCGTCACCCGCCGCCAATTCACCGGTGCAAGCATCCTCTACCACCTAAGAGTCGGCGCCAACGAAACCCTGCTCTGCCAAACAGACAGCCACACCAATGTGGTAGAAGGCGACAATCTTCATGTCCGGCTGGGAACCAAGCATCTGGTAGCGTTCGAAACGCATTGAACGTTGAAGTGCTAACCATGCAAAGTGCATATTGGCCTGCGCTACAACAATGAGACCCTTTCCATCGTAAATGACTTGCTCTGCGGCACAGGAGTTTATCGTCTAGCGGAGCCCGCTGATCGCATTGTTCGACTTTCAACTCATGCAACTCGGCTCTGGTCCCGCCCCCCGGCCTTTGCCCTATATAAGCCCTGATCCGCCCGGTTAAGCAACTCGTCCACGCGCTCTCCCTCCTGGTAAGCCGCCACGCCCACAGACAGGCTGACTATCGCCGGCCCACCTTGAGCATCGAAGCGTTGTTCGCGCCAACGCAAGCGCAAGCGTTCTGCCACCAGTAAAGCACCTTGGGCGTCACTCTGCGGCAACACCAGCAGAAACTCTTCGCCACCCAAGCGGCCAAAGTGATCGCCATCACGCATTCCCGACAACGCCAACTCGGAAAACTGACGCAGCACTCGATCGCCCCAGTCATGGCCATGACGATCATTAATTTTCTTAAAGTGGTCAAGATCCACGTAACACACCGCAAACGGCACGCTCTTACTGCTGAACAAAGCCCTCTGGCGCTCCAGAATTTCCAGTAAGTGGCGGCGGTTAAACAGGCCAGTGAGGTCATCACGAATGGCCATTTCCCGTACCTTTTTCACTGCATTGGCGAGGTCACGATTTTTATCGACCAGAGCGTCGCGAAGGCGATTGATACTGCCACCGGTGACGGCAAAGCTCACCGAAATCATGGCAAATACCAACCATTGCAACAGCTCCACTGACAGACTCAAGTGTACCCAACGATCCAGCAGAGCCAGCCACAGCATCAACGCATAGGCCGCACTGGCCATAAACGCCACTGCCACCATGACTTTACCGCTGAGCCGAAACGACACTAACAATAACGCGGAAAAAAATAGCGTTACCACGCTGAGCCGAAACTCATCCACGTAATAGCCCGACACCATGAACACGCCGATAAAATACAGGATTAACGGTAACGATAAGCTCGGCTCACGCAGCCTAAAGGTGACGCCTGTTGCCATCAGCAACTGATAAGCCAACAGTGAGCCCCAGACCAGCAAAGCCAGCACCAACGCCTCCGTCAGCGAGATATCCATGTAGCCAAGCTGAAAATAAACCACGCACAATAGGGTGTGCATAGCGATGATTACCATGGCAGAACGACTATGCCTTTGCATCAAGCGTTTCTCGCTCAGTCTCAGCTTTTCCGCCTGATGCAAATCATGCTTCATTCGGTCTCCCCGATAATCAGTTTATCGCGTCCGGTTTCCTTGGCCCGATACAAGGCGAGATCGGCTCGTTTAATCAATTGTGCAGGAGTTTCACCATCCGCCCGCATGGCCAGCCCCCCGGACACCGTCACCATCAGCCCCGGTGCATCCTTAAAACGCTGGCTGCGCATGCTCATCAGAATACCTTCCACTAAGTTACGTGCCTCCTCCTGGTCAGTCACTGGTAGCACCAACATGAATTCCTCCCCCCCCAGCCGGGCGGCCAAATCCTGCTTGGTCAGGTGGCGACGGGCCACATCCGCAAAACGCTGCAAGACCGCATCGCCCATACGGTGGCCATACTGGTCATTGGTTCTCTTGAAGTGATCCAAATCCAGGTATACCACCGCCAACTGGTACGCCCCGCGGGCAGACTGTCCGCACGCATTATTTAATAGCTCCATGGCATGGCGGCGACGATAGAAACCGGTCAATTCATCTTTCACTGCCATCTCGTGAATGCGCTCGACAATTTCTGCTAACTGCTGATTACGCCTGCCCAATTGGAACCGAATAGTGGAAATTTCAGACGCCAACAACATGGCCGCCACCACCATGACACTAAACAACCCCCACTGAATCCACTCGCCCCGGGCATCAATCGCTTCCGGCCAGTACACACAAATAACCCCCAGCACAATTGCGTAGCCCAACACGCAATAACTGGCCAGCGCCATGAACTGCCGCAACGACGCCTGAAACACCCCAAGCTGAACAATGGCGAAGAAAAGCAGCATGACACACAGGCGTACCTGATCCACGAATAACGCCGTTATTAGCAACCCGGTGGTCGACCACACCATTAACGGCATAATCATGGAAGGCTCCGCCAAACGGCGATTCAGCCCCATCAGCATGAATAGAATAAAGAGAAGATGACCCGCCCAAATGCCGGCAAAAAGAGAATAGAAAAGGAACTCTCCACCCCGGAAAAAATCCAGCTGTAAAGCGATCCAACAAAGTAGAGTATGGGCACCGCCACCCGCTAGGATCGCAAACCGCACGCGGCGCAGCTGTTGGGACTGCAAAGCCACAGGGTGAAGCGTTAACGTTTGATCCATGCCGGATTCCTGAGTTGGTGCAACCCTCCCCATTAGCAATCGCACCAACTGGTAGCATAATATTATTATTGATGTGCTAATAATAATACTGAATGTCGACTACGTCACAGTTTGATCATCCCCAAAACCGAACCGTCCATCGTTATAAAGCGCTCTTTACTGCCAGCGAAATCCTTAACGTTTATGCAAGTTAGCCATCAATTAGCACCCCGTGAGGTCTGACAAACTCGAGCCACCGCATCCCGCCACCCTTGATAGCGCTTCTGCCGCTCCGGCTCAGCCAGCGCGGGGGAAAAGCCCCGTTCACAACGCCATTGCTCTGCTATGGATTCCAGTGATGCATACAACCCGACCCCCAGGCCAGCCAGATAGGCAGCCCCCAAGGCCGTGGTTTCGGTGACTACCGGTCGGTCCACACAGACGCCCAGCACATCCGACAAGGTCTGGCTCAGCCAGTTATTCACCACCATTCCACCATCCACCCGCAGGGTGGTCGGCCGGGTGCCACAATCCGCCGCCATAGCATCCAGCAAATCCCGCGATTGATAACACACGGCCTCCAGCCCCGCGGTGACCACCTCGGCAATCCCAGTATCACGGGTCAACCCCATTAAGGCTCCCCGAGCATGGGGGTCCCACCACGGTGCGCCCAAGCCAGTAAAGGCCGGCACCAGATACACGCCTCCGGCAGAACCGACGCGGCGGGCCAGGGCTTCGGTTTCTCTGGCATCCCGAATTAAATGCAAGCCATCTCGTAGCCACTGAATCGCCGCTCCAGCCACAAAAATAGAGCCCTCCAGTGCATAGGTGGTTTTGCCATTGAGGCGATAGCCCACGGTGGTCAGTAAGCGGTTATGGGATTCCACCGCCTCACCCGTATTCATGACCATAAAGCAGCCGGTGCCATAGGTGCTTTTCACCATCCCCGGAGCAAAACAAGCCTGCCCCACCAACGCCGCCTGCTGATCACCGGCAATACCGGTCACCGGCACCGCCGCGCCCAACAATTCCGGGCAGGTGGTACCGAAATCAGCGGCACTGTCGCGCACGTCGGGCAATACCGATGCAGGCACATTGAATAATGTCAGCAGCTCTTCATCCCAGCATTGCTCATGAATATTGAACAATAAGGTACGCGACGCATTGGTGGCGTCAGTAGCGTGCACCTTGCCACGGGTCAGTTGCCACAACAGCCAGCTATCGATAGTGCCAAAAGCCAACTCTCCGGCTTCTGCACGCTGACGCGCATTGGGGACGTTATCCAGCAACCAGGCCAACTTGGTAGCGGAGAAGTATGGATCCAGCAACAAACCTGTTTTGCTACGCACCTGATTTTCATGACCCTGATCACGCAACGCTTCACAGGTAGACGCCGTACGACGATCCTGCCAAACAATTGCCCGGGCCAACGGGTCACCGGTCTCGCGATCCCACAACACCGTAGTTTCACGCTGATTGGTAATACCAATGGCCACCAATTGCTGCGCTTCTACCCGGGCATTGCGCAAGGCTTGCTGACACATGGCCAAGGTATCATTCCAGATTTCCATGGCGTCGTGTTCCACCCAGCCATCCTCGGGAAAATACTGGCGAAACTCTTTCTGAGCCTGCCCGCAAGCGTGCCCATTGGCGTCGAACACAATCGCCCTTGAACTGGTAGTGCCCTGGTCGATGGAAAGGATATAAGGCATGGCTCGTCTAACCTTGTTATGCATATGGGGGTAGAAATCAAACAAATGCCACGAGATAGCATGGAAAGCGTATTTTAAATGAAGACCGGATGACACATTGCACAATAACGGCCAACCCAATAGACCTTATCGGCTACCAGCGGCTTTGTGCAAAGGCCTAAATAGAGGAACATTTAAGCTTTCCCTATTCAATGAAGTTCGTTCACCCGCCCTAGCACATGCTGGCCCTGCTGATCCTTGGGCAAGGTCACGGTAAAGCGGGCACCACCTTGCGGGCTTTCATCCACGCAAATCCCGCCTCCGTGCCAATCCACAATACGTTTCACAATGGACAAACCCAAACCGTACCCACCGCTGGCCCGGTGGCGGCTCTTATCCAAACGGGCAAAGGGTTTAAACACCCGCTCGCGTTCGTGCTCTGGAATCCCCGGGCCGTCGTCATCCACATGAATGAACACCAGATCATCACTCTCCTCAACCCGCATAACAATATGGGATTTAGCGTAGCGCAAGGCATTGGTCACCAAGTTCTGAAGCACCCGATGCAGATAGCGTTCCTCCGCTTCCACTTTGAGGGTCGGGCAAGCGTTGTTCACGGTGATGACCGTTTCATCACGAATGGTTTCCAACTCATCGCGCAGCTGTTCGCACAATTCGCCAATCACCACCGGTTTGAATTCAATATTAGGAGTGCCTTGCTCCAAGCGAGCATAGGTAAGGATTTCGTCAATCAGCTGATCCAGCTGTTCGATATCTTGATCCATAGCATTGAGCTTTTCACGGCGACGCTCCGCCGACTCAATATCGGCAAGCATCTCCAGCCCAAAACGCAACCGCGCCACCGGGGTGCGTAATTCATGGCTCACTGCGCGAGTCATCTCTCGCTGTGACTCAATCAAACGACGAATATGTGCCGTCATACCATTAAAGGTTGCTGCCACCTGCCCAATGGCATCACTGCCTTCGATATTGGCATAGGCTCCCAGGTCCCCACTGCCCAACTGACTCACCGCCTTATCAAGCCTCTTGAGTCGCCGCTGCAGGGGGCTCACCTGTAGATAAGTGGCCAGCGCCACCGCCAACAAGCTGGTAATACCAGCAATCAACAGCAACTCAATAGGAAACCGGTCAAACAAGCTCAGCGGGCCAAGCACCAACAATTTATCGGTTTGTGCCACCGGCGCATAAATCCGGATACTGGAATCATTGCGAGTACTGTCGTCAAGAGCAATAACCACCTCACGGCGCCCGAGTCGCTGTTCTTGCTCATCATCCAGAGAGACATCATCGCGCTGCAGCAACGTCAGAGGGTAACCGAACTGACGCTGCAAAGTAGTCAACGCCTGATCCCACTCTGATTCTTGGAAATGGGACAAATAATGAAGGATCAACACAGCCGTAGCCCGCGCCTGTTGTTCAGACACCTTGGTCATCCGCGTGTTGATATAGACATCTTCGCCAGGAAGCTGAAACAAGACATCGGCGTAGCCCGCATCGTCATTCAGACGCATCACCACAAGGCCGTCTTCAAGGTGCAAACGTTCCCGATACCCCAGCGCCAGATCATCACTGGAGAGCAGCGCGATCTCGGCACTGAACAGCTTGCTAAGCACCTGACTCCAGCGATCGCGGTCGCCAACCTCATAATGCTGGTAGCCTTCCGCCATCAGAAAGAAGGTGCCCCGGGCCATCTTTTCACGGTACAGGTCGGATCGGTAACTGTTCACCAGCTCCACCGCACCATAGGTGATGGCGCCGATCAAACACAGCGCCAGCAACAAGCCCCCGTAGAGCCTCAGGAAAATACTATTCAAACATCACCCAGCGTCATCCCTGCGCCGCAACGACCAACTCAGCCGTTATATTGCGCCGATTTCCTTGACGAACAGATACCCCTTGGAGCGTACCGTTTTGATGCGCTTGGGGTTTTCTGGATCGTCCCCTACTTTAGGGCGAATCCTGGAAATACGCACATCAATAGAGCGGTCTTGCCCGTCATATTGAATGCCCCGCAGTTTCTCGAAAATTGTTTCCCGTGACAGCACCGTGCCCGCGTTGGACGCTAGCAGCCAAAGCAAATCGTATTCCGCACTGGTAAGATCCACCGAATCGCCGGCCAAAGTCACTTCGCGGGCAGAGTTATCGATCACTAAGGCACCGAATTCCAAGCGTGCCGGTGAATTATCACGCTCACTATCCGTTTCCACTCGACGTAACAAGGCACGGATCCGCGCCAACAACACCCGGGGTTTAACCGGCTTGGCCACGTAATCATCGGCGCCCATTTCCAAGCCCAGCACCTGATCCATATCATCGGTGCGAGCGGTAAGCATGAGAATGGGATTCTTATAGGCACTGCGCACTTCACGACATACCGTCAGGCCGTCGGCACCGGGCAGCATCAAATCTAGCACCACCAGATCCGGCTGATCCGCACGAATACGGCGAATAGCTTCTTCACCGTCGCTGACTACCGTCACACCAAGGCCATTGCTTTGCAGGTATTCACAGGTTAAATCGGCAAGACGCTCATCGTCTTCTACGATCATGATGGCTGGCGGGTTATCCTGCACAGTTGTCATCCCGTCCTTATCCTTCTTGAAATTTGTATCGTTATTGTCGTTTTGTTCCAACGCCAACCCGGCAAACTGTAACAAACGTATCTCTATCGTATGTTTATACGCATACGCGTTGTACACGGCAACCTCTCAGGCGGCTCATCATACAGACAACAACGCCCCTGTGGTTTTCCCATACTTCTCCCAATATAGACGCCTTATATACAACAATCTGCAAGAGCACCCCCATTAACAAACACTATATCTAGTGTGGCATGCCCCAAAAAAAAGCCTTCTCAATGCACTCACATTGCCCCACAAGTTATCCACAAGATTTCCCCAGGTGAAGTGCTTGCAAATAAGCAAGCACAACTATACCTTGTACCAGAGTCAGGCGCGCACCCCAACATGTTGGGTTTTTATAAAGCTAACGCCTCCCCAAGACAAAGCAGTCTATCGCACCGGAAAGTGCAATCTCATCAGCGATTTAGCACTTTCCTGACAAGCAAGGGGGAAAATTACGTCATGAATAAGACACAACATCTTGTGGTTCGTGCGCTCACGACCCCACCATGCATTACCTAAAACACGATTTAACGCGCCATGGCCGTACGGCCATGGCGTTTTGCGTAGTGAAGCCGCCAGGTTCACAGCACACAAACACAGACAGCTAAAGCACAAACAATGGAGAGGGCACCATGCAGACGGATATGAGCCAGAACCCACAGAACGCTGGCTCCCCTGCCAGCGACAGCAACGATCAGGACCAGAGCATTGCCAGCACAGCGCCCGGCCAGCTACGCGTCATCAAGCGCAATGGCAAGGTCGTGGGCTACGATGACGACAAGATCACCGTTGCCATTAGCAAAGCTTTCCTTGCTGTCGAAGGCGGCACCGCCGCTGCATCGTCCCGCATCCATGAAACCGTAGCTCGCCTTACCGAGCAGGTCTCCGCCACCTTCAAACGTCGCATGCCTTCCGGCGGCACCATCCACATCGAAGAAATTCAAGATCAAGTTGAACTAGCCCTAATGCGCAACGGCGAACAGAAAGTCGCCCGTGATTACGTGCTGTATCGCGAACAGCGAGCCTCCAAACGCGCTGCCGAACAGAAAAGCACAGACCTGCCCGCACCGACTCACCAAGTGGATATGTCTGTCACCATGGAAGACGGAAGCAAAGCACCGCTGGACATGGCACGCCTTGAGCACCTGATCCGCGCAGCCTGTTCCGGCCTGGAAGACGTGAACGCCGACAAGATCATCACTGAAACCGTGAAGAACCTGTACGACGGCGTCTCCATCCACGACGTGAACACCTCCATGGTGATCACCGCCCGCACCATGATCGAAGTGGAGCCGAACTATTCCCAGGTGACCGCTCGCCTGCTGATGGACAAAATCCGCGCCGAAGCACTGCAGTTTTTGCGCGTGGCCGAACGTGCCAGCCACGATGAAATGAATGCCCTCTATAGTGATGCATTGAAAGCCTACATCAGCAAAGGCATCGAGCTGGAACTGCTGTCTCCGCAACTAGCCGAGTACGACCTAGACGCGCTAGGCGCGGCCCTAGATGGCAATCGCGATCTGCAGTTTTCCTACCTGGGCCTGCAAACCCTGTATGACCGCTACTTCATTCACCATAACGACACCCGCATCGAACTACCCCAGTGCTTCTTTATGCGTGTGGCCATGGGCCTGGCAGCGGAAGAAGATAACCGTGAAGCGCGCGCCATCGAGTTCTATAACCTGCTATCCAGCTTCGATTACATGAGCTCCACGCCGACCCTGTTCAACGCCGGCACCCTGCGCCCGCAGCTATCCAGCTGCTACTTGACCACCGTGCCGGATGATCTACACGGCATCTACGGCGCCATTCAAGATAACGCCATGCTCTCCAAGTTTGCCGGCGGGCTGGGTAACGACTGGACCCCCGTGCGCGCACTGGGCGCTTACATTAAAGGCACCAACGGCCGCTCACAGGGCGTGGTTCCTTTCCTTAAAGTGGTCAACGATACCGCCGTGGCCGTTAACCAAGGCGGCAAGCGCAAAGGCGCCGTCTGTGCCTACCTAGAAACCTGGCACATGGACATCGAAGAGTTTCTGGAGCTGCGTAAAAACACCGGTGATGACCGTCGTCGTACCCACGATATGAACAGCGCCAACTGGATTCCCGACCTGTTCATGAAACGCGTGATTAACGAGGAAGACTGGACTCTGTTCAGCCCCAACGACACGCCAGACCTGCACGACCTGTACGGTGAGGCATTCGAAAAAGCGTATACAGAATACGAAGCCAAAACCCGCAGCGGCGAACTGAAACTGTTCAAGCGACTGCCCGCCATCAACCTGTGGCGCAAGATGCTCTCCATGCTGTTTGAAACAGGCCACCCTTGGTTCACCTTTAAAGATCCGTGCAACCTGCGCAGCCCGCAGCAGCACGTGGGCGTAGTGCACTCCTCCAACCTGTGCACCGAAATCACCCTGAACACCAACCAAGAAGAAATCGCCGTATGTAACCTGGGCTCCGTAAACCTGGCCCAGCACGTGGACGAAAACGGTCTGAATATCGAAAAACTGCAAAGCACCATTAACACCGCCGTGCGCATGCTCGATAACGTGATCGACATCAACTACTACAGCGTGCCCCAAGCGAAGCGTTCCAACATGAAGCACCGCCCGGTGGGCCTGGGCATCATGGGCTTCCAGGACGCACTGTATAAGCAGGGCATCAGCTATGCTTCCAGCGATGCGGTGACCTTCGCCGATACCTCCATGGAAGCGGTGAGCTACTACGCCATCCAAGCCTCCGCCAAACTGGCGGAAGAACGCGGTGCCTACCAGACCTTCGACGGCTCCCTATGGAGCCAGGGCATATTGCCCATCGACTCCATCGATATTCTGGTCAAGCAACGTGGCGAAGATTACTGCAAGGTGGACCGCAGCCAGACCCTGGACTGGGACAGCGTGCGCGCCATGGCCAAGAAAGGCATGCGCAACTCCAACGTGATGGCCATTGCACCGACAGCAACCATCGCCAACATCACCGGGGTTTCTCAGTCCATTGAGCCCACGTACCAAAACCTATACGTGAAATCGAACCTGTCCGGCGAATTCACCGTGGTCAACCCTTACTTGGTTAAGGCGCTTAAAGAACGCGGCCTGTGGGACAACGTCATGGTCAACGACCTGAAATACTACGATGGCTCCGCACAACCCATCGAACGTATTCCGGCGGACCTGAAAGAACAGTTCCGTACCGCCTTCGAAGTGGAACCGCGCTGGTTGGTAGAAGCAGCAAGCCGGCGCCAGAAATGGATCGATCAGGCTCAATCCCTGAACCTGTACATTGCCGAAGCGAACGGCAAGAAGCTGGACGTGACCTACAAAATGGCCTGGTTGCTGGGTTTGAAAACCACCTATTACCTGCGCGCCATCGGTGCCACCCAGACCGAAAAGTCCACCATCAGTGATGGCAAATTGAACCAGGTTTCCTCCGGGCCAGAAACGCCGGCTGAATTCAATCAGGCCGCCGACGTACCCAAAGCTTGCTCCATCGACGAACCTGACTGCGAAGCCTGCCAATAAGAGACGCTCGCACGCTATCACGCGCCATGCAGCACGCATTTTCCTGCGTACCCACATGAAACGTGAAGCGTGCACGCTGGCATAAAGAATACGCAAGCGGTGAATCAACACCACCAAACTTGTAATGGAATATGGAGAGAACACATGCTGAGCTGGGACGAATTCAATGCGCAAGAGACGCCTGTCGCCAAACCGCAGCCCACACCCGCAACGCCGCCGGAACCTAAGGCGGTATCTGACCAAGCGTCACCTGAAGCTAAAGCACCGGGAACGGGAAGTACTGCGGATGATGGAATCGAGCAGCAGCGACGAGACAACACCGCCGCCGCCCGAGCCGCCTCAGACGCGGTAGCCCGCGCCCAGGCCTCCGTGGCAAAGATGGACATAGAAGACGGCGTTGCCGAACTGGAAGGGGCCGCTGGCCGCGTAGAAGTTGACGACAAGCGCATGATCAACTGCCGCGCCGACCTGAACCAATTAGTTCCCTTCAAATATGACTGGGCCTGGCAGAAATACTTGGATGGCTGCGCCAACCACTGGATGCCTCAGGAAGTGAACATGAACGCCGACCTGGCGTTGTGGAAAAAGGCCGACGGCCTCACCGACGACGAGCGTCGCATCGTCAAGCGTAACCTGGGTTTCTTTGCCACTGCCGACTCCCTGGTGGCCAACAACTTGGTGCTGGCCATCTACCGCCTAATCACCAATCCAGAATGTCGCCAGTACATCCTGCGTCAGTCTTTTGAAGAAGCCATCCACACCCACGCTTACCAGTACTGCATCGAATCACTGGGCATGGATGAAGGCGAAATCTTCAACATGTACCAGGAGATTCCGTCCGTAGCCAAGAAGGCCCAGTGGGGCATCCAGTATACCCGAGACCTATCCGACCCGGAGTTCACTACCGGCACCCCGGAAACCGACAAAGCACTGCTGGAAAACCTGATCGCGTTCTACTGCGTACTGGAAGGCATCTTCTTCTACTGCGGCTTCACCCAAATTCTGTCCATGGGTCGCCGCAACAAAATGACCGGCGTGGCCGAACAGTTTCAATACATCCTTCGTGACGAATCCATGCACGTGAACTTCGGCATCGACGTGATCAACCAGATCAAACTGGAAAACCCACATCTATGGGATGCCCAGATGCGCGACAAAGCCACCCAGATGATTCTGGAAGGCACCGAACTGGAAATTCAATACGCCCGCGACACAATGCCACGCGGAGTACTCGGCATGAATGCCGCGATGATGGAAGAATACCTGCAGTTCATCGCCAACCGCCGCCTGGCCCAACTGGGCCTGCCAGAACAGTTCAAAGGCGTGAACAACCCGTTCCCGTGGATGAGCGAAATCATGGACCTGCGTAAAGAGAAAAACTTCTTCGAAACCCGGGTCACCGAATACCAGGTGGGCGGCGCACTCTCCTGGGAATAACAGTGTGAGTGTTGTGAGTTGCCATTAGAGAGGGCACGTTTGCCATTAGACGGTAACGTGCCCTCTTTTTATATCAATAACTTACAGATTTCTTGCCATTAGAGGATCTTTAGCAGCCTCGCACCACCCTTCGCCTCAACATCCAGCCAGTGAAAAGAGGAGCCGCAAATGTCAATCGCATTAGTAAAAGAACAAATTCAAGAATTTTTGGCGGATGACACGCCCGAGGTGCTGGCAATTCGTGGAGACTGGGGAGTAGGTAAAACCTTTACTTGGAATACCTTTCTTACTGCTGCCGCAGAATCACAGTCTGTCTCACTTGACAACTACTCATACGTATCCTTGTTTGGCATCAATTCACTTGAAAATTTTAAGTTTTCAATTTTCGAACAGGTAGTTGATGTTAAGGAAATAAACCATAAACCAAGCCTAGAATCCTTCAGGAAAAGCACGGAAAAAATCAGTAAATCACTGGGAAGGAAGGCCGTTCGCACAATTCAAGGCCTCCCTTATGCCAAAGACCTTTCCCCTGTTTTTGAGGCCATATCCTTTCTATCTTTAAGAAAAACACTTATTTGCATTGATGACATTGAAAGAAAAGGTGATTCATTAAAAATAAAGGACATACTAGGCTTAGTCTCTTTACTCAAAGAACAAAAAGACTGCAAAATAGTTTTGATATTAAACAACAAATCGTTATGTGATAACGAAGAAAACGAGCTTAACAAATATCGAGAAAAGGTTATCGACATTGATCTCGTTTTTTCCCCTTCAGCGAAAGAGTCTGCCCAAATCGCCATACCTGAATCCATACCAAACAGCGAACAAATATCAGAACTCACAACAAAACTGAACATAAACAACATACGAATTATCAGAAAGATCCTCAGGCTAGCAGAAAAGCTTCCCTCAATACTTTCCGACTATGAACCGGGGGTAATAAATCAGGGGCTTCACAGCTTAATATTATTTTCATATTCATATTACCAAGGAGGGAACCCCGACGTTCCTCCATTCGACTACATAAAGAATATAGGCGGAAAACTCTGGGGCATCGGGAACGACAAAGCGACAGCAGAAGAAGTCGCATGGAATGACTTTCTGTCAGGCTACTCGTTAAAAGATATAGATGCATTCGATCTTGAAATAGCCAAAGCTGTTGAAAAGGGAGTTTTCAACAAGCCTACCCTAAAAAAAGAAGCAGAAAAAATTAACGAAAAATTTATAGCCCGAAAATCAGAAGCCTCAATATCAAAAGCCTGGAATAAATATCACTTCACATTCGAAGACAATGAATCAGATTTGATCGACTCCTTACTTAACAGCTTTAAGACGAACCCCCAGCATATAAGCGTATTAAACCTTAACGGAACCGTTGATTTACTTAGAGACCTTGGCTACAACAAAGAAGCCAACGAAATCATCGAGCTATACATAGCCGAATTTCAAGACAAAAGAGAAACCTTCGATCTAGACACGACCCCTTTTTCAGAAAGGGTAAATGACAAGACCCTGCTTCAAAGATTCAAAGAGGAACACGAGAAAATCAACGATGACAGAGATCCAGATCAAGTCCTTGATACTTTCGTAAATAACAACGCTTGGAAAAGAGAAGACATAATACTTTTATCACGGGCAACGGCCGAGCAGTACTACAAAATTTTTAAAAAAACAAAAGGCGAGAAATTACCAAGCTATATCCGAGCCTGCCTTCGCTTTGAGCGAATCGCTAACATTGGTGATAACGAGAAAGTGATAGCCCAAAATGCCCGCCAAGCTCTAACCAGAATAGCAAAAGAGAGCAAACTAAATGCACTTCGAGCAAAACGGTTTGGAATCAGCCTCAATACAGATCCCCCTGAAAGCCAATAAGTGTAGTGATCTAATGAATCCGGACACCAACTTAGGTAGTAAAATTATCACCTTAAGCGAGGTGTCAGATGACCAGGAAATGACGTTCCTTTACTCCTGAGTTCAAGCCCGCTTGGTGCTAGATCAAGGTTATACTTTACCCAAGGCCAGAGCATTGCCCAATTTACTCACTGGGCCCCATTTCTGAATTCTCCTTTCGACTCTTCCATAGGCACAGATAAGCGCGCTATAGTCCATAAATATACTGAAAACTATATATTCATACGCAAGCAAAGCGTGCTATTCGCAGCTATTCAGCGTTTTGGAAGTTCTGAATTATGCTATCTAATTCAAGTAGTTGCGCGATCTGTGCTTTTTATTATGGCAAGAACTGCGATTTACCTATGGCAAGAAATCGCTAAGTTATTGTTTTTACTAGAGGTGGAGTGATACCTCTAATGGCAACTCACAAGTGTGTGAGTTGCCATTAGAGAGGGCACGTTTGCCATTAGACGGTAACGTGCCCTCTTTTTATATCAGTAACTTACAGATTTCTTGCCATTAGAGGATCGTTCGCAGCCGCAAACGCGCAACTAAACGCCCTCACACTTCACCTCAGCAACGCTCCGCCACAATCTACACAGCGCACCTCTTGCCCCTTCATTACTGCCTGTGTCCACGATTAGCTGTAACCCCCCCCCGAAAATTAATCAAGGTTTTGAGTAGAGAATTTTACTTTGATCGCACAAGGAGCGAATAATGAAGAAGTCTCGATTTTCCGACAGCCAGATTCTGGCGATTCAGCTTGAATGAAGGGCAAGAAGGAGAAAGAGGAGCGCCACCGGATGGTGGCGCTGGGCGTTTTGCTCAGCTTACAAAGATTTGGTGCAGAAGTAGAAATCCTTGCAGTCGTATTCACCTGACTCTACACGGGCGTTGGCCGCTTGCGCGGTCTTGGCCGGCGGGACGATGACCTTGTCTCCTGGCTGCCAACCTTCCGGGGTGGCGATGCCGTTTTCATCACTGGTTTGCAGTGCTTCTAGCAGGCGCAGGAATTCGGGAATGGAGCGACCATTACTCATCGGGTAATAAACCATGGCACGCAGGATGCCATTAGGGTCGATGATAAAGGTGGCGCGCACGGCAGAGGTATCCGCTGCGCCCGGATGGATCATTCCGTAAGCATTGGCCACTTCCATCTTCAGGTCTTCAATGATCGGGAAAGGGATCTCCACACCGAAGTTCTGTTTGATATTGCGTATCCAGGCAATGTGCGAGTGGATGCTGCCGATAGACAAGCCAAGCAGTTCACCGTTGCGCTTGGCAAATTCTGGGGCGGCCTTGGCAAAGGCCATGAATTCGGTGGTGCACACCGGGGTAAAGTCCGCCGGGCGGGAAAATAGCACCAACCACTTACCACGATAATCTGCCAGGGTTCTCTGGCCATCGGTGGTCAGTGCGTTGAAATTGGGGGCCGGTTCATTGATCTGCGGCAGGCCGCGGGTTTGCTGTACTGGGGCTTCCATTGGTCTCTCTCCTTGCATTAAAAGCGGGGGACCGGGCTTGCAGAAAAAGCATAAAAGGGAGACCGTATTCCTGAAATATATATTCTTATATGGTTTAGATATATAAACCCTGTCGCTCACTTTTAATCTGAATGTAGGCCGACACCAGCAAGGCAACAATCAAGCGAGACGACAACAGGAAAAAGGAGTCAGTGATGAAACGGACACGGGTAACGGGGTTGGCGTTAATGCTCATGGCTGGCCCTTGCGTTGCTGATGCGCTCACGGACAGGGAAGAGGCGCGCCAGGCCAGCATGGCTCTGGGCGGGGCACTCAAACAGGCATTGATAGCGTCCATGAAGGAAGGGGGACCGCTGGCGGCCATTGACGTGTGCAATCTGTCCGCCATGCCGATTACCGAACAGGTGAGTGAACAGAGCCAGTGGGCTGTGGCCCGCACCAGTCTGAAGATTCGCAACCCGGATAATGCCCCGGATGCCTGGGAGCGCGAACAGCTTGAAGCCTTCCAGGCACAACTGGATGCCGGAGCCTCGCCGGATTCCCTGGAGGTGCTGCAGACTGAATACCGTGACGGTAAGCCAGTGCAGCGATACATGAAACCGATCATGGTTCAAGGGCCCTGCCTCGCCTGCCATGGCAGTCAGCTGTCCGCCGAGGTGACGCAGGCACTGGATACCCATTATCCGCAGGACCAAGCCCGGGGGTACCAGACCGGTGAGTTACGCGGTGCCTTTACTCTGGAGCGTCCGCTTCCCTGACCTGGCCTGCGGTAATTTAAGGGGGCTGGCCTGAATGGCACTGAGTTAACTCCAAGCCGTTCATGCTACTGATCGATTTCCTCCCCGTTGCTTTGGAGGATGGCCATTCTTGCGTATATCGACGTGTGGCTCATGTCTGAACGCGTCAATAGTGGTGTCGGCTTTGTCCTTCATTTGATCGCTCTTGGCTCAATGTGCCAGGCGTTTTTCATCTCACCAACCAGCATTCCCCCTTTCACGCTGGTGCGCATTAAAGCCAAGTGGCTTTAGCGTTCTAACAGCAGGAATGCTTCTGTGGGTCGATTTACAGATAGCGAAAAATTGATCACTTTTCTTAATATTAAAACTAAATACATTCCATTCTGTAAATACGGTGATAGGCCCCTATGTCCACGATCCGCAGCCTGAAAGACGGACTCAACCTTGAACTCTTCAAGCTAACCCTTGCTACTCAAATACCGTGGTGATTGCCATTTTGTTGCCTGAACGGAGCCTCGGAAACTCGTGGTAATTCAAACGACGGCAGAAGGTGTAGCCCCAGGTAAGCAACCACCAAAGAACGCAGCGTCGCCTGCGAAGATCCCGAGACCTTTCATCACAAGCGCTCAAAATTTCAGCAGTTTCGGGGAAATGCCGTTTGTTTTACGTGATCATCATTGGCAACATGGAGACGAGCCCGTACCAAGGCTCATTCCAACCGCAGGAGGCTTCGCATGAGCGATTACGACGACAGAGATGATTACCAGCAAGAAGCCGAAGATCTGTTGGAGACGATTGAGCAGGTGGAAGAAACCCTGACAGTCATGTCTAAAGTGGTCGGGCAACTGAAAGAGCAAGTGGCATCACACCTAGACCCGAACACGATAGAAATGAGCGCCGAGGAATTCCTCGATCAATGTGAAAATTTAGAAGGAACTTGGCACTAGCGCTAATTCAACGCGCTTTGCGCAGAGCGCCGACCCCGCGCTCTGCGCAAACGGGGGCTACATGGCTGACCTTGGCCGCTCCGCCTGCCCGCTCGGGTAGCGGCGCACCCCTCCCACCCACGTGCCTAGCACCTGAATCTCCCTCCAGTCACCAATGGCTTCCCGTGGATCCCGGTCCATCCAAACCAAGTCCGCACGCATTCCTGGGCGCAACTGCCCCACCTGATCGGCCACCCCAAGCTGTTTAGCCGCATCCACTGTCACCGCTTGCAACGCCCGCTCCACGCCTACTGCCTGTGCCGGGCCCAACAAAGCGCCAGAGGCGGTCTTGCGTTCAACCGCGTTCCACACCAGCTGCAACGGCTCAAACGGTACCATTGGGGAATCTGCATGCAGGGTAAAGCGCAAGCCGGCTTGTGCCGCTTGTGCCAGCGGACTTACCTGCCGTGCCGGCTCCTGCCCCGGGAAAATATCCTGGTGGCGATCGCCCCAGTAAGACATATCGACATTGAAGAAAGAAGGAATCACATCCAGCGCCACCATTCTTTGCAGCTGCTCCGGGGTGGCCATTTGCACATGAATCAACACCGGCCGCACTCGCACCTGCGGGCAGGCCGATCGTGCACCGGCGATAGCATTCAAGCTCTGATCAATGGAGGCATGGCCATTGGCATGCACGGCCACCTGCCGGCCCTGGCAATGAAACTGTTGCACCTGATCATTAAGCGCCTGCTGAGATAACGCGCCCCCCCCCAAATCGTCCTCTGGGGAATCATCCGGCAACGAATAATACGGCGAGCCGAAAAAACCACTGTAGCCTTGCAGCGAACCCTCGCTGACCAGTTTCACCGGCCCCAGGTGAATACGATCGCCCTCCGGAATGTCGAGTTTCCCAGACTGTCGCTGTTGTTCCGCTTCCGTGTTAGGCCAGAGACTCAAGCGCAGCGGAATCAGCCCGAACTGTAGCGCCGGTTCCAAAGCTCGAATCGCTGCCGGGTCTGCCAATCCATTCTGCGCAAAAGTAATGCCACGGGACAGATAGATATGCGATGCCCGGGACAACACCTTCAAAAGGTCCATGCTTGCCAACGCCAATGCCTTGCTACGCACTGGATAAAACGCCGCTTCTGCTAGCAAGCCATTGAGCCGCCCGGTTTCATCGCGCCCATAAAAACCACCGGTAGGATCTGTGACATCTTCCTTGATCCCCATACTGCTCAGCGCGGCGGAATTAACGACCCCAAAATGCCCGGAGCGATGCATCACCACAATCGGTCGCGTCTCGCTTACTGAATCCAACTCCGAGCGGGTGGGGTAACGTTGCTCACCGATAGCCGTGTGGTCAAAACCGTAGGCAAGCAGCACCCCTTCTGAGCGACGCTGCGCCAAAAGACTCAAGCGCTCCAGCAAAGTGTCTATGCTGTGTAAATCGCCAATGGGAGGACTGTTAGCATCCACCGCCACTGCCGATAACCCTTCACCGGGGAAATATCCATGCGCTTCAATAAACCCGGGCATTAGCGTGCCGCCCTCCAAATCGATCACCATCACATCGCGGCTGACCTGCTGACGCAACACTTCGGCCTCACCCAACGCAACGATTTCACCATGCTTAACTAGCATCGCGTCTGCTACTGGCTGCTGCGGGTCCATGGTCAGCACCGTACCATTGAAGAACAGTTGGGCCGCCGGCGCCGGCGGATTAAACCAACGATGAACCCCTACCGCGGTTAAGATCAGCAAGGCGATCACCACCACCACAACCCACAACCCAGCTTTCTTCATCGCTCTCTCTCTCAATGCTGGCCGGTGCATTTAGCCACCCACAAGCCTTCACTCATTAAGGGCAGACTCTGCCCTTCTCCACCGCGGAGAACAAGCTTGCTGTCTCTAAGGCCAAAACCCCTTCTGCTTTCATCACCTTTTTCAATCAGACAGATTCGTTAACCCCATACCGGCTTGCCTCTTCAGCGCGCTATAGTGAAGCCGAACCTAGAGCCGCCGCACCTTTTATGTGCATTATATATGCACCATAACAAAGAAAAAGCGGCATCATCTTTGCATCACACGCGGTAATAATTTTATCGCCACGCATCGTGGAACCCGGCAAGGCCGCAAGCCAAAAACGGGACAAACTGGAGACAAAGAGTCATGAAAGCATCGGATTTGTTCGTTCGCGCCCTGGAAGCAGAAGGGGTTGAACATGTGTTTGCCATTCCCGGTGAAGAGAACCTCGATTTGCTGGAGTCCCTGCGCGGCTCCAACATTGAGCTGGTGATCACCCGCCACGAACAGGCCGCCGGCTTCATGGCATCCACCTACGGTCGACTCACCGGCAAAGCCGGGGTTTGTATGTCCACCTTGGGTCCCGGTGCCACTAACTTGGTTACTGCTGCCGCCTACGCCCAGCTCGGAGCCATGCCCATGGTCATGATCACTGGCCAAAAGCCGATCAAAACCAGCAAGCAAGGCCAGTTCCAAATCATCGACGTGGTCGACATGATGCGCCCACTCACCAAGTTCACTAAACAAGTTGTCAGTGGCGACTCCATCCCCACCCGTATCCGCGAATCGTTCCGCCTGGCCCAAGAAGAGCGCCCTGGGGCTACTCACCTGGAACTGCCGGAAGATATTGCCCGCGAACACTCCACCATGCCGGTAACGGAACCCAGTGCTACCCGCCGGCCTATCGCTGAAGACAAGGCCATCTGCAAGGCCATCGAGGCAATTAAGGGTGCTCGCAAACCGCTGCTGCTGGCCGGGGCCGGTGCCAACCGTAAGCTGACCAGTAAAATGCTGCGCCAGTTCGTGGAGAAGCTGGGCATCCCGGTGATCACCACCCAGATGGGTAAAGGCGTGGTTGATGAAACCGGCCCACACTTCCTGGGTAACACAGCCTTGTCCTCCGGCGACTTCGTGCATCGCGCCATCGACCAGGCCGACCTGATCATCAACGTGGGCCACGACGTGGTGGAAAAGCCGCCCTTCTTTATGCGCCCCGGCGGGGCCGAAGTGGTTCACATCAACTTCAACTCCGCCCAGGTAGACCCGGTCTACTTTCCCCAAATTGAAGTGGTCGGCGACATTGCCAACAGCCTGTGGCAGCTTAAAGAACGCTTGGCCCCCCAAGAACATTGGAGCTTCTCGGATTTCCACCGTATCCGCGATGCGCTGCAAAAACACATCCATGAAGGCATACAGGACGATAGCTTCCCGATCCGCCCGCAACGCCTGGTGGACGAGATACGCAAGATCATGCCGGAAGACGGGATCCTGACCCTAGATAACGGCATGTACAAAATCTGGTTTGCCCGTAACTACCCAGCGACCAAACCCAACACGGTACTGCTCGACAACGCCTTGGCGACCATGGGCGCCGGCCTTCCTTCTGGCATGGCCGCCAAAATGGTACACCCGGACCGTCGCGTGATGGCCATCGTCGGCGACGGCGGCTTCATGATGAATAGCCAAGAACTGGAAACTGCAGTACGCCTGAAGCTCGACATCGTAGTGCTGATTTTACGCGACGATGGCTACGGCATGATCAAGTGGAAGCAGAACGACATGGACTTCCAAGACTTCGGCCTGGACTTCCAGAACCCGGATTTTGTTGCCTATGCCCGTGCCTACGGCGCCAACGGCCACCGCGTGGAGTCCACTGCCGGACTGGGCCCGCTGGTGGAAGAGTGCTACCAACAGGGGGGCGTACACGTGATCGACTGCATGGTGGATTACCGCGACAACAGCCGTATCCTCAACCGGGAAATCCGCGAACTCAGCAGCAAGTTGTGAGCAACGCAGCACGCAATAAGCTTTTGCGTGCCCGTATGTTGCGTGTCCCATGCTAGCGAATCATAGATTGCCCCAACCTCATGGCCTCACTAACGCCATTAAGGAACCAACATGTTAAAAGACGCTTACCCGTACTACTTGGCCAACGAAGCTGTGTTCGCCAACCAAGATCTGGATGTTACCGACAAATACAGCGGTAACGTCGCCACCCGTGTCGCCATGGCGGATGCCGCCACTATCGACAAGGCCATCGACGCGGCCGACAAAGCCACCAAGCCCATGGCACAACTGGCCCCTTACGAACGCCAGGCGATTCTCTACCATTGCGTTAAGCGCTTTGAAGAGCGCTTTGAAGAACTGGCCCTAGCGCTGTGCATCGAAGCGGGCAAACCCATCAAGGACGCCCGTGGTGAAGTGGGCCGCCTGATCGACACTTTCCGAGTCGCCGCCGAAGAAGCTGTACGCATCGATGGCGAAATGCCGAACCTGGAAATTGCCGCCCGCGCCAAAGGCTACCGGGGCATGGTCAAGCGCGTGCCCATTGGCCCGTGCTCTTTTATTTCCCCGTTCAATTTCCCACTTAACCTGGCCGCCCATAAAGTGGCGCCGGCCATTGCTGCCGGCTGTCCCTTTGTCCTCAAACCGGCCAGCCGCACGCCCATTGGCGCCATCATCATTGGTGAAGTGCTGGCAGAAACCGACCTACCGAAAGGGGCGTTCTCCATCCTTCCCTGTCACCGTGAAGGCGCCGACCTGTTCACCACCGACGAGCGTTTCAAGCTGCTCAGCTTCACCGGCAGCCCAGACGTGGGCTGGGACCTGAAAGCCCGTGCCGGCAAGAAACCAGTCATTCTGGAACTGGGCGGCAACGCGGCGGTGATCGTGGATGAAGATGCCGATCTGGACGATGCCGTAGAGCGCATTACTTTCGGTGCCTTCTATCAGTCCGGACAAAGTTGCATCGGCGTACAACGCATATTGATTCACGATGCCATTTACGACGAACTAAAAACCCTTTTGGTAGAAAAAACGGCCAGCCTGACAATGGGGGACCCTAAAGATGAAGAAACCTTCATCGGCCCGGTGATTTCGGAAGGCGAAGCTACCCGATTGGAAAACTGGATCAATGAAGCCGTGGACGCCGGCGCTACCCTATTAGTGGGCGGCAAGCGCGAAGGCGCCATGCTCGAAGCCACCCTGCTGGAAAACGCCCCTAAAGGCAGCAACATCGTGGAAGAAGAGGCCTTCGGTCCTGTTGCCGTCATCAGCCGCTTCACCAATTTCGACGAAGCGCTGAACACCGTTAACGAGTCCAAATTCGGCTTGCAAGCCGGCATCTTCACCCGTGACCTGTACAAAGCCCACAAAGCCTGGGACGAACTGGAAGTGGGCGGTGTGGTGATCGGCGATGTGCCCAGCTGGCGCGTGGACAACATGCCCTACGGCGGCGTGAAAGACTCAGGCCTGGGCCGCGAAGGCATTCGCTGGGCCATCAATGACATGACTGAAGAGCGTTTACTGGTGATTCGTACCGCACCGTAAATTTCAAAGCGGCAGGCCTATTCACAGGCCTGCCGTCTTCTCCATCCCCCTCTTCTCTACCCGCTCAATCTCACTCAACTTCTGGCAAGTAGAAGGCTCTTAACTCAACCGGAAGCGGCACGGGGATTTCCGCTCAGCAAGCGTTTTCACACCACCGGCACCCCATCCATAACACACCTATAGTCAATGCGTGCAAGGGCACCCGAAACATTGCAGAAAGCCCTTAGCTGAAAACGAATCCCATTCATCACCAATTTCTGCCGCATTACCTGTAATTGATTTACCGCTTTTAACCTCGCTCATAAAGTCGAACCACCAAACCCAAAGCGTGACATATATCACAAAATTAATTTGTCACTTAACGACTCATTGGCAATGGATAAAAACATGAAAAAAACACTTACCGCTCTGGCTCTCGGCTCCACCTTAATGAGCACCGCAGTAATTACCTCTGCCGCTGAACTGACAGATAGCTTTGATGTACTGCTCAACCTGCAATCGTCCTGCACCCTAGACAGCACCACTGACCTGGATTTTGGCGACCAAACCGATGCCGACGTGGTAGCAGGCAACATTGATGCAGCCAACTCCGTGACGGTGACTTGCTCCAATGGTGCGGACTTCACCATCGGCCTGACAAATGGCGCCAATTTCGGCGATGGCCCTGTGGCCACAGAGCGCGCCATGAAGTCTGCCAACGCCTCCTATGTCAGCTATCAAATTTTCCAGGACTCCGGCAGAACCACCGCCTGGACCGACACGGACGATGTTGCTTTCAATGGCACCGGCGCCTCCCAGAACATTGATATTTATGGTCGCATCCCGGCTCAGACACCGACCATTGATGCCGCTGACACCTTCAATGCCACGGGCCTAGCACTCACCGATACCGTCACCGTAACGCTGACTTACTGATGCCTCTTCCCCGCTGCCCTTGGCGGCGGGGGAAAAAGGAAAGGCGCTCCGTGAATAGCAGCGATGACAGGATCTGTTCCCCCCTGCCTGCCTGTATGCTTAGCGCAGCCTTTAAGGCCGCGGCATTACTGGCTCTATTATCCGTCTCATCCGTCATTCATGCCCAAAGCTCACCCCTTGAGCGGGCAGCAAATGAATCGCAGGTCGTCCGCCTTTCCAGCGCGTACTCCCCATCCGACATTGTCCGATTACGCGCCCAGGCCAGAGGCCAAGGAGGCAATACCTATGTGGCCTACCCTCAGTTAATCCTCAACGGTCGGCCCACCGCTTACATGCTCCCTGTACAGGTATACGGTGAAGAGCTGACCATTGATACTCAAGCTCTGGCTTCTCAGGGAGTCACCTTTCCCGCCCAAGCAAGCAGCAAGCAATGGCAAACGCTAGGGCAACTTAATATTACTGGTCACTACGACAACAGCGCCCAGCAAATCAGCCTGGTAGTGCCTGCTAATTGGCTTCCCCAACAAACGCTGGAAGTAGGGTTTTCTCTGGTTAACTCACCGGTGCAACGTGGCCAAGGTATACTGATTAATTACGATGCATACAGCTCTTGGCTGGATAACGGTGAACAAACCCTCTCTGCTGCCCATGAGCTGCGCGCTTTCGATGATTGGGGAGTGGTCAGCTCCAGCGGGGTGGTGCGCTGGAGTGATAGCGCCCCTGATAACGGCGATTACATCCGCCTAGACAGTTACTGGCGCTATACAGACCCGAACCACATGCGCACCTACATGGTGGGCGACACCATCAGTGACGCGCTAACCTGGTCGCCCTCAATTCGCTTGGGCGGGGTACAGATCGGCAGAAATTTTTCCTCTCGCCCGGACTTGATCACCTTCCCCCTGCCACAGATCCATGGCTCTGCAACGCTGCCCTCGGCACTGGAGGTGTTCGTCAACGACCTTCGCCTGTCGGACCAAACCGTGCAGCCAGGCCCTTTTGTTGTTGAAACATCGCCTATGGTCACCGGCTTTGGCGAAGTGCAAGTGGTGACCACCGATACACTAGGAAGAGAAACCGCGCAAACCGTGCCTTTTTATGTCAGCCCAAAACTTTTGAAGAAGGGCTATTGGGATTACTCCGCCAGCCTGGGCGCCCCCCGGCGCTTTTACGGGCAGCGCGCCAACGACTATGACAACCAGGTCGTGGCAACCGGTGTGGCGCGCTATGGTTTCAACAACACTCTGACCCTGGAAAGCACCCTGAACGCCAGCGGCACATTGACTAACGGCGGCGCCGGCATGGTGATCCGTTCCGGCTTGCTTGGGGTATCAAACCTATCTATTGCCCACGGCAGCGATAACGACGATCAGGGAAACCAGTGGGTTGCTGGTCATGAATTTCGCACACAACGTTACAGTATCAGCGGCCAATACACCGAGCGCACCCGTGGCTACAAAGATTTATCCAACAGCATCGACCTGCGCATACCTATTAAGAGCAGCACACAATTGAACGGCAGCGTCAGCTTCGGGCAACAAGGAAACCTGAACGTAAGCTACCTAGAAACCCGACTTTTCAACGGCCCCGACACCCGGTTTCTAGTACTGGGCCATAGCCGAAGCCTGTGGCAGCAACTTTCACTGACCTTGAGCGTTAACCAAAACCTGGAAGCCTCCAGCGACAGAACCTGGCTGGCCGGCTTTACCTACCGCCTGGACAAGCCCAGCGACCGACCGATTCAGGCCGGGGCGCGCATTAACCACAACGAAAAAACCGAAAAAACCGAAACACTGCTCACATTGCGCCAGCATGTGCGGGATTTCTGGGATCTTGGCTGGGACTTGGCCTATAGTCCCGACGCCAACGGTACCCGCCAGGCAAGAGGCCGCTGGTGGACTCCCTATGGCGACATTCAGGCTGGGGTGTATGGTCAGGATGGCGAGAACAATAGCTTTGCCAGCCTAAGTGGTTCACTGGTCTCCAACTACCAAGACCTGTTCGCCGCGAACACCATGAACAACAGCTTTGCCATCGTCGATACCGGTGGCTATGCCGGCATACCGGTGCGCCAGTCGAATCGCGTGATCGGCAAAACCAATCACAAAGGCAGGTTGCTACTACCTGACATCATTCCCTTTACTGAAAACGAGCTCGCCATCGATATTGATGACCTACCGGTGGATGCACAAAGTGGTGCCAGGACGCTAACCATCAAACCCGCAGAGCTTACCGGGGTAACCGCCCGGTTTGACATTGCCCGGCAGAACAGTGCCATTGTGGTGATTCATAACGCCCAGGGGAAACCTGTTCCGGCAGGAGCCAAAGCCCTGCTGGCAGACGCAGACGCCACAGTTGTGGGCTATGATGGGGAGGTATTCTTGCAGGGCATAACCGAAGGTAAAAATGAAATAGACATCATTAGCAACGGCGAATTATGTACGGTGATATTCAACTTCGCCGCAAAGCCGGGCACCCTGCCTCGACTTGGCCCTTATCAATGTTTGCCACCGTCAGCGCGTTAAAAAGGACTGTGTACCATGAAGATATTTACCAAGGCGCTATTTCTCTCTCTATTCACGCTGTTACCTTCTGCTGCGCTGTGTGGCCAGCTCACCGTTTCGCCCCTAATCATGAAGATGTCTCCATCGCAGCCTAATGCCGCCTATAAACTCAAGAACGGTTCGTCCCAAGACGGCTTTTACCAAATCCAGCTTTTTGCTTGGGAACAAGGAGACGATGGAGAAAACCGCTTGCTACAACAAGACGATCTGATCATCACTCCCCCGGTGACCCTTATTCCAGGTAACGAAGAGCAACTAGTCAGAGTAATCCAGAAAAACCCGCAACCATCCGATAGTGAGAAGAGCTACCGTCTGGTCATCAGTGAAGTGCCGGACACCGAGTCCGATCAAGGAGCCAACCTCAAAGTTCTGCTGCGCATGTCCTTGCCGCTATTTGTTGGCACACCAGAACAAAATCATACTCTTAGCGTGTCGCTCCAGGATGGCACCCTACGCATACGCAACACAGGAACCGCCCACGCGCGAGTATCAAATGCCTACTGGCAAGCCCCCAACCAAGATAAGAAGTTTGCTATCCAAGAGGGCCTTGTGGGTTATGTGCTGCCTGGCAGGGAATTGCTCCTCCCAATTGAAACCGTTCCAGCAGAGAGCACCGTTGCCTCTTTTTCAGCATCAATCAATGGAACCCCATTCACCCTCTTGGTGAAGGATAGCCCGAAATGAAACGGTTAATGTTGGCGCTCTTTTTCCTGATAGCACCACTTAAATTGCTCGCGGCTATTCAGTGCAGTATTGATAACTCACCAACCCTTGATTTTGGTGCTACGGATCCGTTCATGGCCGGCCCCCTCAACGCCAACACCCAGATCCAGTGGTCATGTTCTCGGGGGATTGGAGTTCTTGAGAGCATCCCTTTTAAAATGTGCATTTATGTGGCTGCAGACAACGATGGCGGCATCCTTCCACGCAACCTCAGGCCGGCCAATCCTGGCCCGGCCATCCCTTTTAATGTTTACACTTTGCTTGTCGGCGGTACCATTATCCAGCCATCGACAAACGCCATTGAAGTTCAAGTAGACATGTCCAGAGCTTTCCAGTATTCAGACAGCGACACTGTCAATATTTTCGGAATTGTCCCCGGCCCACTGCCCGGCAATGCCCTTGCAGGCGAAAACAGAGCCAGTATGGTAAATTCACAGGTCACCCGCATCGGCACCAATCAGTCATGTAACACTACTAGCGGTTTACCGCTGACGAACTACACTCTGAATGCAAATCTAGCCATCCAGAACCAATGCAGCATAACCGCCAATGACCTAAATTTTGGCACCCAAAGTTCACCTCTGCCACAGACGGACAGTGACACGTTTATTGATGTGCGCTGCACCAATACCAGCCCGTTTACGGTCGGGTTAAGCGACGGACTGAACCCCTCCGGCGGCTCGCGAAGAATGCGCGACGGCAGCCAGTTCGTCAGCTACGGTCTGTTCCAGGACGCCGCCAGAAGCATTCCCTGGGACAGCACCACAAATCGCAAAGGGGCCACGGGGCTTGGCACTAGCACCAGTATCATGATGAGTGTATTTGGCCGCATTCCCGCCGCCCCCTCCACCCCTCCGGGTAATTACACGGATACCATCACCGTAGACATTGAGTTTTAGCAAGCCTATGAACATCCCTTGCATGCTCAGTCTCTCAAACCGATTCGCAATCGGTGCTCATTCAGGGCACAGAAGGCGCATTTTTGAGGGCATGCCGGTTGCCTATGGAGAAAGGCAACAATGAGAGAACTAGCCTGAAAGGCTCGAAGGGCGCAGCTTTCCATAAACGGCATCTGGATGTTCATCTTTTCATACTGACTTACACAAATAACATGATTACGCCGTATTCTTTTGCCTGAACCCATCCTATAATCAAGAAACTATGGCGTGTATGGGTGTGGTATCAAATGAGTACATCTCTAGGCCTGTTAACAGGCGCGATTACCAGCCTGCTGGACCCGCAGGAAGTGGCACAGCCACGTTACCAGCCAACAGTGGAAACCACCTGGCAAATCCAACTGCAAGGCGCCACCAATACCGGTTACCAAGCCGACCTGTATATACTCGATCTATTCGACACCCCGCAATCCGTCATCACTGACCTGCAGGCCAGCGGTCGTAAGGTAATCTGCTACTTCTCGGCGGGCACCTATGAAGAATGGCGAGAAGATGAAGGGCGTTTCACTGCGGCAGACAAAGGAGGCCAGCTGGACAACTGGCCCGGCGAACGCTGGTTGAATACCCGCTCTACCAATGTCCGCAGCATCATGGTGGATCGCCTAACACTGGCGGCGGAGAAAGGTTGCGACGGAGTAGACCCAGACAACGTTGATGGTTACAGCAACCAAACCGGCTTTCCCCTCACCTATGACAGCCAGCTGGATTACAATCGTTTCTTGTTTAACCAGGCTCAATCCATGGGCCTGGCGGTATCACTGAAAAACGACGTGGAACAGGTCGCAGACCTGATCGACTATGTAGATTTTGCAGTGAACGAATCCTGTCACGAATGGCAAGAATGCCACCGGCTATTGCCATTCGTGGAGGCCGGCAAACCAGTGTTTCATATCGACTATATCTACAGTCAAGACCCCGATGGCCATGCCATCCATTGTCAACATATGGGCAGCTTGGGCTATCGCTCGCTGACCCTGCCAGTGGCGCTGGACGACAGTTACCGCTTTAGCTGCGACTAACTCGCCCCGCAAAACACACCATCAGATACTAAGACTACTCCCGGCAACGTGGGCTGCTACACTGCCATTTCGCCCATTCGGAATGCAGTGTTATGCATGACACCCTGACACTTACTGTGGTCCTACTCAGCAGCGCGGTGGTAGCCGTGGTGCTTTTTCGCCGTCTGGGCATGCCGCCCATTCTTGCCTACCTGCTGTCCGGTCTGGCCGCTGGGCCATTCGGCTTTGGCTGGATCAACGATGTGGAAGGCATTCAGCATCTGGCGGAATTCGGCATCGTCTTTTTGCTGTTCACCCTGGGGCTGGAATTTTCCATCCCCCGCCTGTTGACCTTGCGCCGCATTGTGTTTGGCGCCGGGCCACTGCAAGTGGTTCTGACCGCAGCGGCGGTATTCGCGGTGATGCGCCTGTTGGGTTTTCAGCCCATGACCGCCGGGATTACCGCCGGGGCCCTGGCACTGTCCTCCACCGCCATTGTGATCCGTGACCTGATCGGCCGTGGCGCCGTAAATACCGGTTACGGACGAGCCTCCACCGGCATCCTGCTGTTTCAGGATCTGGCGGCGGTGATCATGCTGGTGATGCTCCCCGTGATCAGCACCAGCAACGGCAACGCCCTGTGGACCATGACCGGTATCACCCTGGGAAAATCCCTTCTGCTGTTTGCCGGCATTTACGTGGTGGGCAAATGGATACTGCCACGACTGCTGGAAGAAACCGGCCGCACCCGCTCCGATGAAGTCTTTGTGATGACCGCCCTGTTACTGGCACTGGTGGCCGCCTGGGTCACTCACTTGATGGGTCTATCCATGGCGCTAGGCGCTTTTCTGGCTGGCATGATGTTGGGGGAAAGCCATTTTCGCCACCAGATCGAAGCAGACCTGCGCCCCTTCCGCGATCTGCTGCTGGGGCTATTTTTTATCAGTGTGGGCATGCTGGTAGACCCAAACCTGTTCGCCGAGCAATGGCACTGGATCATCCTCGCGGCCGTGTCCCTAATGCTGTTCAAGGCGGTGCTAATCTTTGCCTTGCTACGCCTGTTGGGTGAACCCACCGACACCGCGACTCGTAGTGGCCTGGTTTTATCCCAGTGTGGCGAGTTCGGCTTTGTACTGGTGGCCCTGGCGGTGTCGCATCAGGTTATGTCACCGGGGAAAGCCGGTCTACTGGTTTCTATTACCGTGCTGACCATGGCGGTAACCCCGGGGCTGCTGCAACACAGCGGCAAACTGAGCCGCCGCCTGCTACGCCCCTGGATGGACATCCCCAAAGACAGCCCGGTCTCCGACGATATCACCGGCCATGTCATCCTGTGCGGCTACGGCCGGGTAGGTCAGAATCTGATGCGTTACCTGAACCGTTTCCATCTCAAAGGCGTGGCGGTAGACATGGATCTGGTGCGCCTGCAGGAAGCCAGCGCCGCCGGGGAACATATCCTGTTCGGCGACGCCAGCCGCAAGGATATCCTTGAGCGCGCCGGCATTCATCGTGCCCGCCTGTTGGTGGTGACCTTTGATGATGCCCGTCTGGCAGAGCGTATCATCCATAGCTGCCGGGACCTGAATAGCAAGGTGCGGGTTCTGGTGCGTACCCGCGATGACACCCACCTGGACACACTCACCGCCGCCGGCGCCGCCGAGGTAGTTCCCGAAGTGCTGGAAGCCTCCCTGATGCTGGTGGCCCACGCCCTGATGATGCTAGACGTACCTTTTGAAAGGGTGCTTGCAATGCTGCGCAAAACCCGCCGTGATCGTTACCGCATGCTGCAGGGCTATTACCATGGCGACTCTTTTCCCACCAGCGACAGCGCCGGCAAACCCTACCGGCTACTGCACGCGGTGACCTTGAGCGATAAAGCCCGCAGCATTGGCTTGAGCATCCATGATTGCGCCTTGCGGGATGTGGAAATCCGCGCAGTAAAACGCAATGAACAAACCCGGGAAAGACCGGACGACACCTTGCGGCTGGAGCAGGGAGACACAGTGATTCTCTATGGCCCCCTGGAAGCTGTGGAAGCCGCCGAAGTCCGCTTGCTGGGAGGCTAAACCCACAAACTGAACAAGACTAGCGGCTGCCTCTCTGCGGGCCAGTGCACTTGCGGGCAGCCTCGCAATACAACAAGCTAACCAACAACTATTTGATCAATAAAATAGACCCGATAGCCCCGGATAATGGCATAGACAGCCTGTCATCGTGGCGGACGCCAGTATCGGCTTTTTTCAGGGGAAATAGCCCATGTCTTCCAGACCCATTAGCTGATCCATGCTCAGGAAAAATCGCAACCATCGGCCCCACAGGCACCATCGCTTAGCCACGACGAGCTGCACCGCTTCAACCAGTTAGTGAGCACGCTCTATGGCTGCCCGCATTCCAGCCTCGGCAGATGATGTAGGCTGAACCTTCGGCTATCCGGAAGGTTTTGAGGGGAGGCTCATCCACCGAGACCTGCCAGAGCGGGATGAAGCTCTAGCTCGCTACACTGCGCTGCCACCCTGACAATTCGATTCCCTCCTCCACGGTGATCCCGACAAGAACATTCTCGACATGCTCAGCGCAGAAAGTCACCCTTGGGCAGAATCCGTGGGCATAGGTGACAGCGCTGACATGTTGGTCATGCCAACAAAACGATAGCAATAGAGCGTAACGGCGTGCTTGCCGAACTGTTCCGCTACGACAGCAACATGTAACCGAATCTGCGTAAGCTGCAATCCATGTTCCACTGCACCCCGGACGAAGCCAGCATTGCAGCCGAATTAATCCACGGCCTCAATGCCACTAAAATCGCAGATAAGAATGGCATCTCTATTCACACAGCTCGCCAGCACATCAAAGATTTGCTATCCAAAAACGGGTACCGAAAACAGACAGAACTAGTCCCCATGCTGGTCAGAGCCCTTTCATAGGCAACAAATTTGCGGCCAAACAAGAGCATTGTCAAAAAAAGGAACGCTTGTTCAGTTTTTCCTTACCGAGCTTCCTTATCCACAGCATCTTGTGAACATTTACACACAAATACTGTGGAGGGCTCGTTCTCATGCGAGCCACATCAGCGCAAAACGACAATATGCACTTCCCAGCGCAATCTGGTCAGGCGTCAAACTAGCAGCCGCTCAATGATTTTGCTGAACGAAAACAGCAAGACAGTGGGCCGAAGGCCTGGATTGCCGTGGTCGAAGGCTGCATCAAGGCGATTGAAAAAACCGCCTGGCAAGGCCGTCAAATTGCGGACTAGGGAATCACTGCCTGTGGTCGCCAGCATGTACTGGTACCCGGCGACGCAGACACTTCCATCGTCTCTTGTCGCCTCGCTGCAAAAGATGATCCGCAGAAAATGATGGGACCCCATCGCCCGCAACGTTGCACAGTGGCGAAGCCACCGCGATAGATCAGTGGATCAACAATGTGGCAGACAGCCGCTACACCAACGCTAGCGCCTGTAACCGATCCCCTCCTCCTCTCCGGCAACACATACAGGCATCAAGCCTTTAGCGCCCAACACTCTTCTCTCTATCACGAATGGCTTTCAACGGCGCGGATAACTTATCTGGATGACGCGGGTGAATAGCGGCATAGCATTCAAAAATTTCGGTTAGGTCTTTTTCCACATCCCCGCACGGTTCGATAACACGGGCAAAGGTAATTTCTTTTTTAGCATAATCCGCGGTGGCTACCACAATGGGCACGCCCGCCTTCTGAGCGATACGGTAAAAGCCAGTTTTCCACTGTGCCGCACCACCTCGAGTGCCCTCTGGTGCCACTACCATCACCAACTTATCGTGACGATTAAACTGCTCCACGGTCTGCTCAACGACACTGCCCGCCTTATGCCGGGCAATGGGCAACGCCCCCATCCAGCGCAGCATCGTCCCAAAGGGCCCCTTGAAGGCGCTATCCTTGATCATCACATGGGCATCTAACCCCAGCTGCATCATCGCTGCTAAGGTGTAGATACCATCCCAGTTGGAGGTATGCGGCCCACCAATAATCACCGCCTTGGGCACCGCCGGCATGGGGTTGGTTACCCGCCACCCCGCTAGGCGCAGAAAACCGCTCGCCAGAGACCGAGAGAACGTATTGCCCCTACGGGGGTAATCAGAATCCGAGGGTGATGACATGGGATTGTCCATTACAAAAAGAGCAGCGATCATACCCACGCGACTGAAAGACTGCATTGGCACTAATGCCCAACGTATGCCCAACGTTCTTACAAAGTGATGATCCGCCCATGAATTCCCTGCGTTATATCACAGGCTATCCCACTCAAATTCAGCAGCAAGCACAAGTCCTTCTGGATCAGGGAAAACTGGGAACGTATCTGCATCAACGCTATCCAGAAAAACATGATATTCAAGGTGACAAAGCACTGTTCCAATACGCGACTAACCTTAAACAGCAATACCTTCGCAAAGCTCCGCCTCTGAGCAAGGCCTATTACGACGCCAAGCTGAAAACGGTTAGCCAAGCATTGGGGATGCATACCCGGCAAACCCGCATTCACGGTAACAAACTGCGCAGCCATAATAGCTTGCGTATCGCGAGCCAATTCAAAACGGCCCCGGAAGCTTTTTTACGCATGATCGTGATTCACGAGCTGGCTCATTTCAAAGAAACCGAGCACAACAAAGCGTTCTATCAACTGTGTTCACATATGGAACCGGACTACCATCAACTGGAACTGGACACCCGGCTCTGGTTACTCTGGCAAGATACCGACAACAGCTAAAGCCGTCTTTCCGGCGAAGGACGATTCCGCCTCCTCAGCGTTACCCATGCTCCTGCTAACGACCGCGCCAATCCCAAAACCTCTTTATTCAACAAGCATTTACATTACAGGCGGCTTTAACCCTGAAACGTTCATCTCAGCCGTTTCATGTCCCCGCCATAAGGGCGTAGTATGAAATGACTTAACGTCATAACGCAGGATCACTAGTGCCGCGGTTTGTGGCTATGCTGTATTGATCCTGCGCCAGTGTTCCCTCTGGCGGTCACTCTATCCGCCAGCGCGGAACTCCCATCAGAGCCCAGGAGGTGTGTAGTGACACGGATTGGCCAGGACACCCTTAACAGCAAAAAAACGCTGCAAGCCAACGGCAAGACTTATCATTACTTCGATATCAATGCAGTCGCCGACAAAGGCTGGGGTGATCTCAGCAAGCTCCCCTTTTCCCTCAAAGTCCTTCTCGAGAATCTACTCCGCTTTGAAGACGGTAACAGCGTCACCGGTGCCGACATTGAAGCCGTAATGCGCTGGCTGGAGCAGAAACGCTCCGACAAGGAAATCAATTACCGGCCTGCCCGAGTGCTGATGCAAGACTTTACCGGCGTACCCGGTGTTGTGGACCTAGCCGCCATGCGTGACGCCATTAAGAAGGCCGGTGGTGACCCTGGCCGCATTAACCCGTTAACACCGGTAGATCTGGTCATCGACCATTCGGTGATGGTAGACAAGTTCGGCAACCCACAGGCTTTCGAAGAAAACGTGGAGATCGAGTATCAGCGCAACCGGGAGCGTTATCAGTTCCTGCGCTGGGGTCAGAAAGCCTTCAACAACTTCCGCGTGGTCCCACCGGGCACCGGCATCTGCCACCAAGTAAACTTGGAATACCTAGCCAAAGGAGTGTGGTCGTCCGAATCTGAGGACGGCAACACCTATGCCTACCCCGACACCCTAGTGGGCACCGACTCCCATACCACCATGATCAACGGCTTGGGCGTGCTGGGCTGGGGCGTGGGCGGCATCGAAGCTGAAGCCGCTATGCTAGGCCAGCCCATTGCCATGCTGATTCCCGAAGTTATCGGCTTCAAAATCAGCGGCAAACTCCGTGAAGGCATCACCGCTACTGACCTAGTACTTACCGTCACCGAGATGCTGCGCCGGCGTGGTGTAGTAGGCAAATTCGTGGAATTCTTTGGCGACGGACTGGCCGATCTAACCTTGGCCGACCGCGCCACCATCGCCAACATGGCCCCGGAATATGGCGCTACCTGCGGCTTCTTCCCCATCGACGAGCGCACCATCGAGTACATGAAACTGACGGGCCGAGACGAAGACACCATTGCGCTAGTGCAGGCCTACTGCAAGGCACAAGGCCTGTGGCGCTCCAGCAGCGATCCAGACCCAGAGTTCACGGACGTACTGGAGCTAGACCTGAACGATGTGGTTCCTAGCCTGGCCGGCCCCAAACGCCCCCAGGACCGAGTGCCGCTCACCTCAGTCAAACGCACCTTCATCGACGTGGTCACCGACACGCTCAAACTCAATGACGAGGAAATCAGCAAGCTGGAAGGCGAAGGGGGCCAAACCGCCGTGGGCAACCACGAACCCAGCGGCGGAGATGTGCCCATCACCATCGATGGCCACAAGCACCATTTAAGCCATGGCGATGTGGTGATTGCTGCCATCACCTCCTGTACCAACACCTCCAACCCCAGCGTTATGCTAGCCGCCGGACTAGTAGCAAAAAAAGCCGCCGAGAAAGGCATGAACCGCAAACCCTGGGTAAAAACCTCACTGGCCCCCGGCTCTAAGGTCGTGACCGATTATCTAAATGTCACCGGCCTGCAAGAACCACTCAACAAAATCGGTTTCGACTTGGTGGGCTACGGCTGCACCACCTGCATCGGCAACTCCGGACCACTGCCACTAGAAATCGACAAGGCCATTTCCGACGGTGACCTGGTAGTGGCCTCTGTGCTCTCCGGTAACCGTAACTTCGAAGGCCGGGTTCATCAGAGCGTGCGCACCAACTGGCTAGCTTCTCCGCCATTGGTGGTGGCTTATGCCTTGGCCGGCACCGTAAAAATTGACCTGGCTTCCGACCCCCTCGGCAATGACAAAGAGGGTAACGCGGTTTACCTGAAAGACATCTGGCCCAGCTCCGATGAAATTCAAGCGGAACTGGTGAAGATCAACGACGACATGTTCCGTAGCCAGTACGCCAGCGTGTTCGAAGGTGATGAAATCTGGCAGAGCCTGCCTATCCCGGATTCTCAAACCTACGACTGGGACAGCAGCTCCACCTACATTCAGAACCCGCCCTTCTTCGACGGACTCACCGCCGAGATGGACGATGTAGAGCCAGTGAAAAACGCGCGCATCTTAGCGATGTTAGGTGATTCCATCACCACCGACCACATCTCCCCCGCTGGGGCTATCAAAGCGGATTCTCCCGCCGGGCATTACCTGCAAGGGCACGATGTGGAACCTATCGACTTTAACTCCTACGGATCACGTCGAGGGAATCACGAAGTGATGATGCGCGGGACCTTCGCCAACATCCGTATCCGCAACGAAATGACCCCCGACATCGAAGGTGGCTTTACAAAACACCTTCCTCAAGGCGAGGAAATTTCTATCTACGGCGCCGCCATGCGCTATCAGAACGACGGCATTCCCACTGTGGTGGTTGCGGGCAAAGAATACGGTACGGGTTCCAGCCGCGACTGGGCTGCCAAGGGCACCAACCTGCTCGGCGCTAAAGCGGTCATCGCTGAAAGCTACGAACGGATTCATCGCTCCAATCTGATTGGCATGGGCGTGCTTCCGCTGCAATTCCCAGAAGGTACTGACCGCAAAACGCTCAACCTGGACGGCACGGAAGAGGTGGATATTCCAGACCTGAACAATAACCTAAAACCCGGCGACACCATCACCGTGATATTCCGTCGCGATGGCAAGGAGCAGAAAGTGGCGGCCATCTCTCGCCTGGATACCGCAGCGGAAGTGGAGTATTACAAGAATGGCGGCATCCTCCATTACGTGTTGAGACAGATGATGCAGTAGAGACGCTCCACACCGCATGCAATGGTGCCGGCAACCTGTTCTGCATGCACCAAACCCAGAAGGCCGCATCCAAACACCGGGCGCGGCCTTCTGCATTTTTGTAACCATGGTAGATCGCATTTACCCAATGACACAGACAGGCTGAGAACGCGAACCCGACACTCGCGCCTCACCTTCAGCGACGCCGCTTACGTTGTTACCTAGCGAAGCCTGCGTACGCAACGAAACAACGACGCAGTGCGCGCCTGCCCCGCATGAGCAGGCGAACCGCGTGTAGCGTTTGCCGACCGTTTTTTGCTATGCTGGCTTTTCACCACACTGAGTTTCGGGGGAACTCCGTGCGTATCGTATTGCTGATTTTCATCTTCGCGTTGAGCAACCTAGGCCACCATGCCATCGCCCAACCACCAACCAACGACACCGATTTGCTAAACGCAGAACAACGCGATGCGCGCCTACGTGAACAACAGGAACTGGAAGCCCGCACCAACGATCTGCAAGCCCAGCAAGAAACCACCCGCGAACTGCTGGACCAGCAAGACCAATATCTGAAAGCCCTGCGTGCTCAAATCAAGGCAATCAAACAGGCAAACACCCCCACTCCTTACACGCACAAAGACACACCATAATGATTCGAAAATGGTTGGAGCAATTGCTCCGTCGTAACCAACACCCTATTGCACCTACCCGCACGGCGACACGGCACACTCCGGACGAAATCAGGGCCCAGGACACAGCGAATACTAGTAACGGCCCACAGGTCCTATTGCGACCGTTTCAGATTCGGCCCATGGACAGTGGCGACTTGGGCGAACTGCTGGGAGTGTTCCGCCAAGCCATTCAGGTCAGTGCCGCCGATCAATACGACCAACAACAACGGGATGCCTGGAGCCGAGCACAAAGCCATGAGAGCCTGATTTCCGCTCTCAGTGAAGGCGAAGCGGTAGTGGCCGAATGGGATAACGTTCTGGTGGGCTTTGCCCACCGGATCAACGACTACATCAACATGCTGTTCGTACACCCGAATGCTGGCCGCGAGGGCATCGCCACTCTACTCTACCAACACTTGGAAGACGGCGCCCGGATGGAAGGCATCACTGAACTCGCCGCCCACGTCAGCCTCACCGCCCACGGCTTCTTCCATTTCATGGGCTTCACCAGCGAAGGGCAAGAAGAAGCCGAACGCAACGGCGTCAGCCTAGCCCGCTACCCCATGCGCAAGCCTCTGATCTGATCCCGGATGTTATCGATCAAATAATCTGATTAAACCGGTCGAGCCATCCCCCTGGTTTGCTCAGAAAGCCCCCGCTATAGTTACTTTATCGTTGAAGCCCTTTTCTTTAGCCACTCAATCATATTGCACTCATTCTGTGGTTATAAACCTTAGGTTTGTTAGATCCGGTATTTTCCCCCTTAGGCCGTTACCCGACGGCCGTTTTTTTGTCGCTACATAACAGCCTATGCTTCACACCCAATCAGCCACTGAAAGGCAGGTAGCGGCTCAAGGGTCTCGTACCTTATTAGTGTTGGCGAAGTTGCCACCCAACGCGCTGTCGCCTTGATCATTCCTTGATATTACCACTGTGCCGAATCCATCATGTTGTCGTATAACAGGCAAAAGGAATGAACCATGACAGGCACAAACATAGAAACACACTCCTCTCAGTTGACCACCACGTCTCTGGCCGTGCTTATTGATGCAGACAACACACCGCCCAAGATTGTCGACGGCCTGTTCGAAGAGATTGCCAAGTTCGGCACCGCCAGTGTCAAGCGCATCTACGGCGACTGGACCAAACCTAACCTTGGAGGTTGGAAAAGCGTACTACTGAAACATTCGATACAGCCTATCCAGCAATTCGCCTACACCCAGGGGAAAAATGCTACCGATTGCAGCATGATCATCGATGCCATGGATCTGCTCTATAGCAAGCAACTATCTGGTTTCTGCCTAGTATCAAGTGACAGCGATTTTACTCGCCTAGCGGCGAGGTTAAGGGAAGAAGGACTGACCGTGTACGGTTTCGGGGAGCGTAAAACACCCGGCCCGTTTGTGGCCGCTTGTGATAAGTTTATCTATACCGAAGTATTACGCTCAGACCATGCCCCGCAACATACGCCCGACAAACCCCAATCCTGCGAAGAACCCGTTAATAAAGAGGATCCACCACTTCAGCTTATCGCCAACGTTATCGATGATATTTCTGATGAAGAGGATTGGGCGAATCTTGGCACCCTAGGCCAACATTTAAGCAAGCGTAAACCCGACTTTGACACCCGTCTGTTCGGCCACAAAAAACTCAGTGACATGATCCGCGCCTATCCCAAATGGTTCCAAATCCAGAAAGGGCAAGGCAAAAGCATTCAGGTCAAAACCCTGCGCAAATAACGCCGCTAGCCTTTCAGCAAAGAAACAACGCAAGAGGCCGCGCTCGGAGAATGAGCGCGGCCTCTTTGACCTCTGCCTCAGCAAAAAATCTGATCGCGTTTCAACTTTTCACTCTCAACGTGCCGCTTAAATCAGCGCACCAGCCACAAGCTCAACTGCGGTACATAGGTAATCATTAACAAAGCGATAATCAATATCAGCATGAAAGGAATGGTTGCCGCGAACAGCTCCGTAACTTTCTTCTTGAAGCGGTAACTGGCAATAAACAGATTCATACCCACCGGCGGGGTGATATAGCCAATCTGCATGTTCGCCACGAAGATAATCCCCAGATGCACAGGGTCAATACCGTAGCGCAACGCCACCGGCAAAATCAGTGGCACCATGATCACCAGCGCCGCAAAAATATCCAGTAACGCGCCCAATAACAGCAGCAAAATATTAAGCAGGATCAGGAAGGTGATTTTGCTTTCCACATGCGTTTGGATTAGAGCAAATAGCTCCTCTGGCACACCGGCATACACCAAGTAGTCAGAAAACGCCTGCGCCACCGCCAAAATCAACAATATGCCGCCTACCATGATCATGGAATCACGCATAATTGTCGGCAGCTTGCGCAGGGAAATTTCCCGATACAGAAACACCTCCGCCACCAGCACATACAGCGCCGTCACCGCCGCCGCCTCACTAATGACTAAAAAGCCGGAGAAGATTCCGCCCAGCACCACCAATGGTAATGGCAGCTCCCAACGAGCCTGCCATAACGCATCCACCAGTTCACGGAAATCAAACGCCTGCCGGGGTACATCGGTGCCGCGGGTAGCCCACACACAGTAGCCGTAAAGTAGCACGATCATCAGCAATGCGGGCAATAGGCCAGCCAGATACAGATCGACAATCTCCACTGTGGGCATGTCCAATTGCTGAGACATTTGCTGAGCAATAATGCCGTAGATCAACAGGGGCACAGACGGCACCAATAGCAAGCCCAAACTCCCTGAAGAGGTCACCAGACCCAAGCTAAATTTTTCCGGGTAATTGCCTTTCACCAGCGCGGGCAGCAACAGCGCCCCTAATGCCACAATAGTGACGCCAGAGCCGCCGGTTAAAGCGGTAAAAAAAGCACAGGCAATCAACGCTACAAAAGCCATGCCACCGGGCATCCAGCCGAAGGCGGCTTGGCTTAGCCGCAACATACGATCAGCGGTTTTCGATTCACTCAGCAGAAAACCCGCAAACGTAAACAATGGCAATGCCATCAGCACCACAGAATTGCTGAGCTGATAGATATCGATGTGCAGCACTGCCAACTCAATCTCTAGGGTATAAAACCCCAGTGCTGCCGCGCCAAGAATAATGGCAAACAAAGGCGCGCCCATTAACGCCAATACCACCAGCAGGATAATCGCCGCTGTAATCATGGCGTCAGCTCCTGCATCTTCGGCCGTTTACCAATCAACCCCATCGCAAACAACACCACATAGCGCAAGGCCATGACCGAGAAGCCCACTGGAATAATCGCTTGCAACAACCAGCTGGGCACACTGGCAAACGCTGGCGTGGCGTACTCATATTCTTCAATCACGAATTGCACGCTGTACCAAGCAACCAACAAACAGATAAAGGCGGTAAACAGGTCTACAAATGTAGTCAGGAACGGGTGATATTTTTCTGGCAATAACGATGAAGCCACATCAATGCGAATGTGCTCATCATTACGTGAAGCGATCATGGCTCCTAACAAACCAATCCACAGCACCGCGTTCTGCAGTAAGGGCTCAATCCATACCAAGCTGGTACCAAAAAAGTTACGCAACACAATTTGCGCCACAGCCAGCAGAATCATAAACAAAAGAACGGCCACAATAAGGCCGTCCTCGATATGATGAAGGGCGCGATGCACCCTACGTAATAGTGCAGCCATCATTGCCCGTCGCGTTGCTTGGCAAGAATGCCATTAAGCCGATCCAGCATGGCTTGGCTGATTTCGCCCTCTTCCACCAGTTCAGCGGTGGCGTGCTCGGCATAACGGTGCCATTCCTTGCGCTGTTCTTCGTTCGGTTTGATCACTTCCAACCCCTGTTGTTGAACAGCGGCAAAAGCGCTTAGGTTTTCCTCGCGACTTTTCGCATTCAGGGTGTCAAAGGTGCCATCCAGTATGGCGCGAACCACTTTCTGGTCTTCCGCGCTGATGCGTTTAAAGTACTTTTCGTGGATACCCAGCATGCCAAAGGTATAGAGCAGCGGCATGTCGGTCAGATAGTTTACTCGGGAGTACCACTGCAGAGTCAGCGCCGCGACAGGGGGCGCAGCAAAAGCATTCACCGCACCGGTTTGCAGGGAGGTCAGCACAGAGCCAATATTGAGCATAATCGGTGACAGCTCGAAAGCCTTGGCCGCCTTAGCAGAGGCTTCATCATTCGCCGGCAACCACAGTTTTTGTTCACGCAAATCGGCAATACTTTTTACCGGCTGCTCAGACATCACATAAGCAAACCCGCCATCCAGCAAACCGAAGCTGACCCAGCCACCGTCTTCCAGGCCCTTTTGAATTACCGGGTCCAGTTCACTGCGTACCGCATCCACTTCATCGTAATTATTAAAAGCCAACGGGACATTGAGAATCTGGCTGTCTTTGTACGCGGAGGAAAAAGCCCCGCCTTGGGCCACCAGGCCGTGGAGCTGGCCAATACGGATTTTGCGTTCAACCGCGCGGTCATCGCCCATCACCCCGCCGGGATAAATTTTCAGTTTCACTCGGCCATCGGTTTGCGCAGCAATATCTTTACCGGCTTTTTTTAGCCCAGAAACAATGGTGGTGCCATCCGGGTACAGAGTGGAAATTTTCAGGGTGGTCGCAGCGGTGGCAACCAGCGGGAACAACACGATCAGAATCGTGGCAAGGCGCAGCATAAACACTCCTAGAAATAATCATCCGCGTCGGCAAGCAGGGCTTCAGCCTGCTGCTGCGCATAGGTATTTTGCAGGGTCAGGCCGTGGACATCAGGATCCGCCGCCAGCACCTCGTTGAGCAAGCTGTCATGCAGCTCCCGATCAAACAACAGACGCGCATATTTTTCCGCGTAAAGCACCTGGGCCAACAAGTTTTTACCGTCGGCCAACTGCACCGCCTGTTCAAAATGAGTTTTCGCCAGTTCAGGGTTGCCACCGAGCGACGCCGGTAAGATGCTGTTTAGCACGCCCAGATACATGTGTGCCTGGCCATACTGATAGTGCTCATCCAGCGCAACAATTCGCTCCATGATGGCTTCTACCCGGCCCAGTTCAGCCACCGCGTTCCAATCATTGGTGTTTTGCTGGATATAACCCGCCCAGGCTCCACCCAAGGAAAACAACACGGGCACATCACCTTTGTTCGCGTCTTCCAGCAGGGCCTCGAATTCAGGGACAGACAAGCTACGTAAGTCGCAGTAATCCTTATCGTGGGCACAGGCGGCACGGAAACCGTAATCCAGAGCCTTAATGCTGAGCTTGCGGGCACGTTCCGGCTCTTTCACGAACAGGCCTGCGTAGGCGCCATAAAGGTCCGCACCACTGCTCAACAGCGATTCGCTTTTCGGCCAGTTTTCGATCAGACCATCGACCATCAGCAAATAGGTAGGCAGGCCGTCTTCGACCAGCTGCAGGTCATTGTTATTGAGGACACCATAGGGCAGGTTGTCGTCAACATGGGCCAGAGAACAGCCTTGCAGGGCAACCACCGCTGCGAAAAATAGAGAAGGTACCCAATAGGGTACAGAGCGCCACTGCATAGGTCGCTGACATCCTTTCATTGTTGTAACGTCATCGTTTTGGCTGTCTTTATAGCAGTCCACCGGGGGTAACTCAAACTGCTCCTTGCTTCTGGCTGCGCCGCACCATGCCGAAAATGCCGCCCAACAAACAACCGCTTACCAGCCCTGCCAGATGTGCCGCATTCGCCACCACATCCGATAGCCCTACGAAACAAATCACCATCCATACCAGCATAAAAACCACAATCTGCCGACGCAGGGCAAACCCGGCACCCGGATTCAGCCACCCGAAGATCCATAGGTAGCCCAACAAACCGTACACCACTCCGGACAAGCCACCGAACATGGGCCCGCTGTATAAGAACTGAGCCACATTGGAAACCGCTGAGGTCACCAGGGTGACCAGCAACAGCTGGGCAGACGATTGATGGCGTTCAATCAGACGCCCCAGATCTGCCCACCACAGCAAGTTGAAAATGATATGGAGAAGGGAGAAGTGCATCAGCATAGGAGTGATCAACCGCCATGGCTGGCTGGTCAACCCCTCCATGGTCGCGGGAAACAACAGGGCAAGATAGACCCCGTCGCCCATTAGATAAGGCGTCAAGAAGATGGCCACACACAACCCCAGCCCAAGCTTGGTCACCCAACCCATGCTGGCCAGCCAGCCACCAGACAGCAAGGGCTGTGGCTGGCCGGTGAGAGGCTCCACAGCTTGTCGGTCCTGCCCCCGTTTCAGGTCGGCAATCAGCTCTGCGGTCAGTGTTCGCGCATGGGGATATTGCTCAGCATCAGGCACACTCAGCACGAACTGACCTTCATCCTCATGACGGTGCACCTGAAAACCATTGCGTTTCAGGGTGCGTTCGATCAGATTCGCCAGCTCTACCTGGGGGGTACGAATCAGTTCCATGCCAGTGCCTCCAGGGCTTGCTTGCGTTGTACATCATCCAAATCAGACAAGTTATCTACCTGCTGCCAGAAACAGCCCCATTGCTGCTGGCACTGTGAAAAAAGCCGGCTAAAAGCCGGCACATAATCATTATAATCACTGACCGTATTCAATTGGGCATTGTTCAACGGACCATCGAAAAAAGGTTTGTAGCCTTTTAAGCCCGGCAAACGCTGGCTTTCATCAGCGAACCGGTCTCGGGCCTGTTGCTGAATGCGAGCCTTTTCGCGAGCCAATCGCGAGGACTTCGAAGTCGACTCATACAGCCTTGCTAGCGCCTTACGAGTATCAGCAATGATACTTAGAAAAGCATCCTCCACCTGCTCTCTACGATCCCAGTAGCCATTCGGCAGTGGCTCTCCGGTTGCCAAAAAGTACTGCTTTGCGCCCTCCCGCCCCACCATGGTTGCCAAAGATTCGTTGAAGCGAGTATCACCCTTGATATACAGCTTGCGGTGAGCCAATTCGTGAATCAGCAACTCAGCCAGTGAAGGCTTTGACCGCTGGATCATGGGCGTAGTGAGGGGATCCGCAAACCAGCCTAGGGTGGAATAGGCTATAGCGCCCCCCACCCAAGTATCCATGCCGTCAGCCTGTAATTTCGCCGCTGCTTTTTCTGCCCGTTGCCGCTGGAAAAAACCGCGATAGCTGACACAACCCACCAACGGATAACACCAGGTTTTTTGCGTCAGCGACCAAGGCGGTGCCGCCAGCACATTCCACACCACCGCATCCTGCTCCAACGCCACATATTGATGGTAGACATCATCAGCCGGCAGCCCCAAATGAATTCCCGCCCAGCTCACCAGCTGCTGGCTGAATTGCAATTTCTCGACCAACGATTGCGGTGTTTCAGGATCTGCCAGCACCTGCTCCACCGGCTCGCGCTCACCCATCAACGACCAATGACCGCCAATGGCCTGGCTGTAATAGCCCAGCTGGCAGCCTGCCAATACCCATGGCAGCCAAAAACATAACAGGGAAAAACGAAACAGCGTCGGCATCAGGCCCGAGACATGAACTTGCGTTCGGCGGTATTCACCCGCACCTTTTCACCCGCTACGATATATTCCGGCACTTGCACCACCAAGCCGGTATTCAAGGTGGCAGGTTTGGTACGAGCCGAGGAGGAAGCAGCCTTCATGGCCGGCGTGGTTTCAGTCACGTCCAGCACTACCGACGCTGGCAGCTCTAGGCCGATAACCGACTCTTCTACTTTCAGAGCCAGCACGCCTTGCGTCTCTTCCGTGATGAACGCCAGCTCATCACGGATATCGTCCTGCTTGAGCAAATACTGGGAAAAGTCCTCGTTATCCATAAAGATGTAGTCATCCCCATCCACATAGGAGAACTGCACCGCACGGCGCTGCAATGCCACCGTGGCCACGTCGTCATCGCCCTTGAAGCGCTCTTCAAACTTGGGGCCACCACCAACCGCACTGGCCTTCACCCGGTACAATGTGGCCGCCCCCCGGGCAGAGGGAGACTGCACCTCGATCTGGCGAATGGCATACAAGGTGCCGTTAACTTCAATAACGTCGGATTTTTTCAGCTCACTGGCGCGGGTCATGGAAAAGGCTTCCTGAAATGTCGATGCGCCAATGCTACAACAAAGAGCCGCTGCAAGCTGCAAGCTGCAAGCTGCAAAGATAGATAGAGAGAGCCGGGAAATTCCCAAGGGTTTGCTTTTCAACTTTTAACGTTGAACTTTCAACTGCCCCTCAAGCCGTTCGTACGCCAGGGAACACAATGCCTTACGGTTCATGCCTTCCCCATCAAGAGGCTCACAAAAATGCAGGCGAACACGAATTTTTCGGCGTAACAATATGCTCCACATGTGATGATGGAACTCATCGTCACCAATAAACGCCAAACTTTGGTCCGCCGCGCCCATGCTGTCCAAGTAGCGAATCGCCAGTGGCTGAACCGGCACCTGCGCTAACAAGGGCGCATCAAACAACTGCGGGAAAAAGCGACGCAGCCCGGTACCATCCGTCGTGGTGCCTTCCGGGAACACCAGCACCGTATGCCCGCGCTTTAGACGACCGGCAATTTCTTGAGCCACGCGAACGGACTCACCGCTACCCCGCTTGATAAACAGGGTGCCCATGGCACGAGCCAGCATGCCTATCAGCGGCCAGGCACCGACCTCAGCCTTGGAAAGAAAATACAGATGTCGCTGGCTGGCAATAACAGGAATATCCAACCACGAAACATGATTACTCACCAAAAATACGGGCGTCTCGACCCTGCTACCTGTAACGGTCAATTCCACACCCAAGATACGCAGAAATCGCCGGCACCATCGTTGCTTTGCCTTCAATATCACGGGCCGATAGGGTGACCAGAACGCGCCAAGAAAAAACGCCAGCACAAAGCCCCACAATAGATAGAGCACAACACCGGCAACTCGCCACACTCGACGCAGTTGCGGCCAGACCCCTCTCTCGGGATAGGTACCAACACTGACGCTATGATTCATATCGCTCCTGTATACAGTCTGCTAGCTGTCAATTATCCACTACCCATTGTTTACACTGCCTGGGCGGGCTGCATGAAGTGCTGCACATAGCGAGCGGGCAGGTTTTCCACCGCCATCAGCACAAAGAAGTCCAAGCAATTAAAATCCGGGTCCCAGCATGGCTCACCACATACCTGCGCGCCCATGCGCAAATAAGCCTTCAGCAACGGCGGCATCTTCACACCCTCCGCTTGTGCATCGCCGGGCAATGCCTGCAACCGTAAGTGAGGCTGCACTCGATGCTCGGCCCGGCTTAAATGGCGCCCCTGAATGCGCTCGTTGACCGCCGCCACGTTATAGCCTTCACTCAACGCAATGCTGGCGCAGCCCAGCAGGTAGCGCACATCATTTTCCAGCATGTATTGCGCCAGCCGTGCCCACAGCACACTTATCACCGCCCCGTTACGGTGATCCGGATGAATGCAGGTGCGCCCGATCTCCGCCAGCTTGCCCTCCAGACGCCCAAGCATGGTGAGATCAAACTCACCACTGGAATAGAATCCACCAGTACGTTGCAGCCTGTCACCGGGCAATACCCGAGTGTAACCAACAATGTCGCCGCTGCGATTGTCGCGCACCACCAAGTGCAAGCAGTGGCGGTCAAAACGATCACGATCCAGCCCGAACGGCGCACTGAAACTCGCGCCGTATTCCTGGGAGAAAATGCGATAGCGTAAACGTTGAATTTTTAGAATTTCACGACGCGAACGGGTGAAGTAAGCACTGAAGCGACCCTGCGCCTGGGCTTCTCTATCCGTTGTCATTTCCCGAGGAAAGCGAAGAATCTCGGCAGTGGCAACGAACGGCTTAGCGAACGCTCCTTTCCATTGCGGGCTCAACGCTTTGATCTTTCCTGCGGCTTGCGCAAGCATAGTGTGCTCCACTGGCAGTTTCAGCCAGTGTCGTCAGCGACCATGGCAAGGCAGTGACACTTGCGTGACATTTGCGCGACACACCCAGAGAGCCTAAAAAATAAAAAACGAGAAGGAGAGAGCCATGGACGCCCCGCACATTGCCGACACCGTCCCGTTTCCGTTGCCCGTCAAAAAAGGCGATACGGTGTACTGGTGTGCCTGTGGCCTGAGTCAGACGCAACCGTATTGTGATGGCAGCCACAAGGACACCCGCTTCTCACCGGTGCCCTACACGGCACACAAAGACCAAATTGTGTTTTTCTGTGGCTGTAAACACAGCAACACAGGGATGATCTGCGATGGCAGCCATGTGGCGCTCAAAGGAAAAAGCACCGGCCACCGATGAGAACCCTTGCTGACAACCTATCCTGTATTGCGTAAGCCCGCTGCAATACCCGCAATGGTTACCATCAGTGCACTCTCCAAGGTCTCATCGCCATCCTGTTGGCGCAGCCTTGCCATCAGCTCCGCCTGCAACAGGTGCAGGGGGTCGGTGTAAGGGTCACGCACCCGAATCGACCAGCGCATCACCGGATTGTTATCCAGCAAGTCTTCTCGACCAGTGAGGGCAGACAAGGCGCTCACCGTGGCGGTGAGCCGCTCGCGCAGCACTTCACCAAGACGCATTAACCCGGGATCGTCCCCCGCCAAACGCTCTTCATACCAAGCGGCCACACGCAAATCCGATTTCGCCAGTACCATCTCCAGCATATCCACCACGCCCTGGAAAAAAGGCCACTCGCTAGCCATTTCCCGCACCATAGCATGCTGCGCGGCATCGTTCTGAGCATCTTCCAGAGCGGCGCCGGTGCCTAACCAGGCAGGCAGCATTAACCGAATCTGGGTCCAAGCAAACACCCAAGGGATCGCCCGCAGAGAGCTGATACCTTGATCCGACTTGCGCCGCGCAGGGCGGCTGCCCAGCGCTAGCCGCGACAACTCCGTTTCTGGCGTAACGGTACGCAGGTAGCGCACCAGCTCAGGCTCATCGCGCACCACCCCGCGATAGCCCGCCACGGAGGTATCCGTCAGGGCCTGCATCTGTTGGCGCCACTCCGGCCGTGCCGCCTGGGGTGGCAACAAGGTTGCTTCTAAAGTGGCCGCCACATACTGCTCCAGGTTAAACACCGCCACCGACGGGCGACCGTATTTAAACCGAATCACCTCCCCCTGCTCCGTCACCCGTATACGCCCGGCCACCGAGCCCGGCGGCTGTGATAACAGCGCCATGCGGGTGGGCGATCCGCCTCGGGAAATGGAGCCACCTCGGCCATGAAACAGTGTGAGCGGAATGCCGTTATCGGCAAACAGGGCCGTGAGCTTTTCCTGTGCCCGATATTGGGCCCAGGCCGCGCCGAGAAAGCCCGCGTCCTTGGCGGAATCTGAATAGCCAATCATGATTTCCTGCCCGGCAGCCACTCGCTCTCGATAGAACGGCAGCGCTAACAACGCTGACATGGTTTGCTCGGCACCATCCAAATCGTCCAAGGTCTCGAACAGCGGCACCACGCGCATGGGTTCACGAACCCCGGCTATCTTCTGCAACAACATCACCGCCATCACATCAGACGGGGTAGTGGCCATGGAAATCACATAGGCACCTAGCCCTTCGCTGCCTTGCTCGGCAATCACCTCACACGTTGCCAATACCTCTGCGACTTCGGCAGTGCAGTGTTCGCTGTCGCGGAAAGCGGCATCAATCAGCGGTCGACGTGCCTGCAGCTCATCAACCAGAAACGCTTGGCGCGCCGCCTCATCCCAATCGCTGTAACGACCCAACTGCAGATAACGGGTGATGGCATCCAACACATCACTGTGACGGGTCGATTCCTGACGAATATCCAGCCGTAGCAGGGTGATACCGAAACAGTTCAGGCGGCGAAGAGTATTTTTTAAATCGCCATCGGCAATGTCACTTAGGCCCACGGCACGCAATGAACGGTCGAGCAACTGTAACGGCGCCATCAACTCTTCACGGCGTAAATAGGCTTGGCCCTCCGGCACCGGTAAGCCTTCTACTTGTGCTTCCATCTGGCGACGAGTCAGGCGTAAGCGGCTACGCACTTCGCGCAGCAGCACACGGTAAGGTTCATGGGTTGGGCCAGTGGCCGCCAGTAATTCCTCACTGGCCGACTTCATCGACAGGTCCGCCAGCAAGTTCTCCACATCGCGAAGATACAGGTCTGCCGCCATCCAGCGGGCCAGCAGCAACACTTCCCGAGTCACCGGGGCGGTCACATTGGGGTTACCATCCCGGTCACCGCCCATCCACGACGCCAACTTCACCGGCGCCCAGTCGGAGGGGGGCGCAGGCAGCCCCCGGTCGGCCAGCTGTGCTTCCAGTTGGCGCAGAACATCGGGCACCGCCTGCCACAGGGATTGTTCAATGGTGGCAAAGCCCCATTTGGCTTCGTCCACCGGGGTCGGCTTTTCACGACGAATTTCATCGGTGCACCAGGCCGCCAGAATCACCCGGCGCAGACGTTCGCGGCGCAACTCACGCTCGTCTTCATTGAAGTCTGGGCGATCCAGCTCACTGAGCAGATCGGCCATTTGGTCATACTTGCGAATCAACGTACGGCGGGTCACCTCGGTGGGGTGGGCCGTCAGCACCAGCTCGACAGAAAGCTGCTCAAGCGTTCCCGAAATTTGCTCTTTGGCAATGTCATTATCGGCCAGGCGCTGCAGCACCTCCTGCAACCCCTGATCAGTACCCGCATCCCCCGGATAGCGCTGGTGTTGACGATGCAACCGCTCCCGGTGATGTTGCTCGGCAATATTGCTCAAGTTAAGAAACTGACTGAACGCACGCGCGACCTCCAGCAGAGTCGCGTCATCCAGCGGCGATAATAAATCGCGCAACGAGGCCAGTGACGCCCCCCCTTCGGTGCGGGTCGCCACCGAGGCTTGGCGGATTTTTTCCACCGTCTCGTAAATGGAATCGCCCGCCTGCTGGCGCAGGCACTCGCCCAACAAATCACCCAATAACCGGACATCATCACGCAATGGTGCATTTACATTGTGATCCACTGTGCCTCCTTACCGTTCAGGAATCGTTGCCGGCGCCTACCATACTCGCTCTTCAAGTCGGTGCCATAACCAACAAATGCTGTTCAAATTGCAGTTTTAACAAGATTACACTGCTGGACACCTTTATTCCGCTGCCGCCGTGCCGCAACATAGACCCCCTAACAAACTTGGGATCGACTCAATGATGAACACCTCACGCCGTATTACCTCGGATCAGGGTGTAGTGCTGATGCAATATCTGGCGCGGACCCTGTTTGCTGGGCTTGCGGTGATATATTTCCACTATGCAGACCACTTTTTCTTTAACTTGCCCCAAGCAACCCCGTGGCTGTTATTCAGTGCTTACGTGGGCATTCAACTTCTGCTATTGATCTGGCGCCCAGTCAATGCCGACGCCTTCGCCTCCGCGCTAGACCTGCTGACTCTGGGTATCGTGTTGTTATTGGATGCTGGTGACCCGCCTCCCACCATGGCGCTGCTGTTCATTGCTGTGCTCAGTAACGGCCTACTGCATGGCCTCAAACGTTTTCTCATCATGCTTGCCGGAGCTGAAATCGTATTGGCCTTCGTGCTCCCTATCCGCTTGAGTTACAGCGACGCGGCCAGCGCCTCTGCCAGCCTACTTCTGGTCGCGGCACTCAGCGCCTGCATGTTGTATTTCGGCTTGATGATCTGGCGTAACCAACACCTATCCCGAGCGGCGCTAGAAGCCACTTGGCGCGACCCAGATACTGATTTCATTAGCCGCGAAGCCTTGGTAAGCACCGCCGGCTGGCTGGTGCCTCTGCACGACCGCATTTCCTCGCCATTAACCTTAGTATTAGTGCGGCACCATGAATTACCGTTACTCGCCGACCGAGTAGCCCAGCGCATTCGCCGCAGCGATGTGGCCGCTCGCTACGATGAACAACACCTGGCTCTACTGCTGCCCTGCACCGCCACCGCGGCGGCGGAACAACTGCTCAATGATTTACGCACCCGGCACCAGGGGCTGCGTGCGGCCATGATGACCCTGGCCAATGGTGACGCCGCCCTTGAGCAAGCACTCTCTCACCTGCAGGCCTCCATGGCCCGCACCACAGAAGAAGACAATCACTGGCTGGCCCACGCACCGCCGATAAATTGAGCCTATTACACCACCAATTCATCAGGCGATCTTTGTCACACTGCCTTGTCGGCAAATGCGCTACACTGGACCAAACAACGACAAGGCAGCCCCTATGCCAATTCGCACCGTTTTTCTAACCCTGTTCGCCATCGCCAGCCCGCTGCTCGGTTTAAGCATGCTCACACAGGCGGCCGACGCCCCCAGCCCACGCATTGTTGGCGGCAGCCCGGCCGCCGACCGTTGGCCGTGGATGGCACAAATCATTATTAAAGAGCCTTCCGGCAGCCCCTCTTTCTGCGGCGCCAGCCATCTCAGCCCCCGCTGGGTTCTTACCGCCTACCACTGCACCCAGTACCTGAACGGTGACCCGGCCACCGCTGACCGGCTGTTCGTTTATATCGGTGAAACAGAGAACAAACTACTATTACCTCCAGAAGGTCGCATCACGGTGGAGGGAATTTATAAGAACCAACAGCGCTTCGACAATTTTTCCTTTGCCCACGACCTCGCCCTACTGCGCATTCCTGCCACCAGCAACAGGCTATGGCCCAGCTTGGCAGACGACGACGTTTTTAATGAGCTGAAAAACCGCCCGTTAAGCCAACGTGACGAAGCGGTAACCGCCCTGGGTTGGGGCCAGACGGGCAGCGGTGAGCGAAGCACTGTGCTGCGCGAGGTGCAACTGGACTTCATTCCCAGAGAGGAGTGCAAGCAACTATCCACTTTGAGCATTCCCGATTCCACCATCTGCGCGGCAGAGCTCAATCCGGTCAATGGCATTAATCAGGACACCTGCTTCGGTGACAGCGGTGGCCCTCTGTTCATCGGCGAAGAGGGCAACCCCTGGCTAATCGGGCTCACCAGCTTCGGGCTGCAAGACTGTGCCACCGGCGCTCCTGCCGGCTATACCCATGTCACCGCTGAAATTGCAGAAGTGGAGCGCCTGACCACGCAGGGCAATGCTCCCTTGGTGGACATGACCATCAACGGCGAGACGAAACGATACTATCAGCGCATTAACGGCACCCAGGCCATCCCGATCACCCTACGCAATAATAGTATCAACAACACCGCTACCAACCCGGCTATAAGTCGCTCTTTCAGCGGCAGCATAGCCACCAGCGCCCGCTTTAACTGGACCGGCTGCAGCACCTTGCCCTCCGTGACACGCTGCACCGTGGCCAGCAGCTTGGCCGCTAGTGCGTCCCGCACGGGCAACCTTGACGTCACTGACAGCAGCGGAACCGATCAGCTGGTGACGCTAACACTCAGCGCCAGTGCAGACGAAAACGACTACCGCCGCCGTAACAATAGCCTGATTCATGAAATCGCCTTCTCCGACAATCCTGATTTGGCCCTATCCGCCGTCCAACAGACCAGCAGCCGCTCCCAGGCCAGCGTCGCGGTGACATTGAGCAACCACTCGCCCTTGTTCGCCGCCACCAACACCGGCATCAGCTTCTCGCTCCCGACCAACACCCAACTGCTCAACGGCCCCGAGCTCGGCTGCCAGCAAGGCAACCCGATATATTGCCCCATTGGTGGCTTGGGCACCGAGCAAAGCCACACCTTGACACTGAAATTCGCCACCGACACCGGCATCAGCCAACTTTTTACCTTTAAAGGGCTCCCCACCGAAGACAACAACATCCCTGGCGACACTGACATGCAAGTGGATGTCACCGTGCAGTACAAGTACAACGCCACCGTTAGTTCAGCGGCTGGCGGTGGCAGCGGAGGAGGGGCCTCACTGTGGCTGGGGCTAATCGCACTGGTGCTGGGAGTGCGCCGACAACGCAACTAACTTGTCTGCCTGTCATTGCGCCTTTATTCTTGCCGGTTTACCAATATGCTCACCGGGGGAATCCACGTGAAGGCCAAGCCGAGTTACCGCGCCGACATCGAAGGCCTGCGCGCCCTGGCCGTGATCCTGGTGATTCTGTATCACTATCAGGTACCGGGCATCAGTGGCGGCTTTATCGGTGTCGATGTGTTCTTTGTGATCTCCGGTTTCGTGATCACACAGCTGCTGGAACGGGCCTTCCAGAAAGACACATTCCGCTTTCGCGATTTCTATGCCCGCCGAATTCGTCGCCTGGTGCCGGTATTTTTACTGGTATCCACCGCCACATTCTTGATGATCTCGCCATTCTATATCGGTGACGCCTACTATATTTTTGCCAAAAGCTGGCTGGCCTCGCTGATCGGGCTGAGTAACCTCTATTATTTCAACGAGCTGAGCCAATATTTCGCCCCGGAAACCCTGTCGCTTTCCCTGCTCCATACCTGGTCGCTGGCCGTGGAAGAACAGTTCTACTTGCTCTGGCCTGCTTCGCTGTACCTGGCCTATCGCTTCGGTAAAGGGCGCACGGCCCACTGGCCGTTTCGCATTACCTTGGTCGCCACCTTTGTATTATCCGTGTATATGGCCAGCGCCCTGCTGATCACCAAACACGATCACTTCCCCGGCTATAACGCCCTGTGGCCCACCCTCGGCACCGCCATGGTCATCTACGCCGGCCTGCATCAGCCGGCCACCTTCACCGCACGCCTACTGAGCCTGCCGGTGATGGTTTTTCTGGGAGGCATTTCCTATTCCCTGTACCTGTGGCATTGGCCACCAGTAGCTTTGATGCATTACCAGCTGATCGAGCTGACCTGGCTGAACCGATTATTGCTCATAGCGGGTGTCGTGGCCCTCTCTTGGTTCAGCTTTCGTTTTGTGGAAAACCGCTACCGCCACCGGGACTGGAGCTTCACGAAATCGTTCCTGATCTTTATTCTGGCCCCGCTGATCGTCATCTGGGCGATCCAGTCCACCATCCGCATCGCCGACGACACCAGCTTCCGCATCCCCGAAGAGCGCCGCGAACTGTACAAAATCATCGCCAACAACAACCCGGCGGATCTATACAAACGTTGCTTCAAAGGCAAACCGGTTGAATTTAACCAGAGCGACGCTTGCCTGTTCGGAGCAAAACCCGCCGACGGACAGCCCAACAGCATGTTGATTGGCGACTCCCACGCCATCGCCCAGATCGGGTTTATTGAACAACTACTCAAAGGCACAGACTATTCCGTGCTGATGGTCACCCGAGCCTCAACCCCGTTCCTGCCCCCCGCCATTGCGGAAAAAGCCCAGGCCTCTGATCCGACCAAAGTGGCCCGTAACCAAGCCCTCAGCGACTACCTGAGCCAACGCCCCATGACGGTTTTCATCGGTGCCTGGTGGAGCGCTTACCTCAAATCTGAACACTACCAACGCTACTTTGTGGACACCATCGGCTGGCTGAAAGCGCACGGCCACACCGTCATCGTGATGGAAGACGTGCCAGAACTGCCCTCTTCTTCTTACGCGGAATGTCTACTGAAAAACATGGACGATTGCTCCATCAGCGCTGAGGATGTGAAGAAATCACTGGCCAATTTCTATCGTTTCAAGCAGAACGCACAGCAGCGTTACCCGGACGTGCAGTGGATCAATCCACGCAAAGTTCTCTGTGATGCCACCCGCTGCCAAACCGTCCTGAACGGCATCCCACTCTACCGCGATGAAAGTCACTTAAATAACGTGGGCGGGATTGAAATCGGGCAGGAATACCTGAAGCGCTTCGGCAACCCGTTAACTTCATCGGAGAAATAACCCACTTTTGCACGAACACCTCTCGATGCGCGAACCGGGCTCGATCAGCAGCCGCAGACCGTAGGCCAGATTGACCCAAGGGCACCGAGAGCGCGAAAGGGGTAATACGACCTCACAAGCGCCCTTAGTGAAAACTAAAACGCATCACACCGCCTGAAACTGCGCCAACGACGCCAGAATATCCAACGCATGACGACGCTTCACCGGATCATAAAGATCCACCGTCACCATCAACTCATCCACCTCCACGGAGTCCAGCAGCTGATCCAGCTGCCCCTGCATGGAGGCTGCCGTTCCCAGCAACTGTAAGCCCAGGAAATCTTTTACCCCTGCTTCCTCTTGTGGATTCCACAAGCCGTCCATGCTTTGCACCGGCGGTTTCATCCATAACGGCTGGCCACGAAACAAAGCAAGAATACGTTGGTAACTGGTGGTGGTCAGGTAATGAGCCTCTTCGTCGGAGTCCGCCGGCACCGCAGGCAACGCCAACATGGCGTAGGGTTTGCTCAGCTGGGCAGAGGGCTGAAATTGATCCCGATAGATACGCAGCGCCTCACGGTACAGTCGCGGCGCAAAATGCCCGGCAAAGGCATAGGGCAACCCCCGCTGCGCTGCCAGCTTGGCGCTGTACAAACTGGAGCCCAGTAGCCAGATCGGTACCTGAGTGCCAGCGCCGGGAATCGCATTAACCCCCTGTGACGTATCCAGTGGCCCCAGCAAGCGCTGTAGCTCGGCCACATCATCGGGGAACTGCTCAGCCCCAAGACCTTCACGGCGCAGGGCGCGGCTGGTCATCGGGTCGGTTCCCGGTGCGCGGCCCAACCCCAAATCAATCCGACCGGGGTACAAAATCTCCAGCGTTCCAAATTGCTCCGCAATCACTAACGGCGGGTGATTCGGCAACATCACCCCGCCAGACCCGACCCGAATGGACTCGGTGGCGCCGGCAATATGCCCAACCAGCACCGAGGTAGCTGCACTGCTGATCCCCTGCATATTATGGTGCTCCGCCAGCCAAAACCGCTGAAACCCCAACGACTCTGCATGGCGTGCATAAGCCACACTGTTAGCCAACGTCTGCCCAACGGAGTCTCCCTCACGGATCGACGCTAGCTCCAGCAATGAAAACGGTACGCTTACAGACAAAATGCATACTCCCATAACGCCGGCACTATGAATGGTGTTAAACCCGAAGATTCACGTCAACAAAGTAACCTACACGATTCAGGCCGTATAGCCGCACCACGGGCTCATGCTAATGCGACCCGCGGTTTGATTTCCAGCGACAGGATGTACCGCTAGCACCAAGGAAAGATTGAAGTAGCCGCCCAAGAAATCCGCGCTCAACCAGCCCCATCGCGCGAATGCTCGCCGTCAGCGGATAGGAGACTCTGCTCCGAACGATAAGGCACCTCTTGGGCCGCTCCCGTCCCCTGAATACCAAAAAAGAACAACCGACAGCAATGGTCAGCAACGACCTCGGGGTCATCTTGTGAAGGCATATATTCAACAAAAAACTGGCGCATGTGGCGAGTTTCGTAGTGGTGCAACACCAAGCCCAGAAGCGACGTCACTAGCATGTGGGTATCGAAAGCCTGGGTTACTCGGCCAACGCTTCGCACCATCGCCTCGTACTGTTTACCAAACAATAGATCCACCAGCATCTTCAGACGTTCGCTGTTACCTTCCAGCTGCTCTCGCTTCACCAGCCGAAAAAAATGCTGATCCTTAGCTATGTAAAACGCGAACTCTCGAATGAACTCACCGAGCTGGCTCTGGGGTGTTCCTTCAATGGATACCAATGCTGAAAAATGCGCAGCCTGCTCTGCGTAGGCGAAACGCAGTACCTGCTCATACAAATCTTCTTTGTGGACAAAATGGTGGTAAAGCGTCGCTGGATTGATGCCAACCTCTTGCGCAATGCGTCGCATTGATACGCCGTTGAAGCCGGTCTCTGCGAACAACTCTAACGCTTTTTCAAGAATTACGGTGCGTGTACTTCCAGCCGGGCTATCAACCGGCACTGCGGATCGATCTGTCATCAGGCAAAACTCCCTGTAGCTGCAAAAGTGCAGGCCTCACCCAGATGCTGCACCACTCCAGTGCCCCCGTCAAACGTTTGTTTGGTTTTGGTGCACCAATGACGTTCCCACGATTTCTCGGCAAACGCTAACTGTGTTGCTACCCGATTGTTTTATAAGTCTATTTTTTAGAAACAACAACAATTGGCACGCCTATCGCATTCCCAAACAAACGTTTGGTTGATCCTTATAATGCCCGCGGTGGCCTAGTTCATAGTATGGAGTTCACAAAATGCAAAAAACGCCCATAGTCGCTACAGGTCACCCTCTAAGGTTCGCAATGGTGCCCCTCCTTTGTGCCGTGACCACTAGCGCCCTCATTGCCCCCTCTATTGTCCACGCCGCAGACATTCGTACCTCCGGTTATCTGCGACAGCACCTCGCCACTAATCTCAACGACGTGCCGGAAACTCAAGAAGACGATAAGTACGACCTGGCTATGGCTAGAACCACCTTACTGCTGCAAGTCGATGCCGATTTGGGCTGGGCCTATGGGGTCGCAATAGGCCGCTTGACCCGCGAATACATGACCAACTACCTCGATCGCTTGGAAGACCTCACTGCAGTAACTGGATCAATGAATACCCCCCCTCTACCTCGCTCAGACTTTGAAAACGACTACAGCGACGAAGAACTGCGCGAGGCCTACTTGGACATCCCGATGGGCTCGCAGTTTTCAGCCCGCATCGGCAAACAGCAGGTGGTGTGGGGGGAAACCGATTTCTTCCAGGCAATGGATGTAATTCACGGCTACGACCAGACCTGGCGCGCTTTTCTGGAACCGGAGAACGAGGAGTGGCGCAAGCCACTATGGTTGGCCAACCTGCAATACTTTTCGGTCAATTCGGACAATTCTTTACAACTTGTGCTGCGGCCTGGGATCGATGATGACGACGCCATGGGCAACAGCCTGGATACCTTCGGTGGGCGTTGGAGCCTCAATGGCAGCCGCGGATTCAATACCGCGGGGCTGATTCCGGTGAACTACGATCACTCCAAGGCGGATGCAGATGATCCCTCGTACGGCATTCGCTGGTCGGGCACAGCCTTAGGTGTCAGCTATACCCTCAACTATTACCACACCTTGAGCCAGGACCCTGTGGTGAACTTCGCGGACCTCAGTGGTGGCTTCAACCCGGCGTTTCAGGCTTATGGCGACGCCCCGGAGAATGGATTTGCCGAGTTTATCTACCCAGAGATAGACATCTTCGGTGCCACACTCAATGGCTACCTGGAAAACATCAATGCCACGTTCCGTGCGGAACTGGCCTATACACCAGACAAACCTTACAACTTTGGTTTCGCCAACACCCCGTCTGCCGGAGGCAATGGCATCATTGAAAAAGACACTCTGCGCTCAATGATCGGCCTGGACAAACCCCTACGCACCCAGAGTTGGCTCGGCACCAGCGCGCCCACGTCGATCAGCCTGCAGCTGTTCGACACCTGGATTATCGATCACAAAGACAGCGAACAAGTGGTGGATTTCGGCTCTCCCAAAAAGGAGCACTCCAGCATCCTGACCGCTCTGATAATGATGCCATTTCGGCATGATTCGGTGAACCTCTCCTTCGCAGCGATCTACGACCTAGCATACGACGGCACCATCCTCGTACCCGGTGTAAGCCTGTCGTTCGGAGATCACTGGCGGCTGATGTTCGAAGCCGATTTCTTCAACGGTGGGCGCTACAAAAGCGACCCCACGGATCCACAGGGTCAAAGCTTGATCGGCGCGTTTCACAACAGCGACCAAGCCATGGCACGTATCACCTACCAGTTCTAAATCTAAACCCAACCCCCGCTGCCCAGCGGTATGACAACGGTAGACAGGAGCACACAATGATTTATCAATTTCTTCGCGCACTGCGCAATGCTCAGGCCGCTCTGATCCTCTCACTGGGGATAACCGCTCTGCCAGCACTGGCAGAGGAGGTTCCAACCGGGTTTGTGCTGTCGGCGCAGAACCTTGACGAGCACCTGGACGATCATTATCAGGGCACCCCACTCAAGGAGCTGCTAACCGAACACCTCATTATGCGTATTCGCGAACACGGATTGCGCATAAAGCTCGCGCCGGCAAGGCCGATGCAGCCCGACTCCCGCTATATTGCTGCCACAAAAACCTACGCGCCAAAAGTGGGCTTCGATACCCAAACCAAGACCCCAACAGGTTACGTTGCGGGCATTCCGTTTCCAAAACTGGATCTGGCAGACCCACACGCTGGCTGGAAGCTCGCATGGAATTTGTTTTATGCGATTCCCACCAATGCCGACAACAGTGCAGTGGGCGGCCCCATCACCATCGCTGGCTTCGATAAAGGGATAGTTCGCCAGTTTGTGGGTGACAACTACAAGTTCCGCATGGTTGGGCGCTACACCGATGAGCAGCCCGGACACCGTGGCGATGGCACCATCAAGCAAAAGTCCGTGGTGGCACTGAGCGCACCCTATGATCTGGCTGGTCTCGGTGTGTACACCGTGCAGTCTGCGCAGGGGAAGGCAGACGAAGCCTACGTTTACGTCAAGTCCATCCGACGCATCAAACGCACCGCAGGCGCCGCCGTCTGGATGGATAACCAACCGCAGATGGACATGCTCAATGACGACAACAATGGGATAGACAGTTACCCCTTGTGGTATTCCGATTTCCGCATACTGGGCAAACGCACCATCCTCGCGGTTTCCTACCTCGAGCCCATGATGACCAAGCACTACGAAGACTTGATCGAGCAGTCTGCGCCCTGGATCAACCCAAACCCCGAACATGTGGTCTGGCGTCCCACCGAAGTCTTCGTACTGGAAGGCACCCCGCCTTCAGAGCACCCCTACGGCCGAAAAATTCTCTATGTCGGCACTGACTACCCGCAGCCCTACGCCGGTGAGTTCTACGACAAGAACGACGAACTGTGGCGCATGTGGCGGCTGTGGATCACCCAGTCGACAACACCGGATGGCTACACCATTCCCTCCGCCAACTACGTACAAGCCATCGACCTGAAAGCCCAACGCGCCACGTTCATCGACGGCACCGGCATCATGGTGCAGAACGACCCTCAGTTCAAAGAGGAAATGCTCTCTCCACGGATCATGCAACGACTGGCCACCGGCAAGCAGGGCCTTTACTGAGCAAGCCACCGCACTGGGACAATCGGTCACACACCCAAGGGAGTCATGACATGAACGCATCCATATCCAACAACAGGCCGGCCGCAACAGGCCATAGCAGTTACGCGCCCTATATCAAGGCCCGCTGGGGGCTCAAAAACCATTGGTTTCCGGCGCTATTCAGCGAAGAACTTAAAGAGGGTGAGTTCGATGCAACCACTCTCTGTGGTGAACCCATTTTGCTGCGCCGCGAGGCGGGCCAGGTACACGCGCTGGAGGACCGCTGTTGCCACCGCGGCGTGCCGCTGTCAAAAAAACCTTACTGCTTCAAGGAAGGCACGGTCACCTGCTGGTACCACGGCTACACCTACGGGCTCGGTGACGGCGAGCTGAAAACCATCATCGGCAGCCCTGATGACCCGTTGATTGGCAATGCCAGCATCAAAACTTATCCGGTCACTGAGGCGGCAGGCATGATCTTCGTGTTCGTCGGAGACGCCGACTTTGGCGAGCCCCCACCACTTTCCCACGACTTGCCCCCGCAGCTACGCGCAGCCGGAGAAGATCACTACTGCGCCCACCTGCTTAACCCCAATACCACCGTACGTGGCATCCGTCGCCAAGGTGCCGCTAACTGGCGCCTGGCCTCCGAGAATGGTTTTGATCCGGGGCATGTCCTGGTACATCAGGATTCTCCCTGGGTGTACGCCCAGGACTGGGCTCTGCCACTTGGTTTTCGACCAGTAACCGAACACGCGACCACCACCTTTGTTGAGAACAACGCACCGCGCGGCATCCTTAATGAGTATGTGCCTGGCGCCGATGGCGTCGCCCACTACGAGCCGGTGATGCACAACGAAATGCTCGACGTCTCAGCATTTGGGGGGCAAAACGTTCCCGCAGGGCTGCGTACCTCCATGTGGCTTCCCGGCGTCTTGCTGGTAGAGAACGCGCCCTACCCAGGCATGTCCATGTACGAGATGTATGTGCCCATTGATGACCAGACCTACCAGTACTGGGAGCTCATCGCCTGCGAAACGCCAACCCCCGAAGACGAGACAGCCTTCGTCGACCAGTACGAAAACTACCTCAAAAAAGCCATGTTTAATGATTTTAACGACCAGGACCTGGTTGCCCGTGACGCCATGCAACCGTTCTACGCGCAGGATGCCGGCTGGTCCGCTGAGCAATTGTGCTCACTCGACGCCGTCATCATTGGCTGGAGAAAGCTGGTGGCAGGCTACGCGCGTGGCATCCAAAGCCCGCCCAAGGAGCTCTCTCGACCACGTAAATCACGCACCCTATAACACAACATCACAGTGACAACCATCACGTTCATACCCCAGGAGTACATGCTATGAGCACACCCGACCCAACCCAATCCCAAGTCACCCCTCCAGCCCAAGGCGCAACCGCTGCCAAGAGCTACCAGCCCTATGTCGATGCCAAGTGGGGATTGAAGAACCACTGGTATCCGGCACTGTTTAGCCACGAGCTGGAAGAAGGCGCTTTCGGTTCCACCAAAATCTGCGGCGAACCCATTCTGCTACGACGAGAGAATAACCAGCTCTACGCACTCGAAGACCGCTGCTGCCACCGTGGTGTGCCGCTGTCGAAAAAACCCTACTGCTTTAAAGAAGGGATGGTTACCTGCTGGTACCACGGCTACACCTACGGCTTGAACGATGGCGAGCTCAAGACCATTCTCGCCGCACCCGATGACCCTCTGATCGGCAACGCATCGATCAAAACCTACCCGATCGTAGAGAAATACTCGATCATCTGGGTGTTTGTCGGCGATGCAGACTATGCGCCCATTCCACCGCTGGAATCCGACCTGCCACCACAAGAGTCCAAGGACTACGCCCACTACAGCCCTAACCTCACCGATGATGACGCCATCGTTCTCGGTATTCGCCGCAAAGGCGAATCCAACTGGCGCCTAGCGGTCGAGAACGGTTTCGATCCCGGGCATGTACTCATCCACTGGAAATCACCGCTCGTCTATGCCCACGACATGGCGATACCGCTGGGATTCAAACCCACCTCAGACGGTGCCGTCAAAGCATTCGAAGACCCCGATGGCCCCAAGGGCATGATGAACATGTACCCGCCCGATGCCGACGGCCACTCCCACTACGAACCCATTTTCGAGAACACCATGCTCAACGTGCGGGCTTCCGGCGGGACCCCAGCACTCGGACTACGCACCTCCATGTGGCTGCCCGGCGTGCTCAAAGTGGAAAACTTTCCATTTCCGGGGATCACCGCCCACGAAATGTACGTTCCCATTGATGACAAAAGTTACGAGTACTGGGAGCTATTGGTCAAAACCGCACCGACCAAAACCGAGCGCGATGAATTTACCGACCAATACGAAAACTACCTGCGTGACGCCGTCTTTCACGATTTCAACGACGACGATCTGTGGGCGCGGGATTCAATGCAGCCGTTTTATGAAAACGATGTCGGCTTCGCTGAAGAAAAGCTCTGCGCGATGGATGCCGTAATTGTGGCCTGGAGAAAGCTAGTGGCCCGTCATGCACGAGGTATTCAAACACCCCCCATGGAGCTTGGGACCAAGCGACGGAGATAAAAGATGACGAACCCCCAAGTGCTGATCCAGTTCGCCGACGACACCACCCGGCGCATCGAAGTAGCGCCAGACCAGACGGTGCTGCAGGCTGCGCTTGACGCCGGACTGCAACTGTTTCACCAGTGCAAAACCGGCAGTTGTGGTTCCTGCGTCGGCACCGTAGAGAACGGTGTGGTGCGCATGCGCAGCGACACCAGCATTGCACTGCTTCCCCGCGAGATCGAGCAGCGCAAGGTACTCACCTGCCTGGCGCAGCCAGAAAATGATGCGCATATCCGCATGGACTACGGGTTCAATGAGCTACAGCGGTATCGACCCCAGCGCTTCCGCGCTTGGGTCGAAGACATTCATCGGCTCAATGACTCGGTGGTTGAGCTGACCCTGGAGGTCGACGAAGCCGAACGCGATGCTCAGTTTCTTCCGGGGATGTACTACCTGTTGCGGGTGCCCAACACCGACATTTGGCGGCCCTATTCCATGAGCTCGACCGTGGAGCAGCTGCCATCCATGCGCTTTCTGATTCGGCTGCTCGACGACGGCGCGATGTCGACCTACCTGGAGAAAGAATGCGCCATTGATGCGGAGTTGGAGATCGACGGCCCCCATGGTGCATTCAAAATGCAGCAGCCGCCGCAAGGCCCCGTGGTGCTGATCGCCGGAGGCACTGGCCTCGCGCCGGTGCTGTCGATCCTCGACACTCTTGCGGAAATGCGCTGGCGGGCGCACCCCATCCACTTGCATTTCGGGGTGAACCGGCTAAGCGAGCTGTTTTATCTCGACGAACTAGCCGCGCGACTTGAATGGCTACCCAATCTGAATCTGCGGGTCACGCTAGTAGAGCCCCACACCGATTGGCAAGGCGCGCTGGGGTACGCCACCGAGGGGGTGCCCGATGCGGCATTGGGACCCGACACCGAGGTCTTTCTATGTGGCCCGCCGCCGATGGTAGACGCCGCCGTCAGCTCGCTCGAAGCACGCGGCATTCCCCCTGCCCACATTCATTTCGAATCCTTCATTCCAGCCCAGGAGGGCATATAACCCATGAGCCAACAACAGCCACCGGCCCCCGTCGAGGGGTATCAAGACATGGTGCACGCCGCCGAATCCCAATTCGATCGCGAGCAATTCAAACAGCTCCTCATGGACATGGTTAACATCCCAAGCCCCACCGGGGAAGAAGCCGAGCTGGCCCGCTACATGGCCGACCATATGACGGCCAACGGCCTCCAGGGGCAAACCCAATACTTGGACGACCAACAGGCGAATGCCATTGGGAAACTGCCCTCTCGCAGCAAACAAGGGCCGGAACTTCTACTGTATGCCTCCTTTGATACCCACCTCGGTGGCTCCGACGAAGAGGAGCGCTGGGCAGGACAGCCCTTGCCCAGCATGCTGCGCCCACAAGCCCGCCTTGAAGGCGATGAGATCAGCGGGCTCGGTGCAGAAAACCCCAAAGCCTACGCCGCCTGTGTGACCACCGCCGCCACCTGCATCGCCAAGGCGGGCTTGGAATTACCCGGCGAACTCACCGTCGGGTTGGGCGCGGGCGGCATGACCGCGCTGTCCAGACCGGGATTCAGTCGCCGCAATATCGGCCACGGCGCCGGGGTTATGTTTATGTTGCAGCGTGGCTATCGGCCTGACTACTGCGTCATGTGCAAACCGGTGTACGCGGTCGCCTGGGAAGAGGTCGGTATTTGCAACTTCACCATCCGTGTCAAAGGCGCCATGGGCTACGTTGGCGTGCGCCATATGATGCCGCAGGATCAAAACCCCTTCCCACAGGTGGCCAAGGTCATCGAAGCCCTTGAAGCCTGGTTTCCCACCTACACTGCCCGGCACACGTCAGGGCTGGTCGCCCCCCAGGGAGGCATTTCCGCCATTGAGGGTGGATGGCCACACAAGCCCATCATCACCACCGCCGATGTGGTATTGCACGTGGATATCAGACCCAGCCCCCGCACCGATCCGGTACAAGTAAAACGCGAATTACAAGCCATGTTGACCGAGCTATCGCAGCAACACCCCGACGTGGTCACAGAGCTTGAGGCAACCCTTGCGATTCCCGGGGCCACCACTTCGCCGGATAACTGGATCATTCAATCGATGATCCGAGCCTGGGAAGACGTGGAGCAAACCCCGCACGAACCCTTCCTGAATATGAGTGGTTACACCGATCTGTCGGTCATCCGCCAATGGGGCGTTCCGGCAGCTCGCCTGGGCGTGCCCTTCCGCCATCAGGAGCCGGACCCGGAAGATAGCTTGCCGATGAATCGGGTACACCTGGACGATTGCTACCGCTTGATTCAGGTGCTGATCCGTAGCGCCATCGACACCTGTAGCCGCCCCATCGAAATCACCCAGCAGTACCAATAGTTACTCGTATCCACACTCCAACTCTTCAGCAGGAGTCACGCATGGAACCACTTGAACTTGAGGACCAATTTGTTACTACCGAAGCCGGCTACCAGCTGCACTACCAAAGCGCGGGTACTGGCGAGCCGCTGATTTTCCTCCACGGTGGTGGCCCCGGAGCCACCAGCTTCGGCAACTTCTACTACAACGCACCGGCGTTCCTGGAACAGTACCAGTGTTTCTTCTACAACATGCCCGGCTACGGCCAATCCAGCAAGTTAGTGGTTGAGGCGCCGATGTACAGCTTCCACGCCAGCATGCTCGCTGAATTCATGGACCTGGTCGGCATCCCGCGAGCGCACCTGGTCTGTCAGTCCTTCGGCGGCTGTGCGGCCATCAAACTGGCGATCGACCACCCTGAGCGCGTCAATAAACTGGTATTGATGGGCGCCCAGCCGATGTTTGGCGGGGTTATTGATCCATTGAAACTGATGAGCAAACACGCGGCCAACATTATCCTCGACTACTACGGGGGCGAAGGTCCGACCCCAGAAAAGATGCGACGTTTACTGGCCGATTACGAGATGCACGATGACAGCAAGCTCACTGACTGGACGGTGAACGATCGCTTTGCCAACAGCACAGACCCGGAACTGCTTGAAGTCGCCCGCACTCCCGGTTTCATGGGGCAACCCGAATCGCTGCTCGGTGACTTGCACCGCAATGTCGTCCCCACCCTTTGCCTGTGGGGTCTGCACGACTGGTTTGGCGGCCCGGACGTGCCCCTGCTGTTTCTCAACCAGTTTGCAAACGCTCAATTGTTTATCGAAGGACAGGGCGCTCACCACTGGCAGACCGAACTACCCGAGCGCTTCAATCGCGTTGTGCTCAGCTACCTGAGTGAATAGACCATGACCTCCCGAACCCAACGTCTAATCGAGTTATGCGTGTCCTTGGGGCTGACGAGCGGATTACTCGCCGTTGCGGCCTTTTATCAACCCAAAGTGTCCCCTCCGCCCATCAGCCAGCCCGCGCAGGTGCCAACCGATCGCTACTACGGCATCACCGCTGTCCAGGGCAACACCTGGGTGGTGGGCGACGGCGGCAAGGTGCTGCACTCCATCGACGGAGGTGACAACTGGACAGTGCAACGCGGCTATGGGCACCCCGACTTGCAGGCGGTGGCGGCATGGGATGCCAAGCAAATCATTGCCGTTGGCAATGACAACCAAATCATCCGCAGCGAGGATGGCGGCCTAAACTGGTCATCCGTAAGGGAGGTTCCAAAGTCTCAGTGGAACAACAAGCTACTGCAAGTCCACCTGGATGCTAGCGGCACGGCCTGGGCCGTGGGCGCCGGTGGTGCCATTTTGCGTAGTGCTGACGTTGGCAAGCACTGGGAAGCCATGGTGGAGATGGAAGATATCACCTGGCATGGGGTAAGCAGCTGTGATCACGGCAGGCAGCTCATGGTCGTCGGTGAGTTCGGTCAGATTCTCTCCTCCATCGACGCTGGAACCACCTGGGTGACGATGCCGAGCGCCACAGATATCACCCTTACCTCGATTGGCTTGGACAACGCATGCCAAGGCCTGGCGGTTGGTTTACAGGGAACGGTGCTACGTCTATTCAACGGTCGCTGGCAACCTTTTGAACTGCCTGGGATGCAGGATGCGACGGCTTCTCTCCACTGGTTCGCCGTTGCCACAGCGGACAACCGCTGGTGGATCACCGGCGAGCACGGCGCGCTCATACAAATTGACTTACCCGAGCCCACCACAGGCCTAGCGCAAACCCAACGGCTTGAAACCGGATCGAGCGCAGCCTGGTTCACTGACATACAAGCGGCGGGCGACAAGCTACTGGTGGTTGGAGACGCCATCGTTAGCGCGATCCCAGACACCTCCTCTCTGATATCACGGCGATAGCCAAACTACTTGGGAAAACCGACTATGATAAACGCATTCGCGCAATGGAGCATTCGTCACCGCCGCATCCTAATGGCATTGACCGTGTTGATGACCATCGGTTTCCTGTGGAGCGCTACACGCCTGGAAATTGGCACCGAGTTCTCGGACCTGCAGCCAAGCGGTCACTCTTACATCGACACCAACAATCGATTCAAAGCAGGCTTCGGCAGTGAAAACCTGGTCAGCATTATGCTCGAGGTCAACGAAGGAGACCTGTTCGAACCCGATGTGCTCGCGGCCATAAAAGGGATTACCGACGGGCTGCGCAAGATACCAGGGGTGAACCCCCTGCAAATCACCTCCCTGGCCTCAAAGAAGCTGAAATCCATTCGCGCCTCCACCTATGGCATCGAGTCACAGCCCCTGATGTGGCCCGACCTGCCCTCCACGCCGCGGGAGATCGCCGAGTTACGTAGCCAGGTTATTGGCAACCCACTGGTGCATGGACGTTATGTCTCGCGGGATTTAACGGCGGCGCTGATCACCGTCGACTTCTTCGATCACTTAATCGATACCGAATCGCTGGCCAACGACGTGCAGCAACTCACCGAGCCCTACCGCTCCCCAACGCTGCAGGTGCGCGTGGTGGGAGAGCCCGTGATCAATAGCCTGGTGCTGCAGAAACTGCCCGAAACCATGCGTATTTCGTTGGCGATTGTAGGCGCGGTGGCGGTGCTGCTGTTGCTGGCAATGCGCACCTACCGGGGCATGTTATTGCCCCTTACCGCAGCCCTCGTGTCCGGCATTTGGGCGCTTGGCATTGTGTCGCTCCTGGGTTTCAGTTTGAACCCATTAGCCATCGTGATCAGCTTTGTAGTCTCTGCCCGAGCACTCTCTCACGCGGTGCAATTCACCTCTGCCTTCGAACAGGAACGACTGGCAGGCAATCTGGAACCAGAGTCCGCTGCAGTCGCCGTACTTTCCAAACTGTTTCGCCCCGGTATGCTGGGTCTTGCTACCGATGCGGGGGCAATTCTGGTGGTTGCCGCCACCCCCATCCCCTTCTTGCAGAAGGTGGCGCTCATCGGCACCATCTGGATCGGCGTCATGTTGTTTTGTGTTCTAACGCTGGTTCCCTTACTGCTGTCCTGGGTCAACGCTCCGGTGGAGCGGGCACGAGTACGCGTCTATAACCGGGATACCAACGCGCTCATGGAGCGTGGCTTGAGCCGAATCGCCGATATGGTCAACCACCGCCGTGGCCCCGCAGTCGTGTTAGGTGCTTGCGTGTTACTAATGCTGGCCACCGCTTACTATGCTCAGGGCATTCAAATCGGGGATGCAAGCCCAGGCTCGACAGTATTTTGGCAGGACTCGGAATACAACCAGGATGCAGCAGCGATTACCCAGCGCTTCCTCGGCGCAGACCACCTGTTCGTCGCGGTGGCAGGCGATGAGCCCGACACGCTCAAGCAACCGGCAGTGTTGCAACACATGTCGGATTTTCAGCGGGAGATAGGCCTCTTTCCGGAAGTCGCCGCAAATGTCTCAATCGCTGATATCGTGCGCCAGGTGAACGTCAGCCTGCATGAAGGCAATCCAAGGTTCGCAGACATTGGCAAAGTGCCAGAGATCAACAGTGAGTTAATCTACACCTATCTCGCCAGCTCCGACCCCGGTGACATCGAGCGCTACGCCGACACCGATTACAGTAACGGTGCCATCCATCTTCTGCTGACAGACAAACGCGGCGACACCATTCGCAACACTATCGCTAGGCTGGAAGACTACATCACCGATCACCCTCTGGAGGGCGCGCAATATCAGCTTGCCGGAGGCGTGGTGGGGGTCATTGCTGCGGTGAATCAGGTCATCCTGTCGACTCAAGTACAAAGCATCGCCCTCGCCCTGTTGGTGCTCTTCCTATTCTGTGCCCTCGCCTACCGCTCACCTCAAGCGGGCTTGTTTTTTCTACCCCTTGTGTTGATATCCAACCTCAGCACCTTCGCATTCATGGCTCATTACGGCATTGGCCTCAATATCAACACGCTGCCAGTGGCAGCACTCGGCATCGGGCTCGGCGTAGACTACGGATTTTACATCGTCGACCGTGTGCGCGAACGGTATCTGGTGTCTGGTGATCTGCGCGACAGTGTCCGATTCGCCCTCGCTACCGCGGGCCGCGGAGTGCTGATTACCGCGGCGACCATGATCACCAGCATGCTGTTCTGGTTTGCTTTTTCTTCCTTGCGATTCCAAGCGGAAATGGGGTTGTTAATCGCGCTGTGGATGGCCGTGTCTGCGCTCACCGCCTTGGTGTTAATCCCGGCGTTGATCCTGATGTTCAAACCGAGATTTATCGTCATGCAGCCCCCCATCGAGGCCAAGAGCACGTCCCCCACAGACACAGCGGGAAGCGCCACGTTTGGGAGCAATAAAACGGTGATGTGTAACCCAAAGACGAGTTAGAGCCGGTGTCTTTATTCATCAGAGCCACTCGGTTTCAACTAAGCAGTAGCGGTCTAATGAATCAGGACACCAACGACACTATAAAAAGGGCAAACAAAGGAGGGCACTTTACTGTCGGTGAGCATTCAGATATTCAGAGGGGGCAAGCATTTCCCAGCGTTTGAATGCTTTACGGAAATTGGCGATGTCGGAGTAACCCAGGGCAAACGAAATCTCCTGAATGGACATCTGGCCACTTTCCAGATACTGAATGGCAAGTTGATGACGAACCCCCTCTAGCACTGCCCGATAAGAGGTTCCTTCATCAACCAGCCGACGGTGTAGGGTTCTTGGGGTGATATGAAAACGCCGAGCAGTCATCTCGAGGGAAGGGAAACCATGACGGCTCTGCAACATTAGCCGACGCACCCGGGCCGACCAAGTCTGCTCGGTAGATAGCTGATCAAGCTCCTGTTGGCACACTTTCAGGGCTTCCTGAAAACTGATCTTATTGGCCATTTTAAGAGGAGTGTCGATGGCCGCTAACGGAAGGGTAAAACCAGCCAGATCCCGGTTATAAGCAACGGGGCAGCGAAACACACTTTCGGCCAGCCTTTCATCACCGTCAAAAGGAAAGGTAACTTCGCGGATTTCACTCGTGCCCATGGTGGTGAAATCCAGAACGTTGCGAATCGCCAAAACAGTGGCCTCTATTATCGAGCGCCGAACATCTTCCAGGGGGCGGTTCTCAAAAAAATCAAGCCTAAACTCCCCGTCTCGTTCAGAAGTTCCCACGGTGAGCAGGTCGGTTCGAAGAACCAGATAGTGCTGCAATAAATCAACAAGTTGCCGCACAGATCCGCTACTCAGTGCAGCATAGCCAACAATACCGTGAGTATTGATGAGCAACCGCTCTCCAACCATCAGCCCTAAGGTCTTGTCATTGCTAAAACGGCCTGCATCCAACACCAATTGCCGGAAAGTAAGCCAAGGCATCGTAATCTGGGGTTTTACGAATTTGTCGGGATTGATCCCAAGATGCTCCAACCAAGCGGCGGTAGGCACGCCCAAGTCTTCAGCGATTGAATCGTTCAATGTAAGCGTTGTGTTGGCTTCCCAGGCTGGACTAAATCAGCGTTATCCGCTTTTCGGTTGCCCACTCTACCAAGTCCTGTGGTATGTACTCCGGGCCGTTATCACAGCAAAGGGCTGCGGGCTTACCGCGCCATTCAATGGCCGGGGCAAAAGGCCGTATTAACCAAACCGACGGTAGCGACAAGTCGGCCTCAATACCCAATCCCTCGAGGTTGTAGTCGTCGATCACATTGACGGTTCAGGGCCGTGGACACATTGAGCTCGCCGGGGTAACCTCACTTGATGCGATAGACCTCGCAGGCCAGCCTAATGCTAATGCCATGCTTGGCAACGCCAAAATGTCCGTACAGCTTTCCCTCAAGCGATCACTGAAGAATCACGGAATTCATCCTATCCTGAAACGGTGAAAGTAAAATTCTCGGCTCAAATCTCGTTTATTTATCGGCGAAATAACAACCAATAAAGTGTCATTATTTTACCCAGGCTAAACATACGCCGCTTCAATGAGTCGAAAAATTGGCGGCATTATAGTTACAGATGCCCCGTCTTTACGTAAATCAAAGCCCCCTCTTCTTTGGTGAAGGGACTATGCCGGCTTAGATGAGGGCTACGTAGCCATGAGCCTTTAGGATAGCGTCCATGCTCATCATGGAAAGTACCCTCTAACACAAAAATTTCTTCTCCACCCCAATGCTGATGAGCAGTAAATTGTGTGTTTGGCGCCCACTTCACCAAAGCGACGTGTTCACTTTCAAATTCATGCAATGGCATCACTTTTAGGCCACCGACTAGCCCCTGAAACCATGGTTGCGTTTGAGTATCGATCACCTTTTGCTCTGTATCTTTTTCGTCGAACTGCTGCAATTTAACGAAAATAGTCGCCCCCTCCTTACCGATTTTAGGGGTGTGTGATGAGCCAATAGGGTTGCGTACATAACTGCCTTTGCCATAGCGTTGATGCTCATCAGAGAACACGCCTTCAAGCACAAAAAACTCTTCTCCACCGGAATGAATATGTGGCGAGAACTCACTAAAAGGCTCATAGCGAACGATCGATGTGGCACGTGCAGTTTCGCCACCCACCCTATCGAGCATCATTCGTTGCACACCCGGCATCGGGGATTCAACCCAGTGATAGTCACTAGGTTGAACCACGATGCGTTGTGAAAAATCTGCATTTATTCGTATCGTCATGTTGCGTGCCTAACCTATTTTTTAGTTCCTACCCGCCATAACGCCCCCATCTACATCCCAAATAGCGCCAGTTACCCAGCTGGATCCAGAATTTAAGAGAAACATAATGCTATTCGCAATATCATCGGGTGACCCTATTCGACCGATCGGATGAAAGTCATTAAATCCTGCTAAGGCATCATCCATTTCCGCGGGGTCAATAAATGCTTCATAAATGGGCGTTTTTACCACCGCAGGAGAGACGGCGTTAACTCTAATATTGTATTCAGCGAGTTCCATTGCCATATGTTGCGTTAAAGCATGCAAACCAGCTTTAGCCATTGAGTACGCAGAAGAAGGTGTTGCTTTAATCGCTTGCTTAGCCCACATAGAACCAACATTCACAACAGCCCCACCACCGTTATCGATCATGTTCCTTGTGACGGATTGACTGATAAAAAACATAGCGCGATTTACTACAGAATAAGTATCATAGTCATCTACTGTGTGCTCAATAAATGGCTTAGGGTTAAAATATCCCGCAGCGTTTACAAGGTATTTTATGTGCCGCTCCTCGTTGTTTATTTTGTTATTAACGGCATCTACATCACTTTGATCATAGAGATTAGCCTGTATTGTTTCTACCGCATCGCTATTAGCAATGGTCTCAAGCTCTGCTTTAGCCGCTTTCAGCTTCGCCTCATTTCTTCCCAAAATGACCGTCTTGATACCCTGAGCGACTAATTGCTTTGCGGTTGCCAGGCCTATGCCACTGGATCCACCAATAATCAAAGCAATACTAGAATTTTTCATGTCATATCTCCTAGAGGTGTTATTTGATAGAGACAATTTAGACAATCATTGAGACAATAAGAAAGTAAGCACCTTTGGGTAAGGTAGGCACTTTTGGGTATATCTTCATGAAAGATAAAGAAAAAAAATTCTCAAGAACAGAGGCTCCACACAAAAGCGCCCAGATGGTTGAGGCAATCTATGGCTGCAAATGGTCTCTTACCGTATACCAATTACTTGCCAGAGGCATTAATAGGCCGGGAGAAATGGTACGTAGCGTTGAAGGCTTAACGACAAAGGTGCTTAATCAGTGCTTAAAAAGAAATATTGAGTTCGGCATTCTTGAGCGCGTTTCTTATAACGAAGTACCTCCTAGAGTTGAGTACAAGGTCACTGTATTTGGAGAAAAATTCATGGAGATTTTAGATGAACTTGAAAAGCTACAGCGTGCAATTGAAAAACAAATATAACTGAGCAATCGAAGGCTGCTAATTCGAATATCTACAACACCCTGTTTGCGCACCACTCTAGTTTAGGGTTGCCGCGCTTCACCCATTCACCCTACCTTTTCCCTGCGCCCTGTGGTTCACTGCCGGCATCACGCTTCTGAACACGGTACGCTATGCCTACACTCAAATGCCCTAGTTGCGAGCAAGCCCTTCGCCTTTCCGATAACAGCTGGCGCTGCGATAACGGTCACCAGTTTGACCGCGCCAAACGTGGCTACACCAATCTGTTACTAGCACAGCAACGCCGCTCCCGTTCTCCTGGGGACGACAAAGCCATGGTGCAGGCGCGCACGTCATTTCTTGAATTGGGCCGTTATCAGCCGCTAGCAGACGCCCTGCTGGCCCACCTGCCAGATGAAGAGCCCGCTTGGCTAGATATTGGCTGCGGTGAAGGCTGGTACAGCGATCAGTTTGCCCAGCGACTAGGGGCAGTGAATGGTGTGGGCGTGGATATTTCCAAGTTCGCCGTGGATGCCGCCGCTAAGCGTAACAAGCGAGTCACTTGGCTGGTGGCGAGCGGCGCGCGCCTGCCTCTGTTTGATGCCAGCCAGCAACGAGTATTTGTACTGTTCACTCGCCTGTTTGTGGATGATATCGCCCGGGTGCTGCAACCTGGCGGGGAGTTAATGGTTGTGGGCACCGGTGAAACGCACCTGCTACCGTTACGCGAAGCCCTCTATGACGATGTGCGCCAGAGTGGCTTTGATGCGGGCAAGTTTCTAGATAATCGCTTTGAGCTACTTTCCAGCGAGACCCTGCATTGCCAGTGGATACCCGAGTCAGAAGAAGAGCTGCGCAACTTGCTCGCTATGACGCCTCACCATTGGCGCGCACGGCCCGAAGCTAAGGCTGGCATTGGCACCCTCGCGGGCAAGCCCATGAACGGGCATTTTGTGATTCAACGCTGGCGGCGTGTGGCGTAGTCGCTCTCGTATTCGATAAAGTGAGGTGTCCGATTACGCCTTTGGGGCTAACGAGAAACACCTCGCTCCTTCTTCGTTTCAGCTGTTAGCCTTCCCAACCACTCTCCTCAGATAACCCAGCAAATCATCCGCATTGCTCACCGGTGCCCGGTACGCTAAATGCCCATCCGGCCGCATCAACCAAAGCCGGCCTTTATCGCCAAAGGCGCTAGCGAACTCGCCCTCATGGTCACGCCAGATACGGGTGGTGCCTTCACGGGGCACGTCATCATCGGCGGTGGCACGCGCCGCAATCACGGTCAGATGCACGCTTTCGCGATACTCTTGCCCGAGTCGCTCACTCAGCGCATACATCACCAGCCGCTCGTTATGCTCAGGACTCTCACTCAGCTGCAATAACAAATGATGCACGGGCTTACGCAGCAAGCCATGCAACTGATGCAGATGCCCGGTCCGCACGGATTTCAGCGCCGCATCCGGTAGCCGATCCCCCGGTAGCGGCCCTTGATGCCGCCAACCAACATCCGCTTCCGGGCCATAGGTAACCAGCGGCGAGTTGCGATAGTGCACATTCAACTGACTGGCAGTGCGCAACAAACGACTGGAGATATTACGACGGCTACCCGCCAGTTTCAGCAGCGAATCCCGGCTGCGTCGCAGCATCGGCAACTTCACCAATGAAGCCCGCGATAGCATGTCCACGCCGTACAACATTTTCTCCGCCACCGGGCGCCGTTCCTGCTCATAACTGTCTAGCAAAGCGCCCTGCCCAAATCCTTTCAGATAAAACGCCAGTTTCCAGCTCAGGTTGAAGGCATCAGCCAGGCCCGTATTCATCCCTTGTGCGCCCAGCGGGCTTTGCACATGGGCCGCATCCCCGGCCAGAAACACCCGGTTGCGGCGAAAATGCTGGGCCAGCCGGCGCTGCACGGAAAACTGGCTGAGCCAACGGGGTTCACCCAGATTCGGTGCCTCCCCCAGAATCGACGTGAGCCGTTCAGTGAAGAGAGCTAAACTTAACGGCAATGTCGGCGGCTCGCGACGGGCCATAATCAACCGCCAGCCCTGCGGCAGCGGCAATGCCAATAACAAGCCTTCTTCCTGCAGGAACCCGTGAGAGCGATCATTACTCCAAGGGGCCTCCCAGAGCACATCCGCCAACAGGAAATGTTCCTTATAATCCACGCCATTGAAACCAATGCCCAGCTGTTCCCGGACGATAGAACCCACACCATCGGCACCGACCAGCAATTCGCACTGCAGCTTCTGCACATCCGAACCCTGACGAATACGCGCCTCGACGCCGCGACCATCCTGACGAAAATCCAGCAGCTCCGCGCTGCGGATCAATTCCCCCCCCAGCATCCGGTAACGATCAATCAGCACGGTTTCCACCTCGGATTGCGGGCAACTGAGCACCCACGGGTATGGCGCTTTCAAAGTGGTGAGATCCAACTCCAAGAGAAAACCCTTATCGCCATACACTGATACCGCCTTGAGCCGCCTCGACACCTTACGAATCGACGGCAGCACCTCCAGCGCATCGAAAATCTCCAGCGTTCGAGCATGTAACCCCAAGGCGCGCGAATACGGCGATGGCGCATCCAGCCTGTCAATAATGCAACAATCAATGCCATGACGGCGCAAACCAATACCCAGCGCCAACCCAGTAGGGCCGGCACCAACAATCAATACCTGCGCTGTGCGGTTCTCGGTAACGGCGATGGTACACTCTCCTTATGTCACTCCCGGTTGGCATAAAGGCCCCGGGGCAATCCGGCTTGTTCGACGGCGCGCTTGGGCACACCCATGGGTAGCGCCTGCAACAGCCGCGCCAACACGGCAACGTTTGACCCGAGTTCATCATGGCACAACCTGCAACACCGACGGTGCGCAAAATTATCCACGTGGACTGCGACTGCTTCTATGCCGCCGTGGAAATGCGCGATGATCCTGCGTTGCGCGGCCGGCCCGTGGCGGTGGGCGGCGACCCACACCGGCGCGGCGTGATTGCCACCTGCAATTACCCGGCCCGGCAATTTGGTGTGCATTCGGCCATGGCCTCATCCCAGGCTCTACGGCGCTGCCCAGAGCTGGTTATTGTGCCTCCGAATTTCGATAAATACCGCAAAGTTTCAACCCAGATTCATGATATTTTCCGTCGTTATACCAGTCTGATTGAACCCCTGTCCCTGGATGAAGCGTATCTAGATGTAAGCACCAGCGAACAATTCGAGAACAGCGCCACACGGATTGCTCAAGCATTACGCTTAGATGTTCGCCGGGAAGTGGGGATTACCGTCTCTGCCGGCGTCGGCCCTAATAAATTTCTGGCCAAGGTGGCCAGCGACTGGCGCAAACCCGACGGATTGTTCGTGATTCCTCCAGCCCAGGTTGAAGCCTTTGTGACAGCCCTGCCTGTTGGGAAAATTTCCGGGGTGGGCCGGGTCACTGGCGAGCGCATGAAAGGACTGAACCTGAAAACCTGTGGCGACCTGCAACAGCTGAGCCGTCTGGAATTAGGTCAACATTTCGGTAGTTTTGGAGAGCGCCTTTACCATCTGTGCCGGGGAGAAGACAGCCGCCCGATCCAGACAGGCCGGCGACGCAAGTCCGTTTCTGTGGAACGTACTTACGAAAAGGATCAGCCCACCCTCACCGACTGGCTGAGAGAGCTGGAGGGGCTGCTTGAAAAGTTAAAGGAGCGGTTTGCCAAGTTGGACCAGCATTACCTGATCAGCGGGCTAACCGCCAAAGTAAAGTATCAGGATTTTATCAGCATGAGCTGTGACAAGGCCGGCACCGACTTGGAGCCGGCCCATTTCGAAGCCTTGTTTTGCCAGTTATGGGAACGTCGGGAAGGCCCCGCCAGGCTACTGGGCATCGGTGCTCGACTACGCGACCTGAAAGCTCCCCAGCAACCAGATCTGTTCCCGGAAGAAAGGGACAAGGCTATGCACAACCAACGTAATAAGCTTTGAAGCCATTAAAAGTTCAAAACACGAACCAACCACACAGCCCTACAGAAAACAAAGCCTTCTGTATTAAGAGGCCTTCTGTATTAAGCGCTCATAAACTCAACGCGCAGCTCCCTACGCCCTTGGCTGGCAGCAAGGCCAAGCGTGTAGATAGGCGCCTCGTGTTGCGTCCTTAGTGCACCCGCAGACAAACCCTGTCATGCAAATCCGCCGGGATCAGCCCATCCATCAACTCTCGGCCACGACGCTGTACCGGCTCCATTTGCCCATCTAAATAGGCATCCAGCGTAGCGACACAATCGGCGCAATAGGTGACCGTAGCCGAGTCTGGGTGCTCGCAAGCCGCTCTAACGGCCTGTTCCAGTTGGTTCAAATATTTGAGCAACATGCTTTGCTCCTAAGTCTCACTCTCTACAAGGGCCTATTCAGCGGCCCTAGAAACTGATCAAGCCTGATTGATAATGACGACAATTCGATGACAACGGCTTGTCGTAGATCAATGTAACCGATCGTACTGCTTGTGTCGGGAAAGCTTTGCACACAGAGTTCTGAAAACCCGTATCAGCCTCGATATTTATATCCGACGCACGTGTCATCACGTCGTTCCCGGCCGAAATGTAAAAATCACAGCCTACCGACAAACGCAACCGCCCAGGTTTGCCCCTGGTTGAAACCGAGTTTCCCACCCCAACTACTCCTTTGTCACCCGGACTACGGTACTCTCTCGGGACTCTCAGAAAGAGACGCTCCAAAAGAACGCTATGTGTGTCTTAAAATACCTGACGATTTACAACGGACCGACCCTATGACCGAAACGGTATCGACCATTGTGGCGCCGGAAGGCAGCCTGGAAGTGCTTAGCCAGCATGAAGTGGAGCGCCTGCGCGACACCTCCGGTAGCGGGCTACACGATTTACTGCGCCGCTGCGCCCTGGCCGTGCTCAACTGCGGCACCCCCACCGACGACAGCCGACAGGTGCTGGAAACCTATCACGACTTTGAAATTGAAGTGATTCAGGAAGATCGTGGCCTACGCCTAAAACTGGACAATGCGCCTGCTGGCGCCTTCGTGGACGGGCGCATGATTCGCGGTATCCGCGAGCACCTATCAGCGGTGTTGCGCGATATCGTTTACGTGGCCAACGAGATTCAAAACAATGACCGTTTCAACCTGACCAGCAGCGAAGGAATTACCAATGCAGTGTTCCATATTCTGCGTAACGCTGGGGTACTTAAAGCCGGGTCATCGCCGAATATCGTGGTCTGCTGGGGCGGGCACAGCATCTCACGCCACGAATACGATTACAGCAAGAGCGTGGGCTACCAGCTAGGGCTACGGCACAAAGACATCTGCACCGGTTGCGGCCCTGGAGCCATGAAAGGCCCCATGAAAGGGGCGCACGTGGCTCATGCCAAACAACGGGAAAAAGAAGGCCGCTATCTGGGCATTTCCGAGCCCGGCATTATTGCCGCCGAAGCGCCCAACCCCATCGTTAACGAGCTGGTCATTATGCCGGATATCGAAAAGCGACTGGAAGCGTTTTTGCGACTGGCCCACGGCATCATTATCTTTCCCGGCGGGGTTGGCACCACCGAAGAAATTCTTTATTTATTAGGCGTACTGCTGCACCCAGACAATGCGGATATACCGCTGCCCATGGTGCTCACCGGCCCAGCCAGCAGCGCCGACTACTTCCGGCAAGTCGATGCCTTTATTCGCTATACCTTGGGTGAAAAAGCAACGGAACGTTATAAAATCATTATTGATGATCCGGAAGCGGTGGCTTTGGACATGTGCCACGGCATGGACCGCTTAACCTTATTCCGCCGGGATAATGATGATGCCTTTTACTTTAATTGGCGCCTTAATGTGCCGCTGGAATTTCAGCACCCCTTCTTGCCCACCCACGAGGCCATGGCAGCGTTGAACCTTAGCACCGATCAGCCGGTTCACGAACTGGCCGCCAACCTGCGCCGTGCCTTCTCCGGCATCGTCGCCGGTAATGTTAAAGAGCATGGAATTCAGGCCATAGAAAAACACGGCCCCTACAAGCTTCACGCCCCTAACGCGCTAATGATTCATTTGGACGAGCTACTTAAAGCTTTTGTAGAACAACAACGCATGAAACTGCCTGGCAGCCATTACGAACCATGCTATGAGTTAGTGAGCTAACAGGTAGCGGCTACATTGACACAAAAAAGCCCCGCAAAGCGGGGCTTTTTTGTGTTGCGGGTACCATGACGCATGTTGCGTCTTTTGTTACCGCGGCTGCATACGGATAGCACCATCGATACGGATGGTTTCACCGTTAAGGAACGTGTTCTCGATCATGTGACACACTAGCTGACCGTATTCCTTAGGGTGTCCCAAGCGCTTCGGGAACTGAGTCATTTCGATCAGCGGCTGTTTCACCTTGTCCGGTGCCGCATTCAACAACGGGGTATTAAAAATACCTGGGGCGATAGTGTTACAACGAATGCCCAGCGGAGCCAAATCACGAGCGATGGGAAGCGTCATGCCGACCACGCCACCTTTGGTTGCCGCATAAGCGGCCTGGCCAACCTGACCATCGAATGCAGCCACAGACGCAGTGTTCACAATCAGGCCGCGCTCATTGTCTTCATCCGGCTCATTCTCAGCCATAGCAGCTGCCGCGAGACGGGCCACGTTGAAAGTGCCGACCAGGTTGATCTGCACCACCATGTTGAACACACCCAGGTCATGGGGCTTGTTCTCACGGCCCACAACTTTCATGGCCGAGCCCACACCAGCGCAATTCACGCACACATGAATGGCACCGAATTTAGCCATCGTGGCATCCACGGCAGCTTTCACGGAAGCTTCGTCTGTCACGTCAGTCTGGGTAAAGGCAGCATTATCACCAAGCTGGTCCGCGACTTCCGGGCCGCGCTTGTCGTCACGGTCAAAAATCATGACCTTGCCACCCTTGGCAATAATCGCTTCTGCTGTCGCCTGGCCCAGGCCTGAAGCACCACCAGTAATCACGGCCACTTTATCGGTAATATTCATATGCTCTCCTTCTTGTGAAAGGTAGAAAGGTAACGGATCTATAAAACATTACCCGGAGTATACCCAGCCCTGCCAAGCGACTCATTGTTACTTTCGCTCAAACCAGGACTGCTTTAAGGTGAGATTGCGTCATTGCAGTCATTATTCATTATGACCGCACAGTGGCCCACGGCATGGGAGGGAAAGCCTTGCCAGATACCGCCAAACAGGACGATACCTCCTGGCTCGCCGCCACGTACCGGCGAACCCGACAATTCAGCGAGCAATTATGTGCCCCCCTGCTCGCCGAAGACATGGGCCTGCAAGCCTGCCCGGAGACCAGCCCGCCACGCTGGCATCTCGCACATACCACCTGGTTCTTTGAAACTTTTCTGCTCAAACCGCACCTGCCAGGTTATCGGCCACACAACCCCGCGTTCGAATACCTCTTTAACAGTTATTACAACGGCATCGGTGAACAGTACCCTCGCCCCCAGCGACACCTGCTATCGCGGCCCACCAACGACGAGGTAATGGCCTGGCGCCATCTGGTAGACGCGGCCATAGACACGTTGCTAACGCAGACCGATAACCTCAATGGACTAATGCAGCTAGGCATCAACCACGAACAACAACACCAGGAACTGCTGCTCACAGATCTGAAATACAGCCTCTCTTTCAACCCACTATCACCGCGTATCAGCCGCCCCATCAACACCACGAATCAGGCCAACGAAAGCACGCCAGCGCTAACGTTTCAGTGCTTCGAAGGAGGACTGGTGGACATTGGCGCCCATAGCGGCTTCGCGTTCGATAATGAAACTCCCCGGCACAAGGCTTGGCTAGAACCATTTCAATTAGCCAATCGGCCCGTTACCCAGGGAGAATTTCGCACCTTTATTCAGGATGGTGGCTATCGCAATTCAGACCTGTGGCTCTCCGATGGCTGGAGCTGGGTGCAACAGAAAGGTATTGAACGCCCGCTGTACTGGAACGCAGCGTTGAGCCACCACTTCACTCTGGCCGGTGAACAACCGCTTGCTGATAACCAGATTCTTGCCCATGTGAATTACTACGAGGCCGACGCCTACGCCCGCTGGGCAGGCAAGCGGCTGCCCACAGAGCAGGAATGGGAGCATGCTGCCCGCGCCCAAGCGATCGCCGGCAACTTTGCCGACGAGGGCCTGTTCCAGCCCGGTACGGTCCGTAACTCAGCCCTTTCTCACTTATTTGGCGACGTTTGGGAATGGACCGCCAGCGCCTACCTGCCCTATCCGGGCTTTCAAGCCGAAAGCGGGGCCGTGGGCGAATACAACGGCAAGTTTATGTGTAATCAAATGGTACTGCGCGGCGGTTCCTGCGCCAGCAGCGCCAGCCACCTGCGCGCCAGCTACCGCAATTTTTTCTACCCCCATTTGCGCTGGCAATTCAGTGGGATTCGACTCGCCAGCAACCCGAGGACGAAGCATGCCTGAACAACATACTGCATTTTCTATCGAGGCGATGATGAAGCATCAACAGACCCCGTTGAACCAACAACAGCTTCGTCCCAATTTGACCTTTTATGATTTGTACCCCCCCACCAAAGACATGCTTGCCGAAGTCAGCCAGTCCTTGTCGGGCGCTAACCCTTCCCTGCACCCCAAGTATTTTTACGATGAAACCGGGTCGGCCCTGTTTGACCGCATCACGCGTAGCCCCGAGTACTACCCCACCCGCACGGAAACCGGATTGCTTACCGACTACGCCGAAGAAATCCACGCGCGCCTTGGGCAGCCACAAATCATCGCCGAACCCGGTGCCGGCAGTTGTGAAAAAGTGCGCCTGCTGCTGGATGCTTGGCAACCCCGTCACTACATGCCGGTGGAAATTTCCCGCGAATGCCTGCTTGATGCCTCACGACAACTGGCCGGAGACTTCCCCAATGTACACATCAGCGCCGTATGCGCTGACTACTGTCAAACCATAGCCATGCCCGACGCGTTGAAACAATCGGGCCAGGTGGTGTTTTTCCCCGGTTCCACCATTGGCAATTTCGAGCCCTCCGCCCGAGCCGATTTCCTTAAGGGGCTGCATAATCTGGCCGGAGCCGGTGGTGCGCTGCTGATTGGTGCGGATTTACAGAAAGCGAATACACAGCTGAATGCTGCTTATAATGATGCCGAAGGCCTCACAGCGGCGTTCAATCTGAACGCACTGCATCACCTGAACCGCAAATTGGACTGCCAGTTCGACACGGCCAACATGCGCCATGTCGCCTTCTATAATAGCGACCATCAGCGCATCGAAATGCACTTAGAGTGCCTGTGCGACCAGCACATCCAACTCGGCGAACGCAGCCTCATTCTGAATAGCGGCACGCGCATCCATACCGAGAATTCCTACAAATTCACAGAACAAAGCTTCAGTGCTGAGTTGATCGCTGCCGGCTTTAAGCCATTAAACTGCTGGACCGACCCACAAAACCTGTTCAGTCTGCACCTTGCTCAGGCCTGAACGTAAAAGCTGTAGCCCCCCACCAAGGCTAATAGTGTGAACCCGATCCAGTATCGTTATACTGGACCGCGTTTTTCTGTGCGTGTATTCCAACGATAATATAAGAGGGGCTGCGGCGATAACCGTGGCATAGGGAAATCGGATGCTTGAACTGATCAGCGCTGCGCGCCGCCGTAAACGGCCGCCTACGCACCAGCTTTTTGATGTGGTCACCATGGAGTTCCGGGTTGGCCTGCTGGATATCGACCTGAACATGCATCTGAACAATGCAAAATACCTGAAGTTCATGGATCGCAGCCGGCTGGAACACGCCGTGGTTACTGGGCTACTCAATCGTATGTTTGAAGCTCGCTGCAACGGCGTGGTGGCCAATACCGAAATTGCTTACATCCGCGAACTACGCCCTTATCAGCACTTCCAGCTTCACACCCAAGTTCTTGGCTGGGACGAAAAATACCTTTACTACGATCAACGTTTCGAGTCCCAGCGCAAACTGCACACCCATGCCCTGCTGCGTGTGGCCAACGTTTATGGTGGCAAATCCGTCAGCCCTCAGACCGTACAAGAAATGACCGGAATGAATCTGACCTCGCCGCCCTTGCCTGAATATGTAGAGCAATGGAAACTATTGCTGCAGACCAAGCGACGGTTGACGGAAAATGGCTAGAAGCCCCGCTGTAAGCTATAAGCAACAACACGGGGCAGACATATTACCCAGCGAATAGTCAGACAGTGAATGTAGGCCATGGCGTTACGCCATGCTCAGCCAAGCGCTCAAATTACCAGCAACCGACCGGCACGCCTCTCCCAGAACCAGGGTTTTCTGTTAGCATTCCTTCATGGCAGCAAATCGAATCCACACCCCCTGCATAGGCGTCTGTTCCACCGTTTTCGGTGATACGGTTTGCCGTGGCTGTCGTCGTTTCAGCCACGAGGTAGTGCATTGGAATGGCTACACCAACGAACAAAAAAGCATTGTTTGGCGACGGCTGGATGTGTTGCTGTGCCAAGTCGTGGACAACTATTTTTTAGTAACAGATGCGAAGCGTCTAGCCGCCGAGCTGGATTTCCAAAATCTACGCTACCAAACCCAACTGTCCCCTCAGGGCTGGGTGCCGGAGTTACTCAAAGCTGCCGGCTCCAAACTTATTTCCTACGAGCACTTTGGCTTGCGCGCCCTTCCCCCCACCGACACGATGACCCCGCGACAGCTGTACGATCAGATCAGCGCAGAATGTCATGCCCTATCTCAGGCCCATTACGACCGCGCCTATGCCCGCCCAGTAACCCTGGTCGCCGAACTCACAGAGCAAGCCGCTCGGGAGAAAGGGCTGATCTAACTGCAGGCATGTACTTCAACTACCAAGAAAACAATCCCCTGTGCCAACCTGAACTCCCCCGTCACAACTAAAGAAAACATTTATCGATACACTTTAACCGTATCAACCTTTTGTGGGGGCACGCTGGAATACGACATCTGTTGAAAATTTTAGGCACAACCAACCTGCAGGCAGACAGCGCTGTGAACGTGATAATTGGTTGGCCCCCAATGCGTAAGATTTGACCGCGTTCGGCCCCTTAATGGTGGAGTCGGCGTTGCACTTACACGCGCCCAACACAGCAGGCGAGGTAACGATAGGATTACAGGGAATTCGCCGCGTCAGTCAGTGTTGAGCGGATATCTTTTAACGCTGTGCGTGCCTCAATGCCTTCCGAATGGGCAAAGACCCCCAATATCAAAGCCCCCGACACCAGCAAGGCCAAAGCCAATAACAGCACTTTTTCTTTTTCCAATACTCGCGGTTTTGGTGAGTCAGATTCGTCCCCGTGAGAATTGTGGTTGAGTTTTTCATCGCGGCTGTCGTGCATCATGCCTCCATCAGGATCTCCTATGGTTGTACCCATCCAACCAGACAAGCACAAGGCAAGAACTGACCGCTTATCTGACAGCGGCTCAAACCCCGTAGGCACAAAGAAATCATAGATGACAAGACGCCCGCCAATCCCCCATAACGCAAAAGGCCGCAACAGCAAGCTGTTGCGGCCTTTCTTTGTGATGGTGCGCCAGGAAGGACTTGAACCTTCACACCTCTCGGCACCAGAACCTAAATCTGGCGTGTCTACCAATTCCACCACTGGCGCAATGGGCGGCTATTCTAGCAGGCTCGCTGACAATTACCAGCCCTCTTGCAACCTATTAAACTGCTGCGCGGGATACGGCAATGCGCCAGCAGACCCTTGTCGATTTTTCTCACTCAATTTTGCTGCCTGCCCAGGGGAAAATCGCTTGTTTGTGCTGTCTTCTAAAAGACAAGCTGAGAGCAGCTTGACGCTGAGTGAGCACAAGCCCCCCTTACACCGGCACCGTCCCATCCAGGCCTCTACCTGAAAAACGGTTGGCAGTGGCATCTTACAAAACGACTAACAAGTTTGCCGGCCTAGAGAAATAAACAGAGCTATATTCTGACCATGGCAGAACATTTTTTGGGCTAGGGTTCTTTAAATTTAAATCTGTCACTCAGACTGCCCACCCCTCGGAGAAACAGTCCATGCCAGGTTAAACGATCAACGACCTTCCAATGAATCCAGCCGGCTGTTGACCTGCAATCGATAGGCATCAAATGCCGCAATTGCAGCTTCCAAATCATCGACAGAGGCATCCAGCGCCGAAATCTTGCCCTGGGCCTTTTCCACCTTGGCCAACCCGTTTTTCAGGTTAATTTGCTCTCGCTCCAGTTGCTTGATGCTGTCAACCAACACTTCCATTCGAGTCTGCATTTGTCCGATCTGACTCTGCCATTGATCGCTGCTTTTGTTGACTGCTGCCACGGCACTTTCCATCTGTTTTTTAAGCGCAGCCGCATCAACGCTAATGCTTTTTAATTTTCCATCCACTCCAGCCTGGCCTTTCTTCACCTCTTTCACCGACAAAGACAATGCGTTCAATGCTTTTTGCTGCTTGGCAATCGTGGTTTTATTAAGTGTGTTGCTCACGTCCCACAGCTTGCGGATTTCATTCTCATTGGCTGCTAGCTTTTTGCCATAGGACTGCACCGTCTCCAGCAATTTACCGGACGACTGATTAAGCGTTTCGTCCGTAGCCGATAAGCGGGACTGGAGATTGCCCATCTTCTCACTGGACTCCGTCAACCGGCTATCCAACTGCGCTTGTAAACCCGCCACTTGCTTACTGAACCAAACACCAAGCACCGCAATCAGCACCATCAGTACTAGACAAGCAGCCATCCAGCCGCCATTGCCACCACCTGAAGGGGTCGGCTTTTGCGGCTTAGGGGCCGTTTTTTTTCTTCCCGGTGGCGTTTTTTTGTCCCTTCCACCCGGAGAAGCCGAAAGGGAGGGGGTTGTCCCTGGTGCATCAACCGTCACACCATCCAGGTCACCAAGATTCACTTCACGATCTCGTGTCATTCCACAATCCTAATCAGAGCCTCGACTAAATATTCCAAGTCTCATACAAAAAGACCATTTACGGCCTCTATTTTTCGTTTACTCGATACGCTTCAAGCGAACATCCACTCTTACTCTGCCACTTTTCGAACAATGGCGGCTTGGTGGCGAAATAAGCCCTCACTCTCAGCCCGTATTTGCCTTTTCATTTTGACTAACGGCAGAAGAGTCTCCTAAGGACGAACGGAACCGATGACCCAAACCACGAGAACCACTACCTTTTCATCATTAGCGTTGGTGATTTTATGGAGACGCAAAAACAGCGCTATCATGCGACTTCACGCTCCCCATTGCCAATGACAGGCTTTGCAAACGGTGTCCGCGCCCATTCATCTGCAAGGACCTCTATAGCCTATTATTTTAGGTTTTCACCTAATTAAGACCAATGCTCATTGTTTGCAGTACTTGCCTATCACAGGCTGATTCGGTAGCCATAGCCGGCATTGTTCACAGCCTGCGAGCAACATTATCAATCCAATAAAACGCACACAACTCCCGTTTTGTCATCGTTATCATGAGGCCGACGATCACTTAGCGACAATCATCCCGAGCGGGTAGGACACCACCAAACCTACCCTTAAATGGCCACCTATACAGACACAAAAAAGGCCGCAAAAGCGGCCTTTTTTGTAATTCAAATGGTACCTTTGACAGCACCATCAGGCTTACCCTATCGGGTTTAAGCAGCAAAGTTGCTAGCGGCGAAATCCCAGTTAATCAGGTTCCAGATGGACTCCAGATACTTAGGACGGGCATTGCGGTAGTCCACGTAATACGCGTGTTCCCAAACATCTACGGTGAACAGCGGGGTTTGGCCCTTGCCGTGGGCAATGGGAGTGTCCGCGTCGTCAGTGTTAACGATTTCCAAGCTGCCATCACTGTTTTTTACCAGCCATGTCCAGCCGGAACCGAAATTGCCCGTCGCTTTAGCATTAAATTGGTCTTTGAACTCGTCGAAAGAGCCAAATGCCTTGTCGATGGCTGCGCCCAGATCACCACTAGGAGCGCCGCCGCCATTGGGGCTCAGGCTGTTCCAGTAAAACGTGTGGTTCCACACCTGCGCTGCCTGGTTGAACAGACCGCCTTCGGCGCTCTTGATGATTTCTTCCAGGGATTTGCCTTCATTGTCTGTGCCGGCAACCATGTCGTTCAGCTTGGTCACGTAAGCGTTGTGGTGCTTGCCATGGTGGTACTCAAGCGTCTCGGCAGAAATATGCGGTTCCAGTGCATTTTTCTCGAACGGAAGCGGCGGTAATTCAAAAGCCATAATTTGTCCCCTGACATCATGTTGTCCCATTGCTCACAGCTGCTTGCTCACAACAACGGGCAGAAATTCCCCGCAGACAACCTGCCGGTCGTCTACGGCCAAACGATAATAACAAGCTACCGGTCGTGTTCTCTACTCTGGCATGGCTTTGCCTTTCGTCATCATAGACAGAGCCTATCATTTGCCAGCAACCTGTGACCGGCGGGTCTTTGTCAAATGGGGCGCAATGCCCTTGTTTCAAGTACAATGCGCCCCAATTTTTACGTTCCGGGACGTTTCTTTTGCGTTCTGTTAACGCCTTCAACTGTTTGGCAGGAGAAAAACATGTCTGATGATGCCGTAGTGATTGTAAACGGTGCCCGTACCGCCATGGGCGGTTTCCAGGGTGCCTTGTCCGCTGTCAGCGCCCCGGAACTGGGCGCCGCGTCTATCCGCGAAGCCGTAGCCCGTGCGGGTCTGAAACCTGAAGACGTGCAGGAAGTCATCATGGGCTGTGTGCTCCCCGCTGGCCTGAAACAAGGCCCAGCCCGCCAGGCCATGCGCCTGGCCGGCTTGCCAGACAGCATCGGTGCCACCACCATCAACAAGCTGTGTGGCTCCGGCATGAAAGCCACCATGTTCGCCTACGACTCCATCAAGGCTGGCACCAACGAAATCGTGGTGTCCGGCGGCATGGAGTCCATGACTAACGCCCCTTACCTGCTGGAGAACGCGCGCGGCGGCATGCGCATGGGCCATGGTCAAGTTATGGACCACATGTTCCTGGATGGCCTTGAAGATGCAGAAACTGGCCGTCTGATGGGCTCCTTTGCCCAGGAAGTGGCCGACAAGCGCAGTATCACCCGCGAAGACATGGACAACTACGCCATCGAATCCTTAAACCGGGCCAATGCCGCAGTCGACAATGGTTGGTTCAAGGATGAAATCGTGCCGGTGACCGTGAAGACCCGCAAGGGTGAAACAGTGGTCGATACCGACGAACAGCCGGCTAACGCCCGGATCGACAAGATCCCTAGCCTGCGTCCAGCCTTCGCCAAAGACGGCACCGTCACCGCCGCCAATGCCAGCTCCATCTCTGATGGCGGTTCGGCTTTGGTACTGGCCAGCGAATCCGTTGCCAACGAGCGTGGCCTGCAGCCACTGGCGCGCATCCTCGCCCATGCCACCAACAGCAAGCATCCTAGCGAATTCACCATTGCCCCGATTGGTGCCACCGAAGCGGTAATGAAGAAAGTGGGCTGGAGTGTGGACGATGTGGACCTTTTCGAAATCAACGAGGCCTTCGCCATGGTAGCGATGTTGCCAATGATGGATCTTGGCATTCCCCACGAAAAGATGAACATTCACGGCGGCGCCTGTGCCCTGGGCCACCCGGTGGGTTCCACCGGTTCACGCATCATTCTCACCTTGATCCACGCGCTCAAGCGCACCGGCGGCAAACGCGGTGTGGCCAGCCTGTGCATTGGCGGCGGTGAAGCCACCGCAGTGGCCATTGAGCTGGTGTAAGGTGTAAGTACGCCAGACGCAAACGGGGCCTTCAGGCCCCGTTTTTTTATGTATATAAAAATAACCCGGCGTACCGCAGGAGCAATGCCCCATAGCGAAAAGCGGGGCCGGCGTCACCGGCAATCGCGCCCGAGCCACCGCTCCCAACAACGATTACTGCCGAGCCTCATCCCGAAACATCCCCTTTCACTTTCAAACTCTGTTGCACTTTCCTGACCGAATTCGCTCTGCCACGTATACGCAAACCCGGATTTCCACTGTACTCTGACTCACTAGTCATCATGTTAGAAGCAGAGCCCCGGGAGCACCATGTCAGCATTACCCGTTATCACCGCCATGGGCGGCATTAATGCGGCAGGCCGCAGCGCCCAGCATTTCGCCTTTCAAAGGCTTATTTTCGACGCGCTGAATCCCTCTCAGCAGCAGGACACGCTGAATTCGCTGAACCAGCTTACCGGCGCAGACCAGGATAGCGTGCTGGCGCGCACCCTGATCCGAGCGCTCCCCGATAGCCACCAACTCCACGGCGCGCTCGCGGGCACCAGCGATTCCCCTATCACCCTGGAAATGCGCAACATGGATCTGCCTGATAGCCTGGCGCCGGGCTGGCAGGTCCATGCTATAGACAAGCGCCGCAGCCACGTCACCTTACCTGCCGGGCTAGGGCTGCACGTGCCCCTCGATACCCCCCGCCGGGTCAGTGCCGCTGGCCAGTTGCCGGACGGTTTCGACCCCGGCGCCCTGTACGCGTCGCGCAGCCACCCCCGCGCGTTGCAAATGGCCATTTTCGGGATCAGCGATGCATTAGGCGATTTGGGCCTCGATTGGGCAACCGTAGCCGCCCATGTACGCCCCGATCAGGTGGCCGTGTACGCCAGCAATGCCATGTCGCAGATGGATGACAATGGCCTCGGCGGGGTAATGCGTTTTCCTCCCAACGGCCAACGCATCACCTCCAAACAAGTGCCATTGGGGCTGGGGGAAATGACCGCCGATTTCCTCAATGCCTATGTGTTGCATTCCGTGGGCACCACCGGTGGCATGCTGGGCGCCTGTGCTACCTTCCTCTACAACTTGGAAAAGGGCGTCCACGCCATTCGCAATGGTCGAGTGCGGGTCGCCATTATCGGCACTAGCGAAGCACCGCTGGTACCGGAAATCATGGAAGGCTACCGCGCCATGGGCGCCTTAGCGGAAGACCAGGCACTGGCCGCCTTGGACGGCGCGTCCACGGCGGACTTGACCCGGGCCTGCCGGCCGTTCTCCGGGAATTGTGGCTTCACCATGGCCGAGTCCGCTCAATTCACCGTGCTGATGGATGATGCCCTGGCACTGGAGCTCGGCGTCGACATCTTGGGCGCTGTACCCGATGTATTCATTCACGCCGACGGCGCCAAGAAATCCATTTCCGCTCCCGGCGTGGGCAACTACCTAACCGTGGGCAAAGCCGCAGCCCTCACCCGCCAACTCATCGGCGAGCAGGGGCTACGTGAACACAGTTTCGTACACGCTCACGGCACCGGCACGCCACAGAATCGGGTAACTGAATCGGTCATCCTGGACCGAGTAGCGGAGGCCTTCGGTATCCGACAGTGGCCAGTGACCGCCATCAAAGCGTTTGTTGGCCATTCTCTGGGCAGCTCCGGTGGTGATCAGTTGGCCGCGGCCCTGGGCAGCTTTGCCCATAACCAGATCCCCGGCATCCGTAGCATCGACCATATCGCCGATGACGTGCACCGCCAGCACCTAGATTTCGCCATGGATCATGTCCAGCACGACAACCTGCAGGCCAGCCTGATCAACGCCAAAGGGTTTGGCGGCAACAACGCCACCGCCGTGGCTCTGGCGCCGTCAGTAACCCGGGAGATGCTGCAACAGCGCCATGGAGCCCAAGCCATGGCCCGCTGGGAGAGCCGCCGGGAAAACGTGCTGGAAGCGAAAAGCCGCTTCCGTAACCACTGCCTCAACGAGACGCCGCGGCCAATTTATCGATTCAACGATGGCGTGCTCGGCGACGAGGCAGTGACACTGAGCCGGGAAGCCGTACAGCTCAACGGCGGCACGATCATGGAGTTTGATGACGATAGTAATCTCGCTGATTACCAACTCAATCGATAATTGTGCCTTTATGCGGCAAGCGATGCCTCACATCGCTTGCCGTCAACGCGAGGATAACCCCTTAACGAACCGGCACCTCAAAAGCCGCACAGGCCCAGCGCTGCCAACACGGGTGGTGCGATGCGGTAGCGCCATGCTCAGCCCAATGGCAGCCTTCTTTACAGAATAAGGCACGGTATAACATGAGAGATGGACCGCAAGGGACCCTGGAGGGTTTTTCAACTTTGGACCTACGGCGTTTAGCTTGGTTACCTGATAAGGTTGCCTCACTGCATGCTATGGACCAATCATGACCCGCTTGAAACTCGCCCTGTTGATTCTCCTCGCCCTGATTGCCAGCACCGCCTTGTGGCACCGTTATAAACCCATGCCCGCAGGGTTGTCGCTCAAGGGCGACCTGCATGCGGTACACGGGTTGAAACTGCTGGTGGACGATACCTGGGAAAGCGATGAAGGTGAGGGCAGCCAACGGCTTAGCCGCCAGCATATTTTTGACGAATTCTTCCGGCTGATTGGGCAGGCGGAAAAAATGATCGTAGTCGACATGTTCCTGTTCAATGATTTTCAGGGCGCCGGCAGCGAAAGTTACCGCGCGCTGTCCGGGGAGCTAATCGATGCCCTGCTAATCCAGCGCGACAAGCACCCAGATATGCCCATCGTGGTCATTACCGATCCCATCAACACGCTTTACGGTGGGCTGCACAACAAGCCTTTGGCACGCCTGAAAAACGCCAACATCACCGTCATTACCACCCCGCTCCCCACCCTACGCGATTCCAACCCCAGCTGGTCCGGACTGTGGCGAGTATGCTGCCAGTGGCTGAGCAACAACGCCAACAAGGGCTGGCTGCCCAACCCCATGGGGCCCGGCAAGGTAACGCTACGCAGCTACCTAACGCTGCTTAACTTCAAGGCCAACCACCGTAAAACCCTGCTGGTGGATGAAGGCGCACACTGGACCGCACTGGTAACCTCCGCCAATGCCCACGATGGCAGCAGCGCCCACAGCAATATCGGGCTACGATTTCAGGGCAATGCCGTTAACGACCTACTCGCCAGTGAACTGGCCGTGGCAAAATTGGCCCACACCGCTTTGCCAACGTTACCCACTTTACCCACACAACCAGCCAATCCTGCGGCCGATACACATTTGCAAATGCTTACCGAAGGGGCCATTCGCGACGCCCTGCTCACCACCCTTGAGCACAGTCAAACGGAAGATCAGGTCGATATTTCCGTGTTCTACCTATCCCATCGCCCACTGGTGAACGCGCTGCTAGCCGCACACCACCGAGGCGTACAGCTCCGCGTACTGCTCGACCCTAACAAGGATGCGTTTGGGCGAGAGAAGAACGGCATCCCCAACCGTCAGGTGGCCCATGAATTACACAAAGCCGGGATACCGGTGCGCTGGTGTAATACTCAAGGGGAACAATGCCACACCAAGATGCTACTACGGCGCAACACCAACAGCGCTGAGCTCATTCTTGGCTCCGCTAACTACACTCGCCGCAATTTGGATAATCTGAATCTGGAAAGCAACGTTCGTCTCACCGCCGCACCGGATCAGGCCATCATGCAACAGGCCGCTGACACCTTCGAACGGCGCTGGGAAAATCGCTTCCATGAAAAACACAGCACGGACTATGAGGTGTATGCGGACGATTCGCAGTGGAAGTACTGGCTGTATCGGGGAATGGAATTTACCGGGTGGAGCAGTTTTTAATGCAAAGCCCGCGCTGTAAGCGCGTCGCTGGCGCGATCAAGCAGCAAGATCAAGGGCACTTCACCACAGAGCATATGGAGCGCACAGAGCACGCGTGGATGGTTTTTCTTTTCCCGGTGATTTCTGTCTCTTCTGTTGTAGGCTTGCTTTAACCGTTTGGCTATCGCGCCACCAGCGACGCGCCGACAACTCAGTTATCCGTTACCCTAGCGTCTTTCACCGGCCGGTTACGGTGCCAATCCAGCCCACTGACCACACCATTAATCAGCCAGGCCGCCGCAGCCAAACCGCCGGCCATGGGCCAGCCCCAGCTTTGCGGCAGCAATTCTGTACCGGGAACAAACCACAGGAACAGCACAGTCTCTAGCACCGCCAACAAGAGCGGCGCCGCCAGTCGAGCGGGGTAATGCAGCGCCACACCCAACCACCGCAACATCGCCGCGCCCATGGTTAGGCCCAACCAAATAATAATTACGCCACCGATACCCACCGCCATTGCCTTCTCCCTACCTGTTCAGTGCTGGCCGCCATAGAGTGACTCACGGCCATGGCGCACGGCCATGCCTTCGCGCACTTTTTTCGGCAAGCCGCCGACCACCAGCGCAAAAGAGTGATCGATCATGCGCTGGATTTCTCCTTCAGGAATAGAGCCATCCAGCTTGATGGTGTTCCAGTGTTTCTTGTTCATATGGTAGCCAGGCAGTACCGCAGCAAAAATATCTCGAAGTGCCAGCGCTTGGTCCGGATCGCACTTCAGGTTCATGCGCCCTTCACCGCTCTCCTCACCCAGCGTGGCAAACATTTTGCCGCGCACTTTCATCACCGCCACATCCGGGCCGAAAGGAAAGTCTTCCAATGCTTCAGGCTTACCCAAGAGATAATCTCGTACCACATCAACATCCATGTCGATCACCCGATTTTATCCAGACGCGCCGTCAATAAGGTTACGGCAACAATTGCCCTCAGATTTCCCGGGTTTCGCGGAAGCGGATATCCGGATGACGTTCCTGTGCCAGTTGCAGATTAACCCGCGTCGGCGCCAGGTATGTCAGATGCCCGGCGCCATCCCGGGACAGATTGTCATGGGCCTTGCGTTCAAAGGCAGCCAACTCTTTATCGCTATCGGCCTCAACCCACCGGGCTGTCGCTACACTGACCGGTTCATAACGGCAATCGACGCCATATTCCCCTTTCAAGCGCGCGGCGACCACATCGAACTGCAACGAGCCCACAGCACCAAGAATCACATCGTTATTACGCAGCGGGAAAAATACCTGGGTCGCGCCTTCTTCAGCCAGCTGAGTCAGGCCCTTGTGTAGCTGCTTGCTCTTGAGCGGATCATTGAGCACCACCCGCTGGAACAATTCCGGCGCGAAGTGCGGAATGCCGGTGAAGGCAAGCTCTTCGCCTTCGGTGAACGTGTCACCGATTTGGATGGTGCCATGGTTGTGCAAACCGATAATGTCACCGGAAAAGGCTTCTTCCACATTATCGCGCTCACCGGCCAGAAAAGTCAGGGCATCGGCAATACGCACATCTTTACCGGTACGCACCTGCTTGAGCTTGATACCTTTTCGATAGGTGCCCGAGCAAATACGCATGAAGGCAATGCGGTCTCGGTGACGAGGGTCCATATTGGCCTGGATCTTGAACACGAAACCGGTCATTTTGGGCTCATCGGCCTCTACCGTGCGAGCGGTAGCATCACGGGGCTGCGGCGGCGGCGCCCACTGCACCAGGCCATCGAGCATATGATCCACGCCGAAATTACCCAGAGCCGTACCGAAGAAAACCGGGGTCAACTTACCGGCCAGAAAACGCTCTAGGTCGAATTCATGGCTGGCGCCCTGCACCAGCTCCAGGGTGTCGCGCAGTTCTTCAGCGTAGTCGGTGCCCACCGCCTCATCCAACTCCGGATTGTTGAGGCCCTTAACCTCGCGCACATCCTGCACAGTATGGCCCTGACCAGTCTTGTAGAGCACGGTAGTGTCGGTGAGCAGGTTGTAAACACCCTTGAAGCTCTTGCCCATGCCGATGGGCCAGGTAATCGGGGCGCACTCAATATTGAGTACGTCCTCGATTTCGTCCAGCACGTCGATGCCATCGCGCACATCCCGATCCAACTTGTTAATAAAGGTGAGAATCGGGGTATCGCGCAGGCGACACACTTCCATCAGTTTTACGGTTCGCTGCTCCACACCCTTAGCAGCGTCAATAACCATTAATGCCGAATCCACGGCAGTGAGGGTGCGATAGGTATCTTCAGAGAAATCCGCGTGGCCTGGGGTATCCAGCAAATTGACGGTGGCACCCTTGTAAGGGAACTGCATCACCGAGGTAGTCACGGAAATGCCCCGCTCCTTCTCCATCTCCATCCAGTCGGAGGTGGCGTGCTTACCAGACTTCTTGCCTTTCACGGTGCCTGCACTTTGGATCAGGTTTCCGTACAACAGCAATTTTTCGGTAATGGTGGTTTTACCGGCGTCCGGGTGCGAGATGATCGCGAAGGTGCGGCGCGTGGCCACCTGGTCTTGCAGGCTCATGGGGCTCAATCTCTGACTGGATATTTCGAGGGCGCGAGTATAACAGCCTTCGCGGCCTGATTTCCCGTCAGACCAACCCAGACCCTTTCAGTTGGCGCTGGCGCATCAGCAGGTACAAAGCAAAGCCTAGCGCCACACCCGGCACCACGCCCAGCACAAGTGCCAACCAGCCCCCGCGCACATGGTAACGCTGGCGCTCATAAAGCACCCATATTGCCAAAATCACCCAGCACAGAATCACATCTGTGGAATAGCCAGCAGCATAAGGATTGACGAAGCCGCCCGCAGCGGCAGCCAAAATATCCGGGTTAGCCATCAGCGGCGGGATAACCAGCACCGCAAAGGCACCACAGAAGATCAACGCCACCATGATCAGCAAGCGGCGAAACAGGCTTTCGGACATGGGTAACTCTCCTTGGTAAGTACTCCTGTTACCTCTATCGTTGTCATTGATTGACTCGCTGTCCAGTTTTTATGTAGTTGCGCCTGTGTCATTGGGTAAGCAGGTAAGCTGATGTAGAGTAACCTCCTTCCCTCCTCCAATCAGGAGTTTGTCATGTCTGCCACTGCTCATTATCTTCGTTTTATAACAGTCCTTCTTGCTGTTGCCCTGCTAAGCGCATGCAGCCGAGCTCCGGGGGCCGGTGATGCCCAAAAAGCCCTTGAAGCGGAGATGCGCAACGCCCATTTGGACGGTCTGCTGGCGATTACCAACGTGGAAAAACTTAATGGCTATGAAGATGGTGAAGGCGTATACACCATAGAAGTCAGTTACAGCCTCGAAGCGGAGGAAGATCTGAGCACTTACACCAGCCAGGTTAAAGGCAACGAAGAACTCTCCGGCCTGGATCGGTTCGCCATGATCATGGCCCTGAGCGCACTGCGTGTAGAGCACGGCAACTTCAAAAAAGGCGATACTTTCCAGCGCCAACGGGTGATCCAGTTTCGGGATACAGAAAAGGGCTGGATGCCGTTGGAATAAAAAACCGCAACACGCTTCATGCTGCAACACTGGCAGGGTAAATGACGTCGCATAACGACCACCCTGCCCGGTAGATTCCGTTAAAAGTGAACAGCGGAACAGAAAAGTGGGGGGCAATACGGCAATACCCCGCCCGCCATTCCTCCTGCACATTATCTTAGCGACGACGCCTCGCTTCGCGGGGCTCGCTCCCTCGATTGGATTTATTCGCTTGGCTCACCCTTCGAGCCGCACTATGTGCTTTAAGTCCGCTCCCGTTGATTCCTGCAAGGCTTTATAGAAAGACCGATGCGGTAGCTCGCAACAATTATTTATGCCCCGAAGCCAGCAGGCACTGCATCAACACCGCGTCTTCGTGACCATCGTGATCCTCACCCCGGCGGTAATAATTTTTGCGGATTCCAGATACCGTGAAACCCAGAGACTCGTACAGTGCCCGGGCGCTTTTGTTGCTTTCTCGCACTTCCAGGTAGATCACACTCATGGCGTCTTGCTGTGCAACCTGAATGGCTTGTTCCAGCAATCCTCGGGCCAGCCCCTGGCGCTGCCGGGCGGGCGCCACAGCGATGTTCAGCACATGGGTTTCATCAAGAACCCGCGACAAAATCAGAAATGCTACCGGCTGCCCTGCCGCCTCCACCACCTGACACAGATAATGATCATTACCGAGGCAATCGAGAAAGTGGTTACGGGTCCAAGGGGTCAACTGAGCGGCGTGTTCAATTTCCAGCACCGCCGGCAAATCCGATTCCTGCATGGCCCGAATCGGGCCGACAACATCAAACGCCATCGTAACCATGAGCCTGCATGGCTTGCCAGCTGGCTTTCTTGTGTTGGGCCGGATCAGCGAGCATTTCCGCCAGGCTGCTAATCACCAGCGCCGGTAGCTGGCCCAGTTCAAAAGGCTGATAGCGAGGTTGTTTAAACAAGGCTTCGGCCACCGCTTCCGGCAAGCACAACAACACCCGCTCTCCACCGCTCTGCTCACTAAGCCCAGCCACAAAAGCGGATAGCGCCTGAGCGGCTTCATCAGCCGGCATGGGCTGCTCGGTCAGCGGGCAAAAGAAACGACGCGGACGCTGTGGGCGCCCCTGGAACAAGGCCAACAAACTCGCCATCAGTGGCGCTTCGAACCGCCCCAGCCCTGGAGCCTGACTGTCTTCCTGGGCACATAGCAACCAGGTAGTGCCCCCCAGGTGCGCTTCCAGAGTGAACCTCAGGCCTGTGATTTTCTCTTTAGGCGGCGACGGAGCCGCAGTTGTTACCTGCTCCTCTTTTAAAGGAGCAGCAGGCTTGAAGGAGGAAGCCTTCGCCAACGCATCGGCAGCGAAGCCTGTGGGTGCTTGCTTCTCATCAGCAGGAGCCGAATGGGAAACTAACGCAGAATGCTGTAGGGGCGCCTCTCCCTGCGCCACGGTCGTTACGGACACATCAACGGCAGGACCCGCCGGGGCCGCTGCACTATTCTGCTCTTCCTCCGGCCAATCCAACGCCTGCGATGGCGCTGCACCGGGCAAAGGCACACGGGCCACCCAAGGCGTCAACCCCATGGCCTTCAAATAACTCTGCCGCTGCGCTTCGTTCATGAAGTGCCTCCGGTACCGCCAGACGCCGGACGCACCACCCACCACGCAAGAAGAGCACCGCCGGCTCCCTTACCGTCAGGCCTCAGACATCCGACACCAAGCATCCCCTTCATACTCCCTCTAGCGCCTGGGGATGCGCCTTTTCTACGCCGGCGGCGAAGTGATTAAGGGCATTCAGGTAGGCTTTGGCTGACGCAGTAATAATATCAACATCGGCACCATGACCGTTGACGATACGACCGCCTTTCTCTAACCGCACAGTTACCTCGCCCTGGCTATCAGTACCGGCGGTAATCGCGTTCACCGAATACAACTGCAAGGTGCTGTGGCTGTCTGCCAGCTGCTCAATGGCCTTGAAGGCAGCATCGACGGGACCGGCACCAGTGGCCGTGGCGTCCTGCTCAACACCGTCAATAGCCATCACAATGCGAGCCTGCGGTGTTTCACCCGTGCGCGCCGTCGCCTCCAGCAACACCAGCTTGAAACGTTCCTGCTCCACCGCTCGCTTGGTATCGCTGACCAATGCCTGAAGATCCTCATCAAACACTTCGTGCTTCTTGTCCGCCAGATCCTTGAAGCGCAAGAAGGCTTCGTTCATGGCCGCCTCAGACGCAAACACAATCCCCAGTTCATCCAGCCGAGCACGGAAAGCAGCACGGCCGGAATGCTTGCCCAGCACCATGCGGTTAGTGTGCCAGCCCACATCCTCGGCCGACATGATTTCGTAGGTTTCGCGGTGTTTGAGCACCCCGTCCTGATGAATGCCCGACTCGTGGGCAAAAGCATTGGCGCCAACGATGGCCTTGTTCGGTTGCACCGGGAAGCCGGTAATCTGCGACACCATTTTCGAGGTGGGCACGATCTCGCGAGCATTAATGCCGGTATCCACATTGAACAGGTCCTGACGGGTTTGCACCGCCATAACAATCTCTTCCAGAGAAGCATTGCCGGCCCGCTCACCTAGGCCATTGATGGTGCATTCCACCTGCCGCGCACCCGCCTGAACCGCTGCCAGAGAGTTGGCGACCGCCAACCCTAAATCGTTATGGCAATGCACGGAAAACACCGCCTTATCCGCATTGGGGATGCGCGTGAGCAACTGGCTAATGGTATCGCCAAATTGCTCGGGAATGGCATAACCCACGGTATCGGGGATGTTGATGGTACGCGCACCCGCATCAATCACCGCTTCGATGATGCGGCACAGGAAATCGATTTCGGAGCGGCCCGCATCTTCACAGGAAAACTCCACATCACCCATATGATTGCGGGCATGCTTCACCGCGGCCACCGCATGTTCGACCACCTGATCCGGCTCCAAACGCAGCTTATGCTGCATATGGATCGGGCTGGTGGCGATAAACGTATGGATACGCCCGGATTCAGCTCCGACCAGTGCTTCCGCCGCGCGGTCGATATCCGCCGCCTTGGCCCGCGCCAGCGAGCAAATGGTAGATTCGCGCACGGTGTCTGCAATGGCTTTCACCGAGCGGAAATCCCCTTGGCTGGCGATGGCGAAGCCGGCTTCGATGACGTCTACCCGCATGCGTTCCAGCGCCCGGGCGATGCGCAGTTTTTCATCCTGGTCCATGGTGGCACCGGGGCTCTGCTCACCGTCACGCAGGGTGGTATCAAAAATAATCAGGCGATCTTTGCTCATTGGATCTCTCGCAAATGTCCGGGGCTAATGGCTGGCCCCTTTTCACAGCAGGTTCAGATATGTCCGCATTCTACACCAGCCGCAGGGTGCGCAGCACGGCTTCACGCAGGGCTTCCCCCGCTTCACGTCCGGCAATACCTTCCGCAAGCCGGAGCTTCTTGCCATCCACCTTGGCATACAGGGTCATGTACTCGGTCTTGCGGCCATTACTGGTGCTGCTCATGCCACTTTCCAGCACCAGCTGGTCGGCGCTAAGCAGCTGTCCTTCGCGGCGGAACAACACAATACCCAACCAGCGCCGTTGATTGCGCACCTCCCCGCCACGCACCCAGGCATCCAACCGACGCGCCAGGGTATACAGGGTAGCAAGCACCATCGGGTAACCAATCAAACCGAAAATACTGCCCATGATATACAGCATGAAGCCTTCTTCTGCGGCCTGAATAAACAGGAAGGTGCCCACTGCAGCAAAGGCACAGCCAAACACCAGCAGCCCCAGCTTCATGCCCAGGTTGCGGCCAGCCCGACTGATCAGGTGCAGGCCCTCACTCGTCTGCTCTACCTCAATTTGCTGGTTGGCTGACTCCAGCGCATCCATTTTACGATCTCGCTGGTCCGCTTCTACATGAGAGTCAGGCAGTTCATAGCGGCTAGAGCCACTGCCCGCTTCCACGGGCACGTCCCAGCTCCGCTTAAGCGCCCGTCCCTGAACCTGGCCATCCAGCTCCACACGCCAACGAATCCAGTCCTTTCGCCCACTCACACTCCGATCGCGCTCTCGCGTGGCCGGCTGATCCGCTGGTGCATCGAAACAAAATTGGATCTCGGTGCCACTTTGAACGGGGCGACACCAAGCCCGCTGCCGGTTCTGCCAGCGGATGCTTTCACGGGTTTTGCGGTCTTTTCCAGAACCGCTGTAATAACAACGGATACAGCTAAGCCAGACCGTCACCGACTGCTCAGCGGACAAGGCGCGACCCAGCTGAATTGACCCGCCAACCTGTCCGCCGGCCTGGCCCGGTTGCGGATCCAGCGCCAGAGGGGTTGGACCAAAGAACCGGTAGTTATTGCGCATTCTCAAGCCCGCCAAAGCGATTCCAGCCCCGGCAAGCGGAAACAGAAGGACCAGCAAAATCATATAATTGCCACGGCTGACTTCCTTCCAGACCTCCAAATAGGCAGGAGACGGCAACAGAATAAACACGGCGCCAAAGCCCACCATAAGCCAGTGACCCGATTTCTCTCGGCTGCTGTATTGACCCGTCCCAGAGACCGTCTGAGGGTCTCTTCCCCTACGCATCAAGTACATCACCCCTGCACCCACCAAGGCAAAAACGCCGCCGAAGGTCAGCCCGAAAATGAGTGTGCTCCAACGAAAGGTTCGATCCAGATACGCCTGGGTTGGGTTGGACGGGTTCACCCAGGCTTGCAAGGCACGGTTGCTGGCACGGGCACGATCCAGCCGGCTGCTAAGCTGTTGCCAATAGTCACCCACATTATCACTGCCGCTATATAGCCCGACCTGATCGCTGGTGAAGGTCTGCCCCTGGAAGGAATACCGGTAACGGGCGGTGACGCTATAGGTGCTAGACCCATCAGAACGATGACGATGAAGTTCACTGCTAAGCACCGTGGCCGGCACCCGCTCCCACTGACCAGACAGCAGATACTTACCGACAGGGAGCAGCCCCACATACACCATCACCGCTAGCCCAGCGAATAGAAAAATGCCGCCAAACAGATACCCGCCAACGCCCGCTTTTTTATTCTCGTTTTGCTCTTCTATCGACAAAATACGATCCCCCCGTGATCAAACCCCAAAGCAACGCACCACTGACCGCACCATAAAGATGGGCGTTCACATACACCCGACCATCAATCCACCCTTGCAGGTAATCCACGTCATAGCCCGGCAAGTGCTCACTGATAATGCGCCCGATAATGACCGCCAACACGACTGAGTGCAGCACCGGATTCCCCCTCCACCCCATGAGCAAACAGAGCACCAGCAGCCCATGCAAGATACCCGACAGCCCCACATAATGTTGCAGTTGCGGATCCAATATCAGCAAAGCGACACCAGTGGTAATGCCACAGAACAACAGCCATGCCCACAAGCGGGCACGATCCAGTAAATCTTCAAAAAAATAGCCACATAGCAACAGCCCGCTCAAATTCAGCAGCAAATGCCAATGATTCAGATGCACAAGATGGCACGTAAGAATCCGCCACCACTGCCCCTGCTCAATCGCAACGCGATCGAATGCCAGCCAGGGGTTCACCCAGGAAGAGGCCAGCCCCAGCACAATCATCACGACCACCAACCAGGCGAAGTGCGGACGGAGTTTTTTATCTCTGGGTTGCATGCTATTGCCTCTCGAGGATGAACGGGTATTAAGCCACAAGCCACAAGGCATGAGATACAAGCCGCAGGATGGACGTGTACAAATTCTGACAGGGCGAAACCCGGGACCTAAATAAGCGGCACAACGCATCCGTTAGCGGCATGACCGCGACATCGAACCCGGCGGCAGCTTATAGCCTGAAAATTGTCTATGTCCTAAAAAAAGAAAACCCCGCACAAGGCGGGGTTCTCTTTGGAGCGTGTTAAGCGCTGATGATTGTCGGGTAAGGAGCGACCATTACTGGCCCCCCCTCCCCTAAGAACCGTACATGCGAGTTTACCCGCATACGGCTCAAGCCTTTGTTAACCCATCCCGAAGGATGAGCCAGCATCACAGTATTAGCGAGAGCGGGTACCGAGATTATTCTTTCGCTTACGTCTCGATTGGTCTAGTACCCAGTACTCGACTTCAAGGTCGTAAGCTTACGTCGGTCTACTCAGCACCCATCACAGTCAAACCCCCAAATAGCGTTGGGGCCAGTCCGCAGAAGGGGGCACAGCCCCCAGCTACGTACTTCCTACTAGCTCTCCATCTTTGGTCCCCTTCTGACCGACACCTAAAGCGCTATCTCCAGGCGAAGTTTGGGGACATTCAAAAGTTTGGTCAAAGTATGACCCTCCATTCGAACGCCCTTGGGGATCAAGGACACCACATATTGTATTTCAACACCCATCTATCATCAACATATTGATTTCGAGTGCAGTTGCCGATGGCAGTTCGGATGCAGCAACACCAGATTATCCAGCTTATCGGTACCGCCCTTATGCTGTTCGATCACGTGGTGGATGTTCCACCCGGTTTCCCGTGTGATCAGTTCGCGACAACAAGGACAGCGCTTCTCCTGCCGGAGCCAAAGCTGTAGCAACTTGGACTTCCCTTTCTCGCTGTTCTTCCAGAGATACGCCAGGCGTTCCTCGAAATAACCAGCAAAGGTGGGGTCATACCGTGTCGCTTCGGCCTTGATCTTGATATGCCTTTTGATGGGCACATCACTGGCGTAGCACAACGCATACCGCTTGCCTGTTGGGTCCATGCCCTGGAATGTCCAGCTGCGCTGGCCGAGGGGGCGAAAATACTTGTTCTTCACCCACCGCTTCCGTCGATTGAGATGACGTCGGCGGCACCATTGCCACAGCATCTTCCAGATCCGATAGTCCACATAGTTGAACGTCGCTTTCGAAACCACGTGCCGATGGTAGTTCGCCCAGCCTCGAATCTTGGGATTCAGAGTCTTGACGATCCACCACGCAGGCATGGTCTTGTGCGTGTCCAACACCGACTTCACCTCGGCCAGAAACCGCTTCACGTTCTGTTGGGCAGGCTTAATCAAGCACTTCCCTCCATACTTGCGAATGTTCTGACCCAGAAAGTCGAACCCTTCCTCCACATGCGTCACCACCGTCTTCTCCGCGGACAATGCAAGCCCCCGCTCCGCCATAAAGGCTTCGACGATGGGCCTGACCTCCCTCTCCAGCAGCTCTCTCGAGATACCGGAGACAACGAAGTCGTCGGCGTAGCGCACGTAGTTGACCTTGGTCCGGTAGCTGGCTTTGGTGTTACGCTGCCCGAAAGCAGCTTCTAGCACTTCTTCCAAACCATCCAGAGCCATGTTGGCCAAAACCGGCGAGATAATACCGCCCTGAGGCGTTCCCGCGTGGGTCGGGTGTGTCCTACCGGATTCCATGAACCCGGCTTTCAGCCATTTCCCGAGCACTGCCTTGTCCATAGGGACATGGGACAGCAGCCAGTCATGGCTTATGTTGTCGAAACAACCCTGTATATCAGCCTCCAGCACCCACTGCGCCGAGCTTTTGCGACCAAGCACAACAAAACATTGCTCGATTGCGTCCGCCGTAGCGCGCATGGGCCGGAAGCCATATGAGTTACGATCCGCCGTGGTCTCGGACACCGGTTCCAGAGCCAGCAGGTATAACGCCTGCATGGCCCGGTCGTGCATCGTCGGTATTCCCAAGGGACGGCGTTTGCCGTTGGCCTTCGGAATCCAAACCCGCCGGAGCGGACGCGGCTTGTAGCCGTGCCGTTTCAGACGGTGGATCGCTTCCCATTTTGATGCTGGATTGTCCCAGCATTCGCCATCGACACCCGGAGTCTTGCGACCCCGGTTTTCAGTGACCCGTTTTACCGCCAAGGCTTTGGCGGCGAACGAGCGGACTAGCAAGCGTTGCAGGGCTTTCACCCTCCTCCACTGCTGTTCCCGTGCTGCTTTCGCGATACGAGCCTGTAACCTCCTCACCCGACGATGACTGGTTTCCCAATCAATCATGTGCCAACTGGTGGCAGGGTGGGAGAATGCAGGCATCAATAGCGATGCGTTCATCTTGCTATCCTCCTCAGATTGGAACCCGAGAAGGCGCAGACGCATTTCCCCTGAGGGCGCAGTCCACACCCTCAGGGCACATTGTTTAACCGGGCAACAAGAGACTTGTTACGTCGGCATTCTTTCTGGCGGTTTTACCTGCCTTCACGCGATCAAAGACCAGATGGAAGTCTGCACGCTTTCGCGTCGGGGCAAATCTCGAACCCCTATCCCACCCATTACAGGCAAGCATTCGCTTTCTCCATCCTCCTTTACCCGCACCTCCATCAGCTTCCCTTGCGGTCCACCTGCCTGATGGATCCAGGCGAAGATACGGGCTTACCGTGTTCCGAGTCTGTCACACGAACGGGTTAGGTCCTGCCTATCCACCGGTGGCTCAGTGTCGACGTATCCCCAGATGTAAGAGGGATAGCCAGCCACACACCATTTTGGTCGAAGCCTGTCAGCAACTTTGGCTCCATGCGGTTGACGGTGTTTATCAGCAGTTCACTTACGTTGACCCTACCGTCCAGCCTAGCGTCTCATCCGCCTGTTGCTGGCAGAATCCCCGGCAACCCTCACGGGCAAACCAGACCACAGAGTGGGACTACATTGTCAGGGCGCTTCGCACCTTGCCGTTACCAGCAACGCACTGCCCATAGGCTACTGTTGGTCGAACAACAGGTTTCGCTTTCACACCTAGTCGCTGCGTGAACGAAACAATGACAGAAACGGCTTACACCGAGAGGTGCCAGCATGTTCTTCCAGACACAGGAATCCGCGTTTTATGGCCGAGGCCAAGAAACGTTTGAGGGCAGGAAGCCCAAGAGGATTAAATGCACGGGAAAAGCAATGGAGGCATGCAAACGCATACCCCCACCACTTCTCGGATGCACATTCATCGGTCTTCACCGAATAAACGTTCATCCCATTAGCATGGGAAGCCGTTTAGCCAGACAAGGTCCAGCTGGGTATTACTCCCCTAAGGGAGATACCCGGCGCCGGATCGAAGACCCGATCACCGGGTAAGGAATACGCTATTTTCTGCGGTTAATTGGGAGCGGAGCCCCCGAAGTAGCCCGCAAAGGCTAGCGACCTCGCGACTTCACGTCGCACTACATCATGCCGCCCATTCCGCCCATTCCACCCATGCCGCCCATGTCTGGGGCGCCGGCACCGGCGTTTTCTTCCGGCTTGTCCGCCACCATGGCTTCGGTGGTGATCATCAGGCCAGCAATGGAGGCCGCGGCCTGCAGAGCAGAACGGGTCACTTTGGCGGGATCGAGAATACCCATTTCCAACATGTCACCGTATTCACCGGAGGCTGCGTTGTAGCCGTAGTTACCTTTGCCATTACGCACTTCCTGCACAATCACGGATGCTTCCGCGCCGGCGTTATAGGCGATCTGGCGAAGCGGCATTTCCAGCGCACGGAAAGTCAGGGCAATACCGGCGTTCTGCTCGTCGTTGTCACCTTTGATGGTGCCAACATTGGCTAGAGCGCGAACCAGAGCAACACCACCGCCCGGTACCACACCTTCTTCTACCGCAGCACGGGTAGCGTGCAGAGCATCGTCAACGCGAGCTTTCTTCTCTTTCATTTCAATTTCGGTGGCAGCACCGATCTTGATTACCGCAACACCGCCGGCCAACTTGGCCACGCGCTCTTGCAGTTTTTCTTTGTCGTAGTCAGAGGAAGAGTTTTCGATTTCCTTGCGGATTTGCTCCACACGGCCATCGATATCTGCCTGCTGGCCAGCGCCATCAACAATGGTGGTGTTTTCCTTGTCGATGTTCACTTTCTTGGCGGTACCCAGATCTTCCAGGGACGCATTTTCCAAGCTCAGGCCCACTTCTTCGCTGATGACGGTGCCGCCGGTGAGGATGGCGATATCTTGCAGCATGGCCTTGCGACGATCACCGAAGCCCGGCGCCTTCACAGCGGCACACTTGATGATGCCGCGCATGTTGTTCACTACCAGGGTAGCCAGCGCTTCGCCTTCAATGTCTTCAGCGATAATCAGCAGCGGCTTGCCTGCTTTAGCCACATTTTCCAGGGCTGGCAACAGCTCACGGATGTTGGAAATCTTCTTGTCCACCAACAGGATGTACGGGTCTTCCAGTTCGACCTGCATCTTTTCCTGGTTGTTGATGAAGTAAGGGCTCAGGTAACCGCGGTCAAACTGCATACCTTCAACCACGTCCAGCTCGTTCTGCAGAGACTGGCCTTCTTCAACAGTGATAACCCCTTCCTGGCCCACTTTTTCCATGGCCTGGGCGATGATCTCACCAACAGATTTGTCGGCGTTGGCAGAGATAGTACCTACCTGCTCAATGCTCTTGGTGTTGTCGCACGGAGTAGATAGCTTTTTCAGCTCTTCCACTACGGCCGCAACGGCCTGATCGATGCCGCGCTTCAGGTCCATGGGGTTCATGCCCGCGGTTACGGACTTCAGGCCTTCGTTCACGAACGCCTGAGCCAGCACGGTGGCGGTGGTGGTGCCGTCACCCGCTTCGTCGTTGGCCTTGGAAGCCACTTCCTTGACCATCTGCGCACCCATGTTCTCGAACTTATCTTCCAGTTCGATTTCGCGGGCAACGGAAACGCCATCTTTAGTGATGGACGGGGCGCCGAAGGATTTTTCCAGCACCACGTTACGGCCTTTCGGGCCCAAAGTTACTTTGACGGCGTCTGCCAGAATGTTGACGCCTTTAGCCATACGTTGACGAGCTTCGTCACGGAACAAAATTTCTTTAGCCATGTTTCTATACCTCTGCAATTCTGTACCCAGTAATGGGCTGAATGCCCTTGCGGGCGTTCGATGTCTGTCTGGAGCGGAACTGGGTTACCCTGGCTATTCGCCTTAAGCGCTGAGCCTTGCAACCCTTGGCCTTCGCAACTTAGTCTTCGACGACGGCCAGAATTTCAGCTTCGCTCATGATCAGCAGCTCTTCGCCTTCCACCTTCACGGTGCTGCCGGAGTATTGGCCGAAGATCACCGTATCACCGGCTTTTACGTCCAGCGGACGCACATCGCCATTTTCGGTGATTTTGCCATTGCCAACGGCGATAACTTCACCACGGGACGGCTTCTCGGCAGCGGAACCAGGCAGCACAATACCGCCAGCAGATTTGGTTTCTTCCTCTTCACGGCGAACCAGCACGCGATCATGCAAAGGACGGATGCTCATTTTTCCTTAAACTCCCAGTTAGTTCTTCGACACCCGAGTCGGCACAATGGCCGGACTCAATAGTCAGAATTAGCACTCTCATGAGTGGAGTGCTAATCATAGTAAGGACACCAGAACAGTCAACAAGAAATACCGGCACTGACCAATGATTCCCTTTGCCTGCCTGTTGGCCGTGGAATGGGGTCGCCACGGCGGGATTCAAGAGCTGGAGAGGAAAAAATCTCCCGGAACAGATCCCCGCGCCACGGCTACACTGCGCTTGCGCACGGCACCGGGCGGATACCGTCAATCATGCCGCGCTCTGCCAGCCACTGTGCTGTCCGCCCTCCATACCAACGGCGCCACCGCACTGCCGTGCCAATAAATACACAATCGGGCTTCTGCTTCCTGGTGCATTCAACGCCCGCTCATCCGTTTCCCGTTTTGCTGCAGGCCTGAGCAATCCGGTCATTGGCCTGCCTCCTGCGCCTCACCATAATCCGTTGCACCATGAACCGACACTGTAAGGAATCACCATGGAATTGAACCAGAAAGTGATTGTTGTAACCGGCGCCGGCCGTGGCTTGGGCCGTGGCATCGCCACCTTTTTTGCTGGTAAAGGCGCCCGGCTAGCCTGTGTGGATCTTAACCAGGAAGACTTGGATGCCACCGTAGCCGCCTGCGAAGCGGCCGGTGGCGAAGCACGCGCCTACCTGGCCAATGTGGCCAAAGAAGAAGAAGTGGAAGCGCTGTTCAACAATGTGGTGGCCGATTTCGGCACCCTGCACGGTCTGGTCAACAACGCGGGCATAACCCGCGATGGGCTACTCATTAAAGCCAAAGAAGGTGAATTGATCAGTAAAATGAGCTTGCAACAATGGCAAGCCGTGATCGACGTGAACCTGACAGGGGTGTTCCTGTGTGGCCGGGAAGCCGCCGCCAAAATGGTGGAAACCGGCGTCGAGGAAGGCGTGATCGTGAACATTTCATCCCTGGCCCGTCATGGCAGCTTTGGCCAAAGCAACTACTCTGCTGCCAAGTCAGGGGTAGCGGCCATGGCCGAGGTGTGGGCGAGAGAACTGGCCCGCTACAACATCCGCACCGGGGCGGTAGCACCGGGCACCATCAATACCGACATGCTAGCAGCCATGAAACCGGAAGCCCGCGATCGGTTGGTGCAGGCGGTACCGCTCAAGCGCTTGGGTGAAGCGGAGCACATTGCTCGCAGTGTGGCCTTCATTTTCGAGACCGACTATTTCACCGGTCGCTGCATCGACATGGATGGCGGTCTGCGCTGAGCGGCAAGCCAGCATGCTGTTCTGGCTAAATAAAAGGGCAAGCCTTCGCGGCCGCCCTTTTATTTTTTCCGTTTTCCCTTGTAGCTTGAAGCTTGTCGCTTGAGGCTATAGCCCCATGAATCCAGAATTCCGAGAGGCTGTTTACCAAATTATTGCGGCCATCCCACCGGGCAAAGTCAGCAGTTATGGCGCCGTGGCTCGCCAGGCAGGCTTTCCGCACCATGCTCGTTTTGTCGGCCGGTTGATGAGCCAGTTACCCGAGGATACCCGTCTGCCTTGGCACCGGGTGTTGCGCTCCGACAGACACATTGCCTTAGTCGGCACACCCGCAGGGCAGATTCAAATACAACGGTTACGTGACGAAAATATTCCGGTAATAAATGATCGCGTGCCCAAGCCTTATTTTCTTGTCCCACAATGAACCTAAATCGCTCCGCAGGAACAAAGCGTCTATGATGAGTCTTTTCCTCATCAGCAATACCCGCTAAGAGCCCTATGCCCTCACAATCTTCTAGCTGGCAGCAATCCCTAAAGGCCTTCCTGCACCCCCGTGTGGCGACCATGTTCTTTTATGGTTTTTCAGCGGGTATTCCTCTGCTACTGATTTTTTCCTCGCTATCACTATGGCTACGCGAAGCCGGCATCGACCGTTCCACTGTCACCTACTTCAGCTGGGCAGCGCTGGCGTATTCATTTAAGTTTCTCTGGGCACCACTGATTGACCGCTTGCCTGTGCCAGCCCTTACGCGCTGGCTAGGCCGACGGCGGGCCTGGTTGCTGGTGGCACAACTGGCCGTTGCCGCTGCTATTTTCAGCATTTCCCTGGTCGACCCAACCCAACCTGGCGCCCTGAATTTGATGGCCTTTGCGGTAGTGCTGCTGGGCTTCACCGCCGCTACCCAGGATGTGGTGATCGATGCTTACCGGATTGAATCTGCCGGAGCGGAATTGCAGGCGATGATGTCTTCGTCCTATATCGCCGGCTACCGCATCGGCATGCTCACCTCCGGAGCCGGCTCACTGGTGTTGGCCAGCTGGCTCGGCTCCACCAGTGAGTCTTACCGCTATGCCGCCTGGCAAAACACCTATGCCCTCATGGCGCTAACCATGCTGGTCGGTGTCATCACTACCCTGATCATTCGTGAGCCGGCCAATCCCAGACCTTCAAACGCACACTACAGCAGCCGCCAATACCTCAAGTTCTTAACCCTGTTTGTGGCGGGCATCGCCGCCTTCGTGACGGTGTACGTGCTCACCGCTGGAGCGGCCTCCGCACTGCGGCAAACGCTGACTGACGCGATGAACAACGGCGCCTTATCCGGCCTGGTGGTGGAAACCCTTAGGTTGGCTCTGGCAATCACTCTGGTGGCCGCATTACTCAAGACACTCTCCCTAACCCCGCTATATGACAAACAACTGGTGCAAGAAAGTTACCTCGACCCAGTGAAGGATTTTTTCCAGCGTTATGGCAAACGCTTGGCGCTGTTGCTGCTGGTTTTCGTAGGGTTTTATCGCGTTTCCGATATTGTCCTTGGCGTTATTTCCAACGTCTTCTTTGAAGACATGGGTTTCACCAAAACCGAAATTGCCGGGGTGGTAAAAACGTTTGGTTTGTTCATGACTATCGCCGGTGGTTTTCTGGGCGGCCTGCTGGCCATGCGTCACGGTGTCATTCGGGTACTTTACCTCGGCGCCTTTCTCACCGTAGCCACCAACCTGCTGTTTCTGTGGCTGGCTTATGCAGGCCACGATATCCGCATTCTCTATGCGGTGATCTCCGCCGACAACCTAACCGCGGGCCTGGCCAGTGCCGCCTTTGTGGCCTTCCTGTCCCAGCTCACAAATGTGTCCTTCACTGCCGTGCAGTACGCTATCTTCAGCTCATTGATGACCTTGTTACCGAAAACCATTGGCGGGTATTCCGGCAGCATGGTGGACAATTTGGGCTACCCGGGCTTTTTCCTACTGGCCAGCCTGATGGGCGTGCCAGTGCTAGGCCTGATCTATCTGATCCAGCGACATAGCGCCTTTAAGGACTAACCCCACCATAAAAAGACTCGGCAATCACCAGGATACCCTGCGGCCCATGGGGCTGCTCTGTCGCCTGCAGTAAAGATCACTTTACGCTGATCATCCATTAGCCCCAGCATCACCATGGCCGTCTCAACAGGCATCAAAAACCCGAAGATAATGCTCGACCAGGCCCGCCTGGAACTGAAGCGGCGCTGGCGGAAAAGCATATCGCGGCCAGCGCAAATAGCTTACGGCTTGCTTCGCATTAGAAACCATCAGCGGTTTACCCTTACAGTACGGGGCAACACGTTTGCTAGACACAGAGAAAAATCTCCTTTTCCTTCACTACAGGGCTTACTATTTCTCCATGACTGAACCTCTTCCCCACTGGTATCTGCTCGGTGCCGGCAACATGGGCACACTAGCGGCTTGGTATCTGACCCGTGCCGGGCATACCGTCAGCGTGGTCACCAATAGCCCGCGATTACCACTGCAAAAGCAGCTTATCTTTGCTAATCAACGCATGTCGCTCACCCTGCCCTGCGTCAGCCCAGCCGAGCTGCCCCCCGCCATTAAACATGTGCTGGTAGCCAGTAAAACACCGTACACGGACTCGGCGTTACAGAGGGTGAAAGGCCATCTCAACAACGAGACACAGGTGCTGCGCTTCCAAAATGGGGTAGGCGCGCTGGATGGTCGGCTCCCTTCAGGCTCCGTCATGCTGGAAGCAATTACCACCAGTGCAGTAAAAGGGCAATCGCCACAGCACACCATCGTGGCGGAAAATGTCACATGGATCGGCGGCACTGCGCAACCACCTGAATGGTTTGAAGGCCTTCAAATTCACTGGCCCAACCTGCACTGGGAAGCGGACATACGCCTAGTTCAATGGAGGAAACTGGTGGCTAACGCGGTGATCAATCCGCTCACCGCCTTTTACGATATACCTAACGGCGCACTCATGAACGACCCCGCCCTGCTAGACCAAGCCCGAACCCTGTGCAGCGAAGCCGACGCCCTGCTGGCAATACTAGACTCGCAGTGGCCTGGGGATTCATTCACGGCCGTGCTAGAGGTGATCCGCGATACAGCCGACAACACCTCTTCCATGCGCGCAGATTACCAACGAGGTGCCACGACGGAAATCGAGGCCATCAATGGCTGGTTACTCTGCCAAGCGAAAAACCAGGGCATGGACCTGCCCAGCCATCGCCGGCTAGTTGAGGCGCTCACATCCACGCCCTAGCGGACGATTGCAAAGCCCTTTGCATGTGCATGCTCAGCCATTCAGATTGACTCACAATCTATACTTCTTCAGGGCACAACGCGCGATGCAACACACACGCTCCCCGTCTTCAGGACGCGCCAAGTGTGCAAAGGGCTTTTCAACAGCCTGCTGAGCGCCAACCTCTGGTAAGCTCCCCTGCGAGAAGGTCTCATTGTTCGGAGGATAAATGTTCACTCGCTGCTCTATTCACCAACGCGCGCTTTTTATACCCGCAGCTGCCAGCTTGCTATTAACTGTCCCGCTTGCGGGTATCGCCAACGAAGCCGACAGCACATCGGACACCGCTCCCGGCCGCCATGCTCTGGGCACCGTAAAGGTCAGTGGCGCCAGCAACAACAGCTTGGCGGGTGAACTCCCCACCGGCACCGTGGTGATCGACCGAGAAGCCATCGACAGCCTACCGGCAACAAACCTTGCGGAAGTGCTGGACAGCGTTGGCGGTCTGCAAAGCAGCCGCCTGTATGGCATCAACGGCAGCAGAACCAGTGTAGACCTGCTCGGTTTCGGCGCCACTGGTAACCAAAACACCCTGATTCTGTTAAACGGTCGTCGGCTATCCAACATCGATCAAGCCCCGCCGCAACTAACCGGCCTCCCCCTTGCGGCCATTGAGCGCATCGAAGTGTTGCCTGGGGCCGGAGCCGCCCTGTACGGCAACGGCGCTGTAGGCGGGGTGGTTAACATTGTTACCCGCCGCCACTACCGCAATAGTGCCGGGGTGGAAATCCATAGCGGCAGTTACAGCAACGTGGGCGGCAATGTTTATGCCACCGGCAGCCATGACAACGTGAGTGGAGCCGTGGCCCTGAGCACGCAGGACAGCGACAGCTATCGGGACAACAACGCCCTGCGCAACGACAGCGCCTTCGCCGATCTGCGTTACCATCAAGACCGCTTTGAAGCGTATTTCACTGCCAACGGCGAGACACAATCCCTGGACCTACCCGGTGGCCGCGATCCACGAGCATTCAACAATGACCCGCAAGGCGCCGATACCCCCAACGATGAGGCCGAACAGGAAAGTTACTGGCTGATGCCTGGCATACGTATTGGTATGGCCGGCAACACTGCCCTAACCCTGGACGCCAGCCGCCGCCGTCAAACCCAGGAATACCGCTACCCCTCCGGCGGTTTCAATGGTGAATCCGTGGTCGACAGCTACAGCTTTACCCCCAAGCTAGAAGGCCAGACCGCCACCGGCAGCGCTATCCATAACTGGACCTTAGGCTTCGATCTGCACGAATACGATTACACCAGCCGCACCAATTTCGGCGATCGTGAGCTAGAACAGAGCCAGCGTGCTTGGTACGTGCATAACCTGGTTAGCCTAACCCCGAAACTGTCTGTCAGCGCCGGCGCCCGCCATCTGGAAAGTACGCTCAGCGGAGAAGGTGCCGACAAGGAACAAGACGGTGAAATGTACGAGGGGGGCATCCGTTATACGTTCACTGGCAACTTAGCCCTTTTCGCCGGCGCCCAGCGCAGTGTGCGAATCGCCAACGTGGATGAGCTTTCGCCCTTTAATCCGCCCGCTGATCCACAAACTGGCCACAGTTACACCACCGGGGCCAGCTGGTCGCAAGGACGTCAGCATTCCACCCTCACCTTCTGGCGTGCCGAAATCGATAACGAAATTGTTTACGACCCCATCGCTTTCGCCAACCGCAATCTGGATGATCGGACCATTCATAAAGGCGTTAGTATCAACTCCCATTGGCAGCTGGATAAAGATATCACCTTCACCGCTAATGCCAGCGCCCAACAAGCCCGCTTTGATGGCGGACCATTCAGCGGCAACGATGTGCCCCTGGTACCCGAACACACCATGAAGTTAATCGCCGACTGGCAGGCGCTATCCTGGCTATCCGCCCAGATCAGTCACCGCTATGTGGGCGACCGACACTACGATGCTGACCTGGACAACGAATACCGCAAGTTGGACCACTATCGCACCACTGATCTGCAACTGACTGCCCGCTATCGCAAACTCTATCTCAAAGCCGGTGTCTACAATCTGGAAGATAACGTGAACGCCGACTACGGTAACTACAATCCGGCCAGCAGCAGCGCGGTACTCTACCCGCTGCCAGAACGCCATTACCGAGTTGCACTGGGCATGGAGCTGTAATGAGTGACACCAACAAAACCCGCATCAACCGGGTTATAACCCGCACCGGCGATGCCGGCGAAACCGGACTGGCCGACGGCTCTCGAGTAAGCAAACATGACCCTCGCATTGTGGTTCTCGGCGAGCTCGACGAACTGAATAGCGCCCTTGGGGTGTTACGCGCACGCCCGCAAGATGCAGATTTGGATGCGTTGTTGGGTTTAATACAGCAAATGCTGTTCGACATCGGCAGCGAACTGGCGATTCCCGGCCACAGGGTAATTGATGATCATGACCTGGTAGAGATGGAATCCCAAGCCGATACTATTAATGCCGAACTGCCACCACTGAAAGAGTTTGTCCTTCCTGGTGGGCACCCTGATGCCGCCTGGTGCCACCACTGCCGCACTGTGGCACGCCGACTGGAACGCCACGTGATAGCCCTGCGCGACGCCGACGAAGACGCGGTCAATCCCGTAAGCCAGGCGCTGATCAACCGGCTTTCCGACCTGCTCTTTGTCATGGCACGGCTGATCAACCTACGCCACGAGCACCCTGAAACTTTGTGGGTCCCCAAAGCGGACCGCTAACAGCGCGCCACATGCCCGATGCTTGAGGCCAAACATGAAAAAAAGAGCGCCCATTCCTGTGCGTTTCTTTACCTGGCTTCAGGCGTGTGGCTTTGTATTATGGAAAGATTGTGCAAACCGGCCCACCTCTAACGCTAGCGCGCTACACTGAATGCCCTGACTGATGATGTAGCGCCATGGGCATTCGCAATAAACTGTTTCTGATTTTCCTGGGCACCTTTCTGGTTCTTATCCTAGCCGCCAGCGGATTCTATTATCTGTCTTTCGTGCGTAGCCTCGACACTTACTTGGACGAACGCCAGCAATCCCAAGTGGAACGTCTAGCCAATCACCTGGGCAACCTGTACCAACAGCAGGGCTCTTGGCAATTTCTTCGCGATGACCCCCGTCGCCTCAAACGGCTTTACTGGCTAGCCGGGGATCGAGAGGAAGGAAAAGACGAGCGCGGCGATCACCGCCGCCTGCAATTGCTCGATGCCCACAAGCGTGTGCTGTTTGGCCCGCCTGCCCCGGAAAAATACCGTATTGACGTTCCTATCCAAGATAATAGCCGCATCGTGGGCTATCTAACCTACCCAGATCAGGAAGCTATTCGCGACAAACTAGACCGCCGCTTCATAGGCCGGCAACTTCGTTTTGCCCTGTGGATGCTCTGTGTGGGGCTTGCCTTATCTCTACTGGTCTCCTGGCTGCTGGCCCGCCATCTGGTGGCACCAATTCTGGCGCTCTCACGCCATACAAGAGAATTACAGGAAGGTAATTACGACTCTCGCCTGGCCAGTGATCGCCGGGATGAGCTCGGCACCTTGACCCGCCAGGTCGACCAGCTCGCCGAGCGGCTCGATCAGGGCCAACAGGCGCGTCAGCGTTGGTTCTCAGATATCGCCCATGAACTGCGCACTCCGGTAGCCATTCTGCAAGGCGAGCTAGAAGCACTTTGCGATGGCATACGACCATTGAATCAGGAAAGCCTGAAAGGATTAGAAAGTGAGGTCGCTCAACTTACCCACCTGATTAACGACCTACACGACCTGGCATTGGCCGACGGAGGCAATCTACGCTACCAGTTCCGTTTGGAAGACCTGAGCAGCCTAATAGAAGACGTTCTCGACAGTTATCAAAGTTCGTTCGCACAACGTGGTATCACCTGTAAAACCAACTTACCCGACCAAGCTCTGATCCAGCAGGATCCTGTGCGCCTACGTCAGTTACTGGATAACCTGTTCCAGAACAGCCTCAAGTACACCGCCGACGGCGGCGAGCTATCGGTGTCCCTGAGCAAACAGGAAGACAATACCTGGCAATTGACGGTGGACGACAGCGCACCTGGCGTCTCCGACGATGCCCTACCTAAACTGTTTGATCACTTGTACCGAGTTGAGAGCTCGCGCAATCGCCGCACCGGCGGGTCGGGCCTGGGACTGGCCATTTGCCAACGCATTGTCCAAGCCCATGGCGGAGTGCTTCATGCAGAGCACAGCCCTCTGGGTGGGGTTCGTATCCATATTTCGTTACCGGGACATGCCCTATGAGCCACATCCTGATCGTAGAAGATGAGCCTCGCCTGTCACAACTTGTGGCAGATTATCTACATCACGCTCATTTTCAGACAAAACAAACAGACAGCGCCAAAGCTGCCATGGCCATGGCCCATGAGCAGTCCTTTCAAGCGATCATACTAGACTTGATGCTACCCGACGGAGATGGCATGGAGGTGTGCAAGACCATCCGCCAGCACAGCAATGTACCGATTATTATGGTCACTGCCCGGGTTGATGAAGTGGACCGGCTACTGGGGCTAGAACTGGGCGCAGATGATTACATCTGCAAACCCTTCAGCCCTCGCGAACTGGTGGCCCGGGTGAAAGCGGTGCTACGACGCGCCAACCCCGAATCCCCCGAACAAGAGCACAGCTTGCAACTGGACGAGGAACGCTACGAAGCCATTCTCAAACAGCCACAGGGCCAGCAACGCATTGGCCTTACCGCTATTGAATTTGCCTTGCTGAGCACTCTCTCTCGCCAGCCCGGCCGTATCTGGTCCCGAGACCAGCTAATGGACGAGATATACAACGATCACCGCGTGGTTTCCGACCGCACCATCGACAGCCATATTCGTAAATTGCGCCGTAAACTCAGCGACGGCGATGAGCAGTCCCATGACTGGATTGGCAGTGTATACGGGGTAGGGTATCGGCTAGAAACACCATAACGGCCCCAAGGTTCGAACCTCAAACTGCACGTTAAAACGCCCATCCTGGATTTTGTACTTTTCTACACTGAGGCCGCGCCCAACTCTGGGCGAGGCCTCAGTGGTTGTGATCATGAAACTGATCATCGTATTGTAGCGTAACGTGAGGGTGTAGCTGCTTCTTCCTTTTTTCCTGCATATTCCTTGCACCTTTTTACGCAATACTCTTTCCATCACATTCAACGGCTCAATTAGAGTCACAAGGAGAAAGCCCCATGAAAAAGATCGCTATCGTTGTTCTAGCTATTTTTGCCACATCCGCTTTTGCCATGGGTCCCGGTCACCGGGGCGGTGAAAAAATGGTGGAACACATGACCAAGAAACTGGAACTGACCGAGTCACAAAGTGCCGAACTGAGCACCCTCTTTAAAGAGCAGGGCGAAAAAAGGAAGGCCCTGCATGATGAAACCCAAGAAAAGATCAACGCTCTACTCACCCCAGAGCAGCAGGAAAAACTCAAGCAGATGAAAGAAAAACGTGAAAAGCGTGGCGACGATCGCCGCGAAAAAAAGGAAAAACGTTAACCCTTTGCTTTTAGTGCACTTTAAAAAAGGCCTTCACACGAAGGCCTTTTTTTATTCCTCTTGGCTACGTTTGCCAGCTCAATTACAACAATGCCTGGCGCATATCCGTTAATAACTGGCTCAAATAAGTCGTAAATCGTGCGGCTGCTGCACCATCAATGACTCGATGATCGTAAGACAGGCTCATTGGCAGTATTAACCGCGGCTGGAACTCACTCCCATCCCAGACCGGCTGCATATCGGAGCGGCTGACGCCGAGAATCGCCACTTCCGGCCAGTTTACAATCGGGGTGAACGCCGTACCGCCAATCCCCCCCAAAGACGAAATACTGAAAGTCCCGCCCTTCATGTCCGCAGGGGTCAGCTTCCGATTACGGGCTTTCTCTGCCAGTTCGTCCATTTCCTGAGCAATCGCCTTTAGCCCTTTTTTATCCGCATCCTTGATCACCGGCACAACCAATCCATTAGGTGTATCGACTGCGATACCAATATTGATATACCGCTTTTCAATCAATGCTTCGCCGCTATTTTCCAAAGAGCTGTTAAACCGTGGATATTCCTTTAACGCCCGTGCACAGGCCGCTACTAGGAAAGCCAACATGGTGAGCTTTACCCCTTCACGTTCAAGACGCTTGTTCTGGCTCTTACGAAACGCCTCCAAGTCGGTGATATCCGCATTGTCATGCTGGGTTACATGGGGAATAGTCAACCATGAACGGGTCAGATTCTGCGCCGACACCTTGCGCAGCTTGTTCAACTCAACGCGTTCAATTTCACCAAACTGGCTGAAATCGATTTCTGGCAAGTCTATCGCCATTCCACCCGCTGAGCCCCCGCTCTGTGGCCCCTCCAAACGCTGCTTCACATAGGCATGCACGTCATCTTTGAGGATGCGATCTTTCGGGCCAGTGCCGCTGACCTGGGACAAATCCACCCCCGTTTCCCGGGCCAATTTGCGTACCGCCGGGCCGGCATGAACGGGGCGGGAAGGCGAGCCACCTGCATCAGAGGGTTGCGCACGGGACGGTGTAGAACCGCTAGAAGAAGCCGTTTCAGGAGAGGAATCCTGCTCTGCCCCATCCTGTTCGCGCTCAGGCTGTGCACTCTCTTCTGCTGCCGGCGTACCGGTAACGGCAAGGGTAATCAACGCATCACCACTACCAACCTTATCGCCGACACTAACGTTAACGGATTCCACCTTGCCGGCTTTTGGTGAGGGAATTTCCAAAGACGCCTTGTCTGATTCCACCACTACGATGATTTGCTCTTCATCAAGCTCATCCCCCACGGCCACATTCACTTCAATGATCTCTGCGGCATCAATGTCGCCCAGATCCGGCACCTTTACGGTTTCCGATCTACTTGCAGCCGGCTCGGCAGCCTTATCCGCATTATTGTCTGAAGTGGACTTTGTCTGCTTCTCCGATGCATTTTCATTCTGCGTCTGCGAACTAGCATCGTTGGTTTTACCGCCCTTGGCGGTCTCGTTTTCTGACTCAGAGTCCGATACATCTTCGGCGCTATCGGTAGCGTCACCGTCGGCGACCTCCAGCTCCATTACTGCATCGCCCTCCTTAACCCTGTCACCCACCTTTACACTAATAGAAGCCACCTTCCCGCCCTGGGGCGCCGGCACTTCCACCGTGGCCTTATCAGATTCAAGCACGATAATCGTGTCTTCAGCGCTAATGGTATCGCCGACGTTAACCCTGATCTCGATGATATCAACAGGATCACTGCTGCCCACATCGGGAACATATATTTGCGTTTTACTCACACCTTAACTCCTTATGGTGAGATCACTGATCGGTAATCAGTGACGGGGGCGATTAATGCATCACCGGATAGGGTTTATCCGTGTCAATGCCGTATTTCTCGATGGCCTGTTTTACTAGCCCTACCTCAACTTTGCCCTCTTTGCGCAGGGCATTAAGAGCGGCCAGAACCACGAAGTAACGATCGACTTCAAAGAAGTGACGCAACTTCTGGCGCGAATCACTGCGCCCGAATCCATCCGTTCCTAGAACCGTGTAGGGCGCGTTCACCCAGGGACGAATCTGGTCGGCATAGGCCCGCATGTAATCCGTTGAAGCAATCACCGGACCACTACGACCATCCAGGCATTTTTCTACCCAGTTTGCCGGACGCTCCTCTTCCGGGTTGAGCATCTCATCGCGGTCCATTTTCAGGCCTTCACGGCGCAGTTCGTTAAAGCTGGTCACACTCCACACATCAGCCGCAACGTCAAAATCTTCCCGTAGCAGTTCTGCCGCCGCTTCCACTTCACGTAAAATCGTACCGCTTCCCAGCAGCTGCACTTTAGGGCTTTTCTTGGTCTTCGCTTTACCTTCGCGCAACAGATACATGCCCTTGCGGATACCTTCTTCGGCCCCCTCGGGCATGGCCCCATGAATGTAGTTTTCATTCATCAACGTCAGGTAATAAAACACCCGTTCGTTATCCTCATACATGCGTCTGAGGCCATCTTGAAGAATCACCGCTAGCTCATAACTGTAGGTGGGATCGTAGCTGACACAGTTGGGTACCGTGCTGGAAAGAATATGACTGTGACCATCCTGATGCTGCAGACCTTCACCGTTAAGCGTAGTGCGCCCTGCTGTGGCCCCCAATAGAAAACCCCGTGCCTGTGAATCCCCTGCTGCCCAGGCCAGGTCGCCCACCCGCTGAAAGCCGAACATGGAGTAATAGATATAGAACGGAATCAGGGTAAAATTATGAACGCTATAACTGGTAGCTGCAGCAAGCCAGCCGGACATGGCGCCGGCCTCATTGATCCCTTCTTCAAGAATTCGGCCCTTCTTTTCTTCCCGGTAATACATAATCTGGCCGGCATCTTCGGGTTCGTATTTTTGCCCCCCAGAGGAATAAATACCTAGTTGGCGGAACAGACCCTCCATACCAAAGGTGCGTGCTTCATCGGGCACAATAGGCACCACCCGATCACCAATCTGCTTATCCTTGATCAGGGTGCTCATCATGCGCACAAAGGCCATGGTAGTGGAAATTTCACGGTCACCACTCCCTTCCAGAAAGTTGGCAAATACATCCAGCCCAGGGATGGTTAACTGCTGACTCGCTTTGCGTCGACGCACAGGCATGTAACCACCCAATTTGTCGCGCTGCTCCTTCATGTAACGCAGCTCCGGGGAATCATCCGCTGGACGATAATAGGGAACATCTTCTAGCTGTTCATCGGTGAACGGCATATCGAAACGGTCTCGGAAATCCTTCAGGCTCTCCAAGTCCAGTTTCTTCATTTGGTGAGCCTTGTTCACCGCTTCACCGGCACCGGTGGCGTAGCCTTTAACCGTTTTGGCCAGAATCACCGTCGGCTGACCCGTATGGTTCACCGCTTCATGATAGGCCGCATACACCTTGAACGGGTCGTGGCCACCCCGGTTCAGTCGATACACATCGTCGTCACTCATGTGCTCAACCAGTTTCTTTAGCTCCGGATTCTCACCGAAAAAGTGTTCGCGGGTATAAGCCCCGCCATTTTTCTTATACGCCTGATACTCGCCGTCCACACATTCTTCCATGCGGCGGCGCAACAGGCCCTCGCTGTCTTTTTCCAACAACGGATCCCACAAACGCCCCCACACGACCTTGATAACATTCCAGCCCGCACCACGGAACACACCTTCCAGTTCCTGAATGATCTTGCCATTACCGCGCACCGGGCCATCCAGTCGCTGCAGATTACAATTCACCACAAACACCAGGTTATCCAGCTTCTCTCGGCCTGCCAGGCCAAGAGCGCCGAGGGACTCGGGCTCGTCCATTTCTCCGTCACCAAGAAATGCCCACACTTTGCGGTTATCCTGCTGGATTAATTCCCGATTCTGCAGGTACTTCATGATATGGGCCTGATAAATGGCCTGAATCGGCCCCAGCCCCATGGATACAGTGGGGAATTGCCAAAAGTCCGGCATCAGCCAAGGGTGCGGGTAAGACGAAAGCCCTTTACCATCCACTTCTCGGCGGAAATTATCCAACTGCTCTTCACTGATACGCCCTTCCAAGTAGGCCCGCGCGTACACGCCCGGTGCCGAATGTCCCTGAAAGAACACCAAGTCGCCCTCGTTTTCTTCACTGGGGGCACGGAAGAAATGGTTAAACCCCACATCATAAAGCGTGGCCGAGGAGGCAAAGGAAGCAATATGCCCACCCAGCTCATCATCGTTATCGATGTTCGCTCGCATGACTGTGGCCATGGCATTCCAACGGATCAGAGAGCGAATGCGGCGCTCCATGAACATGTCACCGGGAATGGCGGCTTCGTCTTTGGGGGCAATCGTATTCAGGTATGGCGTATTGAGGTGGGTACGATAAACGCCCTGCTCTTGGGCTTCGTTGGTAATGACGTCGAGTAACCAGGCTGCTCGCTCCGGGCCCTCGCGCTCGACCACCGATTCTAGGGCTTCGAGCCACTCTCGGGTTTCTGCCGGATCAACGTCATCAAAAAAACTACGTTTTTGCATGGGCGTGCGTCCTTTTTCGCGTTGCCAAGCGCCGTCGCAGGATCACTGCAACGACGCTAAAAAGAGGCCCAAAGGGTGGCTGGGCCTGAGACTTGTGGTGTCGCTGTACCGGAGGCTAAGCAGCATGACTGCCGCGTTACCGGTGACGCTTTATACTAGCGCTGCAGACCGGTTGTCGGTCAAGCTGGCCAGTGGCGAGAACGTTTAACCAGCACAATATGCTGACCATTTTTCCAGTTATTTCACTACCTTGAACCCGGCGCCAGCAAACGTAAATTCGACCAATGTCGGTTATTTTGGACCCTTTTTCCCTTCCCATAGGGGCTCTTGAGAAACAGGGTCCTGCTTGCCATTCTCATAGCAGCATAATCCACAGAGCGGCCACAATCAGCCAGATGGCGACACAGCGCAGCAGCAAACCGTGCAGCGCTTCCAGCTGATCCAACGCAATGTTCAGCGTGGCGGGGCAGGCCTCAGAGCTTTCTTCCTGCGCCACATGAGCCACAGACAGAAGCAGCGAAGCAGACGGAGGCAACTGCCACCAACTACCACGCATACGGTTCATCGCCGCACTGAAGTTACCCGCCAGGGCCATGCTGAGGATTAGCAACTGCCGGGGTGGAAGGCTCAACCAGTTATCCAGTGTCTGTTGCCAGACTGGAGCATCTTCTTCTCTGCCATGTCGTCTCTTATGTTGTAACCAGGCATGATTCATCACCACCAAGAACGCGGCACCAAAGCCTAACAAAACCAGCCAGAAAATCGCCACGAACAGCCGCTCCTCACGCGCCAAGATCTGCTCATTCAATTGCTGGTGGTAGGCCGGATCACCGGGCACCCCAGTCACGGAAAATTCGTCAGTAGCCAAGGCCGAAAAGCCATCTGGATCATTCATGCGACCGCGCACCAGTAGCTCATCCACATAACGAAATTCACTGTAACTGCCAAGCAACCAAAGCAACAACAGGATGCCCAGCCCCAAGACGAGCAGCTGGCCCCAGAAACCTGATAACCAGCATGCAGCCCAAGCAATCAGCACAGCAGGCAACAGCACCGCAACCCACCAAACACGAGCCGGCTGGCCAATGCGGCTGCCGCATCGCTGCAACCAACGCTGATGCCGTTCATCATCTGCCAGCAATGTAGACCAACCAAGGTCCATCCGTCGCAACCCCATAACCACAATAAGAACGATAAACTTCATGCTCTTTTCTCCTTAAAATTGGCTAATTCCTGACGATAACGCAACCAGTCGAAGGCAGGGCCCGGATCCGTTTTTCTTCCCGGCGCAATGTGCTCATGGCCAGCAATACGAGCGTCGACAATAGCAGGATAGTGATGCTGCAAAAGTCCCGTAAGCGCAACAAGGGTAACGTACTGGGCGGTTTCATAAGGCATTGTATCGGCACCTTCTAGCTCGATACCGATAGAAAAATCATTACAGTTTTCACGGCCCTGGAACGCCGAGAGCCCAGCATGCCAGGCACGCTTGTCGCACGACACAAACTGCAACAGGCTGCCATTGCGACGAATCAAGAAGTGAGCCGACACCGTCAGCTGGTGGATGGTTTCAAAATAAGGGTGTTGCGCCGGATCAAGACAGTTCTGAAACAACGCCTGGATATGGCCACTACCAAATTGTCCCGGGGGCAAGCTGATGTTGTGAATCACCAGCAGGGAGATATCAGCAGGATCAGGACGATCGTTGAAATTAGGGGAGGGGCACCATTGCGCCTGGTCGACTCGATGTTCGGAAAGGGTAAGCACCCGCGCAAACTCCTCTTGCCTGCGCCTAAGGAAGCCGGTGCTGCACTTTAGCCCTTAGTGCTGCACATTGCCTTGCATACGACGCAGGTCGCCAATAACTGCTTCCAAAGCCCGATCAAACAGGGCTCCTTCATCGATGAGTTTAACAGCCCCATTATGCAGGGCAACGGCCAAGGTGTAAGCGGAATACTCCTGTACCTTAATGCCACGGCGGTTGGTGAACACTATTTTCACGCCAGCACGGATATTCGCCGCCAACTTCGCGCGACGGGGTTCGTCGTTGTCCTGAATTTCTATCCATTGGCCGGGTGCCAGCTGGCTGCATTTTTTCACCAAAAAATGGTTTTCTGGCAATTCAGGAGCGGTCTCTGGCTGTGCCCGTTGGGCGGGCAGCTCCGGCTCCACTGCCACCCTCTCGGTCTGCAAGCCCTTGAGTAACCGGTGGTGCACATCACGGAATTTAACCAACAACTGCTTAGTTTCCATCGCATCGTGATTAATCTTCGTCAGGCCCTCATGCAAGGTCTTCAGCAACTTGGGGCTGAGCGTCTTGAGTTTCTCTAGCGCGTCCTGATCTCGGTGCTCCAGCACACTCCAGACCACCGCATCCACTACCTTCACCTGCTGCTGCCACAGAGGACTATTCTCCCCCTCATGCAACCAAGTCAAATACAAAGCCTGCTGCCACCCCTGGCGAAGCAAGCGTACGACCACATCCGGTAGTTGCCGTCCAGCCATACGGTTATCCAGTACCGTCACCACTTCACGGCGAGCCTGCTCTGCACGGGCCTTGCCCTCTTCCGCTTCACGGACCCGCTGTTCCACACGGTCGGAGCGAGTTTTCTGGCTATCGAAAAATTGCTGAAACTCCTGCAATAATGAGGAGAACAGGCTGGCATCATCTTCATAGTCATCAATGATGCGATGCACAGCATGATTAATTCGCTGATATAGGTCATCCTGAATACCCAGATGGGGATCCCACTGGCTGCCTGCTCGGGCCAGCATGTTCAGTAATAAGCGGGCCTCGTGGTTGTCGTTATTAAAGAAGGCCTTATCCATAATCGCCACTTTCAACAGCGGGATCTGCAGGCGGCCAAGCAGTGCCTTGATGTCTGAGGGCAGGCCTTCGTCATCCAGAATGAAGTCGAATAGCAAGGCCACCAGATTAATGACATCGTCATCAGCCTGATCCAGTGCGTGGATGGCTTCACCATGCTCATTGTCGAGCAACTCGGATAGGTCCGTTTTCAGGTCGGCACGCTCTTCACCTTCATCCTCCCCTAGACTACGCTCTACCCGTTGCAAGCGGTTCAGTACACCGAGTAGATCATCCGAATTAACCTGATGCACCGACGCCGCATTGGCCAACGGAGCACCGTTCATATAAGGCACCCCGTTTTGCATAACCGCCATAGGTGCCTCGCTAGCGACGTCGGACGCACCATCCCCCGGTCTAGCCTGCATGCCACGCATGGTAACCAGCAGCTCCTGAAGCAGACCGAACACTTGATCGTTACTGTGCACGCCGGCATTGCCCGCTGTGGGCATGACGTTGTCATTACCTTGGTTGGCCAGCGAACGGGAACCGGGCTTGTGTGCCGGAGCGATAGGGGCGGACTTCATCTCCGGAAGCACCCCCGCATCAATCAATACCTTGTTGGCCTCACTGACCAGATAGCCGGTTTCAGCCATCACTTCCCGCTCAAACAGCTTGAGAATAATCAGACGAGCCTTAATATCTAACGACAGCTTTTCCAAGCCTTCACTAAAGCAGGCCACCAATTGACGAGGCTCAAGGGGATTGTTGTGCTCGTTCACCTCCCGCTTGCTTTCAAATAAGTACTCAATACGGTGGCAAAGCACCTTCAACTGCTCGTTACAGCCGTTACGGGCCCGGCGAGCCATATTATCCAGCGCCACGGAGGTTTCTAACTCGTCCTCGTTGACCAGCGTTAAGGAATCCAGGTCTACCGGGTTCTGCTCCAGCGTTTGCGTTTCCGGCGGCCTCGCTAGGCTTAAAAACTGATGGTTGAGCGCCTGCTTGAAGCTGGCCACCAAACCAGACCGCTGGATACGCAGCTCACGCATTGCCTCGAAATAGCGCTCACGCTCTCCGTCTGTCTCTCTCTCGGCAAGGTCGTACAACTTATCATCAGCGCCATCCAACATATCTCCCAGGTAAGCGCCACTCAGGAAAAGATAGCGAGCACACACCTTCTCAAGGGGCCGTGGCATACGGCCTGGCAAGACCTTCCCGGAAACCGGTTTCAGCTGTGTAACCTTGGACATTGCTCCCCCGGCAGGCGAACCCGCGACAGGCTGGTGAGAAACATGGAACTAACGCATTAATGCTTTATTACTATAACGCTCTCAGCCTGTAACAATATTGAACTAGTCGGCACTGAAAGAGCGGCGTACGAGCAATCACAAACAGACTCGCAGCTTTCCCTGCCTCAGAAATTCCCCTAGCCTAAGACTTTTCGGGGATTGGACGATAACCATGGAACAGACAGTCACCATACTCAAACAGATTAGCGGTCTGCTGTGGGGATGGCCGGCGCTCATTCTCATCGCGGGCACCGGCATATACTTGACGCTTGTTCTCGGCTTCCTGCCCCTACGCCAGCTGGGCTTTGGTTTTCGGCAAATGCTTGGCCCCCAGCGCGGTGTGGGCACCATTGGCGCAGGCGCCGCCCTCGCCACTTCCCTGTCTGCCACCATTGGTACCGGCAATATTGTCGGCGTAGCCACTGCTATTCACTCCGGAGGCCCCGGAGCACTGGTATGGATGTGGCTGATTGCCTTGGTGGGCATGGCCACCAAATACGCCGAAGCCGTACTTGCCGTGCACTTCCGGGAAAAAGATGCTGCCGGTCAATATGTGGGCGGCCCCATGTACTACATCAAGAATGGTCTGGGCAAGAACTGGCACTGGCTGGCCATCGCCTTTGCAGTATTCGGCATGATTGCCGGCTTCGGTATTGGCAACAGTGTTCAGGCCAACTCCGTGGCCCACGGCCTCAGCGACAGCTTTGGCCTGCCCCCTTGGATCACCGGCGTCACTCTAGCGGTACTGGTCGCCATGGTGGTACTGGGCGGCATGAAACGGATCGCCACCGTCGCAACGTTTATCGTGCCCTTCATGGCGCTGGCTTACCTACTGGCGGGCTTGGTGGTTCTAGCGGACCACGCCAATGCCATCCCTGGTGCATTGGCTTTGTGTTTTGAAAGCGCTTTCACCGGCACCGCCGCCGCCGGGGGATTTGCCGGGGCACTGGTAAAAGAGGCAATCCGTTTCGGTATGGCTCGGGGTATCTTCTCCAACGAAGCCGGCCTAGGCAGCGCACCCATTGCTCACGCCTCCGCCAACACCGACCACCCCGCCAGGCAAGGCTCAATCGCCATGCTGGGCACCTTTATTGACACCATTATTGTCTGTTCCGTCACCGGGCTGGCGATTGTTTCCACTGGCGTGTGGGACAGTGGCGTTAAAGGCGCTCCCCTTTCCGCCCTGGCGTTTTCGTCTACCTTCGGCAGTGCCGGCAACATCATCGTGGCCTGTAGCCTGGCCGTTTTTGCCTTTACCACCCTGCTCGGCTGGAGCTTATACAGCGAACGCTGCACACAGTTCCTGTTCGGCAACAAAGCGATCATGCCGTTTCGTATCGTCTGGGTACTAGCTATACCCTTGGGTGCGCTTGTCAGCCTGAACTTTGTTTGGGCATTGGCCGATATCATGAATATCCTCATGGCCGTGCCAAACTTGATCGCTCTGTTATTATTGTCGCCCATTGTGGTTCGGCTGAGTCGTGAGTTCTTCGCCAACCGCCCAGATTAGCCACTGACGGTTGACGGCCCCGCCATCAACCGCCATTGTCATGGTCCCTTGCCCTCACCCTCAACCCTAGAGAGTGAGGGCAAGGCCGTGATCAGTAACCGTATTAAGAGATCCCATGACCATCGCCAACCTCCCCGACTACGTGCGTGACGATATCACCCGCAATGTGACCTTCGCTCTGGAAGAAGATATCCGCGATGGCGATATCACCGCCCAGCTGATCGACGCAGACAGCACCAGCAGCGCCACCATCATCACCCGTGAAGATACCACCATGTGCGGTATTCCCTGGGCCGACGAAGTGTTCAAACAGCTGGGAGAGGTGGACGTTGAATGGCATGTCCGTGATGGCGACCGCCTCTCGGCAGAGTCCACCCTGTGCACCCTGCGCGGTAACACTCGCAAGATACTCACCGGCGAACGCACCGCCCTCAATTTCCTGCAAACCCTGATGGGCACCGCCACCACCGCCCGCCGCTACGCGGATGCCGTGGCCGGCAGCCAGGTCACTATCCTCGACACCCGTAAAACCCTACCCGGCCTGCGCGCCGGCCAGAAATACGCGGTACTCTGCGGCGGCTGCCAAAACCACCGCATCGGCCTCTACGACGCCTTCCTGATAAAGGAAAACCATGTAGCGGCCTGCGGCGGCATCACCGCCGCTATTAAGCGCGCCCGAGCACTGGCGCCGGAAAAGAAAATCATAGTGGAAGTGGAAACACTGGCGGAGCTTGAAGAAGCAGCCAAACTAATGCCGGACCAGATTATGCTCGATAATTTTAGCGTAGAAATGCTGGCAGAAGCGGCCGGTATGGCAGTTGAATCAGTATTGGAAGTATCAGGCAATTTGACTGTGGGTAATGCGGCAGAGCTACCAAAGAGCCGGCACTGGTTTTTGTCTTCCGGAGCGTTAACCAAGCATGTAAGAGCTATTGATCTCTCTCTTCGCATAAGGTAAGGAAGCCCTCAAAATAACCACGGAGCATGGGCACACCAAGGCCCTTTTCAGACTCCTACAATTTACCCTGCAACCAAAACCTTGGCGCACCTGATATATTTTCAGTCGAGACTTGATAATAAAAAATTGACGAGCTAAAGAAGGCCAGCACAATCATAAAAGCTCCAACGGCTCGCTTTCCGCTAAAATTCGTCAGGAAATCAGGCCTAGGCCTCTCTGAAACGACATTTTCAAAAGCAAACCCCACCGCTAGCGCCAGCAATAACATTGAGGGGGCGATCATGGTTAGGCCACTTACTTGCGCATAAGAAAGAAAACAGACAATCGTTGACCCGCCGACTATATGTAACATGGACTGATCGGCCACATATCCTGCTCTGAGGTAAACTGTAGCCGCCTTTATTAGCAAATAAACAGCAATAATTGTTACCAAAGCACCATATTCATACAACGAGGCAATCAAAATATTGTGGGGATGTGCTTCAGGAACACTACTGAGCTGAGAAAACGAAAGCGGCCCATTCCCAAGCAAAGGGGATTCAAACCAGCCTTGAATCCCCTCTCTAAACAAAGCAATTCTTCCGGTATCTCGATAAAGACTGGCAATATAATTTTCTTCTACCCTCAAAAAACTGCTATCAAAATAAAATACAAAATACAATGCAGTCCCAATCGCCGCATACATCAGCAAACGCATAGAGTATTTTTTTCGCGCCCTACCTTTACAAAAAAAAACTAAAAACATCGCCACAGCCAACCCTGAAAGAAAGCTTCCTCTAGCCATAATTATTAGGACAAATAAAAATAAACCGCCTCCAACAAGTGTGGAAAAAGGAAGAACAACCCTTCTGTAATCAGACAAACAGCTTTCTATTCCTGGCAGCATAAAAAAACCAAGAACCAAAAAACCTGCAGCATGATTAATATTAGCAAAACCAGAAATCACAAAAGCGGGATCAACCACGCCCTGGCCCAGCAATAAATACGTTCCAAAAATCACATAAATAAAATACAAAGAAAGTCCCACAAAAAAAATCACAGAAATGATTTTTTTATTTTGTGTCGCCACGAAAGTCCAAGAAAATGGAAAAATTAATAGCAAGACGGCCCATAGTAAAAACCTTGTCTCTTGTGCCCAACCGGCCACACCAGCACTTCCCAAAAAAGCACTTAACATCGACAGCGCACCCATCACCCAGAACAGAAAAGGGACTTTTCTCAAAGAAATGAAGGGAACCAAAAAAAGAAAAGAAATGGAAAGGAAGACGATCTCAATAGAACGCTGATGATCAAAGGGGTGCAGCCCTCCAAGAAGAAAGAATGGCTGAACCATCAACAAGAAGGAAAGTGACAAACCTAACAGGACAAGCCATTCAAACCTGATAAATAAAAAAGAGGAGGCTAACGCCCCCTCTTTATTCAAACGAGCCATCCGAAATTAAGAGCGGCAGCTAGCTGGCAAGAACTTGTTAATACTTGTAGCAGAAGGTGCGCAGCTCCAGCTAACACCACCACCAGAACTCAGGCTTGGAGTCAAGCTAATAGATGCCGCATCAAGAGTGTCATCATTGGTTCCTTGGATTGCAACCACCACCTGTCCATCAGCACCAACAGTGACAGACTCTACATACGTACTGGTAATGTTTTCGGCCTCATCCATTCCAACTGCGCTATTAGAGTTGCAACCTGCCGTCGCATTATCATTCTGGATACATTCAGTCACCGCAGTTTTAGCGGATGCAGCAAAACCAATAACTTCTGACATTTTTGCACGAGTTGTATAATCCTGGTAAGCAGGCAAAGCCACGGCAGCCAAGATACCGATGATAGCAACTACAATCATCAGCTCAATAAGGGTGAAACCCTGTTGCATTTGCTTCTTCATTTTGTTTTCTCCAATCATTGGCAAATTTTTTCGAGCTCCCCCTTGGCGAGCATCTACATGAAGTCAAAGCATGGAGCGTGCCAACTTAAACTTATTCTCGCGAAATCATGTAAGAGCGGGAGTTTCCGTGTTCAGCATGCCTCCCCACCTAGAAATTCACAGCAACAACGTCCCTCCCTCACACCAATTAACGTCACCTAATGACGCTCAGCGTCACAACCCAAGAGGTATGCGTCATTTATCAACATCCACTCGGTCGATTTGCCGCACCATACCTAGCGAGCAACACTGCTCACAACTTTACCTCCACTCTATCTTCCATGCGTTGCAAGCAACTGATATGGCTATCTTCCATTTTCCGCCTCACCGGGAGCACTTTTTGTAAGGTATAGGAAAATACAAAAATAATTGAGAACCCGATGGCAAGATACCGATTTTGCGATATCCGGACTTCCCAGCAATGGGCACACCCGGTATGTTAGGAAAAAAGTGTTGGCCGTACCGACCATACTAAGCATAAACAAGCAGGTTTCCATGACTAGCCAAACCACCTCATTTAGCGGCTTACCGCATCGATTAATACAGCAGGGCCTGCTAGACGCAGAGAGCATACAGCTAGCCCTGCAACAGGCTCGCCAAGAAAAAACCAGCCTTATTAAACAGATCGTTGCTAGTGGGAAACTTACGGCTAGGCAGGTAGCAAGCGCCGTTGCGGAAGAATTTGGCGACCCTATTTTTGACCTTAACAGCTTCCAGCGCGATAGCTTAGTAAAGGACCTTGTCGACCCTAAGCTGATCAATAAACACAACGTACTCCCCCTTTACCGGCGCGGAAGCCGCCTCTTTGTTGCGGTATCCGATCCTACTAATTTACCTGCGCTAGAAGAAATCCGTTTTAATACTGGCCTTAATGTAGAAACGGTGATTGTTGAGGAAGACAAGCTAAGCCAATGGATCGAAGCGTTGGAGTCCGAGACCGAAGATGATGCCTTTAGCGACCTGGATGCCGGACTAGAAAACCTGGACATTAGTTCGAATGAAGAAACAGAAGATGAAACTCAATCTGGTGCCGATGATGCACCAATTGTCCGCTTCGTGAATAAACTTCTTCTTGATGCCATTAAGGGCGGAGCATCAGATTTGCATTTCGAGCCCTATGAGAAAACCTATCGGGTGCGCTTCCGTCAAGATGGCATCCTGCAAACCGTATCGAAACCACCTATCAATATCGCCAGCAAACTTGCTGCGCGCCTAAAGGTCATGTCTCGGCTGGATATTTCAGAACGTCGAGTCCCTCAGGATGGCCGGATAAAGTTGAAAATTTCCAAGACACGGGCCATCGATTTCCGGGTGAACACCTGCCCCACCTTATTTGGTGAAAAAATTGTATTGCGTATTCTGGACCCGGAATCCGCAAAAATGGGCATCGAGGCTTTGGGTTATGAAAATGATCAGAAACAGATGTACCTGGATGCCCTGCATAAACCACAAGGCATGATACTAGTCACTGGCCCCACCGGCTCAGGCAAGACCGTTTCACTATACACCGGAGTAAACATTCTCAATACGCCAGAACTCAATATTTCCACCGCCGAAGACCCGGTTGAAATCAACTTGGAGGGGGTTAACCAGGTTAATGTGAACCCGAAACAAGGGATGAATTTCTCATCAGCACTACGTGCCTTCCTACGCCAGGATCCCGACGTCATTCTGGTGGGAGAAATTCGTGACTTAGAAACAGCAGAAATAGCTGTGAAAGCGGCCCAGACAGGTCACCTGGTACTTTCCACCCTCCACACTAACAGCGCACCGGAAACTCTAACTCGTCTTCGCAACATGGGCGTTCCCTCCTTCAACATTGCCACCTCGGTATTATTAATTATTGCCCAACGTTTAGCCCGGCGCCTGTGTGAAAACTGCAAAACTCCAGTGGATATTCCTAAACAATCCTTGCTTGAGATGGGTTTCACGGAAGACGATATCGCCAACGAGTTTACTGTGTACGGACCGGTAGGGTGCGACAAATGCAAGAACGGCTACAAAGGGCGAGTGGGGATTTATGAAGTCGTTAAAATCACAGACGGCATCGCGCGCATTATTATGGAAGAGGGTAACTCTATCGAAATTGCCGACCAGTGCCGCAAGGAGGGCTTTAATAACCTTCACCGCTCCGGATTGGTAAAAGCAATGCAAGGGGTTACCAGCCTAGAAGAAATTAACCGTGTCACAAGCGGACATTGATTATGGCGACTAAATCAACACAAAAAAAATTAGCCACTTTTACCTATGAAGGCGTGGACCGTCAGGGAAAAAAAGTTAAAGGGGAAACCTCAGGTAAAGGTGCCGCACTGGTTCGTGCGGAACTACGCAAGCAAGGCATCAATGCAAAAAAAGTAGCAAAAAAGCGTGAGATAAATTTGGGGGGTAAAAAAAAGGTCACCCCCATGGATATTGCTATTTTTACCCGCCAAATGGCCACAATGATGAAAGCCGGTGTACCTTTGGTGCAAGCTTTTGAGATTGTTGCTGATGGGCTAGACAACCCAGCAATGAAGGTTGTCGTAATGAAGCTAAAGACAGAAGTAGAGGGGGGGAATAATTTTGCTGGCGCACTACGAATGCACCCACTTCTTTTCGATGATTTATATTGCAGCCTTGTCGACGCAGGAGAACAATCGGGCGCCCTCGAAACAATGCTGGACCGGGTAGCTCTTTACAAAGAAAAGAGTGAAGCCTTAAAGCAAAAAATCAAGAAAGCCTTAAAGTACCCAATTGCCGTTATTTGTGTTGCAGTTATCGTTACAGCAATCCTCCTAATAAAGGTAGTGCCAACTTTTAAAGAACTGTTTGAAGGATTTGGCGCTGAGCTACCCGCTTTTACTCAATTCGTAATTAACCTATCCGAAGGGCTTCAATCTAACTTTCTTATAATCATTCTATCCCTAATCGGTTTTTCCATCGCATTTAACGAGGCACGAAAGCGTTCGGAAGGGTGTCGAAACTGGATAGATCGTACACTACTGAAGCTTCCTATCATCGGCGACATTACCTTTAAAGCGACTATTGCTCGTTACGCCCGCACGCTCTCCACTACTTTTGCCGCAGGCGTTCCGCTGATTGATGCTCTAGATGCCTGTGCAGGAGCCACAGGCAACGTAATTTATCGAAAAGCTGTATTACAAATAAAAGAAGACGTTTCCACCGGACAGCAACTACAGTTCGCTATGCGCAGCACAGGTGTTTTCCCCTCCATGGCACTACAAATGACCGCCATTGGTGAGGAATCAGGGGCACTTGACGCCATGCTAGAGAAAGTGGCGATCTACTATGAAGACGAAGTTGATAATGCTGTTGATGGATTAACTAGCATGATGGAACCCTTGATTATGTCTGTGCTAGGCGTACTTATAGGTGGCCTAATTATTGCCATGTATCTGCCAATTTTCCAGATGGGCCAAGTTGTAGGTTAATCATGATTTCAGATTCCCTGATGCTTCTCTCTTCCAGTCCGACCCTTCTGATCGGGCTTTGTGTTGTTATGGGGCTGCTGGTAGGCAGTTTTTTAAATGTAGTCATCCACCGTTTACCGTTAATGATGGAACGAAGCTGGAAGCAAGAAGCCCGTGAAGTGCTTGAGCTACCAGCGGAAGAAACCGATGGTATTTTCAACCTAGCAACGCCGCGCTCGCGCTGCCCGAAATGCGGCCATGCGATCCGCTGGTATGAGAATATCCCAGTGCTTAGCTGGCTTGCCCTGCGCGGTAAGTGCAGGGGCTGCAAAACACCGATCAGTAAGCGCTACCCCATTATCGAAATTGTCAGCGGGATCCTGGCGGGACTTTGCGCCTGGCACTTTGGTTATGGCCCCTGGTTGGCATTCACGCTTTTTGCTACCTGGGTGTTGTTAGCTGCTGCCATGATTGATGCGGATACTACATTACTGCCAGACACCCTAAATTACTGGCTATTGTGGGCAGGCTTGCTGGCTGCAGTGACGGGGGTGTCTCCGGTTTCACTAAATGATGCTGTCATTGGCGCGATGATGGGCTATTTATCCTTGTGGAGCATCTATTGGCTATTCAAGCTAATCACCGGCAAAGAAGGTATGGGCTACGGCGATTTCAAGCTGTTGGCTGCACTGGGTGCTTGGGTTGGCTGGCAATACCTACCCGTGATCATTCTATTATCGTCTATCGTGGGGCTAGTCTTTGCTATCGCCATGATGATATTTAGCGGTGAAAGGCGCGCGCAAATCCCCTTTGGCCCCTATCTCGCCACAGCCGGGTGGATTGCCTTGCTCTGGGGCGATAGTATCGTCAGCTCGTATCTGGGTATGTTTAAACTCTAACGCAGGCACGCCCCACATATCACGCTTGCTTTCGCACCGTGTGTGAGTAGGTGGCGTGATGCATGCAAGCGGAAGTGATTATGTTTGTTGTTGGCATCACTGGTGGAATAGGTAGTGGTAAAAGCGCGGCCACGGATTATCTGGCCCACCAAGGCATAACCATTGTGGATGCAGATCTGGCGTCACGAGTGGTCGTGGAGCCAGGTCAACCCGCCCTGCTGGCGATTGCCGAACATTTTGGTAAGCATGTCATCACCGACGATGGTGCTCTGGATCGGCGGGCTCTACGCGAGATTGTCTTTGCTGACCCAGACGCGCTAAAAGCTCTGGAAGGTATTACCCACCCAGCCATCGGTGATGAGCTACGACGCCAGATCGCCGCCAGCCAATCAGCCTACACAGTACTGGTTTCTCCCCTGTTGCTGGAAACGTCACAAAAAGAACTGGTGGACAGAGTCCTGGTCATTGATGCTCCCGCAGAGTTACAGGTGGAGCGCACGATGACACGAGATCAAGTTCCTGAAGCACAGGTCGCGGCCATCATGAAAGCACAGCTGGAGCGGACCAAGCGACTAGATCAAGCAGATGATGTAGCGGAAAATCACGGCTCGCTAGAGGCCCTCCACGAACAGCTTCAAGTGCTACACCAGCGTTATCTGGAACTCGCGCAAGCAACGTCATAAAGATGGACACGTGTAAAAAAAATGACTGACAACACCCCGGCCAAGAAACCCACACAGACTTATCCCTGCCCCCAGTGTAAAAGCCTAACCCGCTGGGACAACAACGCCTGGCGTCCGTTTTGTAGCGAACGCTGCAAGCTTATTGATTTAGGGGATTGGGCGACCGAGCGCCATGCCATTCCCGGCGCCGATGATGCGCCAGGAGATTTTGAGGAATTTTAAGAATTTTTTGCCGCAACAGGCTATGAGTTACCATAAGACATTGAAGATACTAGGTTGCGCCGCTACCACGCTCAGTCGACTAGGCGGGGGCCTGTAGAGTATGTGGAAGCCCATCACCGCCAAAAAGCTCGGATCCCCGCAACACCAACAGCACCGTAGTCACGAGCGCTGACCAGGTCCCCCGGCATAACTCCGCCCAACGCATAACAAGCAAGCGGTGTCCCTTTCATTAGCACCTCAGCCTGCGGCCAGCCTAATACAGGTTTACCCGGGTGTGTTGGCGTGGGCAAGACCGGCGAAACCAGCGCCATATCCAGGCCAAGAGACACAGCCTTGTCCCGTGAGGCCAGATCATGAACCGCTGCACTAGTGATCCCATCAAACGCGGGGCGTTCATCCAATTGCGCCAGAACTCGCCCTGGAAAATGCAAGGCAAATACACCCAGCGCCTTCGCTATCACCTCGCTCTGTGGACCTGAAGCTCGCAGCCAGACCTTTAGGCCTTTTTTATTACAGAGCCCCACGATGGTCGACACTTCAGCATGGTCGCTCCACTGCCGCAGATAAAGCCCCTGTCGCCCTGCATCCAATCGATCAATACCCGCCAATAACTCATGAAGTGAGATATCCTCCGGAGCAATCACCAATTGTTCGGGCAAGCGTATTGCATTCACCACCGGTTGATTCGCCGCCGGAAAGCGCAAATCCGCCAATGCCTGCGGAACAAACCACTGCACCGATTGCCCTTCCTTCCCTTCAGGTTCGCCTTGCCAGGCATGCACATCGCGAAAGTGCAAGGTCACATGTAAATCATCGTACTGATGGGCAATCGTCATAAAGGGGGTAGAGATTGCGTCCACCATGCCGAGCTCTTCCTCTAGCTCCCGAGCCAAGGCTGCGCCCAGCGTTTCACCTGGCTCCACCTTGCCACCGGGGAATTCCCAGCAGCCACCCTGATGCTGGTGGTCAGCACGCTTGCTCAGGCAAATATGGCCACTACCACGAATAATACCGGCAACGACAATGATTGAAGGGGTTGGGCTTGTTGGCATGGGGGTTTTCCAAATCTCTGCGAGAAGCTGCGTGCAAGCAAGCTCTTTACGCGCTCAGCGGTTTGTCATTATGCGATTACGCCTTTGAGGCTAATTCGACCTACCGCTGGGTTCTTGCAACAAGCATATAGCGTTTTTTCTGTTGTAACATATGCTTCTTATGCGTCTCATAATGCGTCTTTAAGTTCGATACTCCGCATTAATCTTCACGTAGTCATAGCTGAAATCACAGGTCCAGACCGTGCACTGTGCATTCCCTGATGCTAAATCGACACGTATGGTGATTTCCGGTTTCGCCATCACCGCGGCACCCTGAGCTTCCTGGTAACTATCCGCCACGCCCCCTTTCTCCACCAGCGGCAAGTCACCCAGCCAGACGTTAACCTTGTCCACATCAAGCGTCGCAATTGGTGCCCGGCCAATGGCGGCCAGAATACGGCCCCAATTCGGGTCAGAAGCAAATAGGGCGGTTTTCACTAGAGGTGAATGGGCAATGGTTTCTGCCACTACGCGTGCGTCGCTCTCGCTGGCAGCACCCGCCACGGTAATCTCCACAAACTTGGTCGCCCCTTCACCATCACGCACCAGGGCCTGGGCCAGTTCAGTGAAGACTTCTTCAAGCGTCTGGTACAACAACTGGCTATGGTCATCCAATGCCGTAATCTGATCCATTTCCGCCTGGGCCGTGCTAATTAACATGCAGGCGTCATTCGTGGAGGTATCACCATCGACCGTCACCCGGTTGAAAGATTTATCTGCCAACGCTTTCACCCACTGGTCCAGCAACGGCTTGGCAATTGGTGCATCGGTGGCGATAAACCCAAGCATGGTGGCCATGTTCGGCTTGATCATGCCTGAGCCCTTGGACATCCCCGTCACCGTCACCGGCACACCATTCATTTCCACCCGCCGGCTGGTGAGCTTCGGGTAAGTATCCGTAGTCATGATACCTTCCGACGCTCGTCCCCAATGGTGAGGGTCGAGCGCAGCCAGAGCCTTTGGCAAACCGGAAGCAAACGCCGTCAAAGGAAACTGCTCACCAATCACTCCGGTGGAGTAGGGCAAAATTTCATCCGCCTGACAGCCCGCCGCTTTGGCTAGCAGCTCACAACTCGCCAAACAGTTTTCCAGACCTTTCTTACCCGTGCCGGCATTGGCGTAACCGGTATTGATCATCAGATAGCGAGGCGTGGTCGTGGCCAAGCGGGCTTTCGCCACCTGAACTGGCGCCGCACAGAAACGATTAAGCGTGAAGACCCCGCTGACACGGCTACCCTCTGCCAACTCCAGCAGCACCAAATCCTTACGATTCGCTTTCTTGATACCCGCTTCAACCGCGGCAAGCCGCACGCCGGGGACCGGCAACCACTCAGACTGTGTCATAACGCGTTTCCTGCTATCCATGTGTTAAAGCTTGCTATGAAAAAAGCGCTCTGCCAAACATTGAGCGTCGCGGCATACTCTTAGTATTTTGTCAGATGACGGCGCCACCAAGTCGACATACAAATTAAAACGTTAACGCTAGGCCAAAACCACAAACCCAAACAAACAAAGCACCGGCATTACCGGTGCTTTGTTTGTTCTTGCAGTTTGAATCGTATAGCTTGAAGCTGCCTCTATTCGATTTTCCCGTGGCACTGCTTATACTTCTTACCAGAGCCACAAGGGCAAGGCTCGTTACGCCCTACTTTGCGGCCATTACGGACCATGGTTTTAGGTTGCTCACCCTGCTGCTGACTTGGTTGTGGTTGAGCACTACCATCCGTACCTGGCTCAGCCACCGTCTGCATCTTCATTTTTTCAGCTTGCTCGCGCGCTTCCTCTTCGCGCTGCTGCTCAAGGCGCTCCACTTCGTCATCGCGACGCACCTGGAGGCTGTGCAGCACGCGAATCAACTCGTGCTGAATTTGATTAAGCAGGCCCTGGAATAATTCGAACGCTTCTTTCTTGTATTCCTGCTTGGGATTTTTCTGGGCATAACCTCGCAGATGAATACCCTGACGCAAGTGATCCATGTTCGCCAGATGCTCTTTCCAGTGACGATCGAGAATTTGCAGCATGAGATGCTTTTCGATTTTGCGCAGGTCCTCGGTACCGATTTCCGCCTCTTTACGCTGATAATCCTCGTCCATGCTCTCAACCAGCTTATCAATCAAGCCTTCGATGTGGAGCTGATTATCCTCGTTGAGCCATTGCCCCACAGGAGCGTGGCACTGGAATTCCGCTTCGAGGGTCTTTTCAAGACCAGGAATGTCCCATTGGTCTTCAACGGAACCAGGCGCCATATAGTCGTGAACCAGCTCAGTGATGACATCACGGCGGATCCCTTTCACCGAGTTAACCAGATCTGCGGCTTCCAGAATCTGATCACGCTGACCGTATATAACCTGACGCTGGTCGTTAGCCACATTATCATATTCAAGTAAATTTTTACGAATATCGAAGTTGCGTCCTTCGACCTTGCGCTGAGCGTTTTCAATCGCGCGGGTCACCCAACGATGCTCAATCGCCTCACCATTTTCAAGGCCCAAAGAGCGCATCAGATTACGAATTTTATCTGACGCAAAAATTCGCATCAGATCATCTTCCATGGACAGGAAGAAGCGAGTGTAGCCCGGATCACCCTGACGACCGGCACGGCCACGCAACTGGTTATCGATACGGCGAGACTCATGGCGCTCAGTGCCGATAATATGCAAGCCACCCGCTTTCATAACCGTATCGTGGTTTGCCTGCCACTCGGCCCGAATTTTCTCCGCTTCCGACTCGGACGGAGTCTCCATATGTTTAATCTGCTCTTCTGGGTTACCGCCAAGCATAATATCCGTACCGCGACCCGCCATGTTAGTAGCAATGGTCACCGCTCCCGGACGGCCTGCTTGGGCAATAATCTGAGCTTCGCGCTGGTGAAACTTGGCATTCAATACTTCGTGATGAACCTTGTCCTGCTTCAAACGTTTGGAAAGGTATTCCGACGCTTCAATGGTCGCCGTTCCTACCAACACAGGTGCACCCTTAGCCACCGCTTCGGTGACCTCTTTAACGATGGCATCGAATTTTTCTTGTAGGCTTAGATAAACTAGGTCATTGGCATCAACCCGCACCATGGGCTTATTCGTCGGCACCACGACGACATCCATGCCGTAGATTTGACGGAATTCCAGTGCTTCGGTATCAGCCGTACCGGTCATTCCTGACAGCTTGTTATACAGGCGGAAATAATTCTGGAAGGTGGTCGAGGCCAGCGTCTGGTTTTCCTGCTGAATATTGAGGCCTTCTTTCGCTTCGATGGCCTGATGAATGCCTTCCGACCAGCGTCGCCCGGGCATAGTACGACCAGTATGCTCGTCAACAATCACAATTTGGCCATCTTGTACTATGTAATCCCGGTCAATATGGAACAAGGCATGGGCCTTAAGCGCCGCATGCACATGGTGCAGCAACGCCAGGTTATGGGCCGCATACAAGCTTTCGCCCTGTTCCAACAACTGGTTATTGACCAACAGCGCTTCAATTTTCTGATGACCAGCTTCCGTCAGCTCCACCTGACGCTGCTTTTCATCAATGAAGTAATCACCCTCGCCTTCTTCTTCCTGCTTCTGCAACTGCGGCATCAGCAGGTTGACGGCCTGATATAGCTCAGATGAGTCCGCCGCCGGGCCAGAAATAATCAGCGGGGTACGAGCTTCATCGATAAGGATGGAGTCCACCTCATCGACGATGGCATAGTTCAACCCACGTTGAACTCGGTCTTCCAAGCGGAAAGCCATATTGTCACGCAGGTAATCAAAACCGTATTCGTTGTTAGTACCGTAGGTAATATCCGCAGCATACGCCGCACGCTTGTGCTCGGTGGGCTGTTGAGAAAGAATAATGCCGACAGACAGGCCCAGAAATTCGTACAACGGGCGCATCCAGTTAGCATCACGCTCGGCTAGGTAATCATTCACCGTAACCACATGTACGCCTTCACCGGAAAGTGCGTTCAGGTAGGCGGGGAGCGTCGCCGTCAGCGTTTTACCTTCACCGGTACGCATTTCAGAAATGCGCCCTTCATGCAGGGAAATCCCGCCCATCATTTGCACGTCAAAGTGGCGCATGCCCATCACCCGAGTCGAGGCTTCACGGACAACCGCAAACGCTTCGGGCAACAATTCATCTAAGGTCTTGCCGTCTTTAAAGGCCTGCCGGAATGCTTCAGTCTTGTGTTGCAAGTCGCCATCGGTAAGCTGAGCCATCGCTTCTGCATGGCTATTAATGGCATCGACCAACTTTGCCATTCGCTTGAGTTCACGATCATTTTTGGTGCCGATGATTTTTTTTACGATGGTACCCAGCATAAAACTTCCGGTTCAGTAAAAGTCAGGACAAACAGCCCGGTGGCGGCAAAGTGATTCACCGCACACATAGTTTGTTGCGCGAAACTGGTGAGCTTCACGAAAGACGTCAGATCTGGCACAGAATCCAAATGAGCAGCCTTCTTCCACAAGCCCAGCCATTCTAAACACAATAGGATGAAGAGATAAGGTGGTAATCTAGGTTATCAAGGGCGCTTAACGAAAACGGCCCCTTACGGGGCCATTTTTCACAATTTTGCTACCGCCGTGCGCGATAAATATAAGGTTGAGGGTTCACCTGAGCACCGTTCTTGAGCACTTCATAATGCACGTGTGGACCTGTCGAACGACCAGAACTGCCCACTTTGCCCACCACATCACCGGTTCGAACAATTTCTCCTGGTTCAACCAGCAGCTCCATAGCGTGCCCGTAGCGAGTGGACAAACCATTACCGTGATTAATCTCAACCATTTTTCCATAACCAGAGCGCTCACCGGAATAAGTCACAACGCCAGCACCGGTGGCCACAATCGGCGTTCCTTCCTTGCCTGCGAAATCGACCCCTTTATGCCAAGCTACGCGGCCGGAGAATGGATCGGAACGTCGCCCAAAACGGCTGGACATCCAGCCCTTGGTCAGCGGACGGCCAGACAGGTAGGTCTGATCTTCCAGTTGCTTATCCGCCAACAGATCCTCCAGAATATCCAACTGACGTTCGCGACGCTCCAGCGTAGTAGTCATCTGATCTAGCGCTACCATAAACGATGGCAACTCGTAGCTGGCCCCCTCTTCTGAAGCTTCTGGGCCGCCTACACCGGGGACACTGCTAAAATCGAATTCGTCACCACCAATGTCGGCCACTTCAACCAAGCGCTCGCCCAATGCATCCAGGCGAACCAGACGCGCTTGAGCCTGAGCCAACTTAAGGGTCAACGCTCGGAATTGTTCCTGGCTTTGTTGATCCAGTTCAGAGAGCGCCAGCTGTTGCTGCTCCAGCTGGCTGGCAAAGCGCTTCGTCATCATTGAGGCGAATTCAGGCTGACCACCGACCCTATAAGCCAATAGGTAAGCACTAACACCAATAAGGACAGGAAACGCCACCAGCACCACAGCCAATAGCCAAGGCCAATGACGGGGAACGGGCAGTGTGCGCGAATGGCCGCGCTTGCTATTAAGGACTATGATGTTCATAACGTTTCGTAACGCACCATCTAAAAGTCATTCAATTCAACAAGTTATACTACGCTTATAATTTTTTTTACAATCTGCAGGCTAGTCTAAGTAAAAACCATGAGCAAGACAACGTCGCCCAAAGCCCTTCTCTCTCTGCTAAGCGGTCACCCCGCTCTGTCAGCCTTGGTAAAAGAAGCCCGCAAGGTTCCTGCACAAGAGAAAGATGATCCGTTGGACTGCCTGCCCCCCGCCCTTCGTGAGCGAGTGGCGCTTGTGGAAGATCAACACCGCTGGCTGGCCATTACAGAAACTAGCGCCACCGCTCAACTCTTACGCTTCCATCTCCCGAAGCTTCAGCAAGCCATGCCCGGGGAGCAGATCAAAATCGTGGTCGGAGGCAAACGCCAACCCATGCAAAGCAATAGGCATGCCAAAGAAACAGTAAGGCCACATTTAGCCCAAGAAAGTGCCCAGCATATAGAAGCAGTGGCCGAAGCCATCGAGGATGATGCGTTAAAAGCATCATTACTGCGGCTAGCCAGCCGCGGGGGAGCCCGATAAATAACCACCTGGCCGCGGGAGACGGCCAGGTGGTCCACAGGACTTCGACGTACAACCGAATTGCTTCGGTCGGAGCCAGCATCACTTCCGGGTCATCCTGATCCGAAGCGGCCAACTCGCTTTCCAACTTACTTTTTACTTTACCGCTACTTATTCTGCAGCCAAAACAGGGCGCATATAAGACACAGGTGCATCGGTGGCATCTTCGAACGTCACCACCTCGTAGGAGTCTTCCTGACGGAGGATCTCCCGCAACAGCGCATTGTTAAGTGCATGGCCAGACTTATGGCCAATGAACTCACCAATCAGGCTGTGGCCCAGCAGATACAAGTCGCCAATGGCATCTAGCATCTTGTGTTTGACGAACTCGTCGTCATAACGCAGACCGTCTTCGTTGAGGATACGGTATTCGTCCACCACAATGGCATTATCGACACTGCCACCCAACGCCAAGTTCTGACTGCGCAGAAACTCGATATCGCGCATAAAACCAAAGGTCCGGGCACGGGCCACTTCTTTCACGAACGAGGTCGTGGAGAAGTCGATACTGGCCAGCTGGTTGCGCTCTTCAAACACCGGGTGATCGAACTCGATAGAAAAAGTCACCTTGAAGCCGTCAAAAGGCACGAATGTTGCCGTTTTGTCGTCTTCACGCACCGTCACTTCTTTTTTGATGCGGATAAACTTCTTGGCGGCTTCCTGTTCCTTGATACCAGCAGATTGCAGGAGGAAGACGAACGGACCAGCACTACCATCCATGATCGGCATCTCCGGGGCAGACAACTCCACAAAGGCGTTATCAATCCCGAGGCCCGCCATGGCGGACAAGAAGTGCTCTACCGTACCCACTTTCACGCCATCCTGAACCAGCGTGGAAGAGAGCGTGGTTTCGCCCACCGCGTCCGCAGCAGCCTTGATCTCCACAACAGGGTCCAGGTCCACTCGCCGGAACACGATACCGGTATCCACCGGTGCCGGGCGCACGGTCATGTAGACCTTTTCGCCGGTGTGAAGCCCTACGCCAGTGGCGCGGATCACGTTTTTTAGCGTTCGTTGTCTGATCATCAGTCTGTCACACAGCTGCGGGTATCCTAAGGATACCGCTTTCCTCAACACAAAATTAGGGCGCGATTATACTGGAACACCCTTATTTTGCACCCATCTCGCCAGGCCGTTAGTCGGCCTGGCGGCGCAGAAAGGTCGGGATATCGATGAAATCCAGATCTTCGGCGGTGCTCACCGCTTGCTGGCCTCGGCCGCTTGCAGCCTGCTGAGCGGCGCGTTTACGCTCTACAGCCGGGCGATCCAAATCGCTGTAGTCCACCCGTCCGTCCGCCGCGACAGGAGTCTGACGGCCCCGCACGACTTTTAGTTCCTGAGCCGCTGCGCCCAGACCAGTGGCGACCACGGTAACGCTGATGCTATCGCCCATATCCGGGTCAATGGCAGTACCGATAATCACATTGGCGTCATCCCCAGCCAATTCACTGACGATGTCACCCACTTCCGAGAACTCATCCAGAGCGATGGACTCATTGGCAGTAATGTTAATCAGGATACCCCGCGCACCACGCAAATCCACATCTTCCAGCAACGGGCTGGAGATAGCGGCTTGGGCGGCTTCCGCTGCACGGTTGTCGCCACTGGCGGTACCCGTGCCCATCATCGCGGTGCCCATTTCGCTCATCACGGTGCGCACGTCAGCGAAATCCACGTTAATCATGCCGGGGCGAACAATCAGGTCGGCAATCCCTTTCACCGCACCTTGCAATACTTCGTTTGCCGCCTTGAACGCATCCAACAGGCTAGTGGAGCCGCCCAATACCGCTTGCAGCTTTTCGTTGGGAATGGTGATCAGTGAATGAACGTGTTCTTTCAGATCATCAATCCCCTGCTGGGCAGAACGCATACGCTTCTTGCCTTCGAAGGGGAACGGCTTGGTAACCACGGCTACAGTCAAGATGCCCAGTTCCTTGGCGATTTCGGCCACCACCGGAGCGGCACCGGTACCCGTACCACCGCCCATACCGGCTGTTACGAATACCATATCGGCACCATCCAACAGCTCAGCGATGCGATCGCGGTCTTCCTGTGCCGATTGACGGCCAATTTCCGGATTGGCACCCGCACCCAAACCCTTGGTCACCTGGCTACCCAGCTGAATTACGGTTTTGGATGAGGCATTACGCAGGGCCTGGGCGTCCGTGTTGGCGCAGATGAAATCTACCCCTTCCACACCCGAACGCACCATGTGATCCACGGCATTGCCGCCGCCGCCACCGACACCTACCACTTTGATTACCGCGCCATGCGGCACGCTGTCTTCCAGTTTAAATTGCATGGTTGATCTCCCGTTTTTGCTTCCCTGTTTACTGCACATTACGTCGAAGTGTTCCGGTCATGTTGCCGCGGCCCGGAACAACCGCTTGCCCTTATCTGACGCTTCCCTGATCGAGAAGCGTGCTGCGATTCTTGCTAAAAATTACCTTTGAACCAGCTCTTAATACGTTCCAGCCAGTCCAGCTCACCACCACCGGCTTGGGCCTTGGCGCTAGTGCCTTCCTTCTCCATGCGCTGGCCGTACAACAGCAGGCCCACAGAGGTGGAGTAAATTGGGTTTTTCACCACATCAATCAGCCCAGAAATACCCTGCGGCGCACCTAGGCGAACCGGCATATGAAAAATCTCCTCAGCCAAATCCACTGCCCCTTCAATCTTCGAAGAGCCACCGGTGAGCACAATCCCGCCAGGGATCAAATCTTCAAATCCGGAGCGACGAATTTCCGCCTGCACTAAGGTGAACAATTCGTCGTAACGTGGCTCCACCACCTCAGCCAGATTCTGACGGCTAAGGGTGCGCGGCGGACGATCACCCACGCTGGGCACCTTGATGGTTTCATCTGCGCCAGCCAGTTGAGTCAACGCACAGGCGTACTTGATTTTGATTTCGTCGGCATGCTGTTTGGGGGTGCGCAACGCCATAGCGATATCGTTAGTCACCTGGTCCCCAGCAATGGGAATATTGGCGGTATGACGAATGGCGCCTTCGGTGAAGATGGCGATATCCGTGGTGCCGCCGCCAATATCCACGATGCAGACACCCAGTTCGCGCTCATCTTCGGTGAGCACGGCGTGAGCACTCGCTAACTGCTCAAGGATGACGTCATCGACTTCCAAGTTGCAGCGACGCACACATTTCTCGATGTTTTGCACCGCATTCACCGCACAGGTCACCAAATGCACTTTGGCTTCCAAGCGCACGCCGCTCATACCGATGGGCTCGCGCACACCTTCCTGGTTGTCCACCACATATTCCTGTGGCAGCACATGCAAGGTTTTCTGGTCCGCCGGAATCGCCACCGCTTGGGCCGCGTCGATCACCCGGTCAATATCTGCCTGGGCCACTTCCCTGTCGCGAATGGCAACAATGCCGTGGGAATTGAGGCTACGCACATGGGAACCGGCAATACCGGCGTACACCGTGTGAATATGACAACCCGCCATTAGCTCGGCTTCTTCCACCGCACGCTGAATCGAGCGCACGGTGGCTTCGATATCCACCACCACGCCCTTTTTCATGCCCCGTGACGGTTGCGAGCCCAGACCGACGATTTCCAAGGTGCCATCGGCTGCTGTCTGGCCGACGATGGCAACTACCTTTGAGGTGCCAATATCAAGTCCGACAATCATGTTTTCTGTTGCAGTCGCCATGTCACCCTTTCTCCTAACTTTGCTGCTCGCGCCAGGTCACTGCCATGCCGTCCGCATAACGCAAATCGACCCGAGCTACCTGACGGCTATCCGTGTTCAGCACGCCACGATAAAGCCGCACAAAACGGCGTAATTTGGTGGTGTAATGCTCACGGTCAACCACCAGTTCCATGTCGTTATTCAGCGTCAGGCGCGCGGTCAGGCGCGCATTGACCTCCATACTACGAATGCTCAAATCCACATCCGCCAGCGTTTTGCCCATGCTGTGGTAGAAGCCCATGACTTCCTCCAACCGCTGTTCCGGGCCATTCAGGTGAGGCAGATCGTCCAGGTCGTACTGCTTCAGTGCCTTGAACGGCTGCCCGCTGTCCGACACCAACACCGACTCATTCCACACGGCCACCGGGCGTCGTTCTTCTACCGTCAGCACCACGGTATCGGGCCACTGACGGCGGACGGAAACCTCTTCCACCCAGCTTAATCCCTGAGATTGCTGGTAGATTTCCTCCAGCGGCACAGAGAAATAATTTTCTTCACGCACTAGCGCCGCCAACGCGGTTTCTATCTGCTGTTGACGGCGCACATCGGTCACACCATCCACGCCCACCTTGCGGATCGGGTAACCATCCAGCGCCGCGGGCAGGTAGATCACCGCCAGCAGGCTAACCATCGCCACCGAGCCGACCAGCATCCATGGCACCGCCGTTGCCACCCGCTCGCGCAGCGGTACGCCGACCTTTTTAACCGGCTTGCGGCGGGCGCCACGCGGCGCGGGCGCGTTTTTAGCCACGACCCCGCTCCAGCGCGTCCAGCAGAATCTCACCTACCAGCACATCGAAATCACGGCCAGTGGCTTTCGCAGCCATCGGCACTAAAGAATGGTCGGTCATACCTGGCACCGTATTCACTTCCAGCAACTGCCACTGGCCTTGCTCATCACGCATGACATCTACCCGGCCCCAGCCACGGCATCCGGCAACGCGGAATGCCGTGAGCGCCAACGTGCGCAACGCCTGCTCATCAGCATCATCCAGCCCAGCCGGACATAAATACTCCGTGCTGTCGGACTGGTACTTGGCTTCAAAGTCATAGAAGACATGGGGCGTTTGCAGGCGGATAGCCGGCAAAGCTTCATCACCCAGCACCGCCACGGTGTACTCCGGGCCGTTGACCCAGGCTTCAACCAACACGTCCTGATCAAATTTTTCCGCGGCCACTAACGCTTCGCCCAGTTCCTCGGTGTTATCGGCCTTGGCCATGCCGATGGACGACCCTTCATGGGCTGGCTTGACGATCACCGGAAAGCCCAACTCTGCCTCTTCACGCCCAGCCACATAAAAGGCTGGCGTGGGCAAACCCGCACCTTTCCACAGCTGCTTGGTACGTACCTTGTCCATGCCGATAGCCGACGCCATCACGCCGGAGCCTGTGTAGGGAATCTCAAGGTGCTCCAATACGCCTTGAATCACGCCGTCTTCGCCACCGCGGCCATGCAAGGCAATAAAGGCGGCATCAAACCCTCTCAAGGTATCGACGCTCTTATCCGCCGGGTCCACCAGCTCTGCGAGCAAACCCAAGTTACGCAAGCCTGCATGTACCGCAGCACCGCTCTTCAGCGACACAGCGCGTTCTGCAGATCGACCACCAGCCAGCACTGCCACGCGGCCTACTCGGCTCAATCGTTCTTTCAATGCACGCTTATCCATGGCCGCCTCCCTGAGCAACCAACTGCTTGGCGATGGCACCGACATTACCCGCGCCTTGGGTGACGAGCAGATCGCCATTCTGAAGCTGGCTGGCCAACAAGCCTTGCAGCTTGTCCGGGTCATCCACAAACACAGGCTCCAGCCCGCGCTTGCGCAGACTGCGACACAAAGCACGGGCGTCAGCACCGGGAATCGGTTCTTCCCCAGCGGCATACACTTCTAACATCAGCAATACATCCACACCGGACAATACTTCCACGAAGTCCTCGTAAAGGTCTTGGGTACGGGTATAACGGTGAGGCTGAAACAGCATGGCTAGGCGACGGCCCGGCCAGCCTTCACGAATGGCATCAATGGTGGCAGCCACCTCACGGGGATGGTGACCGTAGTCATCCACCAGCGTCGCGCTGCCGCCGTCAAAGTGATAATCGCCTTGCACGTCAAAGCGACGTCCCACTCCGGTAAAGTTGTTCAGGCCACGGATAATGGCCTCGTCGCCCGCACCCTCATCCGCCGACACCGCAATAGCGGCCAGCGCATTAAGCACGTTATGGCGTCCGGGCATATTTAGCGACACGTCCAGGGGCTCGCCTTCCGCGCGCACCACCCGGAAATGAGTCACCATGCCGTCCTGACGCACGTTCTCCGCACGTAGGTCTGCATCCTCGCTGAAGCCATATCGAATCACCTGACGATTGACCCGGGGCAGCAGCTTGCGCACCACCGGATCATCCACACACATCACCGCCACACCGTAGAACGGCAGGTTGTGAAGAAACTCGATAAAGGTATTCTCCAGCTGAGCGAAATCGCCGCCGTAGGTGTGCATGTGATCCGCATCAACATTAGTGACGATGGCGCTCATGGGCTGCAAGTGCAGGAAACTGGCATCGGACTCATCCGCTTCCGCCACCAGATAACGGCTCTGTCCCAGGCGCGCATTGGTGCCCGCGCTATTCAAACGGCCACCAATCACAAAGGTCGGGTCCAGCCCTGCCTCCGCCATGATCGCTGCGGTTAATGACGTAGTGGTGGTCTTGCCGTGGGTGCCGGCCACCGCGATACCGTGACGAAAGCGCATTAACTCCGCCAACATCTGAGCCCGTGGCACCACCGGAATACGGCGCTCGTGGGCCGCCGCCACTTCCAGGTTCTCGGTATTCACCGCGGTGGAGGTCACCACCACATCTGCACCATCGATATTCTCGGCACGGTGGCCAATGTCCACTCTCACACCCAGGCTGCGCAGACGCTCTAGCACCGGCGATTCCTTAATGTCGCTGCCGCTGATGGCATAACCCTGGTTGGCCAGCACTTCCGCAATGCCGCACATGCCCACACCGCCGATACCCACAAAGTGGATACCGCGAATGCGGCGCATCTCCGGCACCGTATGAATAATGTCGTTATCGGCCATTGGCCACCTCCTCACACAGCGTGGCGGCGCGCTCTGCACTATCCGCCATCGCCTGCTCACGGGCCCGCTCGGCGATTTGCGCCAACAGGCCACGCTCTGCAACCGGTTTCAAGGTGCCAGCAAGACTTACCGCACCCAGGTCCCGTTGGGGCAGCAACAGGGCAGCCCCGCGCTCTGACAACCAACGGGCGTTCAATGTCTGGTGGTCATCCACTGCGCTGGGCAGTGGTACAAACAGGGCGGCCACGCCCGCTGCGGCCACTTCCGCCACGGTCAGTGCGCCGGCCCGGCAGATCACCAAATCCGCCCACCCGTAGGCTTCTGCCATATCATCAATAAATTCACTCACCTGAGCCTGCAGCCCCAGCGCCTGGTAAATCGGTGCAGCTTCAGCGGTACGCCCGGCGCCGCATTGATGGCGCACCTGTATATCGCGACCCAGTACCGCCAATAGTAATTCCGGCAGATCCTGATTAAGTACCAGCGCCCCTTGGCTTCCGCCCAGAACCAGCACACGAAGCCCGCCCTGATGCTGTGCATAACGACGAGCCGGCTCCTCTAGAGCAGTAATCTGCGGACGTACCGGGTTGCCCACCCAGCAGGCTTGCGGGTGACCAAAAGCACCCTGGAACCCTTCCAGGGTCACCGTCGATAAACGAGACAACAAGCGATTAGTCAGCCCGGGAACCGCATTCTGCTCATGTACCACCACCGGCACCTTGCACAAGCGCGCAGCCAGCCCACCGGGGCCGCTGGCAAAACCACCAAAGCCCACCGCCAGCACCGGCTGACGGGCGCGAATCAGCTGCCGCGCCTGTAACACCGCCCGCAACAGGTTGAACGGCGCGGTCAACTTACGCTTGATGCCACCACCGCGTAGGCGGGACACAGACAATTCGGCAATTTCGTAGCCATACTGGCGCACTAAGTTGCCTTCCATGCCGTTTTCCGCGCCCAGCCAGAGAATATCGAAACCGCGGGTGCGCAGTTGGTCAGCCACAGCCAGCGCAGGGAATACATGCCCACCCGTACCGCCAGCCATAATCAGGACGGTGCCACTCATCGTGCAGCCCTCCCTCTGGCTTTCAGGTGGTCCGCTTCCGCTCCGGCTCGTAAAATCAGCCCCACCATAACGGCGGAAATCAACAGGGAAGACCCCCCATAGCTGATAAAGGGCAGGGTCAGCCCCTTGGTGGGCAGCAGCCCCATGTTCACGCCCAGGTTGATAAATGCCTGGGAGCAAAATACGAAGGCACAGCCATAGACTAGGTAGGCGTGGTACAACAATCCGCGCGCTTCCAAACGGTGGCCAATCCGGAACACCCGCCAACCCAGCAGAATAAAACCACCGATTAGCGCCACATTTCCCAGCAGCCCCAGCTCTTCAGACATCACTGCATAGACAAAATCCGTATGGGCTTCTGGCAGGTAAAATAGCTTCTGTACACTGTTACCTAGCCCCACACCAAACCAGTGCCCTCGACCAAACGCAATCAGACTCTGGGTCAGCTGATAGCCAGAACCAAACTGGTCTGCCCAAGGGTCGGTAAAGGTCATCAACCGTGCCACCCGGTAAGGTTCGGCAAAGGCGACCAATCCGCCAAGTGCCACCGCAATCAAACCGATCAGCAAGAACCGCAGAGTCGGCACGCCAGACAAAAACAACATGCCCATGGCGGTAATTCCCAACACCACCACCGCGCCGAAATCCGGCTCCAGCAGCAACAGCAGCATCAGCACACCCAGCAAACCCAGCGGCAGCAAGAAGGCCTTCCATTCCGTTTCCAACGCGGCTTTGCGTTGCGCCACATATCCCGCTAGATAAAGTACAAAGCACAGTTTGACGATTTCTGAAGCCTGAATGGTCAGGCCTGGCAAAGCGATCCAGCGGGTGGAACCATTCACCGTACGGCCCAGCCCGGGAATAAACACCATCACTAATGCCACCAGCGCCACAGGCAGCATCACAAAGCGCAAACGCTCAAGCAGTGCCAGCGGCACCGCGTAATATACAAAGGCGCCTACACCCAGGCCCAGCGCCAAATAAATGCCATGGCGCATGGCGTAATAAAAGGGGTCACCTAAACGAGTTTCAGCAATCTGCAAACTGGCGGATGACACCATCACTAGCCCTGCCAGAGCCAACAAAATAGCCGTCCACAACAGCGGTTTGTCGATCCCCGTATGGTCTACTTTCAGGATCATGCGCTCAGTCATGGCACAACTCCTGGGCACGGGTGGTGAAATCATCGCCGCGGGCAGCAAAACCGCTGTACTGATCAAACGAGGCACAGGCCGGTGACAGTAAAACGGCATCGCCCGGCTGTGCCAGGGCATGGGCGCGACGTACCGCAACAGCCATATCTGCCACCAGTTCACAGGGCGCCGCAGACATGCCCTGTGCCACGGTAGTACGGTCTTCACCCATCAATAGGGCGGCACGTAAATACTGCCGGGCAGGCTCGGCCAGCGGAGAGAAATCCTGCCCTTTGCCTAGGCCACCAGCGACCAGAATCACTTTGCCCTCGATGCTTTCACCGATCCCGGTCAGCGCCGCCAAGGTGGCGCCCACATTGGTGGCCTTCGAATCGTTAAACCAGCGCACACCACCTGATTCGGCGACCAGCTGGCAACGATGCGGCAGCCCAGTAAAGGTTTTCACTGTGGCCAGTGCTTTATCCCGATTCAAAGACAGCGCATCACTGATCGCCAGAACCGAGAGAATATTCATGGCATTATGGTGGCCGGTGAGCGCCAGCTCTGACAGCGACAATAAGGGCTCGCCTCGGCACAGTAGTTGACCGTTTTCGCTATCTAGCCGGTAATCCGCTTCCGGGTGGGCGCCAAAACTGATCTGCCGGGCCACCGTAGCCGGCGGACGGGTTGCCAAATCATCACGATTCCAGACCGCCACCTGGCAGCCGTCATAGACGCGCTGCTTAGCCGCTAGGTAATCTGCAAAGCTGGCGTAACGGTCCAAATGATCCTGGGACACGTTTAACACTGTGGCCACTTCCGCACTCAAGCTGTAAGTGGTTTCCAACTGAAAGCTGGACAACTCAAGAACGTACAACCGCGCTTGGTCGTCCAGCAATTCCAGCGCTGGCACACCCAGGTTGCCGCCGATACCTGGGTTCATCCCACAGGCATCTGCCACTTGCCCCAGCAGCGTTGTCACTGTGCTTTTGGCATTGGAACCGGTGATGGCCACCAGCGGCTCACTGGCCGCACGGGCGAACAGCTCAATGTCGCCGATCACTTCTTTGCCATCCACTACCTGCTCGGCAATGGCGGGCGTGGACACCGCCACACCCGGGCTCACGATCAGACGACGGGCCTTGCCCATCCAGCCTTTCTTGAAGCCACCGGTATGCACTTTTAGGTCCGGAAAGTCTGCGCACAGGGCGTCTAGGCCGACCGGTTCAGCACGGGTATCTATGGCGCGCACGGGCATACCCTGATCCGTTAGATAGCGGATCACGGAGCGGCCTGTTACACCCAGGCCAATGACCAGATCAAACCCGTCTTTCGCCATAAATTGACTCAATCCCCTATCGGATTTTCAGGGTCGCCAGACCCACAAGTACAAGAATCACGGTGATGATCCAGAACCGCACAATAATCTTCGGCTCCGGCCACCCCTTCAGCTCAAAATGGTGATGAATAGGCGCCATGCGGAAAATCCGCCGACCGGTGAGCTTGAACGAACCCACCTGCAGCATCACCGATACCGTTTCCATCACGAACACACCGCCCATGATGAAAAGCACAATTTCCTGGCGGACGATCACCGCCATCACACCGAGCACTGCCCCCAAGGACAGCGCGCCCACATCACCCATAAATACCTGAGCGGGATACGCGTTGAACCAGAGAAAGCCCAACCCCGCCCCACACAGGGCAGCAGAAATAATCACCAGCTCACCGGCACCCGCCACATAGGGAATCTGCAAATACGTAGCGAACTCGGCATGGCCACCGGCGTAAGCAAAAATGCCCAGAGCGCCGCCCACCAGCACGGTGGGCATAATCGCCAGGCCATCCAGCCCGTCGGTGAGATTCACCGCATTGCTGGTACCGTTAATCACAAAATAGGTCAGCACGATGTAGAACCAGCCCATATTGATGGCGACGCTTTTGAAGAACGGCACGATCAACTGGGTTTCCACCGGGCTCTGCGCGGTGAAGAACAAGGCGCACCCAGCGCCGAGCGCACCAACAGACAGCCACAAATATTTCCAGCGAGCAGGCAGGCCCCGCGGGTTCTTTTCCACCACCTTGCGCCAGTCATCCACCCAGCCCACGGCGCCGAAAACAAACAACACACCCAAGGTGATCCATACAAAACGGTTTTCCAGGTCGCCCCACAGCAAGGTGGAAATAACGATGGCCACCAGAATCAGCGCGCCGCCCATGGTGGGGGTGCCGGCCTTGCTCAGATGGCTCTTCGGGCCATCATCACGGATCGCCTGACCCACCTGTTTTTCCTGCAGCATGCGGATCATGATCGGGCCGACCCAAAAAGCGATGAACAAAGCAGTGAGAACACTTAAGATGCCGCGCAAAGTGATGTACTGCACCACCAGAAAACCGCTGTGGTATTGCGCAAGATATTCAGCCAGCCAAAGCAGCATCAGCGTGCCCCCTGTGTGAGTGTGTGTTCTTGTGTCGCCAACAGCCTTACCACCGCTTCCATACCGGCGCTGCGCGACCCTTTCACCAACACAGTGCCACCTTGTTCCAGCACTGGGGCACTCCAATTCGCCGCCTGTTGATAGTCCTTAGCAATGTTTGCCGCTTCGCCATAGCCCCGTGCAGCTGCTGCTGCACCGGTCATCACCACCAAACCGGCAATGCCGGCCTGCTGAGCGTATTCACCTAATGCTTCTACCAGGCTGTCCGCCTGCGGGCCCAACTCACCCATTTCTCCCAGCACCAGCATTTGTGGTGCGGGCTGTGCGGCCAACCAGTCGATGGCTGCACGTACCGAGCCCGGATTAGCGTTATAAGTATCGTCAACCACCGTGCCGGTGCCGGCGGATTGAATATGCATCCGCCCAGGCACGGGCTTGAGCGCTGCCAGTCGCGGCAACACCTGAGGCAAACTAGCACCTAGCGCGCGGACCGCTGCGCAGGCCATCAGGGCATTACTCACCTGATGCGCCCCCGGCAGCGGGACAAGCACAGCGTCGCCCAGCGGCTGAAGTACGAACTCGGCACTGTCGCGGTGGAGGACAATGTTCTCTGCATACAGGTCGGCTCCGGCCCGTGTGCTTTCGTCCATACTCACCCGCACCACGGTCAACCCCGCAGCACGGGCTTTTTCTGCAAAAAAATCGGCAAAGCTATCATCGTTGTTCACGATCGCCTGACCGCCCTGCGTACAACCGGTAAAAATTTCTGCCTTGGCGTCGGCTATGCCCTGCATGGAGCCAAAGCCCTCTAGATGCGCCCCGGTTACATTCGTGACTAACACCACCTGCGGGCGCGTCAACGAACTGGTCCACGCAATTTCGCCCGGTGCATTGGCACCCAGCTCAATCACGGCATAACGATGCTCGGCACGCAGCCGCAGCAGAGTTAGCGGCACACCCACGTCATTATTAAAATTGCCATTGGTGGCCAAGGTACCTTCGCCCAACATGGTCGCCGCCATTTCTTTCACGGTGGTTTTGCCGGCATTACCGGTCACCGCCAGGCGGGGCATGCCGAACTGAGCGGCATAGCCACCGGCAAGTCGCCCCAAACCTTTACGGCTATCGGCAACCTGCACAACGTTGTCGAAACAGTCCTGCTCGTGCTCGACCAAAGCAGCAATGGCGCCACCGTTTTTGGCAGACGCTAGAAAATCATGGGCATCAAAGCGCTCACCGCGCAGCGCGGCAAACAGACAGCCGGGTTCAATATCGCGGGTATCGGTGGCGACCGCATTCACTTTCAAGTCGTCACCGTGCAGGGCACCGCCGGTCCACTGGGCGATCTGTGACAGCCACATCATTGTGCACCTCCCCGAGCGTTGAACGCCTTGTGGGCCAGATCGCGATCATCACTGGGGTAACGCACACCATTCACTTCCTGATAATCCTCATGGCCTTTGCCGGCAAGCAGAATCACATCGCCGTCACTGGCCGCCTGCACCGTATCCATCACCGCTCGATCACGTTCAACAATGATCTGCACTGACCCTGTGTCAGTGAGACCAGCGCACATTTCATCAATGATTTTTTGCGGATCTTCGCTACGCGGATTATCGCTGGTAAACACCACGTGGTCCGCGCCACGCTCAGCGACCGCGGCCATTTGTGGGCGCTTGCCGGTATCCCGGTCGCCTCCGCAACCAATGATGCAGAACAAGCGGCCAGCGAAGTGCGCACGACAGGCTTGCAGAGCTTTTTCCAGCCCATCCGGAGTGTGGGCGTAATCGACAATCACCGTGGGACAGCCAGCTTGCTGCACCGGTTCCATGCGACCGGGCACTGGTGTTATCGCAGCCAGAGCTCCAGCCAGTGAATCCGTGCTGACACCCTGTCCATGCAGAATACCGGCAACGGCCATCAGGTTGCTGAGGTTGAAACGGCCGAACAGCGGCAAAGTGACCGAGAAGGACTCTCCGCCTACGTTCAGTTCGGCATTGGTGCCTTCGGCGGTGAACGCCACAGACGCACAACGCACGGTGGCACCGGTCTGATCGCCGAAGGTCACACAGCGTACGCCATCGGCCAGGCAACCCACCAACGAATACGCCACCGGGTCGTCACAATTGATCACCGCCAACTTCACGCCGTCACGGGTGAATAACACAGATTTGGCTGCCAAATAGGCTTCCATGTCGCCGTGGTAATCCAGATGATCGCGGCTCAAGTTACTGAATACAGCCACCGACACCGGAGTCGGACCCAGCCGATGCTGATCCAGCGCATGGGAAGACACCTCCATAGCCACTGTATCGGCACCCGCCTCAAGGACTCGGGCTAAGCCGGCCTGCAGGGTAATCGGATCCGGAGTGGTATGGCCGGTAATCTGTTCATTATCTTTTAAGCCTAAGCCTAGTGTGCCGACCAGCGCACAGCGATGGCCCAGCGCATTCAGTGCATCACGCAGGAACCAAGTAATGCTGGTTTTGCCGTTGGTACCCGTCACACCCACCACATTCATGGCCGAGCCAGGCTCCCCGTACCAACGGGCCGCGAGCTCACCCACCGAACGGCTCAGACCGGGGAAATTCACCCGTGGCACCGCCTGCTCCTGCTGAACAGAAAATGTCTCTGCCTCAGCCAATACTGCCACCGCACCGGCAGCAATCGCCTGGCTGACAAACTGGCGACCATCGCTGGCCACGCCCTGCACGGCCAAAAAAGCATCACCGGGCATAACTTTGCGGCTATCGAGCTGTAACCCTGAAAGCACAACACCCGCCGCAGTAGCAGGCAGGGTGGTATTAGGCAGCAGTTGCTGGAGAGTCATCATGAGCGATCCTCCCCGTCCGGCCCGCCGGCCAGCAGCCCGTCAGGCTTGTCCGGTGGCACATGGAGCGAGCGCAACACGCCACTCATAATGCGAGAAAATGCCGGCGCCGCAACGAGCCCACCGTAATAGGCATCACCCGCCGGATCATCAATCACCACCACGGTGACAATGCGCGGGTCCGTTGCCGGGGCCAACCCAGCAAACAGACCAATATAGTTATCATCGGCGTAACCACCGTTCACCACCTTGTGCACGGTGCCGGTCTTGCCTGCCACCTGATAGCCTGGCACCTGGGCCCGGCGCGCGGTGCCAACACGACTGACCACCGTTTCCAACATCTGTACCAGCTGGCGAGCCGTCGCCTTGCCGATCACCTGCTCACCCTGCGGCGGCTGATCCACTTTCTTCAAGGTCAACGGCACTTTGACGCCATCGTTAGCGATCACCGCATAGGCCTGAGCCAACTGCACCGCAGAGACACTCAAACCGTAACCATAGGACAGGGCCGCTCGTTCAACATCGCGCCATTTACTGCGCAGCGGCAACAGCCCATCGCTTTCGCCAGGAAACGCAATGTGGGTGGATTGCCCGAAACCAAAGCGCTCCAGGTAGCCCGGCAATGCCTGCGAATCCATGGCTAACGCCAGCTTGCTGGTCCCCACGTTGGAACTTTTAGTGAGCACAGTGGTGATATCGATAACACCGTAATCACGGTGATCTCGAATCGTTTTGCTGCCCACCCGCAGTGTGCCTGGATGAGTATTAATGGTAGTGGACGGCGTGACCATGCCCATTTCCAACGCCGCCGCCACAGTAAAGGGCTTCATGGTGGAGCCTGGTTCGAACAGGTCAGTCACAGCGCGATTACGCAGCGCCCCGGTATCCAGGTTGCCACGATTATTGGGGTTGTAGGCTGGCTGATTCACCATGGCTAATACTTCGCCGGTGCGCACATCCAACACAACCGCACTGCCCCCTTTCGCATTAAATTTTTGTACCGCTCCGAGCAGTTCTCGGTAGGCCAGATACTGCAGGCGAAGGTCGATGCTGAGCGTGACATCTTCACCCGGTTCCGCCGGTTCCAGCACTTCGATATCCTGAATCACCCGGCCCAACAGATCCCGCACCACCTTCTTACGACCGGAATGCCCGGACAAATGATCTTCAAGAGCCAGCTCAATACCTTCTTGCCCTTGATCATCGATATTGGTGAAGCCCACCACATGGCTTGCCACTTCACCGGCCGGGTAATAGCGACGGTATTCTGTCAATGCATAGACACCGGGCACATTTAAACTCAACACTGTCTTGGCCGTTTCCGGTGCTAACCCCCGCTCCAAATAGATAAATTCACGGGACTTATGGCGGCGAACCTTGCGGGCAAACGCTTTCTGATCAATCACCGAATTACCGGCCAAACGCCCCCACTGATCCTGGTGCTCCATCGCTTCGCGGGGATTCACCCAGAGCGTCACCACCGGTGTACTCACCGCCAATGGCTTACCCGCACGATCACGAATTACACCCCGATGAGCCGCCAGCGGCTCCACCCGCAGGTTGCGGATGTCCCCTTGGTGGGCCAAAAAATCATGCTGAATAACCTGAAGATCCACCGCTCGAATTAACAACAGGCAGGCACACACCGACCAGAAGCCCAGCACAAAGCGCCAGCGCATCAGGTGATTCGGTTGCCGTATCTTGCGGGCCTGTTTCTTCATGGCCTGATCAGCACTCTCTCATTCGTCTTAGGTAACTTCATGCCCAGCTTTTCTCTAGCCAGGCGCTCCACCCGGGCGTAACTACCCCAGGTGCTGTGCTCCAACAACAATTGGCTCCACTGGGTTTCCAATCGAGTCTGTCGCTGCTGTAAACGTTGACTTTCATCCGTGAGACGCCGCGCCTGATGCACGCTATAACTGACACCCAGCGCAGACATCACGACCATCACGACCAATACGCGAATCATCCACGGCGCCGCCATCAGGCCACCTTCTCCGCAATACGCAGCACCGCACTACGCGAGCGCACATTCACTTTCAGCTCAGCCTTGCTGGCCCGCATGACCTTACCCACCGGCTCCAGCCGCTGAGGCAGTTCATCACCCAACGGCAGACCACCGCGCCCTTTCGGTGCCCGGCCGGAATGATCACGAATAAATAATTTCACGATCCGGTCTTCCAAAGAATGGAAGCTAATAATGGCGAGACGCCCGCCGATGGCGAGCGTCTCGAGGGACTGTTCGAGCACCTGATCCAGTGCATCCAGCTCCCCGTTTATATGTATTCGCAGGGCCTGAAAGCTGCGCGTCGCCGGATGCTTACCCTGCTCATTACGCCCCAGCACGGACTCGATCAAGTCGGCCAACTGCAGGGTGCGGGTAATCGGCTGCTCTTTGCGGGTTTCACAAATACGCTTGGCGATCCAACGAGACTTGCGCTCTTCGCCGTAGCGATACAGCACATTGGCGATATCTTTTTCCGCTGCGTAGGACAACCATTCGGCCACGCTCTCGCCTTGGGTCGGGTCCATGCGCATATCGAGAGGACCGTCACGCAGAAAACTGAAACCGCGCGCCGCATCATCCAGCTGTGGCGAAGAAACGCCCAGATCCAGCAACAAACCGTCAATCGGCCGACCGGCCTGCTCCACCGCTTGTGGCAGGCAGTCAAAGCGGCCGGCCATCATATGAAAACGGCTATCGCTAGCAGCCAATTGCTGGCCAGCAGCAATTGCTTGCGGGTCGCGATCAATACCGATAAGGCGACCGTTTTCACCCAGGCGCGAAAGCAAGGCACGGCTGTGGCCACCACGACCAAAAGTGCCGTCCACATAAAACCCTTCGCTCTGGCTGAACCACATATCCAGCACCTCTTCCAGCATTACCGGCTGGTGTGCGTACTGCGTGTCCTCGGTCGTCATCAGAACGACAGCTCCTGCACGCTTTCCGGCAACGCTGCCGGGTCCAGGGTGCCATCCACATCGGCCCAACTCTCTTCTTTCCAGATTTCAAAACGGTGCAGCTGGCCGATCAGCATGGCGCGTTTCTCCAAGTTAATTGCCGCCCGCAATTCCGGCGGCACCAACAAACGACCACTGCCGTCCATCTCAATTTCAGCGGCTTGGCCCAAGAAACGCCGTTTGAGCTGGCGAACCTGCGGGTTGGAGTCGCGCTGTTCAGACAGTTTTTTTGCGGTGTCCATAAATTCAGCACGCGGGTAGAGCGCCAGGCAGTCATCAAAGGGGTGCAGCGTAAGCACAAGCTGGCCACCGCACGTGTCGATTAACGACGCACGGTACCGAGTCGGCATGGTTAGCCGCCCTTTGGCATCCAGATTGAGTGCTGCGCTCCCAGTAAACACTGGCCATCCTCTTGCTCTTGGTTATGCGGTTCCTTCCTAGGCTTTTGCCCCACTTCATGACACCAGCCACCAGGAAATTCCCACTTTTTCCCACTTTCCACCACATTGAGACACTCTAGGGCCACAGCAAAGCTCAAGTCAAGCGTGACACACCGAAGAAACGTAAAAGAATTCCCAAAAAAATCAGTCTGTTAGGGGGCATTTAAACAGAATAGAACGAACAAGGAAGCGACGAACGGAGGGAGTTCCGTGATGAATCAGGGCGCTGGGACGCGCAGAAGAGAAAGCACTTTAAGTTTTAGATGAATTTGCTATTAACAATTGCATTTATATGCCGGAAAGAAATCACGTCACCCATATCTCGATGGCAGCCGGTAATTTCCACTATCCAGCAAGTCCACGCCGCACTCCAGCGACGCCAGCCAACCCAAAAAATGATCCACATTGGCGCCTTCAAAGTAACCACCATGCTGAGGCACAATCATTCGTGGCGCCAACTTGCGCACCATCGCCACCCACAGCCGGCAAGCTCGATTACTGGCCATGTAGCGCCGATGAAAACCCAACATGCTGTGACAGTGATCCGCAAAATTATCCACCTGCCCCTCTTCACCGTCCAGACTGGCTCCGATGTCCCCGGAGAAGAGAATGCCACTGAGCGGGTCATAGAAGCTGAAATTGCCCACCGAGTGCAAAAAGTGCGCCGGCAAAACCCACAACTCAGTGCCGGCAAACGGCAACACCTTGCCCTCATCGGCGACGCCCAAAATTCGCGCCTGCAACTGCTCACCCATCTTACCCGTCACATAGGACGACGCTAAATGCGGCAGAAAGCGGGACCACAGACGGCTAACCACCACCTGGCACCGGGTATGCATCAACCAGCGCGGTAATGACGCGATAATGTCCGGGTCCTGATGGGATGCCAAAATATAGTCCAAACCGTCTAAATTAACGCGACGGCTGAGGGCAATGGCCAAAGGGGTATAGGTAAGATCGCCGCCGGGGTCGATTAGCGCCGCCCGGTCGTTGTGGCGAATACAGAATTGATTCGCTTGCACTCCCTCGCCCACCACTAGGTCAGCAAAGCGCAGCACTTCGTGGCCATCTTCACTAAAGAGAGTATCAACTTGTGCCATGCTGGACTCCGCACCACGTAAGCGAGGCCGGTAGCCTAACAGCATGAAAAATCACCATAATGACGTACATCAACTTGCGCCCTTAACAGGCGATAGAGGCCATCTATGGCGGTAAAAAAGGTGGACCGGTCGATAAGCCGGGTTCTGTCGTGGACAGTCATTCATCTTGGGTTTGCGTCGCCACAAACCTCTAGCAACCTACCCGGATCCAGCGCGGGCCACGCCAACGGATCCCTATTTGGTTTTGCTCCGGGTGGGGTTTACCCTGCCACCACTGTTACCAGCAGCGCGGTGCGCTCTTACCGCACCTTTTCACCCTTACCGATTCCAACGCGAGGAAGGAAAAGGCGGTATCTTCTCTGTGGCACTAGCCGTAACCACACCGTTCCCAGTGTGGCCCCCAGGCGTTACCTGGCACCCTGCCCTTTGGAGCCCGGACTTTCCTCCAGCGGCCATTCTTTAAAAGAACCACCGCCAGCGACTGTCTAACCGGTCCGGGCGGGATTCTAGTCGTATGGGCGCCGGTAAGCCAGAGGCATAGGCGCAAGTTGCACGTTTAAAGTTGAAACACGACACGCAGCCCCAGGCAAACCCTCCTGCGCTCTTCAACCCATCTCTTCCAACAGCACATACAGTTCCTGCCGCTTCAACCCGGTATGGGCCGCCAAGATTTTTGCCACCCGCGACACCGGCAATTCCGCCAACAGCGTTTTGGCCAGTGCTTCGTCCTTTTCTGTCCATGCTGAGGAGTGGACCTGCGGCGACAACACCAGCACCAACTCACCGCGACGTTGATTACTATCTGATGCCACCCAGTCGCAGATTTCCGCCACCGGGCCACGCCGAATCGTCTCAAATTGCTTGGTCAGCTCACGGCATAGGGTAATTTCACGATCTTTTTCAACCAGCGATTTCAATGTTTCAAGGAAAGACAGCACACGGTGAGGCGCTTCATAAATAATGCTGGTGACGGAGAGGCCCGCCAGTCGCGCAATAGCCTGCTGACGCGTCGCCCCCTTGGCAGGCACAAAGCCCTCAAATAAGAAACGATCAGAAGGCTGACCCGCCGCAGCCAACGCCGCCAACAAGGCAGAAGCACCGGGAATCGGCACAACACTCACTCCCGCTTCCTGACAAGCGCGAACCAACCTGTAGCCGGGATCACTGATCAATGGCGTGCCCGCATCACTGATCAGAGCCCCCTGCTCACCACCCAGCAAACGGCTCACCAGTTCATCACTACGCTGGCTTTCATTGTGGTCATGACAACTAATCATGCGATTGCGTATACCTAGCTGATCAAGCATGCGCTGGCTGTGCCGAGTATCCTCTGCTGCAATCCAATCCACCGCAGCCAGTACGTCAACCGCACGACGGGTAATATCATCCAAATGACCGATCGGCGTACTGACAATAAACAAAATCCCGCTCATATTCGTGCACTACTCAAGTGTTAAGACGCCCGGAAAGCGCCTACAATAGCCGCTTCATTTTGGTAATACGAACCTCGCCATGGAATTTAGAAAGGCTTATCTGGCAGCACTCCTCGCTGTCACTGTAGTGGCCGGCTGCTCTACTAGCCCCTCATCCAAGACTAGGGTCTATGAAACCCCCGTCGTTGCGGCGCCCGATGGCCTCACAGAGACCCCGCCCGCACTGACAGCCGCCCGCAGTCAACTCGCCAGCATGGATGCAGACGAACGCATTGCCTCCACCCTGTCTTGGGCCTCTTCGTATCTCAATGAAAAGCAAGCGGCTGACGCCAGTCAATTACTCTCAGATCTGAACCCCGAAAAACTCAACAGCGAACAACGCTTTGCCTGGTTACTGCTCAGCGGCCGGGCACAGCTCAGCCAGCAGCAAACAGAAAAGACGCTATCGCTGCTACAGCAACACCAAGAAGAGATATTGCAATACCCCGCCGAGCAACAGGCGCAACTCGACCTCCTACGTGCCGATGCCTTGGCCATGAAAGGGGAGCTGCTGAGCAGCCTACAGCAACGTATCGCCGCCCATCCATTACTCGGCGACGAGGATCAAGACTACAACCACAACATGACCTGGCAGCTGCTCATGCAGATGCCCAACACCGAGCTGGACGAGGCCATTGATAGCAGCAGTGGCGATCTGCGCGGCTGGTTGACGCTGGCTCAACTATACCGCGACCCGATTGCTGACCTGGATGCCCAAATTACTCGCCTGAACCAGTGGAGCAACCAGTGGCGAAGCCACCCGGCCATTGATAACGTCCCGCAGATGCTCGATGCACTTGAGAAAGCCGCCAGCCAACGCCCCAGTCAAGTGGCCATCCTGCTGCCGACCAGCGGCCCCTTGAAAAATGCTGGAGCCGCTTTGCAAGAAGGCATCATGACCGCTTTTTACCAACAACAGAAAAGCGGCCACACGCCAACTCTGCGCTTCTATGATTCTGGCAGTGACGATGTATTAGCGGTGTATCAACAGGCCATCACCGATGGCGCAGATTTCATCCTAGGCCCACTGTCCAAGGACAACGTGGCCACCATTGCCAGTCAAGGTACCCTGCCCGTTACCACCATGGCGCTGAATTACATCGAGACCGATAATCGCCCAGACAATTTCTTTCAATTCGGCCTTGCTCCAGAAGACGAAGCACGCCAAATCGCCAATCATGCTGCCCGCAATGGCGCCTTACAAGCTGGTGTTCTCTACCCGGAGGGGGAATGGGCCGCCCGCGTTGCCAACGCCTTTGCCAATCGCTGGCAGGAATTAGGCGGCTCGGTCACCATCACTCGCACCTACCAAGAAGGCCCCAGTATTGGAGAAACCGTCAAGGAAATGCTGCTGGTCTCTCAGAGCCAGCAACGCGGCAATGCCGTTAGCCGCTTCACCAGCTTAAAAATGGACAATCAGCCTCGCCGCCGTCAGGACATGGATTTCCTATTCTTGCTGGCCGACCCCAACCAAGGCCGCCAGGTGAAACCGGCTCTCAATTTCCACTACGCTAAAAATTTACCCGTCTACTCTACTTCCCTAATCTACAGCGGTGAAGAGGACCCACGACGGGACCAAGACCTAAATGGCATCCGCTTCGTAGACATGCCTTGGATTCTCACCGACGACAATCAAGCGCTACATGAGGCCGCCAACGAACAATGGCCGGATGGCCATGGCCGCTATGAGCGACTGTTTGCCATGGGGATCGACACCTATCGACTACAGGGCCGCCTATACTTGCTCAACGCACTGTCTTCCAGCGAGTTGCCCGGCGTCACAGGCAGGCTACACATGAAAAACCAGCGCATTGTTCGCGAGCTCAATTGGGCTGTCTTTTCTAGCGGCAAGGCAAAAACACTTCCACAAACCACCGAGGCAGCTCAAAACATCCCCCGTGCCATTACTTCGCAGTAAGAAAAATACCGGCCGCGACGCGGAGAAGCGCGCCGCCAAATGGCTGACTGGCCAGGGGTTAAGTATAGTGGAGAGAAATTTTCACTGCCGTCAGGGTGAGATCGACCTGATTCTTCTGGATCAGGAAACGCTGGTCTTCACCGAAGTTCGGTGGCGCAAGCATCAAAGTTACGGCGGCGCACTTGCCTCGGTGGATCAACACAAACAACGGCGCTTAATCAATGCGGCCCAGCATTTTCTAGCCCGCCACCCGGAGCACCATCATCGGCCCTGCCGGTTCGATGTATTAGGCATGGAACCAGACAGCCAACAGGCGGTCCTTTATCAATGGATACAAAACGCGTTTTATAGCGAATAAACTGAAAATTTTTAAAAAACGAACGACCAGAACATAGCGAACCGGACAATGAAGGGGCAATTATGAGCGTGGACCGTATCCGGCAACTGTTTGCCGAAAGCATAGAAACCAAAGCCAAAGCCGGCGAAGTGCTGCCCTCCGTTATAGAAGCGGCAGGTCAGGCCATGGTCGAATGCCTGCTCAATGGCGGCAAAATCCTCACCTGCGGCAATGGCGGTTCCGCCGGCGATGCCCAGCATTTCTCCTCAGAACTGCTTAACCGCTTCGAGATGGAGCGACCGGCCCTGCCCGCTATCGCACTCACCACCGATTCCTCCACGTTGACCTCCATTGCTAACGATTACAGCTACAACGAAATCTTCTCAAAGCAAATACGTGCCTTAGGCGGTAGTGGCGATATTCTTCTCGCAATCTCCACCAGTGGTAATTCCGCCAATGTGATTCAGGCTATTCAAGCCGCCCACGATCGCGAAATGCGTGTTGTCGCTATGACCGGCAAGGAAGGTGGCGAAATGGTTAACCTGTATGGTCCCAACGATATCGAAATTCGGGTGCCCGCCACGTCAACCGCTCGCATCCAAGAGGTTCACCTCCTAGTCATCCATGCGCTGTGTGATTACATCGACCAACAGTTGTTCGGGGGCCAGTAATGCGCGCTCGTTTCATCTCGCACCCAGCCATTACCGCACTGGTGCTATTGCTCTCACTGACCCCTGGCTGCACTTCATTATCCAAGGGTATGTCGGATCAACCCACCGATCAGGATCATGGCTCTCGCACCTTTGGCGCCTTCGTGGAAGACGGTAACATTGAACGCAAAGTGGCGGTCAACCTGGCTCGCGCCAGCGCCGAACTGGATGAGTCTCGCATTGTGGTAGTCAGCTACAATGGCAATGTTCTGTTGGCTGGACAAGTTGCCAGCGAAGACCTAAGCACCCAGGCAGAAAATATTGCCCGCAAGGTGCGCCATGTACGCAATGTGCACAACGAACTACAAATCGTGGGCTCTGGTTCTTTCTTGGCCCGCACTAACGACACCTGGCTCACCAGCAAAATTAAAAGCCGGCTCCTGATAAACGGTGATGCGCCGGGCTGGCGAACCAAAGTTGTCACGGAAAACGGCGTCGTCTACTTAATGGGCCTGCTTACCCATGCCGAAGCAGAGGCGGTAGTGGCACAGGTGCAGAAAGTGTATGGCGTACAGAAAATAGTAAAAATTATTGAATATATAGATTAAGCGCTCCGCATCGGCAGCGCGCTCGATGCCGCCTCATGCCCCACCTACGGAAAACAAAAAGCCCGCTTACTGAGCGGGCTTTTTGTTTTTGCATAACGCATATTACGTACAGCGCCTCACTTAACCACCTTCAAGTGACTGACCTTCCCTCTACCTTGGTCTTTCTTTTCAAGCTCAGGAGTAGTCGGAGTCGGTGGCTCCGGCGGGTCTACCGGGTCAAACGCCATACCTTGACCATTTTCACGGGCGAAGATCGCCACCACAGCATTTATCGGCACCCGAATCGTCATGGGCATACCGCCAAAACGCGCAGAAAAAGCGATCTCATCATTATCCGCCACAAACTGAGTCACGGCGCGTGGAGCGATGTTCAGAACGATTTGACCGTCCTGGACAAAATCCTGTGGCACTTCCACACCCGGGAAACCGGCATTCACTGCCAAATGGGTGGTCAAGCCATTGTCGCAGATCCACTCGTGGATGGCCCGTATCAGATACGGGCGATTGGACGTCATTTCAGACATAACTACAGCGGGTTACGCAGTTCGCGTTCGGCGTCTGTCAGGCTAGCCTGGAACGCATCACGGTCGAACAAACGCTCGGCATAATCCAGCAGCGGCTTCACCTGCTTGGCAGGCAGCTCAATACCCAAAGCTGGCAACCGCCACAGAATCGGGGCGACCACACAATCTACCAACGTAAACTCTTCACTCATGAAATATGGCAGTTCGCTGAAAATCGGTGCGGTAGCAATGATCGCTTCACGCAGCTCTTTGCGACGCTTATTGAGGCTGGTTTCTTTCTCTTCACCGGCGAGAATCGCATCCACATGACCGCACCAATCACGCTCTACCCGGTGAATCAGCAGGCGACTTTGTGCCCGTGCCACCGGGTAAACTGGCAACAACGGAGGATGAGGGAAACGCTCGTCCAAATACTCCATGATCACCGTGGACTGAAACAGAGTCAGCTCACGATCAACTAACGTGGGCACTTCGTTGTAGGGGTTCAGCGAAGCCAGATCTTCCGGCTTGTTGTTGCTGTCCACATCAACGATATCGACCGTGACCCCTTTTTCTGCCAGCACGATACGCACGCGGTGGCTGTAATGATCTTCCGGGGAAGAAAAGAAAGTCATTGAAGAACGCTTGGTCACCACACCCATTGTCGAATCATCTCCGCACTAGTGATCTATAACAGAAACAGGGTAACCGCTTACACGGATACCCTGTTCAACGCTGGAAGCCAACACTGAGGTATCAGTGTACGTCTTTCCAGTATTCCTTTTTAAGCAGGTAAGCCGGGATCAACAGGATGCCCAAGAACAGCAGCACATAAACCCCAAGACGTTCACGCTGCGGACGAACCGGCTCCGCGGTGTAGGTCAGGAAGTTAGTGATGTCACCCATCGCCTGCTTGAACTCATCTTCGCCCAGCTCGTCCTCCAAGCCCGCCATCACGTGGGGCATGCCCACACTCGGGAAGACATGGTTATTGTAACCAAATGGACGAGACTCATCTTCGTAGAAGTTGATCAGGTATGAATACACCCAATCCGAAGAGCGGTACCGGGTCACCATGGTGAGATCCGGCGGAGCATTACCAAACCACTTCTTCGCATCGTCCTGGTCCATGGCGTTATGCATCTGGTCACCGAACTTGTCGCTGACAAAGTTCAGATTCTCCATCACCAGCTCTTCTGGCATTTCCAGATCTTCCGCCATGCGGCTGTAACGCTGGTACTGGAGAGTATGACAACCCATGCAGTAGTTAACGAACAACTTAGCACCATTTTGCAGGCCAACCTTATCTTGCAGGTTTACCGGCGCTTTAACCACGTACTCGTTGTGGCCACCGCCAGCCGCGAACGCGACCAACGGCAGGCAGCTGAAAAGAATAACCGCTAGTTTCTTCATCAGTGTCCCCCCGTTACCCGTTCCGGAACCGGCTTGGATTTCTCGAATTTATGCACAAACGGCATGATTAGTAAAAAGTAGCTGAAATAATAGATCGTGCCGAACTGCGCCATCATGGTCTTACCCGGAGTGGCCGGCTGGGTACCAAAATACCCCAACATCAAGAAGTCGAGCACGAACAATGCCATGAACAACTTGCTCAACCCACCGCGATAACGAATGGACTTAACCGGGTGACGATCCAACCAGGGGATGACGAACAGGATCACAATAGCGCCACCCATTGCCACCAAACCCCACGCCTTGGAAGACATGATGAAATCGATGGTTGTGGCTCGCAGCATGGCGTAATAAGGACCGTAATACCAAACCGGCGCAATATGATCAGGGGTTTTCAGCGGGTTAGCCGGCTCAAAGTTCGGCTTCTCCAGCAGATAACCACCACCATCCGGGAAGAAGAAAATCACCACGGCAAAGATCATCAGGAAGACGATCACGCCAGGCAGATCCTTCACGGTGTAGTAAGGGTGGAACGGAATACCATCAACCGGCACGCCATTCTCATCTTTGTTCTGCTTGATTTCCACGCCATCCGGATTGTTGGAACCCACTTCATGGAGCGCCAGGATGTGCAACACAACCAACGCCAGCAACACAATCGGAATTGCGACAACATGCAAAGCAAAGAACTTGTTCACTGTAGCGGTGGACAACAAATAGTCACCACGCACCCAGGTGGTTAGGCCTTCACCAATTTCCTTGGCTTCCGTCGCACTAATGAACGGCAACAGATCAAACGGGATGGCTCCCGCCAGGGAAATGATCACCTGTGCGCCCCAGTAAGACATATTGCCCCATGGCAGCACGTAACCGAGGAAACCCTCAGCCATCAGAGCCAAGTAGATCAGCATACCAAAGATCCATACCAGCTCCCGTGGCGGCTTGTACGAGCCGTACATCAGGCCACGGAACATATGGATATAGATTACTGCGAAGAACGCAGACGCGCCGACCGCATGCATGTAACGGATCAACCAGCCCCACTCCACATCACGCATGATGTACTCAACAGAGGCAAAGCCTTCGTTTGGAGAGAAGAACATGGTCAACCAAATGCCGGTCAGCAACTGATTAATGAGCACGACCAGAGAGAGAACACCGAAGTAGTACCAAAAGTTAAAGTTCTTCGGCGCATAGTATTCGGACATGTGCCGCTTATAAGAGTCCACCACGGGCAGACGGGCATCTACCCAATCGACAACGCGATTCACCATTCCCATCATGCCTTAGTCTCCCCTTCCTCAGAGCCGACGATAACGACAGCTTCGCTCAGGTACGAATGTGGCGGCACCACCAGGTTGGTCGGCGCAGGAACACCCTTGTAAACCCGGCCAGCGAAATCAAACTTGGAGCCATGGCACGGGCAGAAGAAGCCCCCGAATTCCAGCTCGACCGTAGGCTGTTCCTCAAACAAAGGAGAACAGCCCAGGTGAGTACAGGTACCCACAAGCACCAAGTATTCTTTTTTAATTGAACGCCATTCGTTCCTGGCGTAATCAGGCTGCTGATCCACTTCTGACGCAGGGTCACGCAGCTTTTCATCCAGCTGAGGCAGAGTATCCAGCATATTTTCCGTGCGACGCACCACCCAGATGGGCTGGCCCCGCCATTCTTCTACTACGCGCTGTCCTGCTTCCAGCCGACCAATATCCACTTTTACCGGCGCACCGGCATTCTTGGCTTTGGCACTGGGTTGCCAGGACTTCACGAAAGGTACAGCCACGCCAACGGCTCCTGCGGCACCAATTGCCGAAGTTAAACCGATCAGGAAAGTGCGGCGGCTGCTATTAACACCGTCGTTGCTCATTGAGATGTTCTCCCCTTAGATCCCACGCTCGGGGTTAGTCCGAGACTCGAGGTTTATCCTCGCGTTACGGGCGGAGTAAGGCGGCGCAAATGGTAAAGAAAAAGCCCACACCTGACAACAGGTTATTACTCCGCCAGAAGCGCTAAACAGCTGATTCGAACACAAAAAAGCCCAGCAATGCTGGGCTTTTTTGTGAATCTGCAGTGCTTGAAGCTTAACGCTTGGAGAACTGCGGACGACGACGCGCCTTACGCAGACCCACTTTCTTACGTTCCACTTCACGCGCATCACGTGTCACATAGCCTGCACGACGCAGCTGACCACGCAGCTCACCGTCATACTCCATCAGCGCACGGGTGATACCGTGGCGGATGGCGCCAGCTTGACCGTTATTGCCGCCACCACTTACGGTAACGAGCACATCAAACTTATCAGTCGCTTCTACCAGTTCCAGAGGCTGACGAACAACCATCTGGTTGGTTTTACGACCAAAATATACATCCAGCGGGCGACCATTAACACTGATCTTGCCACTGCCCGGACGCAGAAAAACGCGAGCGGAAGAGGTCTTGCGGCGACCGGTTCCGTAGTTGGTTTCTACAGTTGCCATCGACAAACCCCTTAAATTTCCAGCTGCTGCGGCTGCTGAGCGGTATGCGGATGCTCAGTGCCAGCGTAAACTTTCAGTTTGCGGAACATGGCGCGGCCCAGCGGGTTACGCGGCAGCATGCCCTTGATCGCCTTTTCGATGATCATCTCAGGTTTTTCTGCCTGCAGAGTCGCAAAGTTGGCTTCTTTCAAGCCACCCGGGTAACCGGTGTGACGATAATACATTTTGTCTGACGCTTTCTTACCGGTAACGGCCACTTTATCGGCGTTGATCACAACAATGTAATCACCGGTGTCGACATGTGGAGTAAACTCCGGCTTGTGCTTACCGCGCAGACGGCTGGCGACTTCAGTAGCCAACCGACCCAACGTTTTGCCGGAGGCGTCTACCACATACCAGTCGCGCTTTACGCTTTCCGGTTTTGCGCTGTAGGTCTTCATGGAATTCTGCCCTAAATTCAATATGTTACGGGTAGCAAACACCCACCGGCGACAGTTACGCCGGGCAAGAGAGCGCGAATTCTACCCAAGCCCCCCAAAGAACACAAGCGGTTCACTGGCATTTGTTGTCATGACACTAAGTCCCCCTTAGCTAAGGCCATTCTCCGCCCTGCAAAAGGATCATTGTGAACCCGCCCCTGCCATGTTGTGATTGAGCGTAACTCTACACCTTTGCCCCACCCTTTTTAAAGGAACAAACAATGCAACATCGTCGTCTCGGGCGCACGGATCTTAAGGTAAGCGCCCTCTGTCTAGGCACCATGACCTGGGGAAGCCAGAACACCGCACAAGAAGGTCATGCCCAGATGGACATGGCTCTAGATCATGGCATTAATTTTTTTGATACTGCCGAAATGTATGCTGTGCCCGCCAGCCCGGATACCTCTTTTCGCACCGAGACCATCATTGGCGAATGGTTTGCGCGCACCGGTCAGCGAGATAAAGTTGTACTGGCCACTAAGGCCGCCGGCCCCGGTGAGTACGTTAAACATATCCGCGGCGGTCCGCGGTTCAGCGCGAAAAGCTTGCAGGACGCCGCGGAAGGCAGCCTCAATCGGCTACAAACCGATGTGATCGACATCTATCAGCTGCACTGGCCTGAACGCACCACCAACTTCTTCGGCCAGTTGGGCTATAAACATCGAGAGGGCGAAGAAGGCATCGCCATCAGCGAAACCGTTGCTGGCCTGAAAGCGCTGGTGGATACGGGGAAAATTCGCCACTGGGGCCTTTCCAATGAAACCCCTTGGGGCACCATGACCTTCATTCATGAAGCAGAAAAAATCGGCCTGGCGCCTCCGGTCAGCATTCAAAACCCCTATTCACTGCTCAACCGTAGCTTTGAGGTGGGCTTGGCAGAAATCGCCCATCGGGAACAAGTCGGATTGCTGGCTTACTCGCCGCTTGCGTTCGGTATGCTCAGCGGCAAATACCGCAATGACCAGTGGCCGGAAGGCGCCCGCCTCACGCTGTTCAAACAATTTGCGCGCTACAGCAATCCCCAAGCTATCGCTGCCACTGAAGCCTATTGCGAACTAGCCAGTGAACGAGGCGTCAGCCCAGCCCAACTCGCCTTGCAATTTGTCACCACACGCCCCTTCGTGACCAGCAACATCATTGGTGCCACCACCCTCGCGCAACTGGAAGAGAACCTGAAAAGCATCGACGTACCCTGGGACAAAGATTTTGGAAAAAGCGCTAAACGCGATTCACACCCGTTTCCCGTACCCAGCACCCTAACCAGAGTCACTAAATGCACCATGCCGCATTGATGCTGACCTCGATAATGGAATCGTAGGTCGAAAATCGCTTTAGCCGATTTTCGACCTACCAGCCCCAACCTTCTCCTAACCAATAAAAGACGATTGGCGGTAGCTTTACATACATGCCGATGTTAATGCTGTTAACGTAACCTGGAAGCAACATACCCAGAGCCGCATACCATCATGGTGTCCCCCACTCGCAAGCCCATGGCCAAAGCGACAGCGCCATCATCGGCTTTGCTGCCTTGTACCAACAGTTATTAGCCGTGAATCAGCATTCACTCGACGCGGCCCTAATCAACACCCTCCTATCGGGCGCCGCAACTCAGAGGTAAGGATGTGATAGCCTGTGCCGCAATCGACGCTATTGTTGACGGCCTTTTCATCACCGTAGCCATCAGCAGCTTAAAAGGCCTGCCGCTGTCGAAAAAATGTTCGTGGGCGAAGCTATGCACCTGCCTTTCTGGTTCACTTTTGGGATTCTCAGCCCCGTGGCCATCCCGTTGGCACTGTACACGCCGCACCGTGGTACGGCTACCCGAAGCCGACGGCGAGCCCTTGGGCCAGTGGGGCCATGGCGCCCCAGCCCATCGCTTACTGGTAGTCGGCGAGTCCACAGCGGCAGGCGTGGGCGTCCTTCACCACCATCAGGGACTGGCCAGCCAACTGGCCCTACAGCTGCACCAACAATCCGGGCAGGCGGTAGCCTGGCACACCTTTGGCGTTAACGGCATCCGTGTGGAGGAACTACTCGCCCGCCTTGCTGACACGGCCCTACCTCCAGTGGATCAGATATTCATCAGCATGGGAGTTAATGACACCACAGGCTTCACTTCCCGGCGCCGCTATCGCATAGGGTTACTGCAGCTGATTGAGGCACTGAGCAAGCAACATCCCCACATCCGAATAACCTTACTCGCCGTGCCCCCCATGCATAAATTTACCGCCCTTCCCATCCTGCTCAGGCAGCTACTCGGCTGGCGCGCCCGACAACTGGATCAACAGCACCGTCGCGTGGCCCGCAATGTCAGCCTCGCGCGCTACCTCGATTATCCTGCTCTGCAAGACCCTGCCCTGCTCGCTAAAGACGGCTACCACCCAAACGCCAGCGGCTACCGAGCCATGGCAGCCGCACTGACAGAACAAAAGAGCAGCAAACAAAAAACGTGACTCCTGCACCTACTCCTGAAGGGCGCCCAGTCCACAGTAACACCCCGCCACGGAGCCTCCCGGTGCACCAATGACGGCAGCCGGGTCATCCGCGGCTTTTAGAGCAACCTGATCACAACGACCGATGCGTTGCATGTTGCGTGAACAGTGCAGTAATTACATCGCGGCAAAAAAAAAGCGAACCCTAAGGCTCGCTTTTCTACTTCTGCCATCCCGCTGGTTTTAGAAACGATAGCTCAGCTGAGCACCGATAATATCGGCATCCAACTCAAAGTCTCCTTTCAGCAAGCCTCGTTCAGTCAGGTTTGTCTCTGCATCGTCAATGAAGATATGGCTATAAACCACATCAATGGTCATATTATCTGTTGGGTTAAAGCCTGCCCCAATAGACACACCGATTTTGTCTGAGTCTGGCGAGGCGGGAGAGCGATTCTCACTGCTCTGAGTGGAGTTCTCTTTATAGACACCACCTCGCAATACCGTTCCTTTGGCAAGCACATGCCGCACACCGGCAGAGAAACGGGTTGTATCACCCCAACCAAATTCCTGCACCGCCGGGCTTGGAATCGGCGCACCCGAGTGATCGACTACAAGCTCATCAAGGCTACTCCACTCCATCCACTCAACGCCGAATAAAATTTGTGTTCGCTCAGAAAGGTCCCCGGCATATGAAAATTGAGCTGACGCAGGCAAATCCACAGAGGTGCTCCCACTGTATTTACCCGCTAAGGCTGTAGCTACCGGCAATGGCTGCCCACTAGCCACCAAGGGCAAGGGGGAGAAGGTAATGTCGCCATCAAGGTCATACTCCACGGCTGAGCGATACGCCAAACCAAAGTGGTTGTTATCATCAGCATCAAACACCAAGCCGACGTTCCAACCATAGGCATCATCGTCCCCTTCAAGTCGGGTAAACGAGCTTTCAAGATCGGCCTCAAGACGCTGGTAACTAACCCCGACCCCCAGACGAAGACGATCCGTTACCTGAACACCCAACGCTGGGTTAATGTTATAAGCCTTTAGATCAGACATGGTGGCATAGCGGTCACCCGTCGTCGGAGACAGTGGCGCCAAAGGATCGGTAGCCACAGAGCCCCAGTTATCTTCATAGTCAATTTTCGAGCCAAAGGGAGCATTTATCCCCAAGCCAAACGTCATTTTATCACTGAGGGGAATAGCCAAAAACGCGCTTCCTACCACTGGGCTAAAATCTTCAAAATCACCGGGGCCCGAACCGCCCTCGGCTTTAAAGCTCGTATCGATGATGACTTGCTGAACAGCCGCTGTAATTTCTGTTTTCTTCAAGCCTGCCAATGTGGCCGGGTTATACCATTGATTTGACGCATTTTCGCTCAGTACTGCCGCGCCAGCAAAAGCGGTACCTTGCGCAGAAACAGATTGCTCACTGACAGCAAAACCTGTAGCTATCGCTTGCGTCGATAAAGCCGCAAAGGCTGAACCGATTAGTAGCGCACCTGTTTTTTTCATTGTTGTTCTCCTTCTTCCTAGAATTATTAGCTTACACGCAAGACCATCCCTCAATCTGAGTTCACTTACACTTATACACAACTTAGGCGAATAACAGCAACACCTCGATCACCTAATACTTTCCTATTAGCCCATTTTTTTGTAAAATATCCGCCATTGACAATGAGGCGGCCCGCTATCACGGCCAAAGAAAATCCTTTGTGGCAGCCCCCGATGGAGATATCCATGCATTAGGCAACCGCAAAAAGACAAAAAAAAGGGCTGCCGAAGCAGCCCTTTCATTTTGACCTGACCCGGAATTAATCGGCCAGCACCGCCTTGGCGATAATACCTTTCATAATTTCGTTGGTGCCGCCGTAAATCCGCTGCACCCGTGAATCTGCAAACATGCGGGCAATCGGGTATTCCCACATGTAACCGTAACCACCGTGCAACTGTAGGCATTCATCAATCACTTCACACTGCAGATCGGTAATGTAGTACTTACCCGCCGCAGCCGTAGGAATATCCAGCTCTTTTTTCAGGTGCAGCTCCAAGCAACGATCCACATAGGCTCGCGCCACTTCAAGCTTGGTATGCATTTCGGCAATTTTGAACTGGGTGTTCTGGAAGCCAGCGATAGGCTTACCAAAGGCCTTTCTTTCTTTCACATATTCAATGGTATGCGCCAATGCAGACTCGGCCATGGCCAGGCCACCAACGGAGATACCAAGGCGTTCCTGGGGCAGCTCTTTCATCAGATAAATAAAGCCCATGCCCTCTTCACCCAACAGGTTCTCTGCCGGTACGCGCACATCCTGGAAGAACAGCTCGGAGGTATCTTGGGCTTTCATGCCGACTTTCTTCAGATTCTTACCTTTCTCGAACCCTTCAGAGTCGGTTTCTACCACAAACAAGCTAATGCCCTTGGCCCCTTTAGTCGGGTCGGTCTTTGCCACCACAATGACGATATCTGCATTCTGGCCATTAGTGATGAAGGTTTTAGAGCCGTTTAGCACATAATGGTCACCGTCTTTTATTGCCGTGGTTTTCACACCTTGCAAATCAGAACCGGCACCGGGCTCTGTCATGGCGATGGCACCAATCATTTCACCGGTAACCATTTTCGGCAGATACTTCTGCTTCAATACTTCTGAGCCATTATGCTCAATGTAAGGCGCCACGATTTCCGTGTGCAGCCCCCAACCGATGCCAGTGAGGCCCAGCTTGGAAATTTCTTCATTGATCACCACGCTGTAAAGGAAGTCAGCGCCAATACCGCCATACTCCTCACTCACCATCGGACATAGGAAACCCTGCTCGCCAGCCTTTAACCATACGTCTTTGGGGACCACGCCTTGCTGCTCCCATTCTTCATTGAATGGCACGGCTTCGTTTTCAAGAAATTTGCGGACGGTATCGCGAAAAGTTTCGTGGTCAGAACTAAATAGCGTACGGGGAATCATCATGCTCTCCGGTAGTCAGGTTATCGGGGGGGCCCACGCCGGGCTGGCAGGGGTAGAGAATGCTCCATAATGTTGATAGAGCTTGCCGTTGAGCAATGACCAAAACGCTCACCCCCACGGCCAGTGATGAAAACCGGACAATGACCTTGCAACCACAAGCTGATCAGGCGCGGTGTTCGCGCCCTAAATATTCGGAGGATTGCATCTCCTGAAGGCGAGAACAGGTACGCTCAAATTCGAAATCCAAACGCCCTCCGGCATAGATATCCTCAATGGGCACTTCTGCGGTGATCACAAGCTTCACCGCACGGTCGTAGAATTCATCCACCAGATTGATGAATCGCCGGGCCATATCGTCCTTACTGGCCCCCATTTGCTCCACATTGGCGAGCAATACCGTGTGGAATTCACGAGCGATTTCGATGTAATCCGTCTGGCTGCGCGGACCATCGCACAACTCCTTGAACTCAAACCAGACCACATCATCAGCGCAGATAACAGTGGCGATCTTACGGCCTTCAATAAGCACATTGCCACGATCACGATGCCGGGAGTGATCCTGTTCCAATGTCTCGAAACGCTCCTGAAGAAACGCATCGGCCCCTTTCCCCAAAGGGCAGTGATAAAGCTCCGCCTGTTCCAGTAGCCGCAAGCGGTAGTCGTTCCCCCCATCCACGTTCAACACTTGAGTGTGCTCTTTAAGCAAATCAATGGCGGGAAGAAAGCGAGCCCGTTGCAGCCCATCCTTGTATAAACCATCTGGCTCAATGTTAGAGGTGGCAACCAGGGTTACACCGTTGGCAAACAGTTCCTGCATCAGGCCGGCCAGGATCATCGCATCGGTGATATCTGTAACGAAGAATTCGTCAAAACACAGCACCCTAGCCTGGCTGGCAAACTTGCGAGCGATACTGATCAGTGGGTTTTTTTCCCCCTGCCGTTCACGCATTTCACGATGCACCTTCTGCATGAAGCGATGAAAATGCATGCGACGCTTTTCCTCGAACGGCAGCGTCTGGAAAAAAACATCCATCAGATAGGTTTTTCCACGACCTACTCCCCCCCACATATACAAGCCCATCTGGGGCCGTGCTTTACGGAAACGCCCAAATAGCCCTCCCGAGGCAGGCTCTGCAAGTAATCGATGATAAAGCTCATCCAGCGCGGCGACCGCCCGCTCTTGGGCCGGATCCTGAAAGAAGTCAGCTCGCTCTAGGTCGGCCTTATATTGCTCAAGAGGGGTCATGGTTCGCAAACCTGCCACTATGTAGTAGTTGAAACCGGTTCCGGGCCTGAAATAGGCCCCACAAGGGGCGGTCAATGTAGCGCTGAGGCCACCAACTGACAACCGGCAGAGAGTGAAATTCACTCATAGAGCGACAGCGCTTAGCGAGGCAGGTGGCTGGCCGCCACTTGTTTTAAGTCCACCAACTTGCCGTGAAAAAAGTGGCCGCAATCAGGGAAGCGCAACAAATCGGGAGCTAATGGGGTTTGCTCTGCCCAGCGATACACCTGCTCAGCCGGGACGACTTCATCATCATCTCCCTGCACCACCGTCACCGGGCAGCCGGTGTCTTCAATTTCATCAAATGGGTAATGGTGTACCGGAGGCGCCACCAACAACAGCTCCCGAGCGGGCACCCCGTTAGCCTTGAGAATTTCCGCCCCACGCGCCGCAACGAAACTGCCAAACGAAAAGCCCGAGAGCCAGAGTGGCAATTGCGGATACTTGTGTGTCAGCCAGCTATGGATGGCCAGCAGATCTTCGGTTTCCCCAATGCCATCACTGTAAGCTCCCTGGCTTTCACCCACACCACGAAAGTTGAAACGCACCACCACAGCGCCTTCATCACGGGCCAAGCGGGCCAGGGTCGTCACCACCTTGTTATCCATGGTGCCCCCGAACAGCGGATGCGGATGGCAGACAATGGCGACGAACGGCGGCGCCTCACTACCGTACTCCACCACCACCTCTAACTCCCCTGCTGGTCCGGGTAAAGTTTGCCGTTGTGCCATCATTTTCTACTCCTGTTCCATCCTTTTACGCCTTTCACCCTTGGCGATTGCGCAGCTCTGTGCTGCAATAGCCAAAGCGTTATCGCCAGCGTCTTGGCGATACCTTACAGGAGTATGCCATGGATATGCTGACAACTGGGGTGCTGTGCTTTGCTGCCGGCGTGGTAACAGGTGCAGGACTGCTTTTCTGGTTGTTACCGGCACGGCGGCAAGCCGGCCAATTGATTCGCGATCGCGACGAGGCTCGTCAGGCACTGAATCATTATCGGGACAAAGTGGATGACCATTTTCTTCAGACCGCTGATCTGGTCAACGATATGACCCAGGCCTATCGCTCCGTGCACGAGCATTTATCGAAAGGGGTGCAAGTACTGTGCTCCGAAGTAGGCCGTAAGCGAGCCGTCGCCAAGTCTCTGGATTCCGCTCCGGGCAACGACAACAGCGAGCCCATGACACCGCCACTGGACTACGCGCCCAGCGCCAAAGGGACGCTATCAGAAGACTTTGGCCTGCAACAGAAACCCACGGGCCCTTTTGCTCCCGTAGATGTAGCAGACAACCCGTTACCAGACATAGTGGTGCAGCCGCCCCGGGATTATGCCGACGGCGACACGCAAGATACCGACACCACCAGCAACAAGACACCTGGCTGATTCCGGCAACGTTGCCATAACAACGCCAACCAGCAGACACAAAAAGCCCGCATCAGCGGGCTTTTTGTTAGATTCCACCAAATACTACCTGGCTGAGAGCCCTGGCTCATGGCTGAATAATCGGTCCGTTCCAATTTTACTTTCTCAAAGCCCTGTAAGCCGACGTAATACCGCCACATCACCATCATTGAGCGGCTTACCCAGCTTGTACCGGACATCAGCACACAGTCTGCCGCTTCGTGCGGGCAGGTACGCATGGAGGCTATGGTGCCGCACTTGTTGCACCAGAAGGTTCAGTCGTTCTTCAGCGGCTGGGTGATCAACGCGTCGTCAGCAATCTTGTCGAAAACGTAATAAGCGTCGAGCGGACCGTAGTAATCGCCAACACCCCACGCTTCACACTTTCCCTTCAAGACGTATAGCAAAGCCTTATGAATCAAATAGGGCTGGCACCCGCATTCGCACCGGCGCGCTTTCCACTTCAATCTCTGCAGGCAAGCTGCCCGCCGGGTCACCGTCTGCCTGGATTGGCTCATTCTGGTTTTCGCAACGGATATGCACCCGCTGGGCACGCAGGCTGGCCACGCCATCCACCCGCTCCATACGCCCGAATAACAAGGCGATCAGGCAGCGTAACAAGAACCGTACTCCCTGCTTCTGAAATAACAGCACTTGGACCTGCGGGCGCAGAATATTGGCTTCGCGGCTCAACACGAAACTGCCGCCATAGTGGCGGCCGTTGGTAATGATGGCCGAGAAACAATCCAGCGGCCGACCATCTACTTCCACCCGGTAGTGACTCTGGCCGTAACGGCCAATCTGGCCAAGCATGGATTGCACATAGGCCAGCTTGCCGAAGCGTTCTTTAATGCCTAGGTTCACTCCGTTTACCACCCAGGCATCGTAGCCGACCCCGCACATCATGAGAAACCGTCGGCCGTTCAAACGCGCCGGCGTCACCGATACACTTTTACCCTGCACCACCACCTGAGCGGCCTGTTCCGGCTTTTTCGGCAGTTCCAGCTCCTTGCCCAGCACATTGGCTGTACCGGTAGCGAAAACGCCCAGCGCGACGCCGGCGGCTAGCCCATTGAGCACTTCATTGGTGGTACCATCGCCGCCCACGGCCACCACGCAATCGCCCTGGTCTGCCAGCCCCTTGAGATAATCAGTAGCATCGTGGGGGCCTTTGGTATGGTACTGGCACACCGTCGCGCCCAGGCGCTCCAGTTCAGCCACAAATCGGTAAAGCAGCGCTTCCCTTCCGCCGCCGGCAGCCGGGTTATAAATCACAGTGACTTTCATCAGACAGGAAACCCTCGTACTACTCCCGGTTCAAGCCGGGTTATCGATATCAATAAAGGTATGCTCGATACCATAATGATCACTAAGCCACTGCCCTAGCGCCATGGCGCCATAACGCTCGGTGGCATGGTGACCACAGGCAAAATAGTGCATCCCGGTTTCCCGGGCAAAATGGGTGGTCGGTTCTGAAATTTCGCCACTCAGGTAAGCATCCACGCCCTTGCTCTGAGCCTTTTCGATAAACCCCTGGGCTCCGCCAGTGCACCAGCCGATGGTTTCAATTTCATCCCCAGGATCACCAATATGCAGTGGTGTACGCCCCAGCACCGCTTCCACATGGGCCGCGAATTCCGACGCGCTCATAGGGCTATCCAACCGCCCCACATTGCCGATAGGTCGAGGAGAGTCATCGAGCCCTCCCTCGGTGGTCAGACCCAACCGTCGAGCCAGCTGCGCATTGTTACCCAGCGTCGGATGGGCATCCAATGGCAAATGGTACGCAAACACGTTGATATCATGCCGTAGCAGGGTTTGCAGCCGCTGTTTCTTCATGCCTCGAATCTGCTGGCTTTCCCCTTTCCAGAAATAGCCATGATGCACCAGAATCGCATCCGCTTCTTCTACTATGGCAGCATCAATGAGTGCTTGGCAGGCCGTCACCCCGGATACCACACGGTGGATCTGCTCGCGGCCCTCCACCTGCAAACCATTAGGGCAGTAATCCTGAAAACAGTCCACCGCCAGTTCCTGGTCGAGCAGAGACAACATGTAATCGCGCTTGAGCATGGCACCTACCGGAAGGTCGGAAAGTATAAATATGGTCACAGAACCCGTGATCGTCGATCACCGCGCCAACCCGATCATCGGCTGCACGGTGTAAGCTAATCTATGACTATGTGCTGTCGAGAGCATAGCAATAGGGGGCGTGCGGCCGTTTGTAGCAGTCAGCGGGTGGTAGCAATCGCCCTTCACAGGTTCTACTATTGCGCGCAGTTTACCTATCTGACCCCACACTTGTCTCGCAGAGGCCCTTCACCAGGCTACTCACGAAAAGGGGAACCGCATAACGAGGGCATTACCGGTGATCAAACTGCTTCGTTTTCTGGCCGGCCCGGTGCTCACCGGCCTAGCCGTCGGCCTTGTCGCCCTCTGGTGGTACCAGTGGGGCCCAAACGCCGCACCGGCACAGCATGACACCGGCGTGGCCAGCTACGCTGGTGCGGTGAACCATGCGGCCCCAGCAGTGGTGAACATCTATACCACCCAGATTATTACCAATGAAGAGGTGGCCAAAGACCCCCTGTTCAATCGATTCATGGAACAGCCCCGCCGCGAACGCGCCCTGAGCAGCCTAGGCTCAGGGGTGATTGTCGATGATAGCGGCTATGTGCTGACCAGTTATCATGTGATACGCGATGCCGATGAAATTCTGGTGGCCTTGCGCGATGGCCGTGATGCTCCTGCCCGGGTGGTGGGCACAGACTCGGAAACGGACCTGGCACTGCTGCATATTGCTTTGGAAAACTTGCCCGAAGTGGAACTCAACGGCAATGGCCCGGTACAGGTCGGCGACGTGGTACTGGCCATCGGCAACCCGCTGGGCGTGGGCCAGACCGTCTCCATGGGCATTGTCAGCGCCACCGGCCGCAGCCATTTGGGGATCGCCACCTTCGAAAACTTTATCCAGACCGACGCGGCCATTAACCGAGGCAACTCCGGCGGTGCACTGATCGATACCCGCGGCCATTTGATCGGTATCAATACCGCCATCCTCTCCGCCGACGGTAGCTGGCAGGGCATCGGCTTTGCCACCCCTGCATCCATTGCCAGAGAAGTGATGGACGATTTGATTGACCACGGCCGAGTGATTCGCGGTTACTTGGGCGTCACCGTGCAGGATATGACGCCCTCGCTAGCTGAAAGCTTTGGCGTGGAAGACGTGCGCGGAGGCGTAGTAACCGAGGTGGTAGTCGATAGCCCTGCCCATAAAGGCGGCTTGCAGCCCGGTGATGTGCTAGTGGGTATCAACGGTGACATCATGGCCGATGGCTATGAAGCGATGAATCGGATCGCGGGTATGAAGCCTGATGACAAGGTGACGCTAGAGGTTATCCGTAACCGTCAGCCGGTATCCGTAGACGTGGTCATTGGTACCCGCCCACCAGCGGAAACCGATTAAAGAGTTGAAGGCTGAAATGCGCATAGACATAGCCTGTTCGTTTAGTGCCAACAGGTAACGCCAGCAGGCCGCGCTCAAACTTTTTAACGTTGGGCGCGGTCTGCTGGCTTAAAACGTAGCCTCTACACCCTTATCCGTTTCATTTTTCAACGTTGAACTTTCCTCACAAGCCCTCTACACCGCTCAGAATTGCATCTTCAGGGTAGCGAATTTCGAAACCTTGTTTGAGGCTTTCTTCGCCCCCGGCGGGCAAGGTGAACTGCCATCGTTGCAGTCCTTTCACGCCACTCACATCCTTGGCATCTGCGGCCTTGCCCTTGGCTGTGATAGTAATATTGTCGTTTCCGGCGACCGGAAGTCGATCCAACAAATTCACCGTCACGGCCTTATCGTAATGGGACGACAGAGTAATATTCTTCAACGCAGAGAGCGTGCTTTCTTTATTGATCAAGCCCACCTCTCCTTGCTGTGAGGGTTCGCGCACCACCGCAATCTGCAAGCGCGGATCATCACCGAAACTCATCTTCACGTGCTCGCCCTGCTTAATACTGTTGCCGCGGTAATAACGGGCCAAGCGTTGGCCATCACGCAACAGGGTAACGTGACCGGGCAACCAGGGCAGCGGGCTGGAGTTCTGCCACTCCCCCACCAGTAACACTGCCGGCTGCTGCCATAAGTAACTTTCGCGGGTCAAAGTTACCGGCAGCGCCGCCTGCTGATAAGGAAGCCGCGCGGTAGCGTCACCACTGGCCAGATTGAGCGGCGCTGAAAGCGGTACACGCATATCAAAACCGTGCGCCACAGGCGCTGCCACGGGCATCGCCTGGATACGCTGAGCCATATCTGTCTCATAGGCCGCAGATTCCGCCATTACGGAATGCAACGATGACTTACGCATCGCCGGCTGTGGTGTCGCCAGGCGTACCAGCCAAGGGTGCAGATCCGGGAGGGGGCGATAACCGGCGGGCACTAACCCTAGGGTGGCACTGACATTCTGCCAGTCCTCACCGGTACGGTTGTGAATCTGGGCAATGCCGGTCACCGCTACGGTCTCGTTGCCGCTATCCAGATCTACACGCAACTGATTCTGCCAACCGGCCTGGCCAGTAAAATAGGCAAGTTCCACCTGCGCGGTGGACTTGTTAGGAGCCGCCACGGTCAGTATCAACTGGCGGCTACGAGTCTGCCCCTGGCCCAGCAGCTGACGCTCCTGACGAAGGGCATCCAACTCCTGCTGCTGCCCATGCCGAATCTCCGCCCGCTGGTTGATAGCTGTTTGCCGTTGCGTCACCGCTTTGCCAATGGACTCCCAGGCGCTGGCCCATTTTTCTACCGGCACCTGGGCAAACACGGCCTGTCCTTGAGGTGCCTGGCCCATCAGGGATTGAAGGTGATTGATTTGCTGTTGATCAAGATCATCGGCTGCCTTGGCTTCGGCCATGGCCTGCTCCAGCTTGCGAATTGCCGCCTCCAACTCAGCCCGGTGAGCTGATACATCCACGTCCCCAACGGCAAACCCTTGCCGGATTGCCAGCAACTCAGCGCCGTTAACCGCCACTTGCAGACTATCCAGATCCAACTCAGGCAACCCCTTCACCACCAACTGGTGCTCACCGGCGGGCAAGGCCTGACTAAAAGTGCGAGTAAGATGCGCCTGAGCAGGAAACAACACGGCCTTATTCACCGGCGCGGTGACCGCAAAGTCGGCAGCGAAAAGAGAAAGCGGAATCAGGGCGCAAGTAAGCAGTAACACACGTTTCATTTTTAGGAGCCTTACCGTTGGGCGAATACCTGTTAGTACCGCAGGTAAGGGGAAAGGTTCAAGCAGGCGAGACTCTGCCAGCCTAAGCGACCGGGGTTGAGGCGTCTTCCCTGCTAAAAGCTCAAAAGCGAGTAAGCTGCAATGTTACTCCTTTACATAAAGAGGCCGCGCCCAAAGTTTGGGCACGGCCTCTTTATGTAATTTCAGCAAAAAATTACCCGGCGTTTTTCCACTTTGAAATCAACCCATCTAAAGCCACAATCAACGCCTGATTTTGCTCAGGCGTGCCAATAGTGATTCTCAGGTAGTCAGCGATACGCTCAGGCTTGCCAAAATGACGCACAATAATGCCTTGCTCGCGCAAACCCTGGGCCAGAGAGAGCCCACTATGCTGCTCGTGGCGAGTGAAAAGAAAGTTGGCCGCCGACGGCAAGCTCTCAAAACCTCGCTGCCCGAGCTGCTCGTTGAGCCACTCGCGCTGCATGATTACTTGCTCACAGCCTTTTTCGAACCACTCCTGATCTTTAAACGCGGCCACGCCAGCGGCAATGGCCAGACGATCCAACGGATAGGAATTGAAGCTGTCTTTAATCCGATTTAGCCCATCAATCAGCGCGCCATCACCAATCGCCAAGCCGATACGCAAACCCGCCAGAGAGCGGGATTTTGACAAAGTCTGAGTCACCAACAGGTTCGGGTAGCGGTTTACCAAAGCGATGGCCGTAGCGCCGCCCTGCCCTTGGGGGCCGGCAAAGTCGATATAGGCCTCATCGATAACCACCAGGGTTTGCGTATTCGCCTGCAACAAACGCTCAATTTCACTCAGCGGCAACAGCTTACCGGTGGGCGCATTAGGGTTAGGGAAGATGATGCCACCATTTGCGCGTGGCTTGTCGCCTTCTAGATAATCGTCCACCGCAATACCCAGAGCATCATCGAGCGGCACAGGCTGATAGTCGATTTGATACAGGCCGCAATAGACCTTGTAGAAACTATAGGTGATATCTGGGAAAAGTAGCGGCTGATGCTGTTTGAAAAAGCCCATGAACAAATGCGCCAGCACTTCGTCGGAGCCATTGCCAACGAACACCTGAGAACGCTTTATCCCATAGCCCAGGCCGGAATAATAGTCGGCGATGGCCTGCTTCAGCTGGCTGCTATCCGGGTCCGGATACAGCCGCAGCCGATCGTCCACTTCGCCCCGAATCGCCTCGATTACCTTCGGCGACGGACCCAGCGGGTGCTCGTTGGTATTTAACTTCACTAACTTGTCCATCTTCGGCTGCTCGCCGGGAACGTAAGGCTCCAAATGGTGAACGAAGTCGCTCCAATATTTACTCATACGTATTCCGCCTGCATGCATCAGGCAACACGCATCACCCGTGGAAACGTGATGCGTGAGGCGTGTTAGCGTTTCTTGATTCTATATTCCGCACTGCGGGCATGGGCCGTGAGGCTTTCGCCACGGGCAAGCGGAGAGGCAATTTTTGCAAGACTGCTAGCCCCTTCCGGGGAGCAGCCAATCAGCGAACTGCGTTTCTGAAAATCGTACACACCCAATGGCGAAGAAAAGCGGGCGGTGGCACTCGTAGGCAGCACGTGGTTCGGCCCGGCGCAGTAATCACCCAACGCTTCGGGAGTGTGGCGACCCAGAAAAATCGCACCGGCATGGCGAACTTTTTTCGCCCATTGCTCCGCGTCATCAATGGATAATTCCAGATGCTCAGAAGCAATGCGGTTGGCGATTTCGATGGCCTGATCCAGATCCTTCACCTGAATCAACGCCCCCCGGTGCTTCATGGACGTGCGAATAATGGTTTCCCGCTCCAGAGTCGCGGCCAAGGTTTCCATGGACTGCGCAACCTGCTTCAAAAAATCGGCGTCCGGTGACACCAAAATGGCCTGAGCTTCCTCATCATGCTCAGCCTGAGAAAACAGATCCATGGCAATCCAGTCCGGGTTGGTCTTGCCGTCACAGACCACCAAAATTTCCGAAGGGCCGGCAATCATGTCGATGCCTACTTTGCCAAACACCTGCCGTTTGGCTTCGGCCACATAGATATTGCCGGGGCCGACAATTTTATCCACCGCCGGCACCGTCTCTGTACCGTAGGCCAAAGCGGCCACCGCTTGCCCGCCGCCCAGAGTAAAGAGCTTGTCGACACCCGCAATAGCCGCCGCCGCCAGCACCATGTCATTGATGATGCCCTCTGGGGCAGGCGATACCATTATGATCTCGCCGACACCCGCCACCTTTGCCGGTAGCGCATTCATTAATACTGAGCTGGGGTACGCGGCTTTACCGCCGGGCACATAAATACCGGCCCGATCCAAAGGCGTCACCTGCTGGCCCAGCAAGGTGCCGTCCGCTTCCCGGTAGTGCCAGGAATCCTGTTTCTGCTTTTCATGGTAGCGACGCACACGATCAGCGGCCGCCTCCAGGGCTTCGCGTTGTTCAGCGGGAATACGCGCCAGCGCGGCCTGCAACTGAGCCTGATCCACTACCAGCTCATCCATGGCCGACACATCACGACGGTCAAAGCGGTTGGTGTACTCCACCAGTGCCACGTCGCCACGCTGGGCCACACCCTTGAGGATGCCGCGCACACGATGCGCCACCTCTTCGTCACGCTCTTCCGACCAGGCGGTTAGCGCGGCGAGCTTGGCATCGAAATCCGCATCTTGGGCGTTAAGCCAGGTGGTTTCCATGGTTGGCACCGTTTTAAAAGTCAGAATCTATTTTTACCACAGAGGGCTCAGGGTTCACGGAAAAAAAGCGACGCTTTTTCTATCGCAAAGATAAGCAAAACCTCTCGCTCAACATCACATCAAACAGGTATATTTTTAGCTGTTTACGCTATGCGATCTATGATGAAAGGCCTTTAACCTGCCTTGCGAGAGGCTACCGCCTCTACCAGCTTGTCCAAAATCGTTTGGATATCACTATGGCGAGTTTTCATGCTGGCGCGATTAACAATCACCCGGGTAGAAATATGGGCAATTAGCTCTGTGGGTTCTAGCCCATTAGCACGCAACGTGTTGCCGGTATCAACGATATCCACAATGCGGTCCGCCAGCCCCACTAACGGGGCCAGTTCCATCGCGCCGTATAGCTTAATCACTTCCGCCTGCTTGCCCTGCTGGGCGTAGTAGGCTTTGGCCACGTTTACAAATTTAGTGGCTACGCGCAGCCGGCTACCGGTTTCCGGAGCATCCTTCATAGCTGCCACCATCAATTTGCAGCGAGCAATATCCAGATCCACTGGCTCAAACACCCCGTCACCGCCATGCTCCATGAGCACGTCTTTTCCGGCCACACCAATATCCGCCGCACCATGCTGCACATAGGGGGGGACGTCCGTGGCGCGAATGATGATAATTTTTACATCGTCTCGGGTGGTGTCAAAAATCAGCTTGCGCGACGCTGCCGGGTCTTCCAGCAGCTCAATGCCTGCGGCTTTCAGCAGCGGCAGGGTTTCCTTGAGAATGCGCCCTTTAGAAAGGGCGATGGTCAATGGCTTACTCATCACAGGTCCCGATCCGGTCAGCGTGGTACGCGACGGATGATCGCGCCCAGCGATTGCAGTTTCTCTTCGATACACTCATAACCGCGATCAATATGGTAAATACGGTCCACGGTGGTTTCACCGGACGCGGCCAATGCCGCAATAACCAGTGAAGCAGAGGCGCGCAAATCCGTGGCCATCACCGGTGCTCCAGTGAGTTGCTCCACGCCACGGCAAATAGCCGTATTGCCTTGCACCTCGATATCCGCGCCCATGCGGTTCATTTCCTGCACGTGCATAAAACGATTTTCAAAAATGGTTTCAACAATAGTACCGGTGCCTTCGGCCACTAGATTCAGGGCCATGAACTGGGCCTGCATGTCAGTGGGCATGGCCGGGTATGGGGCTGTGCGCAACGACACCGCCTTCGGGCGACGGCCTTGCATATCCAGCTCAATCCAATCGTCACCGGTAGTAATCTTCGCACCAGCTTCTTCCAGTTTCTGCAGTACGGCATCAAGGGTACCCGGCACCGTGTCTTTAGTCTTAATGCGCCCACCAGTAATGGCCGCGGCAATCAGGTAGGTACCGGTTTCGATGCGATCGGCAATCACCTGATGATGACATCCGGTCAGGCGTTCCACCCCTTCGATGGTAATGGTATCGGTGCCGGCACCGCTGATCTTGCCGCCCATGGCATTGATGAAATCGGCCAGATCCACCACTTCAGGCTCACGGGCTGCGTTTTCAAGATAGGTAGTCCCTTCGGCCAGCGCCGCGGCCATCATCAAGTTTTCGGTACCAGTTACGGTGACCACATCCATGACGATGCGTGCTCCTTTGAGCCGGCCATCCACAGAAGCATTCACATAACCGTTAGTCACCTCGATATCCGCGCCCATGGCCTCCAAGCCACGCAGGTGAATATCCACCGGCCGCGAGCCAATAGCACAACCGCCGGGCAGCGATACCGATGCTTTACCAAAATGCGCAACCATGGGACCCAGCACCAGAATCGAGGCACGCATGGTTTTCACCAGCTCATAGGGGGCCGTCAATTCCTTGATGGTGGTGGCGTTCACTTCCACGTTCATGCGGTCATCGATCACCACATGGACACCCATCCGGCCCAACAATTCGATCAGGGTGGTCACGTCCTGCAAATGCGGCAGGTTGCCCACCGTTACCGGCTCGTCAGCCAACAAAGTGGCTGCCAGAATCGGCAGCGCCGCATTCTTGGCCCCAGAAATGCGAATGTCGCCGTCCAACCGCTGGCCACCGGTGATGATCAATTTATCCATGAACTGTCTCTAATGGTTTCTTTCTTCCAACCCGTTCAGCCAAAGGCCGGGGTCAGGACAGGCCCTGATTCTGGGCTTTTTCCCACTCCGCCGGAGTAAAAGTAATGATCTGCACGGCATGGATAGTGTTACTTTTAATCTGCTCGTCGATGGTGGCATACACCATCTGCTGCCGCTTTACCGGCATCAAGCCACTAAAGGCCTCCGACACCACGCGAATCTGGAACCGGTCACCGCCGCCTTCCACTGCCACGTCGGCACTCTCAAAACCAGCTTCTACCAGCGTGATTACGTCTTCCGGATTCATCTTTACTCCTCATCAGGGCCTTCGCCAGGCCCAAACAGCATTGGAGCGGCCCGGGGCCGCTCCATCAAAATTGTTATCAAGGGCGCAATAATACGCGAGCGCGTTGCCCCTTACCACGGCGGCACCGTCCCCAACACCATCCACGGCCCCAGCGCAGCAAGATTATTTACCCTGCTAGCCTTCTTCTTTTAGGCCCGCATCAATTTTGGCATCCGCAGACCAGTTATCGACCACTTTGTCGATATCATTGTACTGTTGCATGCCTTGGGCGAACTGGCTTTTGAAAGTGTCTCGCAGATCCAGACCATTCACGTACACATTGATTACCCTCCACTGATCATCACGCAAGAATAGGGTGTAGTAGATGGGCACCACCTGGCCGGAGTTAGTCTTCACTTCCATGCGCACTCGGGCGTAATCGCCTTTACGATCGCCATCCTGCATTGGCAAGATGTCGATTTTCTGTCCGTCATACAGGGTAATGCCGGACGCATAGGTGTTGATTAAGCTGTTTTTGAAGACATCCAAAAACCGGTATTTCTGCTCCTTGCTAGACGGCCCAAAGTAATCGCCCATGACCATGCGGGTGATGCGCTTGAAATCCACCAGATCCGCCAGCTCTTCACGCACCAGCTCTTTGGCCCTATCCGGATCGGCTTTCAACGTCTCTCGCTCCGCCTCAACACGAGACGTCATGCGCTCCACTGCATCCGCCACCACCTGGCGAGGATCACTCTGGGCCTGGACCAGTGCTGCCATTGCGGTCAGCATGACCACCAACCCGACGCGAAGCCAGGCGGCCATATACCATTGTAAATGCATAGATTACTCCCTATTTAGTCTTCGGCGGTTTTACGGTGTTCTTTACCTGCTGTCCAGTGATCAACAACCGCAACACACTGAACCTCAGTGCTTTTATTGGAGTCACAGAGTGCAAGGCGGTTCCCTTCAACGCGATCGAGTTACCGATTACGGGTCAACGTGGAGGCCACAACACGTGTATAATCGCCGCCAATATCAAGGAGAGCGCATGAGCCACAACCACATCAGCGTTGGCCAACGGGTACTAGAAATCGAAGCCCGGGCCGTGGATGCTCTGAAAGACAGCCTGGACACCAGCTTTTGCGCCGCCTGCGACCTGATGCTGAACGCCAAAGGCCGCGTCATCGTCACCGGCATGGGCAAAAGCGGGCACGTAGGCAGCAAGCTAGCCGCCACCCTTGCCAGCACCGGCACCCCCTCTTTTTTTGTTCACCCTGGCGAAGCCTCCCATGGTGATTTGGGCATGATTACCGCTGACGACGTGGTACTGGCACTGTCCAACTCCGGCGAAACCGCCGAAGTGCTGGCCATATTACCGGTCATCAAACGTAAGGGCACCGCCTTGGTCGGCATGACCGGGCGCCCACAATCTGCATTAGCGCAACTGTCAGATGTACATCTGACCGTGGCCGTAGCGGAAGAGGCCTGCCCCCATAATCTGGCACCGACTTCTTCGACCACCGCCGCGCTGGCCATGGGCGATGCCTTGGCTATTGCCCTGTTAGAAGCCCGCGGCTTCACACCGGAAGACTTTGCCCTCAGCCATCCCGGAGGCAGCCTAGGCCGGCGCCTGCTATTGAAAGTGGATGACATCATGCACACTGGTGAGCAGCTTCCCGTGGTCAGCACTACCACCTCGCTTAGCGAAGCCCTACTGGAAATGACCCATAAAGGCCTGGGGATGACCGCCATCACCCACACAGACGGCACTCTAGCCGGCATTTTTACTGATGGTGACTTGCGCCGCATCCTCGACCGGGACATCGATATTCGAAAAGCCACCATTGCCGAGGTTATGGTTTCTGATCCAATCACCATTGCCCAAGGTCATCTAGCCGCTGAAGCTTTACAAATCATGGAAAACCGCAAGATTAACGGCTTAATGGTTTGTGACAGTGATGGCAAACCGCTCGGCGCTTTCAACATGCAAGACCTACTGCGCGCGGGAGTAGTGTAAATGGCCATGCAACTGCCCCCTATAGATGTCCAGAACTTGCGCTTGATGGCGTTTGACGTGGATGGTGTGATGACCGATGGCCGTCTGCTGTTTGGCCCCAACGGCGAAGAGCTGAAAGTTTTCAATACCCTGGATGGCCACGGCCTGAAAAAGCTGGCGGCCAGCGGCGTCACCCTAGCTATCATTACCGGGCGCAACTCGCCCATGGTGGCCAAACGCGCAGCGGACCTGGGCATCAAGCATGTTATTCAAGGCCGCGAAGACAAGGGCGTCGCCTTGGAAGCTCTGGCTGACTCGCTGAACATGCGCGCCAGTGAAACCGGCTACGCTGGTGACGACGAACCTGACGTTAGTGCCTTGCTCTGGGCGCAACTGAGTTTTGCCCCAAACAACGCCCACGACTGCGCCAAAAATGCGGCAAATCACATCACTGTCCGTCGCGGTGGAGAGGGTGCGGTACGGGAAATCTGTGACGCCATTCTTGCCCTGCGGAGCCCGGCATGAAACGTCAGGGGCTATTAAGTGCCACCGGCATTCTGCTGCTGGGGCTGGTGATGCTGATGACCCTGCACGAGTGGGACAGCGCTCTGCCTGGCCAAGACAATGCGGTGGCTATGGCACCGGCAATCATTGCTGACCAGGTTAGCGCGCGAGCCTTCAGCGAAAAAGATGGTAGCCTGCAGTACCACTTAACTGCGGACAGTTTAGTGCAGTTCGACCACAATCCGCTCACCAAGATGCAAGCCCCAGTACTGATCATGGCCAACGACAAAGGCAGCTGGACCATCACTAGCGAGCAAGGCATCGTGCAAGAAGACGGCGACCTGATCTCTTTTCTTGGCAAGGTCAATGTGAATAATCCGATCCAGAAAATGACCGTGAATACAGAAGAACTGCATTTCAACAGCGACACTAACATCGCCACCACCCCCGGCGACGTAGAAATGCGGTTTGACTCCGGCCAGACCCGTGCTGGCGCCCTGGAAGCAGATCTCAACAAGGGCGTTCTGGAACTAAAACAAGGAGTAAAGAGTGAATTTGAAGCACCGGCTTCATAGCACCTGCAATCTCGCCGTACTGGCATTGCTTATAGCTTTCCCCTTGGGCGTTCAGGCCGCCCCCATGGAAGGCACGATCCAGGTCACGGCAGACAACGGTCGTTTCGAGCAGAGTGCCGGCAGCGGCGTGTACAGCGGCAACGTGGAACTGATTCAAGGCAAGCGCAAACTGTTTGCCGATGAAATGCGCATGTTCACCCAAAATAGCGAGCTGGTTCGGGTGGAAGCTACCGGCACCCCGGTGCGCATGGAAGAGGGTGAAGGCCTTAACGCCCACGCTGAAAATCTGGTTTACAATATTAAAGCTCGCACCTTGGTCCTGACCGGCGATGCCTACATCGAACACCAGGGCAACACTTTCGAGGGCGCCAAGGTAGAATACAGCCTAGACTCCAAGCGAGTGGACGCCAGCAGTGAAGGTGACCAACGGGTGCGGCTGGTAATCCCCGCCGAAAACCAGACAACCAATGCCCCTGTCGACGCGAATATTGAAGCGAATAACAGCAACCCAAACGACACCCAAAGTGAAGGCAGCGACAGCGCATCACCTAAGGCGGAGCCCAACACACCATGAGCCATTTACGCGCCCATCACCTAGCAAAAAGCTACAAGGGTCGCCGGGTTATCGAAGACGTTTCCCTGGATGTAGAAGCCGGCCAAATTGTCGGGCTACTGGGGCCCAATGGGGCCGGCAAAACCACCTGCTTCTACATGATTGTTGGGCTAGTGGAGGCCGATGCCGGTCGCATTGAAATCAACGACACGGACATTACCCACCTGCCTATGCACGGTCGCGCCCAGCGGGGGATTGGCTACCTGCCTCAAGAAGCCAGTATCTTTCGCCGTCTAACGGTGGAAGAGAACATCATGGCCATCCTAGAAACCCGCAAGGAGCTTAGCAAAGCAGAACGCCACGAGCGCATGGAAGGCCTGCTCAAGGAATTCCACATCGGGCACATCCGCGATTCGCTGGGGATGAGCCTGTCCGGCGGCGAGCGCCGCCGCGCGGAAATCGCCCGAGGCTTGGCCACAGACCCTGACTTCATTCTGCTGGACGAACCTTTTGCTGGCGTTGACCCCATCTCGGTTAACGACATCAAAGGCATCATTCGCCACCTCAAAGAACGCGGCATCGGCGTCTTAATCACCGACCACAATGTACGCGAGACCCTGGATATCTGTGACACCGCTTATATCGTCAGCGCTGGCCACATCATCGCCTCCGGTGACGCGGATATTATCCTTGCCAACCAACAAGTGCGAGACGTCTATCTGGGCGCCGATTTCAGACTATAAGGTCCGCCGCAAATCCTCTCTTCTATTGTGACTTGCGGTCATCCCTAGCACACAGTTTCACCTGGCACAAATATTGCTTAGCGTGTAGATAGACTGCTATCCTGGGTTTTTTGGGGACTAGCAGAATACTGAGCAGTATGAAGCCCACACTACAATTACAAATTGGCCAGCAGCTCACCATGACACCGCAGCTGCAGCAGGCCATTCGCCTCTTGCAGCTATCCACTTTAGACCTGCGCCAGGAAATCCAGCAAGCAGTAGAGAGCAACCCCCTGCTGGAATTGGCAGACGATTTCGGTGACGATGCCCTCCCCGAGCATGACGAAGAACGTCAGGATGAAGAGCTCGACACCGACCGTGATAACGCCCTAGAAGAACTGATACAAGACGAGCCCGAGGTGGAAACCGAATGGGATGACGTCTATTCCGGCCAGAGCACCAGCAACAGCGCCGCACTCCCCGACGATGCCGACGAATGGCAGCAACGACACGCCGTTTCCGGCAACTTACAGGACCACTTGCTCTGGCAGCTAAACCTCACCCCCATGAGCGATGTAGACCGGATAATCGCCATAACGATTATCGAGTCCCTGGACGACCGTGGTTACATCACTGCCCCCCTAAGCGATATCGTCGACATGGTGAATGCCCAGCCAGACCTACTCACCGAAGGAGACGAACTGGAGCACGATGAAGTGCTTGCCGTGCAGCACCGGTTGCAACAGTTCGACCCGGTGGGCGTCGCCAGCGTCAACCTAGCTGACTGCCTCGGCGTCCAGCTGCGCCAACTGCCAGCGGACACCCCATTGCGCGACGAAGCCTCTGCCCTACTGGAACATCTGAACCTACTAGAAAAGCACGATTACACCGCACTGCGCCGCACCCTTCAACTCTCTGAAGAGGTCCTTCTAGAGGCTTTATCCCTACTGCGCACCCTGGACCCAGCCCCCGGTGAGCAAATTGGCGAACCTCAAGTGGACTACGCCGTTCCTGACGTGATCGTCCGCCAACATCAAGGTCGCTGGCAGGTGAGCCTAAACGACGACGTCCTTCCGCGGGTCAACCTGCAACAGCAATACGCGAGCATTGCCCGTACCACCAGCGGTGAAGACGGGCAATATTTGCGCAATTGCGTTCAAGAAGCGAAATGGTTCATCAAGAGCCTGCAAAGCCGCCACGACACTTTGCTCAAGGTGGCCACCCGCATCGTGGACGTGCAACAAGGGTTCTTCGATTATGGCGATGAAGCCATGAAACCCCTGGTTTTGGCGGATATTGCCGATGCTGTTGAAATGCATGAGTCAACCATCAGCCGGGTCACCAATCAGAAATACATGATGACACCACGCGGCGTCTTTGAGCTGAAATATTTCTTTTCCAGTCATGTGGGAACCGACGGCGGCGGTGAGTGTTCCTCCACTGCTATTCGTGCCATTATTAAGAAACTGGTCGCTGCAGAGAATCCCCGCAAGCCACTCAGTGATAACAAGCTGGCGAGCTTGCTCAATGAGCAGGGAATCAATGTAGCGCGCCGGACCGTCGCCAAATACAGAGAAGCGATGAGAATACCGTCTTCTAGCGCCCGTAAACGTTTAGTGTAGAGCGCCAGAACGGACCCAGGAACGCGGGGAAAACCTTGCGAGGCCAGCCTGAAAGGCTGAATAAACAAGGTCTTTATCCCGGGTTTCTCAAACAGGTAAAGGAGCCAGCCATGCAAATTAATATCAGCGGTCATCACCTGGAAATTACCGATGCCTTGCGCACTTATGTGGGAGATAAATTTTCCCGCCTTGAGCGCCATTTCGACCAAATTACCAGCATCCAGGTGATTCTTTCCCCGGAACCCAAAAGCCACAAAGCCGAGTCCACAATTCATATTTCCGGGGCCGATGTCTTTGCCACCGCTGAGGCAGATGACATGTATGCTGCGATCGATAAACTGACGGACAAATTGGATCGTCAGATTCTTAAACACAAAGAAAAAGCCGTCAGCCACAAGCACGGTCACTAACCCAAAGCGACAATTATGCGAGTTCGCGAACTACTGACTCTGGCCCGCACCCATCACGGCGTGCAGGCCAGCAGCAAGAAACAACTGCTTGACCAGGTTGCACAGCTGGCAGCTGCCAGCTGTGGCAGCCTTAATGAGCAGGAAGTCTTCGACGCTCTGGTCGCCCGGGAAAAACTGGGCTCCACGGGCATTGGCGAAGGCATTGCCATTCCTCATTGTCGACTAGGACATTGCCAACAGGCTGTAGGCCTGTTGTTAAAACTAGAAACCCCCATTGATTTCGACGCCGTTGACGGTCAGCCTGTGGATTTGGTGTTTGTATTACTCGTCCCCCAGGACAACCCGGAACAACATCTCAAAACCCTCAGCCATCTGGCCTCCCTGTTCAACGACGAGACTTACCGTACAGAACTGCGACGCAGCATTGACAACCAGCAGCTCTACCAGGCGGCGATAGAATCTGAGGCAGAGTTACGATTGGCATCATGAAGCAACACAGCAGGCTCTCGCGCATTATGCCGCGCATCCAAAACACGTCCTCACCTATCGGTCTTGCGTTCCAATATACTGCGAGCCACCCGCGAGCGGTGCAACCATGAAACTCACCATTATCAGTGGGCGCTCCGGTTCAGGGAAAACCACCGCGCTGCAGGCACTGGAAGATCAAGGCTTTTACTGCGTCGACAACTTGCCAGTCGGCATGCTACCCACCCTGGCAAAACAACTCAGTGAAGGCGACCCCCCAATTGAGCGGGTCGCCGTTGGTATTGATGCTCGCAACCTCCCCGCCCAGTTACTGGCCTTCGACAACATTCTTCACGCACTTAATGAACAGCAGGTTCGCAGCGAAATCATCTACTTAGATGCGGATGATCACACTCTTCTTACTCGCTTCAGCGCTACCCGTCGCCGCCACCCACTGGGCACCGATCAACGCTCTCTGGCCGACGCCATCGGCCATGAACGTGAGCTACTGGCCAACATCCGCCAACGTGCCGACCTAGTCATCGACAGCAGCAACCATGACGTCCACACCCTGCGCAATCTCATGCGTGAACGGGTAGCTCGCCGTGAAGCCACACTGTCATTGCAACTGGAATCCTTTGGCTTCAAGAATGGCCTGCCCACCGATGCCGACCTTGTGTTCGATGTGCGAGTGCTGCCCAATCCTCACTGGCATGCAGACCTGCGTCCTTTCACCGGCAAGGATGACTGCATTATCGAGTTTCTTAGCCAGCACCAGGCCAGTCACGACATGCTCAAAGATATTGGCGATTTCGTTGTGCGCTGGCTACCGGCCTTTGCCAACAGCGACCGCAGCTATGTCACCGTGGCGATCGGTTGCACCGGCGGCCGCCATCGCTCCGTCTTCATCACCGAACAGCTGGCAAAAAATCTGCGCGCAGAAGGCATTGTCCTTCAGGTCCGCCATAGGGAACTCTAACCCAGCAAGCAGCCACCTCCTCCGACCACAAGATGACCGATGATTGAAAAACAACTCGATGTAATCAACAAACTCGGCCTGCATGCCCGCGCTGCCGCCAAAGTAGTCAGCGTGGCATCACGCTACAACAGCAGCATCCTAGTACTGCACAAAACGCAGACCATCGACGCGAAAAGCATCATGGGCTTGCTCATGCTCGGGGCGGCCAAGGGAAGCCGCATCACCTTTCGAGTGGAGGGCGATGATGAACAACAGGCTATGGACGAACTGAAAGACTTGTTCTCTCGCCGTTTTGACGAAGGAGAATAGACGCAGATCAAGGTTTTGTATCGTATACAGGGTTTATATCGATCACTTATTGCGCTCCCGCCTTTGCAGCTGTAACTATCCTAAACAGGCTTGTTAACAAGCCGCCCCCGTCATACAACCATGAGGCAGGGAGGTCCTATGGTTGCAGAAGGAATGGCACGTGCGGAGCAACGCCGCGCGCTAGTCTTCTCGACCTTTGCGTTCACCCTCTGTTTTGCAGTATGGACAATGCTGTCCATACTCGGGTTACAGATTAAGGATGAACTGAACCTCACCGATACCCAGCTGGGCCTGCTCATGGCAACCCCAGTGCTTACCGGCTCCATCAGCCGATTATTTCTTGGTTACCTAACCGATCGTTTTGGCGGCCGCAAGGTGTTCAGTCTGCTGATGCTGCTCACTGGCGTCTTTGTCTTCCTGCTGTCTCTGGCCAACACCTACTGGTTACTACTGCTCGGTGCGCTGGGCGTTGGCCTAGCCGGTGGCTCCTTTATTGTTGGGGTGGCTTACACTTCCGCCTGGTATCCCCCCGAGAAACAAGGTACCGCGCTGGGCATCTTCGGGGCCGGCAATGTGGGCTCGGCAATCACTAGCCTGTGCGCGCCCTCCCTGCTACTGGCCTTGGGCTGGACCGGTACCGCCCAGCTTTACGCGGTAGTTATCGCCGCCAGCGGGATATTTTTTCTGCTGTTCGCCCGCACTGACCCCCTAAGCCAGCAGCGTGCTGCCAACCCGGTCTCTCTTAAAGAGCAATTTGCTCCGCTTGGCGAACTACGAGTATGGCGCTTTTCCCTCTATTACTTCTTTGTGTTTGGTGGTTTCGTCGCTCTAGCGCTGTGGCTGCCTCACTATCTGGTGGAAGTCTACGGCTTGAGCATTACTGTCGCAGGTGTTGTGGCCGCCCTGTACACCATTCCCGCCTCACTATTCCGGATTCTCGGAGGCTGGCTGTCCGACCGCTACGGGGCCCGAAAAGTGATGTACTGGACCCTAGTCGTGTCAGTGCTGTGCTGCTTCCTGCTCAGCTACCCACCCACCGACTACGTCATTGATGGCGTCAACGGAAAATTACGCTTCTCCATGGCCATGGGACTGATCGGCTTTATTCCCCTAACTATGGTATTGGGCTTTTTCATGTCCCTGGGTAAAGCGGCAGTGTTCAAACACATCCCGGCCTACTACCCCAACAATGTGGGTACCGTGGGCGGCCTGGTGGGCATGGTCGGCGGGCTCGGCGGCTTCCTGCTGCCCCTCACCTTCGGCATGCTCAACGATGTCATTGGCATCTGGCAAAGCAGCTTCATGCTGCTGTTCCTAGTCTCGGCCTTTGCGCTACTGTGGATGCATTACTCCATTCTGCGCGCCAACAGAATAGAACTGGGCGAAGATATACAAAGCCGCGACCTGCCCGAGCTCTCTACCCCAAAAGCATTCGTACTGGATGACTGGCGTCCGGAAGAACCCGCCTTCTGGGAAGAACAAGGCAAGCGTATTGCTCAGCGCAACCTATGGATATCCATTCCTTGCCTGATACTGGCATTTTCAGTGTGGATGGTGTGGTCTGTGGTCGTTGCCAAATTACCCAGCGTGGGCTTTGACTACAGCCCCAACCAACTGTTCTGGCTCGCTGCTCTGCCCGGGTTATCCGGGGCGACTCTGCGAATCTTCTACAGCTTTATGGTGCCAATATTTGGCGGGCGGCGCTGGACCGCTCTTTCCACCGCGTCACTACTGCTGCCGGCATTGTGGATTGGTGTGGCAGTGCAAAACCCAAACACCTCTTACCTGGTCATGCTGATCCTGGCTCTGCTATGCGGTTTTGGTGGCGGCAACTTTGCTTCCAGCATGGCCAACATTTCTTTCTTCTATCCCAAGCATGAGAAAGGCAAGGCCATGGGCCTTAATGCTGGGCTAGGAAACTTGGGGGTCAGCCTGATGCAATTTGTGGTGCCCCTGATCATCACCACCGGGGTATTCAGCTTCGTGGCAGGTGGCCCACAAATTACCGCTAGCAACGACGCCATATGGTTGCAGAACGCCGCCTTTGTCTGGGTCCCCTTCATTGTCTTGGCAACCATTGCCGCCTGGTTTGGAATGAACGATATCGCCAGTGCGCAATCTTCGTTTAAAGACCAAGCCACCATTTTCCAGCGTAAGCACAATTGGCTAATGTGCGTGCTCTACACCGGAACGTTTGGCAGTTTTATCGGCTTTTCCGCCGGCTTCCCGTTACTCAGCGCCAACCTGTTCCCAGAAGTCGATGCTCTCAAGTATGCCTTTCTTGGCCCACTGGTTGGCGCCCTTAGCCGCGCGTTTTCAGGCGGCGTTGCCGACCGCTTTGGCGGCGGCAAGGTCACATTATGGGTCTTTATCGGCATGATCGTTGGCGTGAGCGGGACGCTGTTTTTCCTGCAAAAAGAAAGTTTTCAGGGTTTCTTTTTCATGTTCCTGTGGCTGTTCTTCGTTTCCGGGGTAGGCAACTCCAGCACGTTCCAAATGATCCCCACCATTTTCTCCACCTCGATCCCGCGCATCATGCCTTCGCTACCGCAAGACCAGCAGCGTATTCAAATCGAGCGTGAATCAGCGGCCACCGTAGGCTTCACCTCGGCTATCGCCGCCTACGGGGCCTTCTTCATCCCCAAGGCGTTCGGCACATCACTGAGTCTAAGCGGTAATGCCAATGTGGCGCTGTACGGTTTCATTCTCTTTTACGTGTTGTGCCTGGGTATTACTTGGTTCTACTACACACGCAAGAAGGCTGAGATTCCGTGTTGAGCGCCTGATATTCAACATCCATAGGGAGACATCCATGAGCCACTTTCTCGATCGTCTGAAGTACTTGGGAAAAAAACCAACCGACTTTTCAGACAAACACGGGGAGACCCGTGACGAGGACCGGCATTGGGAAGACGGCTATCGAAGCCGCTGGCAGCACGACAAAATCGTGCGCTCTACCCATGGAGTGAACTGTACCGGATCCTGCAGCTGGAAAATCTACGTCAAAAACGGCCTGGTGACCTGGGAAACTCAGCAGACGGATTACCCCCGTACTCGCCCCGACTTACCTAATCATGAACCCCGAGGCTGTCCACGTGGGGCCAGTTATTCTTGGTACCTATACAGCGCCAATCGCCTAAAGTACCCCCTAATTCGACAGACCTTGCTGAAATTGTGGCGCGACGCCATTAAGGAACACTGCGATCCAGTGGATGCATGGGCTTCCATCATGGAAACCCCGGACAAAGCGCAGCAATACAAACAAGCCCGCGGCATGGGCGGTTTTGTGCGCGGCGACTGGGACGAAATGAACCGTATCATTGCCGCGGCTAACATTTATACCGCCAAACAATATGGACCTGATCGGATCATCGGTTTTTCTCCGATCCCAGCCATGTCCATGGTGTCCTATGCTTCCGGGGCTCGCTACCTGTCACTGATCGGCGGGGTCTGCCTGTCCTTCTACGACTGGTACTGCGACCTCCCCCCCGCCAGCCCACAAACCTGGGGCGAACAGACCGATGTGCCAGAATCCGCCGACTGGTACAACAGTGGCTATATCATTGCCTGGGGCTCCAACGTACCTCAAACCCGGACCCCGGATGCTCACTTCTTCACCGAAGTACGCTACAAAGGCACCAAGACCGTGGCCATCACGCCCGACTATGCCGAAGTTTCCAAATTGTGTGACGAATGGCTGAGCGCCAAGCAGGGCACAGATGCCGCCCTGGGGTTAGCGATGGGGCATGTCATCCTCAAGGAATTCCATCTCAACAATCCCAGTGAATATTTCACCGACTATGTACGGCGCTACACCGACATGCCCTTCCTGGTGGAACTGGAACCCCGTGACGACGGCAGCTACGTTCCCGGTCGTCAACTCCGCGCCAGTGATTTCGACGCATCCCTCGGACAGGACAACAACCCGGAATGGAAAACCGTGGTGTGGGACCCTGCCCGAGATGCCCCAGCGGTTCCGCGAGGCTCCATTGGTTTCCGTTGGGGCGAAAAGGGAAAATGGAACCTAGAACCACTAGACGCCGCCGGCAATAGCATCACGCCACTACTCACTCTGGCCGATCACCATGACAACATCGCCAAAGTGGCGTTCCCCTATTTCGGCGGCATCGCACGTGAACATTTCAATCACGTGGCCGGTGACGACATCCTCCACCACTCGCTGCCCGCCAAGCAACTATCCCTAGCAGATGGGCGACAGGCGCTGGTAGTCACCGTGTTTGATCTGATGTGTGCAAACTATGGCATCGACCGAGGGTTCGGAGACGATGACGGTGCCACCCATTACCGCCAACTCAAACCTTACACCCCCGCTTGGCAAGAACAAATTACCGGGGTCCCCGCTGAACAAGTAGCACGGATTGCCCGGGAGTTCGCCGACAACGCTGACAAGACTCGGGGCCGCTCCATGATCATTGTCGGTGCCGGCATGAACCACTGGTACCACATGGACATGAATTACCGAGGGCTGATCAACATGCTGATCCTGTGTGGCTGTATTGGTCAGAGCGGCGGCGGCTGGGCCCATTATGTAGGCCAAGAAAAACTGCGTCCGCAAACCGGCTGGTTGCCTCTGGCCTTTGGCCTGGATTGGACCCGTCCGCCCCGACACATGAACGGCACCTCGTTTTTCTATAATCATTCAAGCCAGTGGCGTTACGAAAAGTTGGACGTCAGCGAGCTGCTATCGCCGCTGGCCAAACCAGAGGATTACCAGGGCAGCCTGGTGGATTTCAATGTACGCGCCGAACGCATGGGTTGGCTGCCTTCAGCCCCCCAACTCGGGCGCAACCCGTTACAGATTGCCCGGGAGGCACAAGCGGCAGGAAAACCCGTTACAGATTATGTAGTGGAACAGCTCAAGTCTGGCAACCTGCGTTTTGCCGCTGAACAACCGGATGACCCAAAAAACTTTCCACGCAACATGTTCGTCTGGCGCTCCAATCTTCTGGGCAGCTCCGGCAAAGGCCACGAATACATGCTCAAGTACTTACTTGGCACCCGCCATGGCCTTCAAGGCAAGGACCTGGGCGAAATGGATGGCAACAAGCCCATGGAGGTGGACTGGGTCGAGCAGGCACCGGAGGGCAAGGTGGATCTATTCACCACGCTGGATTTCCGCATGTCCACCACCTGCCTGTATTCCGACATTGTTCTGCCTACGGCCACCTGGTACGAAAAAAACGACCTGAACACCTCAGACATGCACCCTTTTATTCACCCACTCACCGCAGCCACCGATCCGGCTTGGCAATCGCGCAGCGACTGGGAAATTTACAAAGGTATCGCCCGCACTTTTTCACAACTGTGCCCCGGTCATCTGGAGGAAGAAACCGACGTGGTCACTCTGCCACTACAACACGACGCCCCGTCAGAACTATCGCAAAGCTGCGTACAGGACTGGAAAAAAGGCGAATGTGACCTGATCCCCGGCAAAACCATGCCTTCACTGGTTGAAGTCAAGCGGGACTACCCCGCAACCTATGAGCGTTTCACCGCCTTGGGACCGTTACTGGATAAACTAGGCAATGGCGGCAAGGGCATCTCCTGGAACACCGACAAGGAAATCCAGTTCCTCGGCGAACTCAATCACACCAAGCAGGACGGCCCGGCCAAAGGGCGGCCAAAAATTGAAACCGCCATTGACGCCGCCGAAGTCATCCTCTCTCTTGCACCAGAAACCAATGGCCAGGTCGCCATAAAAGCCTGGCAGGCATTATCAGAATTTACCGGTCGAGAACACGCACACTTGGCGCGCCCTAAAGAAGAAGAAAAAATTCGTTTCCGAGATATTGTCGCGCAACCGCGTAAAATTATCTCCAGCCCTACCTGGTCAGGTTTAGAGGATGAGCACGTCTCCTACACCGCAGGCTACACCAATGTGCACGAGCTGATCCCTTGGCGAACCCTCACTGGCCGCCAGCAACTCTACCAAGACCACCCCTGGATGCGAGCTTTTGGTGAAAGCCTGCTGGTTTACCGTCCTCCCATCGACACCAAAGCCGTGGCCAGTGCATTCAGCGTGCCCAACGGCAACCCAGAGAAGGCTCTCAATTTCCTGACGCCGCACCAGAAGTGGGGCATTCACTCCACTTACAGTGACAACCTGCTAATGCTGACGCTAAATCGCGGAGGCCCTGTGGTATGGCTATCCGAAAGTGATGCAGCTGACATTGGTGTGGCCGACAACGACTGGGTTGAACTGTACAACGCCAATGGCTCCATCGCTGCCCGCGCAGTAGTCAGTCAGCGGGTAAAGGACGGCATGGTAATGATGTATCACGCCCAGGAGCGCAATGTGAACGTGCCTGGCTCAGAAATCTCCGGCACCCGTGGCGGCATTCATAACTCTGTAACCAGAGTCTGCCCTAAACCCACCCACATGATCGGTGGCTACGCTCAACTAGCCTACGGATTCAACTACTACGGCACCGTCGGTTCCAACCGCGACGAATTCGTCATGGTCCGCAAAATGCGCAATGTGAACTGGCTGGACGGTGAAGGTCACGACAGCATACAAGAGGCCGTAAAATGAAAATTCGCTCCCAGGTCGGTATGGTGCTCAATCTCGACAAGTGCATTGGCTGTCATACCTGTTCCGTCACTTGCAAAAACGTATGGACCAGCCGGGAAGGTGTGGAATACGCCTGGTTCAATAATGTGGAAACAAAACCGGGCATTGGCTACCCGAAAGAATGGGAAAATCAAAAAAAATGGAACGGTGGATGGATGCGGCGGCTTGGCGATGGGAAAATCGAGCCTCGTATCGGCGGCAAGTGGCGAGTGTTGGCCAACCTATTTGCCAACCCGGATTTACCGGAAATTGATGACTATTACGAGCCCTTCGATTTTGACTATCAGCACCTGCATACGGCCAAGGCCGGCAAGCATCAACCCGTTGCACGGCCCCGATCGCTAATTACGGGCAAACGTATAAAAAAAATAGAATGGGGTCCCAACTGGGAAGAAATCCTCGGCACCGAGTTTGCCAAACGCCGCAAAGACATCAACTTCGAACAAGTTCAGGCAGACATCTACGGCCAGTTTGAAAACACCTTCATGATGTATCTGCCACGGCTATGCGAGCACTGCCTAAACCCTACCTGTGTTGCCTCCTGTCCCAGTGGCGCTATCTACAAGCGAGAAGAAGATGGCATCGTATTGATTGACCAGGACAAGTGCCGCGGCTGGCGCATGTGCGTATCGGGCTGTCCCTACAAGAAAATTTACTACAACTGGAAAAGCGGAAAATCAGAGAAATGCATCTTCTGCTACCCACGTATCGAAGCAGGGGAGCCCACCGTCTGTTCGGAAACCTGTGTTGGCCGCATTCGTTATCTAGGCATACTGCTCTACGATGCCGACCGGATTTCCGAGGTAGCGAGCACCGCCGACGAACGCGACCTATACCATCGACAACGGGATATTTTCCTTGATCCCAACAACCCAGAAGTCATCGCCCAGGCACAACGCGACGGAATCTCTGACAACGTCATTGCCGCAGCCCAGGCTTCGCCTGTGTACAAACTAGCCATGGACTGGGGGCTCGCCCTGCCCCTTCACCCGGAATATCGCACCTTGCCCATGGTCTGGTATGTCCCTCCACTCTCCCCAATCCAGTCAGCTGCGCAAGCCGGCAAGATCGAATACGACGGTGTACTGCCGCGTATCGAGTCCTTACGAATTCCAGTGCGGTATCTAGCAAATATGCTCACCGCGGGTGAAGAACAACCCGTAGTGCTGGCCCTCAAGCGCCTGATGGCCATGAGAGTTTACATGCGTGACAAGCATGTGGAAGGTCACATCAATAAGGAAGTCGTTGATGCCGTAGGCCTAAGTGAACAGCAGGTGGAAGAAATGTATCGCTATCTGGCCATCGCCAACTACGAAGATCGCTTCGTGATTCCCTCCAGCCACCGCGAACAGGCGCGTGAAGCCTTTCCGGAACGCGGCGGCTGCGGTTTCAGTTTCGGCGACGGTTGCCACAGCGGCCAAAGCAAAAGCAACCTCTTCGGAGCCCGCCCGCAAACACGCACTCTGGTCAGCCCCCAGACCTATGACCCGCAGGAGAGCCCCCATGAATGAGCCCATTCAACGCACCCTACGGGTGCTAGCCCGGCTGCTGGATTACCCCCAGGCTGAACTGCAAGACGCCAGCGAAACGATGCAGGCCATCATCCAGGCTGATCCGCGCCTGTGCGCCAAGCGCAAACAGGCATTAAACGCCTGGTGTGAACAAATCCAACATAATGAGCTGCTCGACCAGCAAGCGGAGTACGTGGCCCTGTTCGACAAGGGGCGCTCCACCTCTCTACTGCTATTCGAGCATGTTCACGGCGAATCGCGTGACCGTGGACAAGCCATGGTCGACCTGATCAATGAATACGCGCAGGCTGGCCTGATACTCGATAGTCGGGAACTGCCTGATTACCTGCCGCTGTTTCTGGAATACTTGTCCACACGTGACGAAACCACCATCGGCCAGTGGCTTGGCGATATTCGTCACATTCTGGCCCTTCTTACCGCTCGGCTGGAAGAACGCGATGCACCGCACGCACTCGTTACCCGCACCCTGCTCGCACTGATTGGCGCCGAGCAAGACGTGGCCCTCCATCGCCAAACCGTCAGTGAGGAAAAACCGGATCATACCCCCGAGGCACTGGATGCGGTCTGGGAGGAAGAGGCTGTTCGGTTCCATGCGGACTCAAATCAAGATTGCGGCAGCCAAACCGCCCAGCAACAACACCTGACCCAGCACCGTCACCGCGTGCAGACTCAAACAGTCACCATTAAGGATTCCACCCGCCCTGCGGCTGGAGGGCACCATGGATAACCTCTCCCAATATCTGAATACCGTCCTGTTCGGTCTTTACCCCTACTTTGCCGTCACCGTATTTCTGGTCGGCAGCCTGCTGCGCTTCGACCACGGCCAGTACACATGGAAAACCGGTTCCAGCCAGATGCTTTCCAGCCGCCACATGCGCCTGGCCAGCAACTGCTTCCATGTGGGCATTCTGGTGATTTTCTTCGGCCATCTAGTGGGATTACTGACCCCGCACTGGGCCTACGAATGGATTATTAGTCCGGGAAACAAGCAAATTATGGCGATACTGGTGGGCGGCATCGCCGGCATTTTTTGTTTCATCGGTGGCGCCATGCTGCTCTGGCGACGACTGTCCAATCCCCGTGTACGTGCCACATCCAGCGCGATGGATACCTTCATCATTTTTCTACTCGTGGTGCAGGTCACGTTAGGGCTGGGCACTATTATTCCCGCCATGGATCATCTCGACGGTGGGGTTATGCTGCAACTGGCAAACTGGGCACAGTCCATCGTTTTCTTTAAAGGTAATGCAGCGGTTCACCTGCAAGGTATCAACTGGGTCTACAAGATTCATATCCTTATCGGGCTCACCCTCTTTTTGCTCTTTCCCTTCAGCCGCCTAGTGCATGTATGGAGCGTGCCGCTGGGCTACCTGTTCCGCCGCTACCAAATTGTTCGTCGCCGCGGATAATCACACCAATAGAGGCAACCATGAAAAGAATTGATACCCATCAAGTGGAAGCCCCCAATGCCCTGCCCCTAATTACCGTGGGCGACCAAACCATCACCCAAGACGAGATAGCCCAGGAAATGCAGTATCACCCGGCTACCGATCTTAATCAGGCGCAGCACAATGCAGCACGGGCATTGGTGGTCCGTCAGCTACTATTACAGCAGGCCCAAACCATGGGCCTTGCTATCGACTGTGAGGGAGATGAAGCCGTCATTAGCGCCCTGTTGGAGCGGGAGCTCACCGTGCCAAAGCCTCAGGATGAGGACTGCCGCCGCTTCCATAAAGTAGAAATTGATCGTTTCAGCGAGCCTTGCCAGGTGCTTACCCGGCACATTCTGCTAGCCGCAGGCCCTGACGACGCCCGTTCCCGCGACAGCCAATACCACCAGGGACAAAAGTTGATCCAGCAACTGCGCGACGCCCCCCAGCGATTCCCCGAACTGGCCCAGCGTTTTTCACAGTGCCCTTCGAAGGATCAAGGCGGCGAACTGGGCTGGCTACAGCTTGGACAAACCATCCCGGAGCTGGACAAGGTGTTACAGCGCTTGCCTGAAGGATTGCATGCCCGCCCCCTTCCTACCCGTTATGGCTGGCATGTGGTACACATTATTGAACGTAGAGAAAGCCGCCCACTACCCTACGAACAAGTGGAAGAGCGAGTCCGTCATACCCTCACAGAACAGGCTACCCGGCGCGCCTTGCGCCACTATCTACTAGCCTTGGAAGCTGACATCGGGGTGAAGGGCTTTCAGCTCGACCCCGACTCCAACAGCCCGCTGATGCAATAATGGAGATCTCTTGCAGGTCACCCATGCCAGAACGACTGGACAGTTTAGACCCTCACATTTGTTATCTGCGCCTGACGTCCCAACCGCCGTAGGTAACCTGTGCTGCACGCAGCGTATGCGCGAAAGCGTAAACACGCCTACTTCGCGATCAAGTGCTAACACGGAAAAATGCATCAGCTAATTCGCAAATACTATTAGGGCACCTCAAAAAATTCCTTACCCGCTCAGTGTTTCAGGCAGGAGCGCACTCTACACCTCATTCAAAGCACAGAAGGCGCGCCCCTCAAAGGGCGCACTTTTGTAGGCACGCGCCTTGTTGTTAATGAAGTGCAGCAAAGGGGCCGTGCCACCCAGGAGGACCCGAAGGGCGTGGCCATAATCGCTCTCTTCAATCACCGGTCGATAAAGCGTAAAAACCCGTTAACCTTTGATCTTTAAACACTAAAACAGTACCACCGGCACAAAAGGGCTGTTAATGTCTGGTTCGAGACTTTCACCGCAGTGTGTAATTTGCTCGCTTTTTGCGTATGAGTAGGTGCGAAAAAGTCACCCGCTCATCGCTCACGGTATTTTCCCGCTGTTAACGATTCACGATTCACGGTTAACGAATTTTTCATGCCCGCCGATAGCAGCCGTAGCCAACAGCATCTAAAAGCCATTAACCGCGCCCTCGCCAGCGGGACCTATACGCAGGTACGCCAGCTGATCAATAACCTGCCCGGCGCTGAAGCGGCACATTTACTGGAATCCTCGCCGCCACGAGAACGGGAAATTCTGTGGCAACTACTGCATAAGGATCAGGAATCCGAAGTCTTGCAGTACCTGGGCGAAGAAGTGCGGGGGGAGTTACTGCGTGACCTGTCCACCGACGAACTGGTCTCGTTGGCCGAAGACCTCGACACAGACGACTTAGCCGACCTGCTGCAAGAGCTGCCGGACCATGTCACCTCCCAAATCATGGCCAACCTGGATGCTCAGAACCGAGAACGGCTCGAGCATGTCCTCAGCTACCCGGAAGACACCGCCGGTGGCCTAATGAATACGGACGTGATCACCGTGCGCCCGGAAATCACCTTCGAAGTGGTACAGCGCTACCTGCGTCGGCGCGGCGAAATCCCCCGCACCACGGATAACCTGGCGGTAGTTAACCGGAAAAACCAGTTCATCGGGCTGCTACCACTGACCAAGGTACTGATCAGTGATCCCGGCACCACTGTGCGCGAAGCTATGATCACCGACACAGAGTCCATCACTGCCACCCTGCCCGCCCACCAAGTGGCAAAAATCTTCGAACGCCACGATTTGGTCACCGCCCCGGTGGTGGACGAAGACGGCATGCTGGTGGGTCGGATCACCATTGATGACGTAGTAGACGTCATCCGTGAAGAAGCGGACCACTCTCTAATGAGCATGGCCGGTCTAGATGAGGATGAAGACACCTTCGGTTCCGTGTGGCAAACCGCACGCCGCCGGGCGCTATGGCTGGGCATCAATCTTCTCACCGCACTCGCCGCTTCCGCCGTTATCGGCCTGTTTGAAGCCACCTTGGAAAAGGTGGTGGCTCTGGCGATTCTGATGCCCATCGTCGCCAGCATGGGCGGCATTGCCGGCAGCCAAACACTGACACTGGTAATCCGCGCCATGGCGCTGGGTCAGATTCAGTCCAACAACACCCGTTACTTGCTGTTCAAGGAACTGTCCGTGGGCGCCATTAACGGTTTGCTTTGGGCTACGGTCATCGGCATTACTGCCGGGCTCTGGTTCAACGACCCGAATCTGGGTTTGGTCATCGCCGCCGCCATGGTGATCAACCTGGTGATGGCCGCCAGTGCCGGCGCCCTGCTGCCGATCACCATGAAACGGCTGGGCATAGACCCGGCACTGGCGGGCTCCGTGGTACTGACCACCATTACCGATATTGTCGGCTTTTTTGCCTTCCTCGGCCTGGCCACGGTGCTCTATGCCCACCTACTAGCGTGACAAAGAAGGCAGGCCATTATTGGCCTTTCCCCTAGCCAAAAAACAAACGAATCACAGGGGCAACTTATCGGCCAGCCACCTTAATGGGCGACAGCAGCAGAGACCCACAGGCAATATTGCCGCGATAGTCCACATCCGTACCGCTCCCTTGGATGCCTCTGAGCATCTCTCCCAGATGGCCGGCAATGGTAAACTCTTGTAGTGCACCTTTTACAACACCATTCTCAAACCAAAAACCGCTTGCCCCACGGGAGTAATCCCCGGTCACCAAATTAATACCCTGGCCCATGACTTCGGTAATTAGAATACCTTTGGGAACCTTGGCCATCAGCGCGGCCAGCGAATCACCGGTGTCAGTGAGGCGCACATTACGTACCCCTCCGCCATTGCCGGTGGGAGCCATATTCAGCCGCCGGCTGGCATAGAGCCCCAACGCATACTGTTTCAGCACACCATCTTCTACAAACGCTTGAGGCCGCGTGGGCAGACCATCTCCATCGAAAGGCGCTGACGCGTTACCCGCCGGCAGGTGAGGATTTTCCGTTAGCTGAAAACCGGCCGGTAACACTGGCTTGCCCAGGCTATCCTGCAAAAAAGAACTACGGCGATAAAGTGCACCACCACTGATAGCAGACACCAGATGCCCGAGCAAACCTGAAGCCACCTCTGGCGCAAAAATCACCGGCAGCTCACCAGTCTCCGGCACTTGTGCCCCCAGGCGAGCCAGCGCGCGCTCACGAGCACGCAGGCCCACCTCTTCAGCTGAAGCCAACTGATCACCCACCCGTCCACCGTCATACCAATAATCACGCTGCATGCCGGCATCATCCTCTGCAACGACGCTGCACACGCGGCTATGGTTAGTGCCACGATAGCCATGCAGAAAACCTTCCGAGGTGGCATACACCCTTAGGCTAGCGCCACTGTTCACTGACGCCCCTTCAGAATTGACGATACGAGCGTCATCACGAGCTACCGCTTCACAATGCAGAGCGTCCTCAATGGCGGATTGGGTATCCATGGCCCAGGGGTGGTACAGATCTAGGTTCGCCACGTCGCTAGCCAGCTGATTGGCTGGCGCTAGGCCCGCATAACGATCCTCTTCGGTGTAACCAGCAATGGCCGTGGCCGCCGCTAAGGTATCGCGCAAACTGTCACGATTATCGTCGGAGCTACTGGCGTGACCTTTACGCAGACCCTTGTACACGGTGACGGAAACCCCACGGTCACGGTGGAATTCCACCGTCTCCACCTCTCCCTGGCGCACATTTACCGAATAGCCCTGGGACAGGCTCACACCCACTTCCGCCGCATCGGCGCCCTGGCGTTTTGCCTCTTCTATCAGCCAGGCAGCAGTATCTTTTGCCTGTTCTAGCTGCGTATTGTCGAGTTCGGCTGTCGTTGCGGAGGAATCAGACATAAAATAGCGGTTCCATTGATGGGTATTAAACAGTTATGACCGAGTATAGCGACGAGCAAATCACCAGCAAGGGCCAGCAAAAACGCGAAGACAATGCCTTGCAAGAACTGGGTCTGTTACTGATGGACATGAAACAGGTAGAGCGCGAACGCTTGCCCCTGCGTGACGATCTGCAATATGCGCTGGCTGAAGCTACCCGCATCACCAGTCATGAGGCCCGCCGACGTCACGCTCAATACATCGGCCGGCTCATCCGCGAGACTAACAGCGAACAGATTATCAAAGCATTGGAATTGCTCAATGATCCCTTTCGACAACAGCGGCTCAGCAACTGGGTCGAGCAGATTGTTGCATGTGAACAGCTGAAAGACGCGGGAGCCACCCTACAACAAATTTTGGAATTCTTTCCTCACGGCGACCGTCAGCAACTACGCAATCTCACGCGCAATGCCCTGAAAGCTCAAGTCGAAGATCCGGCCACGGCTTCCACGGCAGAAAAAGACAAATTCAAACGCGAACGCCGCAAACTGATCAATTACCTCAACCAGCTGGATAAAACCGCACCGCTGTACTGACTCCACGAGTAGACTTGCAAGTGGAGTCAGGGCCTTACCGGAATCACCACTGCAGTTTTATCCGCCTGCCACCATTGCAAGAAGTTCCCGCCGACGGATTTCTGGGGCAAGGATAGGTCGTCATCTTCGGTGCCCCGCTCCTTTTCCATGAGCGAGACATTTTCTTCAGCCGCCTCAAACCAGGCGTCGGGGTCTTGGACCCCGGCCAGCATTGCTTCGCCATACAGCGCCTTACTGAACCAAGTTCGCTCGGAATCATCACCACAACCAAACGAGGTACGGTCCGCCGCAGCAGAGGAAAACACCACTCGCTCCGGTGAAGCCAAGCTTTCCACCCATTTACCCGAGTAACAGGCCGACACCACCAGCCATTGATGACGAGCAGCAAGCTCATCCAGCCACGCCTTACCATCAGCAACAGAAAGATTATTGAGCTTGAGGCTCTTATCATCCAGTACCAAATCCCCGTTGGGCGATCCGTGGCTAACAACATGCATCAGTAACAGATCTTCATTTGGGTCCATCAAGGCATCCAGCGCTTTAAGGCTTTCCTGGATACTAGTTCGGGTGGCCAAGGGCAAATCATCACTGCCCCCATTAATCAAACGCACGTGCCGCCGCTTCAAATTAAACACAGAGTCCAGCCGTTGTGCGACCCAATCCACTTCACGGGCAAACACCGCTTCAGTGCCATCTCCGCCCACCACCAATAAATAGACATCACGCACGCCCGGCCGCTGGGGCGCCAGTGACGACAACACCGACTGCAAACGGCTTGATTCCGTGTACAGCCTCGCTTCCATGGCTGCCGCCTGCCGCTGCTTACGCTGACGCCAGGCCTTTTCGCTAGGGTAATAGTCACCTCGCACAAAAAAACCCTTTTCCACCACCGCCGTTCCTCCATCATCGAAACGAGTGCGGGTGCCAGGGCCTTGCGCTTTGCCCTTTTCAAAATCGGCCCGAATCACGGCGCCGTCCGGGCGGGTCAAAACACCTTTTCCCTCGAAGGTAAAAAAATCAAATTCACCCTGATAATGATAGCCTTCATCGTTGCGGTAGGAACCTTTGACCATGTAGCCATCGGCGAATGTCCCTTCAAACTGCTCCCCGGATGCAGTAACCCACAGCCCCTGCCCATGGGGTTGAAAATCGCGAAATTCACCCTGGTAGGAATTATCATCCAGATATTCCACTGAGCCTTTAATCAGTTCGCCATCTTTGAACTCTCCCTGCCAAGAAGCATCTTGGCAGGTGTAAGCGCCTTCGCCATTAAGAACACCATTAACGAACTGGCCCTCCTGAACACAACCGTCGCGTTCCTCCAACCGACCCTCGCCGGTCATTAGCCCGTCCTGAAACTCCCCCTTATAACGCCGGCCACCGGGCCAAGTCAGAGTGCCCTCACCGTGAAACAAATTGCTCTTTACATCACCTTCATACACAGCGCCATCGGGCAGCCGCACATCCGCAGGTAACTGTCCCGGATCACAGGCCGCCAGCAACATTAGCCACACAAACAGACAAAGCGTTCTCATAAGCAACGGCTCTTCATTAACCCACCGGCAGTTTAAATTGTGCCAGCTGGGACGATGTACGACGCAGGTGAGTGCATAACAGGCGAGCAATATTTTCCATCACCAAGCTCACCGCATGAGGGCTGCGTTTGCGTAACTGTTCAATCCCTTTGCGGGTCAACACAATCAAAGTAGCGTCTTCTGCGGCACGCACCGTTGCCGACCGTGGCTCATGATCCACCAATGCCATTTCCCCCATGCAATCACCGGGTCGCAGGTGGGCAATCACCACTTCACCGCCTCCCTCATTGTTCTTCACAATATCCAGGCAACCTCGCACCACAAAACAAACAAAATCGCTACGGTCCCCTTCGCGGCAAACCACATCACCCACTGGCACCCGATTGACGAACACTAGTTTTTCCAATATTGCTAATTCGTCCTCGCTCAGACCGGCAAACAGCCGCATACGCGACAGAATATCCAGCACCTGGGACATCAGGCCGTGCCTCCGACGGTCAAAGCATCCACGCGCAGCGTCGGCTGCCCTACCCCCACCGGCACGGATTGACCATCTTTACCGCACACGCCAATTCCAGAATCCAGCGCCAGGTCATTGCCGACCATGGAAATACCGCGCATGACTTCCGCACCACTGCCGATCAAGGTGGCGCCTTTCACCGGGCAAACAATTTTCCCTTTCTCTACCAGGTACGCCTCGCTGGTGGAAAACACAAAACGCCCGGAAGTAATATCCACTTGCCCTCCGGCAAAATTCACCGCATAGATGCCACGGTCCAGGCTGGCAATGATGTCCTGCGGATCACTCTCGCCTGGCAACATGTAAGTATTGGTCATGCGAGGCATAGGCAGGTGCGCATAGGATTCACGGCGACCATTACCGGTAGGAGCCACCCCCATTAACCGAGCATTAGTTTTATCCTGCATGTAGCCTACCAACTTGCCGTTCTCGATCAGCGTGTTGCAAGCGGAAGGCGTCCCTTCATCGTCCACATTCAGGGAACCACGGCGGTCCATCAAGGTGCCGTCATCCACCACGGAGCACAGTGGTGACGCCACCTGTTCGCCCATTTTTTTAGCAAACATGGACGTACCCTTGCGATTAAAATCGCCTTCTAGTCCATGCCCAACCGCTTCATGCAACAACACGCCAGGCCAACCCGGCCCCAGCACCACCGGCATGGTGCCGGCCGGCGCCGCTTCTGCCTCTAAATTCAGCAGCGCACCGCGCACTGCTTCCCGAGTCCAGGTTTCAATACGCTCTTCTTGCAACAACCAATCGTAGGCAACCCGCCCACCGCCGCCGGCACTACCACGCTCACGGCGCCCTGCACGTTCAGCAATCACGCTCACATTGCAGCGAATTAACGGACGCACATCCGCGGCCAGCGTGCCGTCGCTAGCCACCACCATCACCACATCCTGCTCGGCACTGAGGCTGGCCGTTACTTCGACAATGGCCGGGTCCAGTGACCGGGCCATTGCATCGATACGCTGCAACAGGGCTACCTTCTCTGTTGCTGGCCAGTCTAGCAACGGATCCATGGCGCCATAGCGGGCGGGCGGGGCTGCACGGCTGGCCAGCTGAATTTGGCGATCCTGACCTTGCTGGGTAATCGCCCGGGCCGCGCCGCTGGCCTGCTGCAAAGCAGCCAAGGTAATGTCATCGCTGTAGGCAAAACCGGTTTTTTCTCCCTGCACAATACGGACACCGGCACCTCGCTCGGTATTGAAACTGGCATCGCGAACGATGCCATCTTCAAGAACCCACGCCTCATGACGACTATGCTGAAAATAAATATCAGCGTAATCCGCCTGCCCGGTGAGTTTGTTATTCAGCAGTGAAGCCAGGTGCTGGGTGTTCAGATTAGCAGGTGCAAGCAGCACCGATTCTGCAATAGAAAGAACGTCATCAGTTCGTGTCATAGGGGCCTTCAATACGTAATCGTTGATGCTGTTGCACCGGCATACGCTGCCGAAGCTCATACAAGGTAGCAAGGTCCAACGGCGTCACAAGTACACCCGGTGCATTCCCCAGACTTGCTACCACGTCACCCCAGGGTGACACTAGCATGGAATGGCCGTAACTGGCACGACGCGGGCTATGTTGCCCACACTGGTTGGCGCCCAGCACATAACAGCCCGTCTGCACCGCCGTCGCTCGCAGCAGCAGCTCCCAATGCGCCTTACCGGTTACCGCGGTGAACGCGGACGGGTATACCAACAGTTCTGCCCCGGCACTCGTCAGCCGCTGAGCCAGCGCGGGAAAACGCAGGTCGTAGCAAATCGCCAGGCCAACTTGAACACCGCCAAGCGGCGCGGTAACGATGGCTTCACCTGGCTCGAAAAAATCCGATTCTCTGTATTGGCCCTGGGCATCGTGTACCTGGGCATCAAACAGATGCAGCTTGTCGTAACGACCTACCACCTGACCTTCAGACGAAACCGCCAAAGAGCGAGTACGCACCCGTGGCGCCGGCACGGGTTCTCCGTCAGGACGGGTCAACGAAGGGATGCTACCGCCAATAATCGCCATACCCAACCGGGATGCCTGCTCACACAGCCACTGTTCCAACCTTTCATACTCAGCGGCCAGTGCTCGATAATCGACGCCATAACCAGCAAAATTTTCCGGCAGCACCGCTAGGCTAGCGCCCTGGTCATGGGCCTCCTGTAACAGCTGAGCAGCCTGCTCTAGATTGGCCTTTGCACTTTCTACGCTGGTCATCTGTATTGCAGCAACGTGTACCACGGCATCTGGCTCCATCATTCGAAAATCCCTTCTGTCTCAGACACATCGGGGCCCGACCAGCTACCACTTACTCGGTACTCCATGGTCGCGGTCTTGTCCAATTCATCGCCCCATATTCGCTCTACCACAAAGATACCGGCACACGCAGCAGGTCCAGCCAAACACCCAGCATACAAGTTACTGGACAGGGGCAACGTGACTTCCATTTGATGGTTCAGGGTTTCTTTTTCAAGATTGATCGTCCCTTTCACGCGAATTGCCGCAGAAGGCGAATCAATCGCTAGGTTGCTTGTAGACACATGAGGCCCGTCGAGGGCGAAGTCCCCGGTGATGCTGTCGCAACTCAAGCCTTTTTTATACAGATCAGAGAAATCCAGTCGCAAGCGACGCTGGATGGTGCCCAGATTGAGGATCCCCAACAGCCGCAAGAACGACGTTTTGGTATCGGTATCGGGTATCCGGCATTCACCAATATCTACCCGGGCCTGACCGTTCAGGGCAAGATAGTTTGGCGCCAACGGCCATTGCGCCCACCCTAGCGACACCTTGGCTGTGGCATCTTCTGATTCAATCATTTCCGGTAGCCCCCAGGCGCGCAATGAACGGCCCAGATTGTCCGACGTCAGCGAGCCATTGAAGCGGGTGTATTGGGCGCCGTCATCCTCCGTCCAGTCCACCGTGCCCAGAATGCGGCTAGCCCGCCAACGGCCTTGCAAATCATTGATTCGCAGCCCCTGCTCTGTGGGGCGTAGTTCCGCCTGCCACTGGCCAAAATCCTCGCCATCGATACGCAAATTAGCTAACCGGGCGTTTACCGACGGCAAATCCATTGGCGACAAGGGCGCGCCGGATTGTGGATCAGCGCTGTCTGGCAAAGTCAGGTTCATCCGCGAGACGGATAGATCGAGCGGCACCTTGCCTCGGGCCGAAAACCCTTCAGGGATGGCCACCGAGCCGGCCACGGACGGGCTGCTCAACGCCAGATCCCAACCATTAGCACGAGGCAACACGGACAGACTTGCCTCCGACACATCCACACCAAACAAATCCAGTGTGGCCACCTGCACATTAACCTTGTTCAACCCACCCTGCTGGGCCCCATTACCGCCACCGCCCGAAGCGTTCGAGTCCATGGCTGGCAGCAACTCATTGCTGACGAAATCAATCCACGCTTGCGCGCTGGCCCGAGCCAACCGCCCCTGCACATCGATGCCGGAAGCAGGGATGTGTGGAGTACCGACACCCAGTCTAACCCCACCCCGCACGGTTTCATTAAGAGCGAAAGCGCCGCGCACGGTATCACCATATTGTAACGCCAGATGTTGACCATTATGGGTAAGGTCCAGCGCCAGATTCCGCGATTGAGAGGCCGTCTTCCCCAGCGGAACAGGCGCATCCACTATGACGCCCTTAAGTGAAGAGGTGGCATGCAGGGCGAAAGAATTTCCCTGCCAAGGCACTTGGATTGCCATAGCCAACGGTAACGAGCCACTGGCCGGCGCCAGCCAATCGAAGCCCAACCAATTGCGCAACGACTCCACCGGCACTTCGCCATCCAAGGTCAGCGTGCTTTTACCCGATCCGGTAATCCATTTACCCGTCACCTCGCCGCCCAAAGTGGAGGCGCTAAGCCGTGACATTTGCAGCCCGTTACGCAAATGAAAATATACCGGCGCCTGTACGTCGGTGATAAGCAAATTACGCTCACGGTTTTCCACCTGCCCATCAGCCACGGACGCATTCACGATCACCATGGGCGAGGTCGACCCTTTCTTGAGTGGGATATTCAGGGTCAGCTGCCCTTTCATGTTACCGCCCAGATAGCGCCAGTCTTTTACCTCTTGGGGGAGCTGCTCAGCCAACGGCGTGTTCTGAAACACTGTATCCAGGTCTTCGAGCGGACCACTGACTTGGCCGGCCACAATCACGCTGGGGCCGCTCTCATCATCAAAAGCGGGCACGTCTACATGCACCTCGGTGAGCTGACTATTCAACAGGCTCCCTTGGCTGGCCACTCCTTGCACCTCACGACCATTAACCCACACATCCGCCTTAACACCAGTGGCCTCCGGCCAGTCCGGCAGAAACGACAGGCGCACATCGTCGGCCTGATAGCGCATCTGAAAAGTGCGGTCCTGCTGTCGACTTTTGTCGATTTTTACCGGCCCCTGATAGAGCAATTGCCCGCGCTGAAGATGACCATCGCCAATCGCTTGCGACAACCACCCGGACAGCCCATCCGGGAGCGGCTTCAGGGGAATGTAGTGACTGGCCCGCGCGCCATTTCCATCGTAAATTTCCGCGGCCAGACGCAGCTCGGGAATTTCTCCCGGGCGCAAGGTAACGGCCATCATGGCTTCGCCGTAGGCATCTGGGTTCACCACCCGCAAGCGGCTGGAGCGCACCGAGAGCGCCTCGCCCTCCCGCTGCCAACCAAACACGCCGGCCAGTTGGCCGCCCAGTGCATGATCGTACAGTCGCGGTAATTGCAGCGACACATTGTCACTGTAAAGGTGCGCCAACCCCTGATTCGGAGACCCTGCCACCCAGCCATTCAGCCCCTTAACACCAGGGATATTGTCATCCGCCTCGCTCGCCAGCCCAGCAAAACGCACCTGAAACTGCTCCAAGTCTCGCGCATGACCGCTCAGATACACCCCTTCCACTACTCCCCGGGGGGACGCCACCGCTATTTTTTCACGCCATTCACTGGCCAATTTCGGCAACGTAAACGGCCAGTCTTTGAATTGCTGAGTTATGGCATGCAAGGGCAACGCATTGGCCCGCAGCTGCCATTCACGCCGCTCGCCCTGGGTTTCCCATCGCAACGCCATATCCCCCAGCGTCAGCGGACCGGTAGGTGAGTTTCCTGTCAAATTGGATAGCGACAACGTGGCCTTCTGGTCCTCACGCAGCAGCGATGCCCGCAACGACAGGCCACTCAAAGGCAACACTGTATCTGCCTGGAATAGTGTCAGTGCAGGCACATCAACCTGCAGCTGCCCGGAGGTAGGCTCCCCCCCCTGCAGTGTCCCCCATAGGGCTACAGACGCATCCAGCGAGCCCAGTTCCAGCGGCATGGCGTCGATTTGAGGCAACCATTCGTTCAGCCGCTTGCCTTCAAAGCGAGTAAAAATATCCGCATCCACTTGATCCAACGTGTAGGCATCTTCATGCAGGTGAATTTTTGCCAGCAAAGACAGGGGCCGATCACGGGCCTCCACCCGCACCGCCAGCCGATGTTCGTCACCATCGTTGGTCATGGTGGCATCCAGCTCGGATGCTGCCAACGGTGGCATTCCTGGCCACTCTAAAGACAGCCGTGCATCGCTGATCGACAGTAATTGCTGTCGATAAAACAATTTTAGAATACGTTCCAACGGTGGACGATTATCAGGGTCACTTTGCCCAAGCACATCCAACCCTCGTAGACGAATCTTGCCGTCATCGCCGCGCACCAGACTCAAATCGACACCGCGCACACTGAGCTCTTCAAGCACCAGATCCCGGTGCCACAAGGAGCGCAAGACATCGATGCTAAGCACCACTTCGCCCAGCACCAAAGGCGCTTCGCCTTCGGGGGCTGGCAGGCGAATCTGGCGAGCCACAAATTGTGGCACCAACCCGGACATGGTGCCGTTCAGCTCGGCAATGGTTAGTGGGGTCTGGATACGTTTTTCAAATATCTGCTCAAGGCGCTCACGGTAATCGGGCACCAACAACATAAGCTGACGCCCCACCACCACGTAAGCGGCCATCAGCAATAAAACTGTCGCGACCGTCCACCACAGGGAAGGAAAAAATCGGCGCCAGCGTGCGAAGCGGGTCAATACCATAAGTTAGTCGATTTGCCAGTAAGGAATGTCGGCCCATTCAAGCAGTTCCACCGTTTGCTCCAGCGGCAGGCCAACCACCCCACTGTAACTGCCAGACAACGACTCCACCAGTGCGCCACCCAACCCTTGAATGCCGTAACTGCCCGCTTTGTCGCGCCCTTCACCCGTGGCCACATAGACCTCTAGCCGGGCGGCTTCAAACGGTCGAAATTGTACGGTTGTTACCGTGTGACGCACAGCCTGCCGACCTTCACTGCACACACACACCGCTGAGATAACCTGATGAGACGTCCCACTCAGCTGCGTCAACATGGCCAGCGCCTCTGTATCATCGGCAGGCTTACCCAGAATTTGGTCTCCCAGTACCACCGCCGTATCAGCCCCCAACACAGCACCAGGCGTAGGCATACGAGCCTGGCCCACCAATGCCTTTTCGCGGGCCATACGTCGCACATAGTCCACTGCCGCCTCGGCCGACCGAGGCGTTTCATCAATGGACGGCGCCGGTAGCACCGTAAAGGGAACCGCAATCTGCTGAAGCAATTCAGCACGGCGAGGAGAACCGGAGGCAAGGTAAAGAATCATAGGGCCAGAAAAAATGAATAATTGATAAGGGAAAATGGATAGCGAAGAATTCTAACTACTCGTCATTGCGCCCACTGCATGACGACAGTTTCGTTATCAATTATCCATTATCAACTGTCAATTGCTCTTTAGCGTACTAGAAAGCGCAACTGAATCCAGCGTAACACCGCACATACCGGACGCCACACTAAAGCGCTGGACACAGAAGAATAGAGAATGGTGTAAGGCGGATACAAGGTACGGCCCACGGATTCCTGCACCAGGAAAGCCAGCAAGCTCACCGTACCCACCAACAAGAAAATCACAGCGCACTGCTGTAGCCCGTTGAACACTCGCATGCGCTTGTACGCAGCGAGCATCACAAAAGCGCCTAGCGCTGTCGCCAGGCCCCATTGTCCCAGCGTAGTCCCCACCAGCACATCGTGATAAAGCCCCACAAAAAAGCCCCACAACACGCCAATACGATGCGGCAGGACAAGTACCCAATACACCAGCACCAGTAGCATCCATTCCGGGCGAATCCAGTCAATGCTCGCAGGTAGAGGGATTACCTCCAGCAGAGCCGCCAACAGTAAGGTAACGATGATAACGCCGGTACCGGCAGGACGATCACTGACCATTGTCAGCCTCCGCTGGAGTCGGCCTAGCCTGAGGCGCTTGCGTGGGCTGAACCAGCAGCACATGGCTGGCACGATCAAGTTGGGCTGTGGGCCGCGCAGTAATGTGAGCAAACGGTGTGCCCGCCTGATGGTTCACCGAAGTTACGCTCGCCACCGGGTAACCTCGAGGATACAGCTGCCCTAAACCGGTACTCACCAACAAATCCCCCTGTTGAATGCCCGCCGTGTCAGGTACATATAAAAGCTTCAGTCCACTGGACTGCCCCACCCCGGCTAATACCGCGCGCACGCCATTACGATTTACCTGCACACTCATCGCGTGGCTGGCATCGGTAATCAACAGCACCCGTGAACTGAGCGGACCGGCATCCACTACCTGACCAATCAGTCCTTGGGAATCGAGCACCGCCTGGCCTCGGAAAACATTGTCTCCCGTACCCTTGTTGATCACGATTTCCTGGCGGTTCGGGTCGGGATCCACACCGATGATTTCTGCCACCAGTACATTGGCATCCAAGTCGGCCGAAGAATTAAGCAACTCACGCAACCGCACGTTTTCCGCTTCCAGCACCGCCAAACGCTGCACCTTCTGCTCCAGAATCAAAGCCTGACGCTGCAAGCGACGATTCTCGTCGAGCAGCGTGCCACGGCTTTGGGTCTGTTCGGAGAGCCATTCACCACTGTCTACCGGCAGGTGGGCCAGATAATGAATGGGCGCAGTCAGGTAGCCCAGCACATGTCGCACCGGGGCGGCCCAGGGGGTTCGCTGATCCAACACCATCATGACGACAGCAAGGACCAGCGCGATAATGACGCGGTAGGAGGATTTGGCCGGGGCCACCATGGGAATTAACCCATGGCCAGCATGTCAAAGCCTTGGCTGTCCATCAGCTCCAGTGCCTTGCCGCCGCCACGGGCTACACAGGTCAACGGGTCATCGGCAACAATCACCGGCAAGCCTGTTTCTTCCGAGAGCAGACGATCGATATCGCGCAACAAAGCTCCGCCACCGGTAATCACCAAACCACGCTCGGCAATATCCGAGGCCAGCTCAGGCGGAGAGGCTTCCAGTGCATTCTTCACCGCATTGACGATGGACGCTAGGGGCTCTTTCAGAGCCTCCAGAATTTCTTCGGAATTCAGCGTAAAGCTGCGCGGCACACCTTCCGCCAGATTACGGCCACGCACATCAATTTCACGGATCTCGGCGCCTGGGTAAGCAGTCCCTATTTCGTGTTTGATACGTTCAGCGGTGGACTCACCAATCAGAGAGCCATATTCCTTGCGCACAAACGCCACAATCGCCTCATCAAAGCGATCACCGCCGATACGCACGGACTCAGAGTAGACCACCCCGTTAAGAGAGATCAGCGCGATTTCCGTGGTGCCACCACCGATATCTACCACCATGGAGCCACGGGCTTCTTCTACGGGCAGGCCAGCACCAATGGCCGCCGCCATAGGTTCTTCGATCAAATACACATCACGGGCGCCAGCACCATAAGCGGAATCTTGAATGGCACGACGCTCTACCTGGGTAGATTTGCACGGTACACACACCAGCACGCGGGGCGCCGGCGGAAAAAACCCGGTGTCATGCACTTTCTTAATAAAGTACTGCAGCATTTTTTCGGTCACGTCGAAATCGGCGATAACGCCGTCTTTCATGGGCCGAATAGCCGTAATATTGCCTGGGGTACGCCCCAACATACGCTTAGCATCAGCGCCAACGGCCGCCACACTTTTCTGTGCACCATGGTGACGGATGGCAACCACGGAGGGTTCATCCAATACGATGCCGCGGCCACGCACGTAAATAAGGGTGTTTGCGGTCCCCAAATCGATGGACAAATCGGTGGAGAACATCCCCCGAATACGCTTAATCATGGACATCCTGGCCAGTTTCCTGAACTTTTCGCGAAAAAACGATGCCTAGCGGGAAAAAGCCGAGCATCTCATAAGATGGCGCAACTCTAGCAACGGCAAGGTCATTGGGCAAGCTGACATACTGTGGGTACAGTGGCCCCGGATAGGCGGTCTATGGTACTTTTTGCGCCTTTCAGCCCTTAGTGCCTGTTTGTAATCTATACGCAACCGCGCCGGCGTTCCTTTTTTCGTTAGATCGTGCTTGCGAACGCGCTGTGTAGCTGCTCTATATAAACAGGCTCTTACCCTCCACCAGCCTTCGGCGGGGGATGCTTACGGAGAGAACCATGGCCATTAATTCCAAGGTGGTTGCCCAGGTGGCCCATCTGGCACGTCTAAAAGTGGACCCCCAGGACAGCAACGCCCTGTCCGACCGTCTGAATGACATCCTCGCGATGGTAGACCAGCTGCAGCAGGCCGACGTGGACGGCGTGGCCCCCATGGCCCACCCGCTGGACGTTACTCAACCTTTGCGCGACGACGTAGTGACGGAACCCAACATCCGTGACAAGGCACTGGCCATTGCCCCGGCAGTTGAAAACGGCTGCTTCTTGGTTCCCCGGGTCATTGAATAAACATGACCGTTTAAAGGCGAAAGAAAAAACATGCATACCAAAACCCTGACCGAACTCAAGGCTGGCCTAGCTGCCGGAGATTTTTCCTCCCGCGAGTTGACCGAACACTTCTTGGCCCGCATCAAACAGTATGACGGCGAACTCAACAGCTTTGTCACCGTGACCGAGGAACAAGCACTGGCCCAAGCGGATGCCGCCGATGCAACCCTTGCCACTAACCGTGCATCCTCCTCAGTGAGCGGCCTGCTCACCGGCCTGCCCATCGCCCACAAGGATATTTTCTGCACCGAGGGCGTGCGCACCAGCTGTGGCTCAAAAATGCTGGACAACTTTATTGCCCCCTACACCGCCACCGTGGTGGAAAAAATGGCGGCTGAAGGCGCCGTCATGCTGGGCAAGACCAACATGGACGAGTTCGCCATGGGCTCCTCCAATGAAACCAGTTACTACGGCCCAGTGAAAAACCCATGGGATCTAGAGCGGGTGCCTGGCGGCTCCTCCGGCGGCGCAGCCGCTTGCCTGGGCGCCCGCCTAGCGCCTGCTGCTACCGGCACCGACACCGGCGGCTCCATTCGCCAACCTGCGGCGCTGAATAACATCACCGGCCTCAAACCCACCTACGGGCGAGTCTCACGCTGGGGCATGATTGCCTTTGCTTCCAGCCTGGACCAAGCCGGCCCCATGGCCCAAAGCGCTGAAGACTGTGCGTTGATGCTGCAAGCCATGGCCGGCCACGATCACCGCGATTCCACCAGCCTCAACGAAAAGGTGGGCGATTATCTTGGCGCCCTTAAAGACGACATCCGCGGCCTGACCATTGGCATCCCGGAAGAGTTTTTCCCAGACACCCTGGATGGCGCTATCGCCGACAACAGCCGTGACGCGATCCGCGAACTGGAAAAACTCGGCGCAAAAGTAGTATCCGTCTCCTTACCCAGCATCAAGCTATCCGTACCAGCCTACTATGTGATTGCCCCGGCAGAAGCCAGTGCCAACCTTAGTCGTTTTGACGGTGTACGTTTCGGCCATCGATGTGATGACCCACAGGATCTGGAAGACCTGTACAAGCGCTCTCGCTCAGAAGGGTTTGGTGATGAAGTAAAACGGCGCATCTTAGTCGGCGCCTACGCGCTGTCCGCTGGTTACTACGACGCATACTATCGCCGCGCCCAACAAGTGCGCAGTTTAATCCGTGACGACTTTGCCCGCGCCTTTGAAAAAGTAGATGTGCTGATGGGACCCACAGCGCCTGAAACCGCCTTCAAGCTCGGAGCGAAGAAAGATGATCCGGTCAGCATGTACATGGCCGACGTGTTCACCATCGGCGTTAACTTAGCCGGCCTTCCTGCGCTGTCCATGCCCACGGGATTCATCAACGGCCTGCCCACCGGCACCCAGATCATCGGCAACTATTTCCGTGAAGGGCAAATTCTTAACGTGGCCCACAAATACCAGCAGGCCACAGACTGGCACAAACAAGCGCCAGCGTTTGGAGGTGCACAATGAGTTGGGAAATCGTCATCGGCCTGGAAGTCCACGTCCAGCTCAACACCGCCAGCAAACTGTTTTCCGGGAGCAAATTATCCACCGGCGCAGAACCGAACACTCAAGCCTCATTGGTCGACCTGGGCCTGCCCGGCACTCTGCCAGTGGTGAACAGGGAAGCGGTACGCAAGGCTGCTTTATTCGGCTTGGCCATTGATGCGGACATCTGCCGTCACAGCGTTTTTGAGCGGAAAAATTATTTTTATCCAGACCTACCCAAAGGCTACCAAACCACGCAGTTGGCCGAGCCTATTGTGGGTGCCGGCACCGTTGAAATTCAGCTTGATAACGGTGAGAAAAAAAGCATTCGCATCCACCATGCGCATCTAGAAGAAGATGCAGGCAAGTCTTTACACGAAGACTTCCATGGCATGACGGGCATCGATCTAAACCGCGCCGGCACCCCGCTGATTGAAATCGTCAGCGAGCCGGACATGGCCAACGCAGAAGAGGCCGTGGCCTTTGCTCGCAAGCTGCACGCTATCGTCACCTCCATTGGTATTTGCGATGGCGACATGTCCCAAGGCAACATGCGTTTTGATGTAAATATTTCTGTTCGCAAACCTGGCGAACCCCTGGGCACACGCACTGAAACCAAAAACCTCAATTCTTTCCGCTTCATGGAAAAGGCCATCGCCCTTGAAGTGGAACGGCAAATTGACGTTTTGGAAGACGGCGGAGAAATCGTTCAAGAAACCCGCCTATACAACGGCGACACGCATACCGCTCGCTCCATGCGCAGCAAGGAAGACGCCAATGACTATCGCTACTTCCCCTGCCCAGATCTGTTGCCAGTGGCCATTACCGATGCCGACATCGAAGAATTGAAAGCGGCCATGCCAGAGCTGCCTGATTCACGCAAAGCCCGTTTCACAAACGATTATCAGCTTTCTGAATACGATGCAGACCTGCTATCCGGCTCCATCGCTACTGCCGCTTTCTTTGAAGCGGCCGCAAAATCCGGCGGCGACGCCAAGCTGGCGGCAAACTGGGTGATGGGTGAGCTGGCCGCCAAGCTGAACGCCGAAGAAAAAAGCATAACCGACAGCCCAGTCAGTGCCGAGCAGCTTGGCCAGCTGATAGCACGTCTGAAAGACGGCACCATCAGTTCGAAAATTGCCAAGCAGGTATTTGAGGCCTGCTGGGCCGGTGAAGGTAATCCGGACGAGATTATCGAAGCCAAAGGCCTGAAACAGATGAGCGACACCGGCGAGCTGGAAAAAATTGTCGATGACATCATCGCCAACAATGCCGCTCAGGCAGACGACTACCGCAACTCTGATGATGCCAAGAAAAAGAAAAAAATCGGTTTCTTTGTGGGCCAGGCCATGAAAGCCACCCAAGGCAAAGCGAACCCGCAGCAATTGAACAAACTGTTGCAGGAGAAACTGCAATGAGCCTGATCCGCGACCGGGTAAAACTGGAAAAGAAAGACGGCATTGCCTACGTCACCCTGAGCCGAGCCGACAAGTATAACGGCTTGGATTTTCCGATGATGGAAGGGCTGGTAGAAACCGCTCGACTGATTCGTAAAGATCGTCAATTGCGCGCCGTTATTCTTCAGGGCGAAGGCAAAGCGTTCTGTGCGGGGCTGGATTTCGGCACCGTCATGAAACAACCGGTCAAGCTACTTCGCAGCTTTACCAAATACGGCATCAAAAAAACCAATCTGTTTCAGGACGTCTGCTGGTGCTGGCGCGAACTGCCAATTCCGGTGATTGCGGTACTCCACGGCTACTGCTACGGCGGTGGCATGCAGATCGCCCTGGCTGCAGATTTCCGTATCACTACGGCGGATTGTGAAATGTCCATCATGGAAATCAAATGGGGCATGATCCCCGACATGACAGGTACGGTAACCCTTCGCGAGTTAGTCCCCATGGATGTGGCCAAAGAACTGACCATGACCGGGCGGCTGTTTAGTGGCGACGAAGCCAAAACCATGAACCTAGTCACCCGCGTGGCGGCGGATCCACTAGAAGAGGCCGAGAAGCTGGCTCAAGCCATCATAGGGCGCTCCCCAGATGCCATCAGTGCCAGCAAGGCCCTGTTTCAACAAAGTTGGAATGTACCGGAGGCCCAGGCGTTCGACGTGGAAAGCAAACTGCAGTTCAAACTGCTGCGTAGCAAAAACCAGCGCCGCGCTATGCAAGCTAACATGAAAAAAGAAACGCCCCAATTCGGCCCCCGCGAACGCGATTACTGAGCGAATTTGCTCGCATCAAAACGCCTTACCCGCGAGCCTGTTTTAGACTGATATTGTGCGGCAGACTCAATAGAAAAACCGAGCATTGTTGGTTGAGGCAACACATGTTTTGTGTAGCCGCTTTTGCGCTCAGCCCCGCCGGCATAAGCACCCCATCAACACACTGATGGGGCTGCGGCTGTTACAGCCGAGAAATCTGCCTCTAGGCCCGCACAGACGACGCCTTAAAGTACGACGTGTGCCGCCCACACCACACTATCGATATAGAAACCAAGGGAGCATGGCCCACCCTGACGCGCAAACGCGCCCTTGTTGCCGACGAACAGATCGCTCGGCTCTGAGCACACATCACCACCAACCAGCAGAGCATGCTGACATGACTCTTGCCCCCTATATTTCTGACAAGCATCACACCACATTGAGCATCGCCTATTTTGAGTTCGGCGATGCTATTATTTGAAAAAGAAAACCCGCCAATTATGTATTCAGCCTATTCGAGGCTAATGTAGAGGCTCTGGTGGATAACCCGGCGGTTGGTCATGCCGGCGAAGGGAGAGGTTACTGGCGCTATTGGCCCCGCGCAGTGCGGCAGCCCGCTGCTCGATAGTCAACAAGCCCAAGCGCGTGTCCATTAATCTGATTCGAACCAGCCCAAGCATGATCCATCAGCTTGGTAGCGGCATAGCCTGGCAGGGAACATCATGGTGTAGTCAGGTAACGGATATCTGTCGGCCTGATTCGATAGCGCCGACGCCTAGGCAACAAAGCACAACGTAAACAACCACCCAAGGAGGGGCGCTCACAATGAAACATCTCATCGGATGGGCTTTTTTGATTGTTGTCATCATTCTGGTTCTGATTGGCTTAATGGCGGAAGAACCGCCGATCATGGCCGAAGGCATGGAAGATATACCCACGGCCACGGACAATCAGCCCGACAACTAATTCATCGCGCAAACCGGGCATTCGGGGTCACGGGGAATCGCCACTTGGCGCCAACTCAATGTCCGACCGTCAAACAAATGCAGAACCGATGCCACAGAGGTACCGGTGAGGGTTCGTATGGCCGCCAATGCCTGCAAGGTGCCCACCATACCCACTACAGGCCCGAGAATCCCCGCCTCGCTACAGGCCAGATCCCCCTCTGAACCCTCGCCGTACACGCAGGCATAACAGGGGCTGTCTTCCGTGCGTAAATCGAACACCGCCAACTGACCATCCATGCGAATAGCGGCGCCACTGACCAGCGGTGTACGGTGCGCCACACAGGCACGATTGATGGCCTGGCGAGTGGAAAAATTGTCAGTGCAGTCCAGTACTAGGGTGGCGTCAGCAACAGCCTCATTCAGCCACGCATCATCCACCCGCACCACAGCGGAACGAATATCCACATCCGCATTCAACAGTTGCAACTGATCGCGCAAGGCTTCCGCCTTGGCCTGATTCAGCTGGTCACCCCGAAACGCCACCTGTCGATGCAGGTTGCTCAACTCCACCCGGTCGTCATCCGCTAGCACCAGCTGCCCCACCCCAGCACCCGCCAAATACAGCGCAGCAGGATTGGCTAGGCCACCACAACCCACCACCAATATCCGCGCCTTGCTCAAAGCTTCTTGCCCAGGCAAATCGAATTCTTCCACCATCAACTGGCGACTGTAGCGAAGCAGCTGGTCATCGTTGAGCATAATCGTCTCCCTGGCACTCAAAGGCGTGGGATTCTATGGTACAGCTTGCTGCACTTCGTGCACCCAACAGATCCGTTCCTGGCTTTGCTGTGCAAATGTTCAACTCTTGGATCCAGCAGCACATTGCTTGCCTAAGGTTACCCGATCATTTCCGCCCAGATCCTGCTCTGTACGCACGTCTTCAAAGCCAATGTCGGCCAACAACGCCCGTACCGCGTCACCCTGCTCAAAGCCATGCTCCAGCAACAACCAACCGCCAGCAACCAGCTTACCTGCTGCTTGCTGCGCAATGGTGATCAGATCCGCCAACCCCTGATCGCCGGCCACTAGGGCCGAGCGAGGCTCGAAACGCACATCGCCTTGTGCCAAATGGACGTCGCCATCTTCAATGTAAGGAGGGTTGCTAACGACAAGGTCAAAAAAACCATCACAGGGGGTCAGCCAGCTGCCTTGCAGGCAACGCACTGTAGCCCCCAACTGGCGGGCATTTGCCGCTGCCACTTGCAGCGCCGCCGCGCTATTGTCCACCAGCGTCACCTGCCAAGCCGGCTGCTCCAAAGCGAGGGTAATACCGATAGCACCGGTACCGGTTCCCAAGTCCACGACCCGTGCGTTAGCAGGCAATGCCAGCGCAAGCACCTGTTCCACCAAGGTTTCAGTATCGGGGCGTGGAATCAGAGTATCGGCGGTTACACTAAACCGGCGGCCAAAAAACTCCCGCTCTCCAATCAGGTGGGCCACGGGCTCACCCTGCTCACGGCGAGCCAGCAGGGCTTCAAACTCCGCCTGCTGAGCCCTGGTCAGTTCCCGCTCCGGCCAAGTAAACAGCCATGTACGAGATTGCTCCAGCACATGGCAAAGCAACACTTGGGCATCCAGCGCTGCGCAAGGGGATGACGCCAACCGATGGCGAGCCTGGCGCAGGGCGTCATCAATGCGCACGGTTAATGCTCGCCTAAGGCCGCTAGCTGATCCGCCTGATACTCTGCCAGCAACGCACCCAAAATCTCATCCAAATCTCCTTCAACGATTTCATTTAACCGGTAAAGGGTAAGATTAATACGATGATCAGTGACTCGTCCCTGAGGATAGTTATAGGTACGGATACGCTCTGAACGATCGCCGGACCCGACGAGGGATTTACGCTCCGCAGCCTGCTCGGCATGGGCCGCATTCTGCTGCGCGTCATACAGCTTAGCGCTCAGTAGGCTCATAGCCCGAGCCTTGTTCTTGTGCTGGCTACGCTCATCCTGGCACTCCACCACCACCCCGGTGGGTAAGTGAGTAATGCGCACAGCCGAATCCGTGGTGTTAACGTGCTGACCGCCAGCACCGGAGGAACGATAGGTATCAATACGCAGGTCTTCAGTGCGAATCTTGATATCCCCCAGGTCTTCCGCTTCAGCCATAATCGCCACTGTGCAGGCAGAGGTATGAATACGCCCCTGGGATTCTGTGGCCGGCACCCGTTGCACCCGGTGGGCTCCGGATTCAAATTTCATCCGCGAATAGACGCCATCGCCAATCACCCGTGCAATCACTTCCTTATAGCCGCCATGCTCGCCCTCACTGGCGCTCACCATCTCCACTTTCCAACCCCGTTGATCCGCATACTTGGAATACATGCGGAATAGGTCTCCGGCAAAAATGGCCGCTTCGTCCCCCCCCGTGCCGGCGCGAACTTCAAGAAACACATTGGCTCCATCGCGGGGATCCTTCGGTAGCATCAGCTTTTGCAGCTCTGCCGCTAACGCCTCCATGCGCTCCTGAGCATCACGGGCTTCTTCCGCGCCCATCTCACGCATATCCGCGTCGCTGTCGTCCTGCATCGCTTTAGCCGCACCATGATCCTCCACGGCCTGCTGGTATTGGCGATAACACTTCACCACTGGATCAATTTCAGCGTATTCCCGGGACAGGTCACGGAATTGGTTCTGGTTGCTAATCACATCCGGATCGGACAATAGCCCCGCCAACTCTTCAAACCGGTCTGCAAGCTTATCGAGCTTGCCTTGCAATGACGCTTTCATAAATTCGCTTCCACGCTTCACGCAAATACGCCGCCCGGCGGGCGCACGCAAAAATTCGATACATCGAGAGAGTTCTTTGCGCTACGACTGGTCGTCGTCGAGCAGCAACTCACGAGCCAGCAACAGGGCTTCGGCGCGGCCATCCGCGGCCATTTTGCGCAAGGTCACGCTGGGGGAATGCAGCCACTTGTTCACCAGCGAATGCTGAAACCTGCGCAGCACCTGCTCCGCATCGCCACCATTGCGCAACTGCTGCAACGCTTTTTCCAGTTCGCTTTCCGCCATAGCCTTGCGCTGCTCACGATAATCACGCAGCACCTTAACGGCATCCTGTTCACGGCGCTGACGACGGTGGCGCACAATGGCATCTCGAATCAGCTCTGAGGCCTCCTGGGCCGCCTGCTGACGAGAACGGACATTTTCCTGAATCGCTTCTTGCAGATGGTCCACCGTATACAGGTAGACATCACCCAGTTCGCCCACTTCCGGTTCGATATCCCGTGGCACGGCAATATCCACCATAAACATGGGTCGGTGACGGCGTTTTTTCAGCGCCCGCTCCACCATACCCTTGCCCATAATCGGCAACGGCGCAGCGGTGCATGAGATCAGGATATCCGCACGCTCCAGCGCCACCGGCAATTCTTCTAGGCTGATACCACGCCCCCCCACGGCGGCGGCCAACTCCGAGGCTCGCTCCTGAGTGCGATTGGCAATGGTAATTTCCTGCACCTGCTGCTCACTCAAATGTCGCGCCACCAGCTCAATCATTTCACCGGCACCAATCAGCAGCGCCCGGCTTTTTTTCAGGTCAGCAAAAATGTGACGCGCAAACGAAACTGCCGCATAGGCCACAGACACCGGGTTAGCACCGATACCGGTTTCCGTACGGATCCGCTTGGCTACCGAAAAGACTTCCTGAAACAAACGCGACAACTCGCCGTTGAGCAAGCCAGCCTCATGGGCTCGAGCATAGGCTTCACGCATCTGACCAAGAATTTGTGGCTCGCCCAGTACCAGCGAATCCAGACCGCCAGCTACCCGCATCATATGCTCCAGCGCCTGCTCACCGGTATGCTGATACAGCACCGTGGAGAGTCGTTCGACGGACAGATTGCGGCTAGAGGCCAGCCATTGAGCAAAATTTGGAGTGACGTCGTCAGTGAGGCAATACAGTTCGGTGCGGTTACAGGTAGACAGCAATGCAGCTTCCCGCACCCCGGGCATCTCACGCAAGCTGGCCAACGCCACCTCCGCCTGCTGCGTTGAAAACGCCAGACGTTCGCGTAGTTCCACATCCGCGGTGGTGTGATTTACGCCGACAGCGACTAGATTCATAGTTTCCTGTGCCCGACAATGACAGCGGGCGATCGTACCCGGCCAGCCCGGAGCCCCGGAAAGCCGGGGCGCAAGGGTGTGGCATTTTGCGCGAAAGCGCCCTTCAAAACAATGTCAGGGCCGATAGCGAAGGCGCATCGCTCAAACCAACAACGTGGAGGTTTGGGCAATAGCCAATCGCTGTGCCATGATAGCCGAAACAGAAAATAGGCATACCGACCTTAATGACCCGCTTCTCAATTCTGCCTCTGTGCTGCGCCCTTCTGATCCATGGCTGCGCTAGCCAGACCACCACCCCGGCCACCGAAACGGGGCCTTCCACGTCGATGGCCAGCGCCCCCACTTACGACAGCGAAACGCTGTCTGACCTGCTAGTGGCAGAAGTCGCCGCCCAACGTCAATCGCTGGGCGTCACCCTGGGCTATTACAGTCGAGCCGCCCAGAGTACACGTGATCCGAACGTAATAAGTCAGGCAGCCCAGCTGGCCCATTACCTGGAAGACCCGCTACAGGCACTAGCCATGAGCGAACTCTGGCTGGAAACGTCGCCACACAACGAAGACGCCCTGCAAGTGGCCATCCTGTCCGAAATTCGGCTTGGCAATACCGCAACGACCACCCGTTATCTGGATCAGCTACTCAGCGCCCACGGCGAAGACGCCCTGGGCCGATTGGTCAACCAAGCCCGCGGGCTGGGTGCGCAAGGAAACTTACAGCTAGTGGAAGCGCTGGCCCAGCTAACCCATCGCTACCCGGATCAGGCCCCACTGTGGTATGCCCGGGCTCTGTGGCTGGAACACGAAGAGCAACCTCAACCCGCCCTGGAGGCCACCGAGCGTACTCTCAAGCTGATGCCGCGCCATGAAGATGCCTTGTTGCTCAAGGCTCAGCTCCTTTACGAAACAGGAGACCAGAAAAAAGCCCTGCGCCACCTAAAAAAACTGGTGCGCAAGTACCCTCAGGCACAACGCCCGCGCATCGCTTATGTGCGTATGCTACTAACATCCGGCGAGCTGGAAGACGCAGAAAAGCAGCTGGCGATTATGGCTGAGCAAAACCCTCAAGACTTGGATCTGCGATTTTCTCTGGCCCTATTGGCGCTGGAAGCAGGCGCCAGCAACGCAGCCCAGACCCACCTCAAGGCTCTGCTCACCTACAACTACCGGCCCGACGATATCCAATTGTACCTGGCCCAAGCCGCCGAGCAGGAAATGGACCTAGATAACGCCGTCGAGCATTACCTGAAAGTGGGCGGCCCCCAAGCTATCCGCGCTCGGGTGCAGGCAGCCCAACTTCTCTACCAGCAAGGCAATACCAGCCAAGGCCATGCCCTAATGCATAACCTGGCTCAACAACAGCCAAAATTACAAGACAGCTTGACCATTACCGAAGCGGAAATGCGCAGCAATAACGGCGACCCATTAGGCGCCATCTCCCTGATCAATGATGCCTTGCGCGACCAGCCCGACAATACCGAGCTACTATACAGCCGCGCCATGGCCGCCGAAAAAATAGGTGACATTGCCCAGCTGGAAAAGGACCTGAAGCGTATTATCATTCTGAATCCGGAGGATGCCAGCGCCCTCAATGCTCTGGGTTATACCCTGGGCAACCGCACTGACCGGCTAGACGAAGCGTATCAGTACGTGTCCAAGGCACTAGAGCTGCGCCCGGAAGATCCAGCCATTCTCGACTCTATGGGCTGGGTGCTTTACAAACGCGGCGAACCGGATGCCGCCCGGAACTACCTGCGCCAGGCCTACGAAAAATTCCCCGACCCAGAAGTGGCCGCCCACTACGGGGAAGTCCTATGGATATTGGGTGAGCAAAATCAGGCCCGCCAGGTTTGGCGCGACGCCTTGGAACACACCCCTGACGCCCCTCATATCCGTGAAGTCATGGAAAAACTCGGAGCCCGCCTGTGACCCTGAGCCTTGCCCGCATTATTGGCCTTACGCTGACCACCCTGGTCCTAGGCGCCTGCCAATTACGCCCGACCACCACAACCCAGTTCGAGCACCCCAGCCAGATCCAACAGTGGCAGATGAATGGCAAGCTGGGTTACCGCACCGTCAACGATGGTGGCAGTGCCACCTTTGACTGGCGCCAGCAACCACAACGGGGCAACATCCACTTCTCCGGCCCGCTGGGCTTTGGTAGCGCCGATTTACATTGGGACAGCGGCCGCGCGGAACTAATCACCGCCAAGGAAACCTACCAAGCCCGCAGCCCCGGCGAGTTGGCCTGGCATCTCACCGGCTTCTGGCTGCCCGTATCCGCACTGCAGTACTGGGCTCGCGGCCTGCCTTGGCCCGGCGCACCCTCTGAAGCCGGGTACGACGATCAGCAACGCCTGATCACCCTTGAACAGCTGGGCTGGTCGCTTACCTTCGACCGTTACGAACCCACCGCCGGCATCACCCTTCCCTACAGAATCAAAGCCCAGCAGAATAGCAATCGCTTTACTTTGCTGATTAAAGACTGGCAGCCAGGCGGCGGCGCACAGTGACACTAACGTTACCCGCTCCCGCCAAGCTCAATCTGTTCCTGCACATCACCGGTCGCCGTGACGACGGCTATCACCAGCTGCAAACCGTGTTCGCCCTGCTCGACCATGGCGACACCTTGCGTTTCTCCCCGGCAGACACCCTGTCACTACAATGTCATCAGGAAGGTGGCGCCAGCGACCTGCCCACGGACGACAGCAACCTGATTTTACAGGCTGCCCGGGCGCTGCAAGCCCACACCGGCAGCTCAAAAGGTGCCGCCATCACCCTGACCAAGCGCCTGCCCATGGGCGGCGGCGTGGGCGGCGGCTCCTCCGACGCGGCTACCGCCTTGCTGGGCCTGAATGCATTTTGGGCCCTGGGCCTCACTCTGCAGGAGCTGGCTCACATCGGCTTGACCTTAGGGGCTGACGTGCCCGTTTTTGTGTTTGGCAAAAGCGCCTGGGCTGAAGGGGTCGGCGAGAAAATAAACCCCATTATTTTGCCAAATGATGCTTTTTTGGTCGTTCATCCCGGAATTCATGTGTCAACTGCTCGAATTTTCGGCGACCAGCAATTGACAAGGGATACACCCATCAGTAAATTACCGGCCTCGCTTGAGACGGTGCTAACCCGCGAATTTCACAACGACTGTGAAGCGGTAGCAACCCAGCATTTTCCGGAAATCGGAAAAACGCTGGACTGGCTCAAGCAACATACGGGTAATGCCCGTATGACCGGCACAGGCGCTTGCTGTTTTTCTCGTCTGACCGGATTGCAACAGGGGCAGCAATTGCTGCAACAGTTGCCACAACACTGGACAGGTTTCGTCGCTCGAAGCTGTAACACTTCCCCTCTCCACCAGATTCTGGGAGAGGCACTGGCGAAGTTTCGAGAGACAAAGAATTCAGGCAAACCCGCTTAAGCGGGCCTGAGACCGAGTGTTGGGGTATAGCCAAGTTGGTAAGGCAGCGGGTTTTGATCCCGTTATTCCCAGGTTCGAGTCCTGGTACCCCAGCCATTTTTCTTCTGAGGAACCTCTTACCCTTCCCCTTAGTGGTTCCCAAATTCACGACGCAAGACCCCAGGGGGCGCCAGTGTCCAAGCTCGTCGTTTTCACCGGTAACGCAAATCCCGAACTGGCCAAAGCCATGGTCAAACACCTGAACTTGCCTATCGGCAACGCCGATGTGGGCACCTTCAGCGATGGCGAAGTTGCCGTGGAAATCCAGGAAAACGTGCGCGGCAAAGACGTTTTTATCGTGCAATCCACCTGCAACCCGACCAACAACAACATCATGGAATTGCTGGTCATGGCCGACGCCCTGCGTCGCTCCTCCGCAGGCCGCATCACCGCGGTTGTCCCCTACTTTGGTTATGCCCGCCAGGATCGCCGCGTGCGCTCCGCCCGGGTGCCTATTACCGCCAAAGTCGTCGCCGACATGATCACGGCGGTGGGCATTGATCGCGTCGTCACCGTTGACCTTCACGCTGATCAAATCCAGGGCTTCTTCGATATTCCAGTGGACAACGTCTACGCTACCCCGCTGATCGTGGCGGATATCGAACGCCAGAGCCATGATGACCTAATGGTAGTCTCCCCGGATGTGGGCGGCGTGGTCCGGGCCCGCGCCTTAGCCAAGCAGCTCAATGATGCCGACCTAGCCATCATCGATAAGCGTCGCCCCAAGGCCAATGTTTCTCAGGTCATGCATATCATCGGTGAAGTAGAAGGCCGCACCTGCGTGCTAGTGGACGACATGGTCGACACCGCTGGCACTCTGTGTAAAGCCGCCGACGCCCTGAAAGAACACGGCGCGGCCAAGGTCTACGCCTACATCACCCACCCGATTCTATCCGGCCCGGCCATCAACAACATTGCCAACAGCTCATTGGATCAACTAGTGGTCACCGACACCATTCCATTATCCGATGCGGGCCGCGCTTGCAAAAATATCCGCGTTCTCAGCCTCGCGCCGATGCTGGCCGAAACCGTACGCCGAGTGAACAACGAAGAATCCCTGAGCGCTATGTTCGATCGGTTAGAGCTCGTATAAAACGCCAGATAACAACAGGCTAATCCCGACCCCAGAAACCCGCCCCTCAAGCGGGTTTTGTTTTTTATGTCCTCTTGCTACAGGCATCTGGCGTCTGGCGTGCTTTTCCTGCATAATCGCGCCCCCGCGGAATCCTCCGTGGTTTTATATCAACCTCTCTGGCCAACCTGGTCGCGGGAAGCCCGAGAGCATACTGGAGACATACCATGTCCAATGAATTCCTGCTGAATGCAGAAAGCCGCAGCGATACAGGGAAAGGTGCGAGCCGCCGCCTGCGTCGTCTGCAAGAACGTGTTCCTGGCATCCTCTACGGTGGCGAAGCCGAGCCGCAGATGATCAGCGTTGAACTGCGCGAGCTGAAAAAAGCCCTGGAAAACGAAGCGTTCTACAGCCACATCCTCACCCTCAAGCTAGACGGTGCTGATGTTCAAGCCGTACTGCGTGACATGCAGCGTCATCCGGCCAAAGGCCACCCGCTGCACGTGGATCTGCTGCGCGTCGACAAGACCCACAAGATCACCATGAGCGTTCCCTTGCACTTCACCAACGAAGAAAGCTCCATCGGCGTGAAAAAGCAAGGCGGCGAGATCCAGCACAACTTCGCAGAAGTAGAAGTGAGCTGTCTGCCCCAGCACCTGCCTGAGTTCATCGAGGTGGACATGGCTAACGCTGAGCTAGACTCCGTTGTTCACTTGTCCGATTTGAAACTGCCGAAAGGCGTGGAACTGACCCAGCTCGCACTGGGCGAAGACCACGACCAGCCGGTGGCCGCGGTTCACCAACCCAAAGTGCGTGCGTCTTCCGATGATGACGACGCAGCAGAAGGCGAAGAAGCCGCAAGCGAGGAATAAGACCTACCGTGGCGGATCCCGTTCGACTGATCGTAGGCCTGGGCAACCCGGGCCGCGAATACGAAGACACCCGCCACAATGCTGGCGTCTGGTATGTGGACGCCCTGGCCCGACGTCAGGGCGTCTTCCTTACCGAAGACAAGAAATATTTCGGCCTCACCGCCACCTTTTCCTTTGAAGGCGAAACAATCCGCCTCCTGGTACCGACCACCTTCATGAACCGCAGTGGTCAGGCCACCGCCGCTCTGGCGAATTTCTTCAAGATCCCCGTTACGCAGATACTGGTTGCTCACGACGAGCTCGACCTGCCCCCCGGCTGCGCCCGCTTCAAGCAAGGCGGCGGCCACGGCGGCCACAACGGTCTGCGTGATATTATTAGCCGGCATGGCAACAGCCGTGATTTTTACCGCCTGCGTCTAGGCATCGGCCACCCCGGCTCTGCTGACCGGGTTACGCCCCATGTGCTGAGCAAACCCTCCAAAGCCGACCGAGACCTGATCGATCGCGCCATCGATGAAGCTGTCCACAACACCGCCGATATGCTTCGCGGCGACCTGAATAGCGCCATGAACCGACTCAACGGCTTCAAGGCATAAAAGCCGCTGCTGCGCTTCAAGTTGTGGAGCAATCCTGATACCACAACCCCGCGCCCACACCCTGCCCGCAACTCGTTGCTTTAAACCAAGAAAAGTGACCCTCGCGTTGAGGCTTGTAGCTTGTAGCGTGTCGCTCATGTAGCATTGCGGCCTCGAAAAATGGAGGTCTGTCATGGGTTTCAAATGCGGTATCGTCGGTCTGCCCAACGTGGGCAAATCCACCTTGTTCAACGCGCTCACCAAAGCGGGTATTGATGCCGAGAACTTTCCGTTCTGCACCATTGAACCCAATACCGGTGTGGTTCCAGTACCGGACCCCCGCCTGGACAAGCTGGAAGCCATCGTCAATCCGGAGCGAGTGCTGCCCGCCACCATGGAATTCGTCGACATCGCAGGCCTGGTAGCCGGCGCCTCTAAAGGTGAGGGCCTGGGCAACAAGTTTCTCGCCAACATCCGCGAAACTGACGCTATCGCCCACGTGGTTCGCTGCTTCGACGATGAAAACGTCATCCACGTATCGGGCAAGGTATCCCCACTGGACGATATCGCCGTGATCAATACCGAGCTGGCCCTCGCCGACCTAGACACGGTGGAAAAAGCACACTTCCGCGCCACCAAGGCGGCCAAAGGTCAGGACAAGGACGCCAAAGGTTTGCTGCCGGTACTGGACAAGGTACTGCCCGCCCTTAATGAAGGCGACCCGGCCCGTTCCGTGGAACTCACAGACGATGAGCGCAAGGCGATTAAAAGCCTCAATCTACTGACGCTGAAGCCGACCATGTACATCGCCAACGTGGACGAAGGGGGCTTTGAAGACAATGCCCTGCTGGACGCCGTGCGCGACCTGGCCGAGAAAGAAAATTCCTCAGTAGTGCCCATCTGCGCCAAAATTGAATCGGAAATTGCTGAGTTGGACGACGAAGAAAAAGCCGACTTCCTCGCCGACCTGGGCATGGAAGAGCCGGGCCTGAATCGAGTCATTCGCGCCGGCTTTGATTTGCTCGGCCTGCAGACCTACTTCACCGCCGGCGTTAAGGAAGTACGCGCCTGGACCGTGCGCGTTGGTGCCACCGCGCCCCAGGCCGCAGGCGTGATCCACACGGATTTTGAGAAAGGCTTCATCCGTGCCGAAGTCACCGGCTACGAAGACTATATCGCCAACAATGGCGAACAAGGCGCCAAGGAAGCCGGTAAATGGCGCCTTGAAGGCAAGGAATACATCGTCAAAGACGGCGACGTGGTGCATTTCCGGTTCAACGTTTAAAGCGACACGGCTCCTGGCCACAAAAAAGCCGCGCCCAAATTTTGGACGCGGCTTTTTTTGTTCTACTCAAGCCAAAACTCATTCGCGCCTCAGCTTTACACTTTTAATGGTTTGAACGTTGAACGTTGAACGTTGAACGGATTCTAGTCCGTACCGCCCGCGTTCACCGGCTCGAAATCTTCATTATTCAACTCCGGCAGTTTCTCATCGCAACCCTGAATGCCCTGCTTCTTCAGGTTGGTGCAGACCCGATCCAGTTTGTTATCCACCGCATGCATGTGATCCAGCAAAAGATGGATCGCTTCAGCCACCGGGTCTGGCATATCATTGCTGACCCCATACGCCTGAAAACCAATTTTTTCGGCCATTTCCTGGCGAGTTTTCTCTTTCTCGGTCAACGGATGATTAATTACCCGACCAGGAATACCCACCACCGTGGCTCCTTCCGGCACTTCTTTGGTGACCACGGAGTTAGAGCCAATCTTGGCATTCTTGTGCACGGTAAACGGGCCCAACACTTTCGCCCCCGCACCGACAACCACTCCGTCTTCTAGGGTCGGGTGGCGTTTACCTTTACTCCAACTGGTCCCGCCCAGGGTCACGCCATGATAAAGCGTCACGTCATCGCCGATTTCCGCGGTTTCGCCAATGACCACCCCCATACCGTGGTCGATAAAGAAACGGCGGCCAATTTTGGCACCAGGGTGGATTTCAATGCCCGTCAACCAACGTGAAAAAGTGGAGAGCAAGCGCGCTAGCTGCTTAAAGTTTCGGGTCCACAAGCCATTCGCCAAGCGATGAAAAAGCACCGCGTGCAAGCCAGGGTAATTCAGCAGCACTTCCAGCGTATTGCGTGCCGCCGGGTCCCGGTGAAAGACCGAACGAATGTCCTCGCGCACTTGATTCAACATAACTACCTCATTTTGAAACCTAGGACCAAGGCCCATTAGGATGACACCAGTGGCCGTTTGCTATGGCCTATCGGCCCTCATCACGCTGCATTTTTTTCTCCAGCGCCACCAATACGCCGCGCAAAATGCTCATTTCCATTTTGTCCGGGCGAGCGCGCATGAACAAACGACGCATGCGTGTCATTACTTGACCTGGCTGTTGCGGATTTAAAAAACCACTCTGTGCCATCACCTTCTCCAAATGATCGAGAAAACCAGAGACCGCTTCATTGGTGGCCGGCGGTTCATCCCAGAACATTTCTGGCAGTGGCATCACTTCACGGCGGGAGCGAGATTCCTGCAACTCGAAATCATCCCCCAACAACGCAAGACGCAACTCGTAACTGATTAATTGAACCGCCGACGCCACATTCAAGACCCCATACTCTGGATTAGCGGGCACACTCACGTGGAGATTGCAGCGGCGCAGCTCGTCGTTGGTCAGCCCCCGGTCCTCACGACCGAACAACACCGCAATGCGGGTATCCTGCGGCGCATTGGCCAAATCGTGGGAGAGCTGTGCAGCCAACTGGCGCGGCGTCAGGCAGGGCCAGGGAATACGGCGTTGGCGCGCGCTAGTACCGATCACCAAAGTGGCGCCTTCCAGCGCCTCATCCACGCTGTTGCACACTTGCGCCGCCTCCAGCACGTCCCCGGCACCGGAGGCACGGGCGGTCGCCTCCACGCTGGGATAGGACTGTGGCTGCACCAACCGCAAGTCCGACAGGCCCATGGTTTTCATAGCCCGGGCAGCCGCGCCGATATTGCCGGGGTGGGAGGTTTCCACCATCACGATGCGCACATTTTCCAACATGGGAGGCCTCTCATTAAAAAAGGCGCTAATCTTAACACGGCGGCTGCCCTGATCGCGCGGGCTCTGCTACAATCCGCGCCCCGGAACGGGAACCTTGAGTCTCCCTGCCCCGCGCTCTTTAAAAACCGTTACGCCACACGTCATATTGAGGATAGATGCCATGCATGCGCCGCAAGTGAATATCGCCCTGCGAGCCGCCCGTCAGGCGGGTACTCTGATTCGTAGAGCTGCCGAAAGCAGTGATCCCTTATCAGTTACGCAAAAAGGCATGAACGACTTCGTTACCGAAGTAGATCGTGCTGCAGAAGCACGCATCATCGATGTGATCCGCAAGGCCTACCCGGACCACAGCATTCTGGCTGAAGAATCCGGTGCTCTCGAAGGCAGTGGCGACGGCAAAGACTACCAGTGGATCATCGACCCACTGGACGGCACGACCAACTTCATTCATGGCTTCCCGCAATATTGCGTCTCCATTGCCCTTAAATACAAAGGCAAAATGGAGCATGCCGTGATCTACGATCCCAACCGCGACGAAGAATTCACCGCCAGCCGTGGCCGCGGCGCCGCCCTCAACGGCCGCCGCATCCGCTGCACCAACCGAGCAGGGCTAGAAGGTTGCCTGATTGGCACCGGCTTCCCGTTCCGTAAAGACCAGGCGCCGCATATGGACGCCTACTTAGGCATGTTCGCCGATGTGGCCGCGGCCACCGCCGGCTTACGCCGCCCCGGTTCTGCGGCACTGGATCTGGCCTGGCTGGCCGCCGGCCGATTGGATGGTTTCTTTGAATTCGGCTTGGCCGAATGGGACATGGCCGCCGGAGTACTGTTAATTACCGAAGCAGGCGGCTTGGTGGGCGACCTGAGCGGTGGGCATAAATACCTGGAAAGCGGTGGCATCGTCGCCGGCAGTCCAAAGGTCTTTAAGGGGCTGCTACAAAAAATCAAACCGCACCTGACGGAAACGCTGAAACGCTGAAACAAGCCCAAGCTACAACGCGGCTCCAGCACAGCTTGAGTCGCGCTTCATTATCCTCCTCCCCAACCTCCGAATCGCGGCTCCATCCCATCACCCCATAGCCAACTTTCCTGGTGTTGCAGCTTGGCGCTAAACACTTATTGCTGCTTTTTTCCTTAGATCCCAAACCAATTTTTTCATTTCCGCATGGACATCTCGGCATGCTTTGCTAGCGTGGTAAGCACAACAGTTCAGCAAAGAGGTGCTTCATGACAATGGTTTCTCTCACTGATAACGGCCTATTTCGCCAGCAATGCTACATCAATGGTCAATGGTGTGATGCGGATGACGGCGCCACCTTTGCGGTCGACAACCCGGCAAGTGGGGAAGACATCGGCACCTCGCCTCGTATGGGCGAGACGGAGACTCGCCGCGCCATTGACGCCGCCCACCAAGCCTTTCCTGGCTGGCGCGATAAGACCGCCGCTGAACGTGCCAATCTGCTCATGGCCTGGCACGACCTGATGATAGAGCACCAGGACGATCTGGGTCGGCTGATGACCTTGGAACAAGGCAAACCGCTGCCCGAAGCTAAAGGCGAAATAGCCTACTCAGCCTCTTTCCTGAAATGGTTTGCTGAAGAAGCCCGCCGAGCCTATGGCGATACTATTCCAGCGTCCAAACCCGGGCAGCAGATTGTAGTCATCAAACAACCCATTGGGGTCACCGCTGCAATCACCCCCTGGAATTTCCCTTCTTCCATGATTACCCGCAAAGCCGGCGCCGCACTAGCTGCGGGCTGCACCATGGTGGTCAAACCGGCCAGCGCCACCCCTTATTCGGCTCTGGCACTGGCTGAACTTGCCGCCCGCGCGGGCATCCCCGCGGGTGTCTTCAACGTTATCACCGGCAGTGCCAGTGCCATTTCCACCGCCATCACCGATTCTCCCATTGTCCGCAAACTCAGCTTTACCGGCTCCACCGAGGTGGGCAGCCAGCTGATGGCTCAGTGCGCCAAACACATCCAGAAAGTCTCACTGGAGTTGGGCGGCAACGCTCCCTTCCTCGTATTTGATGACGCCAACCTGGATAAAGCGGTTGAAGGCGCCATGGCCAGCAAGTTCCGCAACACTGGCCAGACCTGCGTCTGCGTGAACCGCTTTCTGGTCCAAGAAAGCATCCACGATGCCTTTGTGGAAAAATTTAAGGTGGCCATCGAAGCCATGAAAGTCGGCGACGGCTTTGATGAAGGCGTTTCTCAAGCCGCATTGATCAACCGCGGCGCCTCCGACAAGGTGATGGAGCACTTGGAAGATGCTCTGAGTAAAGGCGCCAAGGTGATCACCGGTGGACAGCGCCATGAACGCGGCGGCAACTACGTACAGCCCACCCTGATTACCAATGTCTCCACCGATGCCCAGCTCTGCCAAGATGAAACGTTCGGGCCGCTGGCAGCCATCATTCCTTTTAAAACCGAAGAAGAAGCCCTGCACATTGCCAACGACACCCCCTATGGGCTGGCTGCGTACTTCTACAGTGACAATATCCACCGCTGCTGGCGCGTCGCCGAAGCGCTGGAAAGCGGTATGGTCGGCGTTAACGAAGGCCTAATCTCCAACGCCACCGCGCCGTTTGGCGGAGTCAAGGAATCCGGACTCGGTCGCGAAGGCTCCCACCAGGGCATGGAAGAGTATCTGGAAACAAAATATCTGTGCATGGGAAGCTAAATACAGCGACGCGCGACAACGCGAGGTAAATGAAGCATCAATCTGGTAGGCATGGGCCCGCACTTTACCGTATTGGTCGCGGGCTCAGGAATCTGGCATTGCTCATACCTACCCTCGTGTTGCAGCTTGAAGCATAAATAGGAGTTAAGGATGACGAAACGGCTAAACATCGCCCTGCTCCCCGGCGACGGCATCGGCCCTGAAGTTATGGCCGTAGCCGAACACGCTCTAACCCTGCTGATCGATCGCTTTCAGTTACCGTTGACCTACACCTCCTTTCCTTGGCCCTCCCACGCTTGGCACCAACAGCACGGGCACATGATGCCGGAAGACGGCGTAAAGCAGCTTCGAAGCTTTGATGCCATTATACTAGGTGCTCTGGGCGACCCCGGGCCGCTAGACGCCCCGGATCGTTTTGTACTCCCCGACAGTATTTCCCTGTCACCGCTGCTGGCCTTGCGCAAACAACTGGACCTGTGGGCCTGTGAGCGCCCCGCCCGCTGGCAGCCCGGTGCTCCCCAATATCTCAGCGACCCGCGTGCCAACGATGTAGACATGCTGGTGATTCGCGAAAACAGCGAAGGCGAATACAGTAATCAGGGCGGTCGTCTGCGAGCCGGCACTCCTCACGAGGTGGCCACCCAAGTGGAAGTGTTCACCGCCTCTGCTACCGAACGATTGATTCGCCATGCATTCGAACGGGCTCGCCAGCGGGCCAAGCAACGCCCCATTCCTCGGCATTTCAAAGATGAAAAGTCCGCCCAGGTATGTTTGATCACCAAACGCAATGCCCAACCATTCTGGGGCGACCTGTACACCGAAACCTTCCTACGCTTGGCTCGGGAATACCCCGATGTGGACACCCACCATGAGCTGGTGGATGCCGCCTGCATGAAATTCGTGCAATGCCCTTGGCGTTTTGATGTGGTGGTGGCCAGCAACCTGCATGGAGACATTCTCACCGACTTGGCCGCGGTACTCTGTGGCGGTCCAGGGCTAGCGCCGTCCGCCAATCTCAACCCGGAAGACGGCAGCATCCCCGCCCTGTTTGAGCCGGTGCACGGCAGTGCCCCGGATATCGCGGGAAAAAACCTGGCGGACCCCCGCGCAACCCTGCTCAGCTTAGCTATGACGCTGGAATGGCTGGCCCACCACCACCCGGCATTGGGCAATGCGGCACAACATCTGCATGACACAGTGAACGCAGACTTGGCGAAGGAAGGAGACACTTCGCCACAGCACAGACAAGAGAAAGGAACGCTGGAAACAGGACAACGGCTTTATGCATTGCTGGCCCAGTAACATCAACCAGTAACGTGAATTTACCCGCGAGGCGTATTCCACGCTCCGCTGGCACAGAGTTGCACAGGTGGCGACAAAACAGTTCACCAAGGGCCACCGCAACAGACAACGACGGCAATGAGTAATTGAGAAAGGAGGCACCATGAGTCATTTGTCCCCCTTACTGGTTCAATCCAGCGGGATTTGCGCAGAGCGCGGTGAAGGAAGCTGGCTCTACGATGAACAGGGAAATCGCTGGCTGGACTTCACCTCCGGCATCGGCGTGACCTCCACCGGCCATTGCCACCCCAAAGTAGTCGCGGCAACCCAGGCCCAAGTTGCCAAGCTGGTGCATGCCCAATACGCCACGGTAACCCACCCCAGCATGCTGACTCTCACCGACCGGCTCTACGAACACTTGCCCAAAGGCTTGGATGCAATCGCTTTTTCCAACTCTGGCAGCGAATCCGTAGAGGCAGCCATTCGCCTGGCCCGCCAGGCCTCCGGGCGCACCAATTTAATCGCTTTCCGAGGCGGCTTCCACGGTCGCACCCTCGCCGCCGCATCACTAACCACCTCCACCAGCAAGGTACGCACCGGTTGGCAACCGCTGATGGCCGGGGTCAGTATTGCGCCGTTCCCTCACGCCTATCGCTATGGCCAGGACATGGACCAATGCGTTACTGATTGCCTCAACGAGCTGGACCATATCTTCATCACCGAGTGCAATCCGGCAGATACCGCCGCGATGATCATTGAGCCGGTGCAGGGGGAGTACGGTTACTACCCCGCCTCTATTGCCTTCATGAAAGGCCTGCGCGAGCGCTGCGATAAATATGGCATTCTGCTGATTGCAGATGAAATTCAGGCAGGCTTTGGTCGCACCGGCAAGTTCTGGAGCCACGAACATTTTGCCGTTCAGCCAGACATGATTATCACTGCTAAAGGCCTAGCCAGCGGCTACCCTTTGTCTGCTATCGCCGCCAGTAAGGAGATCATGGCTCAGGGTTACCCCGGCTCTCAGGGTGGCACCTACGGCGCCAATGCGGTGGCCTGTGCCGCCGCATTAGCCACCCTAGACGTGATCGAGAAAGAGCAGCTGGTGTCCCGCGCAGACGCTCTCGGTCAGCAGTTACTTACTCACCTGCAAGGTCTGCAAAAACAGCACGATTGCATCGATGAAATACGCGGCATGGGCCTGATGCTGGGTCTTGAGATAGTCAGCGCCCCACACACGCCCGACGGGGAGCGTGCCGGAAAATTGCTCAAGCATTGCGAAAGCAACGGCATGCTAATGCTGCGCTGTGGCACCCACGGGCAGGTGGTACGCTGGTTGCCACCACTCACCGTCAGCGAAGCGGAAATCGAGCAGGCGGTCGCGCTATTCGATACCGCACTGAAAGAAACCTGAAAAACAGCTACAAGCTCTAAGCAGCAAGCGCGGGCGCAGATTCTGGAGTCCCTATGACTTTCCCCGCGTTGCCGCTTGTAGCAAGAGAAAGGAGCCCTGATGACCGAGACCACCATCACCGTGCTATTGGCCGAAGATGAACCCGCCCTGCCTGGGTTGGAGTCCCTAGAGGGCTTAGCTCGGGTTCAGGAAGCACGAACACCTGCGCAGTTAGAACGCGCACTATTGGAGACCGACATTCTGGTGGTCACCGATTTTCGCACCGATCTGCTGGCTGAAGTGTGGCCAGATGATTGCCCGGTGCGGTGGGTCCACGCTACCAGCGCCGGTGTGGATGCGTTAATGATCGACCCCATCAAGCACAGTGACATTGTGGTCACCAATGCCCGTGGCACCTTCGACCACGGCATCGCCGAGTATGTACTGGGCGCCTTGCTAATGTTCGCCAAAGACTCCTTCGGCAACCTTGCGCTGCAAGCTCAACACCGTTGGCAACACCGAGAAACCGCCATGCTACGCGGCGCCAATGCACTGGTGGTTGGCGCAGGCTCTATTGGCCGGGAAGTCGCCACATTATTGCGTGCTATGGGCATGCAGGTGGTAGGCACTGCCCGCAACGCTCGCCACGACAGTGCCTTTCATCGGGTACACCGCCAGCAGGATCTGCCTGCCCTGCTCTGCGATGCGGATTACGTTGTCATCACCGCACCACTGACGCCGGACACTCATGGTTTGTTTGACGACACCACCTTTCGCCAAATGAAGCCCGGTGCTGCACTCGTCAACGTGGGGCGTGGCCCCATTGTGCGCACGGAGGCTCTGCTGCGCGCCCTACAGCAAGGCCGGCTAGCCGGCGCGGCACTGGATGTGTTTGAAGAAGAACCACTCCCCCCCAACCACCCACTGTGGGATCAACCCAATGTCATGATTTCCGCCCATATGGCCGGGGATTTTATTGGCTGGCGACAGGCTTTGGGCCAGCAATTTGTCGATAACTTCCACCGCTGGCGCCGGGGCCAGCCACTGGACAACCCGGTCAACAAGGAACACGGCTATGTGAGTAATGCCTGACCCAGAATGCCAGACAAGGCGGTATAGCCTATACCTGGTGTCCTACTCAGGCAGTATCAAAATCAGGAGGATCGTCGATGAGCAAGGAACTACTGACCATGAGCGCCCAGGCGCTGAAAGCCGCTTACCAGGCCGGCGCCCTCTCCCCCGTGGAGGTTTGCAATACTCTGCTTGACCATATTGAGCGCCATGATGAGGCACTCAACGCCTGGTGTCTGATTGATCGAGACACCACCTTACAGTGGGCTCGCGACGCGGAGCAGCGATACCAGAACGGCACCGCTGAAGGCCTTCTCGACGGCGTCCCTGTGGCCGTCAAAGACGTGTTCCTCACGCCCATGTGGCCTACGCTGAAAGGGTCTAAAACCATCGACCCGGCCAGCACGCTGGAAAAGCGCTCCCCCGCCGTGGCCGCACTGGAACGTCATGGCTACGTACCGCTAGGCAAAACCACCACTCCGGAATTTGGCTGGAAAGGGATTACTGACAGCCCCCTTTGTGGCCCCACCAACAACCCTTGGGACCCAAGCAAAACCTCCGGCGGCAGCAGTGGCGGCAGCGCCGCCGCAGTATCCGCCGGTATGGTACCGCTGGCACTAGGGACCGACGCGGGCGGATCCATCCGTATTCCCGCCGGGTTCTGCGGCATCGTCGGCCACAAACCCACATTCAGCGAAGTTCCTCACTGGCCCGCCAGTCCTTTCGGCACCCTGGCACACGCGGGTCCTATGACCCGCTCCGTGGCTGATGCCGCGTTGATGATGACCGTAATGAGTGAGGCTGACGCCCGCGACAGCCTAGCCGCGCCGCGCCGCGGCATTGATTATGTAGCTGCGCTACAACAGCCAATGAAAGGTCTGCGTATCGCCCTAAGTACCACCCTAGGTTACGTGGACGTCAATCCTGAAATCGAAAAGGCCACCCGCGAAGCGGCCCGGGTTTTCGAATCCTTAGGCGCCACCGTCAGCGAAGTGGATCCGGGATTCAGCAACCCTCTTGCCGCTTTCAGTCACCTATTTTATAGCGGCGCTGCCAACGCCATGCGCGACTTAGGTGAACGCCAGCGCAGCCTAATGGACCCTGCTCTGGTCGAAGTAGCAAGCAAAGCGGAAAAGCTAAGTATGTTGGACTATCTCGGCGCCATGAATGAACGCATGGCGGTGAGTGAACGGATGGCCCTATTCCATACTAAATACGACCTGCTTATCACCCCCTGTCTGCCTATCGAGGCATTCGACACCAACCGGGAAGTGCCCGTGGACTGGCCCAGCACCCGTTGGCCCACATGGACGCCCTTCACCTACCCCTTCAACATGACCGGTCAGCCAGCCCTGTCTGTCCCGCTGGGGCTCAGCAGCAATGGCCTACCCATGGCGCTACAGATTGTGGGGGCCCGCTTCGACGATGCCCGAGTGCTCGCCGCTGGCCACGCCTTCGAGCAGGCACAGCCGTTTGTGCACCTCCCCCCTCTGCTGGATGAACTGCTGAAAGGCGCCTAAGGAAAGGAGATCTTTAATGGGAAACAGCAATCTGGACACAGATTTCTACGAAAGCGAAGACCCCATCTGGAACCCGGCCCTGCTGACCATTCCAGTGCCAGGTATCCGTCGTATGGTGAACTTGGCCGCGGACATGGATGATGTCATTCATTTATCCATCGGTCAGCCCGATTTCAAACCGCCAGAGCATGTAATTCAGGCCGGGGTGGACGCACTTTATGCTGGCCAGACCGGTTACACCATGGATGCGGGCCTACCCGAACTACTGGACTCTTTGGCCGAGTATTACAGCAAGCGGTACCAGCGCACCCTAGTGCCGGAAAACTTCTTAGTCACCACCGGTGCCACCGAAGCTCTGTATCTGGCATTAACCGCCACCTCGGCGCCCGGCCGAGAATTCATCGTGCCGGACCCCTCTTTCATGCTCTATGGCCCACTGATCCGCATGAACGGCGGCATCGTGCGCAGCATTGCCACCCGTGCCGAGAACAATCACCAACTGGATCCGCAGGAGGTCATTGATGCCATGGGCCCCAACACCTTTGCGGTGATCCTTAACTCACCCAGTAACCCCACTGGCACCATCTACCCGCGGGAAACCATTGACGCCATTGTCGAAGAAGCCGCCTACCGTGGCATCCATGTGATCAGCGACGAGGTCTACGACCATCTAATTTACGATGGAAAAGATTACCCTAGCGTACTCTCCAGCTGCCCAGACTTGGATCATGTCATGGTCATCAGCAGCTTCTCGAAAACCTTCTCCATGGCGGGCATGCGTGTTGGCTGGCTCATTGGCAGCCAAGGGGCGATTAAAAAACTACGCCGCTACCATATGTTCACCACCACCGTTGCCAACACCCCCTGCCAATGGGCCGGCGTTGCGGCACTGCGTGGCAGCAATCAATTCATCGACAGCATGGTAGAGGAGTATCAAGGTCGCCGAGATCGGTTGGTAGAACTAGTAGAGCAAACGCCGCACCTAACCGGCTACAAACCCGACGGAGCCTTCTACCTTTTCCCTTCATTACCGGAAGGGGTCGATGGCGCTAACGTGGCCCTGAAATTACTGCGCGAAACCGGGGTCTGTACTATTTCTGGCGATACCTTTGGGGACGCAGGCCGAAATGCCCTACGTATCAGTTATTCCACATCATTGGATCAGATAGAAGAAGCCTTTAGCCGAATTATTCCCTGGATGGAAAAACAGAACTTCAGCTGAGTTAAAAACTGCAGGCCGGGTTGGGCGAATTGCCATACCATACCGGCCTGCATTCTTTCCCTCGCACATGCCGGTTTACCCCACAGCGAAGGAGCCACACAGCCGAACCTTTCTTATTCAGCCACATTAGTTTTATTGCTTTTGCACTTCAGTATGAGCCAGCTCAGCTTCCATATCAGAGAACATTTGCCGCAAGGACGGCATCACATGCTGCATTTGCCGCTGGGAAATCTGCACGGACTCTGCCATCACTTTCGGCATCTTTTTCATGATCGCTTGACCACTTTCTGACTGATAGAAGGTGGCCATATCCTGCATCTCTTTCTGCGAAAAAGTCCGTTGATAAATATCCAGCATCTGTGCCTCCATGGCGCCCCAATTTAATCCTTCATCAAGAATACTTTGCACACGCTTTTTATAACGTTCCACCATGCCCTTTTTATCAGCAGGAATTGTTTTCGCCAACGCCTGGTCGGTCATACTTTCTATTTGCTTGCGCGCTTCAGTAAAAATGGCTTTAGCGTTACTGGCCACTAAAACCTCTTTTGCTGCTGCAACCTTACCTCCCGGCTCTTCACCGTGTACGGCTACCGACACCAAAGACAGCAATATTATCGTTAAAAAATTTTTCATTGCTTGCTCCACTTATTGCGCTATTTCCACCGCCAACCCAAAAACAAAAAGGCCGTGACAACGTCACGGCCTTTCACTATCGATTAACCACTATTAACGATCCATTACCGTTACGGCATTTCATCCACTTCTTCCGGCTCCGGAATCATAAAGTCTTCCTTGCTGACCTTCATCATGAAGAGGATGTTGCTCACCACATAGATGGACGAATAGGTACCCACTAAAACCCCCACCAGCAATGCCTCAGAGAAAGCTCGCATCACTTCGCCACCAAAGAAGTACAACGCCACCAATACCAGCAAAGTAGTAACCGAGGTGTTAATCGTCCGGGTAAAGGTCTGGTTCACCGCACCATTAATGATAGCCACCGGATCCGTCTCCCGGGTACTGCGAAAATCTTCCCGTATCCGGTCAGCCACCACGATGGAGTCGTTAAGCGAGTAACCGATCAGCGCCAGCACCGCCGCCAGCACCGTCAGGTCGAAAGGCCACTGAATCAGTGCAAACAACCCCAGCACAATGATCACATCGTGAAACAGTGCAAGTACGGTAGCTACACCGAACTTGTTGGAGAACCGAAACCACACGTACAGCATCATCAAGCCAAGGGCCAATAGCATGGCGGTGCCGGATTCATCACGAAGTTCGTCACCCACCTGAGGACCAACAAACTCTACTTTCAGTAGTTCCAGATCTGCATTGTGCTCTTTAAGCACATTGAAGACATTCTGGCCGACTTTATCCGCATCCGCATCGTCCTTGGGTGCAACACGGATATTCACCTCCTTAGGTGAGCCGTAATGCTGCACAACGGCATCGCCGAAGCCGGCCTCAGTAAGATCATCACGGGCTTGGGACAGCTCCACATCTGTCGGGCTTTTCACCACGACCGTCGTACCACCGGTAAAGTCCAAGCCCAGGTTGAGCCCTCGGGTCAGCAACAATACGACGGAAATAATTACCAACGCCAGCGACAGAACACCCAGCGGTTTGCGGGCGGCCATAAAATTGATGTTCATGGGTGCTTTACTCATAACCGCCTCAGATGCTCAATTTGCTCGGGGCGCGAGCGCCTCGACCGTAAATCATTTCTGCCATGGCACGGGTACCGATAATCGCCGTGAACATGGAGGTGAGGATGCCAATGAACAAGGTCACCGCAAAACCCTGTACCGAACCGGTCCCTGCTGCAAACAAAATCACCGCCACAATCAGGGTCGTAATGTTGGCATCAAGAATAGTGGTAAATGCACGGGCGTAACCTTCTTCGATAGCCTGGCGTGGACTCAGACCCCGGCGCAGATCTTCACGAATACGTTCGAAGATCAGAACGTTAGCGTCTACCGCCATACCCACCGTCAGTACGATCCCGGCAATACCCGGCAGAGTCATGGTAGCGCCGGGAATCAACGACATAACACCAACAATGATTACCAAGTTACCGAGCAGCGCCACATTAGCAATCAAGCCAAATACTTTGTACCAAAGCACCATGAAGGCCAGCACTAATGCCAGCCCTAAAGCCATGGACTTAAGGCCCGCTTCAATATTCTCCGCGCCCAAGCTCGGCCCAACCGTACGCTCTTCAACGATACTCACCGGCGCAGCCAGTGAGCCGGCACGCAGCAGCAGTGCCAATTCGGAGGCTTCCGCCGGGTTATCCAGCCCGGTAATCCGGAAACGGCTACCCAGGGTGCTCTGAATAGTCGCCACGTTGATGACGTACTTATCAGTGCTGCTGGTCATCTGCTCAACGCTGTTGCCGTCTTCGTCGATCACCTTTTTCACGTCGGTCTTGGTTTCGATGAACAGCACCCCCATGGGGTTACCCACGTTCTTGCCGGTAACACGCTGCATACGGCGGGCGCCATCGGAATCCAGTGTTACGTTGACTTCCGGTTGACCGTTCTGCTGATCAAAGCCCATCTTGGCGTCAATCACCTGATCCCCGGTGGCAATGCTGGACTTGTTCAAGGCCACTATCCGGCCTTCTTGCCCCTTGAACGGAAAAAACTCCAACCCCGGCGGCGCCATGCCAGAACGTAGGCGAGCGGAGGACACGCTATTGTCCACCAAACGAAACTCCAGCGTCGCGGTGCGGCCCAAAATCCGACGCGCGGTGGCCGCGTCCTGGATGCCTGGCAGCTGCACTACGATACGGTCTGCCCCCTGACGCTGAACCACCGCTTCCGCCACACCCAGTTCGTTCACCCTTTTGTTCAAAGCGGTGCGGTTCTGGTCTACGGCGTAGTCCTGCATTTCTTTCAGGGCCGTTTCGTTCAGGGTCATAACAATTCTGGGGCTATCTCCGGCCGGTTGCATGGCCAGCTTGTCCAGCGCCTGGCGCAATGGCGCCCGCGCTGCATCTGCAGCAACCTGATCTCCAAAGGTGGCGATCAGGGTTGTGCCATCCACAGACACCTCGCGATAACGCACCCCTGCGTCACGCAGGGTCAACTTAGCGGTGCCTTCCCAGGCTTCCATGCGGCTCTTCACCACCGAATCCATGTCCACCTGCAGCAAGAAGTGAACCCCGCCACGCAGATCCAACCCCAAATTCATGGGGCTAGCGCCGATATCACGCAACCACTGAGGAGTGGTTGCCGCCAAGTTCAACGCCACCACATAATTATCGCCCAAAGTAGACGCTGCAATATCCTTGGCGCGAAGCTGAGCTTCGGTATCGTTCATACGCACCAGCAATGAACTACCAACAACCTCACCGTCTCCATGGGCCAGGCCGGCGGCATCCAGGGCACTTAATACGCGCTGCCTAGCCACAGCCGACACTTCGCCACCAGCCTCGGAATGACTGATCTGAATCGCAGGCGCATCCGGGTACAAATTAGGAAGCGCATAAAGGCTGCAAACAACGAGTGCAGCCATAAGCAGGAAAAATTTCCAGCGTGGATAGCGGGTCATAGTTCTTTCCAGTAGTGCCGATTTCTTAATCATAAACAGTGCATTAAACGCCTAAAAAAGACATCAACGGGCCTTGATCGGAGCAACCCACAAGGCGTATATGATTAATTAATCGCTCGATACATTGGATTTTGCTGACGTCAAAAACAGCAAAGGCCCCGCACAAGACGGGGCGGCTGTTCTTCTAGATCGATTTAATCGTGCCTTTGGGCAGGGTCGCCTGAACGCTGCTTTTCTGCAGTTTAATTTCCAGGTTGTTGCTGATTTCTACCACTACAAAATCATCGGTAACTTTCGCCACTTTGCCCAGAATACCGCCACTGGTCACTACTTCATCACCCTTACTCAAGCTTTGGACCAAGTTTTTGTGTTCCTTGGCACGCTTCTGCTGGGGACGAATCAGGAAGAAATAGAAAACCACCATCATCACTACCAGCATGATTAGCTCTACACCGCCCGGGCCAGCAGGGGCAGCAGGAGCTGCAAACGCCGGAGAAACCATGGCCGCAGCCATCAGGGCCAACAGGGAACGCATTGCGATGTTCATTAATTACTCCAATCAATAAATAGCTACAGCGCCGGGGTTTGTTGACCTCGGGCTGCATAAAAGTCGTCCACAAAGGCGGACAATGTACCCCCTTCAATGGCCCCCCGCAATCCAGCCATCAACCGCTGGTAATACCGCAGGTTATGGATAGTATTGAGCTGGGAGCCCAGCATTTCATTGCACCGATCCAGATGGTGCAAATAGCTGCGGGAGAAATTCTGGCAGGTATAACAGTCACACTCTGCCTCCAGAGGAGCCAGATCATGGCGGTGCCGGGCATTCCGAATTTTCACCACCCCTTCGGCGATGAACAGGTGGCCATTGCGGGCATTGCGGGTAGGCATCACGCAATCAAACATGTCCACCCCCCGGCGTACCGCCTCAACAATATCATCCGGCTTACCCACGCCCATCAAGTAACGGGGGTGGTCTTCCGGCATATGCGGGGTCAGATTACCCAGCGTTCGTAACATCTCGTTCTGGGGCTCGCCCACACTCAAGCCACCTACCGCGTAGCCGTCAAAGCCAATATCCACCAGCCCGGCCAGGGATTCGCGGCGCAGATCATCATACATGCCACCCTGCACGATACCGAAACAGGCGGCATCATTGCCTTCATGGGCGTCTTTTGAGCGCTTCGCCCAGCGCAGGGACAGCTCCATGGAATCACGGGCCTGTTTTTCAGTGGCCGGGAAAGGAGTGCATTCATCAAAGATCATGCAGATATCGCTGCCCAGCGAGCGCTGTACCTGCATGGCTTTTTCCGGGCTCAGTTCAACCTTGTCACCATTGATAGGGTTTCTGAACACCACGCCCTGCTCGGAAATCTTGCGCATCTCACCAAGGCTGAACACCTGAAAGCCGCCGGAATCCGTCAAGATCGGTTTGTCCCACTGCATAAAGCCATGCAAGGAACCGTGAGCCTCAATGACTTCAGTGCCCGGGCGCAGCATCAAATGGAAGGTGTTTCCCAGACAAATCTCGGCGCCAGTATCGGCAAGATCCCTAGGCAGCATGCTTTTCACCGTGCCATAGGTGCCTACCGGCATAAAGGCCGGCGTTTGAATGGTGCCGCGGGGAAACGTAATTTCACCACGGCGGGCAGCACCGTCGGTGGTGCTGAGCTTGAACGTCATTCGGGACATGGATAAGCGCTCACTTGCATGCGCCACGCAATACGCAGCACGCCAAAAAAGGAAATCTTGGTCATTCGTCAGCTCCGCTTTTCACGTGCTGGGTATTGCGTGATGCCGGCTGCGTTCCCTCAATAAACATGGCATCGCCATAACTGAAAAACCGGTATTGGGCCTCAATGGCCGCCCGGTAGGCGCCCATGATCCGATCTCGGCCGGCGAACGCACTAATCAGCATCAGCAGTGTCGATTTAGGCAAATGAAAGTTGGTCACCAAAGCATCCACCAAGCGGAACCGGTAACCAGGAAAAATAAAGATATCCGTTTCACCCTGACCAGCGTGCAAACCACCTGACTGACTGGCCGCTTCCAGCGCACGCAGCGCAGTAGTGCCTACCGCCACCACTCGACCGCCCCGAGCATGAGCCTGGGCCACCTGCTCCACTAGCGAACCGGGAATCTGGTAACGCTCACTGTGCATATGGTGGTCTTCCACTTTATCCACACGCACCGGCTGAAACGTCCCTGCGCCCACATGAAGAGTGACAAAACCGATATCAACCCCGCGCTGTTCCAAAGCCGCCAGCATCGCATCATCAAAATGCAGACCGGCCGTCGGAGCCGCAACAGCCCCCGGCTCGCGAGCATACACCGTTTGGTAGCGTTCCATATCACCGTCCTCATCTGGGCGGTCGATATAGGGAGGCAGTGGCACATGGCCAATCAGTTCCAATGCGCTCAGAAGAGTGTCACAGCCGTTTCCTGGCAACGAGAAGTGCAGGATAAACAGAGCACCCCGGCGCCCTGTTACCTGGGCACGAATGCCTTTAGCAAATTCCAACCAGCTACCGGGTTTCGGTGACTTGGAGGCGCGCACGTGGGCAAGCGCTTCATGATCATCCACCACTCGCTCTATCAACACTTCTACCTTGCCGCCACTTTCCTTCTGGCCAAACAACCGGGCAGGAATGACGCGGGTATCGTTGAAGATCAATAGATCACCGGGGTGCACATGGGAGAGCAAATCAGGAAACTGCTGATGCTCAAGCGCATCGCAGGTAAGCGCCAACAAACGCGCATCACGGCGTTGCGCAGGCGGGTGACGGGCGATTAACCTGTCGGGGAGCTCAAAATCAAAATCGTCGACATTCACGTACTGTACCGGCACGGAAATTAAAGGGGCCGCAAGGATACTCGCTATCCGGCCGGGAAAAAATACCTGTATCCACTACAGAAAGCGCAAAATTCACCTAGAGCGCTCATAACCTTCTCAGTAATCCCTACTAAATTTTTGATGAAGAAGGCAGTCAGGTTTTGGACTTTTTCGGTAACTGCACCGTCGCCGTAGCAGACAAGCGATCGTGCAGCGCTTGATGCGGCGCAATCAGCACCACCAGATAGCCAGCCCCGAATAAGCTCCAAGAGAGGCAAGCGCCCAAGAAACGTGCCAGGGTTTGCCAGAACTTCACCGGACCGCCACGGTAATCGCGCACCTGCAGCCGCCAGGCTCGCATCCCCAGGGTTTGTCCTCCGCGCATCCAGAACCAGGCGTAGAACAACCAGGTTTCCACCAACAACAGGGGCAGCAGGATCCCCTTCAGATAGTCCGGTGCTGCGCGGGTGACACCGTTTATATCTTCCATTGGCAACCCTGTTTTAGGATAGACCAACACGAAGATACCCGTGGTCACAAACCACAAGGCCAACACCAGAAAGCCATCATAGACCAACGCCATCAAGCGTTTAAGCAAACCAGCGGGCGGGGCATAGTCGGTCATGACGCTCTCCTGGGCAGACTGTTTGAGCTAGCGAGGGCCAGAAACGCCCGACATAAAAAAGCCCGCTAGAAGCGGGCTTTTTTATTGTTTGGTACCAGAGGCCGGACTTGAACCGGCACGCCCGTGAAGGCAACGGATTTTGAATCCGTCGTGTCTACCAATTCCACCACTCTGGCAGTGGGGCGCGAGTATACCAGCCCTTCACAGCTTTTCCAGCCTTTACATTCATCGAACGCAATTTTGATTGCCATCACGTCATCCCGACGGCCTGAATTGAGGCCAACTTTGTGAAGGACAGCGACATTGGCATCCTCAATTCACAGGGGATGCAACGCGGGCTCCGCCAGCATCGAATGCACGCAACCGCTGGTCAACCGCAAAGCGAGCATGCTCCAGTTTCAGCTAGTCGTCATTATCGATGAAGTGATAGATCACATGATCACAGGGGTGGCGCATCGTTCATTGGCCCCTGCGTGGGCACATCCATGTGGCCAGGTGCCCGCTAGCCGGTCACATCAACGCACTCGCTGCAACAACCAGATCCCCAGCACCAAACACAATGACGGGGGAAGAATAGCGGCTAGCAACGGGTCAGTATGAAATACCAGCGACAGTTGGCCAAAGAATTGCTGGCCGTAGTGGAAAATCAGCCCAGCCACGATGCCTGCCGTCAATCGCAACCCCATGGTCACTTCTCGAAGGGGGCCGAACACAAAAGAAATAGCGATTAGCACCATGCCGATAGTCGCCAATGGCATGAACAGTTTCTGCCAGAAACTGAGCATGTAGTCTGCCGTTTCCAAACCTTGCCGTTTCAGATAACGGGTATATTCCAGCAACTTCACTAACGCCAAGTTGTCGGGCTTAAGCACCACAATACTCAGCAACTGCGGGGTCAGCTCCGTTTGCCATTCCCCCTGATCTTTCTGGTAAGTCTCGACATGATCAGCAAACAACCGGGTGCCTTGAATACCTTCCAATGACCAGGATTCTCCCTGATAGATAGCCCGATTCACGTACTGGGTTTCCGTCAGCTTCTGCCCATCGCTGAAACGGTAACGGGTCAAACCGTGCAACACCCCATTGGGCTGCACCGCATTGATATGAATAAACTCCGGCCCTTCCCTGTGCCAATAGCCGTATTTGGAGCGCAAGGCTTCACCGCCCCCCTCGGCCATGGAACGATTACTCTGCGCCACCTGCTCACTATAGGGGGTGAGATATTCACCCAGCGGAATAGACAAGATGATCAGCACCAACACCGGACGCAGCACCAGCCAGCTCACCTTCAGGGTAGACACGCCCGCCGCTCGAATCACCGACAGTTCACCACTGTTCGCTAGTAAGCTCAAACCAATCAGGGTGCCTAACAGAATCGCCATAGGCATGTATTCGTAAAATCGTCGCGGTGTGGTGGTCAGAATAAACTGCAAGGCCTCCATCACCTGATAGTTGCCCCGCAGGAACTCTAGTTCATAGATAAAGCCGAACAAACAATCCAGCCCGACGATAATAAACAGAATGGCCAAGGTCGGAATCATCACCGCCCGCCAAAAGTAACGCTTGAGCAATTTCATGGGCGCGCCCTCCGCCGGAATAGGCGAGCGCCGAAATAAAGGAGGAAGACAACTAGCCCCGCACTCACATGGATCCAGACCATGCTCAAGTACCAGGGCAGCACCCCCTTGTGATCTTCAATGGCACTGCGGCATACCAGCAACATGCCCACATAAAGCATGTAACCTAATACGGCCGGAATTAATCGATAGAAACGCCCTTGTCGGGGATTAACCCTCGCCAAGGGGATCGCCGCCAATGCCATGATCGGAACGGTGAGGATTAGCGAGATGCGCCACTGCAGTTCAGCCAGTGCCTCTTTGTTGTCGGCCTGCTGCTCCATCAATTCTTGGGTGGAGCGGCCACGCACCTTGGGCGGACGACTATCGGTTTTTTCGCCACCAATACGAACCCGGGCTTCCTTGAATCCCACTTCCTTATAATCCAGCTGCCCGGGCTTACCCTGATACTGAAGACCATCGGTCAGCAGCAGATAACTGATGCCATCTTCCACCACCAGCTTGCCGCTTTTCGCCCAGACAGTTAACAACCTTCCTGCCCCACCTTGGCTTTCAAAACGCGCATCGGCCACAAACACATTTTCCAGCACGCCTTTTTCCCGGTTCAAATGCTCCGCGTAAGTAGCACGCTGGGAATCACTGGAGCCTTTTACGTGAAAACGGCCCGGGGTGAGCAATTCCAGCACCGACCGGTCCTTTTGTTCTTCAAAAATCCGGTTTACTTCTGCGTCCCCCCGCGGGGTCACATAGAGTGAAAACATGCCTACCAGCATGGTGGCCATCAATATGGGCACCACCAACGAGCGCACCACACGGCCATTGCCCTGCCCTCCGGCCTGTAACACCACCATTTCGTTATCCATGTGCATACGCCCCAACACCAACAACAGGGCGACATACAAACTTAAGGGAACGATCATTTGCAGAAATTCCGGCATTCGGAATGCCATCACTAGGAACAAAGCATCGGCAGCGATTTGACCGGCGGCGGCCTCTGCTAAATATTTGATAAAGCGGCCACTGACCAGCACCATTACTAGAATAAAGGTGACCAGCACTGTGGTCATAAACACTTGCCGGTTAATATATCGATGAAGAATCAAAGGAAGGCCCACTCATTGCTGTCTGCAAAACGTGCCGAGCAGAATAAAGGCAGGCAGGTGGCCCGCAGCGCGGCACACACCGCCGGGCAAAAACGCCTGCGGCAGCAGTGAATGCCGCCTAGTGTAACTGAGAGCTAGACAAAGGTGATAATTCCCTTTCAATTAGGTGGTCGCCTGGGCTCCTTCGCAGATTGCGTTTCCTTGCGTGACGGCCCACTATTTCCTTTATTTATCGGGTGAATCGCGCCCCACCCTTTTATCAATTTGGAGAAAGCATGGACTTCGCAGTAAGCAACAGGCCCTTGGAGAAAAGCAAAGCAGATGCGCTAGTGGTATTGCTAGGCAAAAAAAATGACCTTCCTCAGGCCTTGCCCTCCGCCACTCGCGAGCAAATTAGTCAGTTCACCAAGGCCGGCGATTTCAATGCTAGCAAGGGGCAGCTTGTTTGGTTGCACGCGCCCCAAGACCTTAACGCTGACCGCCTGCTGCTGGTCGGCACCGGTGATAGCCCACTCAGCGACCAAGGCTGGCTCTCATTGGTACACAAGGCCACCAAAACCTTGGCCAGCTCTCCGGTTAAGCAGGCTATGTGGCTGCTTGATGACACACACACACAAACACTGGAGTGGCAAGTCCGCGAAGGCAGCCGTGTAGTAGAAGAAAGCACCTACCGTTTCGACAACTACCGTAGCAAGCCGGCACCGGCCAGCAACCTAGCCAAACTGACCTTCTGGCATGCCGAGAAGGACACTACCCTTACGAAAGCACACAAAACAGGCAAAGCCGTGGGCCTTGGGGTCAACGTAGCTCGAGATTTGGGCAATTTGCCTCCCAACGATTGCTACCCGGAATATCTGAGCGGGGTAGCTCGGGATCTGGGCAAAGAATATGAAAAGCTTACGGTGAAAGTATTGAGCCAGGCTCAGGCAGAAAAAATGGGCATGGGAGCCTTCCACGCGGTAGCCAAAGGCTCCGAACGCCAGGGCCAAATCATTGTGATGGAATACAAGGGCGCCAAACCCACCAAGCAAGGCCCGGTTGCCCTGGTCGGCAAAGGGATCACCTTCGATACCGGCGGCATTTCTCTAAAGCCCGGCGCCACCATGGATGAGATGAAATATGACATGGGCGGCGCTGCCAGTGTTTTCGGCTCAGTAAAAACTGTGTGCGAACTGGACCTGCCTATCCATCTAGTTGCCGTCGTGGCAGCGGCGGAAAACATGCCCGATGGCCGCGCCGCTCGCCCGGGAGATATCGTCAAAACCCTATCCGGCCAGACCGTGGAAATTCTCAATACCGATGCTGAAGGTCGACTGGTACTGTGCGACGCGTTGACCTACGTGCAGCAAAAACACAAACCACACACAGTCATCGACATCGCCACCCTGACCGGCGCTTGCGTTGTCGCCCTCGGCGCCCACGCCCAGGCAGTCTACTCCAACGACGATGACCTCAGCGAAGCTCTGCTCGCCGCGGGTAAAGAAACCGGCGACCGCGGCTGGCCGATGCCCCTGTGGGATGAGTACCAGGGCCAGCTGGACAGCCCCTTTGCCGACATGCAAAACATTGGCGGCCCCAAAGCAGGCTCCATCACCGCCGCCTGCTTCCTCTCCCGCTTCACCAAAGAAGTAAAATGGGCGCATCTGGATATCGCCGGCACCGCCTGGATCAGCGGCGGCATGAGCAAAGGCGCCACCGGTCGCCCTGTGCCTATGCTTACACGGTATTTGATGGACAACGCCTAATGCTAGGCACCGAACGCCTGGCACAACACTATGCGTCAGGCGTTTGGCGTCAGCCGCTAGGCTTTTACCTATGACTGAAGTCACTTTCTATCTCAGCAGTAAAGTCGGGGAGGGCGTTCGCCAGGCTCTGGCTTGGCGGATTGCCGATAAAGCGCTGAAACAGGGCCGGCAAGTCTATGTGCATTGCCAAAATGAGGCCCATGCACGGCAGCTGGACGCGCAATTCTGGCAATCTCCCCCAACAGGCTTCTTGCCCCACGCACTAAGCAGTGAAGGTCAGGCTCCGGTATTACTCGGATTCGGTGACGACCCAGGCCATCAGCACGATGTACTGATCAACCTGAGCGATGGAGTGCCCGACTTTTCCTCCCGCTTTCAGCGGGTGGCCGAAATGATCAGCGGCGATGAAGCCGAACGACAACAGGGCCGGGAACGTTTTCGTTTCTACCGGGACCGAGGCTTCCCCGTCACCACCCATGAACTTGGCTGACCACTACTGCGAGCAACACGGCTATGAGCGACAACAAGGAAACGGCAAAGCACGCCTTGCTCAAAGAACTGGATGATGTCCAGTCCTTGCTGGACGATGCTGAGCCGCCGCTGCTACAAGCATCTGCAGAGGCAACCCCGCCGGAGGCTCAACGAATACGGCAGCTTGCCAGCGAACGGACCAACCCGTTCTTAGACCGCACCGCTAACCAACACGCCCCCACCCTCAGTGGGCCATCGATTTCCACTCCCGCTCAGCAAACAACAGCAACAGCACGCCCAACGTTGACCAACCGTGACATTGATAACGCCATTGATGAACTAGTGGCCGAGGCCCTGCCCAAGCTGGAAAAAGCCCTACGTTTGAAGCTGCGCGCCGCCCTGCGAAGGAATGCCAGAGGCTAATCGCTCTACAAACTTTCTGGGGGCAAGCGTTTTTCTTTTCAGGCGTCTGGCAGCCTAGGTAAGGGGTTTTCCTACAACCCGCGACGAACCCGCCCCGCTTCGCTATAATTCGCCCTCATTTTTTCTGGTTAGAAGCGGTGATCATGGACAAAACCTACCAACCCGATCGCATTGAGCAGTCTTGGTACGAAAACTGGGAACAAGCCGGTCATTTCAAGCCGAGCGGCCAGGGTGACCCGTTCTGCATCATGATCCCGCCCCCCAATGTGACCGGCAGCTTGCACATGGGCCACGCCTTCCAAGACACCATTATGGATACCTTGGTCCGCTACCGCCGCATGCAGGGCCGCAACACCCTCTGGCAGGTGGGCACCGACCACGCCGGCATCGCCACCCAAATGGTGGTAGAACGCAAATTGGCCGGCGAAGGCACCAACCGTCACGAGCTAGGCCGTGAGAAATTTCTGGACAAGGTCTGGGAATGGAAAAGGGAATCCGGCGGCACTATTACCCGCCAGCTGCGTCGCATGGGCGCCAGCGTAGACTGGACTCGTGAACGCTTCACCATGGACGACGGTCTGTCTAACGCCGTGCGCGAAGTGTTTGTCCGTCTGCACAAGGAAGGCTTGATTTACCGCGGCAAGCGGCTGGTCAATTGGGATCCAGCCCTGCACACCGCCATCTCCGACCTAGAAGTGGAGAACGTGGAAGAGCAAGGCCACATGTGGCACTTCCGCTATCCGCTGTCTGATGGCTCCGGGCACCTGGTGGTCGCCACTACACGCCCGGAAACCATGCTCGGTGATACCGCCGTAGCCGTTCATCCGCAAGACCCACGCTACAAGGACATGATCGGTAAGAGCATTCGCCTGCCGCTAGCTGACCGCAATATCCCTATTATTGCCGATGACTACGTAGACCCGGACTTCGGCTCCGGCTGCGTGAAAATCACCCCGGCCCACGACTTCAACGATTACGAAGTGGGTAAGCGCCACGACCTGCCGATGATCAATATCCTGACCATCGATGCCGCGCTGAATGACGAAGTGCCGGAAGGCTATCGCGGCTTGGACCGTGTAGAGGCCCGCAAAAAAGTAGTAGACGATCTAGATGCCTTAGGGCTGCTGGAAAAAGTGGACGACCACACCCTACAGGTGCCCCGTGGTGATCGTTCCGGTGTGGTTATCGAACCCTACCTGACCGACCAGTGGTTTGTCGCCGTAGAAGAGCTGGCCAAACCGGCCATTGCCGCCGTGGAAAATGGCGACATCCAGTTCGTCCCCAAAAACTATGAGAACATGTACTTCTCCTGGATGCGCGATCTGCAGGACTGGTGTATCTCCCGCCAACTGTGGTGGGGCCATCGCATCCCCGCCTGGTACGATGCCGACGGCAACGTCTATGTGGGCCGCGACGAAGAAGAGGTCCGAGCAGAAAATAACCTAGGCGATACCCCCCTGAGCCAGGATGACGATGTCCTAGATACCTGGTTCAGTTCCGCCCTGTGGACCTTCTCCACTCTGGGCTGGCCGGATGACACTGACGCCCTGCGCACCTTTCATCCCACCGATGTACTGGTAACCGGCTTCGACATTATTTTCTTCTGGGTTGCCCGGATGATAATGATGACTCTGAAGTTCACCGACCAAGTGCCTTTCAAGAAGGTCTATGTTCATGGTCTGGTCCGCGACAATGACGGCCAGAAAATGTCCAAGTCGAAAGGCAACGTGCTTGATCCGCTGGACATGATTGACGGGATCACCCTAGATGCGCTGATCGACAAGCGCACCAAGGGCCTGATGCAGCCGCAGAAAGAAAAACAAATCACCAAGCGCACTAACAAAGACTTCCCTGACGGCATCAACCCCTACGGCACCGACGCTCTGCGTTTTACCTTCCTGTCTCTCGCTTCCACTGGCCGGGACATCAAGTGGGACATGGGCCGCATAGAAGGCTACCGGAATTTCTGTAACAAAATCTGGAATGCAGCCCGCTATGTAATGATGAATACCGAAGGGGAAGACTGCGGCATCGACACCGATAGCGAAGTGGAACTATCTCTGGCAGACCGTTGGATTATCTCCGCCTTACAGCGGGCCGAACTGGAAGTCAGCGAAGCACTAGACAGCTTCCGTTTCGACGTGGCCAGCCACGCCGCCTATGAATTCATCTGGAACGAATACTGCGATTGGTATCTCGAGCTATCCAAGCCGGTACTGTGGGGTGACGAGTATTCCGATGCCCAAAAACGCGGCACACGCCGCACCCTAGTGACCGTACTGGAAGCCATCCTTCGCATGGCCCACCCCTTTATGCCATTCATCACTGAAGAAATCTGGCAAAAAGTCGGACCACTGGCGGGCAAGGCGTCGGCGGCAGGTAAAGGCGAAAAAACCGACACCATCATGTTACAGCCCTTCCCGGCCAGCGAACCCGCCAAAATCGATACCAATGCGGAAACCGGTGCAGAATGGGTAAAAGCGGTTATTAGCGCGGTACGTAACATCCGTGGTGAGATGGGCATTCCACTAGGCAAGGCACTGCCGATTTATCTGCATAATGGTAAAGACTCCGACAAGGCCCTGCTGGACGCCAACCGAGTCTTCCTCTGCAAACTGGCCAAACTGGAATCCATTACCTGGCTGACCGCAGAGGATTCCGCCCCCGCCTCTGCCACCGCCCTAGTCGGCGACATGGAAATTTTGGTCCCCATGGCCGGGCTGATCGACAAGGAAGCAGAGATCGAGCGTCTTTCTAAGGAAATCGAGAAACTACGCAAGGAAGTGGGCCGCGCCGAAGGTAAATTAAAGAATCCTAAGTTTGTCGATAAAGCGCCACAGGCCGTGGTAGACAAGGAAAAAGCCAAACTGGACGACTATCGTTCACAACTGGCCAAGCTTGAAGAGCAGCTGGAAAAAATCAAGTACCTGTAAAGCCCGCCATTATGGCGATTACGCTGCATCTTCTTCTCACCTGCGCACAGGAAGCCTTCGCCAGCGAAGGCTTCCGCAGGGCGGAAGTGGATACCATCGCAATCGAGCCGATCTAGACAAAACCACCATCTATACGCTGCTTGCCTCCTAGGAAGCACTACCGCTACCGCTCGTAGAAGGGAACCGAAGACCAGCTGCGCGCCCTCCCTCTGAGCTAATCAGTATAGTATTGCCTGCCCTTGGCGCGGCCGACGAACCTGCGCCAGCACCTAGTTTATGGAACCAAACGCACCCTTTGCCGATGTTTTTTAAGCGAACGTTATAAAGAAGGCTATTTCGTTGCTCTGCCCACTCGCGATACGATGCTGATAATAGTGAACTGGATGGCCGGAGCCACCTACCGTGAGCGAACACTCACAGCAGAGAGGAGCTTCGAATAACAAACCGCAGATCACAGGAACGCGTGTTGACCCGTGACATCATAGGAGAAATCATGCGCATCACGTTTGTTCTAGCTGCGGTTCTGGCTTTTTCCCCGCTATGCGTTGCATACACCCAGGCCGACAGCTTGGACGATACTCTTGACGCTCCCCACCGCACGTCAGCGGAAAAGGCCCGTGACTCTTACCGCCACCCGGCCAAGACCCTTCGCTTTTTCAACGTAGAAGCCGACATGGCCGTGGTGGAAATCTGGCCTGGCTCAAAGGGGTGGTATACCGCCATTCTGGCGCCTTATCTGCGCGACAATGGCACTTATTATGCTGCCCAATTTCCGCCGGATAGCAACATCCCGTTTTACCAACGTTCACTGATCCAGTTTAAAACCCGCCTGGCCAAGCAGGACGAGATTTACAACAAGGTTCGCATTACCCACCTTTATCCCCCTGTCTACAATGACATTGCCCCAGCAGGCACAGTCGACCGGGTTCTCACTTTCCGCAACGTGCATAACTGGGCAAAATCCGGCAAGGGGGAAGCCGCCTTCAAAAGCTTTTACAAGGCTCTCAAGCCGGGCGGAGTGCTGGGCGTAGTGGAACATCGGGCACCAGAAGTACGCCCACTGGAAAGGCAAATCGAAACGGGATATATGAGCGAGGGGTATGTCATCGCCCTTGCCGAGAAGGCCGGTTTTACACTGGTGGATCGATCAGAGATCAATGCCAACCCGAAGGATCAGATCAACCACCCTGCCGGAGTCTGGACACTTCCCCCCACTCTACGACTCGGCGACAAGGACAGGGAAACCTATGAAGCAATCGGGGAAAGTGACCGGATGACACTGAAGTTTCTCAAGCCGGAGCATTGAACCAATCCAACCGGAGTCTTACTACGCGGGGCGCTCCAACATGCTTGGCGCAGCCTTTCCCAGCACCAAGGATTCAGTCACACCCACCGCGACCCGCAAGCACAGGTCCAGTCGCTGCTGGGAAAAGCCGCCATCGTCGAAAATATAGAGTGAGTAGTTCTCTAACATCCACAACACTGTCAGGAAAACTAACGGCTCGTAATCCTTCCCCGTATAACGGTTAATCTGAACAGCTAGGACTTCAGATGCCAAGGTTTGGGCACGGATGCGGTGAGGCGCCAGAGCTGAATCAGAAGAGCGAGCCTCCTCCATCATCAACTTGATTACCGGGCCCATACTCACATGGTGATCAAAATAAACCTTAGTGGTATTACGAATGATATCGTTCACAGATGAGGCCTGCTTCACCTCTCTGTGAAAATGCAGCATCATATTATCCACAAAGATACGATAGATGCTTTCCAGCACATCCATCTTGTTGCGAAAGTATTTGTAGAACGTGCGTCGAGATACATTAGAGGCATCTAACAAATGCTGTACCGTGGTTCGCTGGAGCCCACGAATAGCAAACACCTGCATTGAGTGAATCAGAATTTCAGCCCGAGCCTGAGAGCGCTGCCCTCCTTCTTCGAGGGCATGAACTTCCAACACTTGATTCACCACCTGGCGAATCGCATCTATGTCGCTGCTTGGTCTCTGCACGTGACGCCCCTTAAAATCTATAGCCTTCGGTAGCTTAACTAACGGCCCTAGCAGAGTAAACATTGAGTTTATCCTAAACCATAATCGCTCCGCTCACCGGGGCAGGGTCAGCCTTCTTGTTAGTCTTCCAGATTTTTTCATGAAAGTGGTAGGCCACGGTATTCACACAAGGCTCAACCAAAGCCGTCAAACCACCAATACGCCAGTCACCTGTCATGGCCCAAACGACCAAGAACGCCACTGAAATATGCATTACTCCGAAACTAATTGTCTTAGTCATGACATACCCTCCAATTGAAGCCCATCATGCCTCACTCCATTCGCATAGCATAAAGCTCTTGATAAATAGCATCGATAGACACATCAAATAGCAAACAATCGCTAACCATCAAGGATTGTTAACTTACTTATCCTGGTCCTGCATCAAAGCAGCCGCATGCTTTATTCTATGGCACCAGTCAACGACAGAGTTCTCCCCATGAGCAAGAAAGCCTTACTTATCCTTCACGGCAAGCAGGCCGACAACCAGTCCGTTCGCAATGCGGTCATTGACTGGCGTAACCAGGGCCATGAGTTAGCCGTCCGCGTAACGTGGGAGGGGGGCGACGCGGAACGCTATGTCCGCGAAGCGCTCGATAACGGCTTCAAAACGATTATTGCCGGCGGCGGAGACGGCTCGGTACGTGACATCACCCAAGCACTGATGGAAAACGGTAATAGCGAACTGGAACTAGCGATTATCCCGCTCGGCACGGCCAACGACTTTGCCACGGCTGCAGAAGTTTCGGAGGAGCCCGCCGACGCCTTGTCATTGCTTAATAGGCCTGCTCAGCCGTGTGATGTAATCCGAGTAAATAACCATTATTTTCTCAACATGGCCACCGGCGGTTTCGGCACAGAGGTCACCACACAAACGTCCGAAGAGTTGAAAAAAATGCTTGGCGGTGCAGCCTACTTGCTTACCGGCCTAACTCGGTTTTCGGAAATTGAATCCGCCAAAGGTCACTTCAAAGGAGAGGATTTTGAATGGGAAGGTGATTTTCTGGCTCTCGGCCTAGGCAATGGCCGGCAAGCCGGAGGTGGGCAACGCCTGTGTCCAGACGCCCTGGTCAACGATGGGCTCTTCGATGTCGCCATCCTGCCCGCAGACATGGATCTACTCGCTGGAGTGAAAGAGCTGTTCGACAGTGAAGCGCGACAAGATCCCGACCAAGAAGGGCTTTTTGTTCGTACCCGACTTAGCGAAATGAAAATTGAAACTCCAACGCCCATGAACCTGAACCTGGATGGTGAACCAATTCAGAATACAACTTTTCAGATTCAAGCCATTCGCAATGCGCTGCGCCTTTACCTGCCCGAGGGCTGTCCACTGTTAGGCTGAAGCCTTGTGCGCACGGCCACAGAGCTGAATAAACTCTCGGACCTTTTGTCGCCGTCTATCTAGTTTGTGGCCATATAGTGGAAAGTGCTGCCATACCGCCATCTCGGTTACCCCATAACAGCGAGTCGCCACTGCTACCACCATCATCCCTGTACGAATCACCCCCATCTCACAATGCACCAAGCAGCGGCTGTCTGCCCGACCCAACTCTTCAATAAATGCCACAATTTGAGCCTCAGTTGGCGGTGTATCCTGCGCCATGGGGATATTCACAAGCTTCACTCCATGCCGGCGACAATAATCCAACTGTTTAAAGTACCAACCGTTTTTACTGTACTCCGACTCAAGGCGTAGATTAACAATTGTGTTAACGCCCAAAATACGATGCATGATTCGTATACCGATAGGCCCCAAGGTTCCGCTACGGTAAAGTTTTCTCCGTTCCACCACACGAAAGTGGTACATCAGCTTACGATAGCGATAGATAACTAACGCAAGAACAGAGATAACAATGGCGATATACAACAGCATGACGAAGACTCCCGGCATTGAAGGTAAGCGAATAATGCCGGGCGATGTTGGCAGAGTGATTACAGGGTAATCATTACTGCTCCGGCTAAGCTACGAGGGCGACGCGAGAAGGCATGTTTGAAGCAGGATATAAAAGCCCGCTAGGAATGGCATCTATAGGTATGCGGGCCCTCCGCTGAGGATAGCCTACAAACAGAGCGTGACAAGAACGGTTGGGGAGCGCCTAAAGCACTGGTGACGATTGAGTGATTCGGGTGGGGCTTGCATCGATAGTTATAATTTGATTTTAGGCTGCCCGGACAGGCGCCAATAAAAAAACCCCCGCCACTGACGCGACGAGGGTTTTTCTGTATTTAAGAGCCTGACGATGACCTACTCTCGCATGGGGAAGCCCCACACTACCATCGGCGATGTACTGTTTCACTTCTGAGTTCGGCATGGGATCAGGTGGTTCCAATACTCTATGGTCGTCAGGCAATCTGGTTTGGTTTTCCTGATTAAATCAGGAGGACCAAATAGGTTGCCTTCCCGGTGTTTTACCTAGGTAAATACTGCACACCGGCAAAGCCAAATTGGGTAACGAGAAGTTTGCTATTCAACTGCAAGGTTAGTTATCTCTCACACCGTATCTTTGCGTTACCTGGCGATAAGCCGAGTAACTGCTTTGGTGTTATATAGTCAAGCCTCACGGGCAATTAGTACTGGTTAGCTTCACGCCTTACAACGCTTCCACACCCAGCCTATCAACGTTGTGGTCTTCAACGGCCCTTCAGGGGAATCAAGTTCCCAGGGAGATCTCATCTTGAGGGAGGCTTCCCGCTTAGATGCTTTCAGCGGTTATCCCGTCCGAACGTAGCTACCCGGCAATGCCACTGGCGTGACAACCGGAACACCAGAGGTTCGTCCACTCCGGTCCTCTCGTACTAGGAGCAGCTCCTCTCAAATCTCCAACGCCCACGGCAGATAGGGACCGAACTGTCTCACGACGTTCTAAACCCAGCTCGCGTACCTCTTTAAATGGCGAACAGCCATACCCTTGGGACCGGCTTCAGCCCCAGGATGAGATGAGCCGACATCGAGGTGCCAAACACCGCCGTCGATATGAACTCTTGGGCGGTATCAGCCTGTTATCCCCGGAGTACCTTTTATCCGTTGAGCGATGGCCCTTCCATACAGAACCACCGGATCACTAAGACCTGCTTTCGCACCTGCTCGACTTGTAGGTCTCGCAGTCAAGCACCCTTCTACCTTTACGCTCGTTGCACGATGTCCGACCGTGCTGAGGGTACCTTTGTGCTCCTCCGTTACTCTTTGGGAGGAGACCGCCCCAGTCAAACTACCCACCACACAATGTCCCCGATCCCGATAAGGGACCTAGGTTAGAACCTCAAACATGCCAGGCTGGTATTTCAAGGACGACTCCACAGTAACTAGCGTCACTGCTTCAAAGTCTCCCAGCTATCCTACACAAACAGGTTCAAAGTCCACTGTGAAGCTATAGTAAAGGTTCACGGGGTCTTTCCGTCTAGCCGCGGGTACACAGCATCTTCACTGCGATTTCGATTTCACTGAGTCTCGGGTGGAGACAGCGCCCCCATCATTACGCCATTCGTGCAGGTCGGAACTTACCCGACAAGGAATTTCGCTACCTTAGGACCGTTATAGTTACGGCCGCCGTTTACCGGGGCTTCGATCAAGAGCTTCGCCGAAGCTAACCCCATCAATTAACCTTCCGGCACCGGGCAGGCGTCACACCCTATACGTCCGCTTACGCGTTTGCAGAGTGCTGTGTTTTTAATAAACAGTTGCAGGGGCCTTTTCACTGCGACCGCCGATAGCTCAGAGAGCAAGTCTCATCACCTTCAGCGGCGTACCTTCTCCCGAAGTTACGGTACCACTTTGCCTAGTTCCTTCACCCGAGTTCTCTCAAGCGCCTTAGAATACTCATCCCAACCACCTGTGTCGGTTTGGGGTACGGTTCCTTATAACCTGAAGCTTAGAAGATTTTCCTGGAAGCATGGCATCAACCACTTCCCGGTCACAAAGGACCAGTGGTCTCGACTCTCAGCCTTAAGGTGCCGGATTTGCCTAACACCTCAGCCTACAGCCTTTCCCCGGGACAACCAACGCCCGGTAGGCATAGCCTTCTCCGTCTCTCCATCGCAGTTATAAGAAGTACGGGAATATTAACCCGTTTCCCATCAGCTACGCATTTCTGCCTCGCCTTAGGGGCCGACTCACCCTGCGCCGATTAGCGTTGCGCAGGAAACCTTGGTCTTTCGGCGTGGGAGTTTTTCACTCCCATTATCGTTACTCACGTCAGCATTCGCACTTGTGATATCTCCAGCATGCTTCTCAACACACCTTCACAGACTTACACAACGCTCCCCTACCCCGCATACATAGTATGCAGCCGCAGCTTCGGTATCCAGTTTGAGCCCCGTTACATCTTCCGCGCAGGCCGACTCGACTAGTGAGCTATTACGCTTTCTTTAAAGGGTGGCTGCTTCTAAGCCAACCTCCTAGCTGTCTGAGCCTTCCCACATCGTTTCCCACTTAACTGGAATTTGGGGACCTTAGCTGGCGGTCTGGGTTGTTTCCCTCTTCACGACGGACGTTAGCACCCGCCGTGTGTCTCCCGGATAGTACTCACTGGTATTCGGAGTTTGCATCGGTTTGGTAAGTCGGGATGACCCCCTAGCCGAAACAGTGCTCTACCCCCAGTGGTATTCGTCCGAGGCGCTACCTAAATAGCTTTCGGGGAGAACCAGCTATCTCCGAGCTTGATTAGCCTTTCACTCCGATCCACAGGTCATCCGCTAACTTTTCAACGGTAGTCGGTTCGGTCCTCCAATGCGTGTTACCGCATCTTCAACCTGCCCATGGATAGATCGCCCGGTTTCGGGTCTAATCCCAGCAACTAAACGCCCTATTAAGACTCGGTTTCCCTACGGCTCCCCTAAACGGTTAACCTCGCTACTGAAATTAAGTCGCTGACCCATTATACAAAAGGTACGCCGTCACCCCACATGGAGGCTCCGACTGCTTGTACGTACACGGTTTCAGGTTCTATTTCACTCCCCTCTCCGGGGTTCTTTTCGCCTTTCCCTCACGGTACTGGTTCACTATCGGTCAGCCAGGAGTATTTAGCCTTGGAGGATGGTCCCCCCACATTCAGTCAAAGTTTCACGTGCTCCGACCTACTCGATTTCACTTGATCAGACTTTCGGATACGGGGCTATCACCCACTATGGCCGGCCTTCCCAGACCGTTCTCCTAATCATTCACAAGCTTAAGGGCTAATCCGCGTTCGCTCGCCGCTACTAACGGAATCTCAATTGATTTCTGTTCCTACGGGTACTTAGATGTTTCAGTTCCCCGCGTTCGCCTCACATACCTATGGATTCAGTATGTGATACCTGCCTTATGACAGGTGGGTTTCCCCATTCGGAAATCTCCGGATCAAAGTCTGTTTGCCGACTCCCCGAAGCTTATCGCAGGCTACTACGTCCTTCATCGCCTCTGGCTGCCAAGGCATCCACCGTGTACGCTTATTCACTTGACTATATAACCCAAAACAGTCACCTCAAATCCGCCTCTCGACAAATCTTCAATCACCGCCCAGGTCTTTCATCGTGATAACGATTCACCATAAAGACACAAATGTCAGAGATAATATCTAACGCTTGCATTCTCATTGAATACTTGGACTTCTCATTTCCCAAATTGTTAAAGAGCTTCTTATACCAGCAGATATAAGACCGATTAAAAAACCGGAAACAAATAATCCATTACCTTCCTTCAAAGAAAGAGAATCACTTGTTTCCGGCTTCTAGCCGGCAACAACAGACAAGCAAACGTGTGAGCCCTGAACGGGACGGAAATCTTTGTCGTTAAGGAGGTGATCCAGCCGCAGGTTCCCCTACGGCTACCTTGTTACGACTTCACCCCAGTCATGAACCACACCGTGGTGAACGTCCTCCCGAAGGTTAGACTATCCACTTCTGGTGCAATCCACTCCCATGGTGTGACGGGCGGTGTGTACAAGGCCCGGGAACGTATTCACCGCGGCATTCTGATCCGCGATTACTAGCGATTCCGACTTCATGGAGTCGAGTTGCAGACTCCAATCCGGACTACGAACAGTTTTAAGGGATTTGCTTGGCCTCGCGACTTTGCTGCCCTCTGTACTGCCCATTGTAGCACGTGTGTAGCCCAGGCCGTAAGGGCCATGATGACTTGACGTCGTCCCCACCTTCCTCCGGTTTGTCACCGGCAGTCTCCCTAGAGTTCCCACCATTACGTGCTGGCAACTAGGGACAAGGGTTGCGCTCGTTACGGGACTTAACCCAACATCTCACGACACGAGCTGACGACAGCCATGCAGCACCTGTCACTTGGCTCCCGAAGGCACCAATCTATCTCTAGAAAGTTCCAAGGATGTCAAGGCCTGGTAAGGTTCTTCGCGTTGCATCGAATTAAACCACATGCTCCACCGCTTGTGCGGGCCCCCGTCAATTCATTTGAGTTTTAACCTTGCGGCCGTACTCCCCAGGCGGTCTACTTATCGCGTTAACTTCGTCACCAAGAATACTAAGATTCCCAACGACTAGTAGACATCGTTTACGGCGTGGACTACCAGGGTATCTAATCCTGTTTGCTCCCCACGCTTTCGCACCTCAGCGTCAATGTCAGTCCAGGAGGCCGCCTTCGCCACTGGTGTTCCTTCCGATCTCTACGCATTTCACCGCTACACCGGAAATTCCACCTCCCTCTACTGCATTCTAGCCTGCCAGTTTCAAATGCAGTTCCCAGGTTGAGCCCGGGGCTTTCACATCTGACTTAGCAAACCGCCTACGCGCGCTTTACGCCCAGTAATTCCGATTAACGCTCGCACCTTTCGTATTACCGCGGCTGCTGGCACGAAATTAGCCGGTGCTTCTTCTGTAGGTAACGTCAAGTACTCATCCGTATTAAGGATAAGCCTTCCTCCCTACTGAAAGTGCTTTACAACCCGAAGGCCTTCTTCACACACGCGGCATGGCTGGATCAGGGTTGCCCCCATTGTCCAAGATTCCCCACTGCTGCCTCCCGTAGGAGTCCGGGCCGTGTCTCAGTCCCGGTGTGGCTGATCATCCTCTAAGACCAGCTACGGATCGTCGCCTTGGTGAGCCATTACCTCACCAACAAGCTAATCCGACGCGAGCTCATCCATCAGCACAAGGTCCGAAGATCCCCTGCTTTCCCCCGTAGGGATTATGCGGTATTAGCCTGGGTTTCCCCAGGTTATCCCCCTCTAATGGGCAGATTCTCACGTGTTACTCACCCGTCCGCCGCTCGACGCCTCCTAGCAAGCTAGGATCGTTTCCGCTCGACTTGCATGTGTTAGGCCTGCCGCCAGCGTTCAATCTGAGCCATGATCAAACTCTTCAGTTAAGAAAAGCGTTTAAAGTGCCTACGCACTTAATACATGCTCAGTTCGTCATCTGAATTAACAAAAACTTTGTTGACTCGTTCAGAACTGAAATCTCTTAAAGATCCCATCCCGAACAGGTCCCACACGTTTGCTTGCCTGATTGTTAAAGAGCGTCTCGTCCGTGGCGCCGCGCTGCTCTGCGTTGTTGCCCCGTCGAGGAGTGCGCATTCTAGAGATTTACCCGGGGCCGTCAACACTTTTTTTCATGTCTTTTTTATCAAACGGTCATCTTCTGTCTGGACGGATAAAAAACCATCAGAAACGGCCTAAAACGCTCATTTATTATGCGCCCCAACCTCCTAACCAACAGCTCTCTTCTACCAAAACAGCCCCCCCAAAATACCATCACCTCCTGTCTTCTCTGCCTTTTTGTTTTTTTTTCATGGCCCCAGCAGCAAGGCTGCCATTGGCAGATAAAAAAAGGCGCCCTGGGGACGCCTTTTTTTATCTCGAACCTGACTAATGTTTACGCAGCTGCCAAAGTGTCATCAGTAAACCCGCGGCCACATAGGTCACTGCTACCCCCAACAACACTAACGGGGGGTCCAAAAAGACAATGGCAAAAGCAATAATCACCCCAAGAAGCATCTTGAAGGGGACTCTGCCAATATGGAATTCTTTAAAAGAGTGGTACTTCACTGACGACACCATCAGCAAACCGGCACCCCCAACCACAATGGCCACTAGCCAGGAAATATCCGCCCCCTCAATGCCACGACTAGCTCCCAGCCAGACAAGCGTCGCCACCAACCCCGCTCCGGTAGGGCTAGGCAAACCGATAAAAAAGCGTTTATCCGTGCTTTCCGCCTGTACATTGAACCGAGCTAGGCGCAAAGCAGCGCAGGCCACATAGATAAAGGCCGCCACCCAACCAAACTTACCCAGCCCTGATAGCGCCCAAGCATAAGCCACCAGTCCCGGAGCCACGCCAAAAGCCACGCAGTCTGACAGCGAGTCATACTCCGCTCCGAACTTACTTTGGGTGTTGGTCATTCTCGCCACACCGCCATCCATCCCGTCAAGGATACCGGCAATGATGATCCCCAAAGCGGCATTTTCGAAATGCCCATTCATCGCAGCCACAATGGCGTAGAAGCCGGCGAACAAGGCCGCTGTGGTAAACAGATTGGGCAGTAGGTACACGCCCTTGTGGCGAGTCCCTGTTCGATACTCAGCTTCAACCACTTCAAATGTGTCTTGAGTGTCCGTCGCTGCTGTCTTGTCGTTATCCTGCATGGTTATCCACCCATTTATGATGGCGCTAGTGTAACGCAGTACTCCCAAACAAAAAAACGCGGCCGAAGCCGCGTTTTTTTGGGTCCCTAAGACAAGGGAGCCTCTGAGTGACCCCTTGCATACTCAACATGCAAGAAGTTTTTCAGTGAGCCCTTAGTTCTTGGTTTTGTCTACGATCTGGTTCGCCTGGATCCACGGCATCATGCCACGTAACTTCTCACCCACCTGCTCGATGGGGTGCGCCGCATTGTTACGACGCGCCGCAGTCATGGACGGGTAGTTATGCGCGCCTTCAGCAATAAACATTTTTGCGTATTCGCCACTTTGGATACGCTTGAGCGCATTGCGCATGGCGGCACGAGACTCATCGTTGATCACTTCTGGGCCCGTCACATACTCACCGTACTCCGCATTATTGGAGATGGAGTAGTTCATGTTAGCGATGCCACCTTCGTACATCAGATCAACAATCAGCTTAAGCTCGTGAAGACACTCGAAATACGCCATTTCTGGCGCGTAACCCGCTTCGGTCAGGGTTTCGAAGCCCGCCTTCACCAGCTCAACAGCCCCACCACACAGTACCGCCTGCTCGCCGAACAAGTCGGTTTCAGTTTCGTCCTTGAACGTAGTTTCGATGATACCGGTACGGCCTCCGCCCACACCACAGGCATAGGAAAGAGCCAGTTCTTTAGCGCTGCCGGACGCGTCTTGGAAAATCGCGATCAGGTCGGGGATACCGCCACCCTTGGTGAACTCAGTGCGCACAGTGTGGCCCGGCGCTTTAGGAGCGATCATGATCACGTCCAGGTCCGCACGCGGTACGATCTGATTGTAGTGAATAGCAAAGCCGTGCGCGAAGGCCAAGGTAGCCCCCTCTTTCAGGTTCGGCTCAATGTCGGACTTGTACAGGTGCGCCTGGAACTCATCAGGCGTCAGCACCATTACCACGTCAGCGGCGGCAACGGCGGAGGGTACGTCAGTTACGCTAAGGCCATGGGCTTCAGCTTTGGCAATGGAAGTAGAACCAGTACGCAGCCCGACAACGACGTCTACACCGGAATCTTTCAGGTTACAGGCGTGGGCATGGCCTTGAGAGCCGTAACCGAGAATGGCTACTTTCTTGCCTTGGATAATGGAAAGGTCGCAATCCTTGTCGTAATACACTTGCATGCTCATAGCTCTGACTCTTTATAAATAGAAGAAAAAGGTAAAGGCCCGATACACATAAAGCACCAGCCTGATAGGCCGGTACTTTAGGGGATTCACATCATTGCGTAAAATGATATATTTGAAACACCACATTCCTTATTCTGCAACACAGCAAGTGTCTCACTCCTTCAGCAGCAAGCGGATACCTGATGGACACCAAACCCCTGCGGCTGTTCCTGACCCTAGCCGACACCCTGCACTTTGGGCGCACCAGCTCCATGTGCCACGTAAGCCCTTCCACACTCAGCCGTACCATTCAACAGCTGGAAGAAGAGCTGAACGTGCCATTGTTCTACCGTGACAACCGCAGCGTTACCCTGACTCGAGAAGGCCAACGCTTCCAGGAATATGCCCGCGACACACTGATGCGCTGGGATGGCCTGCGCCATGCATTACAGGAGGATCGCCGCATTCTGCAGGGTGAGCTGCGCCTGTATTGCTCCGTGACCGCCAGCTATAGCTTTCTCTACGATCTACTCAGCAGTTTTCGGCACCAATACCCTCGTATCGAACTAAAGCTGCATACTGGCGACCCGGCTCAAGCCGTGCAGCGCATCCAGCAGGGCGAAGAGGATATCGCGATCGGCGCACGACCTGATCACCTCCCCAGCGGCATCGCCTTTAGGCCCATTGCCCGGTCCCCTTTACTGTTTATTGCCCAGGCCGGACAAACCCAGTTGGCGGAACGGCTCAACGGTGTAGCCAAGCAAGCGGACTGGAAAGACACTCCCATGATTCTCTCGGAGGAAGGGTTGGCACGGGAACGGGTAGATCGCTGGTTTCGCCAGCTTGGCGCGAAGCCGCATATCTATGCTCAGGTCAGCGGCAACGAAGCCATCGTCAGTATGGTCAGCCTAGGATTTGGGGTGGGCGTGGTGCCGAAGATTGTGCTGGATAACAGCCCGCTAGCCGGACGCACCCGATCATTGGATGTGCAGCCCGCCCTTGCACCTTACGAAGTAGGGCTGTTTACCCAGGAGCGACGCCAAGAAGAACCGCTCATTAATGCGTTTTGGTCACAATTAGGTGATACCTGACGCCAGACAACAAAAAACGGCTCACTCTTGGAGCCGCTTCGGGAGGGAGACCGAGCAAGGCGTGTTACGGTACCGGCTCATCTCCCGCGGTGCCGCCATTGCTAGGCTTCGCTTCGACATCGTCCGCTGCCTGCTCCTGGCGCAGATACCCGGCAGCGTCCTCATCAGCTCCCGCCGTCGGCAGTGACACCTGAGCTCGAGTTTGCTGATTGAGCTGATAAATTTGCGATGCATTACCCAAATCCCTCTCACTTGTAATCGACGCGATGGACTCGCGGTCCTTCAAGAAAGTGACCACATCAGCCCTAATTGAGGCTAACGCTTCTGGAGCCTTATGCATTTCCATCACGTAACGCGGGAATTCAAGGTTACGCATACCAGTGGCTGCGAACGTGGACGTCACCAACCTTGAGACCACAATCCAGGGTGTAATGCTGCTGCGCATTAAGGTATTTTCTGAACGAGTACTATCATGGATGCCCGTACCCGTGGACATTTTCGACTCCGTAAATGTGCCTTCACACTTGAAGTAAATCATCACCGATTCGAACTGCATTTCAGAAAAAAACAAGTGGGCCGCTCCGCGTAACAGCGCCGCGAAAGCTCTAAAAATAACGCCCCACACCAGTAAATTCACCGCCAACGACAGTGCACTGCTATCACCAGACAACAACGCCTCCACCGATACGCCTTGCTGGGCCAAAGCCTCATAAAGATCCACCGTGGCAAACGCTAACCACAAGGTTAGCCCTGTCGCTATCAGCACTAAGATATTACCCCCGATGAGCAGAGCCATTCGTACTTTGTCAAAACCTGCCCCCAAGTTCATCGGTTTCACTTTCGGCTGGATTTCCTGGATCATCTCACCCTTGAATCCCCCCTTGCCCTCCACCTGTTCAACCAATTGCGGGTCCAGTTCCCGATACACCCGGTTGGGCACTTCTTTATAACGACGGTTAGCCATAACTAGATTATCTAGGTTGATAAAAATTTCATTGGGGTGCACCGACTCCTGCCAATTTTCCCGCAACTCAGACACTTCCGACACCGGATTCGCCAACGCCAAACGACGACGAAGCAGCTGATAAATGCCCACGCTAGCCACTGCAGCAAACAGCAATGACACCAACAAATACGTTAACGGATAAAGGCCGTCGAGCACGCTAATCCACTGCTGCCACTGCTGAATACCCACATTGCCCACTTGGGAAACCGAGCCCAGCATAAGACCCACCATCACCGGCAGCACAATAGACACCGCTATCACCATAACCAGGTCGCCACCGCCCATGGACTCCACCTGCCGTTCCGGATGCCGAGCAATAGCGCGACCGGCTCTCCACCACAACACAATCACATAAATGCTCAAGATCACCGAATAGAGGGGAAAGATCACGGTACCCATATCACCGACAAAACCCGCCAGCGTGACAAACGCCACAAACAGATACGCCATGATAGCCACTGCTGTTTTCACCCAGGCGCCAAATAAGCGCTGCCCAAGGTTACGAATGGGATACGGCATGAACAACAACTTAGGAAGTAGACTGTGCAGCGCGCGCGCCAGAAACCCTTCTGGCTCCACAAAAGTGGGATTCTTACGACCAATCAACATTTCTTCTAGCGTACTGCCTTTGTAGCCCACATAACGGGACTCTTCCTGCGCAGTGCTGCTTTCCGAGGGGCTGTAATTATAGGCCAGCGAGGTGGGATGGTTACGACCTACAAAATAGCGCAACATGGCAAAAGCACCCCCACTCAAGGCGCGAACCCCGCCCCCTAGAAGCACTACCGCAAACACTATATAAATCCAGCCCGCCACGGTATTTTCCTTCACCGTTGCCGCCGCTATCAGCAGCACAGCCAGCCCCACACAAGCACTCAGCCCACCCGTTACCGCAGTAACCAAGCCTTCTTTTTTAAACGGGTTCCGCAGCCCCAAATCAATGGACCCATAATCAAACGCCATAGCGACTCTCCTTTCCTTGGTGCGGCCGATTAGGCCGTGCGCTTTTCCGTGAATCGATTCTAAAGACTTTTATGTTGCTATCATGAAAAACAAAAAAAGCCGCTCCGAAGAGCGGCTTTTGCATCTAGCATTCAGCGTCAACCGCTGAGCACGACTACAAGCTCAAAACCTTCTCGCCACGAGCAATGCCGGATACTCCAGACCTCACCACTTCTAGCACCTGGGTTTCCCCAATAGCACCAATAAAGGCGTCCAGCTTGTCCGATGCACCCGTAAGCTGAATGGTATACACCGTACTAGTCACATCCACAATCTGGCCACGGAAGATATCCACCGACCGCTTCACTTCAGCCCGTTGGGCACCGGTAGCCTTCACTTTGATCAGCATCAGCTCGCGCTCAATGTGCGCGCCTTCTGTCAGGTCCACCAGCTTGACCACTTCGATCAATTTGTTGAGGTGCTTAGTAATCTGTTCGATCTTCAGATCATTACCGTAAGTGGTCAGCGTCAGGCGAGACAGGGTGCTGTCTTCCGTAGGTGCTACCGAAAGGGTTTCAATGTTGTACCCCCGCTGGGAGAACAGACCGATTACCCGGCTCAGTGCGCCCGGCTCGTTTTCCATCAGAATAGAAATAATTCGACGCATCAGGTCCGCTCCGTCTTGCTCAACCACATATCACGCATGGAACCGTCTGCAATCTGCATAGGGTATACGTGCTCGGTGGAATCAACATAAATATCCATGAATACCAAACGGTCTTTCAGGGCAAAGGCTTCGTCCATAGCCGCGTCCAGATCCTCGATCTTGGTGATCTTCATGCCCACATGGCCATAAGATTCGGCCAGCTTGACGAAGTCCGGCAGGGACTCCATGTATGACTGGCTGTGACGGCCGCCGTACTGCATGTCCTGCCATTGGCGAACCATGCCCAGCGCCTGGTTATTAATGTTGATGATTTTCACCGGCAAGCCATACTGCAGGCAGGTGGACAGTTCTTGGATATTCATCTGAATAGAGCCTTCGCCCGTCACACAGGCCACCGTCGCCTCGGGGAACGCAAACTGCACCCCCATGGCCGCCGGCAAGCCGAAGCCCATAGTCCCCAGGCCACCGGAGTTGATCCAGCGGCGAGGCTTGTCGTACTGATAGTACTGGGCTGCGAACATCTGGTGCTGACCCACATCGGAAGTCACATAGGCATCACCTTTGGTTGCCTTATATAGCGCCTGCACCACCTGCTGGGGCTTCATGGGACCATCTTCGTTGATCTCATAACGCATGCCATGCACCTTGCGCCAGCCGTCGATCTCTTCCCACCAGCGCTCAAGCGCCTTGCGGTCCGGCTCGCCACCGTGCTCATCCAGCGCCGCCAGCATCTCTTCCAGCACCTGCTGCACCGGGCCCACGATGGGGATGTGCGCCATGATGTTTTTAGAGATAGTCGCCGGGTCGATATCGATGTGAATGATCTTGGCGCCCGGGCAGAACTTCTTCACATTGTTAGTCACCCGGTCGTCCAGACGGGCACCCACAGCCAAAATCACATCCGAGTTATGCATGGTCATGTTGGCTTCATAGGTGCCGTGCATGCCCAGCATACCCACGTTCTGACGGTCGGTACCGGGAAAGCCCCCCAGTCCCATCAGGGTATTGGTCACCGGGAAATTAAGCCGGTGGGCCAACTGGGTCAGCAACTCGCTGCCTTCACCCTGCACCACGCCACCGCCGGCATAAATCACCGGGCGCTTGGCTTTCATCAACTCGTCCAGCGCCTTACGGATCTGCCCGGAATGGCCGCGGCTCACCGGAGAGTAAGAGCGCATCTTCACTTTCTTGGGATACTCGTAGGGATTCTTGACGTTCGGTGCCGTCTGATCCTTAGGAATATCCACCAGCACCGGGCCGGGACGGCCGGTGGTGGCGATGTAGAAGGCCTTCTTCATGATTTCGGGAATGTCTTTGGCATCACGAACCATGAAACTGTGCTTCACCACCGGACGGGACACACCAATCATGTCCGTTTCCTGGAAGGCATCATCACCAATCCAGTCAGAACGCACTTGCCCGGACAGCACTACCATAGGAATCGAATCCATAAAGGCCGTAGCCAAGCCAGTGATCGCATTAGTCGCGCCTGGCCCGGACGTCACCATGACCACACCGGCCTTGCCGGTGGCACGGGCATAGCCGTCGGCCGCATGGGTGGCCGCCTGCTCATGGCGGACCAGAATATGGTTGACCTTGTCCTGCTGGAACAGCGCATCATAAATGTGCAGTACGGACCCTCCGGGATACCCGAAGATGTACTCCACTCCCTCGTCTTGCAGCGCACGGACCACCATTTCCGCGCCGGATAACATTTCCACGGTTGCTACCTCAAATTTAAATGCATACTACCCACTGCCACGCAGCGGGACGGTGTGGCTGTTGAACAGCCTGCTAGCTTGCTGCCTGCGGAAAGCACCGTATTTAGGTGCTCTGGAACCCTGTCGGAGGTGGCCGACAAGAACACAGGCGGGAGGACTACACGGAAGATCTGCAAACCTGAAAGGGAATACTCCCGCTTTAGGAATGAGAAACCTCCGGAGGCTCCCACAGCGGGACGAGAGTGCAGTGGTACTGCTGGCAGGACATCGCGGTAACGGTGCCCCGGGTCCCGGCCTCACACACGCCGGTAAGCGAATGCGGGTCCCGATCTCCGGAAAGTCATAATCTTCGCAGAAATGTGCAGTCAATCAAAGCCCTTGGTCGACTTTAGGTTGCAGAAAATCCCCTTCTCACGTCATGCTAAAGTCTGATGGATCAACCGAAATCATAAGAAGACGGACATCATGACAAAATTCAGCCTGTTTCTCGGCGGCGCCTTACTTGCCCTTTCGAGCCTGAGCCCGGCGGCCAAGTTCTATAAATGGGTAGACGACAAAGGCGTTACCCATTACGACGCCCAGGCTCCACAGGGCGCGAATACGACCGAAATAAACACCCGCGCCACTGCCAGTTCGAGTCAGAGCGAGGCCATCGAAGCCCTTGAGACCAAAAGGAACGCGGCACAAAAAGCCAAAGAGGCTGCCGCGAGTCAAGCCAAGGAGCAAAAGCGACTGGAAACGGAACCAGAAGCGGTCGCTCAAGAACGCTGCGAACAACACCGCAAGAATCTGGAAACCCTGACCAACAAGCCCACCGTACGGCGCAAAAACCCGGAAACAGGTGAACTGGAAGTGATCGACCAGCAAGTTAGAGACGAGATGCTCGCCGAGACCCGTAGTGCCTTGGAGAAATGCGAAGGCCGCTAAGCTGAGACTAAAAGCCCGCCCACAAAAAAGCCGCCGGCGTTACCACCGGCGGCTTTTCTTTACTTGGCCCAAAGGGACGATTAACGGCCAAACGTAAACCGCCCCTCTTCCACATCCACGTGAATGGTATCGCCCTGAACGTACTCGCCTTTCAGCAGCGATTGAGCCAGCGGATTTTCCAACTGCTGCTGGATAGCCCGCTTAAGCGGACGAGCCCCGTAGACGGGATCAAAACCGGCATCCACCAGCTGATCAAGCGCCGCATCACTCAGCTCCAGGCTCATTTCCCGCTCCGCCAATCGCTTGCGCAAGAAACCCAACTGAATGGACGCAATGCCCTTGAGCTGATCTTTGGCCAGCGGATGGAACACCACGGTTTCATCTACTCGGTTGAGGAACTCCGGGCGGAAGTGGTTACCTACCACCTCCATCACCGCCGATTTCATCGTTTCATAATCACTAGCAGATTCGGCATCAGAACCTGCCAGCTTCTGAATCAGATCAGAACCCAGGTTGGATGTCATCACCACCACAGTATTGCGGAAGTCCACGGTACGGCCTTGGCCATCCGTCAGGCGACCATCATCGAGCACCTGCAACAGAATGTTGAACACATCCGGGTGGGCTTTTTCCACCTCGTCCAGCAACACCACCGAGTAAGGTTTACGTCGCACTAACTCGGTGAGGTAGCCGCCTTCCTCATAACCCACATAGCCCGGAGGGGCACCGACCAGCCGAGCCACGGAATGTTTTTCCATAAACTCAGACATGTCGATGCGAACCATGGCCTCTTCGGTGTCGAACAGGAAGTTGGCCAGCGCCTTACAAAGTTCCGTTTTACCCACCCCGGTGGGGCCCAGAAACAGGAAGCTGCCGTTGGGTCGATTCGGATCTGACAACCCTGCCCGGGAGCGGCGTACCGCATTAGCCACCGCCTCAACAGCCTCATTCTGGCCGACCACCCGATCATGCAAGGCATCTTCCATACGCAGCAACTTGTCTTTCTCACCTTCCAACATTTTCGATACAGGAATGCCGGTCCACTTGGCCACCACCTCAGCAATTTCCTCGTCGGTGACCTTGTTACGCAGCAGCTGCGTCTCAGTTTGGGCTTGTTCTTCCCGGTCCTGGGCATCCTGAACTTTCTTTTCCAGTTCCGGAATTTCGCCGTACTGCAGTTCGGACATACGGCTCAGGTCGCCGGCGCGACGGGCCTGCTCCAGCTCCACACGAGCCTGCTCCAGCTCCGCCTTATATTCGGCTGCGCCCTGCAACGCGGCTTTCTCCGCCTGCCAAATTTCCTCTAGATCCGCGTACTCTTTTTCCAGCTCATCAATCTCATCTTCCAGCTTTTCCAGCCGCTTGCGGCTGGCATCATCGTCTTCCTTGCGCAGCGCTTCACGCTCCATTTTCAGCTGGATCAAACGGCGATCTAGGCGGTCCATTTCCTCCGGCATAGAGTCGATTTCCATACGGATACGGCTGCCGGCCTCGTCGATCAGATCAATGGCCTTATCCGGCAGTTGTCGATCGGTAATGTAGCGATGACTCAAGCGAGCAGCGGCAATGATGGCGCCATCGGTGATGTCCACGCCATGGTGAACTTCGTAACGCTCTTTCAAGCCCCGCAGAATGGCAATGGTGTCTTCCACCGTGGGCTCATCCACCAGCACTTTCTGAAAACGACGCTCCAGCGCGGCATCTTTCTCAATGTACTGCCGGTATTCGTCCAGCGTGGTAGCACCCACACAGTGCAGCTCACCCCGAGCCAGTGCCGGCTTGAGCATATTGCCCGCATCCATGGACCCTTCACCCTTGCCGGCGCCGACCATGGTATGCAGCTCATCAATGAAAAGAATGATGCGCCCTTCCTGCTTAGCCAACTCGTTGAGTACCGCTTTCAAGCGCTCTTCGAACTCTCCTCGATATTTAGCACCCGCGATCAGCGCGGCCATATCCAGCGAGAGCACTTGCTTGTCCTTCAAGCCTTCAGGGACTTCGCCATTCACAATACGCTGAGCAAGGCCTTCGACAATGGCGGTCTTGCCCACCCCGGGCTCACCGATCAATACCGGGTTGTTCTTGGTGCGACGCTGCAAGACCTGAATAGTACGGCGAATTTCGTCGTCCCGGCCGATCACCGGGTCAAGCTTGCCGGATTCCGCTCGCTCGGTCAGGTTCACGGTGTACTTATCTAGCGCTTCACGTTTGTCTTCCGCGTTGGGATCGTTCACCGTTTCGCCCCCTCGTACTTCAGCAATTTTTTCAGCCAGCACCTTACGAGTGACGCCGGCATTCTTAAACAGCTTACCCAGCTCACCGCTATCGTCACAGGCCGCCAGCAACACCACTTCCGTAGAAAGATACTGGTCACCGCGCTGCTGAGCTTCCCGGTCGGCAATATTCAGCATCCGCCCGGTGGCTTGTCCCATCTGCACATCACCATTGAAGTTAGTCACCGTGGGCAGCTTGTCCACAGCCATGTTCAGGGCGGTAATCACATCGGCAACGTTGGCGCCTGCTTTTTCCAACAACGGCCGAGCGGCGCCTCCCTGCTGCTGCATCAACGCCAACATCAGATGAACTGGCTCAATGGTGCTATTACCCTGCCCCACGGCCAAGGATTGCGCGTCTGACAGCGCTTCCTGCAGGCGGGCAGTGAGTTTATCCATTCGCATTGTATCGCTCTCCTATCCGGTCGTGATCCACACAACGCCTCCCTGTCGGCAAGGCCAATGTGATCACCGGTTATCTATCAACTGAATCATAGATGGGTCCGATTGGGCCAGCTTCAAGGTTAATTGTTTTTTGGAAATAGCGAATTGATACCGCGCAATAACAAGCATGACCATAGCCTTAAAGCAAAGAGGCCGCGCCCAATCCTGGATCGCAGCCTCTTTGTTTTTGGATAAAAGAAAAAACAGCCCATATAGCGGAGTCCACTCACCCTCCCCGCTTAACAATCCCTGTTTTCATCCATCAAGCCAGATCAGTGAGGCGAACCGACCCGTTTGGCCTTCCTTACGATAGGAGTAAAAGCGGGACAAATCACAGGCCGTGCAAAGATCTCCACCATGAACATCGTCGATGCCCAACAGGGCCAGCTCAATAATGGCAGCGTGGGCCACAGAAAACCGCCAATGATTAGGGGTAGCATCTTTCTTGAAGGCAGGCTCAAAAGCCGGGCGACCCATGGTGAAAGCGCGATACACGTCATCCCCCACCTGATAACACTGCCCACAAATGGCCGGCCCTAGCCAAGCACTCACTGGCTCACCGCTGGGAGCAATACGAGCGACCCCTTCGGCGATAATGCCCGCTTGCAAGCCGCGCCAACCGGCATGCACCGCCGCCACCGCCGTGCCATCCTTGCGAGCGAGCAACACGGGCAAACAATCAGCCGTCAGCACGACACAAGGCCAACGCTGCTGATCGGTCCAAACACCGTCTGCCTCATTATTCTGCTCATCTGCCCGCATCACCCGTTTGCCATGGACCTGCCACAACCAGGCCGCAGGATGATCCGCCTGTAATTGTTTCTCCACATGGTGGCGCGCCCGCTCCACTCGCTCAGGCTGGTCACCACAATTCAGCCCCAAATTTAAACCGTTCCAAGGTTTAGGGGAGAGATCGCCAGCCCGGGTGGTCACACATACCCGCACTGCCGGGTGTGGATTCCAATCCGGGCACAACCACTCACTCTTGTCCGGTAGTGACATTTCCGGCTCCTTGATCATGAAGGGGCGCAGGCCCCCTTCCCCCGCTCATATTGAACAACACGCCTGATTGAGGCTAAGCGGGGGGTGACCTATTCGTCTTTGATGTCATTTTCCAACGCGACAATCAGGCTAGTCATATCCGCCGGCAATTCAGCTTGAAACTCACAATACTCTCCCCTAGCCGGGTGGATCAGCCCCAATTTCCGGGCATGTAGCGCTTGGCGGGGAAATTTATGCAGCGCCTGACGCAACGCTTCGGTGGCACCGGCTGGCTGCTTGAGGCGACCTCCGTAGAGCGGATCACCCACCAGCGGATAGTTGCGATGGGCCATATGAACGCGAATTTGATGGGTACGACCGGTTTCCAGTTGCACCTGAATCCGGGTGTGAGCCCGGTAACGATCAAGCACCCGGTAGTGAGTCACCGCATTTTTTCCGCCGGTTTTCACTACCGCCTGCTTCTTACGGTCCACCGGATGACGCCCCATGGGCGCATCCACCTTGCCACCGCCAGTCATCACCCCCACCGCAATGGCCTCGTATTGCCGAAACAGACTTTTATCTTGTAGTTGCGCCACCAGGCTCTGATGAGCTTCTAGAGAACGGGCCACCACCATTAACCCGGTAGTATCACGGTCCAAACGGTGAACAATACCCGCACGGGGCAGGCTGTTAAGGCGTTCGTCCAAGTGAAGCAACCCGTTAAGCAATGTGCCATCTGCGTGGCCTGCGGCCGGGTGAACCACTAGCCCGGTGGGCTTGTTAATCACGATCAGGTCGTCATCCTGATAGACCACATCCAGATCGATGGACTGAGGCTGATCATCCAATTCAGGCTCAATTTCCACCTCCAGAGTCAGCGATTCATTACCGGTCAGCTTCTCTTTGGGCTTGGTCTGGGCACCGTTGACCGTCAACACACCATTCTTGATCCAAGTCTGCAGGCGCGAGCGAGAAAAGCCCTCGAACAGCTCCGCCGCTACCTGATCTACCCGCTGCCCGGCGTGCTCCGGCTTCACCTGTTCGGTGCGCTGAATTTTTTCGCCGCCAAGATGTCCCATATAAAAGGTTCCTCAACCTGTGCTTAAATACCCAATTCGCGAATTGTAACCCGTTCAACGAGGAAAGAATGCCACGACTTTTATGGCCACTATTGTGTCTACTGATTCTGGCCGGCTGTGCCGCTAACCCTGAAGATCGCCCGGAGCTCACCGAGGCCGATCAATATCGGGAAGCCCGCGAGTCCATTGAATCGAAAAACTATCTGACGGCCATCGACCAGCTCAAAGAGCTGGAGGCGCGTTTTCCGTATGGAGATTATGCCGAACAGTCCGCACTGGACCTGATTTACGCCCAGTACAAATCTGTGGACTACCCAGCCACAGTGGTAGCGGCACAGCGTTTCATGCGCAACCATCCCGCCCATCCGCGCATGGATTATGCGCTCTACATGCGCGGGCTGGCCAACTTCAATATGGAGAAGGGCCTGTTTGACAATATGGTTGCCTCCGACCGCTCCAGCAAGGATATGGCTGCCGCAAAAGACGCCTTCCGCGACTTCGAGCGCTTGGTCAGCCGCTTTCCGGACAGCGAGTACGCCCCTGACGCTCGCGCCCGCATGGTACATATCCGCAATCAACTCGCCCGGCAGGAACTCCACGTGGCACGCTATTACGCGCGGCGCGGCGCCATCGTCGCCTCTCTTAACCGAGCGCAGTATGTGGTAAAACACTATCAGCATACCCCAGCCGTGGAAGAAAGCTTGGCCATTATGGTGAAAGGCTACCAACGGCTAGAGCTCCCCAAGCAGGCTGAAAAAAGCCGCGCGGTGCTGGCCCTGAACTGGCCCAACAGCACCTTTCTAGATGACGACAAACACGTAGACCTGGCTTGGTGGCCAGATGAGGATAACGGCTTACTCAGTTTGCTGACATTCGATTTGTTATAACATGCTGCACGCAAACAGAACGCCCGACGCCTAACGAAGAAAGCCCGCAATAGCGGGCTTTTGGGTGTTTACCTAGTAGCAAACATCTTGCGCCACAGCCACTTAATCTCCCGGCCGCCAACCGTTGGTTATTGGATAGCGCCGGTCCTTGCCGAAAGCCCGGCGGCTAACGCGCGGCCCCACGGCAGCCTGGCGACGCTTATACTCGTTGCGGTCCGTGAGTTTCACCACCCGATACACTGTTTCTCGATCAAAACCATCACGAATCACCGCTTCGGCGCTCATGTCCTGCTCCACGTAACGCTCCAGAATCGCGTCCAGCTCGTCGTAATCAGGCAGAGAATCACTGTCCACTTGGTCTGGAGCCAACTCTGCGGATGGAGGGCGCGTAATCACCCTGTCGGGAATAATTTCCGCCCCAGCCTGTTGGTTGCGCCAACGACACAGGTTAAACACTGACGTCTTGAAGACATCCTTGAGCACCGAGAAGCCTCCCGCCATATCGCCATACAGCGTGGCATACCCCACCGCCATTTCGCTCTTGTTACCCGTGGTCAACACGACTGAACCGTTCTTGTTGGAAAGCGCCATCAACAGCACCCCGCGACAGCGAGCCTGGAGGTTTTCTTCGGTTGTGTCCCGGGAGGTGCCTGCAAACGGCTCCCTGAGAATATCCATAAACCCATTAAACGCTGCCTCGATCGGCAATACCCGGTAATGGACGCGCAGGGTTCGAGCCTGTTTTTCTGCGTCTTCCAGACTCATGGCAGAGGTATACTGAAATGGCATCATCACCGCCTCCACCCGTTCCGGGCCAAGGGCATCCACCGCCACCGCCAGGGTCAGAGCAGAATCAATCCCCCCGGACAGTCCCAATAGAGCGCCCTTGAAACCGTTTTTGTTCACATAATCACGGGTTGCCAATACCAAAGCCTGGTACATACCCGCCTGCGGCCCTGGCAGCGGCAACACCTCACCACGGGGCTCACAGTGCCCGCCCTGGCATTGCACATCCACCGGCACCAGTGCTTCGGTAAAACTAGCAGCTTGCACACAGCGATTACCCTGGCTATCGCAGACAAATGAGGCCCCATCAAAAACCAGCTCATCCTGGCCACCCACAAGATTGCAATACAACACCGGCAAGCCAGTCTCCCGGCAACGGGCTTGTACCTGGTCGAAACGTTCGTCTGCCTTGTTGATGCGATAAGGAGAGGCATTCAAATTCAGAATCAGATCGGTGCCTGCCTTCTGTAACTGGGCCGCTGGGCCAGCGTGCCAAATGTCTTCACAAATGGTAATACCCAGCGTCCAGCCATCAATATCAAAGGTGCAAGCATCCTTGCCCGGCTGAAAATAACGTTTTTCATCAAACACCCGGTAATTGGGCAAGTGTTGCTTGAAATACTCATGACGGGGACCAGTCTCACCCGGGAACATCACCCCCGCCGCATTACGACGATGCCCGTTGCGTACCGCCGGATAGCCCAGCACTACGGGCACCGAAATCGCCGCACCGATATCTGCGAGGGCCGCATCGACCCGACTGTTCAGACTCGGGCGCAGCAGAAGATCTTCTGGCGGGTAGCCGGTAAGCATTAGTTCCGGGAACAGCACCAAATCTGCCCCTAATAATCGACGAGCTTCGTCTGACGCGGCAATAACGCGCTGGGCGTTGCCTTCGATATCGCCCACCAGCGCATTCTGCTGGGCCATAATAATTCGCATGATCAACCGGCCTTTCCTCAAGTGAGCGCTGATTGTACTCTTTAGCTGGCGATCGATGAATGCGCTAGAAACACGTAACCCGACCGCACCTGACAAAAACAGCAAACAATAAAGGGGGCTCCATGGGGCTAATTCGCCTGATTATTATCGCCGCGCTGATTTATCTAGCCTGGCGGGTTATGAAACAACTGCTGGCCCAGGCCCGGCCCACAGCGCCCGACAATAGCACCAGTAACCCGCAGATCATGGTGAAATGCGCACAATGTGGCGTTCATGTTCCAGCCCCCGACGCTTTTAGTCATGGCGGGCTGCATTTCTGCAGCCAAGAACATCAGCGCCAATATCTGGAACAGCATGATCGCTAGCCAAGGCTGGACACCGGCACGCATCTATAATGTTTACCGCATTGCCATAGCTTGCGTGCTGCTATTACTACACTACGGGTCAGATAAGGCTCTGCTCGGCACCCATTTCCCCGCCCTCTTCGAAACAACCCTTTTTGTCTACTTGGGCCTGACGCTGGCCTCCGCCACCCTGGACAATAACCGGCATAGACGAGCATTTCCTGCCTGGGCACAACCGGCCGCGCTCATCAGTGACCTCGGGATGCTAACACTGGTAGTGCATTCCAATGGCGGACTAGAAGGCGGTCTTGCGGTGCTTTTGTTGGTGACCGTTGCGGCTGGCAACATTCTTTTACGCGGTCGACAAGGCTTTCTTATCGCGGCACTGGCAACCCTGTCCGCCATGTTCGAGCAGTTCTATTTTTCCATCCATACACAGCACTCATCCCCGTTCGTGCTGACTGAATCGAGCCTGCTCGGCATTGCCTTCTTCATGGTATCGCTGATTATTCAGCAAATCGCGCATCGCCTAGAACAAAGCGAAAAAGTCACGCGGCAGCAACAGGTTGCTATTGAACGACTGGAAGCACTGAACCAACAAATTGTGCAACGTATGCGCACAGGCGTTTTGGTGTTCGACGACGGTTTTCAAGTTCTCATGTCCAACCAGTCCGCCAACAATCTGTTCGACAGCCCGATGCTAGGCAAGCACCTACCCGACGCATTAGCCTCCCGTTTTCATCGTTGGCAAGATAATCCCCTTCTGCCTTTACCTACCCTGCGCGTCTCGGAGCAGTCTCCCGTGCTGAGCCCACGGTTCGCACAGCTGGATACCGGACATGAAAACCTGACACTGCTTTTTCTAGAGAACACCGCACAAATCGCACAGGAAGCCCAGCAAATGAACCTAGCTTCTCTCGGGCGCCTATCTGCCACCCTAGCCCATGAAATCCGCAATCCTCTCAGTGCCATTAATCATGCCTCCGATCTCTTGCTTGATGGAGACCCAAGCCAGGAAGACCAGCACCTATTACAAATAATCCGCAACCATGTAACTCGGGTGAACGGCATTATTCATGATGTACTAGACCTTTCACGCAGACCGAAAGGGCAAGCTGAACGATTCATTCTGCCAACACTAATTCAGGAAGTAACTGAGCAATGGAAAATCAAAAACACCACCGGACGAATTGCTCTTCATTGCCAACCGGATATGGAAGTGCGCTTTGATCGCAGTCAGCTGATCCAGGTGCTGGATAACCTGATCGGCAATGCACTGCGCCATGGCGGCGATTTCTGCGAGGTGAGTCTGCATTGTGGCCACCATGATCGTACCGGTCTTCCTTGGCTAAGAGTTCAAGATAACGGCCAGGGTATCAGCTTTGAGGCCAGGGATTATCTCTTCGAGCCCTTTTACACCACCGCCAAAGACGGCAATGGCCTTGGCCTTTATCTGTGCCGCGAACTGTGCCATGCCAACCAAGCCACACTAGACCTGGAGGAAAGCTCGAAAGGAGCCAGCTTTGTGATAACCTTTGCTCACCCGCACCGACAATTTCAATAACAGAATCGCTTATGAGTGCAGAAGCCCCCCACGTATTGGTTGTTGACGATGAAGCTGACCTGCGCGAACTGCTGGTCATCACGCTCGGCCGCATGAAACTTCAGGCCACCGCCGCCGACTCTCTGTCCACTGCCAAACAGCGCCTTAAAGAGGCACACTACGATCTCTGCCTGACAGATATGAACCTGGGGGATGGTACCGGCCTAGAGCTTCTCCAATTCATTTCACAATATTGTCCGACTATGCCCACTGCCGTAATAACCGCCTACGGCAGCATGAAAACCGCCACCGATGCGATGAAATATGGCGCCTATGATTTTATTGCCAAGCCTGTCGCTCTTGACCGATTAAGGCAGTTAATTGAAGACGGGCTGGGCATCAACGAAGTCGAAGAACACCATGAAGAAGAAGATAATCTGATTGGTGACGCGCCCAGCATGGTCGCGCTAAAAAGCCAGGTTCGAAAGTTGGCGCGCAGCCAAGCGCCTATTTATATAAGTGGCGAATCAGGAAGCGGTAAAGAGCGTATCGCACGATTAATTCACACGTTAGGACCGCGCCGGGAAAAACCGTTTGTGGCAGTAAACTGCGGCGCCATACCGTCTGAACTAATGGAAAGTGAATTTTTTGGCCATCGCAAAGGCGCATTTACCGGCGCGGTGGAAGACCGAAAGGGACTGTTCCGCGAAGCTGATGGCGGCACCTTATTTCTCGATGAAGTGGCCGACCTTCCCTTACATATGCAGGTCAAACTGCTACGAGCCATTCAGGAAAAATCCGTTCGACCGGTAGGCGAAGCCAAGGAATTCCAAGTCAATCTACGGATTCTCTGCGCCACCCACAAGAACCTGGAAGACGAAATGGAAGAGGGGCGTTTTCGTCAGGATCTTTTCTATCGGCTTAATGTTATCGAGGCTCACGTTCCGCCGTTACGCGAGCGACGTGAAGATATTCCAAAGCTGGTTCGGCATATTCTCGACCGGCTCAGCCAAGCCTGGGAAATTCCGCCGCCCAGCGTTAGCTCTGACGCGGTGAATGCCATTGGCAACTACGCGTTTCCCGGCAATGTCAGGGAGTTGGAAAACACCCTGGAGCGGGCGCTAACATTGTGTGACGGCAACACTATTCTCCCCGAACACCTGCGCCTACCATCAAACCGTTCTGGGCTGGCCTCAAACCGTTCTAGCACTTCAACCTCGCCCCCCCCCATAAGACCCAGCGAACAGTCCCTGGAAGAGTTTCTTCAGGAAATCGAAAAACAGGAAATACTCAAGGCTCTGGATACAACTCACTGGAATCGTACCGCCGCCGCAAAAAAACTCGGCATGACCTTCCGCTCTTTGCGCTACCGATTGAAAAAGCTGGAGCTGGACCGTGATGACGACGAAACAGACGATAACGAATAAGGCTCGGGATCAACAAAGGTTTGCTCGCCAGTAATCAACTGGGCGAGCAACTCCGCACTGGCCGGCGCCGCCACCAGCCCGTTTCGATAATGGCCAACAGCCGCAAACACCCCATTGGTTCCTGGTACCGAACCAATAAACGGAATATCACGCTCACAGCCCGGTCGCACCCCTGCCCAATGAAAGGCTGGCGAACAGGATGCCAGCTCCGGCCATAATCTCGCCGCCAACCGCTCTAACTGATAACGCCCAGCTACGGTAGGGTATGTCGTATTATCGCCTCGCCTCAGCGTTGACCCCACCAGCACGGAGCCATCGTGCCGCGGAATCAGATATCCTCGCTCAGTCAACATAACCGCAGGCACCTGACCGGGCTGCATGTGATACAGCAACATCTCACCTTTTGCAGGAAAAAGCGGCAGTGTAACCCCCATGGAGAGCAAAAGGCCTGGGGCTGCATGCCCAGCACTGATCACAACGGCATCGCTGTGCCAGCGTCGTCCATCAGCAGCCCCAACTTCCCCACCCAGATTCAACGGCCGAACATGGCGAATAATGGCCGACTCAAAGCGCACGCCCAACCGCAGCAAATACGCACGCAACACTCTTAGTACACCCGGATTACGAATATTACCCAGTGACGGAAACAACAGCCCTCCGCCAGCAGCAGATTCTTCCATTTGCTCATGGGCCAAGACCGCTTGTACTGGAATATGCCAGCGTTGTGCCCATTCAAATGCTAGAGCAGCATCCTCTTCTGCCGTTTCAACCCACAAACCACCGCCATGCAACAGTGAGCCACAACCAGGTATACCTGCCGAATCACACTCTTCCAAAACTTTCTGATAACGGGAAAACGCATTTACCGACAAGAGCGTCATAGCATCGCAATAACGCCAAGCATATAAAGGGGAAAGAATGCCGCCACCGGCCCAAGAGGCCGGCGGATATTTATCTGGGGCATCAATGATCGTCACTTTCCTGCCTCGCTTTGTAAGCTCAAGCGCACAAAAAAGACCGATAATTCCACCACCTACAACGAGCACATCAGACATGGCAATATGAGGAAACAGCAGACATTAAGGATGGCAACAATAGCATAACCACCCAGCGCATTCTCCCGTAGGCTTTTATGCATTGCTATGGGAGCCCTAAAGATGGCCCGCCACTATCAACGCCCACAACAATACGGTTTAACGCTGATTGAAATATTGACAAGCATCACTATCATCGGTGTTCTTTCTGTCTGTGCTTCCTATGCGTGGAATGACATCATTCCTCGCTATCAAGTTCGCACAGCCACCATGACATTGCACAGCCTGATAAGACAGGCTCGTGCCGGGGCGATTACCGATGGTAACCGCATGATCTGCGATGGACAAAACGGTTGTAATAAATTCGAGGAAACACAACAAGTTTGGATGGGGTTCGATCGAAACAACGATGGAAATCTGAACGCATCCGAAATCATTGAGCACTACCAGCTCCCAGGGCAAACACGCCTAATCTGGAAACGTTTCAAAGGTAATGCGTTGGTCTTTCACAACAAGGGCAACAGCCATTTCCAAAATGGCAGCTTTTATCTATGCAACCCTGTCGCGGCAAGAAGAATTACCATGAACTGGATTGGCCGCCCTAGAGTGGAGACGGCCAAACCGGAAGACTGCGATTAATGTTCTTTCCAAGAATCGTCCGTGCCAATAGTGCAGCCAGAAACCTTCATACATGTCTGCCCTTCACTATTGATCTTCAACACTTCGGTGCCCGTCATTACGCCCGTTTTCGGCGTCACTGTAATTTCATACTGCTGACTCCCCGTTCCCGTCACGGAGATTGCAGTAGTGAAATAGTCACTATTGGCAAGCACTGGCGATAGAACTGCCAGCTTAGTGTTGGCACCTTTGTAGGAAAAGTTCTTTGCTCGGTACCGCTCAAGTGCACCAGCCAAGGCCATCATCTCACCCTGCGCTTCCGCCTGGCGAGTATCCTGCACATAACGGGTATAACTGGGGTAAGCAATAGAGGCGAGAATCGCCACTATCACCACCACAATCATCAGCTCAATCAGGGTAAAGCCTTGCTGATCACGGCCTTTACACACCGATTTTCCAGACATCATACACAACCTCGTCACTCGCTTAAGGCGCCTTAAATTCATTCGCTTTGGTTTTATCCATCTGATACCAGCGACGTTTTCTTAAGTGCGTATAACCCAAGTCTTCAGCACCAATTACTTCAGTACCCACGACCACATACACATTACCTTCACCATCGGTTACTAGTACTGGCGATGGGGGAGGAGTGGTTTGCTCAAGCTCTTCACTACGACTCGTTGGAACGTTACCGTCATTATTAAAACTGGCCGGCTCTGCCGTTTCAATATTTACCGTGTGTAAAAAAGACTTCCCAAAACTCACAGAACAAGCACTATCATCATCGCCAACGGCCTTCTCTGGTTTATACGTAGTGAAGCGTAAAATATTTTTGAAAACAACCGGCGAAGCCAATGATTTCTCACCCTTCTCAAGCAAGTAATACCACCCCATATCACTTTCTTCCGGCGTACCTGTAGCCACATCAGTAAGCTGCGACAGCATCACATCATCTGGCGCATCCATTGACGTTGATAAGGCGGTCTTGTCCTTTATAACAAAAATGCCATCACTGATATTTTCATCAAGAGGGTGAGAGCGATACCCTGTAGCAACAGCAACATACAAAGTATTCACACCGTTATCATTTAAATAAACAACCGAAGGTGCTTCATAAATACGGCGATTATCTGAGACACTAGAACCACTAACCCTTGCCAAGCGGTGCACTTTCATTTTCTTTCCTCCGGTCTGATCAATATCAACCCGGAATACTTGACCTCCCAGATCACCGAAATATAGATAATCTGCTATTCCATCAAACTCTTTATCAACAACAGCAATACTGCTCGGGATAGACCACTTCATACTCGCAACATTCGTACTGGCACCAGTATCACTGGCCGACCAGATTAATTCTCCTGTGCGGGCATCAACAATGTAGATCGCGTTACCCATCGAATCGCCGTTACCTCTGCTCTTCCCCTGCTTCTTATCATGAGCAGCAGAGTCATACCCTCCACCAAAAACCAGTACAGGCACATTCTCGCCCCCCACAGGAATCTGGGTAAGCGTTGGTGTTGACCACGTTTGCCCTAAATTGGAAAAGTCACCACTACCACCTTTAATCTGCCACATCATCGAAGGGCTACTAATATTACCGACATCCACTGCATAGTAGTCTCGCCCTCCCCGGCGCATTCCACCGTAGAGGAACACATCCGAAGGCTTGGCATCGACGGTATCACCCGGACGACGCCAAGCCACCCAGCTCCCGTCTAGCCCATAGCTTTGTCGTATATTTCTATCCTTAAGCGCTAAGCGTTCCGTTGTGTATTCATTCGCCCTAGAAAAAAATTCGTAAGGCATAAAAGCAAACTTTTCCTCCCCGTTTTTAGCATCGACGGCATGAAGCATGCCGCCATTGTTTGAAACGAAAACAATATTATTGTCACTATCACCTCCATAGTTGACCATTACCGGAACACTATGGAGCGGATCACCCCACATCACCTTCATTTCATCGAGAAGGTTTTCAAGCTCATCATCGTCAGCACCTGAATTGAGGCCAAAGCTTTCCTTTGTTAGATTATTGTTTGCTATATTTTCCCAGTCGATCTTACGGGTATCGCCTCCAGCAGTAGTATAGAAAAGTCGTCGCGACGAAACCTCCTCTCGAGCCCCGCCGATTTTAGCGTCATAGCCATCAACTTCATCACTCCAGAAACTCTGAGAAAACTCCTTAAAGAAACCGGTATCTTGGTCAACTGCTGGTCCGTTCTTACCCTTAATAACACCATCTTCAAGCTGGTAACGTTTCAAATTTCCTTGCCAATAACTATTTTCACTCGGCTCAAATACGGAATAATAGAGTTGATCTAGATGCTGAAATCGGTCCATCTGGTTAATTGCAACACCTGGAGCCGCAATAGAGCGAGATTCTTTTTCGATCAGATCAAAAATATCAAGGAACGCACTAGCAAGTGACTCCGCATCAGAGGCGGTATAGGTGCCATCAGCCCCATCGGAGGACACTGTTTCCATATCTGCTCGATTGTCCTCCATGTGCAAGCCTACGTTGTAGGTCTTTATTTCGAAATCGCGATCAAGATAATCAGAGATAGCACGCTGACAATCATAGGATGAACCGCCGCCACAGGGGAGATTCACATCATTAGCCTCTCCGTCTGTAAACAGAACAATATGATTACTCTCACATTCATTGGCAGTGTTTCTTGGTGAAACATAGTTGCCATTATCCACGATCTTTTTTTCGTCAACACAGATCTCTGTGGTTTCACACTCCTGCTCTTGGCCCACTATCTGATAGCGCTGGTAAACGTATTCTTGACAAAACACAAGCCACCGACTCACGCACTCCCGGCGACATGTAGACGAACTAGTATTACATGAATCGTTAGCCGGCAAATCCATCCACCCATAGACATTAACATTACTGCATGTCTGATTTTCTTCGTATTCGAGGCAAACTTCACTAGTGTTGTCATCATTAGAACTATCGCCGTAGGAAGTATAGCTTTGAGGGGAACTTCCAATCATGTAACGCCCCATCTCCCAGTAGGCTTCAGCGGTAGGCGTACTACCGTAAGGGGCTCCATCGCTAGGACCGCTTGGAGAGCCCCCTGCAGAATTCAGGGAAGAAACCGTATCCTTGAAGACTCTTTTAGTTTTTTCATCAATATCGGTTACCGGCAGAAGAACATGAGCTCCGCAAGTATTACGCCCGCTATTACAGTTATAGCCGGCATTAAATCGACCCAGTCCCATCTTTACATCTCCAGGAACGGAGTCGATCAATACATGCATTGCATCTTCCAGCATGTTGATGCGTCGCTCTTCAACATCACTGCACCAAGCAACATTGGCCTCGCTATTTTTACAAAAACGCATACTGCCAGAGGTATCCAAAAGAACCATTACATTGGCAGAAGGCTTATTCTCGCTCCCACCTGCAGCAGCCTGAGAATAATAAATCTCAGTGTCATCTGCATGAATTGCAACAGGAGCCATAAACACCATAAGCACCAGTAGATAAACCTTTTTTGAATAGCTCATTGTCCCCTCCTATTCAATTTCGGATCCTGGTTTTATACCCCGCTTCAAGGCCTCCTGAAGGTGGTGATTATCCAGGTTAAAACTACTCATTTCGCTCTCGCCTAACATCGCGATCTTATAATCTACAAAAATAGCCCCTCCACCCGTGGTGCTAATTTGCGATCCAGGCACAGGGTCATAGCCATTCAATTTTGAAAACGACTGAGCAACAATCAGCCCCCTAGAATCCAAGGCATCACCTTGACTGCAGGCCCCTTCTTTTGTGGTGTCTTCCTCCGTTACACAGCGGATGAGTAACTCGCCACCCGCCAACTTCGTATAGAGATCCGCACCCGACATGTTATTCAGTTCTTTATATGCTTCCGCCAAGGTGGTTTCTGCAGCCTCAAAAGTCATTGCATCTGCCTGGGTCCCCGTTGCAACCTTTGCTGAAAATACACTGGATTTCATAGCCGACACACCAAGTAAGGACACCACCACTAGAATCAACAGCGCAACGACCAGGGCTGCCCCCTGCTGACGTTTCCAGATAATCATATTGGTAGTCATACGGCATCCCACTTGTAATTACGCATTTTGACCGTCGACATAAAAATACGGCGAATAGAGCGATCTTCCGGTTCGCTCACTGTCTTAGTCAGCACATAGAACTTTCGGCTCCCATCACTTTGCGGTAAAGAGTTACTTTCTTCTTTAAGTAGGAGAGAAAAGCGAACAGCAACAACCGGAAAGCTGCCCTGATTCCCAGCTTCAACATAACGACTTACATTAGCGTAACCATCCTGATTCTCATCAATACCGTAGAGCAACTCAAAGGCCTCCACGCCATCTAATAGCACGACCCCATTGCCGCCAGTCAAGTTACCTTTACAGATAAGCTTCCCATCATTATTCACGAAGTAGGTATTCACTACTTCACTCAATATCGTTACTGCTGAACCTTCACAATCGGACATTCCATGGTAAGCCAACGTCAACCGATCATAATCGTTACCGTTTGCCGAGCCAGGAACGGTCCCTACCGTGGCGAAGCGAATCCCTTTCTCATCAGTTAACGCCGTAACACCGTCCATTTCCAAACCGGCTCTTCGCAAATCCTCCCTAAGATAACGAACGAAAAGCTGGCCATCTTCCTGGACCCGAGACAACGTTTGCTGCAAAGCAAAGGATTGTTGATTTGCAAGAAAAAGCTGCAAGGCCGCACCGGTGATAAGCAAACCGAGAAGCATCGCCACCATTAATTCGACAAGACTAAAACCTTTGCTTTTTTTCATCGCGCTACCTCCAGCACCACGCAAGAAGTACCTATACCTGTGTTAACGCCATCATTCGTCATGCAGTCATTAGGCTCATCATCGTTCCAGCTAACAACCACACAACTAATCCCGGTAGCATGCTGACATTCGTCAACCGCAATCATTCCCGCAGGCAACTGATTCGCCGCCTGCCACGCAAGCATGCTGATATCCCACGAGGCAAGATCATTCGCATTACAGGAGCTGGTAATACAATCATTCAGCACATCCGGCTTTTCCCCAGGGGGCGTACTCTCATCTGGCCATTGATCTACATCAGTGTAAGAAGCCATTGCGGTTTCATTGGCAAGAAAACGCTCAAGAGCATCCTGTCCGAGTAAAGTGGCTTGTGCTCGGTTGTTAGCATCCTCCGAGGCTTTCAGCGCGGTAAGCTGCATTCCCGCATAGCCAAGCACTCCAATTGCTAGCACTAACAAGGCAATCATCACCTCGATAAGCCCCACACCACGTTGTTGTTTTCCCGTGATCATCATCAGCTACAGCTCTTCACTTCGTTGGTGACCTTGCCAAAGGGCGAAACAGTAATTGCTCTTCCTTCCTCTGCACTACGGTCATCGCATAAAGAAAATTTAGCCTCACCCGCGTTCGACAAACCATTACTACGAAATTCAATTTTGCTCAGCCCGGTCTCGGAAATAATTTTACTGCTGCCTGTCGGCAAGAACTCCTGGTCATCCTCTGTGAGAACCGATGCGGGGTAATCAATTACCCAGCCCCCCCCCCAGTCCGAGCCTGAAATCGGCTTAAGCGTTACAGTTACTCTCAAATTGATCGCCTGAATGCGGGCAGTATTAATCGCAGTAATAAAGTCAGCCGCCGTAGAGCGCAGAGCGTTTCTTTTCTGGAAGTCATTAAACGCTGGTACGGCAACCACCAAAAGAATGCCCGCCACAGCAATCCCGATCATCAATTCGATGATGGTAAAGCCTGTCTGGGCGTGGCTTTTTGATGCTGTTTTCATCCCTGCCCCGGTCTATTGATCTTATTCGGACTATCACGATAGCAAGACCCGATCTGCCTTCAATTGAATGAAGACCAGTGGCCCCTTGCTGCCACTGAACGGTATAAGCCGCTGAAAAACAATGACTTTTGGCACTTTTCGCGTGAAAAACATCACACTTCAAGCGTAGACTGAAGCAAATTTTTGCTTATTGCTTATATTGAAGCGCTAAGAGATAAAGCCGAGGAGTTAACGGTACTAAAGGCAGGACAAGCGCTACGGGCGTAGCGCCTTGGGCATGGAGAAGCGGATATTTTCTTCGCGGCCGGGGATTTCTTCGGCATCCTCACCGCCTAGGTTTTTCAGGGTAGCGATAACCTGTTGTACTAGATCTTCAGGCGCACTAGCTCCGGCGGTGACGCCGACGGCGGCTTTGCCTTTCAGCCAGCTCGCTTCAATTTGGGACGGCTCATCAATCAGATAAGCCTCCGCACCACAGCGCTCGGCCAGCTCACGCAGGCGGTTGGAATTAGAGCTATTCACCGAACCAACCACCAACACCAGGCCGCATTCCAGCGCCAACTGCCGCACGGCATCCTGCCGGTTCGTCGTTGCGTAACAAATATCTTCGCGTTTGGGGCCGATAATGGCCGGGAACCGCTGGCGCAGAGCATCAATGACCCGGGCAGTATCGTCCACACTCAGTGTGGTTTGGGTCACGAAAGCCAATTTGCTTTCATCTCGCACCGTCAGGGCCACCACATCAGCTTCGTCTTCCACCAGATAGATATCACCGCCATAGGATTTATCATACTGCCCCATGGTGCCTTCCACTTCTGGGTGACCGGCATGGCCTATCAGGATGCTTTCGCGTCCCTCGCGGGCATAACGGATGACTTCCATATGCACCTTAGTGACCAGAGGGCAAGTGGCATCGAAAACCTGCAGCTGACGACGCTTGGCCTCTTCCTGCACCGCTTTGGAGACACCGTGGGCACTGAAAATGACAATGGCATCGTCCGGCACTTCGTGCAGCTCTTCCACGAACACAGCGCCGCGCTGGCGTAAATCCTCCACCACATAGCGGTTATGCACCACTTCGTGACGAACATGGATCGGCGGCCCAAACACTTCCAAGGCGCGATTGACGATGTCGATGGCACGATCCACGCCAGCACAGAAACCGCGGGGATTAGCGAGACGAATTTGCATAATTCAACTGATGGTTGACTGTGGATAATGGGCAGCGGAAAACCAGAATCATTCCGCCGGCCCGTTGTTTGTCCGCCTAACCATGAACGTTCCTCTTTTCACCGCCGGCTGTCCACCGGCAACGGTCAATTGAGCGTCACAGGCTGCTCGGGAGCATGGCGTTCAATACTAATGATTTCCACCTCGAAGGTGAGATCGCGGCCTGCCAAAGGGTGATTGAAATCCACCGTGACCCACTCCTCATCGACCTTACCGATGACGCCTGGCAATTCAGCGCCGCCCGCATCGGCAAAACTCAGCACCATACCCGGCTCAAGAGAGTCGTGCTCGGCAAAGGTGTCACGGGTGAAATGTTGCACATTCTGCTCGTTGTACTCACCGAAGGCCTTGGCCGCCTCAAGAAAAACACTGCGGCGATCGCCAGCTTTAAGCCCACGAATGGCATTTTCAAAACCCGGCAGCAGAGATTCATCTCCCCATACAAAAGAAGCAGGCTCGCCATCAAAGGTAGAATCCAGATCCGTGCCATCCATCAGACGCACGGCAAAATGCAGCGTAATCCGGGTTTCCGGGCCTACGCGAAGCAACTCACTCATTATTTTTACGCTCTCTTTTCGCTGACAGCAGCATTTCCAGCAGGATCAATGCGGCCCCAAGGGTAATGGCGGTGTCGGCAATATTGAAAGCGGGAAAATGATAATCGCCCCAGTAGAAGTCTAGAAAGTCGACCACATGCCCCAACACCAACCGATCGTAAAAATTGCCCAACGCACCGGCCAGAATCAGCGACAGCGCCACCCCTTGCAGCTTTTCCGCAGCCGTAAGCCGGGCCAGCCAGATCAAAATCATCACCGAGGCGCCCACCGCTATGGCAGTAAAGAACCAGCGCTGCCAGCCGCCTGCATCGGCCAGAAAGCTGAATGCGGCGCCGCTGTTATAGGCCAGGGTTAAATTAAAATGCGGAAACACTTCCAGCCGCTCATACAGGGTAAACACCGCCACCACTTCATGCTTGGTCCACTGATCCAGCACGATAATCAGCGTCGTCAGCCACAACCAGGACAGCTGACCGGGTAGCCATTTCTTGGCACTGCCTGGCATCTGGCGCCCGACGTCCGACTTGTGATCAGGCATAGTGTCGAACCTCGCCGTCACCCTCTACATTGGTAATGCAGCGCCCGCACAACTCAGGGTGCTCAGCGTGGCTCCCCACATCCGGCTGGTGATGCCAACAACGGGCGCACTTGGCGTGATCCGAAGCCAACACCTGCACTTTCAATCCCGCTACAGACGTGTCTTCCAGCTCCGCCGGTGCCTCTGCCAATGGCTTGAGTACTGCCGCGGAGGTAATAGTGACAAAGCGCAGCTCATCGCCAAGACGCTGCAACAATGCGTTCTGCTCCGCATCAACAAACAACACCACTTCGGCGCTCAGGCTACCCTTGATCAACTTGGCGGCACGGGCCCCTTCAATGGCCTTGTTCACCGCCTGCTTGGCGTCCTGCACTTTGTCCCAGAACGCCCGACCCATATCGGCATTGTCGGCCAGCGCAAACAGGCCGTCGTACCACTCTGCCAGGAATACGGAATCCAGCCGCTCACCGGGCAGGTTCTCGTAGATTTCCTCAGCAGTGAAGCTGAGCACCGGCGCCATCCAGCGCACCAGCGCTTGAGCAATATGGTACAAGGCGGTCTGGCAGGAACGCCGCGCCACGGAATCCGCTTGGGTGGTGTATTGGCGATCCTTGATGATATCCAGGTAAAAACCGCCCAGGTCCAGTGCGCAGAAGTTATGCAGCTTCTGATAGACCTGATGGAAATGATAACCGTCGTACAGGTCCTGAATCTCAGCCTGCACTTGCAGTGCACGATCCACAATATAGCGGTCCAGCGCCAGCATTTGTTCTGGCTGCAGAGCATCCGTAGCGGGCTCGAAACCACTCAGGTTGGACAACAGGAAACGGCTGGTATTACGAATACGGCGATAGCTGTCGCCCATTTGCTTGAGAATATCCTTGGAAACGGACATCTCACCACGGTAGTCAGTGGCGCACACCCAAAGACGCAGAATATCCGCACCCAGGTCGTTCCAGACTTCCTGTGGCGCGATCACGTTGCCGACGGACTTGGACATCTTGCGGCCGTGCTCGTCCACGGTAAAACCATGGGTCAACACCGTACTATAAGGAGCGGCATCACGAATCGCCAAGCTGGTTAGCAAAGACGACTGAAACCAGCCGCGATGCTGATCCGAACCTTCCAGATACAGGTCCGCCGGGGCGCGCAGCTGTTCACGCTGATCCAACACGCAATAATGAGTCACACCAGAATCGAACCATACGTCCAGCGTATCGGTGACCTTGCTGTACTGATCCGCTTCATCACCCAACAGCTCCGCCGGGTCCAGATCAAACCAGGCATCAACCCCCGCCTTCTCCACCCGCTGCGCTACCTGTTCGATCAAGGCAGGGGTTTGTGGATGCAGTTCGCTGGTTTCCTTATTCACGAACAAAGCAATAGGCACACCCCAGGTCCGCTGACGGGAAATACACCAGTCTGGACGATCGGTTAGCATGCCTTCGATACGCGCCTTACCCCACTCAGGCAGCCACTGCACCTTATCAATTTCCTGGCGAGCACGGGGCAACAGCCCCGCTTGATCCATGGATACAAACCACTGGGCTGTCGCCCTGAAAATGAGCGGTGTTTTATGGCGCCAGCAATGCGGGTAGCTGTGTTCAATTTTGGCCAGCTTGACCAAGTTACCGCTGTCTTTCAGGGCCTCAATCACCGGCTCGTTGGCCTTGCTCACATGCAGGCCACCTACCACGGGCAGGTCCTCACGGAACAGGCCGTTATCCAGCACCGGGCTAATCGGGTCTAGATCGTATTGCTTACCCACCATAAAATCGTCGACACCATGGCCCGGCGCCGTATGCACCAAGCCGGTACCGGCATCGGTGGTCACATGTTCACCGAATACCACCGGTACCTGCGCCTCGAGAAACGGGTGCTGCAGGGCCAGCATTTCCAGCTTGCTACCGGCAACCGCCGCCGAACGGGTTACATTCTCCAACCCCCAGCGCGTTACCAAATCATCCGCCAGCGCCTCGGCCACCAACAGTTCACGGGCCACACCGGACAACTCGCCAGACAACAACACATAATCCAGCTCAGGATGCACCGCCACCGCCCGGTTGGCCGGCAAAGTCCAGGGAGTCGTGGTCCAGATCACCAACGCCGGGGCGCTGGCCTCAATGCCCGAACGGGCAACAAAGTCCGCCACATCCACCACCGGAAACGCCACATCAATGGCCGGGGAGATTTTGTCCTCGTATTCAACTTCGGCTTCCGCCAGCGCAGAGCCGCAATCCAGACACCAGTGCACGGGTTTGAAGCCCTGCTGCAGGTGACCGTTATCCACAATCTTGCCCAGCGAGCGAATAATGTTCGCCTCGAAAGTAAAGTCCATGGTCAAGTAGGGGTTATCCCAGTCACCCAACACGCCCAGGCGCATAAAGTCAGACTTCTGCCCCGCCACCTGTTTGCTAGCGTATTCACGGCATTTCTTGCGGAAAGTCCCTGCATCGACTTTATGCCCGGCCTTACCCACCTTTTTTTCTACCATTAGCTCAATGGGCAGACCATGGCAGTCCCAACCGGGTACATAGGGGGCATCGAAACCCGCCAACGTACGAGACTTGACGATCATATCCTTGAGAATCTTGTTTACCGCATGGCCGATATGAATATCGCCATTGGCGTAAGGAGGGCCGTCATGAAGAATAAACTTGGGTCGGCCGGCAAACGCCTCACGAATCTTTTGGTACAGCTGCTTCTGCTGCCACTCTTTGAGCCGCGCAGGTTCACGCTGGGACAGGCCCGCTTTCATCGGAAAGCCGGTTTGGGGAAGGTTTAGCGTTGCCTTGTAGTCCGTCATGATTCCGCTTATTACACCGTAGGCATATCAAAAAAGGCCCGGACCGCGTTTATGTCCTGCCGGATGGCAGTTTTCAACAAGTCCAGATCCGCGAATTTTTCTTCCGGGCGCACATAATGGCGGAAGGCCACTGTCAGGTGCGCGCCGTACAGGCTATCTTGATGCGAGCACTGAGCATCGCCTGAGCTACCCGCCGGATCACCGTAATCCAGCAGATATACTTCCAAACGATTCTCCGTGCCATTCACCGTGGGACGGGTGCCCATATTGGCGGCCCCGGGCTGGTCGGTAAGCCCTGCGCCAGTAACCGCCACCGCAAAAACACCATGCAAGGGGGACTGTAAACGTTTTAACGCCAGATTCACCGTGGGCAGCCCCAAGGTCCGGCCAATTTTGTCGCCATGGCGTACCCGGCCACTAATAGCAAAAGGTCGCCCCAGCAAGCGCTCCGCTAACGCGAAGTCACCCTCCCTTAGCGCTGCTCGCACCCGGGTGCTGGACACCCGATCACCTTCAATTTCACAGGTGGCGGTATCGGTCACCGCAAAATCAAACTGTTTTCCGGCCTGCTGCAAATAGGAAAAATCACCATCTCGGCCACAACCAAAACGAAAATCATCCCCCACCACCAGATACTCCACCCCCAAACCATCTACTAATAAGCCCTTCACAAAGGCTTGCGCCGTCAGAGAGCGAAAACGCTCATCAAAGCGCAGACACAGCACCTGATCCACACCGGCCTCGCGCAGGGCGATCAACTTGTCGCGCAGCGACATCAGCCGCGGCGGCGCTGTCTGGGGGGAAAAAAACTCCTGGGGTTGCGGCTCGAATAACATCACGGTGGCTTTCAGGCCACGGCCACGGGCCTCTGCGATAACCTGATCCAGAATGCGCTGATGGCCCTGATGCACCCCATCGAAATTGCCGATGGTAGCCACACAGCCGCGATGCGTATCGCGCAGATTGTGAATGCCGCGAATCAGTCGCATCTCACCCTCATATCAAAAGACGCCCGATTATACAGAGTTGGGCAGGCCCACGACACACGCCCGAGCGCCACAATGCGAAATCACTAACGGCGCAAGTGCCGCACCCGCAAACCTAACACCACCAGTGACGACAAATAAATGGCCACGCCCGCAGCCACTATCAATGACAGCCAGCCGACTCGAGGCCACACTCCGGGCTCATTCCAGGCTGTGGTCTGCAGTGACAGCCAGTAACAAGCCGCCACCATGGACGCCCCGGCCAACAACATCCGCAACCATTGCAACCCCCAACCTGACAACGGCTGGTACACCCCACTACGGCGCAGGCCCAAATATAACAAACCAGCATTCAGCCAAGCCGATAACGCCATGGCCGAGGCCAAGCCAACATGACGCCACTCCCACACCAACAAGGCGCCCAACAGCATGTTAGCCAGCATGGCCAACACCCCGATGCGCACCGGGGTGCGTGTATCTTGGCGCGCATAGAACCCTGGCGCCAAAACCTTGATCAACATGGCGGCGAGCAAACCCGCGCTATACGCACGAAGCGATGCGGCGGTTTTCGTCACATCAAACGCCGAAAACTCACCGTATTGAAACAGGGTAGATAACAATGGCTCGGCCAAAGCAAACAACGCCAAAGCCGCAGGCAAGCCAACCAGCAACACCATCCGAATGGCCCAGTCCAAGGTCCTCGAGAACGCCTCAGCAGAGGCATCCGCATGTTTACTGGATAAGCTGGGCAGAATTACCGTACCAATGGCCACCGCAAAAATCCCTAAAGGCAATTCAATCAAGCGATCCGTGTAGTACAGCCAGGTCACCGATCCCGTTTCCAACATAGAGGCCAGAATCGTATTGACCAAAGAATTAAGCTGATAAACCGATGCCCCGAACAGGGCCGGCGCCATCAGCCTCATGATCTTACGGACACCGGGGTCACTCCAGCCCATGCGCGGGATCGGCATTAGGTTCAGCCGAGCCAAAAATGGCAATTGGAACAAAAGCTGGGCTATCCCGGCAATCAACACTCCCCAAGCCAGCGCCACCGCCATGCGCTCCTCGGCAAAATGTGGCGCCAGAAACAGGGCACAACCGATCAGGCTCAGATTGAGCAACACCGGCGTAAACGCCGGCACCGCAAAACGGTTCCAGCTATTGAGAATGCCACCGGCAAAGGCGGTAAGCGCAATGAAGAACAGGTAAGGAAAGGTGAGGCGCAACATCTCAACCGTCAGCGCCCGTTTTGCCGGATCATCCCCAAAACCCGGGGCGAATATCCAAATAATTCCCGGTGCCGCCAGCACCCCGACCAGGGTTACTAACATCAAAGTGCCGCCTAACGTGCCCGCCACTCGATCTACCAGCAACTTGGTCGCCGCCATACTACCCTTGCTGCGATATTCACTAAGCACAGGCACAAAGGCCTGATTAAAGGCCCCTTCGGCAAACAATCGACGCAGAAAATTAGGAATTTTCAATGCCACAAAAAAAGCATCCGCACCGGCGGAGGCGCCAAGCATTCTGGCGATAACCACATCACGCACCAACCCCAGCACCCGCGACAGCATAGTCATGGTCGCCACCACGGCGGTGGAGGCCAGCAAACCTGCCTTTTTCGGGGGTTGTTCGGGGATATCGGTCATTGTCGCTCCAAGAAACCGGTGAAGGTTAACGAAAGGCCACCCAAACCGCCAGAGAGCCACGTGCCAATCATCATTTCAACAGGCATTCACCATTGACACAGGCCGCCTTGATCGGCATAGTTGCGCGTCTTTAGACCGTGACCCGTGTATTTTTTAGCCACGATGTGGCTTCCGATACCCAGGTCAGCCCTTAGGGGCCAGTGTCACAAACCGAATTTGACCTCGAATTTTAGATAGGAGCAGGACCTTGGCTAACTCACCGCAAGCACGCAAGCGTGCGCGTCAGGCGGAAAATCGCCGTCAGCACAACGCAGCGATGCGCTCCATGGTGCGCACATACCTGAAGAAGGTGAACGCGGCTATTGCGTCCGGCGACCAAGGCAGCGCTCAGGAAGCTTACAACCAAGCGGTGTCTGTGCTGGACAAAGCCACCCGCAAGGGCAAGTTTCACCCAAACAAGGCCGCTCGCCACAAGAGTCGCCTGAACACCAAGATCAAGGCAATGGCAGCCTAAGCCTAAGCCAAAGCCTCTTGGTGTACATAAAAAAACCGGCCCTAAGCCGGTTTTTTTATGTCTGACACTTAAGGGCACCAGACGGCAAAGATTCCAGCTAGCCCCCACATCAAGCGCCCGAAACCCGGCTCCCGGCCTCCATCAACACCAGGTTATCCCGGTGGATCAGCTCTTCCTCGTTCATGAAACCCAGCACACCGGCGATTTCAGCACTTTTCTTACGACAAATCCGGCGCGCATCTGCCGCATCATAATTCACCAGGCCACAGCCAACCCGCTCGCCACGCTCATCTTCACAGGCCACCATTTCGCCACGGGAAAACTGGCCAAACACATCCACCACTCCTACCGGCAACAGGCTAGAGCCACCTTCACGCAAACGCACCACCGCCCCAGCATCCAGCACCAACCGCCCACGCATCTGCAAATGCCCTGCCAACCATTGCTTGCGTGCATTCATTGGCGTGGTATCCGGCAACAGCGTAGTCCCCGGCCCCTGTCCGTCAGCAAGCTCAATCAACACCTCCGGACTACGCCCTGACGCAATCGTTGTAATAGCACCAGAACGGGCCGCCAGCTTTCCAGCTCGTACCTTGGTGGCCATACCTCCGCGCCCCAACAAACCGCCGCCGCCAGCCACACGGACAATGGCCGGGTCCGAGGCACGCGCTTCGCGAATCAGATTAGCATCAGCATTGCTACGCGGGTCTGCATCGAACAACCCCTCCTGATCCGTCAGGATCAACAGCCGATCAGCCTCTACAAGATTGGCCACCAACGCCGCCAACGTGTCGTTATCGCCAAAGCGAATTTCATCGGTAACCACGGTATCGTTTTCGTTTACCACCGGCACCACACCAAAGCCCAGCAAGGTTAGCAGCGTGGAGCGCGCATTGAGATAGCGCTTACGGTCAGAAAGGTCATCATGGGTAAGTAGCACCTGGGCGGTATGCAGCTGGTGCTGCTGAAAACGGGTCTCCCAGGCCTGCACCAGCCCCATCTGCCCTACCGCAGCGGCAGCCTGCAACTCATGCACTGAATCCGGGCGAGCGGACCAACCCAGGCGGGTCATGCCTTCGGCCACTGCCCCGGATGAGACGATCACCACCTCAATGCCCCGCTCACGCAGAGCGACCATGCGATCCACCCAGGTTTGCATGAGCGCACAATCCAAGCCCTTGCCGTCATTGGTCAGCAAGGCACTGCCTATCTTGATTACCCAACGCTGGCGATCCGCCACGCTCACTCCTTATTACCTGAGACAAACATCCGACATTGATTCATTCACGCGCACCAGAACAAGTCCACTAGGGCTCGTAGACAACCTCCACATCATGATCATCATCGTCGTCATTTTGGCGAGCCTGCCGCGCCTCAGCCTTGAGCTCCTGAACCCGCTCCCGCGCCTCCTCTTCCAGGCGGGCTCGCAGGTCCTGCTGGGCGGCAGCATAGGCAGGATCTTCTCGCTCCAGCAGGCGACGGTCCTCAATGGCATTCATTAAAGCGTAAACCAAATCTTCACAGCCGACGCCCGCCGCAGCAGACACCTTGAACACCGGCCCCTGCCAGCCCAACTCATCGACAATAGCATCTACTTGAGCTTGAGCCTCATCATCGGCCAGCAAGTCAATTTTGTTAAACACCAGCCACCGCTCCTGCTCCGCAAGAGCCGGGGAAAAGCGATCCAGCTCATCGGCAATGGCATCAATATGATTGGCGGGGCTAGAGCCATCCATTGGCGCCAAATCCACCACATGGAGCAGCAAGCGGGTACGGGCCAAATGCTTAAGAAAGCGAATCCCCAAGCCGGCTCCCTCAGCCGCCCCCTCAATCAGACCCGGGATATCCGCCACTACAAAACTGCGATAGCGATCGGCTTTCACCACACCAAGATTGGGAATCAACGTTGTAAACGGGTAATCCGCCACTTTTGGCTTGGCCGCAGAAATGGCGCGAATCAAGGTGCTCTTGCCCGCATTGGGCATACCCAACAGCCCCACATCCGCCAACACCTTCAACTCCAGCCGCAAACGTCGGGATTCGCCCGGCTTGCCTTTGGTGGTTTTCCGCGGCGCCTGGTTCACGCTGCTCTTGAAGTGAATATTGCCCAAGCCACCGCGACCCGCCTGGGCCACCATCACCGGCTTATCCGTATCGGTTAGATCCGCCAGCACCTCATCCGTATCCAAGTCCACTACGGTGGTTCCTACCGGCACATACAGAATAATGTCTTCAGCGGACTTACCGGTCATTTGCCGACCCTTTCCCGGCTCACCGTTGCGCGCCTTGAAGATACGATCGTAGCGGTAATCCACCAGGGTGTTGATATTGGTGTCAGCCTGCACGAATACATGCCCACCGGCGCCGCCATCACCGCCATCAGGCCCACCAAACTCCACGTACTTTTCGCGACGAAAACTCAAACAGCCGTCGCCGCCTTTTCCGGCATGGACATCAATAGTGGCTTCATCGACAAATTGCATGGGAAACAGACTCTCAAGGGGATAGATGCCATTTTACGGTAAAGGGCATGAGTTGGAACACGAAAAACACGTACAAAAAAGCCCCGCGGGCGCGAGCCTCACGGGGCTTTTTAGGATCCGTCAGGATCAGGCCACAGGCTCGATTACCACATACTTGCGGTTCAGCGGACCTTTGACTTCAAACTTCACTCGACCGGTTTCTTTGGCAAAGATGGTGTGGTCTTTGCCCATACCAGCGTTTACACCAGCGTGGAATTTAGTGCCACGCTGACGAACAATGATCTCGCCAGCACTAACAACTTGGCCGCCATAACGCTTAACGCCAAGGCGTTTACTTTCCGAATCGCGACCGTTACGAGTACTACCACCGGCTTTTTTATGTGCCATGTCTCAATCCTCTCTACTCAATTTCTGAAAATCAGGTCTTAAGGATCAGCCCTGGATCCCGGTGATTTTCACCGCAGTGTACCACTGACGGTGACCCTGTTGCTTACGGGAATGCTTACGGCGACGGAACTTCACAATTTTAATCTTCTTGTGACGACCTTGCTCCAGCACTTCCGCGGTTACCTTGGCACCATCCAGCATGGGCTGGCCGACTTTCACGTCGTCGCCATTAGCAACCAGCAGCACCTGGTCGAAATCAACGGACTCGCCGGTGGCCACTTCAATTTTCTCGATGCGAACAACATCGCCTTCTTCAACGCGATACTGCTTACCACCGGTTTTGATTACTGCGTACATGTGTGTGCTCCAGCACAACTCCACTCAGGCGGGCGACTTTACCGTCTTACTAACGCGCTAGCAGCGCAGAAAACGGCCATCACCACTTGCAAGCCAGGCAGAGGATGAAATTGGGCCGCGAAGTGTACGCGAAACAAGCGGAACTCACAAGCCTTTCGCGCTGCTGTTGCCCCAGTCACTACGGGGGCTGTGGTTTCCTTGACTACCCGCCAGCCACTGCTAGCATTGCCCGCTGTCGCACCACCCTTTGTCTGGACCTGAACACATGGATTTCAAGGCTATTTATGCCGTCGTCGATGACGACTTCGAGGCGGTGAACCAGTTTATCAGTCACCACCTGGATTCCAACGTCCCCTTGATCCGTGAAGTGGGCGATTACATCATTCAATCTGGCGGCAAGCGGCTTCGCCCGTTAATCGCCGTACTCTGCGCTCGGGCCTCCGGCTATCAGGGGAGCCGCCACGTGGATGTGGCGGCGATTATCGAGTTTTTGCACACCGCCACCCTACTTCATGATGACGTAGTGGATGAGTCCAACCTACGACGCGGGCGTCCCACCGTGAATGCGGTATGGGGCAACGCTGCCAGCGTTCTGGTGGGAGACTTCCTGATTTCTCGTGCCCTGCAACTCATGGTTGCCCTGCGCCACCCACGGCTGCTGGATATTTTCTCGCAAAGCACCAACACGATCTCCGAAGGGGAGGTGTTGCAGCTGATCAACGTGCGCGACCCCAACACCAGCGAAGACAACTATATGCGGGTGATTCACCACAAAACCGCAAAGATGTTTGAGTCCGCCGCGGAAACCGGGGCCGTACTGGGAGCCAATGACGTCAGCGACCACGTGGACGCTTTTGCCACCTACGGCCGCCACCTGGGTATCGCCTTCCAGCTCATCGACGACGTGCTCGACTACCAGGGCGACGCCAGTGAACTAGGCAAGAACGTGGGCGACGACCTCGCCGAAGGTAAGCCCACCCTGCCCTTGATCCATACCATTGCCAATGGCTCTGCAGAACAGGCCACACTGATCAAGGATGCCATTCGCAGCGGAGGGCTAGAGCACCTAGAACAAATAGTTGAAACCGTTCGCGCCAGCGGCGGTCTTCAATATACGGTAGACAAGGCCGCAGAACAGACTCGCATTGCCTTGGACGCCATCGCTCAAGTACCGGCGTCTCCCTACAAGGACGCCCTGTTCCGCTTGGCAGAAGAATCACTAAAGCGCACCTACTGAGCGCACCCACGAATCAAGGAGTGACCATGCTGCGTGCAGCCCTGATTTTCACCGCAACCACGTTATTTGCCGGTTGCGCATTAAGCCCACAAATGATTACCGTGGCCCCGAAAGCGGATGTGGAAGCCGCCAATATCGGCCACAATGAGCCCGTCCAAGTGATCGCCGTAGATTCCCGCGAGCAGAGCGCTTTTGGCACTCGAGGCGGCGTCTATAAAGAAACCGCCCTAGTACAACCCGCCAATGACGTGAAAAACGCCATCGAAGACGCTGTACGCAAAGGCCTGCAAAACCAAGGGTTCAACGCCTTTAATGCCGGCGCCGACGCCACCCGCCTGGAAGTACGGCTGGAGCAGCTGGACTATGTGCCTGAAGAAGGTTCAGTGGTTAACGAAGTCACCCTATCGCTGACGCTGCTAGCCGAAGCAAGCCGTGCGGACGTGGTACACATCGGCACCTATAAGAGCAGCGTAGTCCACGACCTGCCGCTCACCCCCACCGCCAACCGTAACCAAACCATGATCAACGAGATACTCAGCAGCGCCATCACCCGCATGCTCACTGACCCTAAAATGCAGGCATTCTTGGCCGGCAACGACACCCCCTAATGCCCAGCAGCCGCGTTGTCATTCACTACTGCAGCCAATGCAACTGGCTGCTGCGTAGCGGTTGGTATGCCCAGGAATTACTAGCAACGTTCAGCGATGAACTGGATGAAGTGGCCTTGCGGCCCAGTACCGGTGGAATATTCTGGATTGAAGCTAACGGTCAACAAATTTGGGAACGTAAAAAAGATGGCGGCTTCCCGGAGATTACCGAGTTAAAACGGCGAGTACGGGACGCCCTATTCCCGGAAAGGGATTTAGGGCATATCGACCGAAAGGGGTGAGTTAAACGTTTAACCTTGAAAAGCACTGACAATACGCTTTCCAGCACCCACCCAAACCCGCGTTGCAACTTTAAGCTTCCAACTACTCATTCTCCGGCCGCACCTCTACTTGCGGCGAGTCACTGCCAAACGGTAACTGCACGGTGAATAGCAGCGGCTGGCAGCACACCTGACAATCTTCCACGTACTCCTGTTCCTCCACAGAGGGGTCCACCAAAACCTCGATGGACTCCCAGCAATGGGGACACTGCACGGTCGCTGGCAACAACTCAGCCATCAACAGCCTCCCGTGATTACACCGTCCGCCAACGCCAACTCAGCAATCCAAACCGGCACTTGACCGTCCGCCCAAGGTTGCGGCGTCCCTTGCCCCCATACCGGGCCAGGCCAGCAAGGGTCATCGACATAGCGGGCAATGATATGGATATGCAGCTGCGGCACCATGTTTCCCAACGCACCGATATTGATCTTATCCGCATCAGTAATACGCTCAAGCTGACCGGCCAAGTCATTCACCTGCGCCAACAGCGCCTGCTGTTCATCCATCGGCAAATGGTGCCACTCTCGTAGCCCGTCACGCTTGGGCACCACGATAATCCAAGCAAAACGCTGATCGTTCATCCAACGCAACCAGCACAAATCTGTTTCTCCCAAAGCACCGGTATCGGCAGCTAGGCGAGGATGAAGCATGGCCATAATATGTCCTTAACTGACTATTGCTGGCTACAGGAACGACCAACTAAGCCGTCATCCCACCGACATTGAAACAATCCCCCCCCCCGCCAGGGTTCAACCTCTAACCTCACGGGGCGATTCTATGGCCGGTAATCCGACGGGCTACGGGCCGTCCAGCGCCGAAAAGCACGTGCAAAGTTGGAGGCATCGGAATAGCCCAGCGTCATCGCTATTTCATCTACGGTTTTCTCGGACTGAGTCAGATATTCCACCGCCAGACCTTTACGTAACCCATCCAGCACCTCTTGGTAACTGGTACCTAATTGCTGCAGCTTGCGTTTCAAGGTGCGTGACGACATATGCAGCTCACCAGCTACCTCTTCCACCCCAGGGAAGCGGCCACCGCCACCCAGAATGATCCGCCGCACCTGCCCCAACAAAGGCGGCGGCAACTTGATCGTCGCCATTTCCTGCTCACATTGATCTGCCGCCATTCTGGCCAGACGCGGATCCGCAAACTGTAAAGTGTATTTCATGCGCTCCACCGGAAAGCGCATTTGATTGTAGGCACAATCGAAATACACTGGCACCGGCATCACCGGCCGCAAGCGAGCAAAATAGTCAGGCTCTGGATAAGAGAAACGCAGCTCACCAATCACTTCCTGCCCCGGAACCAGCTTTTCACCCATAAAATGGAAGCTTGAAAACAGGCTTTCCATAATCAGCGGAGCCAGCTCTCCCAGCGCCAGCAATTCATTAATCTGCATGACCGCCATGTCGCCATCAGTAAAGGTTTCCAGCTGCACCAAGGTGCTGCGGGTGCGGAAATATTTAACCGCCAACTCCAGTGCCTCACCCAGGGTAGCGCTGCTCATGGCGGCGTAACCAAGAAAACCGTGAGAAGATAGCGTCATCGACGCACCAAGCTCCCAACCCAGCCAGGGCTCCCCGGACAGCTCGATGGCGCGGATGGCGACCCTTTCAAAATCCTGCGCGGTGATCCGCGCCTGCGGATTACGCCAACAGCCGGGCTCGATTCGAGTGCCTTCAAGCAAAGTCTCAGTGGCAACACCACGGCGGGATAAGACCGCCAACAACAAGGCTAGATATTCCGCCGACACGGAGTATTCCTCCGGATCCATTTTTAGAATTGTCATGACTGCATTCCGATTACACTGCGCTGGCCCAAAATGACCGAATAGACAACCATAACCTCACCACGCAACGGTGACAAGTAACTCCTGTTCACTTGCCAACAAACCAAGTCCTCGCCAAGTTATACCTCACAGGAACGCCCCTCCGAGCGCGCAACATCGGGGCGAAAGGACAATCAACTACTGGCCAGGATTTCCCACGACCAAGAAGGTGTAACAGAGCCAGCTCGCGCGAATAGTTACCAACATCATCACTTGCAACCACCGCCGCCGTCCTGAGCATGCAGCGCCATACTTCAATTGCTTAAGAGTTTGTTGTTAAAGGAAAATAAAACAGCTTGCTGGCACACTCCTCGCCACATGGGCCATGGGCGGATCCGCCAGATGCAACGATATCTGCACCTGCTTCACGTCGGAGCTCAGCTTAAAGCAAATCGCCCCCGACAACAGAACAGAGCCTTCTTCGTCCTCCTCCGCACGGGAAGCAACTCCGGCTACGCCAGCTTGGCCTACTAACATTGCTGGGCACACACCTTGGAGCTTCGCCGCTCACCACTTATCGTCCAATTGTTGGACGATTTGTAGCTGCTTCGCCTACAGTAATCCCTACTATTTATCCACGCAACGCAACAAACGTTGCACCGAAGTTTTTCTTTTTTAACACCGGACAACGTAAAGGATTGATCAACATGGGCGAGCTGAAAGATCTCCGCGAACAAAGCGAATCTCTGGTAAACCGTGCCAAGCAGCTAGGTAACAAGCTGTACTTGGCAGGCTTGGGCGCCTACGAAAAAGCCGAAGAAGGCTCTGAAGAGCTATTCAACAAATACGTTGAAACCGGCTCTAAAGCATTTGGCGAAGAAGCTGAGAGCAAACCCAAGGCCCTGCTAGCAAGCCGTGGCGCACTGGTCGCTGCCCGCGAGTTGCTCGACAGCGCCCCGGAAAAGCGCCTGGCCTTGTACCAAAAGTTGCTTGAAGCTGGCAAGAAAGAACGCGGTGAAAAAGCCGAAGAAACCAATGAATATCTGCTGGCAAGTCTTGGCGCCGTTGCCACTGCCCGCGAAGAAGGTGAGAAACTGTTCAATGAGCTGGTTTCCACTGGCGAAAAACGCGACTGATCCTGTTTTGCTGTGAAAATGTAGTACGTGTTGTTTTAAAACTCTGTCTTACTCTCCCTTTGGGGCCCCGTTTGGGCCCCTTTTCTTTATCTAGCCTATCAATAAGACCCCGCCCTCCCGTCGCCTTATGGCACTATCGCACCTTGTGCATACGTTATGCATGGCGCTAGCCTTAACGCAGCCGTAAACACAGCCGCAGAAATAACAAGAAAACCCGCGAGGTTTTACCATGGCCGACAATCGTCGCCGAAAACGCCCCACCACTGCCACCGGCCGATTGTTTCGGCTCACCGGCATGACCACCTCAATCGCCACTCGGGTGGCCGGCCATCAGGTCAAAGGGCTGTTCCAGTCTGACCAATCCAAAGCCGCTGACCGGGAAAAACTGCTGCAATATATTGGTAAGGAGGTGGCTGCCACGCTGGGGGAGATGAAAGGCGCGGTCATGAAAGTCGGCCAGATTGCATCGCAGATGCAGGATATCCTGCCCGCGGAAATCAGTGATCAACTGAAAATTCTGCAGAATGCTTCCGCCCCCATGCCCTTCCATGTGATTCGACGGCAACTGGAGCGCGAACTTGGCGCCCCGCTGGATGAATTATTTGCCCGTTTCGAAGACCAGCCTTTTGCCGCAGCATCCATTGGTCAGGTACACCATGCCCTGACTCCGGCAGGCGACGAAGTAGTGGTAAAAGTACAGTACCCTGCGGTCAAGGAATCCATTGATTCAGATATGAAGCACTTACGCCGTATTCTGCGCCTCGGCAGCTTACTGAAAGTGGATGAAACAGCACTGAATGCCGTATTCAGGGAAATTCGCAGCCAGCTCCACGAGGAGCTGGATTACCTTCAGGAAGCCTCCAACCTGGAACATTTTCAGGCATTTCATCAGCAACAGCCATGGCTGGTCATTCCCCAGGTTTTTCCAGCTTTATCCAGTGAAAAGGTGCTGACCCTGAGTTACGAAACCGGCATCCCCCTAGACCAGGTCGACGACGAACATGGTTTCGACCAGGCCACTCGCAACCTGCTCGGGGAGCGACTATTCGATGCCATCGGCCAACAAATTTTTCAGTTACGTGCCGTCCATTGCGACCCCCACCCCGGTAATTTTGCATTTCGCCCCGATGGCTCCATCGTGATCTATGACTTTGGCGCAGTGAAGCGACTCCCCCCGCAAGATGCTGATTTACTAAAACGGCTCGTGCGCGCGGCGATGAACAAGGAATGGGCAACTCTGGACACAATGCTAATGGAACTGGGGGCACGCAAAAAGGACACCCAGGTCAGTAGCGATTTTTATGCGGTCTGGATCGAATTGCTGCTGCGAGCCTTTGATGACGAGCCCTACGACTTCGGGCACTCACAACTCCATACCGACATCATGCGTCAGGTAAAACGCACCCCTTTAGAACAAATTCTCAAGTTCCAGCCCTCCTCGCGCAGCCTACTGGTTGAGCGGGTCATCAGCGGGCACTACTGGACCATGATGAAACTGGGCGTAAACACGGCCTTTCGACCGAACCTGGAAAAAGCGATCAACATCGCCGGGGACTAAGCATCACGGACTGCTCAATTACATGCAGCACACAACGTGTAACCTCTGCAAAGCGACACAAAAAACCCCTCACTTGGAGGGGTTTTTTTATCTCAGTGTGATCTGCCGACATTAGAACGCAGAACGCAGACCAACACTGATACCGGAGATTTCTTCCTCATCGGTATCCACATAACGCATGTATTCCAAGTTGGCTCCAACCGTATCAGTGATATTAAAGTCCAAACCGGCGCCATAGGATTCATCTTCAAAGGTTTCAGTATCACTGTAGGAGTAATCCACTCCCGCTAGCGTGCCATTGGCTGATACTTCACCCTTCACTTTTGTATACCCGCCGATAACATAAGGGCGAATTTTCTCACCGATAGGGGCGCTCAGCTTCACATACCCACCGTACAGATGGTCCATGTCGAAATCGACAATACCTTGGGAATCCTCATCAAAACCCAAACCACCCCGAGCTTCCAGTGCCAGAAAATCCGTAAACTCATACCCGGCATTGATCGTGGCCGAGTCGATTTTCAGGGTATCCGTGTCATACTCTTCGTTATCGTACTGAATTTGGCTGTAGTTACCGCCAATGTACGGGCCGACCGCAAAGGCACCGGGTGCCACGATCAATGAACAAGACAAAACCAGCGCATTACGCATAATGACTTTCATACAGGACTCCTTTTCCGTTAAGTCACCCATTTCGAGGCCGTATATGTCGCACAGTTCCAGAGACTACGGTAAATTCTGTAAAATGAATCGCGCACACTAACGCCGTATCCACATAACAGCGATAACAGGGTCGGGAATGACACAGGGGCTTCTCATCTTCAAGCAGGGAATTGCTACCGTCTTCCTGCTCATGCTGGCGATCTCAGGTCATAGCCTGACGCTTAGCGATGAGCAGGACAGTTACCAAGCGGCCCACGGCATGCAATGGCTGGCAGGCCCCAAGCAAGCCTACAGTCCGGAAATGGCTCTGCAGGCTTTTCTCGATGACCAGGGCGAGAAAATTCATGATAAGTACCCTTCTCTAGGTTTTCGTAAAGGCTTGCAATGGTTTCTCATCCCCATCGAAAACCAGAGTGGCCAGTCTTTATGGTTTGCCCGCATGGGCCGCCCCCATCTAGACTATCTCGACATCTACCTTTTCGACCAACAAGGTAAGCGGCTATGGCACAATCGCCTCGGCGACCGTGTTCCTTTCCATACTCGGGCATTCGCTCATAGTCACCTAGTCTCCACGCTCAACCTTCCGATAAATACGCGGCGCTACCTGTTGCTACGTGCCCAAGGCGACAATGTGATTGATTTGCCGGTCTCCGTTATGTCAGCAACGGCGTTCAATCAACAGGACACCCAAGTCACTATTTTTTATGGCCTATATTTCGGAGCGATGGTTGCCATATTTTTGTTTAACCTGCTGATATTTATCTCCATCCGGGATCGCAGCTATCTACTATATGTTCTTTACTTAGGCACCTTCACCCTCAACATTTTCACTCGCGAAGGACTAAGCTATCAATGGCTTTGGCCACAAGCCACGCAGTGGAATCATTATTCTATACCTATCTTAAATCTACTCACCCTCGCGTTTTCTATCCTCTTTACTTGCCAGTTTCTCGAGCTAAAAAAACGCGCACCGACCATCAACCGCGGACTGGTCGCAACCGCCAGCGTGCTGATTCTCTTTGCCCCACTCACGTTGATTGATTTCCATTTTTTCATTCAGGCCAGCACCGCCATTATCCTGCCCTGGCTGCTTGTTGCCATCGCCCTATCCATCTGGCTAATTCGGCAAGGCTACAGCCCCGCACGCTATTTCCTGCTAGCCTTCACCGCTGTCGCTCTAGCCACCATGGCCTATATTCTGAAGACATTTCAGCTTATCAATGGCGGCTGGTTGCTGGAAAACATCATGCCGATGGGGACGTTTATCGAAGCACTCCTTCTATCGTTTGCTCTAGCCCACCGTATGACCATACTGAAAAGTGAAAATGCCCGAATTCAGAATGAAGCAAACGAGATTCTTGAACAGCGTGTTAGCGAGCGCACCAGCGAACTTAATGCCGCACTCAATGCCCGCAGTGAATTTCTAGCCGTCATGAGTCACGAAATCCGCACCCCATTGAACGGCATTATCGGCACAGTGGACATGCTCAAGGGCTCCCCCCTAAACGATGAACAACGCCACAACCTGAATGTAATCGAGCAATCGGGCAATAGCCTGCTGAATCTCATCAATGACATCCTAGATTACTCTCGCATCGAAGCGGGCAAGATGCCCATCGAGCAAACCAGCTTCAACCTGTTCAACCTTCTCAATGAATCCCTCACCCTGTTTCAGCACAAAGCCCAGATTCACTCCAACGCCTTGACCCTCGACGTTGCTCCTAACGTAAGCGAACGCTGCTTAGGCGACCCAGTAAGACTTCGGCAAATCTTGGTTAACCTGATCAGCAACGCAGTGAAATTCACCGACAATGGCACCATCACCGTACGCGCACAGCGCGACCCCGCTAACAGCGACTACCTATACTTTGAAGTGCAAGACAGCGGCACGGGTATTTCCGAAGAACAACAAAGGCGACTCTTCGATCACTTCCAGCAAGGCGACAGCTCCACCAGCCGACGCTATGGTGGCACCGGCCTGGGGCTAGCGATTTGTCGACAACTAGTGGAAATTATGGGGGGAGAAATCGGGGTAGACAGCAAGCCCAAACAAGGCTCTCGTTTTTGGTTCAGGCTGCCCATTCCTTGCACCGAACGCGCGGACACTTGTACAACAGCACCTGCCATCGACAACCAATCGGTGCTATTCGAAGGACGACTACTGATCGTCGACGACAACCATATCAACTTGATGGTCGCCGAGGGGCTATGTCAGAAACTTGGCTACGAGACAGAAGTGGCGGAGAGCGGATTGGAGGCCATCGCCGTACTCATGTCCACCACGCAACCATTCGATCTAATACTAATGGATTGTGAAATGCCGGACATGGACGGCTTTGAAACCTCCAGGGCGATCATCAAACTGCAACAAGAAAACCGTCTACCCTGGGTACCTATCATCGCACTCACCGCCCATGCGATACCGGACAAAATCCGCGCTTGCCGCGACGCGGGCATGATCGGTCATCTGGCCAAGCCAGTGAACCTTGCGCGCCTACAAACCACATTGCGGCAGGCCCTTCGCAGCACAGGGCCTCGCCCATCAAAAGCCAGGAATCATTCAGACTCTCAAAGGTAACGCTTGCGCACAAAGCGTGCTAATTTAGCCCCTTGAGCAGCGAATCCACAATCCGTTCAAGGTCATCCAGTGAAGCGCATTGGCGAGCCATCCGACAATGGGGCAAATAGCGGTCCATCACCGCATCCCCGCTATTCCAGCGAGAACGAGCCTCGGGGTTGAGCCACCATACCTGTTTCACCCGCCGACGGATTTGCTGTAACACCTCGGCACCCTCAGGAAGATAGTTATTTCGTGCATCACCCAAAATAATAACCGTGGTATGACTATCCAACTCCCGTTCACAACGACGCCAGAAATCCGCAAACATTTCCGCATAATCCGTACCGCTGCCAGACAGACGATCCAAAACCCTACCCACAGCCACATCCGGGCTGTAGCGCTGAAAATCCTCCGTAATTTCATCAAAGCGTGACGCAAACGCAAAACTGCGTACCCGCGGTAACACATCATTCATTGCGTACAGAAACTGCAGCAGAAAACGAGCGGCATCACTCACCGAACTGGACACATCACAAATCACCATGACTCGGCTTTTCTGAACTGGCCGCTGGCGCCAATGCAATCGCATAGGTATGCCATCGTGACGAATACCGGCCACCAAAGTGCGTCGCGCGTCCAACATGCCTCGTCGACTTTTTTTCATGCGCCGCTGATGCAGACTAGCCAGGCGCCGCGCCATGCGTCGCACCAATGTTTTTACTTCTTGAAATTCGCGCAGGTGCCGGAAGGGCACCGCACGCATGGTTTGCTCGCGCAGCGCCCGCCCCTTACCGGCACCGTGCAGAAGAAATTGCCGTCGCACATGGTCGGCTGCTTGCTCACGAACCTCCTGCCTCCATTGCCGCAGTGTTTCCGCCCGAGCCAGACAAAGATCTCCCCCTTTATCCAGCTCTAGAATACGATCATCCACAGCCCCCATGCCCATGTTCATCAGTAATCGACGGGTATACAGTCCTTGCTGGGTAATCACTTCCATCTGAGTGAAATCCATTCGCGCCGCAGCTTCGGCAAGGCGTTGATCCAATTGGGCAGGGGTTTGGGTGGTCAGATCAGCAAATACCTCCTCTGTCCGACCCTTCTCGCTCGTTTCGCCAGCCTCGTTCACCGCAGCCGGCATGGCACGCGGTGCGCTCTGCGATGATAAGCCAGAGCGAACATCAGACGTCACCGCAAAAAAACGCGCAAAGGTCTCCTCGAAGGCCGAGCGGTCCTCTTCCTGCTTCACCAACGTCATCGCCAGGGCATCATGAAAACGTTGTCGGCCCTGGTAGCCCACCAACGCAGCGGCATCCATAGCCTGGGTCGCTTCATCCGGCGAAATCCGTAACCCTGCACCACGCAGGGCCTGCACAAATTCAGAAAGGCGACGGGTTGGCATTAACGTTTGTCCAGCTTACGCAGCCAAGCCGGTAACAGCTCCCGCGCCAAAGTCACATCCTGTTCGGTCTTCAACACGAGGTTAAGTGTATCCGCAACCTGCTGCTGCTCCAGTGAATCCGCGTGCAGCAAGACCAGCGCTCGCGCCCAGTCCAGAGTTTCGGAAATCGCCGGCAGCTTCTTCATATCCTGCTCTCGCAGGTACTGAATAAACGCTACCAACTGCTCACGTAATCTAACATCCAGATCCGGTACCCGCGCCGCCACAATGTTCGCTTCCAGCTCAGCTTCCGGGTAAGGAATATAAAGGTGCAAGCAGCGCCGCTTTAACGCATCAGACAATTCACGCTGATCATTACTGGTCAACAATACCAATGGCTGGTGCTTCGCCTTCACTGTGCCTAGCTCGGGGATGGAAATTTGGAAATCAGAAAGCAGCTCCAGCAGAAATGCCTCAAATTCCTGATCAGCCTTGTCGATTTCATCAATCAACAACACCGCGGGCTCATCGCTGCGCAACGCATGCAGTAGAGGGCGAGGCTCTAGAAACGTTTCACTGTAAAAAGCTTCGCCCAAGTCACCCAGGCGATCCATACTGGCTTCCAGGCTGTCAGTGTCCGCCAGCATACCGCCCAGCTTGTCACGCAAAAGCTGCGTGTACAGCAACTGCTTGCCATACTTCCACTCGTACAAGGCACGGCTCTCATCCAGCCCCTCATAACACTGCAAGCGAATGAGCGGTGCTTCCAAAAACGCCGCCGCGGCTTTAGCCAGTTCGGTTTTTCCCACCCCGGGCGGACCCTCTACCAGTACCGGCTTGTGCAACTGCGCCGCCAGATACACCGCCAACGCAATACGCTCGCTACAAATGTATCCCTGTTCGGAGAAACTGCGAATAATATCTTCGACGGAGTCGATACGGGTTTTCATGGTTACTCCTACTCAGCCTTGCCAGGGCACAGCCGACGCTGAACCTTGCCTAAGCCAAACAGAGTAACCCAGAGTGAGGCGGGAGACATTGACCAACCACGACACAACACCGATGGGAAACTGCGAACCGTATAAACGGGAAGTAACGATAAGCGAGAAGGGCCAGCGCAGGGCCAAGGGGAAAACGCGGAGTCAGTGCAAAATAATATTGTCCGCCAGCACCATGGGCACAATCTCGCCCACCTCTTCTACAATGGGGTCGCCATCCATGCTGGACACATCAAACCGAGCAGAAGTGACATCACCATCAATCATGTCGGGAATGGCATCCAGGAAGGCGCCCACATGCTCGGAGCCAAAGTGGATTTCCAGCGCATCAAGGTTCGACCACTGCTGCCACACCATAATTACTCGTGGCGCATCGGCCTGCAGATACACTTCATAGGCCAAACATCCCCGCTCCCCCCGCGACGCACTAGCAAGCGCTTGCACCAGCGCCAACGCATCGGGCTGTTCGTCTTCTTTTATGGGAAAGGAGCCTTTCACTATAATCATGGAGGAGGGTTCGCTACGCTGGTGAGAACCCCTATCCTAACACAATTGCGCCACCGCTGCCTGAGAGCCCTTGTTACACAGTCAGTGGAACAAGCCCTCAGATCACACGCTATCGCAAAACTGCACCGAGTCGGAAAGCGGCACGCGACCAACCCGAGCCTTGTTGGCGGCCACTTCCGGATCTTCGTAACCAAAACTGATGCCCAACACGATAGCCGTGGAAGAAGGAATCCCTAGCATGTCCCGTACATCATCCGGATAGTAACGCATGCTGCCTTGGGCACACGCTCCCAGTCCATAGGCACTCATGGACAGCAACAACGACTGCACATACATTCCCACATCCAACCCTACGGTGACGCCAAAGTTGCGCTCCATGCCAATAAAAGCCACATGGGGAGCATCAAACAGTTCGAAGTTACGCAGCTCTGCTCGCTGCCGGCCAGGACGATCTTCACGGGCAATACCCATGCTGCCATATAACGCCATGGCACAATCGACTTGGCGCTCCCGGTATACCCCTTCAAACCTAGGCGGGCCATCATAATCTGGAGCAAAGGGCACACCATTGGTGACCTTCTCGATCATCCGCTCGCGCAGCGCATCACGTACGGCTCCGGAGGCAACCCACACTTTCCAGGGCTGAATATTGCAGTTGGATGGCGAGTGCTGCGCAAGAGAGAACACCTCATCCATCACCGCCTTGGGCACTGGCTTATCAGTAAAACCGCGAACTGAGCGGCGCTGGATCATGGCGTCAGCCAAGGAAATATCATAGGCGGTCATGAATGGCTCCTGTCAAAACTCGCCTCGAGTCTAACCGGGCAAGAGGGCAGAAACGATGACCTTAACGACCAGGCTATTTATGCGACACGCACCACCCGTGTTGCATAATCAATGAAAGGCTGCAGAGAAGAAAAAAAGGCCCCGAAAACGGGGCCTAATGGTTTCCAGGGACAACTGGAAACATACGCAGCGGGATCAAATCCCGCAGTTATAGTGCTACCCATCGCGCCATTTCGTCTTGATATGAATCAGATTTTCACCACTTTAATCTCCACGATAAATACAACCCCACTAGCCACTTGCCGCTATTCGGCACCGCCGGCCTGGTTTGCCAATACCTGGGCCAGCGATGGAGGCGAATACGCAGGGCCTTTCAGCACCTTGCCTCGTTCATCTTTCACCGGTTGACCGTCGGCACCCAGCTTGCTCATATTGCTGCGATGCACTTCCTTGCAGCAGGCATTCAGATCGATACCAAAAGTGTGGCCTGCGCCGTAAGTAACATAATTAATGTCAGTGAGCGCGTCCGCCACCTCCACCAAATCCACCTGAAAACCCTCTAACTCTTCCAGTTGTTCGCGAGCCTGAGCAAGGGTCATGAGAAATTTTCGTTGTCCCTCGCTCACCTCCTGGCAAGTGGCTTCGACCAGCTCGTAAAATTCTTCCAGCAGTAAAGCCAACCGCAACCGCACAGTGGCATCGTCTGGCACTACTGGCTGCGGCTCCACCGGCAAAGAAAAAGCGCGATGAAATTCGGCTACCCTGTGAAAGTTACTGTTATTCGATTTTATCGCCATCGACTTCTTCCAAAAACGCCAAGATCTCTCGATTAACTTCAGAGGCCTGCTCCATCTGAATCCAATGACCACACTGATCCAGCATCACCGTGCGCAGGTCCGGCATATAGTCAGGCATACGCTGTAGCGCTTTCTGGCTAAACATGAGGACCGGGTCCTGCAAGCCTCCTATAAATAATATCGGCATGGGAATTTGCCAATTGCTGGCATTGCGACTTTCCTCCCAGGAGGCATCCATGGACCGGTACCAATTGATTGCGCCGGTAAAACCACTGTGCTCAAAACGCTCCACGTAGTAAGCCAGATCTTCCTCTCGCATCCAACGCGGTTGGGCTTCAGGAACGGGCATGGACTGAAGAAAGCCGGTATCGTCCGGCTTCACATTGAAGTCCGCAATGCCGTCAGCGGATAAGGCATGAAAAATACAACGCAAGCTGTGCGATACATCCGCCTCAAGTTCCTGCTCCGGCAAACCTGTTTGCTGGAAATACAGCATGTAGAAAAATCGATCTTCAAACAGCTTACGCATGGCTGCCGTGGGCGGCACCGGTGCTGGGCCGCCATAGGGAACCGACATACCGATAACTGCCTTAATCGATTTCGGGTAACAACGGGCGACCTGCCAAGCCAGCGCACACCCCCAGTCATGTCCTATTAGGATGGCACTGTCGTAGCCCAGCACCCGAATCAATGCCATCACATCCTCAACCAACTTACTTTGCCGGTAAGCCTCGACGTCTTTAGGGGCATCGGTAAAACCATAACCACGCAAATCCGGTGCCACCGCGTAATAACCAGACTGAGCTAGCACCGGTAGCTGATACCGCCAAGAGGCCCAACACTCCGGAAAACCATGCAAGCACAACACCAGCGGCAAACCGGCCACACCGGCCTCCGCCACAAAGAAATCCAACCCATTTGCACTGACTTGTCGCTCTCGCGTGAAGGCCATACTCATATCCTAATTCAAGGCCGGGAAACAAACAGTCAAGCGGCTACTTACCCGACATCACTAAAATGCTATTGTTGGCATAACACATACTTGAATTTGACAGCAAGGAACACCGCTGACAAGCGTAGACCAAGCCTGTAGTAGGCGGTCTGACGGACACAGAGACACACAGGATTACTCGCATAGCCACATCAGGGACGAAACGTGAGCACGCCAAAGGGAACCGAACAATCCGCCCCCCCGCCGCACCCGCCTTCGCGAGTGGCTGGCGCCCTATATCCCGGCGTATTTCCCGGTAGCCTGGAAGCTTGGGCTATCCATCTCTCTGTTGATTCTCTGCGGCATGACCATCCTCGGCACCCTGTTACTCAATAACCAACTCAGTCGCATGCGCGACCAAGCTGATAGCTTCGGCACCGCGATTGCCCAACAGCTGGCTAATACCGTCCGTGAACCCCTATTAGCTGACGATACCTTTTTCCTCAAAGTGCAACTCAACAACCTGACCCGAAGTGAAAGCGTGCGTGGCGCCGCCCTGTTTGGCCGCGACGGCAACCTGACCGATAAAGCGGGCATTCTGCCGCTGGCCGCCTCACCTCTGCACGAGCAGGTAAAACGCTGGGACCTGGAAGACGAACCCATCACAACATACTACGCCCCCATCAAGATCAGCGATGTGGTCGCCGGCCATACCGCCATTTCCCTCTCGGACCGCCCCATTATGGCCGCCCGCCAAGCGGTGCGGGACACCATGATCACCGCCACGCTCATCATGAGCGTGATCGCCATTGTCGTCGCCTTCCTGATTAGCCGCCGGCTGGCCCAACCCATTCATGACCTGCTGGCCGCCACCAGTGCCATGCGCAAGGGCGACCTGAACTATCGCATTCAGGACCGCCGCAACGATGAAATCGGCGGCCTGATTGAGGCTTACAACACCATGGCTCATGGCATGCTAGAAAAGGACCAAGTAGAGCGTGTGTTGCAACGCTTCGTCAGCCCATCCGTGGCCCGTAACATGATGGCCGATTTGGATCAGGTGCAACTAGGTGGTCGTGACGTTTCTGCAACCGTGATCTTTGCGGACATCGTCGGCTTTACCCGTCTATCCGAGAACTTGGCACCAGACGCAATCGCCGACATGCTCAATGTCTATTTCGATGCTATCACCACAGCTACCAGCTTTTACCGAGGGACCATTGACAAGTACATGGGCGATTGCGCCATGATCGTGTTCGGGGTGCCAGAAAAAGATGACGAGCACCTATTCCATGCGCTGTGTTGTGCTGTAATGATTCAGCGGCTAGTAAAACGCCTGAATGAATACCGCAATGCCCGAGGCGAGACCACCGTTACATTCCGCATCGGCATCAATTCCGGCGCTATGCTGGCTGGCAACTTGGGCTCGCGCGATCGCATGCAATACACCGTAGTCGGCGACGCAGTAAATCTGGCCTCCCGACTGTCAAATATGGCTGGAGGCAACGAGATCATTGCCGCAGCACCGCTACTGTCCAATCCCAACATTGCCTCACGGGTACGCGCCACGGAATGCGGAGCCATGCGCATTCGCGGCAAAGAGCAACCAGTGAGCACTCACCGCATTGATGGTGTTCACGCCTTGTCCGAAACCCTAATGGAACAGCGTATTGCCCAGTTTCTGGCAAAACTGAATACGGAGCATGAACGTGTACAAGGCGAGTAGCCTAACCCTAGCCACGGTACTGGCCGGCTGCACCACCTTCGCCAACCCCCACCCAGAAAACGATGTCAGTGCGGCGCTGGAGCAACACGACTACGCCAAAGCCGCGCAGATCATCGAACAGACAGATCCTAAACACCCGCAGTATGCCATCCTTCAAGAACAGTACGCTGGCGTTCGCCTGGCCAGCCAAGAGTATCGGCTCCACGTCGTTCAGCAGGCAGAAGAACTGGCCCGAAAACAACAATGGGACGCTGCCTTTACCCTGCTGGAAACCAACCGCGACAAGGTACTGGACTCTTCCGCCATTGATGAACTCCGCAATACTCTGGTCCCGATGGAAGCCCGTCAGCTTAATCCGTTGCTAGCCGAGCGACGCCAGGCCCAAGCGCAAGCCTTGTTGAGTAACAAGGATCTGGCACTTCATCTTGCCGACTTTCACGCTTTAGCGGCAAAGCAGGAGCGTCAGGCACTGGCCGAAGAGCGAGAACTACTGATCGCAGACCTTACCACTCTGGGCAACTATTTCGCGGATCAGGAGCAATGGGTTCAGGCCCGCAACCTGCTCCGCTACGCCCATCAGTTGGCACCAGAGGCCGAACCAGCACCCAAACTGGCTCAGGCGCAGCAAGTGCTCAACAATGAACAACGGCGAGCCCGCGCCAAGCGTAACCGGGCTCTGCAGGCTGAGGCCGAACAGTTAATGACCCGCTATCAGCGCAATGGCCAACTGCAATCATTACTGGCCGCACGGGCCTTCCTAAACCAACAGAAAAACAACCCTGCACTGGCTTCACACCGCAAACGCCTTGAACAATGGTGCCGACGGCGCTTTGCCGAAGAAATAAATACTGGCGAAGCCCTCTATGCCCACGGACAGTATCGCGAGGCCTACCGAATCTGGAAACAGATAGCTCCGCTGTACCCAGATAACGAAGAGCTGAACAAGAAACTCGAACGCAGTGAGCGGGTGTTGAACAACCTACGCGACCTGGAACAACCCTGACCGTTTCCAAATGCTGCATCCCTTTCCTAACAGGCTACTTTTAAGTCGAATTCATAGCATGCTGCATAAATCGTAAGTCGTTTTTCAAGCGCAGAGTGGCGCATAAAAAAACGCGCCGAAGCGCGTTTTTTTAGCCACAGAAAACCCTATGCCGCCCTACAGATCAGAATCTCCTTCTGCTTGGCGATCAACTCCGGGTACCGTTTTCGGTCGCTTATCTTCAATGTCTTTTTTGGTGGCCGGTACCGGTCTATTCTGCTGGTTGAAGTAGGCATCACGGAAATCCTGTGGCACCGGAGTCCGCCCCTCAAAGATATGATCCAAACTCTGCGGAATAGGGTTTTTCTCAACCTGCTCCAACTCTCCGTCATCATTAAGCCGGAATTGAAGGGCCGTCAGCCCCATGTATTTATCACGGCTCATTTCTACCAATCGATCATTATTGCCTAGAATCGTCGGCTTTAGGAAAACCATCAGATTACTCTTCACCCTGTCCTTGCTGGTTGAGCGAAATAAAAAGCCCAATACCGGAATATCGCCTAGAAACGGCACTTTTCGAACCGTCACCCGGATATCATCTTTGATCAGCCCACCCAGAGCGATGGTTTCTGCATCATCAGCCAATACGGTGCTTTGCAGCTTACGAGTGGTCGTCACGATATCAACGGCATCACCCGCCGAGTCCTTCACTGCAGAGCTTTCCTGCTCCAACTCCAAGCGAATGGTAGAGAGTCCGGCCACGTGAGGAGTAACTTTTAACGTCAGGCCCACGTCCTCACGTTGAATCGTGGTAAATGGGTTGGACACCCCCGAACCGGTATTGGTGCTCTGCCCGGTCACAAACGGGACATTCTCGCCAACGATGATGGACGCTTCTTCATTATCCAGGGTTAGAATGCTCGGGGTGGAAAGGAGATTCACATCTGATGAGGTGGATAGAGCTTGAATCAATGCCCCCCATTTCAAGTCCCCGTCGGAATCGGTTTCCCCTAACCCAGCAGTAATCCCATCGCCTAGGCTCAGTCCAGACGGATCATCCGAGGCCAGCGCCTGGACGACAGAGTTGACGCTTAATCCATTACCACCGAAGTTAACGGCGCCAACGCCATCTTCATTGCTACCGCCTACATACTGGAAGCCCAGGTTTTTCCCTTGCTCCCCAGAAATTTCCACAATGGCCGCCTCAATCAGGATTTGTGCCCGGCGCACATCCAGCTTGCTGATTACCGATTGTATTTGTTTCATCATTGCTGGTTTGGCACGAACTACCAGCGCATTCAACGATTCATCCGCCTGAATCGACACCTCGTTGTTATTCAACGCAACGGAGGTCGTCTTGCCATCGCCCCCAGCCCTGTTCACCGAGGCACCATCAACAAAGTTCTTCAACAACTCGGCCATGCTCTTGGCATCACCATGGCTTAGGCGAATAACCTTCGCACCACTATTGTTCGTTTCCTCGGTGTCTAGGCTGCGAACCATCTGTAGCATTCGCTGGCGGGTAACACGGTCACCTTTAATGATCAGTCGATTGGTCCGCTCATCTGCCACGACGATAACACCACCTTCAGCGGATTTACCCCCGCGCCCACCGGTCTGTGGTGTCAGGCTTTCCAGCATTTTCACCATGTCACCGGCAAATGCATGTTTCAACTTCAGCACCTGAACATCTTCCGATTCCGCGCTATCAAGGCTGGAGATAATCGCCTCCATACGACGAATGTTATCCAGATGGTCGCTGATAATCAGTGCATTGGCGGACCCGACAGCAGCCAAATGGCCATATTGAGGGACCAATGGGCGCAGCACAGGAACCAATTCTTCCACCGGCGTGCTCTCAACCGCAATGACCCGGGTGACGAGCTCCTCACCGGAAGAGCTCCCCTTCTCGACTAACGGAAGATTACTTTGTTTAGCTGTGGTATTAGGCACAATCTTGGTAATGTCACCGACCGACACGGCCGCATAACCATGGACCTGCAATACGGACAAAAATAATTCATACACCTCATTAGAGGTCAGGGATTTAGTAGATACCACTGTGACATCCCGCGCACGAACCCGCGGATCCACCACAAAGTTCTTGCCGGTCATCTGGGCCACCTGGCTGATAAACGCCTGAATGTCCGCATTGCGAATATTTACCGTCCAGCTCTCACCGTCATCGCTGGCCTGTACTTGGTTCGTTGTCTGCGCGTGAAGCGAGGTCACCATGACAGCGGACAGCGCTAGCAGCAGCATTATTTTTGATAAAGACGTTCTGAAAAAAGGCGTCATAAAACCACTCATTAAGGCGGATAGTTCACGGTAAATTGTTGGTCACCCCGTTGCACCACAATGGATGCTTTCTGGGTGTCCTGATACGAACGCAGAGCCGCCACGTCGTTGCTTTCTGTTCCTAGCGGATGCCCGTTAACCGAGAGAATTACGTCATCGCTTCGTAGACCAACCTGCGCAAGCAATTGTTTTGGTGCACCTTTACCCAACCGATAACCAGCACTGCCACTCTTATCAATAGGGTCCAGCCCCAGCTGGCCAATAATCGTTTTGCGCTGGCGCGCCAAATCCGCGGGGCTGCCTTGTGCTACAGTGCGGTTACGACTCGGCGGCGGTGTAGGCTTTTGCTTGACTTGAGCGACTCCTCCCAACACAGAATCACTCCAGCGCAGTGTTTCCAGCCGACCTGCTCGACGCAAGATAACCCGATCTGGATACACTTCTTCTAACTTGGCATTACCGGGAATGCTATCCCCAATATGGTATAGCTCACCTTCTTTGCCCTTCTCAGCAATAATCGCCGTAGCCCGTTTGGTATCGGCATTCTGAAAAACACCTAACAGTTCCAGGCGCAACCGGGTATCAGGGGCATCTGTCGGCCGGTCTTTATCGATACTGGCTGCCGCCTCATACTGGCCAAACAACTGCCAGCCATCCACCTGGGACTGAGATAGAATCGGCGCGTCGCCAGACGACGATACATCCAAACGCGTCTTGCTATTGCTCTGCACTCGCTCACTGGGACCATACCACAGTAGCCATACGGTCTGCGCCAGCACATAGGCCATCGCGACCACCAGCAATACAGCAATCACCCACCGAAGCGGCGCCCCCCATTGCTGTTGTTTTACCCAACTCGCCAGTTGCGACATAACCGTCCCGCGACTTCCTTATCGTTATTACCGATGCAAGGCTACAAACCTGCCGAATTCTACTGTTTATTATTGCAGTATAGTGTTACTGACCACCGAACAAGACAAGAGGTTGCGACATCTGGAATACCACATCGTCCGGGTCGCCGCCCTGACTCACGCCCAATAGCATAGGCCAAGCTCGCCGAACCTCTAGCTCAAAACGCCCATTAGCTAACCTAGCATCCAATAGCGAATTATTATCCGGGTCCTCCACCTGCAGTGTGGGTTGTTCATTATTCATGCTTAAACGACCCTGCAATACCGGCACCAACGCCGAGCCATTACGCCCCCAACTCACGGTGCCGCCACTGTATTGGAGCGTGCCTTGCAACTGCTTGACCCTACTATCGCCAAAGGAAAGCTGCATCAACGTCGCGTCCACGCGCCCACTCGCACTACCCTGGGGAATGTGCTCTGTCACCAGTGCCATAGGCAAGGAAAGCCGCGCATGCTGCAGTTGCCAATCCCCCCAGTCCGCGCCCAACCAAGTCGACAGGCGCGCTGCATCATCGGTGGTACGCATTTTCAATGTCAACCCTGGCACTAATCCGTGCCAGTCTAGCGACCATTGCACAGTGCCCTGGCGGCGTTGCCATTGCCAATTGGCTTGCCCGTTCCACCAAACCCCCTGGGGGTTGGTCAGAACCAACGGTGCACCACCCGGCCGCAGCGCCGGAACACGCTCTACCAACACAGCCGCAGGCATTAGTAGCAGTAAAAACAGCAGCAGACTAACGCCAAAAAGCAGCGCTAGTGTTATTTTTCGAGGCATAACGGGGCCGGTTTCCTGTCCGTCATTCAGAACGGAATATCGTCGTCAAAGTCATCCGCTGGGCCGCTGAAACCACCGCCCTGATTGGTGTTTTGGTTCTGTGCTGGCTGGCCACTACCGGCTCCAGGCTGACCATCATTACCGTAGCCACCCTGATTGCCTTGAGGGGCAGCGGACTGGGAATAACCACCCTGACCACCACCATCACCACGGCCATCTAACATCTGCATCTCGTTGGCCACAATCTCGGTAGTATAACGGTCTTGACCATCCTGCCCTTGCCATTTGCGGGTACGGATAGAGCCTTCAATGTAAACTTTGGAGCCCTTTTTCAGATACTCACCGGCAATCTCGCCTAGTTTGTTGAAGAGCACCACCCGATGCCACTCAGTGCGTTCCTGCATTTGGCCGCTCTGGCGGTCTTTCCAGCTCTCGCTGGTGGCCAAGCGCACATTCGTGACCGCGCCACCGCTGGGCATAAAGCGGGTTTCCGGATCCGCACCCAGATTACCGATCAAAATTACCTTATTAACGCCGCGCGCCATGTTTCTCTCCGTGACTTCTTATGGTCTAGCTACTGTCTGAAATCCTACCATCATTGATGGACGACAAATTCGTGAAGCCGTCCATTGTGTCAGCTTTGCCCGGTCCCCGCGACACCCTGTAACTGCTGCTCGTCCAACAGACTGGAGTCCACTTTCAGCAAGGCCAGTGCTTGCTCTTCCACGACCACTGTTTCCACCACCCCGGGGACAGAACTCAGTCGCTCAGCCAAAGCAGCCCAATCATTCCCAGGGGCCAATGACAGCACCCGATTATCCAGCCGGGGCAACTCTTTCATTCCTACCAGCACCAGCAACCAGATCAGAGCCAACACACCACAGCTGTAAAAGACCGCTTCTGCCCCAACCCATTGATAAAGGGCTCCGCCCATCTGTCCGCCGACAAAGACGCCCAGGAACTGACTGGTTGAGTACACCCCCATAGCCGTTCCCCGCGTACCCGCCGGCGCCGCGCGCCCGACTAAAGAGGGCAGCAAGGCCTCTAGTAGATTAAAAGCGGTAAAGAAAACCAATAATGCCAAAACGAAATGCCACAATTGCGCCCCAGCTAACGCCAACACCAGCTGAGAGAGCGCCAGCAACACCACCGCCAATCGCTTCATGGGAACCGCCCCTCGGCGCTCCGCGCGGATAATTAATGGCACCATAGCCACAAACCCAGCCACCAGAACCGCCAGATACAGCAGGCTGTGACTTTGCAATGTCAGCCCCAATCGATCGCTGAGCAACGCCGGCACCACCACAAAAGATGCGGTCATAATCAAGTGCAGGCTGAAAATACCCACATCAAAACGCAGCAAGGTCTTGCTACCCAACACCCGACGGAACCGTTCTGACACAGGCAGCGCCTCACCCTGCAAGGCTTTTGGCGCCGGCACCACAAACGCCACCAGCAAAGCGAAACCACCCAACACTGACGTCATCCAGAATAGGCCAGACAAACCTAGCCACCCAGCCAGCAAGGGCCCCAAAATCAGTGCAAGAACAAAAGAGCCGCCCACCGACATACCAATCAAAGCCATAGCCCGGGTGCGATGCTTTTCAGTCACAACATCCCCAATCAGTGCCATAATGACACTGGCAATCGCCCCTGCGCCTTGCAAAGCACGCCCGGCAATGACCCCGTAAATGTGGTCACTCATCGCGGCTACCGCGCCGCCAGCAATAAACAGCAATAGGCCGATAAGCAATAGCGGCCGGCGCCCAAAGCGATCCGACAACATACCAAAAGGGATCTGTAACAATGCCTGCATCAAGCCGTAGGCACCAATAGCAGTACCAATTAATAGCGGTGAAGCCCCTTCAAGAGCTTGCCCGTAAACGGCAAAAATAGGCAGAATCATGAACAGACCGAACATTCGCAACGCAAAAATCGTTGCCAGATAGCCAGTGGCCTTCAGTTCTGTCCGTTGCAGAGCATGGGAAGATGATGCCGTCATGAACCGTTATCGCTCCTAACCCGGAGAGGTCCGGACGCCGCAACGAATGGCTACCGCAGACCTGACCGATACAAAAGGGCACGCAGTGTAGCAGATTCCGGCTCCATCAGAACCCGAGCGACGCCCTCACTGCAGGCAACTTTTAATCGTGAAAACCGCAAAACTCCAATGCTTCAAATTGAACCCCCGTCAAAGCGGTGATAAATTGACAGGCTGATCAGTTTTTTTTCTTAGGTTTTAAGCCTAAGCAATCACGGACGAGAGCAATGAATAGCCAAGAACATATCCAACAAGTTTACGTAGTAGGCAGCCAACAACTGCAAAACGCCCTGCTTACCGAATTCCTCGTCAAGAAAGACATGGCAGCCAAAAGTATTCCCACTGCCCTGGATATTACCATTGATGCCCTGCGCGAAAACGGTCAGAACCTATTCCTGGTGGACTACCACTCCGTAGACGTTAACGAAGTCATCGCCCACCTACTAGAAGCAGACCAAGAAGTGGAGAGCGATGTCTTGATCGCGGTTTTCAACGTTGACAGCGATGAGTCACTCTCCAAGCTCGCCGGGCTTCCCATGGTCAACGGCGGCTTCCAGCACGACTGTCCCCAGGCCCTTCTAAGCAAAGGCCTCAAGGCAATTCTCGATGGTGAACTATGGTTCCCTCGCGCCGTGCTGCAAACCTACCTAATGAAAAGCCGCACTTTCAACAAGACGTTTTCACGCAGCGAGGTCAGCCTAACCGACCGGGAAGTTGAGGTGCTGAAGGTGATGGCCACAGGCGCAAAGAACTCCGACATCGCCTGCAGCCTGAACCTGAGCCCACACACCATCAAGACCCACATCTACAATATTTTCAAGAAAATCAACGCCTCCAACAGACTACAAGCGGTGAACTGGGCCCAGGAAAACCTATAGTCACCCAAGTCTCACCATGCATGATGCCAGACACCAGCTTTTCACGTTCTGCGGCTGGCATCATGCGCCCGGCGTCCCTTATACTGCCCTGTTCATTTTGACAGTAGTCTGAAACGGGCGTTTTACTCTATGGATACCATCGTAGTACGCGGTGCACGCACCCATAATCTGAAGAACGTGGACCTGGATATTCCCCGGGACAAACTGGTGGTTATTACCGGTCTGTCAGGCTCCGGCAAATCTTCCCTCGCCTTCGACACCCTTTACGCAGAAGGGCAGCGCCGATATGTGGAGTCACTATCCACCTACGCCCGCCAGTTTCTATCAATGATGGAAAAGCCCGATGTAGATCACATCGAGGGGCTGAGTCCAGCGATTTCCATTGAACAAAAGTCTACTAGTCATAACCCTCGCTCCACTGTGGGCACCATTACCGAAATCTACGACTACCTGCGTCTACTCTTCGCCCGAGTTGGAGAGCCCCGCTGCCCCGAACATGGCGCCCCGCTAGCCGCGCAGACCATCAGCCAGATGGTAGACCAAGTACTGGCCATGGAAGAAGGCAGCAAACTCATGCTGCTGGCTCCAGTAATCCGCGAAAAGAAGGGTGAACACGCCCATCTATTCGAAGAGCTACGCGCCCAAGGCTTTATCAGGGCTCGCATTGATGGCCGCATCTACGACATGGATGATACGCCGGACCTAGACAAAAACAAAAAGCACACTATCGAAGTGGTGGTGGATCGCTTCAAAGTCCGCAGCGACCTACAGAACCGGCTGGCAGAGTCATTCGAGACGGCGCTAAATCTGGCCGACAATATCGCCGTAATAGCCCCCATGGAAGGGGAAGGGGAAGAAACCACATTCTCTGCCAAATTCGCCTGCCCTACCTGTGGTTACTCGATCCCCGAACTAGAACCGCGCCTGTTTTCCTTCAATAACCCAGCTGGTGCCTGCCCCAGTTGCGATGGCCTGGGCATAAAACAGTTCTTCGATGAAGGCAAAGTGATCAACTCCGATGAACTTTCTCTTTCCGAAGGCGCCATCCGCGGCTGGGACCGCCGCAACGTTTATTACTTCCAGATGCTCAACTCGCTGTCCCAGAGCATTGGTTTCGACATGGATACGGCGTTTAAAGATCTCCCCAAAGAGATCCGCAGCAAGGTGCTGCATGGTACTGGTAAGGAAAGTATCGAATTCCGCTACCTAAACGACCGTGGTGACATCATCAAACGCAACCATCCATTCGAAGGGATCATCCCGAACATGGAGCGCCGCTACCGGGAAACCGAATCTGATGCAGTTAGAGAAGATTTGCTCGGCTACATGTCCACCTCTAGTTGCCCAAGCTGCAACGGCTCACGCCTTCGTGAAGCTGCCCGTCATGTTTTCATTGAGCAAACCACTCTCCCCGAAGTGGTTCGACTTCCCGTTGGTAAAGCCCATGCCTATTTTAGCAACCTGAAATTGCCCGGCAGCCGTGGCGAAATCGCCGGCAAAATCCTCAAGGAAATTAGTGACCGGCTGCAATTTCTGGTCAATGTAGGACTGGAATACCTAACCCTTGAACGCAGCGCAGAGACCCTGTCCGGCGGCGAAGCTCAACGTATTCGCCTCGCAAGCCAAATAGGCGCGGGTCTAGTGGGTGTCATGTATGTACTGGACGAACCCTCAATCGGTTTGCACCAGCGCGACAACGAGCGCCTGCTCAATACTCTGACTCGACTTCGCGACTTGGGTAATAGCGTACTGGTTGTAGAGCACGATGAAGACGCCATCCGACTGGCCGACCACGTTATTGATATTGGCCCAGGAGCGGGCGTTCACGGTGGCAAGGTCATCGCCCAAGGCAGCGCCCAAGATGTAGCCGACAACCCAGATTCATTAACTGGCGATTACCTATCCGGCCGCAAAAAAATAGCGGTCCCCACTCAACACCGTCCACACAATGATGACCGATGGTTAACCTTGCTCGGAGCCACAGGGAACAACCTCAAAGGCCAGCCATTGAACATTCCCGTAGGCTTACTGACCTGTATCACCGGCGTATCGGGCTCCGGAAAGTCCACGTTGATCAACGGCACGCTCTACCCCCTGGCCGCGACCAAACTCAATAAGGCTACAACTCTGACGCCATCCCCTCACGAATCCATTGAAGGGCTTGAGCATTTCGACAAGGTGGTGGATATCGATCAAAGTCCCATCGGTCGCACCCCGCGCTCCAACCCGGCCACCTACACCGGTATTTTCACCCCGGTGCGGGAATTGTTCGCGGGCACCCAGGAAGCACGCGCCCGCGGCTACAAGCCAGGGCGCTTCAGCTTCAATGTTAAAGGGGGACGCTGTGAAGCCTGTCAGGGCGACGGGGTTATCAAAGTCGAGATGCACTTCCTCCCAGATATCTATGTTCCATGCGAAGTCTGCAATGGCCAGCGCTATAATCGGGAAACGTTGGAGATCACCTACAAGGGTAAGAACATTTTCGAGGTGCTGGATCTGACCATTGAAGATGCTCGCGAATTTTTCGATGCCGTACCTTCGCTGGCACGCAAACTCCAGACCCTCATAGATGTGGGCCTCAGCTATGTAAAACTCGGCCAGGCAGCAACCACACTATCCGGTGGCGAAGCCCAGCGGGTCAAACTGGCCAAGGAATTGTCACGCAGGGATACCGGCAACACCCTGTACATCCTCGATGAGCCTACCACCGGCCTGCACTTCCATGACATCCAGCTCCTGCTGGACGTGCTCAATCGCCTGGCCGACCACGGCAACTCCGTGGTGGTGATCGAACACAACCTGGATGTAATCAAGACCGCTGACTGGATCGTGGATCTGGGGCCCGAGGGCGGTGACGGTGGCGGTGAGATCATCGCCGAAGGCACTCCAGAAGAGGTCGCCAAGGTTAAAGGCAGCCATACTGGGCGCTTTCTCAAACCCATGCTGAAATAATGCAGCGGGTCTGGTACCGGCATAGCAGACGACGGGGCGGCAAGGACGCCAAGCCCCTATCCGCCTCTTTCTTAAAGGGCACCGCGAGAGTTACGCCGTGACGAATAGCACATTCCCACGCCCTGTCACGCAGCCGCAGCCTGCCCCTCACCAGCCCGTCATATTTCGCCTGCAGACTCCCCCCAATCACCATCATTGAGGCGAGTCATGAAACGGATTAACGCATTGAAAGGCTGCATCGCAGCACTGGCCATGGGCGCTGCCGCTACAGCCTGTGCCGCTCAGACACCGGATCACAACACCCCACCAGGTGACGCCAATCGCACAGCCCCTCAGCACGCCACGGCTCATAGCAGTAGCGTATCGCTCGGCCCTCGCCCCTATTACTTGGTCTCTGATATGGATGCCGGGCCAGTCAAAGAGGCCCTACAGGCCTGCGCCGCGGAGCACCGCCCGCAGCGACGGACCGACTTTTCCATCGGCCACCGCGGTGCGCCGCTGCAATTCCCGGAGCACACCGAAGAATCCTACCGTGCAGCAGCACGTATGGGCGCAGGCATTGTGGAATGTGACGTTACCTTTACCAAAGACCGGGAGCTGGTTTGCCGTCACTCACAGTGCGACCTCCATACCACTACCAACATCCTGGAAACCGAGCTGGCCAACCAGTGCAGCGAACCGTTCAGCCCGTTTGATGGCACACACGCCGCCAGTGCGAAATGCTGTACCAGTGACATCACTCTGGCCCAGTTCAAAACCCTGAAAGGGAAGATGGATGGCGCCAACCCTCAAGCCACCACCGTAGACGAGTACCTGAATGGCACCCCCGACTGGCGCACCGAGCTCTACCGCCAACGCGGCACCCTGCTCAGCCACCAGGAAAGCATCGCCCTGTTCCGCCAGCTGGGAGTCAAAATGACCCCGGAACTGAAGGCCCCTCAAGTACCCATGCCCTATCAGGGTGATTACAGCCAGCAGGACTATGCACGGCAAATGATCCGTGACTACCAAGAGGCAGGCGTAAGCCCCCACCGCGTCTATCCACAATCATTCAACCTAGAGGATGTACGCTATTGGTTATCGGCCACACCAGCCTTTGGCCGCCAGGCGGTTTACCTAGACGGCCGCGACAGCAACGGACTCGACCCGCAAAACCCCGGCACCTGGCAACCCGACATGGCAACGCTGAAAGGCTACGGGGTCAACATCATCGCCCCGCCGTTATGGATGCTGGTTACCACAGATGCCCAGAACCGCATCATCCCAAGCGTCTATGCCCGCTCCGCACAACAGGCCGGCGTAAATATGATTGCCTGGTCCCTGGAACGCTCCGGACTATTGGCCAACGGTGGCGGCTGGTACTACCAAAGCATCCCTTCAGCCACCAATAACGACGGCGATGTCCTGACGCTACTGGATGTACTGGCCCGCCAAGTCGGCGTCATCGGTGTCTTTTCCGACTGGCCCGCCACCACCACCTTTTATGCCAACTGCCTGCGACAACACAACACCCCATCCCGCGCACGACAATAGCGCAGCCACACCGCTATTTACCCCGCCCGCCCTGTGGCTGTGCATTATCGCCACCAGGCGGGCTGAATTGATGGCACGTTTTCTGCTTTGTACCAAGCTATATACAGGCCGAGGAGTACGAGCATGGAATCCACCCTAGACCACCGTTGGCTGATGCAGTACAACATCGTTAATCTGGTCAACCAGTGCCGCCGCTTAATTCGCGCTGAATTTGATGAAAATCTTTCACTCACCGATCCGGAACTACGAATCAAACTGGCCCATTTTGCAGGCTACACCCGCTCACAAGGGCTTCAGCGTTTGTACGGTGAGGTTCGGCTCGCATTACTCAACCTGGAAGGTGCTGACCCACGGCCCCAGCGGTCAGCTCACCCTTCAGCCCGCCTCTATCGCGGGCAAAAAGTGATCAGCCCAAGGTCAGGTAACTCAGCCGCGAAGACACACCCGCGTCCTGAACAAAAAGCAATAATGTATCGAGGTAGAACCACCGCACAAAACTAACAGGGTGATTTACGGGGAAAGCCCAAAGGTGCTCAAATCCAGCGGCAGGCTGTCACCCAACCACATAACCAGTTCTGTATGATCCCGCAGGTCATCGCCGCTAAGGCCATGCACAAACACCGTGAGCCCATTTCGGCTGGCCATCAACCAGGGAATCACCTCTCCAACAAGACGCCGGGGGAGAGTCAACTGGCAGCTCCAGCATGGATGTGGGCCCACCGGTTTTCGGTGCATATGCCCCATGGGAATCGAAAAACGCTGGTGGGCCGCCTGGCAGAGCGCCGCAGCCTGGGAAAAGGTGTGCTCGTCGAAATAGACGTGAGCATGGAAGCCGTTGATCGCCATATGCTATGCCCGTTGATTACATCACCAGCATAGCCCATGGATTCGCACATGCAACAGGCATAAAAAAACCGGGCATCGCCCGGTTTTTTTAGAACAATTAACGCTTACTCTTCGTCAGCGTCAACCAGTTCAGGACGGTCAACAAGCTCAACATAGGCCATCGGTGCGTTATCGCCCGCACGGAAACCCATCTTAAGAATGCGGATGTAGCCACCCGGACGCTCTTGGTAACGAGGCCCCAGTTCGTTGAAAAGCTTACCAACCATTTCCTTAGAACGGGTACGGTCGAAAGCTAAACGACGGTTTGCAACTGAGTCTTCCTTGGCCAAAGTGATCAGCGGCTCAGCCACACGACGGAGCTCTTTAGCCTTCGGCAAAGTGGTCTTGATCGCTTCGTGCTCCAGCAGAGACACAGCCATGTTACGGAACATCGCCTGACGATGAGAGCTGTTCCGGTTCAGTTTTCTGCCGCTTTTGCGATGACGCATGATTCTGTTCCTATGTTCAGGGGCGCTTCACAGCGTCCACAACAACTAATTAGCGCAACTTGGCGTTCAACCGGTCATCGTCGCGAAGGCTGACCGGTGGCCAGTTCTCCAGACGCATACCCAGTGAAAGCCCTTTAGAGGCCAGCACATCTTTAATCTCGGTCAGCGACTTCTTACCCAAGTTCGGGGTTTTCAGCAGCTCGACCTCGGTACGCTGTACCAGATCACCGATGTAGTAGATGTTTTCCGCTTTCAAACAGTTAGCGGAGCGAACCGTTAGCTCAAGATCATCAACCGGGCGTAGCAAGATAGGATCGATCTCCTCACGTTCTTGCTTCGGCTCAGGCTTGGCATCCTGTTCCAAATCTACAAACACCGCAATTTGCTGCTGCAGAATTGTTGCTGCACGACGAATCGCTTCTTCTGGCTCAATGGTTCCGTCTGTTTCCAGATCAATGACCAGCTTGTCCAAATCAGTACGCTGCTCAACGCGTGCCGCTTCGACCACATACGCGACACGACGAACTGGGCTGTAACTGGCATCCAGCTGCAGACGGCCAATTCCGCGGGTTTCGTCATCTTCAGACTGACGGGAATCCGCTGCGACATAACCGCGTCCTTTCTGTACTTTCAGCTTCACACGCAGTTCGGTGTCGCCAGTAATCGTACAGATCAGGTGATCCGGGTTAACAATCTCAACGCTGTGATCACGCTGGATATCATTCGCGGTAACGACACCAGGACCTTTCTTGACCAGCTCAAGGGTCGTTTCTTCGCTATCTTCCATTTTTAAGGCAACGCCTTTGAGGTTAAGAAGAATATTGATCACATCTTCTTGCACCCCTTCAATGGAAGAGTATTCATGCTGCACACCGTCGATTTCCACCTCGGTGATCGCACAGCCAGGCATGCTGGAGATCAAGATGCGGCGCAGCGCAGTCCCCAGGGTGTGCCCAAAACCACGCTCCAGCGGTTCCAGAACCACTTTAGCGTGAGTCTGGTTGATCGCGTTGACCGCGATCGAGCGGGGCGTGAGAAAGTCGTTCACGGCGGTCATAGAGATCCCTCAGGCAGTCCTTACTTGGAGTACAGCTCGACGATCAGATTTTCGTTGATCTCGGCAGGCAGGTCGATACGCTCAGGCTTAGCCTTGTAGGTACCTTCCAGCTTCTTATCATCAACTTCAATCCACGGCATAAAGCCACGCTGCTGAGCGAGCTCCATGGCGTTTTTCACGCGCAGCTGGTTCTTGGACTTCTCACGAACGTTGATCTGATCGCCAGGCTTAACCTGGTAAGAAGCAACATTCACGGACTGACCGTTAACCAGAATGGCACGATGGCTAACCAGTTGACGCGCTTCGGAACGAGTAGAGCCAAAGCCCATACGGTAAACCACGTTATCCAGACGCCCTTCCAAAAGCTGCAGCAGAACTTCGCCTGTAGCACCTTTGGAGGCAGCGGCTTTTTTATAGTAGCTACGGAACTGTTTTTCTAACACACCATAGGTACGACGAACTTTTTGCTTCTCGCGCAGCTGCACGCCGTAGTCAGACAACCGTGCTGGGCGGCGGCCGCTCGCACCAGCAGCCTGACCAGGAGCCTGGTCAGCTTTACACTTGGATTCCAGAGGGCGAATACCACTCTTCAGGAACAAATCAGTGCCTTCTCGACGGGAAAGCTTGCACTTGGGACCGATGTATCTTGCCATCTTGCTCTAACTCCCGTTACACGCGACGCTTTTTAGGCGGACGGCAACCGTTATGGGGAATCGGCGTTACGTCCTCAATATGGGTGATCTTGTAACCGCAGCCATTCAGGGCACGAATAGAAGATTCACGACCCGGACCTGGGCCTTTCACCCGCACTTCAAGATTTTTCAGACCGTAGTCCTTCGCTGCGTTACCCGCGTTCTCAGCCGCCACCTGGGCAGCAAACGGGGTACTTTTACGGGAACCACGGAAACCAGCACCACCAGAAGTCGCCCAAGACAACGCATTGCCCTGACGATCAGTGATTGTGATGATGGTGTTATTGAAGGAAGCGTGCACGTGGGCGATACCGTCTGCAACGGTACGCGTTACCTTCTTACGACGTGCGCCACTATCTTTCTTTGACTTAGCCATAATGCCTATCCAAATCCAGCCGCTGTCTAATTCAGCTTATTTGCGAATCGGTTTACGCGGACCTTTACGGGTACGCGCATTGGTCTTGGTACGCTGACCGCGAAGCGGCAAGCCGCGACGATGGCGAATACCACGGTAACAACCGAGGTCCATCAGACGCTTGATGTTCATGTTGATTTCCCGGCGCAGGTCACCTTCGGTAGAGAACTTGGCAACCTCGCCACGAATGGCGTCAAGTTGCTCACCGGTCAGCTCGCGAACTTTCGCGGTCTGCTCAATACCGGTCGTTGCACAGATAGATTCTGCACGGGTACGACCGATCCCGAAGATGTAGGTGAGAGAAATCACCGTGTGCTTATTTTCCGGGATGTTAACGCCTGCAATACGGGCCATCCGAATATCTCCGATTCACAAAACGGGTGGCGCCAGGCTCATAGGCGCCGAAAGGCGGCAGAGTCTAGCGCTACGCCGACTGAATTTCAACCAAACACTTAAAAGAAGACTAAAACCTTAACCTTGGCGCTGCTTGTGCCGGGGTTCGGCACTGCAGATTACCATGACACGCCCCTTACGACGGATCACTTTGCAGTTACGGCAGATCTTCTTTACAGAAGCCTGAACTTTCATCGCACTCGCCTCGTTCGTTAACGCACCAGACCGGTGCCACCATACCCTTTCAGGTTGGATTTCTTCATCAACTTCTCGTACTGGGTGGACGTCAGGTGCGAATTAACCTGTGACCAGAAGTCCATTACCACAACCACGACGATCAGCAAAGAGGTACCACCCAAGTAGAAGGGCACATTGGCAACAGCTTGCAGACCCAGCGGCAGTAAGCACACCAGCGTCATGTATACCGCACCGATCAGAGTCAAACGGCCCATCACTGTGTCGATATAGCGAGCGGACTGCTCGCCCGGGCGAATGCCCGGAATATAAGCGCCGGATTTCTTCAGGTTGTCAGCGACATCCTTCGGATTAAACACCAGCGCTGTATAAAAGTAGCAAAAGAATACAATTGCCAAGGTAAACAGCAAAATATACAGCGGCGTACCCGGCAGCAGAGCTTCACTCACATTGCGCAATGCCTGACCCCACCAAGAATCCGGATTGGAGTCACTGAACCACTGGGTCAATGACGCCGGAAACAATAGTATTGAGCTGGCAAAAATCGCAGGAATAACGCCTGCCATGTTCACTTTCAGCGGCAGATGACTCTGCTGCGCCGCATACACTCGACGGCCTTGTTGGCGACGTGCGTAATTTACGGTAATACGACGCTGTCCACGTTCCACATAGACCACACCGAAAATCACGGCCATGGCAACCAGGAACACAAACAACATCATGATCAGGCTCAGATCTCCGGTTCGCGCAGACTCAAAGGTCTGTGCTACCGCACCAGGCAGGCCTGACACAATAGAGGCGAAAATCAGCATGGAAATACCGTTGCCGATACCGCGCTCTGTAATTTGTTCACCCAGCCACATCAGGAAAACGGTACCAGTAACCAATGTGCTGACAGCAACAAAATAGAAGCTGGCAAGCTGCATAGTGCTGGCCGTCTCCGGCAGCAGTGTAATGCCTTGGCTATTGAGACCGGCAACCATGCCAAAAGACTGGATCGCCCCCAAAACCACCGTTAGGTAACGTGTGTATTGGGTTATTTTACGCCGCCCCTGTTCACCTTCTTTGCGAAGCTGTTCTAGGGTTGGTACCACAGCAGTCATCAGCTGAATAACAATGCTAGCCGTGATATAGGGCATAATGCCCAACGCAAAAATACTCATGCGCTCCAGTGAGCCACCAGAGAACATGTTAAACAGGCCAAGAATGGTGTCCCGGTTGTTGTTGAACATCTGTTGCAACGCTTCCGGGTTCATGCCCGGGACCGGGATATGCGCCCCGACCCTGAACACCACCAAGGCGCCCAACAGAAAACCGATACGCCGCCAGAGTTCACGCATTGCGTTACCGTCTGCTTTGGGCGCACCACCATTTAGTGTTTGAGCGCGATTCTTCGCCATAAAGCGCAGCCTTACTCTTCGACTTTACCGCCAGCTTTTTCAACCGCTTCACGGGCGCCTTTAGTAAGGGCAACACCACGAACGGTCACTGCGCGATCGATTTCACCTTGCAGAACAATCTTAGCGCGCTTCATGTCACGACGAACAATGTTGGCTGCTTTCAAAGAAGCCAGATCGATCACGTCACCTTCCACTTTCGCTAGTTCAGCTAGACGGACCTCAGCGGTACCCATTGCCAATTTGGACGTGAAACCGAACTTCGGCACACGACGCTGCAGCGGCATTTGACCACCTTCGAAACCGGGCTTTACAGAACCACCGGAGCGAGACTTCTGACCTTTATGACCACGGCCACCAGTCTTACCCAAGCCGGAACCGATACCGCGACCTACGCGCTTACCTTCCGGACGGGAACCTTCAGCGGGATGCAAATCATTAAGACGCATCACTTATTCTCCCTCTACCTGCACCAGGTACGACACCTTGTTAATCATGCCGCGCACTGACGGGGTATCTTCAACTTCAACGGTGTGGCCAATGCGGCGCAGACCGAGACCACGCACACAAGCCCTATGCTTTTCAAGCCGGCCGTTGGTGCTCTTAACCAGCTTTACCTTGATCTTTTCAGCCATCGTATCGATTCCGCTTATCTGCGCTTAGTTCAGAATCTCATCAACAGACTTGCCACGCTTGGCAGCCACAGATTCCGGAGAAGCCATGGATTTCAGACCATTGAAGGTAGCCCGAACCACGTTTACCGGGTTTGTGGAGCCGTAGCATTTGGCCAGTACGTTCTGAACGCCTGCGACTTCCAGTACGGCGCGCATAGCACCGCCGGCAATCACACCGGTACCTTCATCGGCCGGCTGCATGTACACCTTAGAGGCACCATGACGGGCCTTCATTGGGTGCTGGATGGTGGTGCCATTCAGCTCCACCTGAATCATGTTGCGGCGGGCAGCTTCTAAGGCTTTCTGGATAGCAGCAGGCACTTCACGCGCCTTACCACGACCAAAGCCAACTTTACCCTTGCCGTCACCCACTACAGTCAACGCGGTAAAACCAAAAATCCGGCCGCCTTTTACTACTTTAGCAACCCGGTTTACCTGAACCAGTTTTTCCTGCAGACCTTCGTTGGGATCAACCTTCGCCATAACCAAGCACCCTTAGAATTCAAGCCCGTTTTCACGCGCGGCATCAGCCAGCGCCTTTACGCGACCGTGATATTTAAAACCAGAACGGTCAAAGGCTACGCGCTCAATGCCCGCTTCTTTAGCACGCTGAGCGATGATCTGACCAACTTTGGTCGCTGCATCAGCGTTGCCGGTAGCGTCAGCACGCAAATCTTTCTCCACTGTGCTGGCAGAAGCCAACACCTGGTCGCCTGCCGCAGAGATTACCTGCGCATAAATATGACGCGGGGTACGATGTACGCAAAGGCGAACTTCACCCAACTCGCGAATCTTCAGACGAGTGCGTTTGGCCCTGCGTAGACGTGCAACTTTTTTGTCTTTCATGGCATCAATCTCGACGATTATTTCTTCTTGGCTTCCTTACGGCGCACTTGCTCATCAGCATAGCGCACCCCTTTGCCCTTGTAAGGCTCAGGCGGACGGAAGGCCCGAACATTGGCAGCAACTTGACCTACCAGTTGCTTATCAATGCCTTTAATGACAATTTCTGTCTGGCTCGGAGTTTCAACGGTAATCCCTTCTGGCAATTGGTAAGCCACCGGATGGGAGAAACCGAGGGTCAGGTTAAGAACCTTGCCCTGAGCCTGCGCGCGGTAACCAACACCCAAGAGTTGAAGCTTACGCTCAAACCCATCGGCAACGCCGGTTACCATGTTATTCAGCAGAGCACGCGTGGTTCCAGCTAACGCCCAGCCCTTCTGAGAGTCGTCGTGGGGTTTAACCGACACCACGCCATCTTCCAAGGACACTGCTACCAGCTCGTGAACTTCATGCTCCAGGCTGCCTTTGCCACCTTTTACAGCGACTTTTTGGCCATCGATTTTAACCTCGACGCCTTTAGGCAGATTTACCGGACTTTTTGCTACTCTAGACATTGCTGCACCTAACCTGTCTACGCCGCTTCTGTTAGGACACTTCGCAGATCAGCTCGCCACCAATATTGGCTTTGCGCGCTGCGCGGTCAGAAATAATGCCCTGATTAGTGGATACGATCATAACACCAAGGCCATCTTTAACCTTGGGGATCTCACCCGCGGACTTATAAACCCGCAGACCAGGACGGCTTACCCGTGCAATCTTCTCGATCACCGGACTGCCTTCGTAATATTTAAGCTCAACCGTCATTACCGGTTTTTTATCGCCAGTTACTTCGTAACCTGCGATGTAGCCCTCGTCCTTCAGTACTTTGGCAACAGCTTCCTTTGCTTTTGAAGCAGGAATCTCTACCTGTACTTTCTTGGCCATCTGGGCGTTACGGATACGTGTAAACATATCCGCCAGGGTATCTTGCATGCTCATGCCGCAATCGCTCCGCTACCTAAACTCTTGGCTTATTACCAGCTGGCTTTAACCAGACCTGGAACGTCACCGCGCATCGCTGCTTCACGCAGCTTGATCCGGCTAAGGCCGAATTTGCGGTAGTAACCGTGCGGACGACCGGTCAGACGACAGCGATTACGCTGACGAACCGGAGAAGAATCGCGCGGCAATTTTTGCAGCTGAAGCTGAGCATCCCACTTCGCTTCAGGTTCTGCATTGGGATCCTGGATGATCGCCTTAAGCGCTGAGCGCTTGGCGGCAAAACGCTGAACCAGCTTTGTGCGTTTTGCTTCCCGGTTTTTCATGGATTCTTTAGCCATGATAAATCCTCTTAGCCCTTCAGCGGGAAGTTGAAGGCGCGCAGCAGCGCCCGTGCTTCGTCATCAGTCTTGGCTGTAGTGGTAATCGTAATATCCATACCACGCAGCTTATCGACCTTGTCGAAATCGATTTCCGGGAACACGATCTGCTCACGCAGACCCATGGAGAAGTTGCCCCGGCCATCGAAGGATTTCGGATTCAAACCACGGAAGTCACGAATACGTGGAATGGCAACAGAAACCAGACGCTCAAGGAATTCATACATTCTCTGATTGCGCATGGTCACCTTGCAGCCAATCGGCCAACCTTCACGGATCTTGAAGCCTGCAACAGACTTCCGCGCGTTGGTTACCAGCGGCTTCTGACCAGAAATGGCCGTCATATCCGACAAAGCACCTTCCATCGCTTTACGATCCGCAGAAGCTTCACCAACACCCATATTAAGGGTGATCTTGGTGATCTTCGGCACTTCCATGATGTTACCGAGACCAAGCTCTTCTTTCAGCTTGGGCGCGATTTCGTCTTGATAAATCTTTTTCAGATCACTCATGGGTCACCTAACCTACAGCGCTTCGCCGTTGGACTTGAAGAAGCGAACTTTTTTGCCGTCTTCAAACCGGAAGCCCACACGATCCGCTTTCTGCGTCTTGGGATTCCAGATGGCAACGTTGGAAGCGTTTAGCGATGCTTCCTGTTCTACGATGCCGCCTTGAGTACCACGGTTAGGATTGGCTTTAACATGCTTCTTGACCATGTTAACGCCAGCAACGATGAGGCGACCATTGTCCAGAACTTGCTGAACAGAGCCACGCTTACCTTTGTCCTTTCCCGCAATTACGATGATTTCGTCATCACGCTTAATCTTGAGCATTACCTTCACCCGCCTTTACAGAACTTCAGGTGCCAGGGAAATGATCTTCATAAATTGCTCAGTACGCAGCTCGCGCGTTACTGGGCCGAAGATCCGAGTACCAACCGGTGCTTTGTTGTTGTTCAACAACACGGCGGCATTTTCATCAAAACGAATCAAAGATCCGTCAGGACGACGTACACCTTTACGGGTACGAACAACCACAGCGGTCATCACGTCGCCTTTCTTGACACGGCCGCGAGGAATCGCTTCCTTTACTGTGACCTTGATGATGTCACCAATGCCTGCATAGCGGCGGTGAGAACCACCCAGCACTTTGATGCACTGTACTCGACGGGCGCCACTGTTATCAGCAACCTCGAGCATGCTTTCGGTCTGAATCATCGCTTAATCTCTCCAACTCTGCCCTTACAGGCAGCCACAGCAACGGTCCGTTTAGGCCTTAGACTGTTCAACTACGTTAACCAGCATCCAAGCTTTACGCTTAGACAGCGGCCGGCACTCCTCGATGGTGACCAGGTCACCTTCACGACATTGATTTTCTTCATCATGCGCCATCAGTTTAGTGGAACGCTTGATGATCTTGCCGTAAATCGGGTGCTGAACCCGGCGCTCTACCAACACAGTGATAGTTTTGTCACCTTTATTAGAGATGACTTTGCCGGTAGCGGTCCGGCGCATTGTGTTCGCCTCTGCCATGACTAGTTACCCTGTTTCTCTCTCAGAATGGTCTTTACGCGCGCAATATTGCGGCGAACCGTCCCAAGCTCATGGGTTTTAGAAATCTGACCGGACGCGCTCTTCATACGCAGCTTGAATTGTTCCTCAAGCAGCTCGATTTGCGTCTGCTGCAGCTCCTCGACACTCTTTTCTTTCAGCTCGCTCGCTTTCATGGCTTACATCACCGTCCGAGTAACGACACGGGTGCTTACCGGCAGCTTGGCCGCGGCCAGACGGAACGCTTCACGCGCAACGTCTTCTGACACACCTTCCATTTCGTAAAGCATTTTCCCGGGTTGAATTTGAGCAACCCAGTACTCTACAGAACCTTTACCTTTACCCATCCGCACTTCAAGAGGCTTATTGGTAATCGGCTTGTCCGGAAATACCCGGATCCAAATTTTACCGCCCCGCTTGATATGGCGGGTCATTGCACGTCGGGCTGCTTCGATCTGGCGCGCAGTAATACGGCCACGACCAGTCGCCTGCAGGCCAATGGTGCCGAAAGACACCTTGCTGCCCCGCTGTGCCAGGCCACGGTTACGGCCCTTCATCACTTTCCGGAATTTGGTACGCTTCGGCTGCAACATCGTTCGTTACCCTTTAACCGCGGCCGCGCTTCTTCGCGCCCTTGGACTGCTTCTGCTCTTCCTGTACCTGCTCCATGCCACCAAGCACTTCGCCGCGGAAGATCCAGACCTTCACACCGATGGTGCCGTAAGTGGTTTCAGCACGTACGCTTGCGTAGTCGATGTCAGCACGCAAAGTATGCAGCGGCACTCGGCCTTCGCGGTACCATTCGGTACGCGCAATCTCTGCACCACCCAAACGACCGGACAACTGAATACGAATACCTTCAGCACCAGACTTCATGGCGTTCTGTACCGCACGCTTCATAGCGCGGCGGAACATAACTCGACGCTCCAGCTGGCCGGCGACATTGTCACCTACCAAGCGGGCATCTAAGTCAGGCTTGCGTACTTCCTCGATATTGATGTGCACAGGCACACCCATCTTGGCCGCAACATCCCGACGCAGACGCTCAACGTCTTCACCTTTCTTGCCAATAACAATACCCGGACGCGCAGTAGCAATAGTGATGCGAACGTTTTCAGAAGGACGCTCGATCTTGATACGGCTTACCGATGCACTTTTAAGGCGCTTAAAAAGATATTCACGCACTTGTAGATCGGTAACCAGGCAGTCTGAATAAGACTTCGGTCCGGCATACCAAAGCGAATTATGCTCTTTGACAATGCCAAGGCGAATACCGACCGGATGAACTTTCTGACCCATCTGGTTACTCCTGACCTTCTGAGACTTTCACAGTAATGTGGCAAGTACGCTTTAGGATACGGTCTGCACGGCCTTTGGCCCGCGGACGAATCCGTTTCATCGTCATACCTTCATCCACGAATACCGTGGACACCTTCAGCTCATCTACGTCAGCGCCGTCGTTGTTTTCCGCATTTGCAATCGCGGACTCCAGCACTTTCTTAACGATTTTTGCCGCCTTCTTCGGGCTGAATTCCAGAAGATTCAGCGCCTTCTCAACCTCCAGGCCACGGACCTGGTCAGCTACGAGGCGGGCTTTCTGAGCCGAAATTCTTGCACCGCGCAGACGGGCTGCAACTTCAGTAGCCATAACTGTCACCTTATCGCTTAGCCTTCTTGTCCACGGCATGCCCGCGGTAATTGCGGGTCAGGGCAAATTCGCCCAGCTTGTGGCCAACCATATGCTCGGAAACCATTACCGGCACATGTTGCTTGCCGTTATATACCGCAATAGTCAGGCCCACCATCTCCGGAATGATCATGGAGCGGCGAGACCAGGTTTTAATCGGCTTACGGGAGCCGGCTTCCACCGCATCTTCCACCTTGCCTAGCAGGTGGTGATCCACAAAAGGACCTTTTTTCAGTGAACGTGGCACAGCCTGAACCTCTCTCTATCCCTTACTTACGACGGTCACGCACAATCATTTTGGTCGTGCGCTTGTTTGTACGGGTCTTGTAGCCTTTGGTCGGAACACCCCAAGGTGTAACCGGATGACGGCCACCAGAGCTGCGCCCTTCACCACCACCATGTGGATGGTCTACCGGGTTCATCGCCGCACCGCGAACGGTAGGTCGAACACCCCGCCAGCGCTTAGCGCCCGCCTTACCCAATGAGCGCAAGCTGTGCTCACTGTTGGATACTTCACCGATGGTAGCCTTGCAGTCAGCATGAACTTTGCGCATCTCGCCGGAGCGCAGACGCAGAGTCACATACTGGCCATCTTTTGCCAACAGCTGCACGGAAGTCCCTGCAGATCGAGCAATTTGACCACCTTTCCCAGGCTTCATTTCCACATTGTGGATAGTGGAACCTAGCGGAATATTACGCAGCGGAAGTGCGTTACCCAGCTTAATCGGTGCATCTTCACCGGACTGGATACGATCTTCTGCTTTCAGCCCTTTAGGAGCCAGAATGTATCGACGCTCACCGTCCAAGTACTTCACCAGCGCAATATGCGCGGTACGGTTCGGGTCATACTCCAGGCGCTCAACAACACCGGCGATACCGTCTTTGTTACGACGGAAATCGATCACACGATACTTCTGCTTGTGACCGCCACCCTTATGACGAGTGGTAATACGACCGTTGTTGTTACGACCACCGTTTTTCGCCTTGGCTTCTAACAGTGGCGCGTAGGGAGCACCTTTGTGCAGATCTTCGTTGACCACCTTGACTACAAAGCGGCGGCCCGGAGAAGTCGGCTTGCACTTTACAATCGCCATTATTCCTTACTCCCTTCCTTACTCTGCGCCCAGGAAGTCAATGTCCTGGCCTTCCGCGAGGGAAACATAGGCCTTCTTCCAGTCAACGCGCTTACCCGCTACGCGACCAAAGAATTTGGACTTGCCTTTCATGTTGGCGGTACGAACAGCTTCAACTTTCACTTCAAAAAGCGCTTCTACTGCTTTTTTTATTTCCAGCTTGCTCGCATCTTTAGCAACCTTAAATACAAAGGTGTTGTTCTGATCAGCCTGAACAGTGGCCTTTTCAGAAACATGCGGCGCACGCAGCACCTGCAAAATACGCTCTTGATTCATGCCAGGGCCTCCTCAAGCTTCTTCAGAGCCGGCACAGTAATCAGCACCTTCTCGAAAGCAATCAGACTCACCGGATCAACGCCCTGAGAATCGCGCACATCAACCTTCGGCAAATTACGTGAAGCCATAAACAGGTTCTCGTCAACATTGTCAGTGACGATGAGCACGCTAGTCAGCTCCATACCTTTCAGCTTTGCCGCAACAGCTTTGGTCTTCGGCGAGTCCACAGTAAACTCATCAACAACAACCAAGCGCTCCTGACGAACAAGCTCAGACATAATGCACTGCAGCGCACCGCGGTACATTTTACGGTTCACTTTCTGAGAGTGGTCCCGCGGTACCGCAGCAAAAGTCTTGCCGCCGCCACGCCAGATCGGGCTACGAATCGTACCCGCTCGCGCACGGCCAGTGCCTTTTTGACGCCACGGCTTACGACCACCACCACTCACATCGGAACGGTTTTTCTGAGCCTTAGAACCCTGACGGGCACCAGCCAGAAACGCAGTCACAACCTGATGAACCAGAGGCTCGTTAAAGTCCTTGCCGAAGGCGACTTCGGAAACGGTAACGGTACCTCCAGAGGCAGTATTGAGATTCATCCTCTATTCCTCTTTCAGGCCTTCGCCTTCACTGCCAGACGCACGATCACATCACCACCGGTAGCACCGGGGACCGCACCTTTAACCAGCAACAGATTCTTGTCAGCATCGACACGCACCACTTCCAAATTCTGGACGGTGACACGCTCTGCACCCAGATGACCGGCCATCTTCTTGCCTTTAAACACTCGACCCGGGGTCTGGTTTTGACCAATAGAACCCGGAGCACGGTGAGACAAGGAGTTACCGTGAGTGGCGTCCTGGGTACTGAAATTCCAGCGCTTAACACCGCCAGCAAATCCTTTACCCTTGGAGGTACCAGTGACATCAATCATCTGGCCAGCCTCAAACCCCTCAACAGTCACCGAAGAACCCGCCTCAAACTCACCAGCTTCAGCACGGAATTCCCAGACACCACGGCCCGCCTCAACACCAGCTTTCGCGAAATGACCGGCTTGCGCCTTAGTCACGCGGCTGGCACGGCGCTCACCGACAGTTACCTGCACGGCTTGATAGCCATCCGACTCTTCGGTCTTGACCTGGGAAACCCGGTTAGGGCCAACCTCAATCACAGTCACCGGCACACTGACACCTTCTTCAGTGAAGACCCGGGTCATGCCGCATTTTCGACCGATCACACCAATCGCCATTGTTTACCTCTTCACAACCTGTCGGGATAAACCCGCCCGTTGTTAACCCAGGCTGATCTGCACGTCCACACCAGCAGCCAGATCCAGCTTCATCAGCGCGTCTACGGTCTTATCCGTAGGCTCGACAATATCAACCAGCCGCTTGTGGGTGCGGATCTCATACTGATCTCGCGCATCTTTGTTTACGTGCGGAGAGACCAGCACTGTAAAGCGTTCTTTACGCGTAGGCAGCGGGATTGGCCCCGTTACTTGCGCGCCTGTCCGTTTGGCCGTATCCACAATCTCTTGGGCAGACTGATCAATCAGACGATGATCAAAGGCCTTGAGACGAATACGGATTCTTTGGTTAGCCATAGCTAACAAACTCCAGACCGTTTCGAGCCACATATTATATGGCAAAAAGCCCACTTACCTAATCACTATTGATAGGTGAGTGGTATCAAAACAAGCCCGGGAACAATGCCCCGGTTGGTTCTGCCCGAAGACAGGGGGCGAATAATAGAGAGCCCCCCCTATCTTTGCAAGGGGTAATTTCAATCAAAGTGCAAATTAGCCGTTAGGAGGAGCACTGCATCCGAAAACTACTCCTTTCGGGGCGTTACCAAATTATCCATGCGTACGTAATTTCGTAAAACCTGCGGTGCCGGCCTTCCCTGTATCACCAGCAACGGCGCATGTTTGGTGGTCAGGAGCACGCTTGTGCACCACCCCCACCATTTTGTGGGCTTGCTAGATAGGAAGGAAGAAATCGCTGATGCTGATTCCAGTCATTATTGCCGGCGGCACCGGCTCACGCCTGTGGCCGCTTTCTCGCTCTCATTACCCCAAGCAGTTGCTGCGCCTGAATGGCGAATTCAGCATGCTGCAGGCCACGATCCTGCGCCTCCCCGCAGAATTACGCGCTGTACGGCCTATTGTTGTCTGTAATCAAGAGCACCGCTTTCTGGTTGCAGAACAACTTCAAGATATTGGCATCGAGGCCGACATTTTGCTTGAGCCCTGCGGGCGCAATACCGCACCAGCTGTGGCTCTGGCCGCACTTCAGGCTCGCCAACGCAACACCAATGCGAAAATCTTTGTTTGCCCTGCAGACCATGCCATCCGTAACCCGGAGGCGCTCGAGGAAACGATCAACGTCGGCTGCGAAGCAGCTGAAACCGGCTTGCTCGTCACCTTCGGCATACAACCAACCCGGCCAGAAACCGGATATGGGTATATCTGCATGGGGGAAGCCCGCGGGAAACACCATCTGATTGAACGCTTTGTGGAAAAACCAGACGCTCCCACCGCGCAACAGTTCCTGGATGACGGCAACTATCTATGGAACAGTGGCATGTTCTTGTTCCGAGCTGAACGCTATTTACAGGAATTACGTGAACGGCATCCACATATGCTAGCCCACTGCACTCACTCCTTGCTTCAGGCTGAGGCCGACCTTGATTTTATTCGCTTAGATGAACCCAGCTTCGCCCGCTGCGAAGAACTGTCCATCGACTATGCCATTATGGAGCACACCGCTGACGGAGCTGTGGTGCCTGTAGAGCTACTCTGGAATGACCTTGGCTCCTGGCAATCCCTGTGGGATCATCTCGACAAAGATGGCGACGGCAATCATCTGCGCGGCGATATCATTACCCATGGGAGCAGCAATAATCTAGCCATTAGCGACGATCGCCTCGTTGCCCTGCTCGGCGTAGAAGATCTGGTGGTCGTAGACACCCCGGATGCCATTCTGGTGGCCCACAAGAGTCAAGCCCAGGAAGTAAAACGCATTACCGACACCCTCAAGGCTCGCAAACGACCAGAAACAGAGAATCACCGCCTTGTTCACCGCCCCTGGGGCAAGTACGATTCCTTGGACAAAGGCAATCGCTATCAGGTGAAGCACATAACCGTAAAACCCGGCGAACAGCTTTCTGTCCAGATGCACCACCACCGGGCCGAGCACTGGATTGTGGTTTCTGGTACTGCCAAAGTTACCTGCGGGGAGAAGACGTACTTGGTTGCGGAGAACCAGTCCACCTTCATTCCTATCGGCGAAGTGCATTCATTGGAGAATCCAGGCCGCATTCCTCTCGAACTGATCGAAGTCCAGTCCGGCACCTATCTGGGTGAAGACGATATCATCCGTATCAGCGATCGCTACGATCGCGATGACGCTTCAAAAAAAGTGGCGCTTCTGCCATGAGCCCGGCCGGCCTGGGAGGCACCGAGGAGGCATATGTCGACCCCCTCCACCTCCAGGCCGACCGCGGCCACGCCTTCATCTAAGGAGCACATGCGCAAGGATGATACCCTCTACGGAGGTACGATGAGTGCCACCACTGCTTCAGGAGCCGAAGACTATTCGGTATCCGAGGGAGTCGATTTCCCCGCGCCTGACAGCCGTTTGGCTCTACGAAAAATACTCGACCAGCCTTCATTCAGAATGACACCGATGGCGTAAGCCTAGCGTTCAGCGCCACCCTCCTTGTCCGACTGAATGAGGAAACCTAATCCAATCCGGAAATGCTAGCCAGCAAGACCGGGGAACTGAGCACCCTGCTACGGAATGCATAATGAAGACATTTCTCGCTGCACTGTTAGTCATGCTGACATTCCAGCCCGCCCTGGCTGCAGTTCAGCTGACGCCCATTTACGCAAACGAAGCCAGCAATTGGCCTCTCGAGACTTTTGCCAGCAACGGTCTATTCCGACAGATCGCCCGATATCAACAAGGCCATCCCCAAGCCATCGTCCTTAATGGCGGCGAATACACGCTTGCGCAATTGGCTCGCCAGCTGGACACCCGCGCCCTTAGCCGAACAGCATCCGGCTGGACGCTGCACTATCCGCTGATAATTGGTCCCGGCGCTCGGCTGATCCTCTCCGCCAGCACTTTGTTTATAGAAGGTCGTCACGGCGGCTGCCTGATCAACCGGGGCAAGCTGCTCATTGATAACAGTTCCCTGTCCAGTAACGGCGATCAAAACAGTGGCTTTATCCATGGCTGGGGCGGCTCGACTACCCGAATCAAGAATAGCGTCTTGGCAGACCTTGGCCGTGCCGATTACCGAGCCAACGGGGTCAGCGTAGCACGCCATCGGTATCAGGGCGCAGGCGCTCCTGCGCAACTGTTCATTCACGATTCCCGTTTCAGCAACCTCCACCGAGGCGTAGACGCAGAAGCAGGCAGCCGCGTCAGCATTGTCAATCTCTCTATCAGTGCCAGCCGAGAGCAGGGAGTCGTGCTGTACAACAGCCCAGCCCACATTGAGCGATTACAGGTCAACGATTCAAAAGGGCATGGCTTGCGCGCGGGCGGCAACCGCACCATTTCTATTGCCGATAGCCAACTTCAGAATAATGGTGGCAGTGGCCTGTTACTGGAGGACCACACCGGTGAGATACACATTAGCCAAGTGGCCAGCCTCAATAACCAAGAATACGGCATCCAGATCAAAAGCCAGCGCGGACAACAGATTACCCTAATGGATACACTGAACCTGAACGGCAATGGCAGCGACGGCCTGCGGCTGGATGGCAGCATGCACATCACCCTGAACAGCGCTGACATCAGCCACAATCAGCGCTATGCCATTTCCATTCAAGCAGAAGACGGTCGGCAGATCACCGGCAACATGGCGGAGCTGCACCTGCATCTCAACCGGCTGGCGGCCTTGCATACCGGCGGCGAAGGCTCGCTGCAGTTAAAGAGAGTGAGTCTGCGCCATCGCAGCAATCAGGGAAAATATCTGGCAGGTAACCTGGCCGGCAAGGAAGCCGACCTATTACCCACGTTGTTACAGACTCAGGAGGTGGTCGTCCCGTTTACGGAGTCGCTTGCCACAATCCCGCTAACGAGCCCCCTGTGAATCGAGAGCCAAACCGATCAGCATCGCCTGCCGGTAACGGCAGGCGCTCAGGAAAGCGATGGGCATACACCGGCCACCAAGCCATTTTGTGATCATCAATGGCCACCTGCCGTTGAGCAAACGAGACACCCTTGCCATCCTGCGCCCAGAAATGTACCACCTGAGCAGCCAGAGCATGCAGCTGTTGACCATCACCTTCATAGAGCGGCAAGCCATTGCGAGTACCCGCCTCCGCCATCAATATCAACGGCGTAATTGCAAAAGCATGGTACTCCTCCGCGCGCTTGCCACGAGCAGCCTCCCGAGGCAACACCACCCCGCCGTTTCTGGGCGTAATCTGCCCGATGGCCAGCCAGTAGCCCTGCTCAGCCCAAGATAGCCGCGCCGGCTCATCAAGCACCAATCCAGCGGCCATAACCGCCCAAGACGACCAGTAATCATGATTATTGTAGAGATCCATGCGCTGACGCCGGGGAGTGGCATAAATCTGCACCCTATCCGCCAGCAACCTCAACCAATCGCGCTGCTCCTCACTCACTTGCCAGGCCGTCAGGGCCTGAGCCTTCATCATGTTCATGGCCAAGGCAGACAAAAACCATTTCCGAACTGCCTCCCCCTGCTTACTGGCGTCTTTTTGTGTAAGCGCGCCCGCTTGAGCCCAAGATGCCACTGCCATGGAAAAGCATTCCTTCGCCGCCGCGCGAATGGCAGGATCGGGTTTGCGCATATATTCCGTAACCTGACCCAGAAAGGCCAAGTAACTGTAGATCGCGCTCACCTGACTCTGGTAACGGCGGGCGGCCTTCTCGTCCAACACATCCTTGCTGGCCTGGCCCTGATCATACTTGCTGCCCATTTTCAGCTGGCCCGGATAAGGCGGATACCCCTGAGACTCAGCCTGACATCGATTCAGCGCCCGCACATCGGGCTTAACCTGATCCAGAGGCTGACTATCGAAAAGCGGCACCAACGAGGCTTGCGAACACCCGGTAACCAACACCAACAATATTCCCTTCAGTAGTCGCACAGTGATGTCTCCACTTTCATCGCCTCAGCTACCGGTTGTTCAAACTCCAGCAGCACGGATAACAGATTGCTTTGGCGCCCCGGTGGATCCAGACGCAACATAAAGCGGCCGGTATCCAAACGAGCAGGGCGTCGAATGCGGATTTTCTCGCGCTGACCATTATCGTAATACGCTAGCACATAAAATTCCTTGAGGTTATTGGCCGAGAAATTCATGTCCAGCAACAGATGGGACTTGCCCGCCGTAACACGCCGATGTTGCCCGGCATTCGCCAAAACCTCTGCCCTCTCGTCCGCTTCGGATATTGGCAAGGTCACCGTATCACTAGCCAACAGGGTTTTATCCGTACACCCACCAGATGCTTCTGGCAGTAATTGTCGCCAGATTGACTGGTCGTCTATGGCATAACTCACCGGCAGCTCCCAGATCAGATAACGGAACTGACCATTTTGATAGGCCTCTGAAAGCAGCACATCTTCCAGTGAGCCGGTGGCACCACCACCGGTCATAGCAAAATTCACAACATCACGACTCAGGTATTGCTGCAAAAAACCCTGAAAATTGTAGTTCTTATAGCGATCATCACGGTTATCGGAATTACTGGTGCCCACCAGAGCGATGGCTGGCGTCGCCACATCACCGAACAGGGTATCGGCACTATCCATTCCCTCTTTCGGCACCGTGACGCTGCCGCGAACCCACTGATAGTTATACGCATTGCCGCAGACGACTTTGACCGCCACATTCATGGTGCCCATCTTGCGCAGCAAAATACCCGGCCGGGTTTCAAACGTCATCTCGGCAAGTTGATCGATACCGGGGTCCGCCAACATCGCCTTCGCCACCTGTCTGGCGCTCACTTGCGCACCATAGGGTGTCCAGTGGTGATCACGGCGGAAAAAATATTCCTGCTCGTGCTTGCCGGTTAGCACTGGCTCCATGTCAACAACCATTGCCCCTAGCGAGCGTAATGTTTGCGCCTTTTCCAGGAAAGACTGCCGCGCGGCAGCCCTCGAGTAGCGCTCTTTCCAAGGCGATACCAGAGCATCCGCGTGCATCAGACCACGGGTCGGCTGCAACATCACCACCAACCTGACACCTCGCCGCTCCAGTCGCTCCACCAGTTCAGCAAACGCCTGCCGACTGGCCGCATCCAGAGGGAACGATTGCTGCAAATCCACTTCGGTACGAAAAAACCAGTAAGGCTCACCGGCGACCAGCTGCCGCATACTGGCCATGACACCTTCAGCGTAGATATCAGGGTCGGACAGAGCGGCACAGGTGAACGGGGGTTTCAAGAAAGCGCCATGCATAACATCACGCTCTTCTATTTGCCGGCCAGAAACTTCGCCGTCTCCATTATCCCCTTCGGCTACCGAGCACACACCTGCCAGCCCGAGACATAAGCACAGGGCTAGCCATGTTGCACAATCAGGGAGTCGCAGTTGCCACATGGGTTTCCTCCAATCGCGCCTGACTGCCACCACTGCCCTGAGTCACCAGCACGGTATAGACCCGACCGCGCTGCAACACCACCTCCTCCAACGGTAGCTCGACGCCACTGTCGAGAACCACCTTCAAGGACACTTTCACCCCGTTTATTTGTCGCTCATCACTGCTGCCTGCCGGCAGTGGTCCGATCACGTTCACCGCACCGTTGCTGGTCTGCAGCGTGGCCGGCTGGGTTGACAGGTTGTACATTACCAGTAGCGCTTTCAGCCGGCTGGAAAAATAAGTGTCCTGGTGCGGCACCAACGAAGTGCCATCAAACACCAGTGTCTGCACCGATCGCTTGGCGAAGTCGAACGCAAACTGCTTGCCGTTAACTTGCAGCTGAGCGGCGCCCCCAGGGCGGTAGAGATAGTCTCCCGCTTGCCCGGGAGACAAAGACTGACGCCAGTCATCCATCGCCAAGGCCACCTGTTCATCGGTCACATTAATGACCCGTATAAAGGCTGAGTTCGGCGGTGCAGCCATTTCATACAGCCCTTCGTTAGCGTCCTGAGCTGCCCACCCCGGCAAACTCAGCAGCACGGTCAGAATCATTAGCCATACACGCATGACGTTCCACCTCCACAATCGGTTCCATTGGTTGAATCAGCGCCCGTTCAGGCACCTCCCAGATCACATACTTCACACGCTCATCCCTGGCTGCAGGGCTGTTGATAAACTCATGCATCGCCGAAAATGGGCCCTGAGCCTCCAGCGCATAGACCAACACATCCGCCCCCAGCTCTTGCCGAAGAAATCCGGGGAAGTGCCATTCATCCATAGCGCTGTAGCTAGTCCCCACTAGGGCCACCGGCGGCATGTTATCGCCAAGTAGAGCGTCTGCATCCTGAGCCTGATCAACCGCTGAGGTCTCGTAACGGGTCAGCGGCTCCTGACGCTGCGGCCCAACACCGTTACTGGTAGGCAAGTAGCGAAGCAGATCACCCTCATAGGCCCCCACGGCGACTTCCCGGGTCTGGTAATGATGCGCCGGCGACAGCGACAGCCTTGAGGCCACCCCGGCGGCCACTACCTCGGCCCCGCGCGGGCTCCAGTGAGTATCCGTGCGCATGAAGACAGCATCCTCGGCAGCGGCATGCTGCATTAACGGCAGAGTGTCGAGCCAGGTGATGCCGGATTCACCCAGATAGGAAGTGATGCGTTGGTACAAAGAATCCATTCCCGGAGACACGGCTCGATTACTCCTCTGCACATACAACCGTCTCTTCGCCGGTACCGGCACCATCAACACCTGCTTACCCAATTGCTCAAGGGCACACACCGTCAGCGCCAGCTCGTTCAGGTTCCTCGTTAACCGCTGCTCACTGAGGCTGTCGTAATAATACTCTTCACGGGTAAAAAGCCAGTCATCCTCTCCCACCAATACGCCGGGCCGTCCTGCATGAAAAAACAGAAAACTTGCATCGGCCCATAGGGAAATAGACGGCTCGCGCAACACAAAAACCTCATCCACATGCTTCTCCAGCTTGCGCACCAGTTCGCCCTTGCGAAACTGATCCCAAGCCGCAGTTTCCGTCCCAAAGAAATGCGCTACCGGGTAGAGGAGTGAGGCCAAACCAGAGAAAATAGTCGCCAGGAAGAGCCAGCCATTGATCAAGGAAGCTTTTTTCATAGGAATCATGGCAACCCCCTGTCAAAACTGAAAATAAAGAAAGGGAGAGAACGACTCGGCAGACAATCGCGTCACCGCAAGCGCAAAACCACACCACAGAATAGGGACGCGCCAACCGCTCACATCCTGGTATACATTGCTCTTGTCGATCCCAAGGTAGAAACGCTTGTTGTAATACGCACTGGCCCGCTCCCAGAACATCGCCACCACACAAAAGAACAGCGTCATGGGGGAGACCCACAAGGAAAGATTGTGCAGGCTGCCCCAGCCATTCATGCCGAGCAGGCCTGACATTATCCGCCAAGCATCATCTATATTACCGGCGAGGAACAACGGCCAAATAAACCACAGGAAAGCCATGGTGCGATAGTTCTTCCAGAGCGAGTAAGGGGTCGACAGGGTGGTTACTGTGCCTATCCACCGCTCCAGAACCATCATCCCACCCAACGAAGCCCCCCATAGCACAAAAGACAAATCTGCCCCGTGCCACAGCCCTGCCAAAGTCAGGGTGGTAAACGTGGCGACCGCCACGGACCACCCCAAGGATCTCTTCAGGGGGCGGTAGAGATAATCACGCAGCCATTGAGTCAGGGTAATGTGCCAGCGTCGCCAGAACTCGGTGACACTTTGGCAGGTATAGGGCTGATTAAAGTTCTCCTGAAACTTGAAGCCCATCATCATGCCCAGCCCGATAGCCATGTCCGAATAACCGGAAAAATCGAAATACAGTTGCAGGCTGGATATCACCACACCAAACACACTATCCACAAAACCCGGATCAGGGGCGGCCATGAGATACGTTGCTACCGGCGCGATGCTGTCAGCAATCAATACTTTCTTGATAAATCCCAGCAGGAAACGACTGGCCCCCAAAGAAAATAACGCCATGGAATGGGTGCGTTTCTCGAACTGTCGCTCAAGATTTCGGTAACGCAGAATCGGCCCAGCAATAAGCTGAGGAAAAAAGGAAATGAACGCGGCGAAGTTGATAAAGCTGCGCGTGGGTTTGGCATCCCCCCGGTACACATCTACCAAGTAGGCCAACGCCTGAAAAGTATAAAAAGAAATCCCCAACGGCAGAATAATCGTCTCAAGAAAGAAGGGGTTAAGCCCCACTGACAGCATTAACGTGCTGATACTTTCCACACCAAAGTTGGCATATTTGAAATACCCTAGTGCAGCCAGGTCTCCAGTAACCCCGAGCAACAACCAGTAAAAACAACGAGGGTGATCCCGGTATTTCTGTATCAGCAGAGCAAAGGCATAATTCCACAGCGTAATTGCCACAAAAAGCAGTAGAAAATCCGGCCGCCACCAAGCATAAAAAAGATAGCTTCCTAGCAGGATAGTCCAGTTTCGCCAGCGCGTCGGTGTTATGTAATACGCCGCCAAAAACAGCGGCAGAAAGAGAAAGACAAAAAGATTAGACGAGAAAACCACCGTCACCACCTCCCTGCGACAACAAACAGGAGCTGGTGATTTTTATCCGGCCGTTGGTAAGCTTCCCCCATGTAGAACACTGAGTAGCTCAAGCGGGCAGACACTTGCATCTGCCGCCGCTCTGACAATGCCAAGGGAAAAGACTGCCAACCTAGCGCCACATTCACTACATTGCCCAAACGATCTTCCCCATCCACGAGAGGATTATTGATAGGGCTGTTGACGGTCACAGAGTTATTCAGCCGCCGTACGGTGCCCGTCAGCACTTCCATTTCTGCTCGGGGCCATAATTGCTGCCGGTACCAGGCCGCTGCATAGGCCAAGTTATTCATCTCATAATCAAGCAAATCACCGAGTACGCCAGTGGAAAGCTCTGCCACACCAGAACGGCGATTACTTTGTACCCGGCTCTGGAAATAGCCATCGTTCACGCTAAGGCTCGGCTCATCCGTTGTCGCTGCCCGCACACCCAATACCGGGCGCCAGTCGAGGCTATCTATCCGACTGTAGAGCTCCCCCTGAACCAAATAGCCCAGTAGCCGGTTTTCTCTGTCGACACGATTCCCATCGCCATCAATGGCATAACTCTTCAAATCCCCCTGCTGAAAGAGGGCGTTTACGGTGTATCCCACTGCAGTGGCCTCGCCCCCTTCGCCGTGCAATCTCACCCCACCCCAGTACCCCGTGAAATCCCGCGCATCCATGAGGCCCTCCAGCCTATCCTCTGGATCCCCGGAGGTATCATCCTGATAGTGCAACTGCAAATCCCACCAGTGCCCCGGCCTCCACTGATGACCCACTCCAGCGAGCATTCGGACGATACCATCATCGCGAGGGTCTAGGTCGGAGCCATCAGATCGCCAAGTCGTCAGCTGCTGCCCGACAGCCAAATTTGCGCGCCAGAGAGTCGACCGATAATCCAGGTTCAGACTCTCCATCGGCAGATCCCAGATCACCCCTTCCTCATCTTTGTAAGACTGCCGCCCCAGCGCCAGTGACAAGGAAGGCGACCCAAACAGCATCCGACGGCGCACCCAAGCATCGCGCAGTTCAGCGTAATGCTCATCCTCACGGATACTATCCGTCTCGTCGGCCTGCAAACTGCTGGGGCGCCCCGTCGCCACCAATAACTTGGCGCGTAGCTGCGCATCCCAGCGATGCCATTCCGAATCGCCACTACGCCAGTAATACCGTGGTTCATAACGCAGCAGGCCATTGAGCTCTGTCTGATCATCGGTGTACGGCTTCAAATAATCTGGCGACTCTCCTGCAGTCAAATAGAGCCGTTGATCATAGGTATGAATGGGCAGCGGAGTCGCAGCGGCGACATTGCCCGCGAGAACAATCAGCAGCAAGCTGGCGGAATTAGAAAGACATCGCGACACTGAACTGCTCCTCCAGCCAGCGACGACGCTGCTCAACCAAATTTTGTGCGGCCTGCTTTCCAGCAGGCAGAAGACTTTCAGGCAACGGCAGGTGTTCGCGGGTTTCATCCCGGGCCGTTCTCGGCAGCAATACCTTGCTGGCTTCCTTGTGCGCATAGGCCTTGACCGGGTCACGCATCACCCCTCGTCCATAAAGGTACAGAATGGACAGCGCCGCATCACCTTGAGCGAATCCAGCTTCTGCCGCGCGGGTGTAGTACATTATCGCCCTTTCCATATCGGCCTCCCCTAGAAAACCACTTTCATAAAGCGAACCCAAAGCCATTAACGCCTGGGTCATTCCCTGCTCAACAAGAATCTCGAGATCCCTACGGGCCCTCTCCGGCTTCAGGGAATACCACAAAGGTTCCAAGTCCCCCTCCGCCCGGTAGAAAGTGGCAACGGCTGGATCTTTTGGCATCAGGTTCGCCACTTTGTCCATGAAGACCTGATGGGAATAAAACTCCGGCCAAGACAGCATGTAACGCAGCTGCTCGGACAGGGCCGCAGGCTCCCCGTTGTCCGCCGCCCGCTGCAACCATCGCATTACTGATGGATCATGTTCGTCAGATGTCGTATTGGCCTTGAGCAACGTCGCCACCCGCAGGCAGTAGGCTCCGCCCAGTGACACATCCCCTTCTAAGTTCCGCATCATCTCGACAAACCGTTCCTGCTTACCATTTTTCCAATGCATATCCTGAAGATATTCCACTGCACGGGGGTCACGATGCAGGGCACGGGCGTAAATCCGCTCCGCCTCATCAAACTCGCCCCGGTGCTGGGCATACCGTCCCGCGTAGGTGTCGAAGTAACAGTCGACAACACAGCTACGGCGGTACAGGTGCAGCCATCGCTGCCACTGTTCGTCCGTCGCCGCGCCGGGATATAGTGCAGCGATGCTCAGCGCCAACCGCAGATGCTCCGGGTTCTCCTGAGGACGCAAAGGCACGAGCAATTCACGGGCACGGGCTTCCCCTAAGGCCAGACTGCCTTGATAACGTTTGAACAGGCGAAGACTTGCGGGGCCGGCCCGATAATCCTGTTGTTGCCAGGCGCGCTGATACCATTGCAAGGCTTCGCTGGGATCCGCATTCTGCTGCCCCGCCAGTAGCTTGCCGTATTCCACTTGGGCTGCGGCATCACCCGCTTCGGCCAGCTGACGTAGCTGCTCTTGGGCTTCGGCAGTGTTGCCCTGAGAAAGCAGATACCGGGCGGTCACGGTATCTGCAGGCATCTGGCACCCGGCCAACGCTGCGGCCAAGCAGAGAATCAAAGTACGGGAAGCCATGCGGGATGCACCGTAACGTTGACAGGCTGATTATGGGAGGAGGATGGCAATTCACGCGCACCGGTAATTTGCATACGCAGCAAACCACTTTCCTCATCACGAACTAATTGGGAAATGATAGCGCTCTCGTCCGTTACGCCATCCAGATAGCGTACAGTCACCTCATCACCTATGGCCCCACCCAGTGTATGGGCACTACCATCGAACAGCGCAGTGATGGTGGCTGGACCGCCAGGATCGACCAGTTTCATCAGCACACTGTTTTTGTGAACGAACTCACCATCTCTTACAGGCAACTCGGTGATTTCACAGTCACAGGGGCTGTTCAATGTCACCTCAAAGACCGCCGCATCGACAAGAGCACGAATCTGTTTGGCATCTAGGCTATCCAGCACCACGCCATCATTAAGTCTTGAGACCAAACGGGAGGAGACGGTCAGCAGTGGCTGCCCCTGCTCTACTCGAGTTTCGCCTTCCGGCAGCAGAAGCCGCACATAACCATTCTCTGGCATCAACACCGTCTTGGCTGGCAGCGACACCCAGGCATCATCGGCACGCGTTACAAAGGCATGCTGATAAAGCTTCCAGGCCACAAACATGAAGGCCAGCAGACCGGCCACAAAGAACAGCACACTCCCGAACAAGGCGCGGACACGATCCCGCAGGGTGCGCGTCTTGCCCTGCTGGTTGTTCTTGCGGATCGCTGTATAGTTTTCACGCTTCATGTTGTCGATCACATCATCCAGCTCGGTGAGCTCACCCGCCAGATGGTTGCTGATCAACAAACGCAGCAAGTCGGTATTTTCCTGATCAATGACGGAGTACTGTCCTCCGACAAGCTGATTCTCATCCTGCTGGTAAATCACCTTGAAGCTCACGGGCATGGACAGGTTAGCGCGACCAAGACGAAATACGATCTCTCCGTGACACAAAGTGCCCGGTGCCAGGCTTACTTGGCCAGCAATGAACGACAGCCCTCCCAACGACACATCTTGCACCGAAAAGATGCCTTTCACCGGGCTTTGTATCTTCAGCCTCAAACTTCCCTGCAGCTTTACTCGTACATGCTGCCGCTCTTCTTGAGACTCATGCACCTGACGAACCTTATTCTCTTCCATGGTCTTCCCTTCTATAACAGAGCCACCCCCGAACCAGTCGCGCTGCATTTAGCTGCTGGTCAGCAGCACCATCAAACAAACAAACACACTTCCCGCCGCAAACAACATCGTTTTCGAACTTATGCGATTGAAGACTGCATCAAAGCCTGCATTCTGTACGGACAAAGTGGTTTTCTGCCTTGTCCAGCTTTGTCGATCGAGATGAAACAGCGCGAAAATTTTTACCAGCGACCCCACTATTTGGTTGTAATACAGCAGCACTGGATACAAAGGTCCTACCGGATGGCAGGTCAGCGTGAGTAGTGCTGCCACCAAGGTGCGCGAAAGCGCAATCCAAAACACATACACCGCAAACACCTGCCAGTGCTGCAGTGACGCCATCATCAGTGCTACTGTCAGGCCAATTAGGCAAGTCCACATACTGATGCGCTGGTCATAAAGCACAAAGGTCGCGAAGACACCCAGACGCCGCCAACCTAACTGAGTCGCACGAAGATTCTGCCGCAACGAATTGCCGTACCAACGAAACATCAACTGCAATGTCGCCGGCACAAAACGATGATGAGGCGGATGCTCCACCGTCAGGGTGTGAGCATCAGGCACATAAAAGGTATCCCAGCCCAGTGTCATCAGAGCGTTCCAGCTGGACTTGTCATCCCCGGTAAGAAAGCGGAATTTCCCTAGGCGCCAATGCACCAGATAATCCGATTCCACATCGGCGATAAACTCAGGGGAGGTTAGCACCGCAGCACGAAAGAACGACATGCGACCGGTCATGGTCAACACTCGGCGCGACAGCGCCATGGAACACATATTCAGATGTCGTTGTGCAAAGCGCATGGTGTGCCAATCACGCATCAGGCGACTGCCTCGCACCACACATTGCTCATTGGTGGTCAGGCCTCCCAAGTTTGGCATCAACCCGAAGAAGCACACCGAATCGCGCACACAATCTGGCGCCAGCATGGTGTCGCCATCAACCACGCCAACCACCGCATCCTTATCCGGCATAGTGCGACTCACCGCCCGGAATGCCAAAGCCAAACCATCCCGCTTGCCAGTGCCACGAGCCCGGCAAATGATCAGCTTGACACAACCCTGCTGATCAAACTCACGGTGACACTGGCGGATCAAGTTCTCATCTGCACGCTCAACAATGGATACCACCACAGTAGCCGGAGTCCCGCAGTTCACGGCTTCCCGAAAAACGCTCGCATACACATTCCACGTTGTGTCTGCAGGTATACGAAAGCTGGTAACCACAAGATAGATATGGCTTGGGGCATAGCTTTGCGGATCCCGCTCGATGCAGCGGCGCATGGCAGGAAAGGTTACTCGCATAAACCAAAGGCCACGCAACAAATGCAAGCCACCAATGGAGTAACGCCACAGGCCAATGGCACCGATCAGCAAGATGAATTTACTGTCGCCACTGTCCAAGTAGTCGGGATCAATGAGTAATGCCAGCCCCATCACCACGGATAGCCACAATAGCCATTCGGCCATGTTCTTCATAACAATTACCAGCAGATGCCCTGGCGATCTTCGCTGGACACTCCTGGCAGGTAACCACACAGGTCTATCAACAAACGGCCACTATTTACGGTATCTGCCACCGCCTTGAATGTGGGGGTAGCATGACCAAGCACAACGACTTCACTGCCATCCACCAGTTGATCCATGTCTTCGACTAAACACTCGAACAGCTCGCCATAACTATTCCAAAGCTGCTCGGCCACCGGGCTGTTCTTGCTGGCATAGTTGACATTGCTATCGTAGATAGCCAGGCGGTACCCCTCTGACAGCAGCTTTGCCGCAAGACTGATTAGCGGACTTTCCCGCAAATCATCAGTACCCGGCTTGAAGCTGAGACCCAGCAGACCAATCTTTTTCATGCCAGATTCACGAATCATGGCCATGGCCCGCTCTACTTGGTTATCGTTACTGGTAGACAGTGATGCCAACAGTGGTGACGTCAATGACTCCTTGTCACACCAAGCATTTAACGCCCGAACATCCTTGGGAAGACAGGAGCCACCATAAGCAAACCCGGGCTTCATGTAGTAGCTGGACAGATTCAGCTTGTTGTCCATACACACCACTTCCATGACCCGACGTCCATCGACACCCGCCTGCTTGGCGATATTGCCGATCTCATTAGCAAATGACACCTTGGTGGCATGCCAGGAATTACAGGCATATTTCACCAGTTCTGCTTCCTCAATAGTCATTTTTATCATAGGGGCATCTAGTCCCTGATAGAGTACAGCAAGGGCGTCGGAGGCTTCGTCGTCGATGCCGCCAACCACTGTCATCGGCGGATTGAAAAAGTCGTAGATGGCAGTGGACTCACGGAGAAACTCCGGGTTTACTGCCAGCATAAAATCGACCCCAGCCTTTTTACCCGAAGCCTTCTCTAGAATCGGTAGCAGATCGCCGCGCACCAGTCCTGGCAACACCGTGCTGCGGATCACCACAAGGTGAGTGTCATCTTTGTCTCGAAGCGCAAGGCCGATATCCTCACACACCGTTTTCAAATAACAGGTATTAAGAAAGCCGTTCTCATCGCTGGGCGTCCCTACGCAGATAAAGGACACCTGGCTGTCGAACACGGCCTGCCGGGCATCTGTAGTCGCGCTAATCCGACCTTCCGCTACCCCCTCAGACAACAACTCCGCGAGCTGCTCTTCGACAATCGGCGACTCTCCGCGCTGGACCTGACCCACCTTCCCCTCGCTGACATCCATGCCAATAACCGTGTGACCTTTCTTGGCAAAACATGCCGTGCAGACCGCGCCAACATAGCCCAGCCCAAAAATTGAGATAGTGGACATTTCCTTTCCCTAATAGTTAACGGCATCTCACAATGACCGTAAAGCAACTTGATCGGATGGAAGCCATCTAACGCTGGGCAAAGTAAAATGTGTAGAGGGGTAACACTAAAAGGGTTCGCCCTGATTAGAGTGAAATGAGAGAGCGCGAGCAACGCACCAATAACTAGCCTCAGTGTGTCTGATTCAGCTCCAGTCCGCGCCCCCGCGTAACGGCTACCAACCAGCCCGCCTCTTGATTAAAGGTGCCAGCACCCGCCGTATTCGAAACCGGAATTCATTTGGGTACCACCATTAACTTTTGAGGTGTTCGATGAGCAGCTCTGAGGTGTTGTCCGTCAACCTATCCCGCCTCACGGAGTGACTGCGCAGCAACTAGACTAGATCCCTCGCCGGTCGACAAGGCGCGTGGATCGAGCGCTGGCGCCCCTCGTCGTACTGCAAGAGGTATAACCAGTAGAGGCCCAGACCCACTGACCCAGGGTACGTATGGTCTATGTCACCTGCTCTAAGTGGTGATCAGAAAGTTCGGCTGGGTGGCAATAGATCGTGCGAGGGAGGACAAAACCAATAAGCTACATGATGACAAGCCCGCGCGAAAACGAGTGAAGCAATGCCGGGACGTCCTCACAATCCGGAAAAATTGAAAAGGGATCGAAGATCAACGCTATTTGATCGAAATTCCGTATAAACAAAAAAAGGCCGCCGAAGCGACCTTTTTCTGATTATCGGGTAACGAATTACTCGGTGATTTTGGCTACTACGCCGGCACCAACGGTACGGCCACCTTCGCGAATCGCGAAGCGCAGACCATCTTCCATGGCGATCGGAGCGATCAGCTCAACGTCCATTTGCACGTTATCGCCAGGCATTACCATTTCGGTTCCTTCCGGCAGAGTACATGCACCCGTCACGTCAGTTGTACGGAAGTAGAACTGCGGACGGTAACCGTTGAAGAACGGGGTGTGACGGCCACCTTCGTCTTTGCTCAGGACATATACCTCAGCAACGAACTTGGTATGCGGGTTAATGGAGCCTGGCTTGGCCAATACCTGACCACGCTCAACTTCATCACGCTTAGTACCACGCAGCAAGACACCAACGTTCTCACCAGCACGACCTTCGTCCAGCAGCTTGCGGAACATCTCAACACCAGTACAGGTAGTCTTGGTGGTGTCGTGGATGCCCACAATTTCGATTTCCTCGCCTACTTTAACGATGCCACGCTCTACACGACCGGTTACTACAGTACCGCGACCAGAGATAGAGAACACATCCTCGATCGGCATCAGGAACGGCTGATCAACGGCACGCTCTGGCTCCGGAATGTACTCATCCAGAGTCTCAACAAGCTTCTGCACCGCAGGCATACCGATATCGCTAGTGTCGCCTTCCAGTGCTTTCAGCGCTGAACCCTTAATGATCGGAGTATCATCACCCGGGAAGTCGTAGTCGCTCAGCAGCTCACGCACTTCCATTTCTACCAGCTCAAGCAGCTCTTCATCGTCAACCATGTCCGCTTTGTTCAGGAACACAACGATGTAAGGTACGCCAACCTGACGGGACAGCAGGATGTGCTCACGAGTCTGCGGCATGGGGCCGTCTGCGGCGGAACATACCAGGATTGCGCCATCCATCTGCGCGGCGCCGGTGATCATGTTTTTCACATAATCAGCGTGACCGGGGCAATCTACGTGGGCGTAGTGACGAGTTGGAGAATCGTACTCTACGTGAGAGGTCGCAATGGTAATACCACGCTCACGCTCTTCCGGGGCATTATCAATACCATCGAAAGCAACGGCGTTGCCGCCCCATACTTCTGCACACACGCGGGTCAACGCGGCAGTCAGGGTGGTTTTACCATGGTCAACGTGACCAATGGTGCCTACGTTTACGTGCGGTTTATTACGTTCAAACTTTTCCTTAGCCACGGCTCTATACCTTTAACAAATTAACCGTAAATTTAAGATTTTTTGCCGCTGATGACTTCATCAGCGATATTCTTCGGTGCTTCAGCGTACTTCAGGAACTCCATGGAGTAACTAGCACGCCCCTGAGACATGGAACGCAGATCAGTAGCGTAACCGAACATTTCAGACAAAGGCACCTCGGCACGAATAATCTTGCCAGCCATGGTGTCTTCCATGCCCTGAACGATACCACGGCGACGATTCAAGTCACCCATCACGTCGCCCATGTAATCTTCTGGAGTTACCGCTTCCACCTTCATAATCGGCTCAAGCAGCACAGCACCCGCTTCCTTCGCTGCGTTCTTAACAGCAAGCGCGCCAGCCATACGGAAAGCGTTTTCGTTGGAATCCACCTCATGGTAGGAACCATCGTACAGAGTCGCTTTCACACCCAGAATCGGATAGCCCGCAAGCACACCAGCCTGAAGCTGTTCGTCGATACCCTTCTGCACGGCACCAAAGTATTCTTTCGGTACGGAGCCACCGTGAATTTGCTCCTCAAACTGGAACTCTTCATCACGATCAATAGGCTCGAACTTAACTTTGACGTGACCGTACTGACCACGACCACCGGATTGCTTGACGAACTTACCATCCACATCCGCACCGCGGGTGAAGGTTTCACGATACGCAACCTGCGGCGCACCGATGTTCGCTTCCACTTTGAATTCACGTCTCATACGATCGACAAGAATATCCAAGTGCAGCTCACCCATACCAGAAATGATGGTCTGCCCGGTTTCTTCGTCGGTCTTCACACGGAAAGACGGATCTTCCTGCGCCAGGCGACCCAGCGCCAGACCCATTTTTTCCTGGTCGGCTTTGGACTTCGGCTCTACCGCAACAGAGATTACCGGCTCTGGGAATTCCATGCGTTCAAGAACAATTGGGTTTTTCAAGTCACACAGAGTGTCGCCTGTAGTGACATCTTTCATGCCCACACAAGCAGCAATGTCGCCCGCCAGCACTTCTTTAATCTCTTCGCGGCTGTTCGCATGCATTTGCAGCAAACGACCTACACGCTCTTTTTTCTCACGCACAGAGTTAAGAACACTGTCACCAGAGTTCAACACGCCTGAGTAAACACGAATAAAGGTCAATGAACCTACGAAGGGGTCGGTAGCAATCTTGAATGCCAGAGCCGAGAACGGCTCATCATCGGAAGATTTCCGCGCTTCAACGGTTTCGCCATCCGGCAACACACCCTGGATAGCTTTAACTTCGTCCGGTGCTGGCAGAAATTCGATAACTGCATCAAGCAGGGCCTGAACACCCTTGTTCTTGAACGCAGAACCGCAAAGGCCGAGAACGATTTCATTAGCCAGAACCTGCTGACGCAGCCCCGCCTTGATTTCGTCATTGGAAAGGTCACCTTCTTCCAGGTACTTTTCCATCAACTCTTCAGAACCTTCCGCCGCAGCTTCGGTCATCTGCTCACGAAGTTCGTCACAACGGTCTTTGATGTCGTCCGGGATATCCTTCTCTTCGTAGGTCATCCCCATGTCTTCTTCATTCCAGAAGATCGCCTTCATACGGATGAGGTCGACAACACCCTTGAAGTTATCTTCTGCGCCGATATTGTATTGAATCGGCACGACACTGGCACCCAGACGCTTACGAATCTGGTTACAAACAGAGTCGAAGTCCGCGCCAGCACGGTCCATCTTATTGACGAACACGATACGCGGCACTTCGTACTTATTGGCCTGCCGCCATACAGTCTCTGACTGCGGCTCAACACCAGAGGAACCACAGAACACAACAACCGCACCATCAAGCACACGCAGAGAACGCTCAACCTCAATAGTGAAGTCAACGTGCCCTGGGGTATCAATGATATTGATTCGGTGCTGGTCGTACTGTTGATCCATACCCTGCCAAAAGGTGGTGGTCGCAGCAGAGGTAATGGTAATACCACGCTCCTGCTCCTGCTCCATCCAGTCCATGGTGGCAGCACCATCATGCACCTCACCAATTTTGTGAGACACACCGGTGTAAAAAAGAATACGCTCGGTAGTGGTCGTCTTGCCCGCATCTACGTGCGCACAGATACCAATATTACGATAGCGATTGAGAGGAGTCTTACGAGCCACGCTGCTAACCTCGATTCTGTGGTTCAAATACTAAAACCGGCCTGAATACAGGCCGGTTTCACTCGCTTGCTTTGCGCCTTAGAAGCGGAAGTGAGAGAAGGCCTTGTTGGCCTCGGCCATGCGATGCACGTCTTCACGCTTCTTCATCGCAGCGCCTTTGCCTTCAGCGGCATCCATCACTTCGCCGGCCAGACGAGCAGGCATGCTCTTCTCACCACGCTTACGGGCAGCATCTACCAACCAACGCATTGCCAGAGCAGTACGACGACTGGGACGAACCTCAACAGGAACCTGGTAAGTAGCACCACCAACACGGCGGCTCTTTACCTCGACAGCCGGACGAATATTGTCCAGTGCCTTTTCAAACGTTTCTAGGGAATCTAACCCTTTACGCTCAGTGATAATATCCAGGGCGCCGTAAACAATACGCTCGGACACGGATTTCTTACCACTAACCATCACATGGTTCATGAATTTAGCCAGAATCTGACTTCCAAACTTCGGATCCGGCAGGATCTCCCGTTTAGCGACAACGCGACGTCTTGGCATCGGATGTGTTCCTCTAACATTCCCGCTTTGGGCGGGGAAAACTTCAGGTGATTCCGGAACGGCATGCCGTCCGGGCCTTACTCATCCCTCCGCAGCCACTCGGGCCACGGCATTCAGAAAAGGTAGCTAGGTATTACTTAGGACGCTTGGCGCCATACTTGGAACGACGCTGCTTGCGATCCTGCACGCCTGCCGTATCCAGAGTGCCACGTACGGTGTGGTAGCGAACACCGGGAAGGTCTTTTACACGACCACCACGGATCAATACTACGGAGTGCTCCTGCAGGTTATGCCCTTCACCACCAATGTAGGAAGATACTTCATAACCGTTGGTCAGACGCACACGACACACTTTACGCAGTGCGGAGTTTGGCTTCTTCGGGGTAGTGGTATACACCCGGGTGCAAACGCCGCGACGCTGGGGGCAGCCCTGAAGGGCTACGGAGTCGCTCTTTTCTACCTTGCTTTTGCGCGGCTTGCGCACCAGCTGGTTTACAGTTGCCATGAAACTACTGCCTCACGCTTACAGTTCTGTGACAAAAACCGTGAATTCACGGCCTGTGTCACCCAATTACCGCCCATGAAACCATGGGGGGCAGCGATTGTAGGGAGCTGCCGGCATCCCGTCAAGGCACCGACAAATCTCTACTGTTGCCCCTGAGGGGGCTCATAGCCACCGCCACTGCTGGCGGAGGCCATTATCGGTCAAGAAAACGCTCAGCTTACTCGCCTGAGGAGCTAAGAGCTTCTGACAGCGCAGCTTCTACCTCGTCCATGGTTGGCGCTTCTGGCCCGCGCGCATCCGCACGCTGACGACGACGCTCCATGTGATAGGCATAGCCGGTACCGGCGGGGATCAAACGACCCACAACAACGTTTTCTTTCAAGCCACGCAAGTCGTCTTCCTTGCCGGTTACCGCCGCTTCGGTGAGAACGCGGGTGGTTTCCTGGAAAGACGCCGCAGAGATGAAGGACTCTGTCGCCAGGGAAGCCTTGGTGATACCTAATAGCAGTCGTTGGTACTGCGGCAGCATCTTGTCTTCGGCTTTCAGGCGATCAATTTCCTCCATAACGCGGGCATATTCTGCCTGCTCACCCTTAATGAAGTGAGACTCACCCACTTCCAGGATCTCTACTTTGCGCAACATCTGGCGGATGATCGTTTCAATGTGCTTGTCATTGATCTTCACACCCTGCAGACGGTAAACCTCCTGCACTTCGTTAACGATGTAACGGGCCAGCTCAGACTCACCTTTAAGGCGCAGGATGTCGTGCGGGTTCAGCGGTCCATCAGAGACAACCTCACCTTTCTCAACCCGCTCACCTTCAAATACGTTGAGCTGACGCCATTTCGGAATCAATTCTTCGTAGTTGTCATCACTATTATCCGGAGTGATAACAAGGCGAACCTTACCTTTGGTTTCTTTACCGAAGGATACGGTACCAGTCTTTTCAGCCAGGATTGCCGCTTCTTTCGGGTTCCGTGCTTCGAACAAATCAGCAACACGGGGCAGACCACCGGTGATGTCGCGAGTCTTAGAGGACTCCTGCGGAATCCGCGCGATCACATCACCAACGCCGATATTCGCGCCATCTTTCAGGCCACACAGTGCACCACCCGGCAGGAAGTACTGGGCTGGCATATCCGTATTGGGCATCACGATGGGCTTGCCCTTGCTGTCCAGCACACGGATAACCGGACGCATGTCCTTACCTGCTGAAGGACGGTTCTGGGAACTGAGCATTTCAATGTTGGTCAGGCCGGTGAGCTCGTCGGTCTGATGGTTTACAGTGATACCTTCTTCCATATCACCGAACTGCACCTTACCCTCCACTTCCGCAATGATCGGGTGTGTGTGCGGATCCCAGGTCGCAACGACCTGACCACCACTAACCTCATCACCTTCATTCACGGTAACCGTGGCACCGTAGGGCAGCTTATAACGCTCACGTTCACGGCCCAGCTCATCAGCAACAGCCAGATCAGCAGAACGGGAAACGATTACCAGACCGTCCTTATGCTGCACGTGCTTGGCGTTATGGAAACGCACCTTACCGCCGTGTTTGATCTGGATGCTGGATACTGCAGACGCTCGGCTAGCCGCCCCACCAATGTGGAAGGTACGCATGGTCAGCTGGGTACCCGGCTCACCAATGGACTGTGCTGCGATAACACCGACAGCCTCGCCCACATTGACCTGATGGCCACGAGCCAAGTCACGCCCATAACAGGTCGCACACACGCCCCAACGAGTCGCACAGGTAATCGGCGAGCGCACCAGCACTTCGTCCACACCCATGGTTTCCAGCTGCGCAACCCAAACTTCGTCCAGCAACGTGCCGGCTTCAACCGCTACTTCGTCCTGGTTGAGAGGATTCATCACGTCACGGGCAACCACACGACCGAGTACACGCTCGCGCAGCGGCTCTACCACGTCACCACCTTCAATCAGCGGCGTCATCAGCAAACCTTCTTCGGTGCCACAGTCGATATGGTTGACCACCAGATCCTGCGCCACATCCACTAGACGACGAGTCAAGTAACCAGAGTTCGCTGTTTTCAGTGCGGTATCCGCCAGACCTTTACGAGCACCGTGAGTAGAGATGAAGTACTGGAGTACGTTCAAACCTTCACGGAAGTTACTGGTAATAGGCGTTTCGATAATGGAGCCATCCGGCTTCGCCATCAGACCACGCATACCGGCCAGCTGACGAATCTGAGCAGCGGAACCCCGTGCCCCGGAATCGGCCATCATGAAGATGGAGTTGAAAGAGCCCTGCTCTTCGTCCTTGCCGTCGCGGTTTTTAACCACTTCAACACGGAGGTTTTCCATCATCGCCTTAGCGATCTGGTCATTGGTACGAGCCCAAATATCCACGACCTTGTTGTAACGCTCACCGCGAGTCACCAGACCGGAAGCAAATTGCTCCTCGATCTCGCGCACTTCCTCTTCGGCAGCGTCGATCATGGTGTACTTGGCATCCGGAATCACCATGTCTTCCACACCAATGGAAGAACCAGAAAGCGTTGCTTCGCGGAAGCCCAGGTACATCAATTGGTCAGCGAAGATACAGGTCTCTTTGGTGCCAAGAATCCGGTAACAGGTGTTCAACAGCTTGGAGATGGCCTTCTTGGTCATGTTCTGGTTGACCATGTCGAAGCCCAGACCCGCCGGCACGATATCCCACAGCTTACAACGACCAGGGGTAGTATCGGCGATAAAGGTACGCTCTTCCACGTTACCTTCCAGGTCTTTCACCACTTCATGCACACGCACCTTAACGCGGGCGTGGATGTGCACCTGCTTGTTACCCAGCGCACGCATCACTTCCTTGGTGTCGGCAAATACATGGCCTTCACCTTGCGCATTCACACGGTCACGGCTGATGTAATACAAACCCAGCACCACGTCCTGGGTTGGGCCGATAATCGGCTCACCATTGGCGGGCGAAAGAATGTTGTTGGTGGACATCATCAATGCACGGGCTTCAAGCTGCGCTTCCAGGGTCAGCGGTACGTGCACCGCCATCTGGTCACCATCGAAGTCGGCGTTGAAGGCCGCACACACCAGCGGGTGCAGCTGGATGGCCTTACCTTCAATCAGCACCGGCTCAAACGCCTGAATACCGAGACGGTGAAGGGTTGGCGCCCGGTTCAACATAACCGGGTGTTCGCGAATAACTTCAGCGAGGATATCCCACACTTCAGCGGTTTCGCGCTCGACCATTTTCTTGGCCGCCTTAATGGTGGTCGCCAGACCACGCCCTTCCAGCTTGGCAAAGATAAACGGCTTGAACAGTTCCAGCGCCATTTTCTTGGGCAGACCACACTCGTGCAGCTTGAGAGTCGGACCTACCACGATCACGGAACGACCGGAGTAATCGACTCGCTTACCCAACAGGTTCTGACGGAAGCGGCCCTGCTTACCCTTGATCATGTCGGCAAGGGACTTCAAAGGACGCTTGTTAGAACCGGTAATGGCACGGCCACGACGACCGTTGTCCAACAACGCATCTACAGATTCCTGCAGCATACGCTTTTCGTTCCGCACGATGATGTCCGGCGCGCTCAGATCCAGCAACCGCTTGAGGCGATTGTTACGGTTGATTACCCGGCGATACAGATCGTTCAAATCGGAGGTCGCAAAACGACCACCATCGAGCGGCACCAGCGGACGCAGATCCGGCGGCAGTACCGGCAGCACGGTGAGAACCATCCATTCGGGCGCGTTACCGGAATCCTTGAAGGCTTCCATCAGCTTGAGGCGTTTGGACAGCTTCTTCAGCTTGGTATCAGAGTTCGTGGACTCCACTTCCTCGCGCAGGATCTTGATCTCTTCGACCAGATCCAACTCCATCAGGAGTTGCTGTACAGCTTCGGCACCCATCTTGGCTTCGAATTCGTCTCCGAATTCTTCCATGGCGTCGAAGTACTCTTCATCGGTAAGCAGCTGCCCACGCTCAAGCGTTGTCATGCCTGGCTCGGTCACAACGAAAGATTCGAAGTACAGGACCCGCTCTATATCACGCAGGGTCATATCCAGCATCAAACCGATACGGGACGGCAGAGACTTCAGGAACCAGATGTGTGCAGTAGGGCTTGCCAGTTCGATGTGGCCCATGCGCTCACGACGCACCTTGGAAAGGGTGACTTCTACGCCACACTTTTCACAGATAACGCCACGATGCTTCAAACGCTTGTACTTACCGCACAGGCATTCGTAGTCTTTGATCGGACCAAAGATACGCGCACAAAACAGACCATCACGCTCAGGCTTGAACGTGCGGTAGTTAATGGTCTCAGGCTTTTTCACTTCGCCAAAAGACCAGGAGCGGATCAGATCCGGCGGCGCAAGCGCGATGCGGATCTTGTCGAACTCCGTGACTTGTCCCTGACTTTTGAGCAAATTCAGCAAGTCTTTCAAGGCCAGTCCTCCGTAGTGAGCTTTCGCTCTAGATTCTTTCCTAAACCCGGGTAGCCAGTAGCTCTCCGCCATCAACCTGGCGGAGCCCACTGACTTAGTCGTTTTCCAGCTCGATATTGATACCGAGAGAACGAATTTCCTTCAGCAATACGTTGAAGGATTCCGGCATACCCGGATCCATGCGGTGATCACCGTCCACGATGTTCTTGTAAACGCGGGTACGGCCATTCACGTCATCGGATTTCACAGTGAGCATTTCCTGCAAGGTGTACGCGGCGCCATAGGCTTCCAGCGCCCACACTTCCATCTCACCGAAACGCTGACCACCGAACTGCGCCTTACCACCCAGCGGCTGCTGGGTAACCAGGCTGTAGGAACCAGTGGAGCGCGCATGCATCTTGTCGTCCACCAAGTGGTTCAACTTGAGCATGTACATGTAGCCCACGGTAACCTTGCGATCAAAGGCTTCACCGGTACGACCATCCCATAACTGCACCTGACCGGAGCGATCGTGCCCAGCCAGCTCCAGCAGCTCCTTGATCTCGAACTCTTTGGCACCGTCGAATACCGCGGTTGCCATAGGCACACCGCCCACCAAGTTCTTGGCCAGCTCGATGATTTCATCATCGCTAAAGCTATCCAGATCTTCTGGGGTACCGCCGGCGCCTGCCTGGTTATAGATCTTGTCGAGGAAGACGCGAATGTCTGCAATCTTCTTCTGCTCGGCCAGCATTTCGCCGATCCGCTCACCAAGACCCTTGGCAGCCCAGCCTAAGTGGGTTTCCAGAATCTGCCCCACGTTCATACGGGACGGTACACCCAGCGGGTTCAAGACCACATCCACCGGCACGCCGTTCTCATCATGCGGCATATCTTCTTCAGGCATGATTACAGAAATCACACCCTTGTTACCGTGACGGCCAGCCATCTTGTCACCGGGCTGGATGCGACGCTTAATGGCCAGGTAGACCTTAACCACTTTCAGCACACCATGGGCGAGGTCATCACCGCCGGAGATCTTGGCCTGTTTATCCTTGTAGCGTTCGTCCTGCTCTTTTTTGTGCTGCTCCAGATACTGCTGAGCACGCTCAAGTTGCTCAGCGACATCATCATCAGCTGGGCGCAGTTCGAACCATTTCTCGGCATCCAGACCATCCAGGATCTCGCCGGTCATCTCAGTGCCGCGCTTGAAGCCCGCACCACCATTGACCTTCTTGCCTACCATGACGGCACGCAGACGTTCCAGAATATCCAGCTCGAGAATGCGGTACTCGTCTTTCAAATCTTTGCGGAACTGCTCAAGGGCAGCCTGCTCAATTTGACGGGCACGCTCATCTTTCTCAACACCGTCGCGGGTAAAGACCTGCACATCGATGATGGTGCCTTTAACGCCGGAAGATACGCGCTGAGAGGTATCTTTAACGTCGGAGGCCTTCTCGCCAAAGATGGCACGCAACAGTTTTTCTTCCGGGGTCAGCTGAGTTTCACCTTTCGGCGTTACCTTGCCCACCAGAATGTCACCGGCTTCCACTTCTGCACCGATGTAGACAATACCGGACTCATCCAGCTTGGATAGCGCGGCCTCACCCACATTGGGGATATCAGCGGTAATCTCTTCCGGACCCAGCTTGGTATCACGAGCAATACAAGTGAGTTCCTGAATGTGGATGGAGGTGAATCGATCATCCTTCACCACTTTCTCAGAGATGAGGATGGAATCCTCAAAGTTGTAACCATTCCATGGCATGAAGGCCACGCGCATGTTCTGGCCCAGGGCCAGCTCGCCCATGTCCACAGAAGGACCGTCAGCCATGATGTCGCGTGCAGCAACCCGGTCACCCACTTTCACCAGCGGACGCTGATTGATGCAGGTGTTCTGGTTGGAGCGGGTGTATTTAGTCAGGTTGTAGATATCTACACCTGCTTCACCTTCGCTCACTTCGTCATCATTAACCTTCACAATGATTCGCGATGCATCAACCTTGTCGACGATACCGCCACGGGTAGCAACCACACAGACACCGGAGTCACGGGCAACGTGACGCTCGAAGCCCGTACCTACCAGTGGCTTGTCAGCACGCAGGGTAGGCACAGCCTGACGCTGCATGTTCGACCCCATCAAGGCCCGGTTCGCATCATCATGCTCGAGGAACGGAATCAGGGACGCCGCCACGGATACCACCTGACGAGGGGAGACATCCATATGGGTAATGGTGTCCCGCTCCATCACGGTAAATTCGTAACGGTGACGTACAGTAACGAAGTCTTCTTCGAAACCGCCCTCTTCTGTCATCTTCGCGTCCACCTGTGCGATCACGCACTCGGCCTCTTCGATCGCTGACAGGTATTCGATTTCCTCACTGACCTTGCCGTCAATCACCTTCAAGTACGGAGACTCAAGGAAACCGTACTCGTTGGCGCGGGCATAGGTAGCCAGAGAGTTGATCAGACCAATATTCGGGCCTTCAGGTGTTTCGATAGGACATACACGACCATAGTGAGTCGGGTGCACGTCACGCACCTCAAAACCAGCACGCTCACGGGTCAGCCCGCCCGGGCCCAACGCAGAAACACGACGCTTGTGGGTGATCTCGGACAGCGGGTTGTTCTGATCCATAAACTGAGACAGCTGGGAAGAGCCAAAGAACTCTTTCACTGCGGCTGCCACCGGCTTGGAATTGATCAGATCCTGCGGCATCAAGCCTTCGGATTCAGCCAGACTAAGACGCTCTTTGACCGCACGTTCAACACGCACCAACCCAACACGGAACTGGTTTTCGGCCATCTCACCCACAGAACGTACGCGACGGTTACCTAGGTGGTCGATATCATCCACCACCCCGTTACCGTTACGGATATCCACCAAGGTTCTCAGTACATCAATGATGTCGGAGGTTTCCCCCCCCATCTGCTCGAAGTACTGCTTGCCTTCTTCATCAGAGCGCGCACTAAAGTAGCGACCGTCATAGAGAATGCCAGGACCCGTTTCATCTTCACGACCAAGGCGGCGGTTGAACTTCATCCGGCCAACGGTGGACAGGTCATACCGCTCATCAGTGAAGAACAAGTTTTTGAACAGGTTTTCGGCGGCCTCTTTCGTCGGCGGCTCGCCTGGACGCATCATCCGGTAAATCTCGACTAATGCCTCCAGCGGCGTACGAGTCGGATCGGCCCGCAGGGTGTCCGCCATGAACGGCCCGTTATCCAGGTCGTTTGTATAAAGTGTTTCAAAGTCGGTAATACCACCTTGCTCAAGCTTTTCCAGCGTCTCCGCGGTCAGCTCGGTATTACACTCCACCAGAATTTCACCGGTATCCTGATCGATGATCGACTTAGCCAGATACTTGCCCTGCAAGTACTCGGCCGGGATGTCCAGATATTCGATGTTGGCTTTTTCCAACTGACGAATGTGACGTGCAGTAATACGACGGCCACGCTCCACCACGACTTCACCATCGGCAAGGATGTCGAAGGTCGCGGTTTCACCACGCAGACGCTCCGGCACCAGCTTCATGCGGTAAATGCCGTCTTCCACTGCGATTTCGTTGGTGTCGAAAAACATCTCCAACACTTCGTCAGAGGTATACCCCAACGCACGCAGTAGGATGGTCGCCGGCAACTTGCGGCGACGGTCGATCCGTACAAAGACTTGGTCTTTAGGATCGAACTCGAAATCCAACCAGGAACCACGGTAAGGAATCACCCGGGCAGAATAGAGCAGCTTACCGGAAGAGTGAGTTTTACCTTTATCGTGGTCAAAGAAAACACCAGGCGAGCGGTGCAACTGAGACACAATCACACGTTCGGTACCATTAATAACGAAGGTACCGTTTTCGGTCATTAAGGGAATCTCACCCATGTAGACCTGTTGTTCACGAATATCTTTAATCGCCCCGGATGATTCACGATCGTAAATCACCAGACGAATACGCACGCGCAATGGCGCCGCATAGGTAGTACCGCGAATGATGCATTCTTTTACATCAAAAACGGGTTTGCCGAACTCGTAGCCGGCATACTCCAGCGCTGCATTTCCTGAATAACTTGCGATCGGAAATACCGACCGGAAAGCGGCTTCCAGACCTTCTTCCAGGCGCTCTTCAGCGCTCTTATCTTGCTGCAGGAATTTGCGGTAAGAATCGAGTTGTATCGCCAGGAGATAAGGCACCTCCATAACTTTCGGAAGCTTGCCGAAATCTTTGCGGATCCGCTTTTTCTCAGTGAATGAGTATGCCATCTGCGTTCCTCAGCTGTTGACCTATCACCTTGTGGTGATATTTCTGCATGAAACCCTTCATACAGAAACGACAAAAGGCTGGCAGCCAAAAAGCTGCCAGCCGGCGCCTTTGCGCGTTAACGCGAAAAGGCATAGCGCCAATGCGCTTACTTGAGCTCGGCAGTACCGCCAGCCTCTTCGATCTTTTTCTTGATCTCTTCGGCTTCGTCTTTGGTAGCGCCTTCTTTAACAGGAGCAGGAGCACTCTCAACCAGCTCTTTAGCTTCTTTCAGACCCAAGCCAGTTACTTCACGAACAGCTTTGATCACGCCAACTTTCTTGTCACCGAAGCTGCTCAGAACAACGTCAAACTCAGTTTGCTCTTCAGCAGCAGCAGCATCACCACCGGCAGCTGCTGGAGCAGCAGCAACAGCGGCAGCGGCAGTTACGCCGAACTTCTCTTCCATGGCCTCAATCAGTTCAACGAGGTCCATAACACTCATATCGGCGATAGCGCCGAGGATATCTTCTTTGGAAACGGCCATTTTCAATCTCCTAAATCACCACTGTGGCGATCCGATTAGATCGGGTAGTTACGCAACCTGAAAATCAGGCAGCACTCTGTTTCTGGTCCTTAACTGCAGCAACCGTACGAACAAATTTGCCAGGCACCTCGTTGAGGGTACGAACAAACTTGGCCACAGGGGCCTGCATAACGGACATGAGCTGAGAAATTGCTTCGTCGCGAGTCGGCAACTTGGCGAGGACATCGATATCCTGAGCACCATAAGTTACGCCACCCACGGCCAGAGCTTTTACTTCCAGCGCGTCATGGTCTTTGGCGAAATCCTTGATGAGGCGAGCAGCAGCGCCCGGATCATCCTTGGAGAAAGCCAAAACAGTGGGGCCAACCAGTGCATCGTTCAGACACTCGAATTCTGTGTCTTTCACGGCGAACTTCGCCAGCGTGTTCCGTACTACTTTCAGGTACACACCGGTTTCACGGGCCTTACTACGCAACTCAGTCATCTGAGAAACAGTGAGACCACGATAGTCAGCAACCACAGCAGACAGCGCTTCAGCAGCAACAGCATTTACCGAAGCAACAATCGCTCGTTTGTCCTCCAGATTCAAAGGCATGATGTACCTCCTGGATTCACAAACATTAACCGTCAAAATCGACTACGATCTGATTTTGAGGCGGTCGCCAAGGTCGGTTTCCCGACCAATATCGCGGAGCCACAACCTGAACAAATCAGGAAACAACTACCGCGCCTGCGCAGGCGGTTACCCCTTAATCTCGGCGGTTTACTTACCTCATAAAGGCAGACACCAAAACACACCGAAAACCTGCGGTCTTTGACGCCCCGATAACGCTCACTACAGGTGACGCGGCATCGGGATCAAAGCCCTTTTGATCCAGCCTTTCGGCAGGATCGAAACTCATTACATCACCAAGGATGCCGGATCGATAGACAGACCAGGACCCATAGTGGTGGACAGCGTTACTTTCTTGAAGAAAGTCCCTTTAGCGGATGATGGCTTGGCCTTCTTGAGATCAGCAATCAACGCTTCCACATTTTCTTTGATGGCATTGGTATCAAAACCTACCTGACCCACCGTGCAGTGGATTATGCCACCTTTATCGGTGCGGTAACGGACCTGACCACCTTTGGCATTCTTGACAGCCTGAGCCACATCCGGAGTCACGGTACCAACCTTCGGGTTAGGCATCAGACCACGAGGGCCAAGAATCGTGCCCAACTTGCCGACAACGCGCATGGCGTCGGGGGAGGCGATCACCACATCAAAGTTGATCTCGCCACCTTGAACCTGTTCAGCCAGATCATCAAAACCGACAACGTCTGCGCCCGCTTCTTTTGCTTCTTCAGCTTTCGCGCCTTGAGCAAAAACAGCAACACGGACAGTTTTACCTGTACCGTGGGGCAGGACAGAGGCTCCACGGACGTTCTGGTCGGATTTACGCGGGTCAACACCCAGGTTTACCGCTACATCCACAGACTCTTTAAATTTAACGGCAGAAAGCTCAGCCAGCAGGGCAACCGCTTCTTCCACCGGATACAGCTTACCCGCTTCAATTTTCTCGCGGATGGCACGGTTACGCTTAGACAGTTTAGCCATTGGTTAACCCTCCACATCCAGGCCCATGGAACGGGCAGAACCCGCGATAGTGCGCACGGCGGCATCCATATCCGCAGCGGTCAGATCAGGCTCTTTAGCCTTGGCGATCTCTTCCAGCTGCGCACGGGTTACCTTGCCCACTTTCTTGGTGTTCGGTTCACCGGAACCACTCTTGATCCCTGCTGCCTTCTTCAACAGGTAGGCCGCCGGCGGCGTCTTCATGGTGAAGGTAAAGGAGCGATCGTTGTACACGGTGATCACAACCGGAACCGGTGCCCCGGCATCCAGCTGCTGAGTCTGGGCGTTGAACGCCTTACAAAACTCCATGATGTTCACACCGTGCTGACCCAGAGCAGGACCAACCGGCGGTGAAGGATTAGCCTGGCCAGCTGCAACCTGCAGCTTGATGTAGGCTTGTACTTTCTTCGCCATTTTAAGACTCCTTGGGTGCAAACGCCGCGTCTATAACGGGCTCCCCTCAGGTTGTCAAAACGCCCCGACCGCCTTTTACAGCGACCGGGGCACCTCATTTAAACGCTCTGCTTTATCAGGTTTTCTCGACCTGACCAAACTCCAGCTCAACAGGCGTTGATCGACCAAAAATCATCACCGCAACTTGCAGGCGACTCTTCTCGTAATTCACCTCTTCGATCACACCATTGAAGTCAGCAAAGGGGCCGTCATTAACACGAACCACCTCACCCGCTTCAAATAACGTCTTGGGCTTCGGCTTCTCTACTGCATCATCCATGCGCCGCAGAATAGCATCCGCTTCTTTCTGGGTAATCGGTGAAACGCGACCCGGATTTTTCGAATCTTCACCAATAAAGCCCATCACTTTCGGGGTTTCCTTGATCAAGTGCCAGGAATCGTCACACATCTCCATCTGCACCAGAACGTAACCCGGGAAAAATTTGCGCTCGGATTTACGCTTCTGGCCACCCTTGATTTCAACCACCTCTTCAGTTGGAACCAGAATGCCACCAAAAAGCTCTTCCATAGAACGCAATTTAACGCGCTCTTCAAGGGCGCGCTTTACATATTTCTCAAAACCTGAATAGGCGTGTACTACGTACCAGCGCTTTGCCATGCTCACCCCTTAGCCAATAACCCAGGACATAAGTCCACCGAGAATCCAGTCGAGCACAAAAAGCAACAGGGCTACAATCACAACAAAGACCAGAACAATCAGCGTAGTTTGCAGGGTTTCCTGACGCGTCGGCCACACAATTTTGCGCAGCTCAACCAAGGAGTCCTTCCGCAGCTGATTGAATGCCTTGCCCTGCTCAGTCTGCAGAGCAACAAATACCGCCACCAGAGAAACAGCAACAACACCGATTACTCGATAGAGGGTCGGCTGGTCGGAGAAATAGCTATTGCCCACTACGGCCGCAGCAACAAACCCCACAACCAACAACCACTTCACCGCCTCAAAGGCGGCAGAGCCGGAACGCGCTTCTGTTTTCTCGCTCATCTGACGATGCACCCCACCACCTTAGTGGCAGTTTTGGGAAAATTGGCAGGCCAGGAGGGACTCGAACCCCCAACAGCCGGTTTTGGAGACCGGTGCTCTACCAATTGAACTACTGGCCTGTAACTCTAAAAACCTAAAACAAACAGGGCAGCGAGCGAGGCCCGCCACCCTTACCACCGAACAACTTATTCAGTGATTTTAGCTACTACGCCGGCACCAACGGTACGGCCACCTTCGCGAATCGCGAAGCGCAGACCATCTTCCATGGCGATCGGAGCGATCAGCTCAACGTCCATTTGCACGTTATCGCCAGGCATTACCATTTCGGTTCCTTCCGGCAGAGTACATGCACCCGTCACGTCAGTTGTACGGAAGTAGAACTGCGGACGGTAACCGTTGAAGAACGGGGTGTGACGGCCACCTTCGTCTTTGCTCAGGACATATACCTCAGCAACGAACTTGGTATGCGGGTTAATGGAGCCTGGCTTGGCCAATACCTGACCACGCTCAACTTCATCACGCTTAGTACCACGCAGCAAGACACCAACGTTCTCACCAGCACGACCTTCGTCCAGCAGCTTGCGGAACATCTCAACACCAGTACAGGTAGTCTTGGTGGTGTCGTGGATGCCCACAATTTCGATTTCCTCGCCTACTTTAACGATGCCACGCTCTACACGACCGGTTACTACAGTACCGCGACCAGAGATAGAGAACACATCCTCGATCGGCATCAGGAACGGCTGATCAACGGCACGCTCTGGCTCCGGAATGTACTCATCCAGAGTCTCAACAAGCTTCTGCACCGCAGGCATACCGATATCGCTAGTGTCGCCTTCCAGTGCTTTCAGCGCTGAACCCTTAATGATCGGAGTATCATCACCCGGGAAGTCGTAGTCGCTCAGCAGCTCACGCACTTCCATTTCTACCAGCTCAAGCAGCTCTTCATCGTCAACCATGTCCGCTTTGTTCAGGAACACAACGATGTAAGGTACGCCAACCTGACGGGACAGCAGGATGTGCTCACGAGTCTGCGGCATGGGGCCGTCTGCGGCGGAACATACCAGGATTGCGCCATCCATCTGCGCGGCGCCGGTGATCATGTTTTTCACATAATCAGCGTGACCGGGGCAATCTACGTGGGCGTAGTGACGAGTTGGAGAATCGTACTCTACGTGAGAGGTCGCAATGGTAATACCACGCTCACGCTCTTCCGGGGCATTATCAATACCATCGAAAGCAACGGCGTTGCCGCCCCATACTTCTGCACACACGCGGGTCAACGCGGCAGTCAGGGTGGTTTTACCATGGTCAACGTGACCAATGGTGCCTACGTTTACGTGCGGTTTATTACGTTCAAACTTTTCCTTAGCCACGACTCTTCACCTCTTAATTTGGCTGTGCTTTTTCGCCATATGGCGCGCATACACCCGAGAAAGACACATTTAAGGACTGCATTCTATGCCTGCAGACCACCCTGGCACCATCAAGACACATGAAGCCAGGCCCAGGATATACCCGAGCCCGGAAACTGGAGCTCATGACCGGATTTGAACCGGTGACCTCACCCTTACCAAGGGTGTGCTCTACCTACTGAGCTACATGAGCATAACCTTCATGCCACCTTAGCGGCAGCCAAACTTCTCCGGATTTGGAGCGGGTAGCGGGAATCGAACCCGCACCATCAGCTTGGAAGGCTGAGGTTCTACCGTTGAACTATACCCGCTAACCTTGCTTGCCTTTCAGCAATCCGGCTTTTGGTTTCCCTAGCGACAACTGCCGCACAGCAAAACCAACTTATCTGGTGGAGGGGGGAGGATTCGAACCTCCGAAGCTTTCGCGTCAGATTTACAGTCTGATCCCTTTGGCCACTCGGGAACCCCTCCAGAAAAGGGCCTACATTCTCTTTACACTTCAATAACTTGTCAACTTCTTTTCAAGTAGCCACCAAGCATTTATAAATTGGAGCTGGCGAGAGGAGTCGAACCCCCGACCGGCTGATTACAAATCAGCTGCTCTACCAACTGAGCTACGCCAGCTCACAAGGGTTGCGAATTCTATAGAAAGGCATGGGGGGACGCAATCCACTTAGGCAACAAACGCCTAATAATTGCGCAGCAACTCAGAGACAGGACACTTTGGAAACATTAAGTGATTGATTTGCTTCAAGAAATACTTTTAGGTCAGGATTATTTTCAACCGATGAATCAGACAAATACAGCCAATACTCCGTCACATTGCGGGACGTTTCACGAACAAACGCCGGGTAACCCGCATTCCGCATCTTCACGCGAAGCCCTTCAGCTGATTCTGCACTAGAAAAATAGCCCAGAGAGATGGCATTGGCATCTTTTCCATTCTTAACTACAAAGCTGTCGATTCCATGATCCTGCAACTCACGCAATACTTGCAGAGCCCGCGCTCTGCCCGCATAAGGGGGCAAATAGACCCAATTAAGCCTATCCTTTTGCACACTCAAACTTCGCACGCTGCCCGCCAAGCCAATGGCTCTAAGCTGAACGGCGCCCGCCTCAGCTCTTTCTTGATTTTTCCAAGGCCCTACTACCGTACACAAACTCCCACTAGGCACACCGGCCTCGCCTCCACTGCGTGGCTGCGGCCGCTCTGCAAGCAATTGCAGCCGCTCATCATCCGCATGCCTTGGCTCAGAAAGATTCAGAGACGCTGATTCGGGGGATAGCGATCCGACCAACTGAAAGCCTACGTAGACCAAGTTGATCACTAACAAACTATAGAATATCCACCGCACAGCAGCCCCCTTATTATTTATTGTTGTCGTGCCGCCACCCGCTCCAATCCATCTAGGACTAAATCAGGGGCATGCAGGAACTCAAACGTAAACGCACCAATGAGCTCCGGGGCATCTCCGCCGGTAACTAGCACTTTGCAAGTATCATCAAGCACTTGGCGCAGTTCAAGCACCACCTCCGTGACAAAGGCCACAGACATGCGCAAGAGTCCGTTATGGACACACTCACCGGTAGACCGCCCCAATCCCAATTGCGCCATTCCCGGCTCAATGTGCACATCCGATGTGTCTCTCAGCAAGGCGCCTCGCAACATCCCAAGGCCAGGCACAATGTAGCCACCAAGAAAAGTGCCGCGCGAATCAACAGCATCAATAGTTAACGCACTGCCACAGTCTATAATGATGGAGGCACCATAACGCTGAAAGCCTTCAATCATTGCCACCCAACGGTCCACTCCCAGCTTTCTCGGCTCTGGATAACAGCTTTCCACGCCAAAATCTGACTGACAAGAATAATAGAAATGGGGCTCGCAACGAATAGCCTCCTTCAGGTAATAAGCAATTGTTTCATCAGCCTCCGGCCCAGCCACCGAGGCCACCCATATTTCACTCGGCATGCCTACTAATGATCTCAGCATGAGCTCAACCACTCGTGACCACTCACGCTCATGGCGCCCTCCGCCTTGGTGTATGACATCACCATCGCGGTAGCGCCACTTCATGGCGGTATTCCCCACATCAACAAACAGCATCATTGAATTCTCAAACTCACTTCTCCTCCATAAAGAGAACGGATCCCATCGTCAGTTTCCAGCAACAACGCACCATCAGACGCCACCCCGACAGCAACCCCGACAAGATTCTGACCTGTAGCACTGACCACCACTTTTTTACCGGACACGGCATCAAAGTCTGCAAACGCCCCCTTAAAGGCATCAAACCCTTGCGCCTGAAAAAGTGGCAGCATATCCATTAACTGAGTAATCACCTGGCTTGCCAGCTCCGTTCGCGAGGGCATCACCGTTAGCACAGTGGCTAGGTCAGTCCACCGTTGGTCGATCAACTCCGCCTGAGCGGCAGTCATGCGACCATTGAGCCCAACGCCAATCACAACATCCACCCGCCCCTCCATTTCACCTGCCAGCTCAATCAATATGCCGCCAACCTTCGCACCATTCACTAACAAATCGTTGGGCCACTTGAGCGCAACAGGAAGGGCGGGGTCGAACGCACGCAACGCCTCACCCACCACAACGCCAACCGCCAGACTCAAGCCGCCTAAGGCAGCAAAGCCACCATTTAGCGTGAAGCGAATAGAAGCATAAAGATTAGCCGCAAAAGGGGACTGCCAGGCACGACCGCGACGCCCACGACCCGCCTGCTGACATTCGGTAATGAAAACTTGAGGACGGACAACAGGGCCACTCAGAGCCAATGCATCCGCATTGGTAGAGCCTGTCACCCACTGATAATGTAAATCTGCAGCGCCATGCAAATGGCGCCTAACGATGTCTGGGTCAATCAACTCCAGAGGCTGAGCCAGCCGATAGCCCTTTCCTTTTACAGACTCAAGGGCAAGACCAAAGTCGGTAAGCCGCCGCACTCGCTTCCAGACTCCCGCCCGCGAAATACCAAGCTCATCGCCTAGCTCAGAGCCAGAACGAAAGGAACCGTCAGAAAGAAGGCGAACCAACGCTAGGTCCGCCTCCTTCATCTCGCTCACGCTTCCCAAACCACTCCTCGGGTCTTAGACCATCGAACAATTGCATCGCCATAACGTTTTTCGATTTCGTTACGCTTCAATTTCAGCGTCGGCGTGATCAGGTTGTTTTCAACGGTCCAGGCATCCTTACACACGATTAGGGTGGTCAAACGCTCATGCGGGTCCAGCTCTTCATTGACGCGCGCCAATAACTTCTCCAGCTCCTTGTTGAAGCGCTCTTTCTCACCATCCTTGCTCAAGCGCTCCTGCTCTTCCGGAGTAAGATTGAGCAATGCCACCGGCTGCCCCATACCTTGACCAATCACGCAGGCTAATTCGAGTCCAGGCATTGTCGACAGACGATTCTCGATGGGTGCCGGCGCAACATATTTGCCCTTCTCCGTCTTAAAAATCTCTTTAACCCGGCCAGTGATACGCAGGCGACCTTTACCGTCGATTTCGCCCACATCACCAGTGTGCAGCCAACCATCTTCGGTCAAATCTTCCGCTGTTTTATCCGGCTGCTTGTAGTAACCCTTCAGATTACCCACACTACGCACCAAAATCTCACCACCATCACCAATGCGGCACTCAACACCGTCATTGGGCGTACCAACCCAACCAATCTGTTGATCACCCTCTTCCGTAGAATGCGACCAAGCCAGGTTTTCTGTCATGCCGTACCCTTCAAGAATTTCTAGATCCAGTTTTTTGAACCAGGCAATAATCTCGGGGGACAGCGCAGCAGCCCCTGACAACGCGATACGGCATTCATCCAGCCCCATGGCACCAAGTATCTTCTTCTTGATAATCTTATTGACGATTGGAATCTTCAGTAAAAGATTCAGTTTTTTCGGTGGCAGCGCTTCAGAAGCTTTCTGATAAAACTTAGACCAGATACGGGGCACAGCAAAAAAGACCGTCGGTTGCGCACGCTTGATGTCTTCACCGAAGGTATCAAGCGATTCGGCGAAGAAAATTTTGTTCCCCACATAGAGAACAGCGATTTCCACAGCAACACGCTCAGCCACATGAGATAGCGGCAAATAAGAGATCATGCGTCCGTCCGGCTTCAGGTCATACAGTTTGATCATCTTTTCCCCCACAGTGGAAAGACCTTCAAAATCGTGCATTACCCCCTTCGGCATCCCTGTGGTCCCCGAAGTGTAAACAATGGTAGCGAGGTCGGTCAGGGCCGGAGCGTTTACTTCAAGCAAAGGTGCCGTGTCACGGATAATATCTGGCCACTTCGGGAAGTCCTTCAACACATCTGCAGGAGCTAGACTCAAGGCGATCTGCTGAACACCGTCAGGTACACCGGCTTTCATTATGTCCCAGTCGTCAAGCTTGCCGACAAAAAGGAATTTGGATTCGCTGTGCTCCAGAATTTGGCGCACGGTTTCAGCCACAAGGGTTGGGTATAAAGGAACGCTAACGCCTCCTGCCATCCAAATCGCCACATCGGTAATAATCCACTCAGCACAGTTCTTAGAAACCAGCGCAACATGGTCACCTTTCTGCATCCCGATAGATTGCAAATACGCCGCAATCTTGCGCGCTTCTTCATCTACCTGTTTCCAAGTGTATTCACGCAGCTCGCCACCACCTAGTGGCTGAACAAACGCTACTGCGTCACCCTGTTGCGAACGGAGCCGAGCCAGTGCCTTAAGGGGAGTGATCGTACTCTTATCTGTTATCATAATTCTTAACCTTTCCCGAGTTTAAGATCCAATGAAACGGCCAGCTAAAAGCAAACCGGAGCAGGCATATCCTGCGAATTCCGTTAACTGTGTTTAGCAAATGACTAGGCATCAGCCCGCTGAAGACGGCCGCGGCACGCAGAAACACCTCTCCTACCACACCTTCTTCACTGCCATCCCAAAACAACAAAAGCAACCATACCACTTTCCCTCATCACTATGGAGCCCCGCACTATCTTGAAACATCATGTAAACGCTTGTTTACTTTACAAATAACCAATCTCCGGGACCAAAGAGTAGAGCCTTACAGGTACTGAAAAAAGAACATTACGAAACGCATTAGAAAGGAAGCAACTGAATACAATTTAGCCCCGCATACTCTCCTATTATTAAGCTAACGCTCTTGAATAATCTGGTAGACCGGCTTGTGATATAGACCAAGCGAGACGTGCCAGCCCGGAAGACCAGAGAGGGAGGACTGAAGTGGACCTCTAACCGCAATTGATCTCCGCCCATCGCGACAACACTCCATAGCTTCACACCTCAGGACACTGAGGCGCACGTCGCTTTTCAACAGCTTGTAGCTAGTCAGTGATTCTTTCGTGAAAGGTGTAGTAAAAGCAGTTTTTTGACATGGTCGAAGAGCTGGCGAGGTTAGAAAAGGTCGTCGATAGTTATAATTTGATTTTAGGCTGCCCGGACAGGCGCCAATAAAAAAACCCCCGCCACTGACGCGACGAGGGTTTTTCTGTATTTAAGAGCCTGACGATGACCTACTCTCGCATGGGGAAGCCCCACACTACCATCGGCGATGTACTGTTTCACTTCTGAGTTCGGCATGGGATCAGGTGGTTCCAATACTCTATGGTCGTCAGGCAATCTGGTTTGGTTTTCCTGATTAAATCAGGAGGACCAAATAGGTTGCCTTCCCGGTGTTTTACCTAGGTAAATACTGCACACCGGCAAAGCCAAATTGGGTAACGAGAAGTTTGCTATTCAACTGCAAGGTTAGTTATCTCTCACACCGTATCTTTGCGTTACCTGGCGATAAGCCGAGTAACTGCTTTGGTGTTATATAGTCAAGCCTCACGGGCAATTAGTACTGGTTAGCTTCACGCCTTACAACGCTTCCACACCCAGCCTATCAACGTTGTGGTCTTCAACGGCCCTTCAGGGGAATCAAGTTCCCAGGGAGATCTCATCTTGAGGGAGGCTTCCCGCTTAGATGCTTTCAGCGGTTATCCCGTCCGAACGTAGCTACCCGGCAATGCCACTGGCGTGACAACCGGAACACCAGAGGTTCGTCCACTCCGGTCCTCTCGTACTAGGAGCAGCTCCTCTCAAATCTCCAACGCCCACGGCAGATAGGGACCGAACTGTCTCACGACGTTCTAAACCCAGCTCGCGTACCTCTTTAAATGGCGAACAGCCATACCCTTGGGACCGGCTTCAGCCCCAGGATGAGATGAGCCGACATCGAGGTGCCAAACACCGCCGTCGATATGAACTCTTGGGCGGTATCAGCCTGTTATCCCCGGAGTACCTTTTATCCGTTGAGCGATGGCCCTTCCATACAGAACCACCGGATCACTAAGACCTGCTTTCGCACCTGCTCGACTTGTAGGTCTCGCAGTCAAGCACCCTTCTACCTTTACGCTCGTTGCACGATGTCCGACCGTGCTGAGGGTACCTTTGTGCTCCTCCGTTACTCTTTGGG